>CAWGLF010000001.1:0-20515 GCA_963823295.1 uncultured Acidobacteriota bacterium
AGTGCGCCGGAGAAGTTTTACAGTAACGGAGAGAGAATTTGGCTAGTAATTCTGTCCCGCAAAACAGTTCCCAACAACGGCAGGAACAAAATCTGTTTCAATTTTTGGCTTCTATCTGTACCGTGCTGGTTGTCGGCCTGTTCATCATCACGTTCGTGTTCCAGAACTTTGAAATTCCATCGTCCTCGATGGAAAAAACCCTGTTGATTGGCGATCACGTGCTGGTTGACAGGGTCAGCTTCGCCCCCCCGGCGCACTGGGCTCCATTCGTCCATTACCGCAACATTCGGCGCGGCGACATTATTGTGTTTTACAAGCCGGGCGAGCCTAAGGATTTCCTGGTCAAGCGTGTTGTCGGGATTCCCGGCGATCATCTGCACCTGGAGCATGGCGTGGTGTATTTGAACGGGAAGATGCAGAACATGCCCTACGCCACGCTGCCGTCCGATGATGGCAATCCCAACGATGAGTATTACCCTTACCGGGATGATTTTCCCGCGGTGCCGCCGCCTGAGGGCTCCGGCGTAACCGCCACCTGGATGGTCAACCTGCCGAGTCATATCCAGAACGGCGATTTAGTCGTTCCCGCAGGGGATTATTTCGCCATGGGCGACAACCGTATGGTCTCGCTCGACAGCCGCTACTGGGGCTTCGTGCCGCGCGCGAACATCATTGGCCGCCCGATGTTCGTCTATTGGTCTTTCGTCACGCCGGAAGATCAGATGTACAAGACCTCGCTCAGCGACCGGGTCGGATTCATGGGACACATCGTGGTCCATTTCTTCGATCAGACACGCTGGCGTCGAATGTTCCATCGCGTGCTTTGATGCGTATCCGTCGCAATATCCGGCAGTACATGCAACCACTGATAGAGTCGCGTCCGCCCGCCTCCGATCCGTGCGCCCGAATACCGGAATAGCGGGAAGGAGTGAGATTCAGGATGGAACCTGCGTCGTGGTTTACTGATTGTCGCGGTGTTGCTGTTTCTTCTGGCGGTGATTGTTCCGCCATTCATCAACATCGGCCGCTTCCGCCGCAGCATCATTCGTTCCGTCAGCGCCGGCCTGGGGCGACCGGTAGAAGCCAGAGCGGTGGAACTTCAATTATTTCCGCTGCCAGGTTTTGTGCTGCACAACCTGACCATATCCGAAGACCCGGCCTTTGGCGCGGAACCGGTGATGACGGCCGAAACCGTTACCGCCATTCTGCGGCCCAGCACTTTATGGCACGCCCGAGTGGAGATTGCAACACTGCGGTTTGATACCCCGAGCGTGAACCTGGTGCGTAATGCACAGGGCCGCTGGAATTTTGAATCGCTGCTGCGCAATTCACCGGCATTGCAGCGCCGCAAGGGCACAGCTTACAGCACGCCTATGCCTTTTCCTTATGTCGAGGCAACGGACGCCCGGATCAATTTTAAGTTTGGAGCCGAGAAGCTGCCTTTCTCGCTGGAACAGGCAAACCTGGCGCTCTGGAAAGAGTCCAGGCACGATTGGCACATGCGTATCAAGGCACGGCCCGTCAGAACAGACCTGACGGTGGAAGATGCCGGGGACATCCGCGGTGAGGGAGAACTGCGCACTGGCGGAATGCTGATGAACGCACCTATCCGCGGCAGCCTGCGGTGGCGGCGAGTGCAGCTGGGCGAGATCAGCCGTCTACTCCACGGCGAGGATGACGGCTGGCGAGGCACAGTGGACTGGACGGCCAGGGCGACGGGGACGCTGGCGGATGCAACGGTAGTGTCGGACATTGGTGTCGACGAGTTTCGCCGCGCCGAGTTCGTTCCGGCTTCCGAAATGGATCTTTCCGCACACTGCAAAGCGCGTTATGTGCGTGGGAATCGGGGGCTCGATTCGATCGAGTGCGCTGCACCCGTTGGCGACGGCAGACTTTTATTGCGCGGCCACCTGGCCGGACAAGTGGGGAGCGAAAATGGCGCGGTTCTTGCCGGCGGTTCGTCGATTGCGAAACGAGGCAGGAATCGACATCGGACAGAAGCCCCAGTTCTCCCTCGCAAGCCAGCCGGATTGGTTCAAATCACGCTCCAGCATGCTCCCGCCGGTTTTTTTCTCGACCTGCTGGGCCACATTCATCCCGGCGTTGCTGCGGATGCGTCGGTATCGGGTCAGGTGAATGGACATTCAAACTGCGATTGGGCGGATGAAACTTCGCTGCGCCTGGATAGTCTGCAGGCGTGCACGGGAGAATTTCGCTCGACGGATTTGCGTTTGAAGCTGGCGCATCTTGATCGGCCCCTCACGATAGCGCCATTACTGCTGGTATCTTCTCCGGATCAATCGGGCCCGCAGACAAGCTGGGAGCTGATGCCGGTCCATGTCTCGCTGGGGGCCGCGACTCCGGCGACCATCACCGGCGATATGACCGCTGCCGGATCTGCGCTGCAGATAACCGGAAGCGCGGATTTGGCGGAGCTGGCAAAACTGGCGCAGTCTCTGAAGATTCCGGCAATCTCTGGCGAGGTGCAGTCGATTCGCGGCAGCGCGCAACTGGCGCTCCTGTCCGAAAGCACGTGGCTGCCGCATTCTGAACCCACCGGGCCGACCGAAGTGGCGGGTGCGATTCAGGACACCTCGTCTGTTCAACCTTTTGCGCCTGCCGAACTGGCTCCATCCCGCTGGACGGGCAGTTTGCAGATTCAGAATGCCACGTTGAAACTGGCAGCGCTTCCGCTTGCGATTCAGCTTGCTTCCGCCCGGGTAAACATCTCGCCCGCAGGAGTGGAGTGGACCGACCTGAACGGAACTTTGGCTCACGTTCCATTTGACGGAAGCATCCAGTGGCAGACGCCCTGCCCCGCTGCAAATTCGGCCTGTGCGCGGAGCTTCACACTGCATACTTCGGACCTGAACGCGAGCCGTTTGCAGGCGGAGCTTCGCGGCAACACCTCCAGTCTGCTGCACCTGATCCAACCCTGGGCCGGAGAATCCCCGCAGGTCCCCGAAATCTTCGGCACGTTGAACGCAGATGTCTTGTCGGCAGGACGAATATCTATGAAAAATGCGACGCTGAAGCTGCGGTTGCAGGGGCATCAGGCGGAACTGCTGGCAATTTCCGGCAGGATCTTTGGCGGCACATTCTCCGGGTTGGAGAGTCATCCGGTTGCGAATGCGCCGGCGACGAATGGGATGATGCAAAGCGACGTCGGTTCGATGCAGTGGGGCAATGGTGCGCCGGTTTACACGCTGCGCGCAAAACTGGAAAACATCGAACCGGACAGCGTTGCCGCCATTTGGAACGAGCAGTGGGGCCCCGGCACGGCGGGGATGCAGATCGACCTGAAAACTCAAGGCTGGTCGGCAGCCGATCTGGCGCAGAACGCGAGCGGGAAATTTTCGATCGTGTGGAGGAATGGCTCTTTCACGCCTGCTGCCGGTGCGCTCGCCGACGCTGAAACGGAAGCGGAAAGCTTTCAACGCTGGGACGCTAAAGGAATAATCCGCGATCGAAAGCTGGTGCTGAATTCAAGCCGAATGGTTCCGCAGAGAAACTACCGGCCGGTCGGCAGCCCGCGACCTTCGGTGCTGCCGGGTGCGGCGCAGTCCGTAACCGGAACGATCACATTTGCAAGAATACTCGATCTGCATCTCACACCGTCGCGGATCACGATTACTGGCCCGCTGAGTAAGCCGGACATTTCTTACCCGGTGAAATTGCGAACAGTGGAAGACGGGAGTTCTGCTGCGACGGATGCCCCGGAAACATCTCCGCCGCATTGAGTGGTTGGCGTTGTGATTACTTTGGAATTGATAAAATAGCATTCAGCAATCTTCGGTTTCCCTCAAAAGCAGCCGTCATCCCCACCGGAGCGCACCCGGAGCGCGTTATACGAGAAGCGTGTCGCCTGAGCGAACTGGCCAAGCGGAGTCGAGGGACCTGCCGTTTTTTTTCGTAGCGAGCGCCAAAACGCTGTCATCCCTGAGCGAAACCGGGGTGGGAAGCGAAGGAACTTGTGGTTTTCCCCTCATCCTACTGCAGTGGTAGTACTTGACGGCTTCTACGTGTTGCACAATCCTTCAACTATCCCGCACAATCCTTCAACTATCCCGCACAATCCTTCAACTATCCTGCACAATCCTTCAACTATTCTGCACAATCCTTCAACTTGAATAACACTATCCATAAAAATCTGGCTCTGCCCTCGACTTCGCTGTATACTTCCTCGCGATGAAATTCTTTCGTGCATTCCCAACCGCTGGATTCTTCGTTACAGGGGCATTGTGTTTCCTGCTGGCCGGAACCGTGCAGCTCCGAGCACAGACGCCAACTGCATCCAGCTTGCAGCCTGGCAATACGGAGCTGCGCGGGAATCCTGCGTTTCCCCGGGTTTTCCTGCGCGACGTTGTCGTCAGCAACACCGATCCCAACCTGAAAAATACGGACAAGTTTTACAATTCCGAGCCCGGCATTGCTATCGATCCCACGGATCCCCGCAGGATCGTCATCTCGGCGTTCTCCGGCTCCTGGACTCTGCTGGATAACGGTACGCAGTTTCGCCCCGCGCCGCTCTGGTATTCGCGCAACGGCGGGCAATTGTGGACAAAGGAGCATGCGATCTCTCCTCCGCCCGGAGTGCGAAAAGGCGTGCTCGTCGAATCGCCCTGCGATATAACCTTCGATTACGGACGCGATGGCATACTGTACGGCACGTTTCTGCTCGATGGCAGTGGCGAGGAGGGCGGAGGTTGCAGCGGGCCGGCGGAAGAGCCGGGTGCTCTTCCGGAAGCGGCCGAGAAGGGCGAAGTCGTCAGCGGCGCGACCGCCGACCCTGCCCATGCCGAATCCTGGCAATGGCTGACGCCAGGCGGCGTCACTCAGCCGACAAATCACCATAATCCCGCCGATCAGCCCTGGATCATCGTCAATAAAGATCCGAGCCGTCCGCGGCGCGATCGCGTCTATGTCGCCTATCAGTCGTCTGCAATGCAGGTCGCGGCTGCGGAAGCGAAGCCTCCCCTCGATTTCACCGTCGATTCTTCACCCGGTCCTTCCACCTCGTTTGGAGGGAATCCGGGGCTCCGGATTGCAGCCGATCACCGATCCGGCGCGATTTACAGCGTGCACGAAACCGCCGCTCCCATTCAGTGTTCCTCCGCTTCTCCGGTGAACTACGTGCTGAATCGGTCCGTGGATGGCGGGGCTACCTGGGACCTGAACGGCAGCCCCGATGGAATCTCCGTCGCCCAGGTTTGCAGCCATCAAAACATCTACACCTATGGCTTTGGAGAGCCCTTTCCCGGCGCGATCTTGGGCGGCGCAAATCGTCTGCGGGGAGGTATCGACGCGCTCGCTGTCGATTCGAAAACAGGGGATGTATATGTCGTTTACGGCGTTTTCGACGAGACGGTGGACAGAGATCGGCTCGCCATTGTGCGCCTCGTGGATCGCGGAGATGGCTGGATGGTGCCGGGCGATCCTCACTTCGTCAGCGGTACAGAACATCAATCGGCTCTTCCCGCTGTAGCGGTGAACGAAAAGGGAACAGTCGCGGTTCTCTATGACACGGCGGACGGCCTGGACGAAGAGACCTCACGGCCTTATTTTTCCGTGCATCTGGCGGCCAGCCAGGATCATGGAAAGTCCTTCCGCCGGGTTCTGCTGCAAAAATTCCTGTTGCCCGAAAATTCTCCAGGCAGCGGCAATGCCGGCCCCCGGCCTCTTGGCGATTACCAGCAGTTGAAAAGCTTTCATGATGCGTTTTACGGCGTATTCGCGGGAGATGGCCGACCATTCGGACGGCCTTTTCACAAAATCGATCCGATCTTCGTAAAGACATCGGCGCCATAGAGCAAAAGCACTGGAGCTGTCTGCTCCATATCTATAGCGGAGATACCGGCTCATCCATACGCTTGCGGCGTCTGCGCCGGTGGAACACGTAAAACAAATATGCGACCGTCAAAATAGTGACGGCGAGTGTTATGGCGAAAGCATGGCGCATGGCTCCGTGCCCGACCACATCCATGATCTGCGGGCCGAAGTAGAAGACCAGCAGGGCCGTCACCATGTAGTGGACGACCCGTCCCGAAAAGACGGCTCCCATGTAAGGCAGCACGCGCATATTGAATACGCCTGCGCCAAAGGCAAACAGCTTGAAAGGGAATGGCGGAGGCATGGCCGCCGGTACCGCGACAGTGAACCAATGGTGACGGTCGAAGCGCGCCCGCATCTGTTCATACTTTGAACGCTGCACTCTCGCTAACAGAAAGAGTTCTCCACCTGCCCGGCCGATATAAAAAGGAAGCAGCGCGCCGACGGCCGCGCCCATCGCCGCAATTACCGCATAAACCCAGAAATGCCGCCGGTCACCCCACACGTAGCCGGCAATGACCAGGTCCATAGGAATGGCAAGCGAGCTGGCGTCAATGGCGGCGAGCACGCCGATAGCCCAGAAGCCCAGCGGCTTCAGGAAGGCCAGCAGAACCAATTCCCAATGATGGAAACGCAATAAGAGCTTATGTATCAAAAGAGTGTCTTAGGAAGCGTCGATTTATCGTACATGGCGCCCGGTCTCGCTGGTTGCGTGCCGGGGCTGCTCCGGATGCCGGGTATCTCCGGACAATAAAGCAAGCGCATGAGGAAATAGATGCAGCACGGCTTCGAGCGACTGCACAGCGGCTTCGGGATTGCCTGGAACGTTGACGATCAGGCTGTGGCCGAGAGTGCCGGAAACGGCGCGGCTCATGGCGGCGAGCGGCGTGGTTTTCGATCCTTCGCTGCGCATCCGCTCCCCAAAGCCGTCCAGGATGCGTTCGCACACCGAGCGCGTCGCCTCTGGCGTGACGTCGCGGGGCGTAATTCCGGTGCCTCCGGTGGTGACAATCAGCTGCGCGTATTCCGACTGCTGGCGTAGAACCGTCGCAATGCGCTCCGCCTCATCGGGAACAATGAGAATTCCCTTTACGTCAAAGCCCGCCTGTTGCAAGCGTGCTTCGACGGACGGCCCGGAACGGTCCTCCCGCAGGCCGGCAAAACAGGAGTCGCTGACGGTGATGACAACGGCGTTCATATTCGTGGATTTTTACCGTCCGGAAGCAGCAGCCAGACTCTTGCGCTCCGTAGTGCGGTCACTGTGCCCGGCCAGCAGGCCCGCGATGGAAATGTCCTCATCCAGGGCTTCCCAATGCAAGCCGCGGCTGCTAATCCGAACCTGCTCGAGTTGTTCCGCATTGCTGCGCAAAAGACGGGGAAACCACGCCAGCGGCACACCAATTGTCCGGCCGTCACTCAGATCGACCCACATGCTGTCTGAATCGAAATGAACGCGCGTTGCTCTAACGAAAGAATTCATTCCATGCCCTCTCGATCCGATCTTTGTTGATCTCGATAGTTTCCAGCAGCTCGCGAAGAGTTCGGGCGTCGTAGCCATCATTGTAGGCCACGCGGATTTCAGGATGCAGCCAGAATTTCGCCTCCAGGTTGCCGTTCTCAACATGGATGTGTACCGGCTCGCGTGGCGTTCCTTCATTGGAATAGAAGTAAAATCTGAATCCGCGATCGCGAAAAACCGTTCGGCATAATTACTTCATTGTATTTGCGGCATCGAGCAACTTCGCGGCGAATAATGAGACAATTGCAGATAAGTACCATGCAATGGATGCTTGCTCGATAGAGTGAAACTACTCTGAAGCTGGTGTCGTCCAATTTTTCGATGGCAGCAACGCAAACACCCCCGAGTCCGC
Source organism: uncultured Acidobacteriota bacterium (assembly GCA_963823295.1). Classification (GTDB taxonomy): domain Bacteria; phylum Acidobacteriota; class Terriglobia; order Terriglobales; family Acidobacteriaceae; genus JAKAAZ01. Next base: position 7,701 of record CAWGLF010000001.1, read on the forward strand.
CCGAGAACCCCGTAGAGCCGAAGCTCGACCGTCTGCCCTCGCGGTATGACTCCCGCTCGCCGCATGAGTTGCTGGAAGTCATCGATGATCTTGAAGGGGCGCGGTTTTCGGCGCGGGTGCGCGAGGCCATCTGGGTCTCCGTCATCCTGCATCTCCTTGTCTTCTGGTGGATTTTCTACGGTCCGCGCTGGAAGTTTCTGCAACAGGCCACGGTGGTCAATCCGATGCAGGTGACGCCACAGCAGAAAAAAGAGCAGGTCTATCTGAACATGCCGCCGGACCTGATCAAGAAGAAACCGAAGCCGACGAACATCATCTCCGATCAGAATCATGCGGCGCAGACGAAGCATCCCACGCAGCAGCAAAAGACAATCGACCAGCTGGAAGCGATGCGCCGCGCCGGAAGACCATCGCCTCCACCGCAGCCGAGACAGCAGGCGCGACCGCAACAAATGCCGCAGCAGGCACAACCTGCCCCGGAGCAGCAGGCGCGGGCTGCACCACCTGCGCCGCCCCGTCAGCAGACACAACAGCAGCCGCTTCCCTCCGCGCCCAATGCAACCATGCAGGCCCGCGAGCAGGCCGCCCAGAGACCCTCCAAAACACAACAGCAGGCCGCCAATCAGCCAAGTATATCCGTCGGAGAAATGATCCGGCAGGCCGAGCGCAACGCCGCGCGATCAAACGGCGACAATGGAGAGAACGGACTCGGCGCTCCGGTGGCGCATCCCGGTATGCAATCCGGGGTGGAGGTTCTGAGCGACACCATGGGGGTGGATTTTGGTCCCTATCTGCGCAAGGTCATTCAGGCCACCCAATCCAGTTGGGACCTGCTGATTCCGGAAGCCGCCCGTCCCCCACTTTTGAAAAAGGGTAAAGTCGCCATTCAGTTCATCATTCTGCCGGATGGCAGTATCAAGAATATGCAGCTTGTGCTGCCCTCTGGCGACGTATCGCTCGATCGGGCGGCGTGGGGCGGCATCACCGGCGCCGGGCCGTTTCCGCCCCTGCCCAAGCAGTTCAAGGGACCGTATCTCGCGCTGCGGTTTTATTTCCTCTACAACGAACAAACAGGCGAGTTCACGCCTCAATGATCGCTCCGGAACAACGCAAGTTGCGGCGCCGTCAGGCCATCGGGCTCTTGTGGATCGCGCTCGCGATTCTTCTTTTCAGCGCGGTGCGCGCCGGCCGGCATGCCATTTTTCTGGCCCGCTGGTGGAGGCTGTGGTAGTCGCAGCAACTTCTCCGGAAACACAGCCGCTTCTTGTTGTGGTGCACGGAGCGACGGCCAGCGGAAAAACCTCTCTTGCTGTCCGACTGGCGGAGCGATTTTCCGGCGAAATTGTCAGTTGCGATTCTGTGGCCGTTTATCAGGAGATGGAAATCGGCACCGCCAAGCCATCGCCGGAAGAGCGTGCGCGGGTGCCTCATCACATGCTCGATGTGGTTTCGCCCGATCAGCCGTACACCGCAGGAGACTATAGCCGCGATGCCCGCACCGCGCTGGCAGGGATTGTCGCGCGAGGTAAGATGCCGATTGTGGCCGGGGGAACTGGCTTATATCTGCGCGCGCTGCTCGACGGTCTCTTCCCCGGACCGCAACGCTCGGAAGCGCTGCGGGAGCGGCTGCGGTCGCGAGAGAGAAAGCAAGGCACCGGCTATCTGGCGCGAGTCTTGACGCGGCTTGATCCGACTTCGGCGGCCCGCATTCATCCCAACGATCTACCGAAGATCATTCGTGCCATTGAAGTGACCCTGGCGGCGCGGCAGCCGATGTCGATCGCCTGGGAAGCAGGAAGAAATTCGTTGCGCGGCTATCGCGTTCTGCGCCTGGGGCTGGATCCGCCGCGTGGCGCCCTCTACGGGCGCATTAATCAGCGGGCGGCAGAGATGTTTTCCCGCGGACTGGTGGAGGAAACGGAACGGTTGCTGGCCCGGTATGGCCGGGATTGCCGCCCCCTGGGATCGCTGGGATATAAACAGGCGGCGATGCTGCTATCCGGTGAGATGTCGCTGCCCGACGCCATTGCGGCCACGCAGCAAGGACATCGCAATTACGCCAAGAGACAGGCAACATGGTTTCGCCGCGAGCCGGGTGTCCACCAGCTGAATGGATTTGGGGATGAGAATTCAGTTGTGGCGAACGCTATCTCTTCCGTTGCAAGTGAATTGCAATCTGCGATGAATGATGCAAGTTAGTAAAAAGAAGCACCTTCAATGAGCTAGACACTAGAATTTAGAGACCCAGGTTAGCTTCGCGGAACCTGGAGCACCCGCTTCCATCGATATTGCGCAAGAAAAAGCCGCTCGAGCGAGCGGCTTTTCATATTGCTGATGCGAGTGTGGCTATGCCTCGCGAACTCCGTCGAGAAATGCCCGCAGCTTGCGCGAGCGCGATGGATGCCGCAATTTGCGCAGCGCCTTGGCTTCGATTTGGCGAATCCGTTCCCGCGTCACCTGGAAACTCTGGCCAACTTCTTCCAGGGTATGCTCGGAGCCGTCTTCCAGGCCGAAACGCATCTTGATGACGCGTTCTTCGCGCGGCGTCAAGGTCCGCAAAACCTGAGACGTATAGTCCTTCAGGTTGACGCTGATGACGGCATCGGAAGGAGACACTGCCTGGTGATCTTCGATGAAGTCTCCTAAGTGGGAATCTTCTTCTTCGCCGATCGGCGTTTCGAGCGAGATAGGCTCCTGCGCAATCTTCAGCACCTTACGCACCTTGGCGACAGGAATATCCATGCGCTTAGCAATCTCTTCCGACGTCGGCTCGCGTCCGAGTTCCTGCACTAGCTGGCGCGAGGTGCGGATCAGCTTGTTGATGGTCTCGATCATGTGCACCGGAATGCGGATGGTGCGTGCCTGGTCCGCAATGGCGCGTGTAATCGCCTGGCGAATCCACCAGGTGGCGTAGGTTGAGAATTTGTAGCCGCGGCGGTACTCGAACTTGTCGACCGCCTTCATCAGGCCGATGTTGCCTTCCTGGATCAGATCGAGAAACTGCAATCCGCGATTGGTATATTTCTTGGCGATCGAAACCACCAGCCGAAGGTTGGCCTCGATCAGCTCGCGCTTGGCCTGCTCGGCATCCATGTCGCCCTGGATCATCTCCCGCTGCGTGCGCTTCAGCTCCGCAACAGAAACCCCGGCATCGATTTCGAGCTTATCGAGATCGCCCTTGCAGTTGCGCTGCTGACGGCGATACTCCTTGCGCATTTCTTCGCTTTTGGACTGCTCGTGCTTCTGATCGAGAGCTTTGATCTGGCGATCGAGCGCGCGCATCGCGTCGACCGTTTTGTTGACTTTGTCGAGCAGCCGTTTGCGCTCAAAGTTTGTATATTTCAGCTCGCGAATGGCACGTGAAACCAGCACCAGTTCACGGCCCAGCGACCAGCGCGTCCGGCGATGCTCGCGCGCCTTGCCTTTTTCCTTGGCGTTAATGCCTTCCAGCTTTTCGCGCAGTTGCTGGGTTTTCTTATAGTGCTTCACCAGGTTATCAATGCTGGCGATCGTCGCCTTGGTGCGGGCCTGCAGAATCTCTTCGGTGAGCTCTTCCTCATCGAAAGTCACCACTTCCTTGATGCTGCGCACACCGCGTTTCAGATCCTCGCCGAGCGCAATCACCTCGCGAGTCACAATCGACGACCGCGAGATCGCTTTCATCACCCGCATCTGACCGCGCTCAATGCGCTTGGCGATTTCAACTTCTCCCTCGCGCGTCAGCAATGGAACCGTACCCATCTCGCGCAGATACATGCGCACCGGGTCGTTGGTTTTTTCCATTGCGCCCGGGGTCAGATCCAGCTCAACGTCTTCGCTGTCTTCGCTATCCAGCTCGTCGTGTTCGGCGGCCAGCTTGGGCTGGTCCTCGAGCAGATCGATCCCTTGCGTCCCGATGGTGGTCATCAGATCGTCAAGATCATCGGCGGAGTTCATCTCGCCGGGGATTAGATCGTTTACCTCACCGAAGGTCAGGTAACCTTTTTCCTTGCCCGTGTCGATGAGCTTTTGAATGTCGTCTTCGTATTTTTCGTTTGCCAATAGGTGCCCCTGTTCTCGAGATTGCTTCATTTTGAGAGTTCTAGTGTGTCCGTGGGCGAGACAATCTGGATGCGGTCGAAGCCGCGACGGCAGGCCGGTTGGCAGGCGTACTTATGACGCCAGGGCGCACGTCCCCAATCCATCACAGAATATCACGAATTCGGGTCGGCTGTCCCTCTCAAGCAGGGAAACCGGCTTCCTTTCGTCCGCATTAACTCTGAACCGCGCGGCCCCAGCAGATGCACTTCCTCGAGCGTCCACCAATATCCGCTTCCTGGAGGATTAGATGAGTAATGGGTGCCTTTTGGTCCATTTGTAAAATTCGCCGAGTAGGAAAGCCACGCCGTCCGGCCATCCCGGCTGATGAACTTCGATGGAAAATTAACAAAGTAGCCCTGCTCCCCAAAGTTCTTCATATAAACCACCAGCTTCCACGGACCAGTGATTCGGCTCGCTTCGAGAATATAGGTGTCGAACTTTGAAATAGTCGTATGGCCGTCGGTAATCGCCATCAGATACCGCTTCAATGGAGGGTTATACGTGATGGTTACGCTACCCATGTGGTTATTCCAGTCAAGCAGCGGCTTGATTTTTGCAAAATCGTGGGTCCAAACCGGTCGGCCGCGGCTGTCGTGGCCAGCGAAATACTCGTATTGCGAAGCGTCATTGATCGTCTGGATGCGCGGTTTTACGCGGGCTAGATAGATCTGATCGCCGGTAATCCAGCTCAGGTTGGCGGCGCGCGGCTGGGGGTCGGGATCCGATGCCCCTTGTGAGACTAGATATGCATAACCGTCTGGCGAATACCGCATATTCTTTCCAAAATCGACGATATGGGGCACGCCCAACTTCACTTTACCGCCAAAATGGCTGGGTTCGTTGAAAAGCGAGTGGGCACAACTGTGGGGGCTTGGATGCCAGGTCTTCCCGTAGTCGGTGGAATAGCGAAAGCCCGCAAACGGGCCGAGAATGTCCCAGTTCAGGTGCTTTTCCGGCGTCTGATAGAGACAATAGCTTCCGTAATACCAGACGCCGTCGTAAACCAGGCTGCCCGCCGGATATCGTCCGCCGTACGGTTCGGCGCTGGCCGGGTACGTTGCGGCCTCTTCGATCTTCAGGTGAAGAGGATCGTTCCCGACGATGGTCGAGAATCCCGTGATCGCGCTCTTGCCATTCCCAGAAGAAGATTTCACGCCGTTGACCGTTCCATCTGTCCAGGGCGAGTAGAGATTGCCATTTGCGGCCCACGAAGGGTACCAGGTATCCGCATGGCCGTATTAGGCGTGTCTCCCGGTAAAAGAGATGCCGGTAATCGTGGTGGACCGTTGAAAGGGAATATTGGGCGGCGGTTCGGAAGGCCACTGCTGGGAAGCTTTTGGGGGCGGCTCCAATGCGAAATGCTCGGCCGCCGCGATGAAACAAGAAATTGCACTACCAAACAAGAGGATGCAGATAGGAAACAGCGAGTGCCGGTGGTTCACGAAGGCATTTCCTTTCCGGATAACTCGATCCGGCGTTCATCTCACGATAGAGCGTGAACGGAAATGAACAGCTTATCCGTTTGTGGCAACTTGAATTCGGAGCAGGACTCCGCAACGGACGGGAGTCATCCCCGACGCCGGGGCGCACTGGAGAAGGAAAGAACCGCGTGACTGGACACCGGAAAGCCGTAAAGCTGGGCCGGCGTGAAGTGGCTCATCAGAAGGAAATTGTCCAGCTGCTGGCGGATGGCCGGGGACTGCGGCCCTGAGAGAATGCGATAACCATACACCCGGCCGGCCTTATTGACCTGCGCTTCCACAACGACTGGATCACGGAAACTGACGCGCGAATCGGCTGCTCCGATGGTGTACAGGAATCGTGGCGTGGTGGTGCTGTCGGCCACGGTTTCATTCGCGGCCACGGTGGCAGGCGTACCGATCATCAGGCCGATCGTGCCCAGCAGGATTATCGCGGTCGCAAGGCCAGCCGCGCCCCGCGCCAGCACAGGAGCCAGGGAGTTCTGCCAGTACATCTGCCAAATATCCAGCCGGTGGCGCGCGGTACGGGCGCGCTCATGTGAGACGGCCACGCGAAGCCGCAATCCAAGGTCCTCCGGCACCTTCGCCGGGCCGACGCTGGAGAGCAGGCGTTGCATATGCCGCCACTCCGCAAATTCCGCCGCACATGCGTCGCACTGGTCCAGATGGACGGCAATCGACTGCATCTCTGCGCCGGAAATCGCTCCGTCGAGATATTCCGAAAACTGCGACCGCGTGGAGGAACAGGGGGTCATATTGCCTCCTTGCAGCCATCGACGCGCATGGTCACGGTCGCCGCTCGTGCGGGTCTGCTGGAAATCACAGTCGGCCGCTGCCGGGTACGCGCGATAAAATCCCGCAGGCGAATCCGCAGCATGGCACGGCCCCGTACCAGCCGGGATTTTACGGTGCCAAGCTGGGTCCCCAGGATTTCCGCAATTTCTTCGTAGGCCATACCTTCCAGATCGCGCAACACCACGACGGTTCGGAATGGTTCCGGCAACTGCCGCAGCTCCGCCTCCACCCGGGCGCGGATTTCCTCATGCGCCGCCGCTTCGAAGGGGGACTCATGTTTATCGACCAGCATGTCTTTCAGAGACATGGAATGGCCCCGCTCCGCGCCGTCGGGTTCTGCCTCAATAGTCACTTCGCGGCCGCGATGCCGCGACCACCAGCGGCGCTGGTTGGAAGCTTCGTGCAGCGCGATGCGGTAAATCCAGGTTCGCAGGCTGGAGTCGCCATGGAAGTTGCGAATCCCGCGGAATACTTTGATGAAAACATCCTGGGTCACGTCAGGAGCGTCGGACGGGTCTTTGAGAAGCCGGGAAATCAAGCTGTAAACCGGCGCGTGGTATTGCGCAATCAGGAGCGAAAACGCCTCTTCCGAGCCAGCCTGCAGCTCAGCGGTGAGGTCAGCATCCTCCGCTCGAATTCCGATAACACCGGCCAGGTTTCCCAAAGCGAAAGCCGCGGACATGCGGTTACCTCAAGAATATCAGTCCATGAAGCCGTTCTCAACTGCGGCCTGCCAGGGTTGCAGCAGAACTGGACCACATATGATTAGACAGCTAGCGGCCGTGAAATGTTCCTGAATTTTTGTTGAAATAAAAGGTCTTTTATGCTTGACAAAATTGTGGCCCGGATTGCTAATGGGGCGCGCTCTGTCCCGCTCGAAAAATTCCCCTAACTGCGGATATGAAGAGAAACCAGCGTTGTTTCTATTTTTAAAAATGAGGTGGCACATGCGATTCATTCTCGAGGTTACGATTCCTCACGACACGTTTAACGCCGCTGTGAAAGACGGTAGCGCGGGAACGAAAATGAAGAAGATTCTCGACGAGCTCAAGCCGGAGGCGGTCTATTTCACGGATAATAACGGTCGCCGGAGCGGGTTGCTGATCGTGGACTTGGCCGATGCATCCAGGCTTCCCTCTTATACAGAGCCGTGGTTCCTTGCGTTCAATGCCGACATTCGGGTTCGCCTTGCCATGACTCCGGAAGACCTGGGGAAAGCAGGCCTCGATGAACTCGGCAGAAAATGGGCCTGAACTCCTGCGGCTGCCAAGGACTGCAGCCTCAGGCCGACAGCCGGTTCAGGCCTCTCTCGCTTTCAGCGGTATCCAGCGCGCGCGATTGCAGTCGATAATCGACGAGCATGCCGATCCCAATGACGAAAGGAATGACCGCGAATGCAGCCACCGCCAGCACGTGGCGCTGCTGGACGACCCACGCCAGAATGACAAAGGCCAAAGCTGTGCCCACTCCTGCCGCAATCAGGATGATGCCTGCCAGTCGGGTTTTTGCCGCGGATTTGCGTGGGTCCAGGGAAGTGACCGAATCTTCCTCCGGCAACGGCAATCCCTTTTCAATCGCCGCCAGTCTTTCCCGGCTTTTCAGCTTGCGCACGTAATAGTTGGCGAGATTCACAATAAGAATGATGGCCACGACCATCACAAATACTGCGATCGGCACGATGATGTCACCCATGACATTGCCTCCTTTAATTTCTGGAAGCGTTAGACCGGGGGCCGGTTCAAAAGTTTCAACGTCAAGGATGAAACTTCTCGGCGAAAGTTCAGTCTGAGATAACTTGCCGGCACCCGCAGAGTTCGAAGAAATTGTGCGCGAGCATCAGGCGATGGTCTTTCGCACCCTGACGCGGCTGGTTCGCAGCCGCGAACACATAGACGACCTCGCGCAGGAGGTGTTCCTGCGGCTTTACAGGGGCATGCAGCATTTTCGCGGAGATGCCAAGCTCACCACCTATCTCTATCGGATTACTCTGAATGTGGCGCAGGATGAGTGGAAGCGGCAGCGTCTGGAACAGAGCAACCGCTCTTTGAGCGATGTGGAGGCCGGCTGGGAAGATCGCCTCATCAGCCGGGAACGGGGCGCCGAGCACTCATTGAGCGAAAAACAATTGCGGGCGCAATTGGAGAGCGCTCTGGCGGAATTGAGTGCGGTGGAGCGCGAAGCTCTCGTTCTCTTCCATCAGGAGGAATGCACTTACGAGCAAATTGCGGTCATCCTGCAAGATGATTTGCGAGGCTGTCCGGCGAGCCCTGGGTGGGGACTTCATACCGGAGCTCACCGCTGCGGAAAATGAGCATTTAGCAACTTGCGAATCCTGTACAGATCTGTTGCTGACGTGCCTGCTTCAGCAAAAGCCGGAAGTCGCGATACCCGCAGAGTTCGCAGCACGCGTCCGGTTGCGGTCGGCTGACCGCATCAAAATGGCGAGAAATCGTCGGGCGATCCCTGCCTACGGATTCATCACAGCAGTTGCGGTGTTGATGGTGCTGGCCGTGGCATGGAGCGTGTTTGCGTATGTCGATCCGCAGTGGTGGACGCTCAGGGGCACTCTCCCCCTGGTGCTGGAATATAGTGTCACCTTTGAAATCGGCGCGATTGCGCTATGGCTTGGCATCCGGCGCTCCTCTGGCTGACCGCGCCCGCAAATCTTTAGGCTGGCCAGCCACTCTCCGAAAGTGTCCTTTCCTGCTCGGGTGACATAGCGGCGAATTTCGATCCAATGTGGGCAAACCTGCCCAGCAATGGAACTCCGTCCCCACTCAAGCTAAAAGAAGACTCGAATGGGGCACCTGGCACCTGGCATGGCGCCTCCAGAGCGGAGGGGTGTGCCCCCCGGTACAAATGCGCTAATTCTTCCAAACAAAGGCAATTGCCAGCGGCAGCGGGGCTAAATTGCTCTTAATGTTGAACTTGCGGGTATATTCTTGTATTCAAAGGAGTTCCGTCTGTCCGCGCTGCCGGCGGACGCCAAAAAGCCATCCTTGGCAAGCTTAGGGGCCTGGCTCAGGATGGGCGGTTTCATGCCGCGATGTGTGTAGGTTCAGAATAGCAAAACAGGGGGAATCGATCGGCAGGTACCCGATGTTGTTCTGGAGGCAAATGAAATGTGGGCGACCCGCCTGCCGATCCGGTGCCGGGTGCTCCATTCCAGCGCCAGATAGGCCATAGTTAGCTGCGGAATATCCTCACGCTGATATACTAAACATTGCGATATTCAGTTTAATTCCTCGATCTTCAACCTCTCGAAAAGCACCTTCCCAAGGCAAATACATGAAAATCACTCGAATCATTGCATCCCACGCCTGGCTGCTTGCTGCATTTATGGCAGGGGCGCAGGTCCAGACACCTCCCCCGGCTGCGAACCAGCCGACAACGATGCAAAGTACAGCCCAGCCGGACGACAGCGGAAGCAAAGCAGACAAGGCGCAAACCAAAGAACTCAAGCGGCAGGACAAGCATAGAAAGAGAGCGGAAAAAGATCGGGTAAATTCTCTCAAGGAACAGGAAAAAGCCGCGAAGAGCAGGGCCAAAGCAGACAAACAACGGGACAAGTCGGACGTAGATGACGCGAAGGCCGCCACCGAGAAGCAACAGTCTACTCCCCAGCCATAGCGAAAGCCTGCGGAGAAGAACATAGACGGCGGCAGTCTCGTCTCATGTTTGTTTCTGAAGATCCGATGCCGGCCAGCAGTCCCTCTTCTCCACTCAAGCCAAAAGAGGGCTTGAATGGGGCACCCGGCGGGAGGTTTGTGGCCGGGTGGATTCAGGCGGCTTCGACTGTAAGTTTCAAACCAATCGCTTTGGTTACCGCGACCAATGTGGACAGCCGGGGATTTCCTTTGGCGGACAAAGCGCGATAGAGGCTCTCGCGTTCGATTCCGGCGGCTTTGGCGACTTTCGCGATCCCGCCTTTGGATTCGGCAATCTGCCGCAATGCAATGAGAAGCACCTGCGGATCGTCCTCATCCTCCAATGCAGCGCGAAGATACCATGGTGCCTCCAGAGCAGAGGGGTGTGCCCCCCCGGTACAAATGCGCTAAATTCTTCCAAACAAAGGCAATTGCCAGCGGCAGCGGGGCTAAATTGCTCTTAATGTTGAACTTGCGGGTATATTCTTGTATTCAAAGGAGTTCCGTCTGTCCGCGCTGCCGGCGGACGCCAAAAACCCATCCTTGACTAAGCTTAGGGGGCCAAGCTTAGGGACCTGGCTCAGGATGGGCGGTTTCATGCTGCGATGTGTGTAGGTTCAGAATAGCAAAACAGGGGGAATCGATCGGCAGGTATCTGCCTTGACCGTTCCGTGGGATTCGAGGCTATGTGATACCTGCGTCATGAAACGCGGCTGGGTTTATATCCTGGTGGGAAGAACTGGAACTCTCTACACCGGAGTGACCAGCAACTTGTATTGACGAGTGCGGGAGCACAAAGAAAACTTCGGCCCGGCTTTGCAAGCAAATACGATTGCAATCGGCTGGTGTTCTACCAGGAATCGGCGTTATCGCAGTCTCAATCCATCGGGAAAAACAGATCAAAGGCTGGACGCGGGCGAAGAAGCTCGCGCTGATACATGAGGTGAATCCCGCCTGGAAAGATTTAGCGGAGGGTTGGGGAAAACCGATGGAGATTCGTGAGATTCGGTAATGCATTCCGATGGCTGCGATTGTCTGGATTCTTCCCCTTCGAATTCGCTCAGGGTCAGAATGACTCGCCCGATGACCTGCGGCCCGGTAGGGAGCGGATGCGTGGGTCTGCGTTGGTAAAAGCTAGAGGTTATGAAATGCAGATCGCCCGCTCCGTAGAAACGTTTCAGTCCTGTGGGCATGGCCGGAGTATACCGAGATCTTCATCCCACCCTTCGCAAACGACGCGAAGGATGGGGCACCCGGCGGGGAAAATGTGCGGTCAGTTGCACTGAAAGCTGACCGCTAAGACCCCGCCTTCATCGGAGAAGATGTTCGACAAACCCAGGGAGATCAGTGTTCCCGCGGTGAGGGGCACGGTGGCATTGGAGCTGCACGTCAACACACCGCCAAACAGCTCAATCCCGCACTGTAGAGCTGTTGGCGTTCCGCCAGCGACTAGCTGCACCGTAAATCGACCGATGTTCCCGAGGGTCCCGTCCCCGTTTAAAGCCGTCGCATTTAACCCTGTCGCCGTGCATGCCTGCGGCACCTGAAACGTGGCCGGCCTCGGGTCTGTTGACGCGGTGCTTGACCCCGTCGGCGCGCCGTACCCACTGGAGAGGGTTATCGGAATCTGGATATTGGCCGACCATACTTGTCCGCCTGTTCCCGCAGGTCCCGCCGGTCCCGCCGGCCCTGCCGCCCCCTGCGGCCCGGTGGGCCCCGATGGTCCGGTGAATCCTTGCGGGCCCATCAGTCCGGGAGGACCTGCCGGCCCCTGCGCCCCAGTAGGGCCTATCTGGCCGAGCGCGGCCACAAAGAGAGTCAGCATGCGGCTCCTGCTGTTTTGCACTTCGAGAAGATAGGAGCCAGCCGGAACTGCGGAAGGCAGAGTTGCGGTAATGCTTGTCGCATTCGAATTAACGACGGTTAGCCTTTGCTGGTCGAGCGTAACGGCGGGCGCGGAGTTGCCGAAGCCGGTTCCGGAAATCGTGATCTGAGTCCCGGCGGTGTTCTCCGTGACATGGTTGACGATTGGCAAGTTGCTTTGCAGGGCGGGCAAAGTTATAGGGATGGCCAGCATACATAAGACGGCGATAGGTCGGAACATGAACGTGCTCCTTGGAGGTAAGAGTGGGATTTATTCTGCGCAGGCAAGGTCTTGTTGCACCTGGAACGATGGTGCCCAAGCACGTCGCCCATCATACCCCAATTTTTCGATATTGCCGGGTGCCCGATCCTTCGCGGCTTGTGCGAAGGGTGAGATTCTTCATTCCGGTGTCCATTGCTGGTTCCAGCGCGAGTCGATTTCGACCGGGCCGGGTTCTCCGGATTGATAATGCCGGAAGCTGCTCCACTCCCACTGCTCCGGAGATGCGACCAGTCCGCGGGCGACCGGATTGCGATGCATGTAATGAAGTTTTTCGATGCGTTTTTCTTCTGTCCGGACATTGAAGTCGTAGAAGCGGGCCTGCCAGAACGGACTCTCGGGCGAGGAGCCATCTGGATTCAGAAACCTCGCTGTTCGCTGTTTCAAGACCTGCATTGCCGATGACGGGGTACCTGTTTCCGGCTCGCTCACCAGTAGATGGACATGCTCCGGCATTACGACAAACCCAGTGAGCAAAAACCTGTATTGCTGCCGGACTTGCTCCAGGATGGAAAGGAAAACGCTCTTGTTCTCAGGACTGTTTAGATAAGGTCTGCGTTGATAACAGCTAAAGGTTATGAAGTGCAGATCGCCCGCTCCGTAGAAACGCTTTAGTCCTGTGGGCATGGCCGGAGTATATCTGCATCTTCATCCCACCCTTCGCAAACG
>CAWGLF010000002.1:0-99556 GCA_963823295.1 uncultured Acidobacteriota bacterium
CACAGAGCCTGTCCCGACCTGGGGCTCTAAAATGGAAGTCGCAGATCACGCGCGAGGAGGCAGTAATGGCGGCAGTATCCAGAAGAGAATTCATCAGGACCGCATCGGCTAGCGCCGTATTGAGCGGGGTGCTTGCATCGGGAACGCAAGTGCTGCACGCCAGTCCTCTCGGCTTGCCCATTGGGTGTCAGACGTGGCCGGTGCGGGAAATGATCGCCAGGGACTTTCCCGGCACGCTTCGCCAGCTTAGCTCCGCCGGATTCCAGACGATCGAGTTGTGCTCGCCCGTGGGCTACGCCGACTCCGGATTCGCCGGGCTCAGCAAGTTCAGCGGGGCGCAGCTTCGGGCTATTCTGCACGATGCAGGTCTTACATGCGTCAGCAGTCACTTCTCCATGAATGAACTCCGGCAGGATCAGGCGGGCCGGATTGCGTGGGCGAAGGATCTCGGACTGACGCAAATGTGCGTGCCCAGCCTGGATGGCCCCAGGAATCCCACCATGGACGACGTGAAGCGCGCAGCCGACGAATACAACCGGATGGGTGAGCGGGCAGCGGCGGCCGGGATCGTGCAGGGCCTTCACAACGAGAACTTCGAACTCACTAAAGTCGACGGTCAGCGTACCTATGACCTTCTGTTTCAACTTCTCGATCCCAGGTACGTCAAGTTCCAATTCCAGGTGTCCACCATCAGCGAAGGGTATGATGCGACAGAGTACTTCACGAGATATCTCGGTCGCTTTATTTCCATGCACGTCCAAGGCTGGTCGGCCAAGACGCGGCAAATTGTGCCAGTCGGTCAAGGCACTCTCGATTGGAGAAGAATTTTTAACGCGGCCAAGACCGGCGGCGTTCAGAATTACTTCGTCGAGATGGACTTGCCAATGATGAAGGCCAGCGTTCCCTACCTTCGTCATTTACAGATGGGATAAAGCCGCCCTTCACCACTATCCGGGCAAGAGGGCGAAATTGCTCTTTTGGCGCTTTTCAACCTCGTCGCGGGCGAGTAACCGGAAATCCGGAAACGATCCACATGTCCGATATACGGGCTTATCGGACAATTGCCGGGAGGGTTTGATTGTGCGTAGTTGGTGATACATCTCCAATGCGTTCATTGACACATTCTGCCCGCAGAACCGGCAATGCGAGATTGGACCAGTTTGGACCCAAATTGGGTTTGTTGACGAGATTCGACGGTGGAGAATGGTTCGCTCTCGACTTGGTCCACCATAAAGTCTTAAGTCTGTTTAAATTTGTGATTACAGCCAACAATCCCCCAATTCCCTGCAAAACACATGCCTTTTGCTCCTGCTATTCGCAAAAGGGTATGGTCCGAAAAGCCTAGAGAAAGTTCGAATCCGCTTCGCCTCGCCGGAGAGTCCTGCTCTCGCTGATTCTGGGTTCGCTCCTTCCGCTGCCACAACGAGCGTCGCCAGCAGAGTCGCTCGTACCTGCATGTGCAGTTTTTCGGGATAGGTGATGCTCAGGCGGCAACCGCGGTGCTCCATCATCGGCTTGATCTCAGTCAACGCCTGGATTCTCCTTAACAGCAACCGCAGCCGAATCGATCGCGTCCTGATTCGCGGCTTGTTTTGCGATATCCAGTTCGCTCTCCACTTCGTTCTGCAAGGGCAGAATTCATGCAAAGGCGGATCAACTGTGCCGAAGCGTCAGACTGGAACTGCAAGAGTCAAGCTATTTCAGCTCATTTACTTGTGCAGACACTTTCTGCAGGGCGTCCCGCGAGGTGCCCTTGAAGATCAAAATCTTCATCTCGTATTGTGCGTGTGCACCATGCGGTAGAGGAACCTGGGGATCGGCATGCTGACACGTTAGCTGTGGGTTCGTCCAGACGTTGCCGGGATCGCGCGAAAAACTAGCGGCAACCCACGTTCCGTCCTCGGACAGAGTTGCAATCATCGGCGCATCGACGCGATCAGGACTATAGCGATAGGTAATGCCATCGCCGGGCCTCTGAACGAGGTCGCTAGGGATGGGAGCGGTGTAAGAAGCTAGATACCGAACCGGGAACCACTCCGTAAGTGGCATTGTTAGTCGTTCTGGTGTGTGAGAAGCGAGAAGCGCGAAACCGTCTTTGTGGTGAACGTAGGTCCGCTTCAGACGGGGATCGTAAAAGACCGCATGAAAGCGTGGATCTGTGACTGCTGTCGCCATGTCGTAGTCAATCGTTCCCCCGTTCACAAACTCGTAGTGGAAGAGGATGCCATCTTCGACTAGCGTCGCTCGCGCTACAAAGTGGATCTGGGCAAAGTCAGTTTCATATTCAAGAGCACTGCCGACCTTCCTCCATTTCGGCGCCTTGCTGGCTGGATCGTGATCATAGATGTAGAGATGCTTTACCTCAACCTGACCGCGCGGACGGATGGTGACATGCTCCGGCAGGAGGATCTTGAAGGTGCGATCGTCGGGAGAGCCGTCCGGCACGGTGACAGATAATGCCGGGTCTTTATCTGCTGTGTCGACCTTCATCTCGATGCCCGCGAGGTTCCGGATTTCGGGAGTTTGGGCTCGCCCAGCGACTGAGGAAAAAATGCTCGCAAGAAGGAGGAGTGTGCACGGTGGCGCGGCGATCGCCAGAACACGGATGCAATCAAAGTGCTTCATCTCTAACCTCCAAGAGCGATCCCATAGCCAGTGTAGAGCTTCGAGATTTTCTCGTGCATTCAAAGCTAGAGAACGAGAGGCTCCTAGGCAGTGGCGTCTTCGGAATCGGTCCTTGCTAATCTGAATCACGGCTCGAATCCTGCCTATCGCCAGATTCGTAACAGCCTCGTATCGCCCGCAGCGCAACAGCCGCAAGTGATTTCTTTCAAGGCTGTGGACATGGCAAAACAACTCGTCACCTCGGCAGGAGATTCATACAAATTTTGGAAATCCGGATACCTCCATTTCCCAGCCCTGATTCCGGGCAAATTCTTTCCGTCTCCATCGAGAGAAATTCAAGTGTCACTTAAGTTGAGTTGGTGATTTTTTCAGCACACTTTTGCCCTATCGTCGTAACGTTTTCTGATCTGAAATAGGGGTATGCCAGAGGCCCTGTGAGTGTTTGATTCCGGTGAGCTTCCTGAGTTTGGTTGCAATACAGAAATATTGTTCCTCTAATACAAATAAGCCTTGACTTTGGATGCGCAGCCTTTTAGCGTTGGGGGGATTGAGCGACTCTAACGCGCTGGCAGAGTCGATAAGAGGATGGGGTGAGTGAGATGAATTGTCGAATCTTGTGGAGATCTGGCGCAGTCCTCGCAATGTTCCTGGCGATCTGGTTTTTCGCACCGGAGCTTCGTGGCCAAACCGTCGCAGGGCAGATCAACGGTACAGTGACCGACCCCGCCGGCAATGTGGTGGCGGGAGCAAATGTTCTTTTGAGGAATTTGGATACGGGCACGGAGCGCACCACCGTAAGCGCATCATCGGGCGTCTATTTTCTCTCGAGCGTGCAACCCGGGCGATATTCGCTTACGGTGTCCGCCGCAGGCTTTGAATCCTATGTTATTCCCGAGCTCACACTCGCCGTTAGCCAGGCGCGAACCGTGGACGCTAAGCTTGCGGTCGGAGCAGTGACGCAGACGGTGAAAGTCCAGGCTGGAGGACTGGCTCTAAACACGACCGAAGCTACGATCGGAACTGTCGTCGGGCATCGAGACGTGGTTAGCCTGCCTCTGAATGGACGGAACTTTACTTCGCTCATCCAGCTCACGCCTGGAGTCGCTCCGGTCCAAACAGGGCAGCAGAATGCATTTATCATCACAGGCGGCATCAGCCCGGCAGTGAACGGGATGCGCGCGCAAATGAATAATTTTACGCTTGATGGCGTCGAGAATAATCAGCGTTTTTCGAACACCTATTCGGTAAGCCCTCCTCCCGACGCTATTGAAGAATTCAAGGTCGCCTCCCACGAGACCGGCGCCGATGTTTCGCTGGCCGCGGGCGCGAATGTCAATCTTGTGACGCGATCGGGCACCAATGCTTTCCATGGATCGGTGTGGGAATTCTTGAGAAATAATGCACTGGATGCCGGAGAGTATTTCGATAAGTTTGCTGGAACCAGCGCACTGCCATACCGTCAGAATCAGTTCGGGTATTTTGTGGGCGGTCCCGTTTTTATTCCGCACATTGTCAGTCGCGCGAAGTCGCGAACCTATTTTGCGAACTATTATGAAGGCTTTCGATACAACAAGACTGACGTTACCTTTGCGACTGTCCCGGATGCCGCGGAGCGGAGCGGAAATTTCTCCGACCTCTTAGGTCCGGTGGTGGGGACAGATTGCCTGGGCAGACCGGTCAAAGCGGGTGAGATTTTTGATCCGACGACGACTGTCGCTGTGCCGGGCTGCGCGGCGGGATTTGCGCGCAATCCATTTCCCAACAACACAATTCCCAGCATTCATCCGGTCGCGGCCGCTTATCTGAAGTATTATTATCCGGAGCCGAACCGCGCCGGCACTCCGAATTTTTCGGCCTCTCAGAAGACTACGCAGGATGCGAATCAGTGGGGCATCCGGCTGGATCACTCGATTACAGAGAGCCAACAGATCTACGGCCGGGTATCTTTTTACAACTGGATCAAAACTTCTCCGGGAGTACTTCCGGCCAACGACACTCAGCAGCAAAATCACGGCGCCAATGTGGCGATTCATTACACAAAGGTTTTCAGCCCAACTTTTCTGATGGATTTACTCGCCGGGTATAACCGATCGGGAATTCCGCTATACAACCCCGGTATAGGAGGTTCCGAGGGAGCGGCGTTCGATCAGGCGGTCGGGCCGAACTTCTATAACAAATTTACTGTTGGAGGCAATGTGCCCGCCGGCCAGGGATTGGGAGGATCGCAGTTCAGCTCCACAGGGTTCGTTAGCTATGAATTGGCGAATCCGGACTACACCTACCAGTACAACGGCGATTTCAAAAAAGTATCTGGAAGGCACGAGATGTCCTTCGGATTCCGGTACGTGAGGTACAGGCACATTGCCAGCCCACAGGGAGCGGCAAGGCAGGCCTATGTGCCCGATACGACTGATGCGCCGGGCGTGGCAGGAACTGGGGAAGCGCTGGCCAGCTTTATGCTCGGATATCCAACGTCGACGCTCAAGGCCATCATTCCCTACTTCAACGATTGGGGGAATATCTACAACGGCTACTTCGGAGATACCTGGAAGATGACTCCGAATTTTACGATCAATCTGGGCCTCCAATATGTCTACGCATCGCCTCCCCTGGTCCAGCACAACCAGATCTCGCTTTTTGATTGGGATATCGCGCAAACGCGGCCTAACGCAACTGACTTTACCTATGCGTATTTATGGTGCGCAACGAATCCTATTACTGGCGCCCCACCGAACTGTCCTCGGCCCAGCATCGTGAATCCAGACAGAAAAGACTTTGCGCCCAGATTCGGCGTGGCCTATTCGGCCTCTCCGAAGACTGTATTGAGGTCAGGTATCGGCGTCTTTTATGACTTCAATTCCAATATTGAGCAGAACAGTATCCGCGTTTCGACGGGAGTCTATCCTTTCGGGACGTCGCAATCCGTCACCGGACAGAACCTGACCACCCTGGGGACGTTATCCCTGAACAATCCATATCCCGTCCCTCCAGGGAGTGCACCGATTCCAGGACAGAGCATCAGCCGGTTCAACAGGAATCCATACGCGGTCGAGTACAACGCCGGTTTTGAACAGATGCTTCCTTATCAATTCAAACTCTCCACCGATTACGTCGGCTCCCTCGGCCGGAGATTGATCGTCTCGGCATATGAAAATATCGCGGTCTTGGGACCAGGAACGATCGACTCACGCAGGCCCTTGCATAACGCGGGTGTGTTTCCCTGGAGGAGGAATTTTGGAAAGTCGTCGTACAACGCGCTGCAGGTGAAACTGGAAAGGGAGTTTCAATCCGGACTCACCTTTCTGAACTCTTATACATATTCGAGGTCTCTGGACATCGTGAGCGACGCAAATGCCGTTCTGGGTCCGCCGTCGTATACGTATGATCCTAACCTCTCATATGGGCCTTCCGACTTCGACGTCACTCATATCAACACAACATCCTTTATTTATGCACTTCCCTTCGGAAGGGGTCAGAGGTTTGGCTCGAACGTGAATCGAGCGGCCGATTACCTTATTGGGGGGTGGCAAGCGGGAGCAATCATCACTTTGCGCAGCGGTCTCTGGTCGAGCGTCATCAATGGCGTGGACATTGCGAATATCGGGGATGTCAGCGGGACCCAAACAGCCAATCGAATCTCCAACCCGTTTCCCAGCGGAACCAGAACCAGGGCGCGATGGTTCGATCCGGCAGCCTATGCGTTCCCTGCGCCTGGGACTTTGGGCAACTCAGGGCGGAATTCGCTGAAAGGTCCGGAGTATAAAGATGTGGATTTTTCTCTCATGAAGAACTTCCCCATTTACAGCAGCCTGCATCTGCAGTTCCGGGCGGAGTTTTTCAACCTGTTCAATCACACGAATTTTGGAAATCCCGACACTACTTTAACCAGTGGCGCCAACTTCGGTCAGATCCTTTCGGCTTATCCGTCGCGAGAGATTCAGGGGGCTCTTAAGCTGATCTGGTAACCGATGAGAGTTAATGAATCGGCCGGTCACCGATCCCGGTCTCGGAAGTGAAGCGCGGTATCGACGGATCTGCTTTGCACCAACCTACCGAAACGGACGGGTGCTGACCCGTTGTCTGTTTGGTCTTCGATGGAATGCAGCCGAGGGATTTTCTTTCACGATGAAGGGCCTTTCCGCTATGCCTAAGACCATGAGATTCGGTGTAGCCGGCATAACACAGGAATCGAATACCTTCGCTTCCTCACTGTCAACAGTCGCGGATTTTTCAATTGAGGAGGGGGATGGAGTCATCTCCTCAAGCAAGGGAACTAATACGGAAGTAGGCGGCTTTCTGAAGGGCTTGGATGCTCTCCGCGTTGAAGCGGTCCCGCTCCTGTCTGCCTGGGCCGTATCTGCCGGCCCGATCGAAGACTCGGCATTCGATACTCTTGCCGATCGCCTCATCGCTCAAATCAAAAAGAACAAGTTTGACGGGCTCCTTCTCGCCTTACACGGAGCATGGTTAAGCGCCTCCCACCCCTCCGCGGATGCGGAGATGGTGAAGCGGGTTCGCCGCGCGATCGGTCCTGAGATCCCAATTGTCATCACCCAGGATTCTCACGCTAATGTTACTCCGTCGCTGCTCAAGGAGATTCAAGGACTGGTAGGCTATCGCACCTATCCCCACGTCGATATGGGCGAGACTGGTGAAAAAGCGGCGCGGCTTCTTTATGAAGTAGTGACGAATCGTCTTCACCCTTGTATTTATTATTTGCCAATTCCGCTGCTTGCTCCGCCGCAGAGCGCCACAACGGATCGACCGCCGATTCAAGATATCCTCAGGCGTTTGGACCGTGAGTTGCCCTCCGATCAGGTTCTTTCCTCCTCCCTTTTTTATGTACAGCCATGGCTTGACATAAAAGACGTCAACAGCAGCCTTGTTGTCGTAACGCGCTCCGAAAGCGCGGAGGTTCCGGTTATCTTGCGCACCATTGCGGATGAGCTTTGGAGCCGTAGAGGCGGAATTTCATGTGGAGTGGACGACTCCCGAGGACTTGCCAGCCAAGGTGCTCAAAGAGAAGTCGCGGCCGGTGATCGTCTCTGAGGCATTTGACGGGACTGGCGGAGGGGCTCCCGGCGAGAACCCAGGTCTGCTGTCGGTTTTGTTGCCGCATCGGGAAGATCTTTCGGCGTGCCTTTTCCTGGTGGATCCGGAAGCTGCCCGGCACGCGCATGAAGCCGGGATTGGAGGAACTTTTCGCGGATTGTTGGGCGCGGCTACGGACAAGCGCTTCGGGCCTCCGCTTGCGGTCGAAGCCCGAGTCGGCTTTTTGAGTAACGGCAAATTCATCTTAAAGGGACCCGTCTTTACAGGTAGAGAAGCCGATATGGGGCGCACCGCAGTACTAGAGATTGGGCGCCTGAAGGTCATTGTCGCCTCGCGATCGGTCGTAGTTATCGATCCTGAGCTTTACCGGAGCCAGCAGGTCGAACCGGAAGAGCAGGATATCGTCGCTGTAAAATCTCCGAGCCTGTTTCGGCCCGGCTATGCCTCCATGCTGAATTGCGTGCTGCACCTCGATATGCCCGGAGTTTGCCGCGGTAATTTTGCCGAGGTGCCATTCGTGAATATCGGCCGGCCTATCTTTCCCTTGGATAGTTTTTCCTGGGGAGGACCGTACCAGCCCGTAGCTTGTTTTGGCGGCGGAGATTCGAAATGAGAAGAGTGGCAGGATTGTGAAAAACGGCGCAGATATGCTGGCTCGGCCTGACGGGGAGGTCAGACGTTGAGAAGTTATCAGAAGTCCCTGGAGCTGTACGAAAGAGCAAAAAAGTCGCTGGCGGGTGGCGTCTCCAGCGCGTTCCGGGCATCGGAGCTGCCTCACCCACTCTTTTACGCGCGCGCCGAAGGAGCGCGGATTTGGGACGCCGATGGAAACGAGTCTCTGGATTTCACGCTTAGCCAGGGGCCGATGATTCTGGGTCATTCGAATCCGGTAGTGCTCGATGCCGTTCAAAAGGCCAATTCCCGCGGGCAGCTTTATGCCGCTCAACACCTCGAGGAATTGGAGTTGGCAGAGGCCCTGCAGCGCACGATCCCGTGCGCCGAGCTGGTACGTTTCTGTGTGACCGGTTCCGAGGCGGCGCAAGCTGCATTGAGAATGGCTCGGGTTTACACCGGAAGAACGAAATTTATCAAGTTTGAAGGACATTATCACGGTTGGCTGGATAGCGTGGCATTCAGCGTGAATCCGCCAGACGGCGATTTTGGATCCGGGCCGAGCGTCGATGCAGTTCCATGGACCTCCGGGATTCCAACAGTTTTGGAAGAGGAATTGATCGTTCTTCCCTGGAATGACCTGGGGCGGGTACAGAAAATCTTCGAGCAGCGGGGTACAGAGATTGCCGCAGTCATCACAGAACCGATTATGTGTAACAACGGATGTATCTTGCCGGAACCGGGCTTTCTGGAGGGCTTGCGTGAGGCCTGCAGCCGTGCTGGAGCCGTTCTGATTTTCGATGAGATCATCACCGGATTCCGTGTCGCACTCGGCGGCGCACAAGCACATTTCCATGTCACGCCAGATGTCGCGATTTTCGGCAAAGCGATGGGGAACGGGTTTCCTATCAGCGCAATTGTAGGTCTACAGAAGACAATGGATCTCCTCGCGACCGGAAAAGCGATCCAGGCGGGAACGATGAATGCTCAGAACGCCTCGGTTGCCGCTGCCTTGGCCACAATGACTGAACTGGAGAAAAGATCGCAGCAAATCTATCCGGAGTTCTACCGCCTAGCGGAACTCCTTCGCATCGGCCTGCAAGAAGCGGCCCGCGAAAATGGCCATCAAATCCTGATTCAAGGCCTCGGCCCGATGTTTCATATGGGTTTTACATCGCTATCGAAGGTGGTCAATTATCGCCAAACTCTTAGCTATAACAAAGGCAAATATCGCGAGTTTGCCACTGGCATGAGGGAGAAGGGCATACGCTTGATTCTTCGCGGTTTGTGGTATCTCTCGGCCTCGCACACGGAAGAGGACATCGAAGAGTGCCTTGAAGCCGCGCGGGCAACCTTCCTGAAATGAAGCAGGCGGCCCGCGTTACTGCCGAAGCGAAGAATGAACGAATTGGAAATCCGGGAGGACAGATGAGAAGGAGAGATTTTCTTTATGGCATGGGAGGGATCGCAGGCCTCACGGCTTGCGATAGTTTCGGACAATCGTCGATGACGGGCAGAAGATCTCCGGCGGCAAGGTCGTGGGGATGTACATCCATCAGCACTGGCCCTACAACCACCCATACGCCGCGCGTACGTGGACCCTTGAAGACTATCGCGGGTACGCCGGTGGCCTGAAGAAGCTTGGCTACAACACGCTTGTGATCTGGCCTCTTCTGGAAACGATGCCCAATCCCCTTACGCCGAGCGATCGGGCTAACCTGGAAAAGATCGGCCAAGTTATCGATATGCTCCACGGCGAGCTCGGTATGCGGGCGTTTATAGCCATCTGTCCCAACTTTGTCGCCAACGAAGATGCGGCCAAGGCGCCTTTCCAAAAGAGGCATTTCTTCTATTGCGATAAATTCGTTAATCCCGGCGATCCTGCGGCAATCAAGCGAATGATCGATTGGCGCGAGAAGCTGCTGCGACCTCTGGCGAAAATGGATGCGGTCACTATTATCGATAGCGATCCCGGAGGATATCCTGGCTCGACCAATGCTCAGTTTGTCGATCTTTTCGAAGCCCATCGCAAAATGCTCGACCAGTTGCGTCCGGGGATCGATCTGATTTACTGGATGCACGTGGGATGGGAGGCTTATTGCCGTTATTACCAGACCGGAAATTTCGCCTGGGGAACACCTGCGGCATCGGTCGATATCCTGACGAGGATCAGAGAAAGTAAATCCGCGGCCTTGGGGCATTACCATTCATACCTTGAGCCCGCCGCCGAACGGCACAGACCTGAAGTTAGCCGAACGGTTTGGGCTGGCCGCAAGATCGCTTGCCTTTAACTATGGTGCAATCGAGGGCGAGCCGACATTTCCCATGACGAATTTTGGCGGGAATGCCGCGTTTGAAGGAGGAAAATTCAGCGCCCCTGGAGGCGTAGTGGGCAATGCACAGACGCATTGCGTCCAACTGCCGAACACCTTTGCATTTGCTCGCGGCGCTACCGGCGCAACGCAGCCCGGCGAGCAGGACTATATCCAATTTGCCGATGACCTGATCCATGGGCGGGGTCCCCTCATCGTACAGGGATGGCAGGCACTTTCCGGGCAAGATCCTAACCGGATGCGGATGACTGCAGGCAAGCTCGAGACCGCCGCCAATCAGAAACTGACTCCGGGGCCGCTCAATGGTCTGCTATTTGGGGACCCGAAGCGCTTCCTAATCGATCTGGTTATGGAACTGCGGCTGAAAGCCGCCTACCAAGATTTTGTGACCGCGTCGGAGAGGAGTCAGGACGTCAAAAAACCATTCCGAGATTTTGTGGAGACCGCCGGGGCATGGCAGCAGCGGAACGGTTATGAGTGCGCGTGGAGTTTTCCCAAAATGGACGAGACGTTAAAGAAACTCCATTCACCTGTCGATCGATGCGGTTCTCGATGAGCAGGGGAAAGGAAAAACACCCTTCGATCGAATTGCCGATCACTTCCGCATTACGGAGACCTATACTCCCCGTCTTCTCGCGGCAATGAGAGGAACTCTGAAGACCTAATAGTGGAAACTTTCAGCATTTTTGAACAGTTCAGCTATTGAAGTGGATGGCTCAGGCGATCTAAACATCCGGCGACTGCAAAGCGGCTTCAAGGCCACAAGATAGAGACAATGGCTAACTATCCATCCCATCCTCACCACCGGAATTATGGATGCCGGCTTCGCGAATTCGTACTGAATGACTTTAGAGCGATCAGTCTGGAGAACGAGAAGATCCGTGTCACAATCCTGATTGATAAGGGTACGGATATCTATGAGTTTCTCTTCAAGCCCAAGGATGTAGATTTTTTGTGGAAGTCGCGCCTTGGCCTGAGATCGATGAAAAATTATCAGCCAATGACGCCGGGAGCTGGGGGGATGTTCCTGGATTTCTATGAGGGAGGATGGCAGGAGTTGTTTCCCTGGGGTGGGCATGCCTCCTCCTACCGGGGAGTTGAGACTGGGCTTCATGGGGAAGTGGCGTTGGAACCGTGGAGTTATTGCGTAGATGTCGATACTCCCGAGGAGGTCCGAATCACCTGCTCGATACGGACTCGTCGCGCTCCATTCCTTCTTAACAAGTCATTCGCTATCTATGGTCATCAGGCCTCCTTGCAGATCAACGAAGTGGTCCTGAACGAAAGTGGGGAGGAACTGCCAATTGTATGGGGTCACCACCCGGCATACGGCTGGCCGTTTCTTGACGATTCCTGTGTGATCGACCTGCCATCCTGCAAGGTTAAAACCGCGGCCTCCCTGGAAGCAGGTAGTCGGCTGAAGGAAAACTTCGATGGAAGCTGGCCTCTGATTCCACTGCGGGAGGAGGCGAAGCCGATCTCTCAAAAATTCCAGGACCGGATGTTTGCTCCCAGGATTTGGCTTTCCTGCACGGCTTCGAAGAAGGCTGGTACGCGTTGCGCAGCAGTGCGCAGTGTATTGGGATCGGTCTTGCCTGGGATGCAAAAGTGTTCCCCTGGATATGGTATTGGCAGCTCTTCCAGGGCGGCCCGGACTACCCGTTTTGGGGAGCTGAGTATGTAGCCGCGATCGAGCCGGTAACCTCGATGGCCACCAATTTTTCGGACGCGATTGCCAATGGAACCGCGAAGCTTGTCCCGGGATGGGGAAGCATTGAATCCGAGATGTGGGTCTGGGCCTTCGAAGGAGACCATGCCGTGACCCGTGTTTCGGGGCAAGGGGTCGAATTCTACTAAGCTGCTCGACTGCGAGTCCACCGACAGCAGTTGGGAAATTACTAAGAGGAGCTATGGTATGGCAGTTGTGGAACGGTCGAACAAACTCGCAAGCAAACAGGTCGAAAGTTATCGGGAGCGGGGCTACTGCTTCCCCATCCGCGCATTTAGCGACTCAGAAACAGCGGAGTTTCGCCGCTATTTTGACGGTTACTATGCATATCACAGCGAACAACTGAAGAGCCTTCCGGCGAACAAACACGTCTCAATTTACGCCCATACCCATACGTTTCTTGGCTGGGTCTATCGGATGATTGCGCACCCCAATGTGCTGGATGCCGTGGAGAGCGTTCTCGGGCCTAATTTGCTGGTTCGAGATTCCGGCTGGTTCGTAAAAATGCCGGGAGACAAGAAATACATCTCGTGGCACCAGGATGCAACATACTGGGGCCTTCATCCGCCCAAGGTAACGACCGCTTGGATTGCGCTGTCGGACAGCATTCCTGAGAACGGGTGCATGCGTGTTGTGCCTGGATCACAAAAAAATCCAATTCTTCCGCATCATGAAACTTATGCTCCCGAGAACGCGCTATCGCGCGGTCAGGAGATTGCGGTTGAGGTGGACGAGAAGCAGGTCGTGGACATCGTCCTTGCGCCGGGCCAGATGTCGCTGCATGATATAGCGATCGTTCATGGCTCGAAAGCGAACACTTCCGACAAGCCCAGAATAGGGCTCGCCGTGCGCTACATGCCGCCTGAAGTGGTTCAGGATGGAGACGTGCGTCAGCTTGCCTTATTGGTGCGAGGAAAGGACGAATTCGGTCACGTCGATCTGATCGATGCCCCCCAACAGGACGATCCATCGAAGGATGCGATGAGAGTCGAATCCTTGGATAGGCTTTTTCGCAACAGTCAGAGCCTTGATATTGCGCGAAATGCTCCGGGCTCAAAAAGATGAGCAGAACGGGAACAGCCTTCCGGGTAGGGATATCTCTTCTCTCGCTCTATTGCATGAGCGCAGTGTCAACGCGGGCACAATCGATCAAGGCGCCGTCGCATGACCCTCCGCAGTTGGGCATCTACGTTTTTGTAGGCGAGCGGCTAACCTCCGATTCGATGAAGAATTTGCCGGGACGATTGATTCCGTTTCTACGGTATAGCGGCTACAGCAGTCTTGAGTTTTGCGATTGGGCCTTTGAATATCCCGAAAGCAAGCGGAGCTTTCAAAACACGTGATTGAAAGCGACATTTCTTTTGCCAGCGCAGCCACGCTTCCCGGGCACAATCTCTATCGCGGCTTAACCCGACAGGTATATGCAAAGGCCGACCGACCTGTCCCCGCCTGGCCGGATCGCTCCGCGATTCAGAAGATTCACGCGAAAGGCAAGCGCGCTTATCTTTGGCCTTATTTCATCGTGGACGATGACCGCGGCCGCAAGGCGACATGGGGAAAGGTCCATTTCGACGTGCGTTGCTTGAAGGACCTGGCCGAAAGAAGCAAGAGGATTGGAGTAGATGGAACACTCGTAAATGCCTACAATCCGGCCGCTCAGATGGGAAATATTTTCGCGTATGGCCAGCTCAATCGTGATCCAGACAAACCGGTTCCAACAATCTTGACCGAGTTTGCCGGATTGATTGCTCAGCCAGACAGCGTGCGGCAACTTACAGATGTTTTTATGTTCCTCGAAAACCATAGCTGGTGGGAAAGCCAAATGCCAGCCCAGTATCGGCTGAATCCTTTACCCTGCCGGATCAAGACCTACCCGGAAGCAATCGCCACCTTAAAGAAAGTGAAACCATTGAGGAATAGTCCCGCTCCTTTGCTTATGTCGCCCGATCAATATCTTGGAGAGGTTGGCTCGACCCTGGCCTTCATCCAGCAGCATCATGAATGAAATTACGAGTTATTGCTGTGATCTGTTGCTTCAAACTACTGCGTGAAATCGATTCGGAGCATGGGAGGTGAGTGGATGGATCGAAGAAAGTTTTTATATCTGAGTGGCGGGCTTGCTGCCCTTGCGGCGCAGGCAGCCGGGAGCTCTATCTTCCTAGCGGCTGAAGGGAACAGCGGCGGCGCAGAAGGCATTCTGGGGATGTATGTTCATGAAGGCTGGCCCTACAATCATCCCTACGCCGCCCGCACCTGGACAGTCGAGGATTGGCGGGGATATGCCGAAGGGCTGAGCAAGATAGGCTACAACACGGTGGTCATGTGGCCAGCTTTGGAGATCATGCCAGAGCCGCTGATGCCCAGTGACCGAGCTCAGATCGAGAAAACCGCAACTGTTATTGGCATTCTGCAACGCGAGTTCGGTTTCCGTGTCTTCCTGACTCTCTGTCCGAATCTAGTTGCCAACCAAAAAGTTGCATCCCAATACAGCTTTGACCGCAGGCCGTTGTTTTCCAGCGTGGAGTTCGTCGACCCATCGAATGCCGCCGCAATGAAGCACATGATTGTGTGGCGGGAGCAATTGCTCCGTCCCCTGGCGCAGATGGACGGCATCGCGATAATCGATAGCGATCCTGGTGGATTTCCCGGGTCGAACAACGCTCAGTTTGCCAGTCTCCTCGAACAGCACCGGCATATGCTGGACCGATTGCGGCGGCGGATCGACTTGTATTACTGGATGCATGTGGGTTGGGAGGCATATTGCCAGTACTACGCTACCGGTCGATTTCGATGGGGAACGCCGGCGGAAGCAGATGATGTATTAAACAAGATCAAGAAATACGATCCGCGGCCGTGGGGGATTACCATTCATACTCTTAGCCCGCCGCCAAACGGAACGGATTTGAACCTGGCGAAAAGATTCGGGTTGGCTTCGACCGCTCTGGCTTTTAACTACGGCGCGATTGAAGGAGAGCCTGAATTTCCCTTGACGAATTTTGGCGGGGACGCGGCATTCAAGGCGGGCGAAGCGCGCGCGCCGCGGGGAGTAGTGGGAAATGCCCAAACCCACTGCGTTCAGTTGCCAAATACATTTGCCTTCGCCAGGGGTGCCAAAGGCCAGCCCATCTCTGCCGATAACTACACCCAGTTTGCCGATAGCCTTATTGAAGGCAAGGGGGATTTGATTGTGAATGCCTGGCGCGCAATCGCGGGTTCCGATTCGAAGCGGATGCGCTCCATAGCCGACGAGCTTGATGCCTCTCGAGGCACTGCCCTGCATCCCGGAAATCTAAAGGGCCTGCTCTTTGGAAATCCACATAGGTTCCTTTCCGACCTGGAGTATCAATTGCGGATGAAAGCTGCGTTTCTGGATTTTGTGGGTACATCCCAGAAGAATATCGACGATAGCAAATTCAGGCTGTTTGTTGAGGCGACTCTGGCATGGCAGAAGCAGAATGGTTATCAGTCCGCGTGGCCGTCAATCTGGAACAAAAAATGGAATGGGCTTGGAGCGACGCTGAAGAGGCTCAAATCCCCGGACCTGGATAGGATACTGGCCGAAACCTCTCCCGAAGCCGGGAACCGGAACATTACCTCAGATGTGGCGCAAGGCAGCACTTCTTTTGATCGAGTGCAGAATCTCTACCACAAATGGGACACGAATGGTGGGCGGCTGATTGCGGAGTTGCACAAGCTTTCGCAGAGAAAAGTTCCGCGCTAAAGTCCTGTTATCTGGTTTCCAGTCTATCCAACGCCTCCCTGGCCTGGAGGAAATTGGGCTGTGCTCGCAAAGCTTTCCTGAACTCGCTGGCGGCTTGTTGGCTGCTATTCTCTCTGGCAAGGACGACGCCCAGGTTGTAATGTGTCGAGGCAGAAGCCGGAGATAGGCGGGCTGCGTCCAAGAATTGATTTTTTGCGTCAGACAAATCTCCACGCCTTAGATAGAGGGTACCCAATGCGCTGTGCGCGTCGGCGTTCTCCGGCTCGACCTCCGCAGCTGCTTTCAGGCGTTGTATTCCTTCCGCGAAATTGCCTTCCATTCCTGCCAGCCAACCAAGATTGTACAGAGCGGTGAAGTCGCGGGGGGCGATAGTCAGCAAATGTTCGAACTGAGTGCGCGCGCGGGGGTAATCTTTCTGTTGCAGCCAAATAGTTCCCAGAAGCTCCTCTGCCGGAATTGTGACTTGCTCCAATGCGCGGCCTGAATCGGATGCGCTAGCTCGCACGGCATGAATTTCCTTGATCGCAAGTTCTGGCTGGCTGAGATTGAAGTAGCTGACGGCCAAGTTGTAATGGGCGAGAGTGTTCGACGGATCTTTCTTCAGGATCTCGCGGAAATTTTTGACGGCTTCTTCGTGCAGGCCCAGCTTTTGCTGAAACAGCCCCAGGATGTTGCGGGCATCCGGAAGATTCGGAGTGGTGGCCAGAACCTTTTCGAGCAAGGCTACGGATTCCTTCAGCCTGCCCGAATAGGCCATTGAGATGGCGCGATGAGTCTCCTCGTATTGGACAATCCGGTCTTTGGGATCGATACCCGAGTTGGAATTGGCCGGAGCAGGGCCAGAACTGGCCATGTATCCAAGGGCCCTTAGTTGTTCTGCTGCCTTGGGACTGATCGCGTTCGCTGTGGAAACGTGAATCGCCGGATGGTGAACGAGAAGGGAGTCGAGCCGCGCCTGGAGCAAGGCCGCGACAGCTCTTCGGTTGCTATAGAGATTGTTCAGCTCATGAGGGTCGCGGTCCAGGTCATACAGTTCCGGCTTCGGGGCCTGGATGAACTTGTACCGGCCGATCCTTACGCTACGGAGTGGACTACAGTCATAGTGGTTGTGCGCATATATGCTTTCGCTGTAAATCGCTTGAGGATGCTGCGGCCCAGAGGCATTCAGAAGTTCAAGCTGACTTTTGCCTTGGAAATGCGAGGGAACTGAAACGCCCAGGAACTGCAATATGGTGGGCACTACATCCAGCAAGCCAGAGGGCTCATTCACGCGCGCTTGGAAAACGGCGGTCTTTGCCGGCCAGTGGATGATGAGTGGCACGTGGAGCGTGCTTTGGTAGATGAAGTAACCGTGCGTGGCTTCGCCATGCTCTCCCAAGCTCTCGCCATGGTCGGAGACGAATACGATCAGCGCTTTATCGAAGAGACCCCTCTCCCTTAAAAAATGAAGAAACTGACCCACGGTCCGGTCTTCATACTGGAGTTCGGAGTCATAGCCGCTGCCGGCCGAGAGTGCCGGCATGTTGCGGTGATGTTGATACGGCGTATGCAGATCATAGAGATGAAGCAGGAGGAAGAACGGCCCTGTTGCATTCTTGTTGAGCCATGTTTCAGCGGATCTCACGACGTCTTCGCCGGGGCGCTTTAAATCGGAAGGATCGATCGCGTTCTGCTGGCCGAGATCGAACGGGCTGTCGTAAAGATCGAATCCCTGATCGAGTCCAAACCTCCGATCCAGCGCGAATCCACCGATGAACGCGGCGGTCGAGTATCCCTGCGACTTCAAAACCGTTGCCAGGGTAATCGCATTGGGAGCCAGGATTTCTCCATTGTCCTCGACACGATTCGAGAAAGGATATGTGGAAGTGAGCAGCGAGACATGCGACGGAAGAGTCAACGGAACCTGGGACTCGATTTGGGTAAACAGCGTGCCGCCGCTGGCGAGCGAGTCGATCTCCGGGGTATGAATGCGCTTGTATCCGTAGCTGCTCAGATGGTCTGCGCGCAGTGTATCCACGGAAATGAGAATGACCGGCGTGCGCCTGTGGTGCTGAGAGGCGAGGAGGGCAGAGCCGAACGCAACTTGAAGGAGGATCGTCAGCCAACATGTCCAGGCGCAGCGGATCGACTTCAATTTCCACGTTAGCCATTTGCTATGCATCCAATAAGCCCGCTAAAAATTGTAGGTCAACCGCCGTGGTTGATAGCATGTCCGTTGCTCAGGGAGCGGGAGATGGAGACGGAGATCGATTTGAGGGCGTGGCTGATTTTATGTTGCTTGGCCTGGATTCGGGGGCTGGGACCGGAGACGCTGAGGGCTCCCACTACCGCGTTTTCCGCGTCGAAGAGTGGCACGGCGAAGCAAGTCGCTCCTAGTTCGGATTCTTCGTCGTCAATGCTATAGCCCTGTTGCCTAATCTTTGCCAGGACCTTCATATATTCCCGTACGCTGCTGATCGTATTCGGAGTCAGACGTTTGAGAGAATACTGTTTCAAAATCGACTTGACCCTCTCCTCGGGCAGAAAAGCTGCAATAGATTTACCCAATGCGGTCGAATGCCACGAGATTCGTGAACCCACCGTGTCAGTCATGCGGAAAGAGTGGGGACTCTCAAAAATCTCTAGATAGATAATCTCGTCCTTGAGTAGCGTTGCCAGATTGGTCGTTTCGTCGAACTCATCGCGCAATTTTTTGAGATGGGGACGAGCAACCTGCACCAGGTTACCTCCGGCGAGCGTCTTTCGCGCAGCGGAGATGATCCCAAATCCCAGACGATATTTCCCGTTTGCGAGATCCTTCTCCACATACCCGAATTTGTCCAGCGTATAAAGAATTCTGAAGGCCGAAGTCTTCCCAACTTTCGCTTTTGTGCTGATTTCGTGCAAAGTCAGGTCCGATTCCGCCTGATAAAAGACGTCGAGAATTTTGAGCGCCGAACTCAGGATTGGAACCAGATAATTCGAGTTGCTCGCGCCGGATCGTACCCTGTTCACGCTCTTCTCCTTTATTATTGCCTCTTGCGGCAAACCTGCCACAAGAAGTTGTGATCACCAAGCCGAAGGCGGGTTCTGCGGAAAAGTATCGGAAAACTCTACCGCGACTCAGGCTGTTGCAGCAGTTTGAGCAATTGCAAAAAGGCATCTTCCCGCTGGGAAGCCCTGTCTATTGCAGCAGGCTCAATTTTGCCCGCTTCCCAATTGTAGAAGCCCCGGCCCGTTTTTACTCCTAGCTCTCCGCTGCTAACCTTCGTCGAGAGCAGGTTTACAGCATGGGTCCGACTTCCCGGGGCCGGCAGGAGATTGCGGATAACTTCGAGCCATATATCGAGGCCGCCAAAGTCCATCGTTTCAATCGGTCCGCTAACGGCAAGCCGAAAACCGATCGTGCCCCGAACGGCGTCATCGATCTCATGAGGACTTGCCAGGCCTGCTCCCAGCAAAAAGAGGACCTCCCGCGCCATGGCCGCCTGAATCCTATTGACCAAAAATCCCGCGATCTCCTTCTTCAATACGATGGGCTTCTTTCCCATCCTGGAGAGGAGAGCCTTCGCCGCGGTGACTGTATCAGGATCGGTGAATGGGCTGGGCACGATTTCGACTACCGGCACCAGGTGAGGTGGATTGAAGTAATGCGTGATCACCAATCTCTGTTTACGCCGGATCCTGAGACCGATGTCGGCCAAGAGGAGGGTGGAAGTGGTCGATGCAAAGATCGCTTCCGCTGGCGCCCAAGATTCCAAATCCTCAAATAGCGCCTGCTTTCGATCGAGATCTTCAGCGATGCACTCCGTGATGAAATCCGCGCCGTGAGCGGCATCGCCCACGCTGCTGACGAGACGAATTCGCTGGCGTGCTTCATCTGCCTGGTCCCTTGTCAATAGCTCATGGCGGACCATGGCATCCAGATTTCGGCGGATGCGCAGCATCGCGGCAGTTAGCGCCCCGGGGTCACTGTCGTAGAGGGCGACCTCAAGGCCGCCCTGAGCGAAGATCTGCGCAACCCCAT
Source organism: uncultured Acidobacteriota bacterium (assembly GCA_963823295.1). Taxonomy (GTDB): domain Bacteria; phylum Acidobacteriota; class Terriglobia; order Terriglobales; family Acidobacteriaceae; genus JAKAAZ01. The sequence continues at coordinate 20,079 of CAWGLF010000002.1, forward strand.
GACCCATTGTGCCCGCCCCGATCACGGCAATTTGCCGGGAACATCTCATAAAAATCCTCCTCGCCCGCCTCGGGTGTACTGAGTTCAAGTGCGTTGGCAGCCGATACCCACGGTCACTTTTTTGGGGTATTCCTCTCAATTCGATTAAGTGAGGTCTGCACAAGAGCACTTCTCAATGACCTTAGACTCAGGGGGACAAATCGTCTATGGTAGTCCCAGTTGCCATGAGGCGTTTATCGATTGGAATCGTTTGCTGCGCGATTGCCCTAGCTGCCTTAATAGTGGGATTGAAGGGGAAGAAAACGCGTGCGCCGGACGTTTTCCTGGTCACAATCGACACCCTTCGATCTGACCACCTCCACTGCTACGGCGATGGCAGCATTCAGACTCCTGCGATCGATGGCTTGGCAAAAGACGGCATTCGCTTTGCCCAGGCCTTCACTCCCAGCCCTGTTACGAACACTTCGCACGTCACCATTTTGACCGGCCTGTTGCCGAGTTCTCATGGAGTAACCGACTTTGCCATACCGCTCGACACAACCCATGCGACCTGGGCCGAGCTGCTTAATCGCAACGGGTATCACACGGCGGCGTTTATTGGAGCGGTCATTCTTGACAGCAATACACTGGCGCCGGGACTCAATCGCGGATTCGAATTTTACGACAACTTCCCACAGCATTCTTCCGCACGATCTCGGTGGGGGCGCCTGGAGCGCCGAGGAATGGTGGTGGTGCAACATGCGAAAAAATGGCTAGATGAGAACCCGGCCGGCCCGCATTTCGTCTGGGTCCATCTTTACGATCCGCACGATCCCTATGAACCCCCCGCTCCGTATTCGGAGATATATAAAGACCATCTGTATGACGGAGAGATTGCATATGCCGATTTGGCGCTGGCAAATCTCGTGGCGTATCTCAAAAAGCATGGCCAATACAAGAACGCGATCATTATCGTGGTAGGGGATCATGGCGAGGGCCTGGGCGAGCATCATGAGGAGACGCATGGAATCTTTCTCTACGACTCGACCACACACGTTCCTCTGATTGTGAAACTGCCGGGTGAAGCCGATGCCGGCAGAGTGGTGGGCGCACAAGTCAGAACTACCGACATTCTGCCAACAGTGCTCGACTTGTTGCACGTTCCGGCTCCCGCAGCCCTCGATGGCGCATCCCTGCAATCATATTTCGCGGGAACGGAAGCAGCGGGGCGGCCGGCCTTCGGAGAGACGGATTATCCGCTGCAATTCGGTTGGGCTCCCCTGCGCTCGCTGCGCCGACAAGGGTTCAAGTTCATCGAAGCTCCCCGCCCGGAGCTTTACAATCTACACGCCGATCCAGGGGAATTGAAGAATCTCTACCAACAATCAGAAACAGCCGACCGGAGGTCCCTTGCGATGCTGGCCCAATTAACTGCGAAGATACCCTCCGCGGCCTCGGCTGCAGAACCTTTGTTGCCGGACCCTAAGGACAAGATCGAAGAGCAGAATCTATTCCACACGGCGATGCAGGCCCAAGGGGATGATCGTCCGGGCCAAGCCCGGCAGGCGTTGAATGAGGTGCTAAAACTCGACCCACAATCATGGCTTGCGTTGCGGCAACTTGGTGAGCTGGAGTTGCAGGCCGGGGACTATGCAAATGCGGCCGGTCATCTGAAAAAGGCGCGCTCGCTTCGGCCGGGCGATCCAGCGATTGCCTTCGAGGAAGGGGAGGCCTTCGAGAAAATGGGCGATCTGACAAAGGCCCGGGAGGCGCTCGAAACCAGCTTGACACTAGCGCCGAGTCAAGTTCCTGCACGGCTGCTGCTGGGCAGGATTTACCTGGGATTGAGGGATGCTGAAGCAGCGGAGGATCAGTTCGAAGCGGCACTTCTGCTTGAGCCAAACAGCCTAAACGCGCAAGTAGGTCTCGCGAAAGCGCAGATTGCGGAACGCAGCTTTGGCGCCGCAGTTGAGCAGCTCAGCCCATTATCAAAGTCGCAGCCTGGGAACGCGGAAGTGCTTCAACTGCTGGATCAGGCCTACAGGGGAATGGGAAAGAAGCAAGAAGCGGAGCAAGCCGGCAGGAAAGCCGAGCTCCTGAAGAAGGACAAGGCAGTTGCAATAAAAGAATAATATTCCTCAATTGAAAAGAAGATTTGACAGCAATCCCGGCCCTCTATAGCTTCGGGAGATCAGGGTTGGACTTCCTATTTCGATTGAGTGATGACCTAGGGTGAGTGGCAGCGCAGAGTTTACTTCAGAGCAGCGGACAAGGTCGCCATATCTGATCGTCGGAGCCGCGACCCTGTTGAACATGGTCAGCTACGTCGACCGGAGCTGCATTTCTGTCGCCGCTCCCAGCATTAGCCGCGAGTTTGGTCTAACGCCCACCCAGCTTGGCATTGTATTTAGCAGTTTTTTCCTGTCTTACGCTTTGCTGCAGATGCCGTGGGGCGCAGCGGCGGACCGTATCGGTCCACGGAAGATCGTCACCTTCGCCATCCTGGCATGGTCGGCTTGCACAGCTTTGACCGGCGCCGCGCTGAACTATCTTATGCTGGTGATCGTCAGGGTTGCGTTTGGAGGCATGGAAGCTGCCCTGAATCCCGCCATCACCACTGCTCTTGCGCGATGGGTGCCGGACAGCTGGAGAACGACCGCATTCGGTATCTTTCTCGGCGGCGGAAGAGTGGGCGGCGCGTTTGCTCCGGTCCTGGCCGTTTTTCTACTGCTTCGTTATGGCTGGCGATCAACATTTATTGTCATCGCGGCCGCTGGTGTTTTGGCTGCGGGAGCCTGGCTTTTCGCAGTTCCGTCCAATCTTCCGGCCAATCGGGCTTCCAAAACTTTCGAGCGGGCGGGAGTGCGGTTGTGGTCTATTCGCATGATCGCGTTGCTCATGGTCGTATTCGGTTACACAGTCATGTGGCAGTTTTATGCAACATGGTTTCCCACTTATCTGATCGAACGGCGCGGATATACGCTTAGCCAGGCTGGCTGGTATGCTTCGCTGCCATTTCTCCTGGGAATCGGATCCAATTGGATTGGCGGGATCGTTTGTGACGTGGCCAGCAGAAAAATTGGCCCGGCTCTTGGCCGCGGGACATTGGGGTTCTGCTCGATATTGTTTTCCGCTCTTCTTTTTTACTGCGGGATTGTCGGCTCGGCCCGGAGTTCTCCCTGGCTGCTCGCGGCTGCCGCCGGCGTGGGCGACCTCTTTTTGCCCATCGCCTGGACCGTGGCTGCGGACCTTGGCGGCAGGTCGGCCGGGGCTTTTGCTGGACTGATGAACAGCGCTTCCAACTTTGGAGGGTTCGTTTCCCCCATTCTTCTGGGAGCCGCTGTTCAACATTGGAAGAACTGGGATTCCGCCCTGCTGATCGGCGTGGGGGCGACGCTCCTTGCGGCTTTCTTATGGATTCCAGTGAACTGGCCGAGGAGGGCGGATGCGCGTTTGAGGGTTTAGGCTGAACTCAAATCCCAGGTCAGCTTTGCGAACGAGGGACCCGAAGCCGGAGGAAGAATGTTGCAATAGAGAAATAATATTCCTCATGAGAAAAATTACTTGACAGCGCGAAGCTCACAGTTATAGCTTCGGTGTTTCACGCGGGTTCCACTGTTCCTGTATTCCGAGAGAGTAGGTTATGCACGCCGATCTTTATGGATCGGCCGCGTTCAGCCTGCCTTTCCGGGACGCACTTACATTAGAGCGGTCGTGAACGGAGCTCCGTTTTTGTGCGGTGGCCCGGATTTCAGTGGACTTCAATTTTTCAGGGGACAGCGATGCGCCGGTTTACACCTTTTCTGGGAGCAATCCTCGGTTCATTACTTCTTCTCCAGCCCCTTGGCCTGGCAGCTCAGGCGCCCGCACGCACAGTCGCGCCCGCCAATCACATCGTGGGAATGTATATCCATGAGCATTGGCCGTACAACCATCCTTACGCGGCTCGGACCTGGACCGTCGACGATTGGAAGGGCTATGCGGATGGCTTGAAGAGGCTCGGGTTCAACACCATCATGATCTGGCCCATGCTTGAGATCATGCCCGACCCCCTGACGCCGAGCGATAAGGCCAGCCTCGAAAAAGATTCCCGCGTCATCGATATGCTGCACCACGATTTCGGGATGCGAGTCATGATGGTCCTTACTGCGAACGTGATCCCCGACGACAAAATCGCATCTCAATCGACTTTTCAAACACGCCATTTCTTCTATTGCGACAAGCATGTCAATCCAGCGGATCCGGTTGCCGTCGCAAAAATGATCAGCAGACGCAAAAAGCTGATGCGCTATCTTGCCCATGTGGACGGGGTGGCGATCATCGACAGCGATCCTGGGGGCTATCCCGGGTCGACAGATACCGAGTTCGTCAATCTGCTAGTCCAGCATCGCAAAATGCTCAATCAATTACGGCCCGGCATCGAATTGGACTATTGGATTGATTGGGGCTGGCAGGCCTACGGCCGCTTTTACAAGACCGGAATTCTCAAGAAAGGCACAGACTCTGAATTTGTCGATACGATCCAAAAGCTTAACAAAGCCAATCCTGAGCCATGGGGTCTGGCGAACGGGCTTTCTTACGCGAAGCAACTCGGCCTTCAGTCCCGTGTGATCTCCTTCAACTACGGAAGGATAGAGAGCGAGCCGAGTTTTCCGATGACGAATTTTGGTGGCAGCGGAGCCTATCAGGCCGGCTCGGAGCTTGGGCCGCGTGGCGTCATGGGGAATGCGCAGACTCATTGCGTGCAACTGCCGAATACTTTTGCGTTTGCCCGCGGCGCGACGGGAAAGAAGCCTCCGGTAGAGGCAGACTACATTCGCTTCGCGAACGAACTGATCCAAGGCCGCGGCCGAGTGATCGTGAATGGCTGGGAAGCGGTTTCCGGCAAGGACTCCGCACGCATGCGCAGCGCCGCCAAGGAACTTCGCAGCGCTGCATCCGGCAAGCTGGTTACAGGACCGCTTCGCGGGCTCCTCTTCGGCAACCCACACCGTTTTTTGAACGATCTGATCATGCAGCTCGATGCTAAAGCGGCTTATGAGGACTTCCTGACAGCCACGGAGCACAATCAGAATGTCAAGCCAGCGCTAGCGGCCTTCGTCGACGCGGCGTCGGTGTGGCAGCGGCAGAATGGGTTTCAAGGAGATTGGCACTGGTCGGGAATGGAATCCGCGTTGAAGAAACTGCACTCGCCTGAGATCGACGACATATTTCGAATTAACGTTTGCTTGCTGACCTGTCCTCCGGGTGCAAAGCCCACGGGCTACAAGGATGTGAAGGAATTTCTTTATAACGACGAAACGATGACGACAAGGCTGTTGGCTGCGATGAAAAATACTCTCCGGACTATGCCGTAGGGATTTGCAATCTCGCCGAAGGACCACTCAGTACATTACCCAGCCGCCATCGACATTCAGCGTCTGGCCGGTCATGGCAGCGCTCAAATCCGTACACAGAAAGAGGCACACTCGCGCAATGTCCAGGGGAAGAATGCGCCGTTTGAGGCTCTGGAGTTCGATGATGGAATCCGCCTGCTCCTTGGTAGCGACTGCCCGTTCTCCTTCTGTTTCCACTGCTCCCGGCGTGATGCAGTTGACGCGGACGTTATACTCACCGACCTCGCGCGCGAGCCCGCGTGTCACCCCGATTATGCCGCCCTTGGTCGCGAGATAGTGCGTGAGGTTTTTCATGCCAATAAAGAAAGTCACCGAAGAGATATTTACGACACAGCCCGCGCGCTGTTTGACCATATGCGGCAGCACGAGCCTGGTGCAATGAAAGACGCTCTTCAGGTTGATGTCTTGAATCGTATCCCACTGCTCTTCGGTCATATTCAGAAACGGTTGTCGCGGATAAACACCGGCATTGTTGATCAAAACATCGACGCGGCCGAACCGCGAAATTGCGTCCTGAACCACTTTGGCCATTTCATCCCGGTTACGCGCATCCGCGGTAATGGGGAAAACTGAGCCGCCCGTGGACTGGAGCGCCGAAGCCTTTTGTTTAACTCCGGCTTCATTGATATCGCTGAGAAAAACATGAGCCCCCTGCTCAGAAAATAGCTGCGCAATTCCTGCACCGATTCCAGCAGCCGCACCGGTGATTATGGCAACTTTGTCTTTCAACAATTCCATCACTCTCTCCCGGAAAAACTTGCCGTTTGTTATTACTTCATTGGACGAAACCGGCGCCAAATGCATCGAAAAATCCGTCGATTAGTTGGGGCAGCAGAGCGGTAAAAGGCGTCGGATAGTCGATGAATATCTGATAGTGTTTGGCGCGATAGCGAGCCTTCATCGCGGGAACATCGAAGGCCTGGACATTGTGAATCGCAGCTTCGAGCTGTTCCTTCGATGCTCCTTGCTCTGCCCGCAGGGCCTGTTCCGCCTGGGCGATGCGGATTTCGTTAACGGGCGTATTTCGAAACTCCGGCGACTGTTTCACTAAAGCGCGCGCCCTGGCAACGGCCTCTCCAAGGCTGCTGTTTTCTTCATACAGATGCGCGAAATAGAGCAAGGAGTTCCTGTAGTCCTGGGCCGACTCAATAAGGTCAAAGCGTGTAGGGCGCGAAAATGTCAGGGAATTGAGCACTGCCTGATTATGTTCCATCTCAGCATGGATTTTGGCGTAATCGGGATTCCACTCTGGCGCTTTGGCAAATGTGTATCCCACGGTTGGTCCAATATCGAAGCTGGGAAATATATCGATCAGTTTCTGTTCATCCGTGCCGAAAATTCCCTCGGTATACCGCTGCATGATCTGCTGCTGGGTGACGCGCGGGTTCCAAAATGCTTCGGAGCAGGCGAACTGGTTCAGGATATTCAAGGCGGGTGTCATGGTGTAGCAGATACCGCCGGAGATGGGATAGCGGGCCTCAATGTCCCGCTGGTGAATGATGTTCGCTACCTTGTCATGGTGATTGAGCCAGCCTTCGCCTTCCGTGACGAAATAGGTCCAGGTATGGATCAGATGGCCTTTGTTGTGTATCGCGTCAATATATTGAATGGTGTTGCCGCCCCGGCCCGCATCGCGGACCGGAGGCTCGGAGGTGAAGTCGTTGAGATTCGGGCTAAAAATTGTATCGGGAGGAAAGCTATCGAGCTTCGAGATGAGATAGCGATAGCCGCGGTCGATTCGCGCGGTATCCTTGCGCATCTGCGTGGGCCATGTCGGTCCCCATCCGAAGAACTGCCACGGGCAGAAATCGATGGTCGCCTTGGGATTGTTCTTCTTAATGATCTTGGTAATCTCGAGGGCCAGGTCCACATACGTGTCCGGACCGCACCCCTGTTCGTGACAGCCGCCCGGATCACCAGGGAATAGCTGCCAGATCGTAACTTCGGGGAGAGACTTCGACCAATGATCCCAAAGCTTCAGCATGAGTTCTTTTTCTTGAGGCTTATTGGGACTGAGATACCGGTAGACGGGCATGTCTTTGTAGACCGGGAGCGTGTCTAGGAGAGTGCCGGCGTCGGTAGAGACGTTAATTCCGTTGGTCAGGCAAAGTTGAATTCCACGCGGACGTGCGTAATCCGCAATGGCGCGCAGCGTGTCGCGAACATAGTCATAGACTCCGCCTCCTTCCAACGCCTTAGGCGAGAACATCTGCGGCACAAGCCAGATCTGCAGAACGTTGTAGCGGAAGAAGGCCATCTGGTCGATGTAGCGCTTCCACTTGTCGAGCGGCCAGCGGTAGGTATCGACCGGATAGACCAGGTTCGGATCATAATTATTGGCCTGATGCGCCGAGTCATTGATATAGATGGCGCGCCAGGTCGAGTAGGGCTCGTCACGCATGTGGTCGAGTCGAAGGACAGCATGTTGGCGGTCGTAGCTCATGCGGCGCAAGATTTCAACTGTGGCGTAGCGAGCGCCGATCGATGCGCCTCCAAGACAGAGGAGTGCGGTTCGGTTCTGGGGCATTGCGATCCGCTGAATCACAAATGCCTGACTTGCCAGATCGCGGTTTTCGGAAGCAGCTTTCTCAAATCCGCTAGGAAGCTGTTTCAGGGATGCGCGGGAAGCAAGCACGATCAGGTTGCCCTTCGCATCTTCGGTATGGGAGACAATTGCGGGACGAGTACCCCAGCGCTTCTCAATATAACGGGCAAGATCCTCGGCCGCCGTGCTGAGTATTTCGTCCTTGGGATCGCTCACCACGAGAGAGAAATTCGGGCGGCGGTTGCGCACGAGATAGAAGGGGCTCGAACCGCTCACGCTGCGTTCCACAGTGCGGAAGTAATGATCCGGCGGCGCGATCCCGTTCGCTGTAGTTTGAGCCGCTCCGGACTGGAGCATGAATCCGCACAGGATTAAAGTGAAAGTGAGTAGACGTATTCGCATGGTCCGATCCGTATCCTGCTCTCTCGAATCTTAAAAAATTGGCAGTGCGGGTACCCATCCGGGGCGCTGCGGGTCATAGAATTCGTTGACCTGTCCTTGCTCGCGATAGACGCGGTTGTATTTCTCCACCTGGTCCCAGTCGATCTCGACGCCCAGGCCAGGGCCCTTCGGCACTTCGAAAAAGCCGTCAACATACTGGAATGGCTTGGTGATGATGTCCCCCACCTGGTCGTGATAATGGCTATCGATGGCATAAACCAGCGAAGGCGATGCGGCTGCGAGATGGAGCATGGCCGCGGTGGAAATACCCAGCTCGCGGTCGCTGTGCATTCCTACCCCGAGATGGAAGGCATCACAGACGGCCATCATGCGCTGGTTCTGGCGAAAGCCGCCCCAGAAGTGGACATCCGACAGAATGATATCGACGCTCCGCATCTGAATCCCAGGCGCCAGCTGTTCCCAGGCGACCAGGCACATATTTGTCGCGAATGGGATTGTCGAAGCCTTTCGCACCAGGCTCATGCCTTCGAGGTTCCAGGTCGGATCCTCGAGATACTCAAGCTCGATGTTTTCGGCTTCCAGCCAGCGTAGGACCTTCAGCGAGGTCTCGACCGACCACGCCGCATTCGGATCCCAGCGCAGCGGCTTGTCCGGGTAGCGCTTCTGCAATTGCCGGACTACTTCCAGTTCGTCTTTGGGAGGAAGCACGCCGCCTTTGAGCTTGAGGACGCGGAAGCCGTAGCGTTCAATGAGCTCTTCGGTCCGAGTCACCAATGCCTCGGGCGACGACTCTCCGCCTACCCCTTTTTCCCCCGGATAACGAAAGAAGAGATATGCCGCTGTCTCGATGCGCTCCCGCACCGCGCCTCCGAGGAGCGAATAAATCGGGCGATTCAGGGCTTTGCCGGCTGCATCCAGAAATGCCATCTCAATTCCAGCGCGCACCACGGCGGGAACCGCCGTTTCGTAGCCGATACAGAACACTCCTAGACGATGAGTCAGAATTCCGGTCTCGAGGGGATCGAGGCCGAGAATAAAGGGCTTGGCTGCTTCAATCGCGTGCTCGACCGCGTTTCCGCCGTAAGTTTCTCCGATACCTGTGATTCCTTCGTCGGTCGAGACTTCAATGATTGCTCGCGTCGTGCCCGTCTCTACGCCCATGCTCCAGCGAAGAGGCGCTTCCATAGGCACGGTTACAGGAGTGACTTTTATGCCGGTGACTTTCAAAATGAATATCCTTGTAATTTCTATTGAGAAATGGTGATCGATTGCCGGGGAACCTTTGGTCCTGTAGCCGAAGTGTTATCCGGTTGAGGGCTTCACTTCAAGATCAAGTGTAGGCCTATCCCTGTCAAGCGAAATGTTGAGTGACAGCTTGAGGAACTGAGGTTAAGATTTACCCTGCACCTTGCATTCGTGCGTTACGGTAATGAAACAAAAAACACACTGCGATCTACGTGAGCAATTCCTGGAGCCGGTTGCGTCCAGCTCCGGAACCCGCCGGAATGTGTTTAGGGCACCAATGCGAGTATGTGCATTGTTGCTGCTCCCATGGCTGGCCTGTTTTAGAGCCTATGGCGCGGTCCCCCCAAAACCTCTGCTGGTTATCGACGATCAGTTGGTGACTGCGCTTGGCAACCGGGTGCCGGCGGAATTTGATGTGGCGGTGAAGAGCGGGATTACGCCGGAAAGAATCTTGCGGCAGGTCTCGGGTGGAGGCGGACTGGTATGGATCGGTCGTCTTGATCGACTTCCGCCCGAGCTCTGGATTGGGCAGCTTCCGTCCCACTGCGACGCCTTTATCTGTTTCGGTTGTTCCCGACTCTCCCCTTCCGCTTTCAATTCTGCCATTTCGCAGAGCCACGGTTTCATCGCTTTACATCAAGCCCGCGAAGGAGCTTCCAGTACACAATGTAGACGAGGAGCCGCGGGCGGATCTGGCGCCCGTTTTCGCAGCCTCGGACCGCTTCGGCCGGATTGTCGGATATGCCGGAGCCTTGATGCGGTATTACGCACCTTCTCTCGTGGGGCATCGCTTCGCCGGCAGCGACTGCTTCTTCTTCGCGTTTGATCACCCGGAGAACGCGATGGATGTAAGTGGATGGGCGGAACTGCTCGACCGGCTTGCGAGCCATTTCGAGAGTCGCCTCCAGATCGAACGAGTTCAGACCGGGTATGCTTCGTACCGATCCGGCGAGCGGGTCCAAGTCCGCGCGACGGTCGCCAATTACCGGCAGCATGCCGCGTCGGTGGAGCTTCATTTCTCGTTAAAGGGGCCGGGAGAAAACAGCTTCCACGAGCTCACAGTGGAACGTCGAGTCCCTGACGGCAACGACAAAGCGGAGGTTTTAACAGACTTCATTGCTGGACAACATCCAGGGCTATGGACGATCCGTGTTGAAGCCTGGCAGGATCTCAAGCACGCGGAGGAACCCGGCCTTGAAGGCCATCCTGTTCCTGTCGACAGTCGGGACATAGGTGTTGTTGTTGTCGGTCAGACTCTGCATACTCCGAAAATTATCAGCATGAACGGCCCGGACATACTCATCGACGGAAAAGAAGGCTTCTGGGCAGGAACAAACTACTATCCCTCAAGCTCATGGTGGGAATGGCTGTGGCGCGATTTTCGACCCTTGCAGGCGGCGGAGGACTTCCGCTCGATGCGGCGCACAGGCTATCGGATTGTTCGCATCTGGGTGGATCCCGTGCTCGACGAGGAGACGATGCGAGGTTTGGATGCCGCGATATATCTTGCGGCTCAGCAGGGGATCGTGCTCGATGTCTGCGTCTTTACGCAATGGGTGCGCACCCTCGGGTTTGAGCGGCCCGATGGGGAGCATGTTCGTTTTGATTACCGCGATCCTCGTGATTTCAATATCTACGGGATCTCTCTGCGCCATATCGGGCTTCAAAGGGAATATGTCGCCACCCTGGCAACGCGTTGGAGACTCGTCGGCAACATCATTTACGATCTGGCGAATGAAACTTACGTGAGAAACCCGACTCGGGATCAGATCGACCCCCAACTGCTTCATGACAACCAAATTCCATCGCAACCGGGAACGCGGCGGGATACGCTTCTCTTCAGCGCGTGGGCACACGAGATGCAGACCGCAATTCGCCAGGCGGGAGGGAAACAGATCGCCATGCCGGGCTATCTGTTCTCCACGTATAACGGCGGCGATAACTATCTTGGGAATCGGGATGCTGCAATTGAGCCGTGGCATAGCTATGCCTCATTCGCATCCACGGCGGATACGCTCTCCTACGTCAATCCGGCCAGTTCGCACCGCCCAATGTTGCTTGAAGAATTCGGCGAGGCGGGGTGGAACCCTACGACGCACTACGATGAGATGGCGCATGCTGCTCTCGCGGCAGGAGCTGCCGGCGCCATGTCTTACGAATGGGGTGTGCATTGGCTGGCTCCGGAGCTTTCCTTTGAATCACTGCCTCTGCGCGATATTTTGGATACCCGCCACGATCCGCGCTTCTTTGAACCCGCGCGCGATCTGGTGCGGCCCTGGTCCATCAAATCCACTGGGATCGACCCTAGTCCGAGCGGCCTAACCTACGGGTCGGTTTATACCGGCACTCCCTTTCCAGCGTCCGCGGCGATTACCCTTGGTCGCCTCGGCCGCATGGGAGAAGGCATGGAAACGGTGGCTGTGCAGGAAAGCCTGTATGTCGTGATTCCCTCCGCACCCGACTCGACCACCGCCGCAATCGACAAGACCAGCAAGGTCATCGAACGGCTTATGGCCGACCATGTGCCCTTCGGAGTTCTACAGCAGGATTGTCTCGGAGCGCTCCCGAGAGGCGCTCACACACTCGTGGTTCCGGTGAAGCTGACCGGAGCGGCTGAGGCTCGTTTGGCTGAAATTCGCCGTTCGGGCGTTTCCATTGTTGACCTAACCAGTTCCGGGGGAGCAGACCAGTTGTGGGATAAGTCACCAGGAATCCCACATATTTCCGTCACGCCATCGAACGTCAATTTATTGGTGCGGGATGTGACCGGCGGCCGCCTCTATACGCTGCAAAGCAACAAGCCGGTATCTTCGGCCAGCCTGTCGATCGAACATGGCGTCAATGTGAAACTGGGATTGACGGATTTCGCCGCTGTGCGCCAGCGCGGAACGGCAGTCGACTGGATCGAAGCATCGGGCGATGTAAGCCGGAATGGCTTACGGATTTGTTCGATTGAGAAAGGCCGCGCAATTCTGGCCTCCGATCACGGTCTCGATCTTGCGGTCGCAAACAGCTTTCGTGTGCTTGCCACGGAAGCTACTGTGATTCACTTCCTGAGAAAGATTTCTTCCATCGCCATTTTTGAACAGGGGCAGCCTGCGCCTGTCGTAATCGAACGGCCGGCGAATAGCTCAGTCCTCACTGTGGACAGCGAACTCGTCCCTTATGTCATCGAAGTTAGATTTTGAGTGGGAGTGGGAAGGTAAAGAATGCGTCCAGTGAGAAAGGGATTGAGTTGACAACCGCAACGATGAAGTGGACGAAGTCGCGCGAGATGCTTGAGCGCGCGCGGCAATCGCTTGTGGGAGGAGTAAGCAGCCCGTTTCGAGCGAAAGCTCCGGTGCCGCTCTATATCTCCGGTGGCGAAGGCTCGCGGATAGTGGACGTCGACGGGAATTCATATATTGACTATGCACTGGCCTGGGGCCCTTTAATCCTGGGACATAGCCATCCCCGGCTGACCGAGGCGGTCTCCGCACGCGCCAGAACGTCGCACACCTTCGGCGCTCAGCACGAAGATGAGTACCTCGTCGCCGAGCGTATCCAGAAGTTCGTACCTTGCGCGGAGCGAGTTGCCTTCACTTCGAGCGGCACTGAGGCAGTGCAATTGGTGCTCCGGCTCGCCCGGGCTTCTCAGGGCCGAAACCGGATACTAAAGTTTGAAGGCCATTATCATGGTTGGGTCGATTCCGTATTGATCAGTTACCACCCCACGCTGGACAGGGCCGGCTCTCACGATTCACCCCGGGCGGTCCTCGCCTCTGGCGGACAGGTGCCAAATGCGGTCGACAATATCGTGATTGCTGTGTGGAACAGTATCGATGCTCTCGCACGGGCTTTCGTAGAACACCCCGATGAGATTGCCGCAGTCATTATGGAACCTGTGCTCTGCAACAGCGGCTGCCTGCTTCCTGTTCCGGGCTATCTCGAAAAGGTGCGGGAGATCACACGAAAATACGGGGCTCTTTTGATTTTCGACGAGGTGATTACGGGTTTCCGCCAAACTCTTGGCGGGGCGCAGCAGTTCTACGGAGTTACTCCGGATTTGACCACCCTCGGCAAAGCGATTGCCGGCGGTGCAGCTCTGAGCGCCGTCGCCGGCTCGAAAAAAATTATGGAACTGATCGTTGACGGGGGGAGTTTCCTTCGGAGGGACTTTTAACGGCAATCCACTGACATTGGCGGCCGCGCGCACAACTCTGGATGAGCTCGCCATCGATGCCGGAGCGCCCCTTGTTCGCGCAAACCAGCTCGGGCAGCATTTGATGAGCGACTTTCGCAAGCTGGCGCGGAAGCATGATGTGCCGCTCGCCGTCTGTGGATTTGGAGCGGCTTTCGCGATTCATTTCACCGAAGTAGAGAATCTTATCGAGTACCGCGACACTCTGCCCGACGACCGCAACAAGCTTCGACATTTCCTCTATCGAATGCTCATGGCCGGTATCTATACCTTGCCCGACGGACGATTTTATATCTCCACCGCTCACACCGAAGAGGACATCGGCGAAACCAGCCGCGCCATCGACCGTATCTTCGCAGATCCGGAGCTCAAAAAACCGTCGCAAGCTTGAAACGATGTTGTCTGTTTCGATTTCGGTTACTCCAGATGAGGTGAGTCAATGATCGGCCAGGGAATTGGAGTGATCGTACTCGCCGGGATCCTAGGCGGTTCGGTCCTCGCGCCCATCAAGGTGATGCGGCGCTGGCGCTTTGAAAAGAGCTGGGCAGTCTATTCCATCTGGGCCTACCTGTTTATGCCCTGGTTGGCTGCGCTCGTGACTGTTCCTCACTTGTTCAGCATTTATCCTCAGGTCTCTCTGCGCACGATGCTCATCTGCGCCGCCTGCGGGCTCGGGTGGGGAATCGCGGTGGTTCTCTACGGTATAGCCGTCAACCTCGTTGGCCTTTCTCTGACGACGGCGATTCTGTACGGAGTCTCGATCGCCGTTGGATCTTTGTCGCCGCTGTTGATCTCGCACCGAGAGCGCCTCCTTTCCGTTCAGGGCCTTTGGATAGTGCTGGCGGATACGGGGATCATTGCTGGAGTCCTGTTATGTGCCTGGGCAGGTAAGGTGCGGGACAGCCATGAGAAATCGAGCGCTACGGAAAAACCCTCGCAGCCGCTCGTCCAGGGTCAATTTGTTCGCGGCGTGATTGCCGCCACCGCGGGAGCAATTCTATCGTCGCTGTTCAACATTGCACTGGCTTATGGCGGTGAGTTCAATCGCCTGGCAATCGCGCGGGGCGCCAGTCCTCTCAATGCTGCCAATGCACAGTGGGCGTTTACCGTTACCTTTGGATATATACCAAACCTGTTGCTGAGTATCATGATTTTCAGCCGCCGACGCTCATGGGGCAGCCTGCCCGAAGGCCCGGTCTCTCACTGGATGTGGCCGCCGCTGATGGGATTGATGTTCATCGCCGGAACGGTCCTCTACGGCACCGGGGCGGAGCTGATGGGAAGCATCGGGCCGGTTCTCGGCTGGCCCGTTTATATGTCGATGAGCATTATTGCAGGTGTTTTCTGGGGATGGGCAACGGGTGAATGGGCCGGCGCGCCGCGCCGGGTCTTCCATTTCTTGGGAATCGGTATTCTTGTCCAGGTACTATTTATCGCGTTACTTGGAGTCCTTGGATAATGGCCTGTAAAAGATCACCCGTGTTGAGCACTTCAGCATAGACAACACATCGATTCAGGCCGGACTTGCAGAAGAGCTTGCGCGAAAGATGTCACGGCAGCTTTTTAGAATGGCGTGGAACGACTTTTTTCCGCTTTAACGCCATCCACAGATACGCCGTGCCGAAGCGAGCTCCGGTCTGTTTTTTCCAGCTCGGACTGCAACTGGCAAAGTGTCCAATTGGCCGACACGCCAGCAGTGCGGCCAAATATTTCCTGGTTCGTTACAAATATACTGATGAACGTAGTACATTGAACCGCGGCGACGAAAGAGAACACTGAAGTACCTGATCAAGGAAGCGCAATGACCTCTTACCCATCGCATATGCACCATCGAAACTATGGCTGCCGCCTTCTGGAATTTGTCCTGAACGACTTCAGAGCTATAAGTCTGGAGAACGAGAAGGTCCGAATTACAATTCTGATTGATAAGGGAACCGATATTTATGAATTTCTCTACAAGCCTAAGGATGTAGACTTCCTTTGGAAATCGCGTCTCGGCTTGAGGTCGATGAAGAACTATCAACCGATGAAGCCAGGGCGTGAAGGAATGTTCCTGGATTTCTATGAGGGCGGTTGGCAGGAATTATTTCCCTGGGGTGGGCATCCCTCCGAATATCGTGGTGTTGATACCGGGCTTCATGGAGAAGTGGCTTTAGAGCCATGGAATTATCAGGTTGACATAGATACTCCTGAAGAGATCCAAATTACCTGCTCAATCCGGACCCGACGCGCACCGTTTTTCCTTAAGAAGACATTCGCTCTCTATCGCCATCAGCCAGCTTTGCTGATCAGAGAAGTTGCCCTGAATGAAAGTGGAGAGAACTTGCACATCGTATGGGGACATCATCCAGCTTATGGATGGCCGTTTCTGGACGACTCATGTGTTATCGATCTACCGCCATGCAAGGTAAAAACAGCAGCGTCGCAGGGAATAGACAGCCGCCTGAAAGAGAACTTCAACGGAATATGGCCCATGGTTCAACTGCGTGCTGGCGGCGAAGCCGATCTTTCCAGGATTCCGGGACCCGCAGTTGGTATTGAAGATTTAGCGGTGCTGCACGATTTTCGGGAAGGCTGGTATGCGCTGCGGAACACCTCACAAGGGCTTGGGATAGGGCTTGCGTGGGACGCAAAAGTCTTTCCATGGATATGGTATTGGCAGCTTTTCCGCGGGAAAAAAGAGTACCCATTCTGGGGCGGCGAGTATACGGCCGCGCTTGAACCGATGACCTCCATGGCCTATAGCTTTTCCGATGCGATTGCCAATGGCACTGCCCGGCTTGTCCCAGGCGGGACGAGTATTGAATCTGAAATGTGGGCCTGGGCGTTCGAGGGGGACCGTCCGGTGACTCGCGTTTCCAAACAAGGGGTGGACTTCTAAATAATCCGCTCTATTCCGCGCGGGACCTTCGTAGATGTCGAGTTAGTAAGGACGACGCCAAGAAGCAATAAAGGAACAGGTTGATGAAGGCCGATTCATTACAAGCTGTCTTATAAATCAGAATGTCTCATCCTGAGCGAACGCGAAGGGTCTCGCGATTGTCGGCAAACCGCAGGTCCCTCCACTCCGCTGCGCTTCGATCGGGATGATGAATCTATTATGAGGCCACTTATAGATTGAAGGCAATCATATAACCCAAAGCAGATAGATATCATTACATTTCCTACAAAGCATGTTCGAAAAAGCGAAGCCAGTTCTTGTTGAAGATGCCCTCGACATCGTCTGCCGTGTAGCCGCGTTTGCGGAGCAGCGGACTGAGCTTCTGCAAGTCCGCGATAGTGTCCAAATCTTCCGGCGATTGTTCGGTCCCAAATCCGCCGTCCAGATCACTGCCGATCGCAACGTGCCGAGTATTCCCTGCAATCTGGCAGATATGATCGATGTGCCGCAGGGCGGCCTCCAGCGTCACGTGAAGCTCCTTTGCCCGATCCAGCGTCCAGCCAGGAACCATCATCCAGGCGTCAAACGGCGCGCCGATGACTCCACCCCGCTCGATGATTAAACGAATTTGATCGTCGTCGAACTGGCGATCTCCTGGAGTAATGGCGCGACAATCGTTGTGACTTGCCAGCACTGGACCGTGAAATAGTTTTGTAGCTTCCCAGAAGCTCTCGTCGGCCAGGTGGGTCAAGTCGAGGATCATGCCAGTCTTATCCATCACCTGCAACAGTTCGCGCCCTTGGGAAGTCAGGCCGCCTTGGCTCCCAGTGCCATGCGCATACGCGCTGGGGCCGTAGTGGGCCAGTCCAACCACGCGCAAACCGGCCTGATACCACTCGACGGCATGGTCTGGAGAAATAATAGGATCCGCGCCCTCCATACTAAGGATGAATCCAAACGGAGCATCCTCTCGGCCGCTATTCCATTCTGAAAAACTTTCCTTTAGAGATGGCCAATCCAGCAGCATTCGGCATATTCCGCGTCGCTCCAAGAAACGGTAATACGCTAGCTGGCCCTGAGCCGTAGCCGAGGCAATCTCTTGCGTGCGGAAGTCAAGCGGCGAGCGTCCACGCGGGTTGCAGCGAGCCAGCACCGTCGCCAGGGCTATGCCAACTTTGCCCTTACGCATTTCTGGAAACGCAACGGTGTTCATGCCCCGTGCTTTTCCACTCATACCAGCTTCTGATGAACGGATCTCGGCGACAGTTTGTTCCAGGTCCCGGTTCCACCCCAGCGCATTCCACGATAAATCTAAATGTGCATCAATAATGACCATAGTTTCCTTATCTAAACCACACAACCACGGGCGTCAACCTTCCAGAAACCTTCCACTACGCCATTGCGGCGGTAGTAGATGCGACCGTGCATATTGACGCATGCACACACGTGCTCAGAATAATACTAAGGCGGTCGCCGATTTTAGGTTGATAAGACTGTGAGACATCGAGATGTCCATGCTCTCCGATAGCGTCTCAAACAGTTTTCAAAGTCACAGATCTCATCCAGCTTCAACAAAAATATGCGGTTTTAATGAATTCAGCTCGGTTCACAGGTCAGAACCCTGGCGGCCCTATCCTGACGGTCATGCCGGTAAAATGCAATCATGGTTCGTCCTTATCAGGGCAAGTCGCCGATCATTCCCGCATCCTGTTACGTCGATCTGTCGGCGCAGGTCATCGGCGATGTCACGCTGGGTGAGCACGCCAGCATCTGGATGAATGCGGTAGTCCGGGGCGATGTTCACTCGATTCACATCGGCGCGAATTCAAACGTACAGGACTGCTCTGTCTTGCATGGAATGCGGCATCGCTATCCGGTGATTGTCGGCGACTGGGTGACGATCGGCCACAACGCGACGGTGCATGGATGCGTGATTGAAGATGCCTGCCTGATCGGGATGGGAGTGGTCATTCTGAATAATGCGCACATCGGGGAAGGCTCGATTCTTGCCGCGGGCGCAGTCATCCCGGAGAATACGATCGTGCCGCCACGCACCCTTTGGGCCGGAGTGCCGGGCAAACAGCGGCGCGAGTTAACCGACAGCGATCGCGAGATGATCCTGCACTATGCGAAAAACTATCTCGATTACACGAAGATTTATTTGGAGGAGATGCGATAAATTCGGGCCGCATGTAAAGCGCGAAGCACTCATCTATGGAGTGAGCAGAAACCGCAGCTAGCTCCACTCCGCTGCGCCGAGTTTACCCTGAGCGAAACCGAAACGCGCCGGGATGGCAAGCGATGCTCCTGGGCACGCTCGTTTGATTGCCCCGTACAATTGGATTGGAGAAGAATTCATGGCACACATGGTGTTTTGCGCAAAGCACAAGGCGCAGATGGAAGGCCTCGATGAGCCGCCGTTTGACGGCGAGTTCGGCCAGAAAATCTATGAAAATGTATCGAAGAAGGCATGGGCCGAGTGGGGCGAGCACCAGAAGATGCTGCTGAACGAGTACCGCCTGCAGCCCTGGACGCGGGAAGCACAGGAGTTTTTAATCGATCAGATGGACCGCTTCTTTTTTGGCGAGGGATCGGCAGCGCCGAAGGAGTTTGTTCCACCGACCTATTAGGATGGCGTGGTCTTTCCGGGTCTGCGCCGGTGTAAACTGTGTCAGACCCCACGTTTTATAGCGTAACCGTCGGGACGTGGCTCAGCCTGGTAGAGCACTCGCTTGGGGTGCGAGGGGTCGGCAGTTCAAATCTGCCCGTCCCGACCAATAAATCAATAGCTTACAGGCTGCATAATCCAGAAAACTTTTGGAAATGTGGTGAAAATTGTGACATAGCTTTTTCACCTTGGATTATGACTACTATCCCAACCCTGGAGACGCTCTCATTGCGGCTGCGCAGCGAAGCCGACCAACCTCGAAGATAAATTGCAGCTTTTCTAATGAGGGAAGCGTCCGCGCCGCACGCGGAGTGTAGGGGTTTTTCTTCCGCATGTGGTGATTACATCTCGGAGAAATTTCCGTAGCGCTCGCGGAGCGTCCTCTAACCCAGCCCGCTGAATTGCGTGCGCTACACTGGCCGAGATATGGCTATCCGAAAAGAAGACTGGCCAACGATCAACCGAGCAATCGATGTTTCGATCCGTAAGCCGATCGAGCCTCTACGACCGCACGGATGGAGGAAGCTTTTGCATGTTCTCCGTGAATGGAGCGCGTTGGGGGATCCATATCTCACTCATAGTCGCGCTACTGGCAATAGCGGCGGGTGCCATTTATCAGGCTACTGCGCGGGCCACAGCAGATGCGAGATTCCAGCAAAAACCGACGACAGACTGGGTGCGATAGAACTAGATATAAAGAAGATCAAGGGAATGATCACCAAACAAACGATTGGTTGCACATGCGGCGTTACCAACTTCTGACTTCAACGCCACACTACCGGAACTAGCTTCGTCTCTAGCTGATGCTAAACAACAAAATCTAAAGATTCCTCCGAAGCTATAGACAACTTGGGGCAAAAACTCTTCATTTGCGAGACCATTTCGCGCGTCAGGTTTTTTGGTGCCGCCGCGCCGGGGATGAGCACACCTCCGATGACGAGATCCGCCGCTTGGGACGGCGTGGCTCACGTTGTAGGAATTGGACGCGAGCGTGGAGAGCCTGCCGTGGAAGATGTCGTCGAGCTCGCGCAGGCAGTTCAGGTTGAGGTCAACCAGTGTGACCTTCGCGCCCATTCCAATAGCGATTTTGGCTGCACCGGTGCCGACGATGCCTCCGCCGGATGACGCAGACGTTAGCGGGAGGTACACTGGGGACTCCCGCCCAGAAGCACGCCGCGACCTCCGCGTTCCTTTTCAAGATAAGCCGCGCCTACGTGCACGGACATGCGCCCCGCGAGTTCTGACATGGCGCTTAAGCAAGGCAATGCGCCGGAGCGGTCGCGGATGGTCTCATAAGCGATGCCGGTGACGGCCCCCTCAAGCAACTTTTGCGTGAGGGCAGGTACGGGCGCGAGATGTAAATAGGTGAAGAGGACGAGCCCTTCGCGGAAGAATCCGTACTCTTTCTCGACCGGTTCCTTGACTTTGACGATCATGGCGGCATCGGCCCAGACGTTATGGGCGGAGCCGACGATTTCGGCGCCCGCGGACTGATACTCGTCGTGATGGAGACCCATGCCGGCGAGCTTTCCGCCTTTCCCGACGGCCGTAATGCCCACCCGGCTCTCGTGGTCTTTGACTTCCTTCGGAACACCTATAATCATCAAGCTTGCCCGTTGCCAAGTTTTCATCGTATCTCAGGAACGGGATGACGCGCTTTGCTACCGATCGAAAAGGGTGCCGTTCCCTTCAGCCACTGCATAATCTGACTCACCGGCTGATTCGGCCGGTACGAAATGAACATGTGGATGTGGTCGCGTGCCACCTTCCCGGACACGATTTCCAGCTCGTGCTCTGCGGCGATTTGCCGCAGGAGGTCGCGCACACGTACCGCCACCTCGCCGACCAACACTGATTTGCGATACTTCGGCACCCACACCAGATGAACCTTCAGGTCGCCCTTCGTGTGCGCGCCCAACCGGTAATGTCGCACGTGACCCCATTACCACCCTTGCTTCGCCTGAGGGCGAGGGGTTTCCACCATCCCCGATGGGGACACTAAACTCCTGCCAATTCCCATGTCACGCTGCCGCTCCTGAGGCTCCCAAGCAGACCGCTCCCGTAACTGGTTCCGTGGTCTGAGTGATAGGCACTGATCGCATCATCCAGATGCGGGCAACGGGAGGCAGCCTGTTGGCCTTTCCTTCATGCTTCGGACGTACTTTTTGCTGCAGTGGTTCAGCCTGGTGTCGAACCCCGGTAACGAAGAGGTTTTTTTATGAGTCGCCGTTCTGCGCCGCTTTCCCGGGATCGATCTGGGCATGGCTGCGGCGCCGGATGAGACCACCAACCTGCCACTCTAGATATGGCCACAACTCTTCACCGAAGCCCGGCGCTACAAAACGGTGCTTGACCGGTTCATCGATCAGGCGCACATATCGAGACCGCCTCGGAGTCGTTCACGCCGTCATTCTCTTTGTCCTTGAGCCGATGGCTCTCACCCTTGATGTTAATGGTAGTTGAGGGGCGCAGCAGCCGATCGAGGATTGCCGAAGCAAACGCTCTCTCGTTCGGTTTGGAAAATGTAGAGCACCATCTTAGCAATTGGCCGGCAGACGTCCGGAAATTGGTCCAATTTACGATAAAACGCCGGAGAATCCCGATAGACAGCCCCCGTACCTCCGCATAGTCTTCTCCCAACTCCGGGATCAGCCCGAGCGGCGGCAATTCCCAGGTGGAGCTGCGAAAGGATATCGTCATGAAGTCTTTGTATACGTTTGCACTCATGTTGTTGCTCATCGCCGCAGGGGGGGTACTTGACGCTCAGGTCGTGAACGGCATTAACGGAACGGTCATGGACACAAGCGGCGCGGTTATCCCCGGCGCACACGTATCCGCCACTAATACCGCAACCGGAGTCAAAGCGGAAGCGGTAACCTCTTCTGTGGGTACTTTCACAATTGTCGGATTAACCCCCGGACATTACGTCGTTATCGCGGAGGCATCAAACTTCAAGAGTGTTCAAACAAATGCGACAGTCGAGGTCGCCAAGATCTCGGCGGTTATCTTTACCCTGGCGCCTGGAACCACTACCGAACTGGTGACGATAAAAGCATCGTCGATGTCATTGAACACGACATCGCCGGTGTTGGGCACAACTCTGTCACCGGAGTTGGTCAAAACAGCGCCAATCGAAATCAATGGATTAGCCCGCCAGATCGATTCGTTCATGTTTCTTGCCCCCGGCGTGCAGGGCGATCCCGGCTCTCATAACATCAACGGCGGCGTCACTTACATGAATGAGGTCCAGTTCAACGGCGTACCGGTGGCGTTTGTCGATTACGCCGGCAACCAGACTTATATCAATCCTCCTTATGAAGCCGTGAATGAATTTCGCGTAAATAGCTCCACCTTCGATGCGCGGTATGGATTGGGGCAGGGAGCGGTTACCTACAATATGGCCTCTGGGACCAACCAGTTCCACGGGGACGGATTCGAAATCCTGCGCAATCAGTTCTTCGATTCTGATGGATTCTTCCCCACACATTTCAGCCGCGACGGAGATCCCGCTCCTCCAGTAGATCAGCAGAATAACTTCGGGTTTACGATTAGCGGTCCGGTGATCATTCCTAAGCTCTACCATGGCAGAAACCGCACGTTCTTCCTTTTCTCTTCCGATTGGTTTCGGCAGAATCAGGCGCAGAACGGGATTGGCACCGTGCCGACGTCAGCCATGAAGCGAGGTGATTTCAGCGGCTTTGTGGATGCGAGCGGAGCCCTCATACCGATCTACGATCCGCAAACTGGCAAACCATTCCCCGGCAATATCATTCCATCATCGCGGATTAGCGCGGTTTCGCGATCGGTTTTGTCAGCGATTCCGAATCCGGACCGCCCTGGCCTGAATTCCGGATTGCAAGCGAACAAGTCTCCGGCGGTTTCCTCTCTGGCCATTAGCCAGCATCTGTGGTCCTACACGATTGATCACAATCTGAGTTCGTCGCAAAGCATTCACTTCAGTCAATGGCGCGATACGGTGAATTCGCCCACCTTTGCCGGGCCTCCGATTGTGCCCATGACTAACGAACTGCAAAATGGGATGGCTAACACCGACCTTGGTACCGGCTTTTTGTTGAATTACGTCAAGACGGTATCGCCCAACCTCGTCATAACAGCCGGAGCGGATTGGATTGGGCTCCTCACTGACACCCAAAACGCCAATTTAAACGTTAACTTTTCAGGTGTTGCCAACAGTACTGCATTCCCGCTTGTCGCCTTCGATGGCCAAAATGCGCCAACCGGCTGGGGGGTGCCGGGCGGCAATTACGAAGAATGCTGTGAAGCCGGACTTACCAAGCTTGATAGCCGGAAGTTAGGGATCGTGGTAGTCAACAATTGGCTCTGGACCAAAGGGCGCAACACTTTCAACTTCGGCGGACAATTCCGGCGCACCATGCAGGACATTCTTGCCTGCCAGTTCTGCGCTGGAACATTCAACTTCAGCCAGCGGACCACCTCCACTCCAGACTCCAACAATCCGAATTTCGGAAACTACGGCAGTTCGTTTGCCAGCTTTCTTCTGGGCTTGCCGGATTCCGCCTTACGCGCCTTCGCGGAGGAGGCGAAGCTGCGCAACAAGGAGTTCGCGTTCTACGCCCAGGACGATATCAAACTCAACAATCGCTTGACGGTGAACGTGGGTCTTCGATGGGACATCATGGTTCCCTTTACAGAAGACCATAATCAGATCGTCTATATGGATCCTACGATTCCGAACCCCGGAGCCGGGGGCCGATTGGGCGCCGCCACCAAGTTTGGACATTGCGAAGGCTGCGCGGGCGTGACGCGCGCGGCAATTCATTGGGGTAACTTTCAGCCTCGATTCGGATTCTCTTATCTTCTGAATGACAAAACCGTGCTTCAGTCCGGCTACTATCTCACCTATCTGGATACCGGCGCCTATGAATATGGGACAGCACTCTCCGCCGATTCCATGTCATCTCTCCAGGATGGTCAATTTCTCCGTGGCTCAACGGGGACTAACGTGCCCGCTTATGGAAGCTGGGACGCGCTGCCCCTGCCCGCGCCGCAAGCTGTTCCTTTTTCGCCATCGCTCGCGATTGGAGGCGTCATATTCTCATTCAATCCCAAGAAGGACGGCATGGCGGCATACGATCAGAATTGGACTGTCAGTGTCCAGAGGCAGCTTCCCTGGAATATGTTCATGACGGTTGCCTACGTCGGCAATCGGGCGATCCATCTACCCACCACCTTGAGCCTCCCGAATCAGCCTAATCCGTCAGTTCTGCGGTATGGAAGCCTTCTTGGAGAACTGGTGACGTCTCCGGACGCGGTCGCCGCTGGCATTCGGGTTCCCTATCCGGAGTTTGTCGACCAGTTTGGAGCTTCGGCGACGGTGGAACAGGCGCTCACCCCATTTCCTCAATACGGCGGCTACTTTCCCAGCAACAATGAACAGGATGGGACAGCATTTTACAATGCGTTTCAAATGCAGGCGGAGAAGCGATTCTCCAATGGCTTGAGCTATCTTGCGGATGTCACGCTTTCGCGAAACATGGCGAATGCGGTGACCGGCTCCGCGCAATTCGCGCCCAATGGAATCAATGCATTTAACCAGAGACCGGAATATTCACCTTCGTCTCTCGATCAAAAGTACGTCACAAACTTTGTCGCGACTTACCAGTTGCCTATCGGAATTGGAC
Source organism: uncultured Acidobacteriota bacterium (assembly GCA_963823295.1). Classification (GTDB taxonomy): domain Bacteria; phylum Acidobacteriota; class Terriglobia; order Terriglobales; family Acidobacteriaceae; genus JAKAAZ01. Next base: position 45,038 of record CAWGLF010000002.1, read on the forward strand.
AAAGATTCCTAAATTCAAAGGGCTTCGTCTCGCAGGTACTTGGCGGATGGCAGGTCAGTGGAATCCTGACCTATGCGGGCGGGCATCCCATGGGCGCATATAATACTTACAATCCCCTTCTTGTAAATAGCTCGGATCGCCCCAACATCGTGCCCGGGGCCAAGTTGAGCACGTTCAGCTATAGCCGGTCGAAAGACTTCTTCACTGGAAAATCGTCAGCGCAGCCCATTCAATTTACAACTGGCGCTTTTCAGAATACCGGACCCTGGGAGGTCGGCGATGCAAAGCGTTCCTATGCCGCTTTGCGAACCCCGCCTTTGAGGATTGAGAACTTCGACGTCATCAAGTCTTTTCATCTGACAGATCGGCTGCAGGCCAGCCTGCGCGTTGATTACTTCAATGCGTTCAATCGGACGCAATTTCAGGCTCCCGATACGAATTCGCTGGACAGCACGTTTGGGCAGATTACGAATCTGAGTTCGCAAATCAGTAACCGGCAAGGGCAGGCGACCTTCAGAATAGAGTTTTGAGCTTGTGGCTTCATCGACCGGACCGGGCTGCAGCGCCGCCGTACCTGGAGGATAGAAAATGGGTCTCAAACTTCCGTGGACCTGTAGGACCACTGAAAGGATTTGCGCTCTAGCGACGCTCTGGCTGTGGGTGTTGGGAGGTCTCGTAGGCCCCGCCAATGGCGCGCCCAAAACAGGTTTATCCAAACACGCTGTGTATCCCTTAGAGGTGAGCGCCAACAAACGTTATCTGGTTGACCAAACCGGAGCACCCTTCCTGATCGTCGGGGATTCCCCGCAGAGCATGATGACGCTCCTGACATTGCCGCAGGCCGCCCATTATTTTTCCGAACGGGAGAAGCAAGGGTTTAATACGGCCGGATGGATCGACGCTATCTGCGCCGGTCCCGATTGCGCCCAAAGCAGAGATGCATCCACAGTTGACGGAATGCGGCCGTTCACCGGATACGTGGGGGGTGGACACGATTATGAACATTATGATTTGAGCAAGCCAAACGAGAACTACTTTAAGCAACTCGATGCTGTCGTCAGGCTTGCCGCAGAGCATGGCTTCCTGGTGTTCCTTAATCCTTGCGCCGCGAACGGCTGGCTCCCTACCTTACGCAACAACGGCGTTGCAGCCGCATATGCCTATGGCAAATACTTAGGACAGCGATATCGGAAGTATCCTAACCTCGCCTGGCTGAGCGGTGTCGATTACATGACATGGGCGAATCTCCACGATGATGCGCTGGTTCGCGCTGTCGCGCGCGGGATTAAAGATGAAGCGCCACACCAACTTCAGACACTTGAACTGTGGGGCACCACCTCTTCCCTAGATGATCGCCGCTGGGCCGGCATATTATCTCTGAACGGTACTTACACCTATTCATCCGCGTATATGCAAATACAGCGCGGCTACAACCAGAAGCCGGTCATGCCGACCTTTCTGTTGGAGACGCATTACGAAGATGAGTGTGTCGGAGATCCCCATGATTGTGGAACGGCGATGGTGCTCAGACGCCAGGAATACTGGTCCATGCTCAGTGGCGGCAAGGGCGTGTGGTACGGAAACTTTTACTTCTGGACCTTTAATCCCGCCTGGAAAGCGCACTTCGATACTATCGGTGTCGCACAGCTCGGGATTTGGAAAAGATTTTTTACATCCCTGCCATGGCAAGAACTCGTTCCCGATGAGGCCCATAGGCTCGTAGTTTCCGGACTTGGGGCGTATGGGACCTTCCAGACCCCCGTCAGCAAGAGTGAGTTCTGCACCGCCGCGGCAACTCCCGACGGGAAGGTGGTCGTGGCGTATATGCCCACGGCGCGTAGCGTCACGATCAATATGGCTGAGATGAAGGCGCCGGCCAGTGCCAAATGGTTTGATCCGACGGACGGTTCTTATTCCGAAGCCAATGCTGGCCGAGTCTTGAACAAGGGAGAACACACCTTTACTCCACCCGCCCATAACCATTCCGGCGATGGCGATTGGGTTTTGTTGTTGGACGCTTCCTCCGCGGAGTGAGTGTGACGTGCCCCCGGAAACTTTGCGCTGCTCCACCGTTTGCTGGCGTACCATAAGGAAGGTGAACGCATGGATACGGGGTTATCAAGTTCTGCGAATTGGGAGCACGTCGATTCCGTGGTCGATCAGCGCATTGATCCGGGAAGAAATCATGTGTGGCCGTTCGCGGCATTTCCCATCGACGTGCGCTGTCTGGTTCTGGACCGGCATCGGGAAGTCCCTCTGCACCGTCCAGACCACCTCGAGGTAGTCGTATTCGAGTCGGGGGAACTGGGCTATGAGGTCGGGAACCAAGCCTGCATACTAGGCAGGAATGATGTCATCATCGTTGGAAACCAGATTCACCATCGCTGTTTGCCGCCATCCTCTTCGCAGCGCCGACCACGGGCGACCGTACTTTCCTTCCTTCCGGAGACGTTGCATTCAGGCATCCCGCTCAACGACGATCTAGAGTACTTGATGCCATTCAGTCTGCAAGGTCCGGAGGTTTCGAACGTGATCCATGCGGACCCCGGCCTCTCGCGGGAGGTCCGGGAATTCATCGAAAGGATTCGGCAGGCGCTGCCGGTGGAAACCGACCGCTCCCGCCTCGCAATGCGAACGTTCTTGAAGATGGTGCTTCTGGCTCTCGTAAATCATTGTGCGGAGGACAGGGCCGCTCGTGCGGCGTTCAACAGGCGACGAGATATCACCGCGCGCCTGGCGCCCGCGTTCGAGCATATTGCAGAAGCACTATGAAGAACCGATCCGGATAGCGGATGTGAGCCGTAAGTGCGCCGCAAGCCCCTGCCGATTCATGAGCTTTTTCAAGGAAGGCACCGGGCAATCATTTGTTGATTACCTTAACCGATTCCGAGTCGACAAGGCCAAGGGCTTTCTGGCCACTACAAATAGGACGATCTCCGAAATAGGTTTGGAGACCGGCTTTTGCACTCAGAGCTACTTCGGGGTGGTGTTCCGGCGAATTACCGGCGTGACGCCGTTAAATTACAGGAGACAGTCCGCCGACGGTATACAGCGCCAGGCGCCTAAACCGCAGTGAGGCCGCCGTCCACGGTGAAGATGCCCCCCACACAATAGTCCGACTCGTCCGAAGCAAGGAAAACGGCCATTCCCGCGAGATCCTCGAGGTGTGCCAAGACGCCGGGCGGGGGTAATGGCGGCGTAGCGCTCCCGAGCCTCCGGGGAGGAAAATTCCTGGGCATTCATCGGCGTATCGATCGTACCGGGAATGATGGCATTGACGCGGATGCCCTCCGGGGCATAATCGGCCGCCATCGCGCGCATCAAACCCAATACTCCACCCTTGCTCGCACTGTATGCCGTCAGCCGCGTGAAGCCGTAAATACCGGTGGGGGAAGCAACATGAATCACGGAGCCGCGTTTGCTCCGGAGCATGTTGGGGATTACGTATTTCGAAGTCAGCCAATATCCGCGCAAATTGACAGCCATCGTTTGGTCCCAGGTTTCTCTGCTCAGTTCGTGAGCGGGGGCTTCCCGTTCAAAGAACAATACGGCCGCATTATTGCACAAAACATCGATTTTCCCAAATTGCGCAAGCGTCTCTTCCACCATCGATTTCACTTGCGCTTCCTCGGAGACATCCGTGGGGATGAAACACGGATCGTCCGCCGGCGTCGCGGATAGCCTGGGCTGCATCTTTGCCGTTATCGGCGTGAATCTCGGCAATCACCACTGCCGCTCCTTCCTGGGCAAAGCGTTCGGCGATGGCTCTGCCGATCCCGGCCCCGCCTCCGGTAACGATTGCTACTTTTCCTTCGAGCTGCATACCTTCTTGTAAACCTCACTCGTGTTCGATCTCAAAGATTTGTTCCACGCGTTCATCGCGTATTCCGTAGAGGCGGCGGTGAAGCTGCATCGTGCCGTCATGATAGTGGACGGAAATTTCGATCTTATCCCCCACCCGGACAGGCGCGGCCGGATCGGCAATCTCGATGAGGGCATGCTCGGCATGAAGCGCGTTGAGTTTGAGCCCAGTCTTATTTTTCACCGAAGGGAGTCCGCGCTCCCCGCTCAACGCCTTGACGCCGGCATCGGCAACGATGCGTGTGCCCGGTGTCTTACTGATTACCGTGGCCAGCACGCTGAGCGAAGGCCGGAAGCCGGGAGCAAACGGCGCATACCAGGTATCCATCAAAAGGTAGGATCCCGCCTGAATTTCGGTCACTCCGGGATACACGCCCGCAATTTCGTAGTCGCCCGTTCCGCCGCAGCTTACGATACTCAACCGCCATTCCATCGGCCTCAATCCGCTTCTCGCTCTCGATGAGAGCAGCCATGGCCTGCGCAACTTGCAATTGTTTTTGCGGGCCGGGCTCGATGGGTTGCAGGTGCCCTTCGTAGCCCATAATTCCCCTGAGGCGTAGCCCCCGATCGACGATCTTCCTGGCCAAAGCCGCGGCTGGTTCACCAGGCGCCACCCCGCAGCGCTTCAATCCCAAATCTATATCGATCAGCAAATTCAGTTGCGAGGAACGATCTCCGGCGAGCCGGGCCAAGTCCACCGCTATAGCGGCATTATCAATCGCCAGCAGAACTGGAGCTTCTTGAGAAAGCTGAATGAAACGACGCAAGCAACTTTCGCCCGCGATTTCATTGGCGATGAGGACACTCCGTACGCCGGAGTGAACCAGCTTCTCAGCTTGGGACAAGTTCGCGCAGGTGATGCCTGTGGCACCATTTCGCATCTGTCTGGCGGCTAACTCCAGGATGCGGTGATTCTTGAAATGAGGGCGCAGCTTCGACTTGCGGCCGTCGAAGAACCGGCCCATCCGCTCAAGGTTATGCTCCATCGCATTAAGGTCCACGAGGAGCGCGGGAGTATCGAGTTCGGATATGGGCAGGTTCGTGTGTGTTTCCAAGGCGCGTTCTCCCGGGCCCGATTTCGATCACGGCTGTTAGCGCTAAGAGCGGGCTGCGATAGCTGCGCCTGAGGTGCTCGTTTTGCGGTCTACCTCCTGCTGGATGAACGCTACAACTCGTTCCGCGATCTCCAACATCTGGTCAAAGTCGGACTGAGGTGTAGTCAGCGGGGGCTTGAATTTCAGAACATTGCTTCCAAAGCCGCCGTATTGCGTAATGAGTCCCTGGTCGAGCGCAAACTCCCAAGCCTTCGCACAGGCCGCTGTCGCGGGAGTTTTCGTTTGTCGATCCTCGACGAAATCAACACCCACAAACAGGCCAGGACCACGAACGTCTCCAATGACGTCATAACGCGCCGCCAGACGTTTGAAGTGCGCGGTCGCCTGGCCACCAAGATCTCCTGGCACGTTCGGCTAGATTTTCCTTCTCGACGATATCAGGACCGCAAGTCCGGCTGCGGCGGCCAGTGGCTGATTCATGAATGTGAGCATATGCCAGGCCTCGGATTCCATCCCTTGCGGTATCAAATCCTCTCGGGTTATGAAGCCGCCGATGGGAAATCCTCCACCCAGCGCCTTGCCGATGACAAGGATGTCGGGGCTGACGTCATACAGATCACAGGCCCAGGTGGTTCCACAGCGACAAAGGCCCGTTTGTATCTCATCGATAATCAGCAGAAGTCCATTTTCCCTGCAAATCCGCTGTACAGCGTGGTAATACTCCCTGGGAAAGACACTATGTCCATTGGGGCCTTGTATGATCTCCATGACTAGAGCCGCGGCATGCCCCGATCCGCAGCCGGCCAGATCCGCTTCGAGCGCGTTGGCGGCGGCTTTCCAGCCGTTCGCATGATCTCCGAGGAGCGGCCTGTAGGCATCGCCGGAGGGAATCTGGCGGAAATTTGGCCAGCGCAGCGAGCCGGGCAGTCCCGCGCGCATCGCCGCCATGCCCCCTAAGCCCATCGTGGCAAGAGACTGTCCATGATAGCCTCCGGTCAGCGAAATCACTTCGCTGCGGCCGGTGATGCGCATCGCGAACTTGATGGCCGCCTCAATCGCTTCGCCGCCACCGGCGCAGAGGAAGGTCTTCGTCAGTCCTTCCGGCGCAAATGAGGCCAGCTTCGCACAAAATTCGATGACCGGGGTGCTCCCATGGAGCACATTGACCGAAGGAAGCCTTGCCATTTGTTGAGCGACGGCTTCGGTGACGATTGGATTGGCGTGGCCCACCATCGCCGGGCCGGCTGAACCCGACATGGTGTCTAGGTACTCTTTCCCATGGATATCCCACAAGCGGGACCCCTGCGCCCGATCAAAGATCAGGGACTTTTCCCGCCTCAAGGCGTTGAGTACATACTTTCTCGATAACGTCTCGTAGTCCACGCGTGTTTTCCTCAGGCTTGCCCCCTGCTCATGAGGGAGTTCTAGCTCCCGGGGCATACTTTCTTATCGATCAAAAAGGAGAGGATATCTATCAAAAAACCACAAATCTCTGTCAGAAGCGCGGAATCTTGAAAGCTTGGCTCAGGAACCTTAAAGGCATTCGAAGCGGAATGGCTTTTTAAGAGATTAATATGGAAAAGTTGTAGAACCGGCGGGAGAGCAGCCGTATACCTGTTTTCATCTCATGATTCGGAAACTCCACGTCATCGTTTCATCGGTTCTCGCGCCCCGGCGGCTTGTCCGGAGAGCCGACATCCGGTGAAGGTTGGGCCGGGTCGCCGCAATGCGACCCTCGGTAAGTCACTGATCGGAGAAAACCGTTGATCTTCGCTGCAGGCCTGAGCGCGCCCGAAGGTCCTGTCGCATTGCCCGACGGCACTTGGTTGATTGTTGAAGGAGGATCGGAGCGGGGATGCGTAACTCAAATCTCCCCCGACGGGAAAGCCAGCAGAGTCGTCAAGCGGACCGGGAGACCCAATGGCCTGGCTGTGGATTCCCACGGCAACATCTGGGTTGCCGAGTCGCAGAACCCGTCCCTGCTTCGGCTTACCATGGATGGAAAATCGGAAGTCATCGCGACGGACTGGGACGGTGAGCCATTTCTCTTCCCGAACGATCTCTGCATTGGACCGGACGGCGCCATCTATATGACCGATTCCGGAGTGGTGATCGGCGACTTTGCTCCCAACAACCAAATTCGGCCCGACTATGATCGCCAGCACTATGACGGTCGTGTCTATCGCGTGGATGCCGCCTCGGGAAAAGTGGAGAAGCTCGATACCGGCATCAAATTCACGAACGGCATCGCTTTCGGCCCGGACCGAAAGCTTTATGTGAACGAAACCCTCACTGGAAATATCTACTGTTACGACTGGGTTGCCGGGGCAATCGCAAGTCCTCGCGTCCTCTTCGGAAACGTGCTTCGATCCGATGGTCCGGCGGGCTGGAGAGGTCCGGACGGCATGGCATTCTCGGCGGACGGAGATCTTTACGTGGCCGTCTTTGGACAGGGAGATGTGACGGTTCTCGGGAGAGAAGGGCGATTGGTGAAAAGAGTTGCCACCTCTGGAATATTGCCGACCAATCTCGCCTTTGCAGCAAATGGCCCCAATAGGATTTATGTGACGGAGTATGCGGCCGGGCAGATAGAAGTGTTCGATGTCTCCACAGGCGGCTTGCCGCTTTACACCGAAATCGACCGTTAATCAAAGCGGGAAGCTGAGGCGATTCACCAGCATGCAAATGAAGAAGTTCATCAACCGCCCGGAAGATCTGGTACCGGAGTTGCTCGAAGGGTTGGTTCTCGCCCATCCAGGCCAGGTGCGGCTGGTTGGCGACAATCTGGTCGCGCGCACCCGTCCTAAAGATGCGGGAAAGGTCGGCATTGTCACTTTGGGGGGCAGCGGGCATGAGCCCGGCCTGAGCGGTTTCGTTGGCCGCGGTATGCTCGACGTGAGCGTGGCCGGCGAAATCTTTGCCGCCCCCGGCGCGCCTCGCTGCCTCGAAGCTCTTCGCCTGGCGGACCGCGGCGCCGGAGTCCTCTTCATTGTCCTCAATCATGCGGGTGATGTCTTGTCGTCCAATATCACGCTCAAAATGGCGGAGCGCGAAAACCTTAACGTCAAGAGCGTTCTGGTCCACGAAGATATCTCCAGCGGAGCCAATCCCGAGGACCGCCGGGGGCTTGTCGGCTTCCTCCCAGTCATTAAGGTGGCGGGAGCGGCGGCGGAACAAGGGCTACCCCTTGATTGCTGCCTTGAGCTTGCGGAGCGCATGGGGGCAACGCAAGAACGCTTTCCGTGGCCGTTCGGACGGCGACGCACCCGGCGACTGGTCAACCGATTTTCGAGCTTGGCGATGACGAAATGGAAATCGGCATGGGGCAGCACGGCGAAGCCGGCAGCGGCCGCATGAAAATGAAAACCGCCGACGAGACTGCCGAGCTCATGCTGCGGATGCTTCTGGACGACCTCGCCGTCCGGCCCAATGAAGAACTGCTCGTCATCGTGAATGGCGCCGGCGCCACGACCTTGATGGAGCAATTGATTCTGTTCCGCCGCGTGCACCAGATCCTCACACGGAAGGGCATACGGTTGGCGCGCGCCAAAGTGGGCGAATTCATCACCACGCAGGAGCAGGCAGGATTTCAACTCATGATTGCGCGCATGGATGAGGAACTGATCCGCCTCTGGGATGCGCCTTGCGATACCCCCTACTTCCAGGCGCCATGACAGACCTTGTGGACAGCGAGGCGCTTGCGCGCATGATTGCCGGAGCCGCGGCGCGGATTCGGGCGGAACACGCCTGGCTTTCCGAACTCGATCCGTCGTGGGCGACGGCGATCACGGCACGGCGATGCTGCGGATCGTCGATTGCCTCGAAAAGACCTTGGCGGATAACCCTGCGGAGCCCTTCAAGGCCCGGTTCGATCGCGCCGGCTGGAATGTAATGGATACGGATGGCGGAGCCTCCAGTTCGCTTCTCGGTCTATTCTTCATGGGAATGGCGGGTGCTATGGACGAACAGGCATCTTCTTTGGACGGCGCCGGGATAGCCCGTGCCTTCGCGGCGGGATTGACCGCAGTCTGCAAGCAAACAGCGGCGCGGCGCGGCGACAAGACCATGATGGACGCCCTCATTCCAGCGATTGATGCGTTTACCGCCGCCGTGAACAACGGCGAAAAAATAGTGAAGAGCCTTGAAGAGGCCGCCCAGGCGGCGAGGTCCGGATCTGAATCGACCACGGAGATGACGGCGCATCACGGTCGCGCCCGGTTTGTGGGGGAGAAGTCACACGGACACCAGGACCCCGGATCCGCATCAATCGCATTGATGTTTGAAGGTTTTTACGTTGGACTGTCAGAATCGCAAGGAGACGCTCCGCCATGCCCGATCTAGAAGATTTGACAAACGGCAAAAACTACCACATCCAAGTTCCCCCGCCTTGTGAGGCTTTCTTCCTGAAAGGGAGTAATTCCCTCGATTGGGGAATGAAGAATCGTCTTTCGCGCATCTTCAACCCATCTACAGGAAAGGCGGTGATGCTTGCGGTCGATCATGGCTATTTCCAGGGACCAACGAGCGGCTTGGAACGCATCGACCTGTCAATTGTGCCTCTCGTGCGCTACTCGGACGCATTGATGATTACTCGCGGCGCGCTGCGCACTTCAATCCCTCCCGACATTTCTAAGCCTGTTGTCTTGCGGGTGAGCGGCGGACAGAGCATTTTGAAAGAGCTCTCGAACGAGTTGGTGGCCGTCGACATCGAGGATGTCGTGCGGACGAACGCCTCCGCCATGGCTGTTCAGGTTTACATCGGAGGCGAGTATGAGCACCAGTCCATCGGGAATCTGATCAAGGTCGTCGACGCTGGAAATCGGAACGGTATTCCCACACTGGCGGTAACCGGTGTGGGGAAGGCGCTGGCGCGGGACGCGAAGTATCTTGGCTTGGCTACCCGAATCTGTGCCGAGATGGGCGCGCACTTCGTCAAAACCTATTACTGCGCCGAGCATTTTGCGCAGGTGGCCGCTGGCTGCCCCGTTCCACTTCTGGTTGCCGGAGGCAAGAAGCTGCCGGAGTTGGACGCGCTCACAATGGCCTACAACGCAATCGACCAAGGCGCGGCGGGAGTGGACATGGGACGCAACATATTTCAGTGCGAAGCGCCTGTCGCGATGATTCAAGCGGTCCGGGCTGTCGTGCACGATCAAGAGACGCCGGAGAAGGCTTTCGATCTTTACCAGTCACTCAAGAGCGACTTGAACCGCGCTGTTTCTCCCAGGAGCTAACCATGCCCAGCAAAAATACAACCCAGGTCGTATGCATTGCCGAGTTTCGCGCCGTAGACGGAAAGGCCGACGATCTCATTGGCGCATTGCACAGCCTCATGGCTCCCACTCATCGCGAGCAGGGGTGCCTCCGTTATGAACTCAACCAGCGGAACGACGACCCGCGCTGGATTACCTTCATCGAAAAATGGAAGGATCGTCGGGTCTTCGACGAGCATTGCGCCGCCGGTTATATCAGGCGCTTCTTCGATGAAGTGCGGCCCGGCTTTGGTGGAGACCTTTGAAGTAAAGCTGTATAGCGAAATATTGCCCTAGAGAAGCTCGCCCGCGTTGCGCTTACCTTGTTCTCAGACTGACGCCCTGGCGGCGGATCAGCAGAACAAGGTATAAAACGCCCGCGGCGCTCCATGCCGCGCCCACCATCATGGCGAGATGCGACACACTGAGCCATATCCAGAGGCACACCAGAAACCCGATCGAAGGTGAAACGAGGTATTTCCAGAGCACCGCGACGCGGCGCTCGCCGCCGCGGAGGAAGTAGTGTCCGATGACCGAGAGATTCACCACCATGAATCCGGCGCACGCGCCAAAATTGACCAGTTCCGCAGCTTTGTCGAGGTTCAGCAGCAGGGCTCCAACCATGGCGATTCCCCCCATCAGGGCCATGCTGTAAGTTGGCGTGCGCAGCTTGGGATGCAGATACCCAAACACCGTGTGGGGCAGCTTGCCATCGCGAGCCATGCCATAAAGCAGGCGCGACGCGCTAGCTTGGCTGGCTATGCCGCTGGCCCAGGCCTGCGCCACTACGAGAAGCGCGATGAAGTAGGCAAGCGCGGGACCGCCGATCTTCCGGCCAATGTCGCTGAAGGCGGTTTCGACGGGAGAAAACGTCGTGTAATCCGGCCAGATCAACTGCCCGAGGTAGGTCTGAAGAATAAACAGGAATCCGGCGACGAAGCAGACCAGCAGGATCGCGCGGGCGATGTTCTTTTCCGGATCCTTCGCGTCTTCCGCCAAAGTTGATATTCCGTCAAATCCAAGGAAGGAAAGAATGGCAATCGGAGTTGCCGCCATGACAGCGCGCCAGGAGAAATCCTGAGCCGAATAAAAGGGTTTCAACGAAAACAGCGTGCCCTGGCCCACTCCATGCGTCAGCGCCCAAACGGCCGCCGTCAGAAACCAGACGATTGAAATTGCAAGAATGATGTTGAAAATCGTCGTGGCGCGCGAAGTCATTTCAATTCCGCGGAGATTGATCGCCGTGATTGCAACCGACGTTATGATCACCCACGCGCTGTAAGGCACCGCAGGGAGAAGCTTGTGCGATGTGGCCCCGACAATGATGACGCATAGCATCGGCATCAATATGTAATCCAGGGTCATCACCCATCCGGACAGATAGCCCACGACGGGATGGATCGACTTCGAGGCATACGCGTAGGTTGAGCCCGCTTCAGGAAAGGCCGCCGCCATTTTCCCGTAACTCATGGCGGTAAAACTCACGGCAATCATCGCGATCAGATAAACCATCGCGAAATGCCCTTGCGATTCGACCGCCCCCACGCCAAAAAATGTGTATGGCGCCGTCGGCCCCACGAAGGCGAGGCCAAACAGCACCAGAGCCCACAGCGACAATACAGGCTTGAGGAGGGATGGAGAGTCGGCATCGCCAATGGCTCCGCCGGCCGCCATGGGCTTCGAGTCCGGATACGCGGGTGTTTTCATTGGCGCCATATTGGCCAGAGCAACGACTCCACTACTCATTCTAGAAAGCGGGAGAAAGAAATCTATCAGGTTTGGTCGATTTACTGTCGCGATTCGGGCAATCGTAACGGTGGAGCAATCACACTGCAGCAAATATCTTTTGACAGCCAGCCAGAACACCTACACTTCGGGAACAATTCGGCGAGGGCTTTAAGGCTGGCCGACCTCGACATCTCCCCGAACTGGAGTGGACCCCAAATTGAGACAGTCGAATAAGGCACAATTTTCAGCGAATGGAGAATTGTGTCACGGTCATGTCGAAACGGAAGTTGACGCGGGAGTTCAAGGAAGCAGCCGTGCGTCAGCTGGATTTGGGGGCTTCGACAGCCGAAGTGGCGCGGGCCTGTGAGGTCACCCGAGCAATCTGTACCGCTGGCGGCTGGAGCTGCGGGAGTTTGGGCCCAATGCTTTCGCCGGGTCAGGGTGGAGCCGCAGCGAGGAGGACCGCATCTCCGCGCTGGAGCGCGAAGTAGGCCTTCATGCGGGGAGATTGATTTTTAGCGGGGATGCTTGCAACATTTCGAAGCGCAGCGGAGGCTGCAATCATTGACTACCCGCGGCTCGTCTCCAGTACGTCGAAGAGCAAATGAATCTGGCTATTCCCACTCCGTGGCGAGCTCTACCGGCTGGCCGAGGTCAGCCGGACGGGCTTCTCTCGCTGGCGCTCGGCCGCACCTGGCCCCGACCCGGACATGGGGTTGCGCGACCAGATACACAAACTCCGTCTCCACCCGGATGTAAGTGATATCTGCGACCCATGACTGGTCGATGCCGGTCACGACCATGTCCCGCGCCAGATTGGGATAGACGGGCAGGCCGTGGTCGGAGTCGGTAGCGATCACAAACCGGCGCTTGCGCAGGCACAGCAGGTTGTCTTCGCGCATCAGCCGCTGCACTTTCTTGCGGTTCACCCGGACGCCGCGCCGCCCGAGTTCCCGCGTGATGCGGCGGCTGCCGTAGCCGGGCCACTCCAGCGCCATCCGCTGGATGCGGTGATCCTGGACGCCTATTCCCGCAAGGTGATTGGCTGGGCGCTGGACGGCACGCTGGAAGCGACACTCACCATCGAAGCTCTGCAAATGGCGTTGCGAAGGCCGAAGCCCGCGCCCGGACTGGTGCATCACTCCGATTACGGCGTGCAATATGCTTCCGGCGACTACACCGACCTACTCAAGGCCAACGGCATCATCATCAGCATGAGCTGCGGCCGCAACCCCTACGACAACGCCCAGTGCGAGTCGTTCATGAAGACGCTCGAGTACGAGGAAGTCTATCGCAGTGAATACCGCGACCTGACCGGGCCCGCGCCCGCATCGGCGTGTTCCTCGAAAAGATCTACAACCGGAAACGCCTGCGCTCGGCCCTGGGCTATTTGCCCCGGCCGAGTTCGAGGCCCAACTGATGGCGAGGAATCTGGCGGCGGCGGCGCCGCAACTGGTGGCATGAGTTTTCTGAGGCATCAGCGATCTATCCACCCGATGTGGGAAGAACAAGCCGGGAGCAGGCTTGGCGCCCACTCCCGGCGCTCCTCGGTACGGATGAGTCGCAGCCGGCTATTCCTTGGCGGGGTGGTCTCCACCAGCGCCCGCCTCCGCTTCACCAGCCAGCCTCAGAATGCGTTACAGTGGTCCTGCCGGTCGAGCAATTTCGAGGGAACGACGAACAGTGTCTTATTCGCTTGTCTCAGCCAAGGGGTCGACGCCACCTTTGGGAGAAATGGCACGTTCGCTTGTGAAGCAGGCAGATAGCGTGACCAACAATTACGTAAGCGGAGAATCAGAACCATGGACTCCAATCGGCAACGAAGAGCACGCCCTCGTACATGCTGAGTTGAAGAAGATTCTTTCTAGTCCTCCTCTCCGAATCAGTCGACGCTACCCGGCAATGCTTCGCTACATCATTGAAAAGACATTGCAGGGTGCGGGGACAGCTTGAAAGAGCGAACGATCGCGATAGAGGTATTTAATCGTCTCCCTGCCTATGACACCAATGCAGACCCGATAGTGCGCTTCAGCGCACGTGAGGTACGGAAGCGTTTAGCGCAGTTCTATCAAGCGAGCGCACGAGGCAGCAGAGTCGTAGTTGAATTGCCCATATAATCGGCAGCAGGCAGCAGCAGGAGTGCCTTGATGATGGTATGGGCACCCCTTCTTGACGATCCTAATCTCGTGTTGATTTGCGCAGGACGGCCCGGAGAAAACTCGGTTGAGCCGCCGAATATTAGTATCGGAGACCATATCCTTCGCCCTGAATTCCGCCTCACAATCACCACCGTAGCAGCCATCTTCAACATCGTTGGTTTTCTTCAATTGCACCAAAAACCTTTTCGCATTCGCGAAGTGGACTCGAACAACCTTGCTAATTTTCATCATGCCGGATAATCGACACCCCAACCATGATATCCAGGGTTCTGATTATCCTGAAAGTAGGAGTAGTCGCCGTCCTGCATGGATTGAAATCTGAGCGGCTTCGTCAATAGTCCATTCCCGAAGCCACTGAAGTCTGGTCGGGAATTCAGTTGATAGCAGCCAAGTACGAATTTCCAGCGGTAGGTTGGATGCACCAACGGCGCGAGCGATAGATATTGTTTGATGGACAGGTTTGCACGTCGGATTGCAGCGGACACCAAGCTGGCTACAATTGGGCTAAGGAACACGATATCAATCCAAGAGCTATGCACCGTGGCGTCATCCTGACCGTTTTTTCCAAGCACTAGGGTCAGAAAGGCCCGGAGTTCGTCGACAACGGCACCACTCCGGCCATCAAGCCTGCTGACAATTTCGCCCACCCGGTTCATCGCGTAGGATAATCGTCCCTTATCGACGTGTGCATGCAGCGACTCACGGATGATAGAAACAGCGCCTTCGCCCTTGTCCCAAAGATTGTCGGCCGATCGGATTCCGAAGACCTTTTCTGTTTCTTCGCGCAGCTTGGCGTCATAATCGAAGGCCAACGAATGGGTATCTTGAATGAACTCCTGCAAATGGGTCATGGTGCGGCAAGCCACGTCAAGCGCGCCAGACTGTGGCTCGAGACCGAACTCCCTTGACACAGAATTCCATCTGGAGACGTTCCTTTTGGCATCGGCGCGCCACAGTAAAGCTTCTTGAACCAATTCCCAATCGGTTGAGGTCGACGGCGCGGAGCCAAGCACAGTGACCGCATCAATCAGCCTGCGGGCTTCACCCTTTCCGAAGGGCAGCGGGAAAGCGCTCTTGCCTGCACGTCGCCGTCCAACGGCTTCGAGAAAGTCGTCGTTTGTTTCCGCATCAGCAGGCACAGAGATCGCCCTGGTCAGCAAGTGTTTGCGGCGACCTTCGAGATCCTGTACGTCATAGCAGGCTTGCAGCAACGAAGCCAGGAGCGGGTCATCGACTCGCACGTCGCCAGTACGCTTCGCAAGGGCCTCGAGGACGGGATTGCTCGATTGCGTCAGTTTCTTTTGAAGCGCCTGGCGGCGGTCAAGAAAGATCATCAAAGACTTTGCGCCTTCGAACGTTTCAAAAGTCGAATCTCTGAGCGGCATTAAAGTGCCAAAGGCAATGTCGGCCTCGATTGACTTTGAGCGTGAGAGATCGCGGTGTAGTTCATTGAGAACGGCCCAACCGGGAAAGTCGTCGACGGGCGGCACAGACGTTTTCAAATAGCGAAGGTCCTGACCTACCTTTATCCGCGCTTGGCGCAGGGCACTGATATCCGTTTCGCTGAACGGCATCGGGGAGTCGCCTTCGGGCAAATCATCGCTCATCCATTGATGTTCGTCGGCTTGGGATATAACCAGCTTCGCCATTTCCTCGGGCGTGACCTCCCGCCCTTGAAACGTGTAATTCCGCATGTGCAGGGCAGCGTATTGGCTGACTTGCCGGTCGACGTTTGAAATCTTCGCGTGGAGCTGATTCAGCTTCTCTTGCAAGGACGCGATTTCTGCATTCGCCCTCGACGCGTTCATACCGGATACGTTGGCGGCAATCGTCTGAATTGAATGCTCGAACCGTTTCATACCGTCGCTTTCGTTCGACAACAAACCGACGCAAAGCGGGCGGATACGCTCAGGGAGTTTGCCGATCACCTCATTAAGAGCTGGCTCGCCCTTTGAGGTCACCAAAACGCGCAGACCTTGAGCCAAGTAGTGCGAAACGATATTCGCGATCGTGTGAGTCTTGCCAGTGCCGGGCGGCCCTTGTACGACAACGCCGTTGGCGTACTCCAATTTCTGCACGATGGAGACTTGCTCATCGTTATAGGCCATCGGGAAATAAAGCTCGAACGATGCGCTATCGCCTTCGCTCGACGAAAGGCCTCGATAGGTCTGCAAGACGGGTTCGGTGATTTCAGTGAGGCCGCGTTCGACAAAATCACGCACTACGGCGGGCAGTACCGTAGCGGTTTCGACGCTCTTCTTAAGCCGAGCGATGTCTTCGAGGAAAATCCCACTTGAGCGCCGACGGGCAAAAAGAACCCATGTGTTCGTGATCGTCAGCTTGTCGGCGGGTAACGGCGGCGTCGGATCGTCCGTGAGAACGACATACGCACCGGTCGGATCGAGGTGACCCACAGCGGCCTTCAGAACTCCTTCGAATGTGGATGCTTCAAACGGAGTGGGGCGGCTCGCGCCGCTCTTTAGGGCGCTCTTCCAAAACTGTTCGAGCGGGCGAACCCCTGGCAACTCCATTGCCGTGTATGTGTCGAGTTCAATGCGCGGATCAATTTCCCGAGGGCGAACTTCGAGATCGAAGTTGTTTTCATTCAGTGTGATTTCGCAGGATTGTGTAATCAGCGGATGCTTCAGTGCCGGGCCGAAGCCGTCTTTCTTCCAAGTCGCATGCCCAAGGCCCCAAACAAGTTCGATTTGCGTTTCCAAGCCTTCTGTCGCAATTGTCTGTTGCAGCGCAAACATTTCGCTATAACGCTTGATCATTTGGCGGCGCGGCATTTCCGCCGCCGCCCAGGGCTGCCATTGGTTTTCGACGTACCAGTTGAAGAGTTCGGTGACTTCGGGATGCTCTTCAAGCCGATCTACACGCAAGAACTGCTGTCCGTTATAAATATCGATCTGACTCTTCAGTTCCGGCAGCTTGGTTGGCGCTTTGGGAAGACTGATCCACGCGGCAAGCGTTTCATCGGGTTGCGGCGATGTGATTTCATGGAGTCGCGGCATACGTAGCCAAATGTCGCCGCTCGCATCTTGGACGTTGAATTGAAGTTCCGGCAAACCCTTGAGATCGTGCTGATTGGCGACGAAGAAATCAGTCGGCACAGTAAAAGCCGGTTTCGTTTTGAGCTTCTCAACCTGTTCAATGTAGGTCAGGAGGTCAAGGACAAGCGGTGCTTCAGGCGTCATTCGCGCCCCCTCTTGGTCAGGCGCTTGCCAATCGTTTCCACATTCGAATTTGCCGATAGAAAGCTCAGCACACGCGGCCCTATTCCATCCCGTTTCAAAGCCAATGCCGAAGCATTGCCTCGCTTTGCGGCGCCTGACAAAAGCTACCCAAAGCCCAGAAGACAACCTGGCCTCAATCCGTGTCGGGGTATACCTGGAATCTTACCGCGGAACGACGGTAAAGACCGCTGAATTCGTCGTTTCGTCCTCGGGCGGGGACTTTCAGAATTTCCTCTAACCGAGTGGTGTACGGCGATGATGAAAACTCCGCTCTTGCGACTCTGACCCGGTCGCGGCCGGTAACATCTGCTCCGAGGTTGGCTAGCGTCAATCAGGTCATTGAGCATGACGCCGCCAGATACTGCGCTGCGGATCATCGCATTGGAGTGCTAAGAAGGTGGCCGGACAGGGCGGATCCAAATAGTCAACCATGATTTGCGGTCAGCCGAGATCCGGCAGGCGAAGGACGATCTTCCGGAAAACAGGTTTTCTGATCTTCTTGGGCATATGAGCGGCCTGCTTTGCCGCTGACATGTCCGAGACTGTTGAAGCTGTCCTTATTTCCTCAAACTGATGACTTCGACGAGCGCGTAGGGCGATTTAGCGCTAATCAAGCTAACATTTGATCACTTCGGATCGGTAACCAGATCACAGGAACTAGCACCTAGGTGGCCGAGATGGAGGCAAGTAGACGCTCGTCGGAACTCAAGCATCCAAAACTGAAATAGGCATGGCACCGCACCGAACCACTGAACAGGCTGTTCTCGGCAGCGTAGACTCCGATAATCAAACATTGCAACGTGACGGAATCGTCGCGTACAAAGCTGCATTCGCGCGCGAATTCGTCGAGCAGATGCGGGAAGATATGATGACCGCTTTTTGGGAGGCGATCCAGCATCCTGGAAGAGCAGTGAGCCGCGGCCCCCGCCGGTGGTATGTGGAAGTGCACCCGCAGGCGATCAGTGGCTTTACCGAATTGGTCACGCACCCGTGGTTCGTCGCCATTAGCGAGCGCGTCCTCGGTCCGGAGTACAAGATCGTCGAGATCGGCTTCGACACGCCATTTCAGGGTGCCAAGGTGCAGCCCTGGCACCGGGACTTCCCGTCGCCCTCCGAATCTTACATCGGACATCGCATCACCTCGCTCGCCTTCAACCTCACGGGCGTCGATGTCACGGAGGATATGGGACCGTTCGAAATCGCTTTAGGCACGCAGTGGGACGATGGCCGCGTCTGGAAGCACGAGATGTTTCCTGAAAAGGAATTTTGGCCACGGTTTGAAGAGCCAGCCGTGCGCAAGTTTCCGCAGATGGGCGACATGTCTTGCCGCTCGGCGTTGACTGTGCATCGCGGAACGCCGCACGCATCGCCGATCGCCCGCCCCGTGCTCGTTATAGGCGTCGACGCGCCCGGAGCCGGTCACGAGAAGCTGCACGACTTGATGGTTACGCAGGATTTCTACTCCAGCCTTCCAAGCCAGGTGCGAGAACACCTCATCTGTCGCACCGTGGAGAAACTTGTTCCCGTCATGCAGAAGCACGACATCGAAGGGTTGGTCATGGGGTAAGTCGCTTAGTCGGCGAGTTTGGGCTCAGCCGATACGATGGCGTCCTTTCCAAAATGAAACTGAGAGTCAACTGGCGATAACAGGCCGATGCACTTATCAAGGCCGTGCGGCAGGATTTCGTCCCGCGGCGGCTCTCTGCGACAGGCTTGGGACTTCCCCGGCCTCAGCTGGGTACGGCCTCGTCGCCAAGGCGGCACACTCTAGTTAGGCCTCTATTCGCAAGATGTTAAATCATCTGTTCTCGCTGGCCAAAGGAGCAATCCAGATTGTGGTGAAAACTGTGACATAGAGCGTGGAAAATGAGAGTAACTCAGGGTACAAACCCGTTCACAAAAATGCGCTCAAACCTAATGGATAGTAGGCGAAAGCAAACTAAGGTAAACCATGTAAGATATAACCGAACCGCTTGGGGTGCGAGGGGTCGGCAGTTCAAATCTGCCCGTCCCGACCAATTGATTGCCCAACACCCTTCAGACCCTGAACGTCAATTCGATAGCTCCGCTGCCAGGCGGCAGGAACGTTCTACGATCCTCCGCCAGGGTCGACCAGATTTTTATTTGTGATTTGCTCCGCAAGTCATAAACTCTAGCCTGGGCCACATGGAGATCTCATCTGCATCTCCCGGCCGGCGCATGATGGCTGTCAATCTCAAAATCGGATCGAATTTCCGGTAGAGCTGTCGTTCAGGACGCGCAACCATCCATGGAGTGAACTGACGAGCGGTAGTAATGGACGGGGACGGACAATGGCCTGGGACGAGTCTTTTCTTTGTGACATATGCGGAGCCATCAAGCTGGAGTCGAATCACTGGTGGATGATCACGCTCGGAGACGTGTTCTGTTTTGAGGAAGACCAGCCCTCGCGTCACTTTACCCTGGTACCCTGGGATCGCGGAGAATCGCGCAACCCAAAGGTACACCACATTTGCGGGGAGGGCTGCGCAACCAAGGCGTTAGAACGGTTCATGTCTTCCGGAACCCTGTCGCATGAAATATCCCGCGTCGGGGCCCGCGCATAATTTCTAGAGCGATCTACATCACCATTGCCAGTTTTTCGAGTTCCGCCTGAATGCAATCGATCGAGTGTCCCACGCCCTCAAACCGCACAACCGCATCCCGCGCGCTTTGACGCGAGACTCCGTAGCCGCGCCCGGCAAGAAAACTGCTGATTAGGTCCGCCGCCTGCCAACTGTCAAGGCCATGTTGCAGCAGACCGTTGCGCAACTCCTGAAGATCCAAGCTTGGAAACTTCTCGACATCGGTGCGAGAGTGCATGGAATTCAGATCTCCTCTCTCTTGCATATCCCTGGAATCCACGTGACACCTTCCACATTTACTGAGACACATATCCGCCTCCATTTGTTGCTAAGGAATCTGATGAGTACAGCAGAATATTTTCCCGATCGACGCCACATCACACACATTTGACCGCATGAACGCCTTGTCCGGGTGGTTTTTCGACGATTACAGGAACGGCAATCCAAACTTCAGTCATCAAATCGTGGGTACGAATGCGTACACTCGCGATCACGATTCCATCAAAAGCCCTGTAGGGAATATCAGAGATGCTGAAATGTAAAAAGATTGTCATTTCGAGCGATCGGGCCCGGTGCGCGATCTTGGCACGCTGGCGTGGGGACGTCATTGCAACGATGCTCTTGCGCGCCGGGGATGAACCGAAATCGATCGGCTGCATCCGGTACGATGGATAGAGACTCTCATGGATCGAACGATAAACTTCAGCCATCCTGGATGGGAATGCGATCGGCGCCGCCATTCAGGCAGAAGTAGCGGCCGAAGTGAAGCGGCTGCATGCGCAGGATATCCATCCCGGCCTCACCGTAGTGCTGGTCGGCAATCATCCCGCATCCGAGGTTTATGTTCGCAACAAGGTAAAAACCAGTGCCGCGCTGGGGATTGCGAGCGAGTTGCTAACGCCCCCGGCTTCCGTCACAACGGAAGAAATGCTCGCCCTGATTGCCACACTGAATGCGCGCGAGGATGTCGATGGAATTCTCATTCAACTCCCGCTGCCGAAACATGTGGATGCGAAAAAATTACTGGAGGCGGTCGCGCCAGAGAAAGATGTGGATGGGTTTCATCCCGTGAATGCCGGTCGCTTACAAAGCGGACAGCCATCTCTGGTCCCATGCACGCCGGCGGGAATTATTGAGATGTTGAAGCGCACCGGAATTCCTATCTCTGGCCAGCGTGCGGTTGTGGTGGGGCGCAGCGACATTGTGGGCAAGCCGATGGCGATGCTGCTGCTCAACGAAAACGCCACGGTTACCATTTGCCACAGCAAGACCAGAGACCTGGCGGCGATCTCCCGCTCGGCGGATATCCTGGTGGCTGCGATTGGCAAAGCGGGAATGATTACGCCGGAGATGGTACAGCCGGGCGCTGTGCTGATTGATGTGGGAATGAACCGCATCACCTCGCAGGAGGACTTCGACCGCTTCTTTGCGGGGGATGCAAAACGCGAAGCCACGTTCCGCCAGAAAGGGTCCATCCTGATGGGTGACATCGATCCGCACGCCTTTGCGCTGGCCAGTTATTACACCCCTGTTCCCGGCGGAGTGGGCCCGCTGACGATTGCGATGCTGATGTCGAATACCGTGCGCGCGGCCAGGCTGCGCCGCGGCCTGCCTGCTTCCTAACACTCAGGAGAAGAGATGTTGCGCGTCGGACTCACCGGGGGATTGGGAAGCGGCAAGAGTACCGTCGCTCGAATGTTTGCGCAGCGCGGCGTTCACATTCTGGAAGCGGACAGTATTGGCCGTGAACTCATGCAGCCCGGGCAGCCGGTCTACGACGAACTGCTGGCGCATTTCCGCCAGTATCCGGATGCGCCTCCGCTGCTCATGGCAGATGCGCGGTTCGACCGTGCCGCGCTCGCGAAATATGTTTTTTCCACGAATCGGCTGGATGAGTTAACCCGCATCGTGCACCCGGCGGTTGTTGCCGAGCAGGAGCGGCGCATGCAGGTGATTTTCCGCGAAGACCCGCACGCGATTGCCATGGTGGAGTCCGCCTTGATTTTCGAGGCGGATCGCGCGGGCACGGCGCCCGCTCTGCGCAGCCGCTTCGACAAACTGATTCTGGTGACCGCGCCCGAAAGTGTCAGGCTGGCGCGGTACGTGGACCGGATGAGCGAGGGCAGGCAGTTGCGAGCTGAAGAAAGAGATGCCCTCGAAGAGGATGGCCGCCGAAGAATCGCCACGCAGATGAAGGATGAGGAGAAAGCTCCATTGTGCGATTTCGTAATCGAAAATTCCGGTCCGATCGAAAAGGTTGAAGCCGGCGTGCAGCATGTTCTGGCCGCATTGCAAATGGAACAGACGCGCCTTGCCGACAGTAGTGGTGCAGTTTGACAAAAATTTGTCCCGAGCGAAGCAAGGCCGTATTTTCGCCCTGCGAAGTCGAGGGACCTGCGGTTGCTTTTGAAATTCAATCAATCTGCACCACTCCCGAAAATGCGTTAATAACGCCTGGTGCGCGATCAATGCTATCCTCGTAATCACATCTCCCCGCACTTACCCAATTACATAAGCCAGCGCGCCGAGATTGGAATACAGCAGCACCTAAGATGACAGATCCAATTGGCCGAAGTCTCCGCACCTGCCCTTCCCGTAACGGCAGGGCTCGCCCTCACCGCATGAGGTCCGCACAACATCATGCGTAGACGCACATGGGTAAGTCTGGCTGTGGTCGTGGCCGTCATCGTTGCCCTCGCGGTCACGGTGTATCTCCGCAAGAATGCGCCGCCGGAAGTGGCGCGGCTGCTGCCCGAAGCCGATGCCGTCGTCTATATCAATGCGAAACCTCTTCGCGCGCTGACCCGGTTTAGCCAGCATCCGGTAGCGCATGACCCCGGCTATCAGGCCTTCATCAATGCGACAGGAATCGAGTTCGAGCGCGATCTTGACCAGGCTGCTTTCGCCCTGCATCGCATGGCCAATCCCACTGGCCCGAATGGTCCGGTCGCTTATTCTGAGGTTTTCCAAGGCCACTTCGACGGCCCGCGGCTGACAGAATATCTAAAGGCGCAAGGCGGCCGCATCGAACGCTACGCCGGGCACGACATTTTTTCCATCCCGCACGAAGGCCGCAATGTGCGGGTGACCATATTAGGCTACGAGCTTGTGGCCGTTTCCAATACGCCGACAGCGGAACAAATTCATTCAATGATCGACCGCTATCATTCGGCGGCATCGCCGTTCAGCGGTGACACGCTTCTCTCCCGGTATTATTCTGACGTTCCCCTGCTTTCTGAAGCCTGGGGAATCGGCGCCATCGGATTGCCTTTCGCTTCCGGCGAGCAGTTCCATCTGTTCGGCCTGCCGCTGTCGTTGCCTGTCAATTCAACATTCGTCGCGTCCGCCCGTTACCTGGGAGCAATCCACCTGCGGCTGGAACAAATTGCGCCCTCGCCGGACGCGGCGAAAGAGTCGGCGGAGCTGGCAAAATTCGCGCTGAAGCTGCTGCGCTCCACCCAGATAACGACAGGTCCGGACAATGCGACCGCGCAACAATGGAATGCACTTCTGCGCAGCACAACGGTAGAGCAGAAGGACAACCGCGCCATCCTCCGCGCGGTGGTTCCCATCGATCTTGTGCGCAATCTGTTATCGCAGAAGAACTCCGGCCAGGCCGCCACGCCCGCCAACCCGCCAAACCCTTGAAATGCTCCGCCCGCGCGATGATTGATCCGGCCCGAAAAGATTGCATCGGGGGCCCGTTCTAGCCGTGGCTGGAGTGGGAAGATACGTTTCATTCCAAATCCGGCACTATCAATCAGGCGGCCGTGAACGCCCGCACCGGAGGGAATCCGCCGGACAATTCAGACGCAACTGACATACCGATGGACAAGAACATCGAGTCCGGAGTAAATTAGCGCCAATCTCCGGGCCTTCCCCAGATGTCGCCTGGCTATCGACTGTACGAAACGGGAGGGAAAAATGAAGATCATTCAATGTGGCATTCTCGGACTGAGTCTGCTCTTGCCGCTGAGCGCGCTGGCCGACTTTCAATATCAGGAAACCACGCAAATCACCGGCGGTTCGATTCTTGGCCTGATGAAGTTTGCCGGACACTTCAGCAAGCAGGCAAGCCAGGCGAACCAGCCGATGGTGTCCGCTGTATATGTGCAGGGAAACCGCATGGCGCGCGTGAACGCGCAAACAATCGAGATCGTCGACCTCGATAACGAAACGATCACGAATATCGATCTACAGAAGCACACCTATACGCAGATGACCTTCGAACAGATGCGCCAGCACCTGGAGGAGGCCATGCAAGCGGCGAAGGAGAAGCAGGCAAGTGAACAACCGGCGCCCCAGCAACAGCAGCAGCAGCCCCCCCACCAAACAACGTCGATGTTCAATTCAAGGTGAATGTCCGCAACACCGGCGCGACCAAACAGGTGAGTGGCGTCAACGCAAACGAGTCGATTTTGACGATGCAATTAGAGGGGACAGATCAGACAAACGGGCAGAAGGGTGCATTCGCCATGAACAACGATATGTGGATGGCGCCCGACATTCCCGGCTATGACCAGTTGCGGGCCTTCAACCGCAAAATGGCGGAGAAGATGGGAGACATTTTCGTCAATAGCGGGACGGCGAGCGCCATGACGGCCCAATTCAATCAATTGAAAGCGATGCACCCGGAAGCGGGCCAGGGGATGAAGGACATGATGGGAGAGGTGAGCAAGCTGAAGGGCATTCCCGTGCAGCAGGTGATGCGCATGGGCGCGACGGTGAATGGTCAACCGCTACCGGCTGCGAGCGAAGCCCCGCTACCGCCGCAATCGAATGGGCCGGAGATGCCCTCGGCCAGCGATGTGGCGGCTGAAACGGCGGACAATGTGGCGACCACGACGACGAACAATGCGATTGCGAATAAGCTGGGCAGGTTCGGTGTCGGCGGGCTTGGCGGATTTCACGGCTTCGGACACAAGAAACAGCAGGCCCCGCCGCCGCCCGATAATTCGGCGAATGTTGAGCAGCAGCCGACCTCGACGGTCTTGATGGAAACAACGACGCAATTAACGTCGTTCTCCACCGCGCCCATCGATGGCAGCAAATTTGCGGTTCCGGCTGGATTTCAACAGGTGCAAGCTTTCAAATAGGGCAGTGCAGGATCTTTATCGGGCCGGACTTATAGGAGAACGAAACTAAGCAGCCTTGTTGCGCAGCCTTGTTGCGGTGAGGTCGAATCCAAAAAAGGCCGTCATTCTGAGCGCAGCGAAGAATCCAGACGAAGTGTATCTTCTCTGGATTCTTCGCTGCACTCGCATGACAGCCCTTGTTTATACCTGAAAGAAAACCGGCCTAGTTTCCCGATTGCTGCGGAATCACCGTCTCCGCCATCTGCTCCATAGTCTCGCGCATGTAGCGATGCGGATTCACCGGAGTATCGCGGATTCGGACTTCATAGTGCAGGTGCGCTCCGGTGCTGTGGCCGCTGGTTCCAACGTAACCGATCACCTGGCCGCGCGAAACCGACTCACCCGGAACGACAGCAATAGAAGACATGTGGGCGTAAAGAGTGGTGACGTCGTGGCCGTGGTTCAGGACCACTTCCCGGCCATACCCGGTGCCCCAGCCGGCATTCTCGACGACACCATCGCCGGTGGCGTGAATCGCCGTTCCGCTGGGCGCGGCAATGTCGATCCCGCGATGAAACTCACCTTCTGCTTCCGCGCCAAAAGGATCCGTGCGCTCGCCAAAGGAACTGGTGACCCGGCCCATGACCGGCCACAAGGTGGGCGCATCCGCCAGGTTGACCCAATCGGCCAGTGTGGCGACCGGACGAAGCCCGGATGTGAGCGCCTGGGTCGCGACTCCTGAAAGCGCGGTGTTGCGGAGAGCGTAAAAGCGATCGAGAGATTTGTAATACGAGCTGTCATTGGAAGAAAGACTGCTGGCGGCGCTGGGGGTCACCAACTTCGCCGTGACCAGCTTGCTCTGCCGCAAACCGTAGAGAGCGGAAACCTCGCTGGCCAGCGAACCCAGGGAGGCAACCTGCAGATCTTTCTGCTTCGTATCTTTTTCCAGCTGGTTATATTGCCTGCGAAGCGCCAGTTGTTCGCTGCGGACCTGATTGAACCGCTCCGCCTTCACCAGCATTCTGCCGTAGGAACCCGCCAGCCCGGTGATGGTGAACATCCCTACCACCGCCGCCGCCACGAACCCATACGCGTACCGCATAGGGATGGGGATCTTGCGCAGCTGACCCTGTTCGTCCCGGCTGACGTAGACGATGTAATGGCGTTTTCGCATGTAGAGGTCGCTCCCTTTCAGAGTGCCTATTTTCCGGGTCGCTGCCGCCGCCCCGGAATTTTGCCGTGGAGACAACATCGTCCAGGCAGCAGAACCGGAGGAGGTGCGTACAATAGGGTTTTCGCTGAGGGATCAGCCTAGCAAAAAGAACGCAGTTGCGTCAATTGCGAAAACACTGGAGAACCCAAAGCGGGATACAGATCGTACATACCCGGCAGGTTAACATGAGCACGCCAATTGCAAATGGCGGGCTGTAATCTTCTATCGATGGCGAAACTACTGTTATCCAGACATCGGACCTCGCCCAGCGAAACGCGATTTGATTGAATCTCTCCGGGCGCGGACAGCGGGCTCCGAACTTTCCCCGCACCGGGTAAATTCTTCAATTCATTTTACATCCGGAACAAACGTTAGGCTTGGGATGGGCGACGATTGTGCGATTTTAGAGCCGCCGCGCGGCCATGAAATCCTGGTCACAACGGATTTTTCGCTGGAAAACGTCCACTTTCGTCGCGACTGGCACTCGCCGGAATCTGTAGGCCACCGCTGTCTGGCCCGTGGTTTGAGCGACTTAGCCGCCATGGGCGCGCAGCCGCTGGCCGCCTTTCTTTCGCTGGCCCTTCCGGCGGAACTGGTGCGAAGCCGGAAAGGCCGGTCTTCCTGGCGGGATCGCTTTTTCAATGGCTTTCTTGCCTTGGCGGACAGATACAGCGTCCCTCTCGCCGGAGGCGATACCGCCCAGTCGCCACCGAACGCCTGCGCCGGCAAACAGCGAACCGGGTTGGCTTTGGCGGATATTGTTCTGGTGGGGAGTGCTCCCCGTGGCCGGGCCTTACGGCGCTCGGGAGCAAGGGCAGGCGACCGCATCTATGTCACCGGGCAGCTGGGCGGATCGGCGGCCGAGCTGGCGCAGATAACGGCGTTCCCTCGCCAGTTCCGCGATTACAGGGCCGATGAAGCTCGCAATCCCAACCCGCACCCGCATTTTCTTCCCGAACCGAGGCTTGCGGTAGGCGCATGGCTGCTCAAAAACCGCCGCGCCACCGCTGCCATCGATCTCAGCGATGGCCTCTCGACCGACCTCGATCATCTCTGCCAGGAGTCGGGCCTGGCCGCCACTGTTGATGCATCCGCGATTCCGATCCATCCTCTGGCCAACCGATCCGGCGCTGCCCATTGCGGGAAAAGGTCTGAAGCTCGCTCTCGACGGAGGTGAGGATTACGAACTGCTGTTCACGGCGCCGCCCGACGCGCGAATTCCGGCCGCGGATTGCCGGAGTTCCCATCGCGTGCATTGGAACCATGCGCCGTCGCACCGCAAGCCAACCTCGAGTTCTACTAATCGAACTGATCAAGGGAAGAAAAACAGAACGCCCACTCCCGCCCAGCGGCTGGGAGCATTACCGGTAACGAGCAACAGCAAACATGGGTGCGCCACGTCTCGATTTTGAGACGTGGGTTCGTCGTCGCGCTCCAGTCTCTTGCTACCATCAAGATTCATGACTGTTTCAAAACCGCGCGTCCGCTTCGCTCCCTCGCCTACAGGCCAATTGCACGTCGGCAATGCCCGCACGGCGCTCTACAATTGGCTCTTCGCGCGCCGCTTTGGAGGCGACTTCCTGCTCCGCATTGAAGACACAGACGTCGAACGGAGCGAAGTCCGTCACGAGGCGCAGCTGCTCGAAGATCTGCGCTGGCTCGGCCTCGATTGGGATGAAGGTCCGCGAGCAGCGGGTTCGTCTGCAAGCCAGGAGGACGGCCCCTTTGGCCCGTACCGGCAATCCGAACGCCTGGAGATTTATCGCGAACATACAGACCGCCTGCTCGCCGAAGGTTCGGCCTACCGGTGCTTCTGCACCGCGGAGCAGCTCGATGCCGAGCGCGAGCAGGCAATCGCCAGCCATCATCCGCAAATCTACTCCGGACGTTGTCGCGCTATCCCGCCGGAGGAAAGCGCTGCCCGCGCCGCGAATGGCGAACCCTTTGCCGTTCGCCTGAAGATCGGCCCCGAGCCAATCCGTTTTCACGACATCGTGCGCGGCGCGGTGGAGTTTGCCGCGGACACCGTCTCCGACCCCATTCTGGTCCGATCTTCCGGGATGCCGGTCTACAACTACGTGGTCACCATCGATGATGCGCTGATGCAGATCACCCACGTCATTCGCGGCGACGACCATCTCTCGAACACGCCAAAGCAGGTGGCCATCTATGGCGCGTTCGGATGGCCGGTGCCGGAGTTCGCGCATCTTTCCACAATTCTCGGCCCGGACAAAACCCGCCTCTCGAAACGTCATGGCGCAACTTCCATCGCCAGCTTTCGCGAAATGGGAATTCTGCCCGAAGCGCTCACGAATTATCTGGCGCTGCTCGGCTGGGGCGCGGAGGGAGGCACCCGCGAGACCTTTACCATGCCGGAGCTGGCGCAGGAGTTTACGCTCGAGCGGGTCACACCGTCGCCCGCTATTTTCGACTTCAATAAACTGCACTGGCTGAACCGCCATTATCTGAAACTCGCAGAGCCTGCGCGGCTGGCGAATCTCGCATTGCCCTATTTCGCCGCGAAGAGGCTGGCTGCCGGAATCGTTCAACTCGGCCGCGATCGAAGCCTGGTTCCAGCAACTGCTCGCGCTGTTTGTGCCCGCGGTCGATCAACTCGACCAGTTGCCGGAGAAGGCGAGCTTCATTTTCCGGTTCGATCCCGCCGCAGCTATCGCAAATCAGGAGAACGCGGCAATTCTTTCGAGCGCGGCCGCACAAAAAGTCCTGCAGGAGTTTGGCTCGCGCATTGCCGCAGTTGCCGGCGCCCGTCACCGCCGAGGCTTTTAAATCTCTGATGAACGAAGTGAAAACCGCGACTGGCGTGAAGGGAAAAGACCTGTTCCACCCCGTCCGCATCGCACTGACCGGCGCGCACTCAGGCCCGGAATTCGACAAGCTCGTGCCGCTGATCGAAACCGGAAGTCAGCTATCGTTGCCCACGCTGGTCGCTGGCGTGCACCAGCGAGCGGAACGCTTCTTTCAGGCTTTGCCGGCGAGTTGAAAACTATCGGAGGAGGAGAACAGGATGCTATCCAACCAGTCGATACCCCGCGCCACAGTCATTCCAGTGCTGGCGTATCCGGATGTGAACCAGGCGGCAGCCTGGCTGTGTGATGCGTTCGGATTTCGCGTGCGTCTGCGGATCGGAGACCACCGCGTGCAGTTGAATGTGGGAGATGGCGCAGTGATCATTAGGGAAATGCGCTTGAATGAGGCCAACGCAGTGGTGGGCACGGGATGCTCGATCACGGTTCGGGTCGAGGATGCCGATATCCACTGCAAACGTGCCAGGAATCACGGGGCGCGGATCACACAAGACCCGGTGACTCACCCGTACGGAGAGCGACAATATAACGCGGATGACCTGGCGGGATACTCGTGGACTTTTTCGCAGTCGGTGATGGATGTGCATCCGCAGGCCTGGGGCGGGACGGCGGAAGATCTGTAGTACCACGCTGATCTCCGGCGAGATGCAGACATTCAGGCGAGTTGAAAGCACTGATGTTCCGCGTCGGCGGAAGACGCGGATGTGCGCATGAAATTCTGGAAATGAGACCACGAATTGACACGGAAAAAGATACTGCTGAGCTGGAGTGGAGGAAAAGACAGCGCCTGGGCACTCCATACCCTGCGGCAAAATCCGCTCTACGAAGTCTCTGCTCTGCTGACCACCATCAACGAACAGTTCCAGCGAGTCGCGATCCACGGCTTTCGTGAGGAGCTGCTCGACTGCCAGGCTGCTGCGGTGGGTCTGCCTGTCTGGAAAGTGCCGCTGCCGTATCCCTGCACCAATGCGGATTACGAATCGCGGATGAGCACCGTTTGCGCCCGAGCCGTGGAGGAGGGTTTCGAGGCGGTCGCGTTCGGCGACCTATTTCTGGAAGACATTCGCGCCTATCGGATCGAGCGGCTGGCCGGAACTGGCCTCGAACCTGTCTTTCCGATCTGGGGAATTCCAACCGATCAGTTATCCCGGCAAATGGTTGCGGCGGGACTGCGGGCGCATATCACCTGCATCGATCCCCGCCACCTGCCCGCATCCTTCTGCGGCCGCATCTTCGATGAGACATTTCTGAGCGATCTGCCGGCGTCCGTCGATCCCTGCGGCGAACGCGGGGAGTTTCACAGCTTTGCCTGCGCCGGGCCGATGTTTTCGCAGCCGATTTCCATCGCCCACACCCATACGGTCGAGCGCGAAGGTTTTATTTACGGAGAGCTGGTTCTGACCGGCACGTCTCTCTCATCGTCGAAATGAGTTTGCAGAGTGGAGAGCACGTTCCGTCTTCGAGCCGCCTGGGGATGGCGGCGGAATGTTAGGTGCGCGCAGGCGCGGCCGTGTGTGCGGTTCGCTTGCCGCGCTCTTTGCCCGCTGAGCTGGAAATCGCGGTGACTTTTTCTACCGGGCGCTTCCGGTCTTCATGCGCCACCAGAAGTGCCTCCAACTGCCGGATGAGAGCCTGGCTGTTCATCGGCTTCACCAGCATTTCGTCCGCTCCCTCGTCGCGCCAGGAATCATCGCTCATTGGAAATGCAGTCAGAAGCGCGACCGCAGGCTCATACTTCGCCTGCTTCGCCGCTCTGGCTACTTCCAGGCCGGCTTCATCGTTTTCCATTCGCACATCGGTGATGACCATGTGGAACATCGAATTGCGCAGCTTGGTTTTTGCATCGCGGGCAGAGGATGCGGTTTCAACTTCAAAGTCATGGATTTCCAGCAAGGCTTTCAAAGTGAGCAAAATTGTCGGTTCATCGTCGACCAAAAGAATGCGGCGTTTCATAGTTATTGATTTCCCTTCTGTACACCGATCACTGTAAGCCAATCCAGGCAGTCCTGTCGACACACAGACGAAATCGGGGCCTTCTTCAATTGTTACACTGGCGGGTGCCCCGGTATCATGTGGAAAATTTCGGATGCCGCACCAGCCAGGCCGATGGAGACGCCATCGCCGCCGCTCTCGACGATCTGCACTCGCTGCCGGCCAGCGGCTTACAACAGGCCGATGTGGTGGTGGTGAACACCTGCTCGGTAACCGCGGAAGCCGACCGCGATGCACGCGCCTACATTCGCCGGGTGCGGAGGACCAACCCCAGGGCCCGCGTCGTGGTGACCGGCTGCTATGCGCAGCGCGCGCCGGAAGAAATCGCCGCGTTGCCCGGAGTTTATGCCGTCGTCGGCAACAGCCACAAAAATCAGGTCGCTTCGATTGCCGTCGGCCAAGCGGGCGGGATCGGCTCTTACGCCGGCGGCTTTGTGCCGCTTCAATCCCTGCAACCCCCTTCCGAGTCTTCCCGGCCTTTTCTTCTGGCAGGGGATATCTTCGCGCATAGCGACTTTCAGTTGCCATTCCTGCCGGGTTCTGTCGCCGCACAGCAGCGTCAAGGCAACGCTGCCCATCGCACTCGCCCATCCCTGAAAATTCAGGATGGCTGCGGCAACCGCTGTACCTTCTGCATTATTCCCATCGACGCGCGGCAACAGCCGCTCGCTCGATCGCGATCGCGTGCTGCAGGCGGTGCGGGAATTCGTAGAGGCCGGTGGCAAGGAGATCGTCATCTCCGGCATCAACCTGGGCCGCTGGGGCCGCGATCTGTCGCCAAAGATGCGTCTCGAAGACCTGCTGGCAGAAATCCTGCAAACTACGTCGCTGTCTCGTCTGCGCATCAGCTCGGTTGAGCCCATGGATTGGTCCGACGGTCTGATCGCGCTCTTCGCCCGCTGGGGCACGGGCGAGCATCCCCGGCTGGCGCGCCATATCCACATGCCGCTGCAGTCGGGCTCGGACAGCGTCCTGCGCCGCATGCATCGCCGCTATCGTCCCTGGCACTATGCCGAACGTGTGGCGGCCATACGCGCCGCGGCTCCGGATGCGGCCATTGGAGCGGATGTGATGGTGGGTTTTCCCGGCGAAACCGAGGAGGAGTTCGACCAGACCCGCGCCTTTATCGCCGCGCAGCCGTTCACCTATCTTCATTTATTTCCGTTTTCCCCGCGGCCCGGCACGGCGGGATGGGAGCTGCATCGGCAGAATCCGGTTCCCACAGCCGCCGTTCGCCAGCGCATGACGGCGCTGCGCGCTTTGATCGATCAAAAAAATCTGGCGTTCCGTTCCAGGTTTGTAGGCAAAATATTGAGCGCGGTCACGCTGAACTCTTCGCCCGCCCCGGCCGCAGGCCCTGTCTCGCAAAGAAACGCCACAGCGCTCACCGATAACTTTCTTCCCGTGGAACTCGACCGTCTTTGCGATCCGAATCTCCTGCTGCAGGTAAAAATCACGCACACGACCGGTCACGGCCTGTCCGGAATCGCAGTCTGAACAAAGTTTGTCATCCCGACCGTAGTTCCCGCGTAGCGGGAACGCAGTGGAGGGACCTGCGGTTGCTCGCTTTCGCACTCAAACACAAGCTCTCCCATCCCGACCGGACCTAAGGTAGCGAAGTCGCGGGACCTGCTTTATTGTCCGCATTACAACATGTTCTTGCTTTAGCAACCCGCACCGCCTCTGGCCACATAATCCATCAAAGTTGCAATGCTATACTCACGAGGCGGGCACAGTTCCCGCGCATTGGAGGCGGCACATCGATAAACGTTCGGCAAAACAGTTCATTCGCATCAACGATCGGATTCGCGCGCGTGAGATTCGCGTCATTGACGAAAATGGGGAGCAGCTCGGGGTCCTCCCACCTTTTGAAGCACTGAAAATTGCCCGGGAGCGCGGTCTTGATCTGGTAGAAATCTCTCCCAATGCTGTCCCGCCGGTTTGCCGCATTCAGGATTACGGCAAATATCTCTACGAGAAAGACAAGAGCGAGCGGGCGGCGCGCAAAAAGCAAAAAGTCATCGTCATCAAGGAAGTCAAGTTCTCGGTCACCGTCGACGAGCATGATTACCAGACAAAGAAAAATCAGGCGATCCGCTTCCTGCAGGAAGGCGACAAGGTTAAAGCGTCTCTGCGGTTCCGCGGCCGTCAGATGGCCCATCGCGAATTGGGATATCAGATCATCAATCGGCTGATCCAGGACGTCGGCGATGGTGGGGTCGTCGAATTCATGCCTCGCATGGAAGGTACAACCCTCCACGCCATCCTCGCGCCGGGTAAAAAGACCGAGCAGGTCAAAAAGCCGGAGACAGGCAAGCCGGAGGCCGCAAGAAAGCCGATGTCCGCGAAACCTGTCGAAGCCGCTTCGCCGGAACAACCTCCCGCCGCACAAGCCTGAACAGGAATCCATGTGATCCGCCGGAGCGGAACCATGGATTCCTGTCTGGAGAGCGATCGATCCGATCGTGTTCTCTACTGCAGAATATCCAGCACGCTTAAAATCAGGTACGTCGTGGGATCGTAAACAACTACATAGCCGTCGTAATAGCCGATCGCATATCCCGGAGGCACAGGCGGGAGATAGCCGACCAGACTATAAGGAACAGGCTGGAAGTAGCCTCGATATTGTCCCGGAATGTAGCCGCCGCGCCCGAAGTGCGGACGATGGACACGGTCGATCCGGCCGAAATTTCCTCGATAATACTGACGTAAACGGCCAGTGTCCTGACTGCGGAACTGGTAATTCGGCCGGCCCTGCGGCCGCGATGTCCGGCCCTGCTGCATACGGGTCTGTGTTGGACGGGCATGACTTGCCGGACGATTGCTGGCCGGTCGATTTGCTGCGGGAGCTGCGTGGGTGTTGTGATCTGCCTGTGGCCGGTTCGCAGTTGGACGACTCGTAGCCGGATGACTTGTCGGACGCGCCGCATGGCCCTGGGCTGGACGGCTCTGCTGCGGGTTTTGCCCCTGGTGCCTTTGTGCCTGCGGATGTTGTTCACCTTGTGGATGCTGATCCTGGGTGCCCCTCTCCTGCGCAAAAGACGGTGCTGGAGATATCAGCACGACACCAATCCCCATCGCCAATAGCAAAATCAAACCTGTTCTCTAAGTGGCCATATCTCCCCTCGATTGTGCTGCTTAGCTCCCTTGGATGCGTTCCGCGCAGGTTCGCGAAATTTTTTCGACATCCTTTGTGAGCGTCAGTTCCGGCAAAAAGGGCGATTCACCTCGTCCCGGAGGGCTTCCAGGGAGTATTCCAGCTCAATCGCGGAATCAGGAATGCTCCACTCTAATGACTTGCAGCAGCGGGCCTTCATCATCCAGTCGAGCGATTTCGCGGCTGAAAGCGGAATTCGCCTCGCCTGTCCGGACTTGGGCAGGTTAGGAGGAAAGAGCGGATCGGCAGCCGCAATCGCATCGACATTAACATGGGCAATCTTCGTTCCCAGCGCGGCATTCATCCGATCGATAAAGATATTTGCCAGCAACGCATAGCCCGTGTTCGTCGGATGGACGCCATCGAGGGAGAAAAAGCCTCCAAGAAAGGCGAAGCTCGGTGTATAGCCGTTGATCATTGGCGGGCTGTTGTGGAGCTGCGTCAAAGCCGCATTCGTATCCACCAGCGTGCCGTTCACGGCTCCAACCTGTTGCGCGATGGCGGCGTTGTATTGCTGAATCGTCTGCTGCACGGTGGCGATTTCCGCGGGGCTCAAAAAACCGCTATCGCCGACCGGGCCGCTTTGCTTTCCGGCCAGGATGGCTTCGATCTGGGAGATTCCCGTTGCATTGACCAGGTCTGTCGCCTGAATCCCCAGCTCCGCGCTCAGCTGCGCCACGGGAATACCGCTCGACTGCGAATATTCGGCGAGCACCGCCGATCCCGGAGTGAGGTCGGCAAGCTGCGTGACATCCGGCACGTTGGCGACGATCAGAGTTGCTTTCGTGTTGGTATGCAAGGCCTGCATCAACTGCATGAACTCGGTGGCAAACTGCGCCGGCGGAGTCATGCTGGAGGGCATTCCGCTGTCTACGGCCGGCAGCGCGTCATTCGATCCAATCCAGACGAAGATTGTTGTCGGGTTCAGATGCTCGGCCCATCCCAGTTGCGAGTACTGCTCTCCCAAAGCCAGCCCGGGAAAGCCCAGCACCAGATTGGTAATAATGTCTTCGTCGTTCGTGGGAATCAGGTCAGGCTTACGGTTGATCAGATCCGTGAGCAGATGACCCGGAACCGCCAGATCCGTAGCCTGCACGGTAACGTCATCGCGCCCCTTCGTAATGCCGGACGCCTGCTTTACGACCGGTGGAGGTCCCACGCTGACCAGTTGCAACACCGGCGGAGCGCCCGGCGGCGCAATCAACGGGAGCGCAAGCTTAAAACCAGCCTGCTTCGCAATCAGGTTGGCATACCCATTCGGCTGCTGGCTATCGAGCAGCGA
Source organism: uncultured Acidobacteriota bacterium (assembly GCA_963823295.1). Classification (GTDB taxonomy): domain Bacteria; phylum Acidobacteriota; class Terriglobia; order Terriglobales; family Acidobacteriaceae; genus JAKAAZ01. The sequence goes on from CAWGLF010000002.1 coordinate 80,479, forward strand.
TCCGTTCTGGAAACCGGCTGTCAGCGAATCTCCAATAAAAACCGTAGTAGCGAAATTCGGCCCGGATGTCGGCGGTGGAGTTTTCTGGTGCCCGAACAGGCCACAGCCGGCGGCAAGCGCGATCAGGATTGTCGCGGAAACAACGCGAAAAATGCGAGCACGCTCGCGCCGCATTGCGGAAACATGAGGAATGGTTGGGGGCGTCATGGGAACCTCGGTTGAATGGTGGCTTAGATGCGACCACCTTGTATCCAGAGGCCCTTCCTCACCGTTCGATGTTCTTCGCATGGACAGCCGGTCCATGCCTGATAATTCCTGAAGAGGGGAAGATAATGGCTGGCACAATTCGCGCTGGAGTCATTGGGTTTGGCCTGGGTGGACGAATCTTTCACGCGCCGTTTCTGCAGGCGGTCGATGGACTGGAACTCGCGGCCATCCTCGAGCGGCATGGCAATGATGCCGCGGAGGCGTATCCCGGCGTTCCCATCGTGCGCTCCGTCAAAGAGCTGCTGGAACAGCCGGAGCTCGATCTGGTCGTCGTCACCACTCCGCCGTCGACGCATTACCAATTGGCGCGGCAATGCCTCGACGCCGGCAAGCATGTGGTGATCGATAAGCCGTTCACGCCCGGCAGCGCGCAGGCGCTCCGGTTGATAGGGCTGGCCCGGTCGCAGAAGGTACTGCTCTCGGCCTATCAGAACCGCCGCTGGGACGGAGATTTTCTCACTCTGCAAAAACTGATTGCAGACGGCGAGCTTGGCCGGGTGGTCAGTCTCGAATCGCGCTTCGAACGCTATCATCCAGGCCTGCGGCCGAAGCCATGGCAGGAGCAAAATCTTCCCGGCAACGGGCTGGTGCATGATCTCGGCACCCACCTTGCCGACCAGGCGCTGGTGCTGTTTGGCACGCCGGAGGCGGTGACGGCGGATATTCGCTATGACCGCGATCAAACCGCGGTGAACGACGGCTTCGCCATCCATCTTCACTATCCCAGGCTGCGCGTTTCGCTGTACAGCACCTTGCTGGCCAGCGTCCCCGGTCCCCGGTTCGTTGTGCACGGCACCAACGGCTCGTATGTGAAATATGGTCTCGACCCACAGGAACCGGCGTTGAAAAGCGGCGCGGCCGTGGGCGGTCCACAATGGGGAGAAGAACCGGAGTCAGCTTTTGGCAAGCTGACCAAAATGCAGAACGGCGCCGCGGTGGAACACGTTGTTCCCACTCTGCCGGGCGATTACCGCGCTTACTACGAGAATGTTCGCGATGCCATCCTGGGCGACGCGCCCTTGGCCGTTTCCGGCGGACAGGGTTGGCGCGTCATCCGCCTGCTGGAACTGGCGATCGAAAGCAGCGTCCGGCGGCAGACACTTCCGTGCGCTTCGCTCGATAGCTTCTCCGACGTACTGTAGAATGTCATACTCTCTGCATTTCTTCGGCCGAGAGAAAAATCCTTCAGGTCCTTCCCCTTCGGCAAGCTCAGGGTCGGGATGACGATTTCTCGTTTATCGCTGAATGGTAACGGTGGTAATCGGCTGGCCACGCCTTCAGTAATCACTTTATCGGCAGAGCGTGGAAACCGTTGGTGCGAATGCTCAAGTCTTCCGAATAGCGTGCAATTTCACTGTTGCTATTGCGATTCGAAAGGCTACACTGAAGTCCCCCAAATGATCCGCATAGAAAAATGACCGAGGGGAATAATGAACATCAGAAGAGCATTTTCGCAGGACTTGGCTGCCTTTGGAACTCTCCGCTTATTCGATGCATTCACCTTAAAACATGTGGCGCTCGCCGCATTCATGGCATTCGCGGTTCTCGTTTTCGGCGGGAGAAATGCGAATGCTGAAGCCCCCGCCCCGACAATCAACTGCACCAACGGGCAAACCCCGCATATGACGGTCGAGATTTACAACGACTCCACCGGCCATAACATTTATCCGGTGCTGTTCGCCGGCGCAGCCAGTGTTACGGATACCTGGATGCAAGCCTGCTTCCAGCTCACCGATGCGCAGCTCGCGGCTAACCCGTACCCGAGGGCCACGCAATATCGCATGTACATCAATTGCTGCGCCAAGGGGGAGAATGGCATTCCGCCGGGCGGTTCGGTGACGATCACTCTGCCGCTTTACTCGCCGCTGGTTGGCTCGATCAATCCCAGGCAGTCCGGCCAACTGATCGACTGGTGGCAAGGCGGCGGCATCAATTTCTATGAGAGCCCGGTCTCGAATACGTCGCCACCAAATGTGCTGCAGCAGCACTGGAACGCCGACCAGAAGGGCAACGCGATAACGCCGACAAACAACCCGCCCACCTGCGGCGGCGGTTGCAAACTGAGTTTCTTCAAGGCGCCTGCCTCGATCCCCAACAACGACCCCCAGCAGTTGACCGAACATACCCTGGGCGCGCAGCCGATTAATCCCAACCATACACAGCCAGGGCAGCCCGCGCGTCTGTGGGTGCCCAACAACGTCGACTACGACGTTTCGTACGTCAATTACGTTTACATGCCGGCCGTGATGGAACCATACGGCAACCCGTTGATCGGTTATATTGGCTCGCCGAGCACTATCAGCAATTTCCGGAAGGCGATCGACGGCTGGTCTGCTACGACTCTTGGAACCGACTGGCCACTCTACAAGGCCAGCGGCGGCGGCGTTGTTTCAGGGAAGATCCCTTCGGCTCTGGAAATTTTTCTGAATACCGCCGCGTTCAACAATACGAACGTGTTCACTCCAGCGCCGGTGAACTCAAAGCCCATCGCGGCTATGACGAAAGAATTGATAGAGTGTATCAACCAGATTGGCGGCGACCCGATTTGCCCGCTGGTCCGTTCGGTTGTCGGTCTCCTTGGCGCCAACTACGAGAATTACGTGAATGTATACACCAACGACCGGAAGAAATGGACTGGTGAATGGGGATGCACGGGCAAGCCGGTGGAGATCACCGAACAATTAGCCCTGGCCCACCTTTACGGCTGGACTCCGTTTGTGGAGAACTGCACCAACACCGCGGCGAACCAGCTTTACACCACTCCTGGTTACACCGACCTGAAAAAGCCGGTGAATTACGAAACCGTCAAGGCCGATTTTGACGAACTCCAGTACTGGGTGAACGTCCTGAAGGGCAACTATGGGAAATTCGACCCCTATGTCGCACTCGTCCATGGGCCGGATTACCTGAACGCGCCGTACACCTACGCATATTCCGTCGATGACGCGGTTGGCAATATGCAGACGGACGGCACCGGCCTGATCATCGCGGTGGGTGGATCGCAGAGCTTGCCCAACCCGGACCACGCCACTCCCAATGTCAACTTCCCGTTTGGATATTCTTCGTCCTATGACGGTGGTATCCACTTCACGCAATACGGCCGCTGCACGACGACACCCGACACCCCGACGGTTTCGTACTTCACCAGTTTCGCTGTGCCGGAGGGAATTGATGGTACATCGAGCAGTATCCTTCACTGTAAGAACTCGATGCAGGATAGCAAGGGACGAGTTTATGTCTTCAAGCTGAAGGGTCTGCCGCCCAATTTCTCAAAAAATCCGTTTCCGACGCCGCAGCAGCGAAAGGCGGCAAACAGCGAGTTTATCGACTGCACCGGAAACACCGGCCAGGTGCTGAATTGGTGCCAGGATATATATCCGTACAGCCAAATCGATCCAACTGATCCGCGGGCGAGGCTCAATTACTACGTCGTGATGGGGGCCCCGCCACCCCTCAACTAAGGACCGCGCTTCAGTTCGTTCCTCATCGGGGAGATCGGTGCGACAAGCGCGGATCTCCTGTTTCACCAGCAGGCGAAATTGTCAGGCATACATCCATCGTGTGGTCGCCGAGCGATTCGATATCGTCCCCAGCGACAGGTCTTCGTCGCTGGGGTGGGGAAGCGGAGTGGAGGGACCCGCTTTTGCAATTTCTTTTTCCCACTCCAATCGCTGCCATTTCGACCGTCAACTTCAGACTCAGCAGCCTGGACAGCCGATATTACCTCCGGCACAGCGTTGGCCAAGCCGAAAATACGTCATTCACTCGATTGGCCGGGTGAGCGCGGCTCTCTATAGTTCTCGACAGCGGCCCAAGTGGCCGCGCATGTCAGGAACAGCAAAGGGAGGAATTCATTATGGCCATCACCTATCCGGACACAGCGATCAGTGCCGGAGCCGTCGTGGTGCGATCCGGCGAGGGACAAACGCTCCGCTGGGGGCCGGAGGGCACGATCCGCATCATCGCCGGCGCCAGCTCCACTGACCGGTCGTTCAGTATCGTCGAGTCAACGGAGCCACCGGGCAGCGGCGCGCCGCTACACGTGCATCACGGCGAGGCTGAAGCGTTCTACATTCTCGAAGGGGCGGTCGAGCTGACCTGCGGGGCCCAAACGGTCACGGCCCATGTCGGCGACTTCGTCTACACGCCGAAGGGCGTGCCGCACAAGTACACGGTTGCCGGCGATAAGCCGGCGCGTCTGCTGTTGCTGTTTTCGCGGCCCGGATTCGAAATGTTCTTTGCCGAGGGCGGCTCTCCGCTCGATCAGCCGCCGGCCGGCCCGCCCAACCTGGAAGCCTTCCGGCGCCTGGTTGAAAAGTACGACATGGAACTGCTTCAGACGCCGGCGCACTGACCATCGCGGAGGCTCTGGCCTCCGCGCGACATGTCACTGGTTATCGCGACTTCGGGCCGTTAGTGTGCACGAACGGCCCGTACTCCTGCTTCGTTTCGCCGCGCAATGCCGCTTCGATGATGCGGTCCGTCGCACGGACGACGGCGGCCAGCTCGGCGCGGGAATGGACGTTCAGCTTCTCATAGATATTCACGAGGTGCGTGGATACTGTGCGTTTGCTGATGCAGAGCCGGGTAGCGATCTCGCTGTTCGGAAAACCATGGACGACGTAACTGACGATTTCGCGCTCGCGAGCGCAGAGCTTCTCATCGAGGATCGTTTTGACCTGTCCTTCCGGGATCAGGTGGGCGATCCGGGCCCAGTACGACTCGTTCTCGCGCCGCACCAGGGCGCGGAACTCGTCAGCTCGATACTCCTCAAGGAGGTTGATATCGTGGAGCTTCCGCGCATGCTCCACGGCCATCGCCACGAGAGTGTCTTCGTTGTCGGCGGTGAAGATTTCCCCGCAGGGTGGGCAAGTGAGTCTCATCCTGGTTCTCAGATCCTATTTCGGCAGACCGGAACTTCCCTCCAGTTTCCGGCATTCGCAACACCGGTCACCGTCTTAAAGCCACGAGCCGAAATTGGCTTTAACTGTTCTTCTGCATCTGGTGAAGCGCATCCAGCACTTCCGTGCTGGCCTGGTGAGGATCGACGCCAATCCATTCCTTCACGATTTTGCCGTGAGGATCGATCAGAAATGTGTTGCGCTTGGCCAGCTTCATCCCCATATAGTTGCCCAGCGAGCCATATTTTTGGGTGACATCGTACTCGGTATCGGCCAGCAGCTTGAAATGGAGTCCATCTTTCGCGCAGAACTCCTGATGGCTCTTCACCGACTGCACGCTGACGCCCAGCACGACCGCGTTCAGCGCGTCGAACTTGCTCATATCGTTCTGAAAATTGTGCGCTTCGATGGTGCAGCCGGAGGTCATGTCTTTCGGGTAAAAATACAGCACCACCCATTTGCCCTTGTACTGGTTCAGGCTGACATTCGTGCCTTCCTGCGTGGGCAGCGTAAAACCCGGCGCCGTTTGTCCCACTTGAGGAATCGGCTGCGAGTCAGCAGCAAAGACCCGCATTCCAAAAAACACAATAACCGCTGCAACCAAAACTCCCAGCGCAATACGTGTCGCGTTCATATAGATTGTCCACCCTCCCGTGCTTCTCGATCAGTGTACGACTATCTTTCCAATCCGGCTGGATTGGCAGGAATTTCCAACCCGCTCTCAATAACGCCGCACAGAACAAAAGCCGCTCCGAAAGAAGCGGCTTTTGTGGTCACAGGTAACTTCCCTATTTCACGGTGGCGTTGGCGACGGTTTCCCACTTCTGTCCCGCAGTATTGATCGCGAAGAAGACAAAGCGGTGGGTTCCGGCAGCTAGGGCGATGCTCGTATTCACGGTAGAGGTGTTGCTGGTGAACTTCTTCACGCCATCCACCCACACTTCCATCCGGGCCAGCGTTCCGGTGACCTTACCCGTCGCCTGGATCTTGACAGGAGAGGAGACGGTGGAACCGTTAGCGGGGCTGCACACATGCACCCCCGGTGAAGCTCGGCGCCGAGCAGGACGATGCGCTTACGTTGAGGGTGAACGTCTTCGACTCCAGGGAATTATCCGTACCCGCCGCGAAGATCGTGATCCTGTGCGAGCCGGCGCTAAGAGGAACGGACGCATTCAGGAAGGAATAGTTCGAAAATGTACCTGCGAACTGTTCCACTTGCTTCTTCCCGTCCGCCCAAACCTCGACCCTCCGCATCGGCGTGTCGCCGCTCGCTCCAATCGCGAAGTTGACAGGAGAACTGGCGCTACTGCCCGGACTGCATACAGCAATCCCAACCGCGGCGTTCGGCGCGTTGCAGGTCGGGAAATTGCCGGAAGTCTGATTCAACAGAGTGACGACTTCGTCTGCGAAGCTGGACGAACTAAAATCCGTGTAGACCAGGTCCGCCTTGGTGTCGATATTGCCACGCACGGCAAACGGTCCCGCCTCGAAGCCAAATGCGGTGCTGGAAACCGACGTCTGCGGTCCGAACTGCTTGTTCCCCTTCCCGGACAGAATGGCAATGTTGCTGCCACTCGATTCGCCGCAACTTGGGTCTTGTGTAAATGCGATATCCGGAATACCGTCGCCGTTGAAGTCCGCAACGGCAATCTGGTCGCCGTTCCCAGCCGCGGGGCAGCCGTTGGTTGGAATCTGGGCGTATTGCATTTGGCGATTCGTTGCCCCGTAGAAGACGATGAAAAAGGGCTGCTCACCCTTGCAGCCGGGATCGTGACAATAGAGGGTGGCTGTGCTGATCAGGTCGGTGATGCCATCCCCGTTCACATCGGCCGCTTCAAGAAGTCCGCCGGCGGTGCTGTCGGTGTACGTCACAGTAAAGTTTCCGGCGCCGTCGCCGCTCAGGACCTCAACCGCGTAGCTTCCATCGAAGCCTCCGCCGCCCTCCAGCCACAACGCGACGTCGGCGTTGCCATCTCCATCGAAGTCGCCGGTCAGAAATTTCACGGGTTCGTCCATTGAAGTGTCTACTCCTTGAAGCCCGTGAGTTGCCGGTCCGGTACGGAAAGTTCCGTCTCCGTTTGCGAAGAAGACCTCCAGGTTGGTGCTGCCGCGGCCATCGGCGTCGCTGGCGGTCAGCACCAGAAGATCGGTTTTACCGTCATGGTTGACGTCGGCCGCGCCCAGGGCCTCCACTGGCTCGGTGCCAGTGTAACGGGTCACACGAGCACGGAAAGTTCCATCCCCGTTCCCGAAATAGAGATAAAACCTGGGTTGGTTAGGAACCAGGGCCGCCAGATCGAGCTTTCCGTCCCCATTGAAATCCGCCAGCACTGCGGGAACGCCGCCGGAGACGCTGGGAAAGGTGTACGTAACGGGAGCACGGTAGCTCCCATCGCCGTTGGACAGAACCGAACTGAAGTTGCCGGCGGCGCCGTCCTCCGACTGTGGCCGGAATACAGTGATCAAATCTTCACGGCCGTCGCCGTTCAGATCGCCGTGCAGGACCACGGTGTCGTTGTTATTTACGTGAGCCTTATGGACCGTGAAACTGGGTGTTTGGGAAAATCCGGTGAAGGGGAGGAGACAGAACAGGCAGAAGGTGAGAAGTTTTTTCATGATAGTGCTCCCGAAGCAGACTTACGGCTTGGCACTCTGATGCGAACAAACAACACCGGATGCCTGAATAACTTTTTTATTTTGGGGTCTTCCAACCAGTTACGGAAGATACCGGTGCCCTGGGTATCCTGGAGCAAGCTGATTTGCCCCCGGTTTACTCCGAGGGTGGTTCGGCAACAATGGCAATTCCGGCGCGGTCCGCCGCAGCCACCACCGCCGCTAGATCGAAGATGAGCGTCCGCCCCGCCTCGACAGACAGGCACGTCGCGCCAGCCTCCTGCATGGCCGCAATCGTGCCCATCCCGATGACAGGCACATCGAAACGCATGTCCTGTTTCGGCTTCGCTACCTTCACCACGGTCAGGGAGCGGTCCAGCGTGGAAGCGTCCCTTCCCGCGGACCGCATGATATCCCCGGCCCGCAGAATCGTCGCATCGGTCCCTTCCATCGCTTCAACAGCCACACATGCCTGCGCCGCGATCACCACCGTCTGGCCGATGTCGTACGCCGCCAGAGCAAGAGCCACCCCGCGGCCATATTCGATGTCCCGCTGCTCGCGTTCCTCCGGGCTCCGCTGCGTCAGCACGCCGGGCCTCGCCAGCAGTGGCTCCAGAAATGTGGTCGAGGAGATCAGCTCAATCCCCTCATCGTGAAGCACCTTCGCCACCGCGCCCAGCAGCCCATCCGTATTGCGGGCGCCGAGCGAAAGCAGCAGCTTCGCCAGCCGCCGGTCGGGACGAATGCCGGAAAAAATCTGCTTGTGCTTCACCTGCCCGGCCATCACTGCCCGGGTCACGCCTTCGCGCTGAAATGTTTCGATCAGCCGGGACAATTCACCGAGCGACATCCAGTGAACGTGTACCCCGGCATCCCGTTCGGCTCGAAGGTCGATCTCCGCATCCGTTTCCTCGCGAATCGCCGCCACCACAACCTCGGTGCCATGCGCGCGCGCCGCCTCCAGCAGCAGAAACGGGAATCTCCCGTTGCCCGCGATCAGGCCCAGCTTCGTTGGAGCGGAGTTGTTCTCTTCCATGACATTTCTGCTCCTCTGAATTCTTCCATTCAAGCTCGAATTACTTAATCACCCCGCGCGAGGAGCTTTCAATAAATTCAATCAAATATCGCACCTCATCGCTCAGCACTTCACTCGACTTCAATTTTTCCAGCGCCTGGGTCGTGTTCAGTTTCGCCGCCAGCAATGTGCGATACGCCTGGTGCAAACTGCGCAACTGGTCCTTCGAAAATCCGCGCCGCTCCAGGCCCACTTTATTCAGGCTGAAAGCATGCGTCTCGCGCGTCGCCGAAGTCAGCGAAAACGGCAGCACATCCTGCGTAATCGTCGTGCCCCCGCCCACGTAGGCATAGCGCCCGATGCGGCAGTACTGGTGCACCGGGCAAAGCGCCCCCACCGTCGCATAATCCTCGATGGCCACATGGCCGGCCAGCGTGGCCGCGTTTGCCAGGATGCAATGATTGCCGATCTGGCTGTCGTGGCCGATATGCGCATAAGCCATGATGAGGCAGTGACTGCCGATGCGCGTCACTCCGCCGCCTCCCGCGGTTCCTCGCGAAATCGTGGCGGACTCGCGGATGACGTTGTGCTCGCCGATTTCGAGCCGCGTCGGCTCGTCTTTGTATTTCAAATCCTGCGGGGCCACGCCGATCGCGGCGAAGGAAAAAATCCGGTTCCCCCGTCCCAGCCGCGTGCGCCCGTCCAGCACGACATGCGAAATCAATTCGCAGTCTTCCCCCAGCTCCACATGCGGTCCAACCGTACAAAAGGGACCCACACTGCATCCGGCAGCGATGATTGCCGACTCCGCAACAATGGCCGAGGAATGGACCCGCGCCGTGGGATGGATGCTCACGCTTCGACGGCAGCCTCGGGTACCGGTTCGGTGCTGGTCCCGGCGCTGCCCGCCGAGGGGCTGCGGCGCGGCACCAGTTGGCACATCACCACCGCCTCGCAGGCCAGCTTGCCTTCTACGAAAGCCCGGCCTTGCATGCGCACGGCGCGGCTTCGCCAGTTGAGCACGTCTACTTCAATACGAACCTGGTCGCCGGGAATCACCGGACGCCGGAATTTCGCCCGCTCAATCCCGGTGAAGACCATGAGTTTATCGCCGCGATCCGGAATCTCATTCAGCAGCAAAGCCCCGCCGGCCTGCGCGATGGCTTCGATCACCAGCACGCCCGGCATGATCGGATAATCCGGGAAATGTCCTTGGAAAAAAGGCTCGTTGATGGTGACGTTCTTGAGCGCGACGATGCGCTTTTTCCGGATCACCTCCACCACGCGATCGATGAGCAGGAACGGATAACGATGCGGCAGGATGCTCATGATCTCGACAATATCGAGCGAAGTCGCCTGCGCAGATTCTTGCTGTGTGCTGTCGTGATTTTCCATAGTTGCCCAGCCGATTATAAAACGGGTGCCCCATTCAAGCCGGAACCGGGGTCCCCGGCGGGCGTTTTTGCTCTCTGGGGTGGTTTGGCTTGAGTGGGATAGAAGGAACCTGCCATCCCGAACAAATTCTTTCACAGCTCTTCTTCGCGCTCGTACCGGGTTTTCAGTTCGCGGTAACGGTTGGGCCGCGCACTGCCCGTCAGATAATCCTCCAGTTGATCGAGAAATGCATGCCATCCCGCGCCCAGGCCGACCAGCAACTCCGGACGAACTCCAACATGAGAAAGATGCAGCCGAGTCTCGCCCGACACTTCCTCGATTTCCCATTTCACCAGCGAATCTCCCCAGGTGTAGCTCAGCAGCCGCAGCGGTTCAAACTCGCAGACGATTCCTTCAAGCGATCCCTGGGAAGAAAAATCGATGTGAATAACGCCTCCGGGCCGCTGCTCCAGCCTGGTCGGATATTTCATCCACGCGGTAATCTCCTCCGCATTGGAAATCGCCGCCCAGATGCGCACCACGCTTTGCGGTAACTCCAGCCTGGTCGGATATTTCATCCACGCGGTAATCTCCTCCGCATTGGAAATCGCCGCCCAGACGCGCACCACGCTTTCCGGGTAACTGCGATGTCTATGAAGTATGTGGTCAGGTCGTCAAATCCTTCAATCTGGTGATGGCAGCTTCCTGCAAACGCTGCGCGGCACTATATACAAAAGGCCCAGATTATTCAGAGTACTATGGTGGAGTCAGTTAGTTCGCTGGTGCGGCATGCCAATTCAGAAGTGGCCCATGTGCTTGGAAATGAAGAATGTGGTCTCTCTTATGTCTTGTGGAAAGTCCTGCGTCGATATATCGTGCAATGCCGCCAATATTCAACGGTCAAATCGGAAATATCGGCTGATCCATAGCGATGGGCCAGTATTCGAGTCCCGACTCACACTTGCGAAATGTGTGAGCGTGAACGTTTGTCTTGCGGCACGAAGTGACTCTTGATCTTAGACGGAGGTCAAAATGATTTGTCGCTCTGGACCCGCGGCACCGGTCGGTCAATACAGCGGCACCGACACCAATAACCCCAGTTTTTCGAACTGGAGCGGCGACGTCCACTTCAATCCGTCGATGCTGCGCAAGCCGGCGGATCTGCCGTCGCTCGTCGAGATCGTGGCCGAGGCGACCGAGCAGGACCAATCGATTCACCCCTATGGTAGCGGATGGGCATTCGAGGACTGCGCCAAGGCTGACGGCGTCATGGTGTCCCTCGAAAAATTGAACCAGCAGCTCAATTACGTTGTGTCAAGCGCCGCCCTTACCGATTATTGGCAGAACGGGCTGCGCTACGGGCCGACCGGTGTGGTGCACTTCGAGGCAGGCATCCTGCTCGCAGATTTGACCGAGAAGCTGGACGCCGTGGACAATGCGTTGCCCACGCTCGGCGGATCGCGCGGACAAACACTCGGTGGCGCAATCTCCACATCCGTGCACGGCGGCGACTGGACACAGCCCCCGTTTCCCGACCTTGTGCATGCTTTTCATATGGTGACAGCGGGAGGTCAGGAGGTCTGGATCGAGTCGGCCAGCAATCCCCTGACGCGATCAGATCACGGAAACGCCGCGCTGCTGGCCGTACTGCCGTGCAAGGGCACGATCGTCATCCGCGACGATCGCGTCTTCGAGGCCGTTCGGGTGGGTGCGGACGCTTCGGCGTGATCTATTCGGCTGTGATCGAGGTCGTCAGTCAGTTCCGTCTTGTTCAGGTGATCACCCGGCCGACGCAGGACAGGGTGCTGCAGAAGCTGAAGGAAGGTCTCGGAACGAGCAATCTGTTTCTGAACCTGTTTATCGATCTCAGCAACGATCCCATTCCGGAGGGATTTGAAGACGCGAAAGCGTTTCCGGGTGTTCCGTATTTCTTCCAGATTCTCTTCAATTCGAAACAGCCGTCCAACGTGTGGGTCACTCGGCGCTGGGTCACGACCAGCAACAAACCTGATTCGGCCTTCCCGCCGAAAGGGTCGCAAAACGTGCTCGCGGACGTAATCATCGCGACCGTCAATGCCGCGCTGCTTGCCGTCGCGGGCATCGCAAGCGGCGTCACCGCCGGTGTCGTGGGAGCCGTCAGCAGTATCGTGCTCGGACCGTTCGGGGCCCTTCTGGCAACCCAATATGGGGTCTCAACGGCCAAAGCCGTCTTCGATCTGGTGAACGAGCTCGACAACCTCCTGATCGCGGGCACCGCTCCGACCGGTGCGCTGCTTGCCGCCGCCATCGAGGCGGCGCAGCAGATTCCCGGCGTCGCCTACCTTGTTCCGTGGATTACCGAACAGGTGGAAAGCGCCAACGTTGGGACTAACGTCCGAGGGAAGCACTATCTCGTGACGACCGACGCGAGAGAGGACAGCTTTCAGAACGACTACCGCAGCGACTCGATCGAACTGATCTTCGATGCGTCGAAGCCCGACTACCTGAACTTCCTGGCTGAGATCTTCCCCATTGCGCCCTTCTTCGATCAGGCTGGATACATCTCTTTGCGCCCGTCGCGCGCCTCCACCGCCCTACTGTCGATGCACAACGTCAACGGTCCGTTCGCGATGTCGATCGAGATCGCGAGTCTGAAGAATCTCTCGGGGAACGTGGCCTGGATGTCCTACGTGCAGCAGGCAGCGATTCGACACAACGGCCACCCGCACTGGGGCCAAGAGAACAAGCTCGATGCGGGTACGGTCGCGATGATGTACGGCCGCGCGCTGAATGACTGGCGCGAAGCGCTCTTTCGCATCAACGGCCCGTCGGTCACCTTCAGTAACGCCTTCACGCAACAGCGCGGCTGGAGCCGATCGGGATCCTGCGGCAGGTGACGTGCGCAATGTCAGCGGGCGGCGGCGTCACGTATCTCGGCAACAGTTCCGAGTACTGGTCGCCCGTGAGTGTCGATCAGGCGATCCAGGACACATTCCGGGGCTCGGTGCAGTACTACGTCCTGCAGGGAAACACGATGACGCTGATCAACGCTGTGAGCGACGGCCATGGCGGTTTCACGCTCGACAAGGCGTCGGAGACGGCCCTTCTGTCGCTTCCCGGGTGTCGCTACGCCAAAAAGCCGCACGTCGAAGTTGGGCCGCCGGTCAGGTAAGTCTTACCGACAACTTACAATAAAGCAAACGATAGCCGTCTTCAACAAACTACCGTTAATTGGATTCGACGGTAGGCGAGACGGTCCGAAAACGGGAAGAGATTGTGCATCTATTGTCACGCTGCACTCAAATCCCGGAATGTTGCACTAAAAGCCCGGACGAAGTTCATGCTGAAGTTTGTCCGGGATATAAGTATAAAGATGCCACCACGCTCTTTGCATGCCTCAGTTTCGGTCCGGGATTTGAGTACAAACAGCTCGGCGGATTCCGGGATTTAAATGCCGTTAAACAGCCCCGGAGACATATTCCGGGATTTGAGTACCGCGCGACACCAGTTCTGACAGATCCCAATCCATCCGATAAACCTTCTCGATGCTGGCAAGGGAATCGTTCCCCGAATTCTTCGTATCCACGCTGTCGGTCATAATGGCTCTACATTATTTGAGATGGTGCGCGGCGCGGTCCGGGTCGAAGAAATCCTCCGGCAAAGCAATGTTGTATCGAACCTTTCGCACGTACATCTGGTGAACGATTTCGCCATTGTGGATCTGCGTAACAGTAAACGGCGTGGCAATGCCGTCGATCCTGTGATAGTTGTCGTACTCCAGTGACTCCAGGTTTTTATCGTGAAAGCGGGGATCGCGCCAGTGGAAGCTCAGCCGCAACGGGAGATGGTTTTCCGCATCGATTTCCAGCGTCACCGCGTCATTGGCAGAATTGATGAGCGTGACTTTTTCTGCCGGCCGCCGTTCCACCTGCGATGGCCCATCATCCATCAGAACCGTCGCCGGATCGTTGTACCACTTACCCAGGACCGACCGCGAGAGAGTGGTTTTTCAGCCGCAGAGAATCGTCGATCTTCTGCTGAGAAAGCTTCTTTTTGCCCTGATAGGTAATCTCCCACCCATCGCCTGCAGAAAATATCCGGACCACGTGCTGTTTGGGAATATCGAGGCGCTCTTCATCCGGCGGCTCGAAGGTATCGATTACGTCGAAACTTGCTCCCGTCGGGACGCCCTGAAAAAAACCGGGTGCGTTGCCTTCGATCTGCATCGTGCGCAGATCGAGCCACGCATTGCCGCCGAGCGCCTGGATGGTCGCCGCCAGCAGTGCATGCGCTTTTTGCTGGCCTGCCGCGCGAACAGCCGGTCGACTGCGCCGGCGACAAGGCCGGCAAAGCAGGCAAATGCTGCCAGCCACCGGAAGCTAAATGTTAAAAATACGTGTCATCCCGAGCGGAGCGAAGCGAAGTCGAGGGACCTGCGGTTCCTGCCAGCCTGACAGAAGCCAATCTAGCCGACCAGGACCGAGCCTCCGTTGACATTGAAGACCTCTCCGCTGACGAATCCCGCAAATGGCGAGCAGAGAAACAGCACTGGACCGGCAATCTCCTCGGCGGTTGCGGCCCGCCCGGCAGGTATCTGGGAAAAAACCTTCTCGCGCTTCACCGGATCGCGCAGCGTCGCCGCCGACATATCCGTATCGACCCAGCCGGGCGCGACACAGTTGACGTGAATGCCTTCCCGGATCAGCTCGCTCGAAAGGCTTTTCGTGAAACTGATGATCGCTCCTTTGGACGCCGCATAGTCGGAGTGCATCGCCTCTCCGCGCTGGCCGGCTGTCGAGCTGATCAGCACGATCGAACCCGCTGAGTCGCCATCCTTCGCTCTGCCTTGTTTCTTCATCTGCGCCACCGCGGCCTGCACAATTCCAAAAACGCTGTCAAGGTTGATATGGATTGTCTGATGCCATTGCGCGTCGGTCATTGACTCGATGGGCGCGTCCTGTGGCGGCCAGATGCCGTGATTGACGACCAGGCAATCGAGTCTTCCGAATGTGCGGACAGCAGTCTCCACCAGCTCGCGCCCGTGCGCCGGGGTTTTCAGCTCGCGAGCCACCGCAACACACCGCTCCGGACCGCCGCATTCCGCCGCCAGCTGCTCCGCCGCTTTCTGCGCGCTGCGATAATTGAAAACCACCTGTGCGCCGGCCTGTGCGAAAAGACGTACCGTGGCTGCCCCGATGCCACGCGAACCCCCCGTAATCAGTGCGACCTTGCCCGCGAGAGAAAGAACAACTCCCTTATCCGCTTCCTTACTTGTCATAATGATGACGCTAAAAGATGCTGCCGGATCGCGCAACCCTAAGCTCGAATCTCGCAACAGAGTTCCCAAATGTGGTGCGTTTGAAAGCAACTGTCATCCCGACGGCCATGTCGAGGCGGTGCGAAGCTGAGGGACCTGCGTTTTATTTCTGTCTCAATATGCACTGCGAACCGTCCTCATGGTTTGACTGAGAAATATCCCGGACACACAGGAGGCGTATAGCGCGCGATGGCCGACTGCTGGCGCTTCAGGGCCGCGTCGAGAGCGTGCAGGGCTGCGGCATTCCTCGGGTCCAGCAAGGATTGTGAGCAGGCAACCGACGTGCCCGCGATCTTCTTCTCGAACCGCTCGTGGCTCCACGGCAGATAGAGCAGCGCGCCATAAACCTGGCGCACAATCCTGCGCCTTGCATCCGCTGAAGGCGATGCCGAAATGATTCCCAACCTGCGGCACGAGCACAAAATTGTCCGTGTTTGCCGCCTGGAACGGTCGCTCGAGAAACCCGGAGTCCCAGTCCACATTCGTCACTCCGCCGTCGCGCAAAAAAACAACGATGCGCCAGCCATGCTTGCCGCTGGTCAGCGCCGCCGCATAGGGCGAAGCATAGCTGGGAATCTCCAGCCGGTAGATTTCCAGATGATTGAATTGGATCCATTGCCCCATGCGCTCGAGATCCGCGCCGGTGTAGCCCATTTGCGCGAAGCCCCTGGCAGAGAAAATGAAAAGGACGGCCGTAAGCAAACAGGGAAACGCGAGCACTCGCAGGAAACGGCGTGGCATACCTCTATTGTGACGCTCCGGCGTAAGAAAAGTTCGCCTTTGTATGCCTTCGGGTGGAAGCGCAGGGCTTCAGCCCTGCGAAAACAGCAAGCAAATTCAAGGGGCTTCAGCCCCGGCATTTTCTTCGCGATCTTCATTCAGCCTTTTCTGCAGCTTGTTTAGCCTTGAGGGAATTGCCTCATGCCACGAAAAGCTTGCTCTAAGTTTCGGCTCGATCTACAACCTCTAGCGCCCGCAGGAATCGCGCAACTTCCTCTTCCGTGTTGTAGTAATGCACCGAGGCGCGGACCATCTCCGGCAGCCCGCGCTGCTCCATATCGATCCGGGTGCCGGCGATGGGCGTAACCCGCACGTTGATGCGCTGATCGCGCATTCGCTCGAAGATGCTCTGCGCCGTGTGGTTCGCGTGTGTAAACGTTACGATCCCGCAGCGGGACTGCTCGCCGCTTCCCGGCTCATCACGCACCGTAATTCCCGCAATTGTCGCGAGCTGCTCCCGCAATTGCTCCGCCAGCATTCCCACACGTTTTTCGATCTCATCGAGTCCCAGCGCCATCGCATACTCGACCGCAACCCCCAATCCCAGGCGGCAGGCAAGGGAGCTTTCCCAGGTCTCAAAACGTCTCGCATCTTTGCGGAGTTCATATCGCTCCCGCGCCGTCCACGTTGCCGAGCGCATATCGAGCGACGGCGGCTCCAGATCTTCCAATAGCGATTGCCGCACGTAGAGAAAACCGGTGCCACGCGGCGCGCGCAGATATTTCCGTCCGGTGGCGGAAAGAATGTCGCAACCCAGCTCCTCCACCCGCAGCGGCATCTGCCCGGCGGACTGGCACGCATCCAGAAGAAACGGAATCCCGCTGCGTCGCGCAATCCGTCCCACCGCCGCTGCTGGCTGCACCAGGCCGCCGTTGGTTGGGACATGAGTCAGCGCAATCAGCTTCACGCGCCGTCCATGCTGCTCGAATCGCGGCCTCCAGCGCACGCAGCGAAATTTCCCCATTGGCTTCGTTCGGTACAACTTCGATCTCAATTCCGCGCCGCCGCGCCGTCTGCAGAAACGCCAGATAATTGCTGACGTACTCGTTGCTGGCGGTCAGAATTTTGTCGCCGGGCTGGAACTGTTCCGCCAGCGCGTAGAATGCAGCATCCCAGGCACGCGTCGCGCTTTCGACAAGCGCAATCTCTTCCGCGCGGCAGCCCAGCATTCGCGCAATCGAGGCGTACACGCGCTCGTGTTCATCAGCGGCACGGTCCGCGGCCTCATAACCGCCCATCTCCGCTTCCAGATCGAGATGCTGTTTCACCCGCTCCACCACGACCGAGGGCGGCAGGCTGGCGCCGGCATTGTTAAAGTGCAGTACCTTATCGCATCCCGGCGTATCCGCGCGGACGGCCGCAATATCGATGCTCACATCGCCCTCCGGAGGAAAAACTCCACGCGCTCTTTATACTAGGTTCAATCATGTCCAATTTCGCTCCGCATGCATTTGCTCCGGTAGACGAGCAACTGGAATATCTACAAAAAGGCACGGCGGAAATCATTCCTTTGCCTGAACTGCGCACGCGTCTGGAGCAGTCGCGCGCCACCGGCCGGCCGCTGCGCATCAAGGCGGGCTTCGATCCCACCGCGCCCGATCTGCATCTGGGCCACACCGTGCTGATCCGCAAGCTGAAACATTTTCAGGATCTCGGCCACACCATCATTTTCCTGATCGGCGACTTCACCAGCCTGATCGGCGATCCCACCGGCCGCTCGGTAACGCGCAAGCCGCTGACGCGCGAAGAAATCGACCGGAACGCCGCCACCTACACCGAGCAGGTCTTCAAAATTCTCGACCGCGCAAAAGACGGAGGTCCGCTTCAACTCCGAATGGCTGGACAAGCTCGGCTTCGAGGGCATCATTCGCCTGGCGGCAAAGTTCACCGTCTCGCAGATGCTGGAGCGCGCCGACTTCCACCAGCGCTTTCAATCCGAGCAGCCGATCTCTTTACATGAACTGCTGTATCCGCTGGCGCAGGGCTACGATTCGGTCGCCCTCGAATCTGACGTGGAACTCGGCGGTACCGACCAGAAATTCAATCTGCTCGTAGGCCGCGAACTGCAACGTCAAACCGGCAAACCGGCGCAGATCGTGCTGATGATGCCCATCATCGAAGGCCTCGACGGCGTGCAGAAAATGTCGAAGTCGCTCAACAATGCCATCGGCATTCAGGAGCCGCCGCAGGAGATGTACGGCAAACTCATGTCCATCTCCGACGAGCTGATGTGGCGCTACTGGACGCTGCTAACCGACCTGCGTCCCGCGCAAATCGAACAAATGCGGCAGGAGGTCGCCAGCGGCGCTCTGCATCCGATGGAAGCGAAAAAACGGCTCGCCCGCACCATCACCGCCGATTTTCATTCCCAGGCAGCCGCGCAACAGGCAGATGAAGACTGGGCAAAACAATTTCAGCGCAAGGAAATGCCCGAGAATTTGGAAGAGATTCAACTCAATAAAGACAACCTGGATTGGCTCGCACAAAAGCGGAGCATACGAACCGAGCAAGCTGCTGGTCCAGTGTGGTCTGGCCAAATCGCGAACAGATGCCGAACGCGAACTGAAAAACAGCACCGTGGTCATCGACGGCGCAACGCATTCCGCGACATGGCTGGAACTGAAAGATGTGCCCGCCCGTCTGACGGTGAAATACGGTAAGCGGATCAAAATCGCAGTAATTAAATAACTGGAGCCGTCATTCTGAGCGAAGCGAAGAACCTCGGCATTTCGCCGAAGCTAAACAAAGCACAAGCTCTCACTTGGTCTGCATCGCCTCCAATCGCGTCTCCGCGTCCTTCAGGATCTGAATGGCCTTCTCGCGCTGCAATTC
>CAWGLF010000003.1:0-110287 GCA_963823295.1 uncultured Acidobacteriota bacterium
CTGGGGGCGCCATCAGGACTATGCTTCGACTCGAAAGGGCATACTCGCCGCCATCGATGCGGGTGTCGTAAATATCGAGAGCCACGGATGGGATCATATGGATCCCGACCTGGACTCGCCTCCCGGCCCGTGGTGGTCGGCTGATATTAAGGGAGAAGCTTCCGTAGACGGCTGGTACTCGGAGTTTGACGATCATCGACGGGACAAGGAAATCGCAGCGGCCACTCAGATCTATCACATGGAACGCTCGCTCGAATATCTGCAGCAGGACTTCGGCAAGCAAGCATTGGAGCTGAAGCCCGGCAACAATGGATGGTCAAAATCCCAGTTCAACAACACAGCGGCGTTGGCATCAAGGGCTGGCTTTGGCATGTTTCACGGCGACAGCGCTACGTATTACCTTGATCACGAACTCGCTTTAGATATGGCGGATGTCGTTCCCGATTTTAATACCGGCTATGATCGGCTCGACGACCTGCATCCGCAGCAATGGCCGGATCATCCGGACGGACCGGTAATTCTGGGGTTTCATGACCGCGATATCGCGCTGGATCATAACTTCTTGGAGCAGCTCTTCGCCGCTTTGCCAGCCAGCTATCACACAATAGGAACAAATCGCTATATCGCCATTCTCCATACTCAGGTTAGTTCGGAGTCCGGCAGTGATAGCCTGCAACTGACCTTTACTCCAGATAGCCATTACTGCACCTACTTCGCAAATCACCCTTCTTCCTGGCGACTATGGCTCTCCGATCCGTTACGGGAACAGTTGGCAGCTTTACATCCGCAAGGTTTTGTAGATAGCAAACCTACAAGGGCAGATTTTCAGGAGACGATGACGATCGATCTTCCTGCCGGGTTGGGAAGCCACACGTGGAAATTGGTCACAGCGAGAAGTAACAGATGAACACGTGTTGTGCGGAGCGAGTACGAAAACATCGTCCCGTCTCAAACTTAAGAAAACGGAATAGCCGGCATTTTCGATAGCTATTTGCTAAGGATCTCACGCCGCTTAGAAATTCCTGCAGAGGGCGGCTCGTAGGATTCGGAACTCATCAGATCAAGAAATCCATCGAGCTTATAGCCGGCATTCTCTGCCACGCGACAAGCTCTTACGACAGCTTTTTTGATCTCACCGATCGCACGCGAACCGCCCGACTTTTTACCGGCAATTTCCACCAGCGCAGGTAGCTGAATCCAGCTGAGCAGATCTTCGAATTGTTCTTTGTTGAAATAGGTTATTCCAGAGGCTTCATGGACGTCTGCAAGCCATCGAACGTCGGGGTCATTCCAAAACGTCTCCGACTCGATTGTAAAAACAGAAGGTTCATCTGCCCGCAACAGCAGAACCCGCAGGTACGCAGCGGTGCGCCACTGCCTTTCTCCTTCCATTCCAAAGGACGAAAAAATTTCAGCGAGAGCTGACCGCAACTGAAGCTTATCGAACAGCTCGGCTCTCATGGCTGGCACGGGAAAGCTGCGCAAAATGATCCACGCGAGTATCGGTGGCCAGCTCTGCAATGGCATGCCGGCTTTATTGCCGGGAACTATATAGCGCAGCGCTTCCGGCCACCCAGTTGAGAAGTTGTGTTTTGAATGGGAAAGCTGGACGGCCGCCGCCGTCAGCGCTTCGCACTCGTTTCTGAAGTTACTTTCAAGGCTCACAGGTTTTGCAGGAGCTCTCTTTGTCCTGGCTGTGGAGGACTTCTTCACGTTGGCCGTTGCAAGCGTTTCGATAGCTTGTTTATCTTTCCTGGACAGACTCTCGAGCGCTCTTTCGAAGCAGAATGTGCTCTCTTCAATAAATCCACTAAGTTGAGAGGTGGAAGCGGCGACGTTATTTTGCTTCCGTGATGTCTTCTTTTTTGCTGCGGTATTTGCATCCGCGGATTTCCGGCCGACATTCTCGACTTGTAGATCCTTCTCCGCTGCAAGTTTTGTAATCAACTGAATATTGTCAAAGCTGATCGCCTGACGAAGCGCCTCATGCAGCGGCCGCAGACGAAGCTTTGAAAGCGCTTCATCCACGCTATAAACTCCCTGGCCGTGTAGAGCGTCGCAAAGCCTGTCCCAGGGCTGATCCTCGGATGGGCGGAGCTCACGCCAATTGAGCAAAACCGCATATTGATAGCCGCGCAGATCGAGGCTGAGACCATGATCGCGCAGGTCCATGGCGCGACGAAGATATTCCAGGCCCTGGGCGGTGTCGCGGTAGCTAAAGATGGTTGAATCCTCGACAGATAACGCGAGCCCTTCCGTCAAACTCTTTTGCCCCAGCGAGCCACTTGCTTTTTCTTTTGCAGCCGTCGAGAAGTGAATCGTGCCGCGCGTGCTTTGGTAGCGGTTGTTATAGATGACAAGCGCACGCTCGTTGCCCAGTCGATTCGAGTATGCGAAGACATTTTCATCGACTGTCCCGTGTTCCGTCCAGAAGTCATACAACACGAAGTTCGTGCTCTCGGCGAAAAGGCGGCGGTTCTTTAGAAGAGGTGCAATGTCATGTTGATGACGGGCAACAAGGCCCTCATTCGGAAATTCCTCCATTCGCGCCTGCTTGAACTCCATACCATATCGCTCTGTAAAGCCTTCGATCTGTCCATGGCCGAACATGGGCAGGCCGGGCAGCGTAGCCAGTAATGTGCAAACGCCAAAATACTTATCTCCAGTGCCAAACTGGTCGATCGCCGTGCGCTCGTCGGGGTTGCTCATAAAGTTGACATAACGTTTGAGAATGTCCGGGTCGAACTCGATCGTCTTCTTGAGATAGGATCGGTACTTCGCATTCTCCTCATCGCGCAACATATTCATAAATGCGCTGTTGTAGACGCGGTGCATGCCCAGCGTTCGAACGAAGTAACCCTCGAGCAGCCAGAATGCCTCTGCCAGCAGAAGGGTTCCCGGCACCTCGGCGGCGACGCGATCGACGACCTCACGCCAGAACTCATTCGGCATCAACGCATCGAACTCCTCCTGTGACAGGGCGTTTTCGGCACGGGAGGGGATCGAGCCTCCGGCGCCCGGCAGTGGAAACCAGAGCCGCTGCACATGGCGTTTGGCCAGCACCATCGCCGCATCGAAACGGATAATTGGGAACTGCCTGGCCACCTGCAAAATCGTCTGGATGACGTGCTCGCGGACCGCACTCTTGGAGTAGTCGAGCTGGGCGGTGTCATTCCATGCAAACGTCGTTCCATCGTTGCCGTGATAGACATAGCGCGTGGTTCCGTCCCCGTAGTTCCTCAGACGAAAGGCGACGGCTGCATCTGTCTGGTCATAATAGTGGTCTTCAATCTTGATCTCGACGCGGCTGTCCGTAGAGAGGTCAGGGCCTTGAAAGCTATACGACGGGAACGGGCTCTCCCAGCGGAAGAGAAACCAATCGGGATGTTCGATCACCCAGTTCGAATCGATCCCCATATGGTTTGGCACCATATCGCTCGCCAGCCGAATGCCAACCGCGGCGGCCCGGTCCCGCAGGACCTGGTAGGCTGCCGTTCCTCCCAGGTCTTCCGCTATGCGATATTCCTTCAGCGAGTATGCGGAAGCCACAGCATCGCTGTGTCCGCGCAACCGCTTGATGGTCCGGGACGCGACGCTTCTCTCCCATAAACCAATCAGCCATAGTCCAGTGATGCCGCGGTTGGCGAGCAGGGCCAGTTCCTCTTCGGGGATATGGTCCAGACGGTGGATATGCCACCGATATTTCTTCGATAACTGCTCGAGCCACACATACGTGCTCTTCGCAATCAGCACTACGTTGGGCATCCAGGCCTGATCCGCAGTGAAAGCTTCGTACTCATGGAGAGGCGCCTGATAGTCCGCGGCGTAACGGCGGCGTCGGACTCCGCCAACGAAATCGTCGAAGCCAACAAACTCATCTCCGATGAAGCCTTCGCCGCCCCGTCCTGGCGCGCCATGACGATGCCTGTCCGGCCCAGGCGGATGGAAGCGCATCCAGATCGCGAGGTCTTCTTCGCGCAGAACATCGATCGCAAGCAGAAGCCGGCGCAGGTCCCGATCCAGATACTTCGACCAGTGCTGGCGAATAAAATCGAGCTGACCGGTAATTGAATCTGGCGATGCAAGCGCGGGCGCACGCAAGGCATCGAACAGGCTGCCTATCTCCGGCGCAACCGGCGGCCGGGTTGTCAGATAGGCGGGAATCGCGGACGTAACGTTTTTGTAAATTGTCTGCGGCTGGAGATCTTTGTCGTCAAACAAATCGCGAAACGGAGCGAATGCCGGATTGATATTGGCCAGCCACAGCAGCATCAGCTCCTCGATGGCCGCTTCGCGATTCGACATTCCTTCCGTTGTGCCCGCCAGCCATTCGGCTGCGGTCAATTCGCCTCGATAAACGGCAACATTGGGAAACTGCTCTGTGAAAGCAAGCAGCAACTGTTCCATACTGGCCGGCCCCAACTTTGCCGAAAACCAGCGGATCGCCTCGGCCAGAACCGACGGATCGATTTCCTTGCGATAGCGAGCGACGAGCGCGTGATTCAGTTCGTCGATGATCCCCATCGCGAACAAAGCGCCCGCGTTGACCGTATTGGCCGCAGCGGCTTCAGGGCCGCGCGCATCATTGAGCTGGATTGCCAGTTTGCGGCTTGCAGCTATGTCACCAAAAACTACGTTGCCGGTGTAGCTGAAGAGAAGCCCGTCCAGATTTAATCTCTCTCGCCAAACTCGGGAAATATGAAATTCCATTGGGAAATGCTCCAGTAGACGTTTGGTGAAGGTTTCAGCCTTGGGTGGATCGGCTCAGGTAATAACGAGGAACGGCGGCATTCCTGCAGAATCTTCATGATAGTGCTTCTATAAAATAGATGCGTCACGGAAGGTTTGCGTCAGGTCTCTGCAACCTGACGAAATAATCTCTGAGCGCGCTTCATCAGGAAGAGAGTGCCGGATAATAAAAAATTGCTGATCGATACGCGAGATGAGTCACTCCCATCCCGGTGGTGCGACGAAGCTATGCCCCGCCTGCTCGATCAATCCGGCGACTTCTATCGTGGTGCGATCTCCGTACAAAGGTCCGACGATCTGAACGCCAATCGGTAAACCATCGCTTGACATCCCGATGGGCGCAACCGATGCCGGCAGATAGTAGCCGCAGGTGATTCCCGGCCAGAACAGCATCTCGTTGTAAGCGACGTCGCGACCATCAATGCAATAGCTGCGCTCCCACTTTGCGCCTTTCTGCATGTGCGGCAATGCCGGTACGGCAAACGCCGGACACAGCAGTACATCCCATTGCTCAAAGAATGCCGCCCAGGCGCGACGGATCTGATGACGCCGCTCATTCAGGCGCAGCCATTCATGATGGCCCATGTCTGTGGCGCGAAGGATCAGGGCATCTGTGCTCATGTCATCGTCATCAAGCTCCGCCTTGGCAGCACGCTTTCGGGCCTGTTCCTGTTCTGAATCCCGTGCACTCAGCGCGGCTTCCACCAGCGCGATATATACGCGATACGCCTCGAGTGGATCGAAGGCAGGCCGTGCGGTGCAACTGATCTCCGCGCCTTCGTGCTTCAGTTGCGCCGCAAGCATATCGATGGCTGCCGTGATTTCGTTGCTTGTGGCTTGTCCCGGTTCGTGAGACCATACCGCGATCCGTAGATCCTGCAACCGGTTGCACGCGGTTCCGGCAAGTTCAGAGTCATGCAGGTGTCGAGCGGGTCAGGTCCGGCAAGCGCATCGAGCGCCAGGCGTAGATCGCGAGCCGATCGTGCCAGGGGGCCGAGCACCGTGATATCCACGGCCGCTGTTGCACCCATCAGCGAATGACCGCGCATGGGGCACAACCCCCAGGTGGGCTTATGGGTAAAAATGCCGCAGAAATGCGCCGGAACACGGAGCGAGCCCCCGATATCCGTGCCGATCTCAAGCCCGCTGAGTCCCGCCGCTACCGCCGCCGCGCCGCCGCCCGAACTGCCGCCGGGCGTACGTGTAAGATCCCACGGATTTGAGGTCGTGCCGTACAGCGGGTTGTAGGCCTGCCAATCTCCCAACGCGACCGGTACGTTGGTCTTGCCGAATACCACCGCACCGGCCGCCTCGATCCGCTGGACAGCAAGCGCGTCGTGCTCGGCTCGATGATCCTTGCGCTCCGCAAACCCCAGGTCGTCGGCTGACCTTTCAAATCGAAGCTTTCCTTAACGGTCATCGGCACGCCGAATAGCGGAGCAGATTTTGCTGCAGACTTTTGATCGAGCGAACGGGCGCGAGCACGGGCACGATCGAAGTCTCGCACCACGATCGCACCGATCCGGCCGTCAAGACGTTCAACGCGGCGAATGGTATGCTCCAGCAGTTCCAGACAGCCGATCTTACCGGCCCGTATCAGTTCCGCCAATCTCCAGGCCGGAGAAAATGCCAAATCCATCATGTCCTCACATGGTGATTTTACGGGCGTGACCCATTTAATGCAGGAGATGCGTTGGTTATGCCGGTGCTCAGGACGAACCGTGGCGATCAATGCACAGAGCTTTACCAATACAAAAGCTCGAACCACTCTCGCGGTTCAGCGGGAATCATGCGGAACGCTTGCGTGCCTGGACGCTCGTCCACTCCTTACGGAAATCGCCGTCGGGATCGTAGGCGATCACCGTGTACATTCCGGGTTCGCGTACTCGCGGCGTGAACGACTCACCGTCGATTCGCAGCGTGTAGATGACGTCTCCCGTGGCTCCGTTCTGCACCTGCACTACGGGGCTGTGGAAGTCAGGGGTCTCGATACGGTCCAGTTCCCATTTCGCGCCCCACAAACCGTTATCGAGCTGGTCGATCGTAATCGGCCAGCCGTCGTACGGCTTCGCCCCCGGAGCGGAGGGGTCGATCCATCGCGGCCATTCGGCAATGGTTGTCTTTCGCGTAGCGCGATTGCAGGTCAGGATGGTGTAGCCGGTTACGCGAAAGCGCAGTCCATCGAGTCCGGGGCCAGGATAGCGGGCGGGATTTGCCGTCGCCAGCACCGTCATGCGGTTTCCGAAGGCGTCGAAATAGTCGCCCGTGTTTCGCGTCCCCGGCAGTGCATTCGGCGCTTTTTCTGGAGGGAACCAGCGGCGTGGCCAGATGTTGGAGATGGCCGGTGTACAGACGGAGTAGACGCTGTCGCGAAATTCCGTGACTCCGTAATGCGAGGTCGAGCCCAGGTGCTGGTCCCCGCAGAGATGCGCCGCGAAACCCTTGCGGCATTTCAGAATTGCCGCGTCGCGCCCGTGCTGCGGCCATCCGCCGGAGTCATGGTCGGCCACCATGTGGTCACCTTCCAGGTATGCTCCCACAGGCGGAATGACATTTTCCGGATCATGATTATCGTTATTGTTCCCTTTCAGCTCGGTGTGCAGACAACCGAAGAGGGTCTGGGAAACGGCAAACTTCATCCACGTTCCGCCGCTCCAATTGGTCGCCCACGCTTCCAGAAAATCGAGCTGGCGCTGGCCGAGCAATTCGGCAGTCAGGGGCATTGCTTTGCGTCGCAGCATCCCACGAGGGGTTCATGGCAAAGCCATTCACAATATTCGCGCCCGGTAACTGCTGCTTGGGAGCAGACTTCCACTTGCGATCTTCCAGAATCGCAAAACTGATGCCGCCCCATTGCAGGTCGGTGTAGTAAACGCCGATTTGCTGCAGCACCGGTGTCGGGTCGAATGGATCGGGCAGATGCGAGGTTTGCAAACGCTGCACCATGTTGACCCAGCGCGGCGCCATCTTGTAGCCGCCGGAATCCTGAGCCGCATAAGCATCGCCCTTATAGACCACGGTGCCTGGCTGGGCGGCCGTGTAACCCAGGGCGGGATTGGTGGGGCGTCCGCCGCAACCCCAGATATTGCCGTGATACATGTCGTGGTCGTCCGTCATGCACACGGAAGGAATGTCCCGCGTTAGATCGCGGACCGCCCAGCCGAAGACAAACCACTTGCGCAGAAAGTCGTACATGGCCGGTTGGATCAGATCGGGAGCGCGGCTCTCGATCTCGCCAAATCCGCCGACCGGCTCATAGATCTGATCGCCGGTCCAAAACAAAATATCGGGTTTGTGATACGCGAGGTTCTTCGCAAAGTCTGTGTGAGGAAAACCAAAGTCCCAGATGCAGGTCAGCAGGCCTACGACGACGTCCGGCTTGCTGACAGGATCTTTCCGAATGGTTCCGCTATACGTGTACTGCCGGGGTTTTCCATTCGCGTCTGGCATGGAATACAGCACGCGATAGGCGCGGTCGCGCGTCACATCCCAGGAAGGCACCCGAAACGTCGCGTTCCACGCATCGCGGTCGAGCTCGGCGGTCGCGATCGACTTCCACGCTCCGCCATCCTCACGCACCTGAAGCGTCGCAGGGCCGGCCGAATCGCCGAGCGGAGGAAATTGCGCGGAAAGCTTCATCGTGCCGCGGCTCACCGTGTACAGCGTAAACAGAATCGGCCCGTATGTGCGGTCCTCATGCTCGTCCACCTTACTGCCGGCGACGGTCCAGTCCGTGAACCAGAACCGCATCGTTCCTCCGCCCTGCTGGTTCGGCGGATAGAAGCTGAAATCCTTGATGGGTTCAAGTTTTACAGGCGTCGGTTCGACGGGCCCGGAACTCGAAACCAGCGCAAGCCCTCCGGTAAGCCAGTCGCCGGGAACTTCCCGTGTAGTCTCTGCAGCGTGGCCTCCGTGAACGCTCGTCGCGCGCAGTGACACCTTGTATCCATTCCCGGACGGGTACGCATGCAGAGTGCAGGCGCATCTCGCTTGAGAGGTCGAGCCTGGGTGCTGAGGATTCCAGCGTGCCGATGAACAGCCTTCCGTCTGCATTGATTCCGGCGTTCATGCCGCGCCCGTAAATGGCTGTGGCGCGGTAGTCGTTCATTTGATCCTTGATCCCGACGCGAAATCCTACAAAGCCGCGTTCCAGGGGCGTGTCGTCCATTTTTCCGAAGCGAACGCTGAGCGATAGATCGCCGCGTCGATCGGAAATGCTCCGGGTGAGCAGGGCAACATTGCGATCGCCGCCCGGCGAAAAGCATTCCAGTCTGCCGTCGCGTATGCGCCAGTCCTGCAGCGGGTTCGGCCAGTACTCCGGCCCGGGCCACTGGCGGTTCGCATCCTTGTTCCATGCGCTCTGGAATGAGACGTGCTCCTCTGTAACGGAGCCTAACGCCGGCCGCGCTAAGGTGATGGCAGTTGCGCCGAGGGCCGTCGACCCCGCCTTCTTCAGGAAAGACCGGCGGTTGAATCGTTTTTTCATTCTGTTCGCTTTCAGGAATTC
Source organism: uncultured Acidobacteriota bacterium (assembly GCA_963823295.1). Lineage (GTDB taxonomy): Bacteria > Acidobacteriota > Terriglobia > Terriglobales > Acidobacteriaceae > JAKAAZ01. Next base: position 9,257 of record CAWGLF010000003.1, read on the forward strand.
GTATCGATTCCAGTGGACACTGGATTTTATTTTGGCGCGGGCCCGTTCTCCTGCTGCACGATGGTTCCTTCGCCGGGGAAAGGCCAGTTCCTGTTCATCAGGACCTCTTTTTCGCGTTCTTCTTTGGGGACTCGATCGATTTTCAGATTTTCATAAAAATGGACGCCGGTCTTGCCCGCCGTTGCGATATCGATGTCTCCATCTCCGTCGAGATCGCCGGTAATGAACTGCGTCCCCGCGCCTGCCGTGCCGTTGACGGAAATGGCATAGCGCGTGAACTTCGCCGTCTTGCGATCGATTTTGTAGTAGTAGACGACCAGCGGATCGTACGAGCCGGGATCGTTCCCTGAATGGCCGCGATACCGTTTTCCGGTCAGCAACTCCGGTTCGCCATCACCGTCGAGATCGACCAGCTTGAGCGCGTGGATTTGCGAGTAGGATTCGTCGATGAGGTGGCGAGTCCAATGTCGGTTCGCGCCGGTACCCTGCTGCTCCAGCCAGTAAAGGCCGTAGCTGTGGCCGTGGCCGTAGATGATGTCGAGCTTGCCGTCATTGTTGACGTCATAACCGATGATGGGGAAGCCCGCGTCTCCGAGGTTCCAGTCCGGGTGCCATTTCCACTGATCGCGATTGGCGTCGATGTTCTGGAACCAGCCATAAGGCGTCAGGATGTCCGCCTTGCCATCGCCGTCGATATCGGCAATGCCGATTCCGTGACCGTCCTGCGTGGTTCCGCCCACGTGATGGACTATCGGCTTCGGGCCAGAGAAATCGACCCAGAGGACGCCGGAGTGGTTATAGTGCGCGAGCACCAGGTCGGGCTTGCCATCGCCATTCAGGTCGCCCATCCAGGTGCCTTCCGTGTCATAACTGTTCGTAATGAAATGCCGCTGCCACATCACGTTCAGCTTTTTCGGGTTTTCGTACCACCAAAGACCATTGGCAATCCAGCCGGTGGTCACAACATCGGGCGCGCCATCGTGGTTCACATCAATGGTCCATTCGCCGCAGTCAGAGACAAATTCGTCATGGGTTCCAACGGTCCGATATTGATGCCGCTTCCACGGACCGCCCTGGGGGCCGGGATTTTCATACCAGTACGCGCCGCTCAGCAGGTCCGGCCGTCCGTCGCCATTCATGTCGAGGGTGGTAATGCCTTCGGCGTGATCGGTCCCCAGACGATGAACAAAAAATGTCGCCTGCGGAACTCCGTAGGGGCCGTTGCCGGGTTTTGTCTGGCGCGCGGTGGTGGTTTTTTGCGCGTTGAGACTGCCGGCGATGAAGGCGCATGTTAAAAATGCAAGGAAACGGAAGATCTTCTGCACAAATTACTTGCCTCGATGTTTCTGTTCTATCACCTGATCCGGCACCCGATAGAATCAATCGCAGAGAGTCCATGATCGAGAAGCAGGCAGACAAGTCCGTACCGGAACAGGCAAGCGCTGCACAGCCGCGCCATGTCCGCCAGCCGTCGTCCGAAGTGGCTGCGGCTCTCGCATGAGTACACGGCATTTTCCGCCACCTTGCTGCTGATGGTTTCTGCCGCGCTGTCCCGGGTCATCGGGCTGGTGCGGGTCAAAGTGATCGCCTATCTTTTCGGCGCGGCATCGCTGACCGATGCCTATACAGCCGCCTTCCAGTTGCCGGACATGCTGGCGTATTTCCTTGTCGGCGGCACGGCTTCGGTCACGTTTATCACCATCCTGAGCCGCTACCGCGAGCAAGGCCGCGAACAGGAAGGAGAGCGGGCGCTTTCGGTGATCCTGAGCGTGATGCTGCTGGTACTAGGGACAGCGGTCGTGCTGGGCGAAATCTTCGCGCCGTATTACACGCGGGTTTTCTTCCATGGCTTCGACGCGGAAAAAGCTGCCCTCTGCACCCACATGACCCGCATCCTGCTGCCGGTGCAGTTGTGCTTTTTCGTGGGCGGCGTATTGGCCGCTGTACTGCTGGTGCGAAAGCAATTTGCGTGGCAGGCGGTGTCGCCGCTGATCTATAACCTGGGAATTATTCTGGGCGGCGTGCTGCTGGCGAAAAAACTGGGCGTGCCGTCGCTCGCGTATGGCGCCCTGGCCGGGGCCATTGTCGGGCCGCTGCTGCTGAACTATGTTGGAACGCGCCGCATCGGCGTGCGCCTGCATTTTTCACTCGACTGGTCGAATCCCGGGCTGCGCGAGTGGGTGCGGATGTCGATTCCGCTCATGATCGGCGTCTCGCTGGTATCGGCCGATCAGTGGATTCTCAATTATTTCGCGTCGGCAGCGAAAGGAGATATCGCCAAGCTGATGTATGCCAAGACGCTCTTCTCTGCGCCGATGGCGATCCTGGGACAGGCGGCGGGCGCGGCTTCCATGCCGTTTTTTGCCGCGTTGATCGGGCAGGGAAGGGACCGTGAATTTGCCGCGTCGGTCAACCGCATCGTGACGCGGATTTTTGCGTTTGCCTTTCTGCTTTCCGCGTGGATGGCCGGCCTTGCGCATCCGGCGGTCGATCTGGTGCTGCGCGGCGGTTCGCTGCATCACCACGATGTCGGCTCGATCGCACTCTATCTCACGTTATTCGCTGGCTCCCTCTGCTTCTGGTCGGCGCAGGCGATTTATGCGCGGGCTTTTTACGCCAGCGGCGATACGTTCACGCCCATGGCTGCGAGCACCCTGATCGTGATTGCATCGCTGCCGCTCTACTGGTTCCTCTTCCATCGCATGGGCGTCGTCGGGCTGGCAATTGCATCCGATTGCGGAATCGTGATTCAGACGCTGGCGCTGGCCTGGCTGCTGCACTTCAAGCGGCTCGTCCGCTGGAGCGGGCTGGAATATGGCGAGCTGGCGCGTTCGCTGGGCGCTGCCATCGTTTCCTTCGGCGCGCTGGCCGGAGTAGCTCATCTTTTGCCGACGGCGGGTTCCTACCTGCACGATCTGCTGCTGCTGGTCTGCGGCACGGCGGTATGGATGCTTGTCGCGTGGCTGGTGCTGCACTGGACCCGATCGACCTTGCCGCGGCAGCTGACCAGCCGCTTTCGCAAGCGCGGCACGGTTATCGCCCCAACACCGCTGGAACAACAGCTTTGATTGGTTTCTACCAATTGGGAAGTGAATAATCACGCTCGTCATTCTGAACGGAGCGCAGCGAAGTGAAGAATCCAGAGAATAGACCAGTTTCCTGCAGGTGTATACCAGCGGAAGAAAGCACACGCATCCGTTCCCCAAAGAACGGATGCAATAAAGATTGCCTGCAGTCTATAGCAGCAGGAAAACTGGTCTATACGCCTGGATTGCGTCGCCATTACCCTCTGGATTCTTCGCTTCTCGGAATGGCGTATCATTGCGCCGCAACAATGGTCTTCTCGTGTTTTGTCGTGCGTACTTCGGGCACGCTGCCGTCGTTTACCGTTACCTGGTTGGGCTTGCTGTCGAGCAGCACGCGCAGCGTCGCGCGCCCATGGGACGGTACCAGCAGGCGCTTGATCTGGGTTGTCGATGCTGCCTCTACTGTCACCGGCACGCTAGCGGAGCAGAAGCTGTCATTCTGCACGTCGACGGAGACCAGGTAATTCTGAGTGGAACTATTTTTGGTTAAGATTGGACGCTGGTAAGCGCCGACCACATGCAGGTCGGGCAATCCCCGGTCGCGGTAGACCCAGTCATCAAAAAACCATTCCAGGTCCTTGTCGGAGGTCTTCTGCAGCAGACGTTGGAAGTAGCTGGCCTCGTGGTCGCCGGCTGGGTCGTAGGTTTGAAATGTTTTCGCAAGCGCCGTATCTCCCGCCATGTCGCGCAGCATCCAGAGAACGTCGGAGGCCTTGTCGCGGTAATAGATATCACTCCACGGCTCGATGAGGCTCTGGCCCGGATCGATTCCGGGATCGCTGGTTTCCGCCAGGGCAAGTGCGGCCCGATGTGCATCCATTTGACTGATGGCCGTGGCGCGTCCGGCGCGTTCCTCGATCCACTGCAGGGTCATGAACTGCGCCACACCCTCATCCAGCCACGGGCGTGGCGAAAGGAAATAGGCATGGCTCAGCATGTGCGCCAGAACGGGTCCAATGCTGTCGCTCGGAACATCGGCCTGCAAGGGAATCAGCAGGATGTTGCGTTCCTCGAACGGCAGGTCATTGCTGCCGGGCAAATCCACCAGGATGACGGGGCGCTTCGCCTTTGAACCCAGCCATTGCTCGGTAAGCGGCCGGTCAGCCTCGAAGATTTTCTCGTACGCCGGTGCGGCCAGTTCATTCCCCGCGCGGGCATAGATATCGAATCCTGGAAAATGCTGGACCTTGGCGTCGACAATGAAAAAACTCAGCGGCGAAAAACCCAGAGTTCTCGGAGCCAAGGTGAAAGATGCGACTTGAGGGACGGCTTCGTCGCTCGCAGCCGGTGCCGTTTTCGCCGCGTAAGGCGAGTTTTGCTTTGCTGGCAAGCTGTCCGGCTGCACTGCATACCCATTCAGAAACGCGATATTCGGCCTGTCGTCCAGGTACTCAACGAGTACATGCATGCTGACGCGCGCGGCGGATTGGCGAAGCTTCCATTTGCCGATCGAATCAAACATCTGCGGCCCTTGACCCAGCAGCACGGGAGCGGTCGAGACAGGGAACCAGATCACGTTTCCGAAACCGCGCAATGCAGTAAACTCCGGGCCAATGCCATCCCATTCCGACGTGGCGGCGAGCTTCGCCGGAGCGCCCAGCCGGAGCAGGCGCTGTGCCGATGGCTCGATCTTGCCGGAATAGATAACATCCAGATGGATCGTCGCTCCCGCACGCAAGGGGCGTAGACAAAGGAGCAACGGCCTCTGAGAGCTGGCCGGTATGATCGATATCGCTGTCGACCGATTCTGTCTGGAACTTCACCGGGTGTCCATCAACGTGAATGGAGTACCAATGCAGCGCCGAGGAAACCTGCAGCGCGATGCGATCAAGCGGCTTGTCGCTGCTGTTCTGGGCCGTCAGATGGGCATGGACGGCAAGGGAGTGCGTCGCCGGTTCGAGATGAACCTCCAGGTCATACGAGGTGTAAGTCAGCGAGGTGCGTTCCGCATCCGAAACCAGCGCTTTGCCGGGCGGAGCCGAAGATTTCCCGGATTGCTGGGCTGGTGAGCCGGAGTCGGCGCTGCTGGAAAAGATGGTCTGGCCATAACTCCGCGAGGCGGGCGGCTCTTTGGCGCGCGCCGCGGAATTCCTCTGCTGGCCGAGAGTCCCCCCTATTAAAAGCAGCAGAATGCTGGCCAGAGAAATAAAACGTGAAGCCAGCCTCATGAACCGAGGCCCTTCAGCGGACGTTTCGGCCTGCTCGAATCCGGTGCGTCCGAAGTGCCTGTCCCATGGAGCGGAACTGGGCATCTGCGTTGCCGCGCCGCCTCATACATCACGATGGCTCCGGCTACGGAAACATTCAGCGAAGAAACCTGGCCCGCCATGGGAATGCGCAGCAGGTGATCGCAGGTTCGGCGGACAAGATCATGCAGGCCACCGCCCTCGCCGCCCAGAACCAGCACGCAGTTCGAGCGGTAATCGAAGGTGTCGTAGTCCTCGGTGCCGCGCTCATCGAGCCCAATCGACCAGATGTTTGCCCGCTTCAGTTCTTCAATCGCCCGCACTAGGTTGGTGACGCGGGCAATGCGCACGTGTTCGGCGGCCCCGGCTGAAGCCTTAACCACGGTTGCATTCACCGGAGCCGCTCGCCGCTCCGGCAGAATCACTCCATCTACACCAGCCCCGTCGGCGGTGCGCAGCAATGCTCCCAAATTGTGCGGGTCTTCAACGCCATCCAGCGCCAGCAGAAAAAGATGCTCGCCGCGAGGTTGCATCAGTTCCGCCAGGGAGGAATAACCGCGTTCCGCCACCACCGCAACGACGCCCTGGTGCGCTTCGGTGCGAGCCATCCGCGTCAGCTGATCCTTCGACTCCAAACGAACCTGAATGCCGGCGGCGCGGCACGCCTCGAGAATGGCCTGCAGCCGGGAATCCTGCCGCTGCCGAGCGACCAGAACGGATTCCAGCCGGCGCTTGCCGGAGCGGATTGCCTCTTCCACCGGGTGCAATCCGTACAACAGTTGCATAATAGGTAGTGTATCGCTCGCGTGCGGTACCGGACCGGCATCCCCGCCGGCCGTTCATGGCCTACAAGGAAAGCGGGTTTCATTGGCGATTAAGCAATTCAGAGACAAAGTTTTGCCCCTGCGCGTCTTTTTGGCGCAGACCGGCGTCCATACCAGTGACACCATGGCGGCCGCCCAGACAAGAACGCTGACGCAGACCCAGCAGGCGCAAAGCATTAATGCCGAGATTGCGGCCGGTCTTCGCGTCCATAATCCTGAGCTGATCGAGCAGTTGATCGAGCAATATCAGCACCGGCTGTTTCGTTATCTTCTGTTCCTGACCGGCAGCCGCGATCTCTCGCAGGATCTTTTCCAGGAAACCTGGCTGCGGGTTCTGGAGCGCGGATCGCAATACAGCGGACGCTCTCGTTTCGATACCTGGATGTTTGCCATCGCCCGGAATCTGATGCTCGATCAGGCGCGGAAACGCGGGACGATCAGCCTGGATGAAATCATGGATCCGGATCGGGAACGGCCTCTCGAGCTCGCCGGGGATATGCCCTCTCCCTTCGATCATTTCCAATCCCAGGAGCAGGCCGCGCGCGTCGGACATGCATTGCTGGAACTGCATCCGCTCTACCGCGAAGTGCTGGTGCTGCGCTTCCATGAGGAGATGTCTCTGGAAGAGATCGCGCGGGTCAGCAGCGCCCCTCTGTCGACGGTAAAGTCGCGGCTGTATCGTGGAATGGCTGCTCTGAAACCGGTGCTGGAAATGAATCGGGAGGTGCGGCCATGAACGATCCGCAGGATATGATCCCGAATGAAGTACCGCCTCCGGTAGACTTCAGCGTCGAGCCGGCAAACGCTCCGCTGCTGGAAGAAGATTTCGCCGCCGCGCTGCTTTCCGTCGGCGGCGTGGCCGATCCCGCAATGGTGCGCCGAACCCAGCGCCGGGTACGGGAGCAGGCAATTGAAATTGCGGAACGCCGTAAGCGCGCCCGGTACGGTATCGGCCTGACAATTTTAGGGTTCTCTCTGCTGCTGCTGGTGTTGACCCCGGTGATCTGGAGCGGCTCCCATCTGGAGCAGGGCTGGAACTTTACCGATTTCGAAACCCAGTCAATGTATATGATCGGATGGCTATTCCCGGTCACCCTGATTGGACTGGTTCTCGGCTGCCTCAGGATGCGGGCTGGACGCGGGACAAGGCGAATCGATCATCGGGTTGGTTCCCGGTTGGACTCGCTGGTCCGTTAAAGGATTTGAAAGCTAGAGGCGGTGTCCCTAAATTTCGCAGCATAAACAGTTTGTCATCCTGAGCGCAGCAAGCCGCGTTGTTTGCGGCTTGTGAAGTCGAAGGATCTGGGGTTACGACGCTGGATTATGAAGCGAACTTCAGAGACAGGACGTTAAGGCGTTTCCTTCTCCGCGCCGCAAGAAAGCGTATCGATACACGATGGCCCGCAACGATTCCAACTCGTCCTTTTCGGTAAGCGATGAGCTGAAGCTCATTCCCCGCTGGTCGATCGTCCTTGCCTTCGTAGCCTTCATCGGCATTCAGTACCTTTTCTTTTTTGTCCTGCATCAGCATCACCGCAGCCCCATTGCAGTGCATGTATACTTCGGAACTTCCTGGGGTGCGCTGGTCGCCGTTTATATGCTGATGATCGGCTACATCAGCGAAGACGCGCCTCGCCGCAACATGGGCAAATGGCTCTGGATTTTGCTCTGCATCGTGCTGCAGGGCGGCATCGGTCCAGTGCTCTATTTTCTCCTCAGGCAGCCGGTGCTTTCGCAATGCGCGTGTTGCGGAATGCGGGTGGAAAGTAACTTCAACTACTGCCCGCAATGCGCCTATAAAGTTCTGCCAAACTGCGGCATCTGCCATGAGAGCGTCCGCATATCCGACCTTTACTGCACCCACTGCGGACATGACCTGGCCGAAGATAATACGCCCGCCCGCCTTCGCGCCTACGGAAACTGAAGCGCTCCGCTCGTAGCCGTCTGGCTCAGTTGACATCCTCACGAAAAGAAGGCTGTCATCCTGAGCGGAACGAAGTGAAGCGAAGGATCTTGCGTTTTCACCTCTCGCAATAATATTGTCGCGTTGGCATCGAGCCGGGTGCCCCATCCTGCGCGCACCGGGTTCCCCGGCGACAGGTCTTCGTCGCTGGGGTGGTTGGCGAAAGGTGGGATGGCCGCGGGCCGAAGGGGATCTGCGTTTTAAAGCGCCTGTTGACGCAAATTGAGTCACCACTTCCGTTCCCGGCTCCTGCTCCCGAAAAATCCCTTCCCGATGTAGAGTTGTCATAGCCGTGACCATCCGCGCCCTTATTGTTGATGATGAGCAACTGGCCCGCCAGGAGCTTGAATACCTGCTTCGGCGCTCCGATGATGTTGAGATCGTCGCTCAGGGAAAGAATGGCGTCGAAGCAGTCGGACTGATTCAGACCCATCAGCCGGATGTGGTCTTCCTGGACGTACAGATGCCCGGGCTCGATGGCTTTGCGGTGCTGAAAAAGCTTCTCGACAGAACCCGCAAAACGCCGCTGCCGAACATTGTCTTTGCCACGGCATTCGATAAGTATGCGGTTCGCGCCTTTGAAGTGAATGCGGTCGATTACCTGTTAAAGCCTTTCGAAGAAGCACGCGTGCGGCAGACACTGGAGAAAATTAAAGCGCGAAAGGCGGAGGCCGCAACCGCCCTCGCCGGCACGGCTGTAAATTCGGGCGATTCTCCCCCCACCGCGGCAAACGCAGTCTCGGCCGCCGGGGCGTCATCGAACGGGGTGGATGACCGGCTGAATGCACTGGTCCGGTTGCTCGAACACCAGCAGATTCCTGCGAAAGCGCCCGCCAGAATTGTTCTGCGGGTTGGCGGCCGGCTGCTTCTGGTGGAGCAGCGGGACATCTGTTTTGCCTCCATCGAGGAAGGCACCATCAGCGTTGTGACTCCCTCGATCGAAGGGCAGTCCAATTGCCGCACTCTGGAAGAACTGCTGGAGCTGCTCGACCCGGAGCTTTTCTGGCGCGCGCACCGCTCTTTTGTGGTGAATATTCATCGCATCCAGGAAGTGGTGCCGTGGTTCAAGTCGAGTTATCAGTTGCGCATGGATGACCGCCGGCATACAGAAATTCCAGTCAGCCGGGCACAGACGAAGCGCCTGCGCGAATTGTTCAATCTGTAGCAACCAATAGCGGTTTCCGAAATACTGTGGCATGTGGGAGATTGTTATTGTAAGGACGGCATCAGCAGCTACGAAATTCGCCGCGGATAGGCGTAACGCAAAGGCAGTATGGTTTCTGGATCACGCATTCGTCTCGCGCTCAATTGAAGCACGATTTAGATCTTGTGCGGCCGGATCGGGGAAACAAATGTTTTCTGATAAGCGTCAGAAGCGCGGAAAACGGGGCGTTTAGCTCGTTTCCCGCTTTATCAGAGTCGTTTCGATTACAATTTGGGGTACGCTTAAGCGAGCCATGAAACGCCATTCCATGCACGATGTATTGGAGATTCCAAATTACTCTCTTGCAGAGGTGGTCCGGTATTTTCATGTTCCATTATCGACGGTTAAATATTGGACCGAAGAACCAAACGCACTTGTCGCGCTGGCCTCAGAAAGACCACGGATGTTGTCTTTCAAAAACTTAGTGGAATTTTATGTCCTTGAGGGATTGCGCCACATCCACAATCTGAAGGCCCACGCTATCAGAGCAGCAGTAGAAGATCTGCTGAAGCATGAAAACTCTCGGCATCCATTAGCCGATTATGACCTAAGGACAATGAACGGGAAGTACCTTGTTCTCCAGAAAAATGGCAGTATCGTAAATTCCACTTTGCACGGCCAATACGAGATTCCCGAATGGACGGCTGCCTACCTACAAGCGTGTTGATCGTGATCCCCATGGATTAGCACAAAAAATTTACCCGTTTACAAAAAAATCACAAATAAAGTCAGATGATGTGGAACCTCCAAGGACTGTAGTTATCGATCCCAATATCTGCTTCGGGCTACCCGTTTTGAACGGTTCTCGAATTACGACCGGATTTTTAGCGAGTCGTTATCGCGGTGGAGATTCCTTGGAAGCCATTGCAGACAGCTATGGTAGACCCTTGGGACAGATCAAAGAGGCGATCGAGTGGGAAACCGGAAAAGAAATCGAAGGGCAAGCAGCCTAATCCTACTTTCTATCTGGACGAAAACTTTGATTGCGCGGAAGTAAAAAATGTCCTGGATAATGCCGGAGTGCGCTACCGTACCTACAGCCAAGATGTAAAAGCTAATGCCGGCTCTGATGACGTACAGTTTCTTCCCAAGGTTGGGCAGCACGGATGGCTTCTAATTACCGCTGACTGGCACCAACGAAACAGGCCCAGGGAGGCAGAAGACCTAAAACGCTATGGTGTTAAACATTTTTCGCTCCCCGGCAATCTTGGCGCTGTCGGCATGACGGAATTGCTAGTGAATGCCAAGAATGACATCCGAGGCATGTGCGAGAGACCATGTAGGCCACGTGAGCGCAAATGTTCTTCGGAGCGGAGCTGTTAACGTTCTTCGAGATGCTAGAGGCAGCCTTCACGAGCGCGGAGAGACGAAGACCTATCATAAGGGAAAGGTAAAATCCATCATTCCGGTTTAATTTTAAATACGTGGGGGATTGAATAAAGCCATTACCAGCGCCAGCCGTGCCCGGCCAAAACCAAGGCCGAAATTCGACAAAGGGTTCTGGCCACCTTAAAGTAATTGGAAAACCCATTCAATCGTAGCGTTCGAAGTGACGTAGCGCTCGAAGTGGATCTGCTTCGCGTTCCATCCAAGACTCGCCAACTGCTCCCGGTTGGCCGCGACCATCTCGTTCAATCCGCAGATGTACGCGTGCATCGCCGGTCCGCTGCCATTTTCCATAATTCGAGGATGCCGCTCGAGAATCTCCCGCACGTGCGTCTGCACGTAACCGCGCAGGCCTTCCCAGCCTTCATGCGGGCGGCTCAGCGTGGGCAAATAATGAAAATTCGGATGTTCGGCGGCAGTTTTTTCAAAATAGCGTTGGTAATAAATCTCCGATTCGTGCCGGGTGCCGTACATCAGCCAGAAATGCTTTCCTTCGCTTCGGTCCTCTATCTCGGCGGGGAACAGGTGCTCGACAAACCCGCGCATCGGCGCAACTCCGGTGCCGGTGGCGATCATCAGCGTATCGGTCAGCGGCGGCCGCAGCACGAACAATCCGTGCGGCCCGTGAAACTGGATTGTGGCGCCGGGCTCGAGATCGCAGAGAAGATTCGAGAAAAAACCATTCTCCACGCGGTTCAGGCATAGATCGAAAAAATTTTCCCGCGGCGCAGAGGCAATCGAATAGGCCCGCGTCTGATGTTTGCCGCGGCTGTCCGTGGCCAGCATGGACACGAACTGGCCGGCTTCGAAGCGAAAATGTTCCAGTTCAGGGACTTCAAATTGCAGGTGAAAACATTCCGCGCTCTCGGAGAGCAGCATCTTGTCCAGCAGGCGAGCAGTATAGATCCGGCGTTCCAAAAATTCCCCTTCTTTCGAACTGTAGTCGCACTTCAGTTATAAATCAGCACCATCGTGGAGCGCTGATATCGATCATCACTGCGAAGCGGCAGCACGCCGATGGCCGGCGAAGCATCCAACCAACTGGAACGAACCCATCAAAGCAGTCCCATTATTGAATCGTAAAAACATCCGGCCGGCTGGAGAAGACGAATGGAGCATCGTCGTTTTGGTCCCACAAAGCGCGAAGTCGCGGTAATCGGTCAGGGCACATGGTATGGCGACGGCGAGGCTCCCGCGTCCGCGCTCGCCGCGCTGCGCATGGGTCTCGATCTGGGCATGACACACATCGACACCGCGGAGATGTATGAATCAGGTGGTGCCGAGAGAATCGTCGGAGAGGCGATCGCCGGAAGAAGAGATGAAGTTTTCCTGGTGTCGAAAGTGCTGCCGGAAAATGCTTCCCGGCAGGGAACGATCGAGGCCTGCGAGCGCTCTTTGGTCCGGATGAAAACCGACAGGTTGGATTGTTATCTTCTGCACTGGCGCGGTTCGCATCCGCTGGAGGAAACCGTCGCCGCATTCGAACATCTCCAGCGGAACGGGATGATTCTCAGCTGGGGTGTCAGCAACTTCGATGTACCTGATCTGGACGAGGTGTGGAAGATCGCCGGGAGAGGGTCATCTCGCGTGCAATCAGGTTCTCTATCATCTGAAGCAGCGCGCCATCGAACATGCTGTCATTCCATGGTGCGAAAAGCACAAGGTCGCCGTGGTTGCGTACAGTCCTTTTGGCCAGGGAAACTTCCCCAGTCTGCGCAGCAGAGGCGGCCAGGTATTGAAGGAAATTGCCAGCGCTCATCAGGTCACCCCGCGCCAGGTTGCGCTCGAATTTTTGTTGCACCGTCCCGGAATCTTCACGATCCCGAAAGCGGCGACTCTCGAGCATGTGACGGAAAACGCCGGCGCCGGGGATTTTCATTTATCTGCGGCGGACATGACGCGGATCGATGAGGCATTTCCGCCCGGTCCTCGTCCGCGAACGCTTCCCACGCTGTGATTGAAAATTTGTAAGCTATGGAGGGACTCTTGAACACCGAACACTATAAGCAGCAACTGATGGCGACAGAAAAACGGCTGGCGGACCAACTGGAAAACGCCCGCGCGAATGCGCTTGAGGCCGGGGACCAACCGGTCGGAGACCCCACCGACGAAAGCGTCAGCCAGGAGCTGAAGGAGGAACAGTTTCAGGAGGCAGGCGCGGATTGGGTTCTGCTTCGCCAGGTTCGCGAGGCGCTCGCAAGAATTGAGGATGGCACCTATGGGAAATGTCTGGTCGATGGTGAGCCCATCGAGGAGAAGCGCCTGCAGGCGATGCCCTGGACGCCGTACTGCATAAAACATCAGGAAGCGCTGGAAAAAGCGCATCCGCCGCAAACGCCGACTTTGTAAACTTCAAAAAATCGGAGACGGAATCGCCGCCGAACTGCGCTTCCTGACCGCAGCAAAGGACCTCGGCTAAATAAGAGTCGTCATCCTGAGCGTAGCGAAGGACCTCTGTATTTGCCTTTTGCGAAGATCAAATCCACTCATCATAAGAGAAGGCCCTTCGTTCGGCGGCGCTGTGACTGCGTCGGATTTGATAAAATTGCATTCAGGAAGCCTCGAGATCGTTCTCAAAGCAGCTTGTCGTCCTGAATGCAACAGGTAGGCAGCAAAGAACCTTGTGGCTTTTCCCTCATCTACTTGCAACAGAAAGACTTAGCCACGGACTGCACGCTGCACAATCCTTCAACTATTCCGCACAATCCTTCAACTATTCTGCACAATCCTTCAACTATTCTGCACAATCCTTCAACTATTCGATCTCAGCTCTTCGGCGGATAGCGCTTCAACATGTCGTAGATCGAGTTCGCTACCTGCTTTTCTTCCGCATGGCCGCTCTTGGTTACATCCGCCTGGACCGCTTCTCCGCGCCAGACAATCTTGTTTGTCCGCGCGTCGATCAGATCGAGAGTGAGATAGCCCATGATGCGGGGATACGCCCTTGTCTGGGAATACATTGGACCACCCCAACCCCAGCCGCCGCCCCAACCCCAGCCACCGCCCCAGCCCCAACCACCCCAGCCCCAGCCGGGACCGAAGCCGCCGTAGCCGAAGGTGTCATAATCCATCACTTCCTGGGTAGTGAAATGATAGGTCGCCAGCAGGTCAGGGTTCTGCGATGCCGAGACCTGCTGCAGGTGCTTCTTCTTGGTTAGCGCGTAGTTGGCGTATTCGTCTACATACTGGCGATAGAAAGGATGGTTTGTCGCTCTGCTTCCTATCCATTGATAGGTTCTGTAGTTGGCGAATGGTGCATTCCTGCTCCAGTTGGCCCGTATCCGCTGTTGTGCCGAAGCAGACAGGCAAAAAAGAAACGCTCCCGCAACGGCGAATACCAGCATGGACCGGTAAATCTTTGAAGTGTGAATCGCTTTTTGTTTCATGGGTGTTTCCCTCTTCGGGGGCTCAGCTTAGGACGCGGGATCAGGATCGAATCCGCTCGAAGTTTGCAAAGCCCTCATCATTAGAATATCAACCGGCAAATCCGTTAGCGTGCTCCGCGAAATGCTTTCAGTTTCAGATCACGATACTCCGTTTCGCAGCAATCGATGCTGGAACAGGTCTCAGCAGCATCCCGCCACTTACCAGGTTTTTTTGAAAGTCGTGTCGAAGCCGAATCCGCCATTCTGGTCGCGCGTGGCGCTGACGGCGACTCGCGGTGAAAGTTGATACTGCCCCATGATGACCTGGTTCTGTGTAGAACTCACATTGGTGGAGTACGTGACGAACAGGTTGCCAGTGACTCGCTGCTGGATGGTGACGATGGCCCCAGCCGGGCCCTGGATGCTGCCGCCGGCCAGCACCGGGTTGATGGAGAGCTGGGAAATGCCGGCGATTTTTGCCACCCGGCTGGTGAGCTGGCTACTGACCTGTGAAGCGACCAGCGACATGGCTGCCTGATCTCCGGGCGTGGGATTCGCCGCCGCGGCTTCACTCGTCTGCCCGAACGCCAGCAGGTTAATGATGTCCGCGGAAGGCAACGAGGGATCGGAAGCGTAATTGGTGCGCAACTGGTCCACAGGCCCGTTGAAACGAAGTGTGATGTTGTATTGCTGAATAGTGGTATTCACGGCCAGATTGACGACCGGCTGCGTCTCGCTGGGATTGACGAACTCGACAGTTCCTCCGGCCAGGGTGAACCGGTTGCCGTTGAAGATGAGGTCGCCATCGGTGAGATTGATGCGGCCCAGAATGACTGGCTGCGCGGCCGTCCCCCGCACCTGCAGGTTCGCGGTTCCATCGACACTTAAGGTCCTGCTGACCAGGTTCAGATTGTTGACCGAGCTTACCGCCAGGTTCAGCTGCAGATTCTGACTGAATCCTGGGGAGGGCGGGGCAGCGACACCGCCGGAAAGCTGCCCGATAAAGCTCATCAGGTCAAAGCCGGGCGTGAATGACAGATTCTGGATGTTGACGCGCCCGCCGAGGAGCGCGTTCTCGGCAGTGCCGGCGAGTCGAATATTGGCACCGATCTGCTCGCGCATACCCTGCGGATAGAGCATGCGGATTCCGTCGGCGGTTGCGCCGAGATCGAACTGGATCGAAGGCCGATATGCCACTCCACCCTGCGCCGTGACCGTGCCTCCGCCGACGGTCGCCTTAAAAGATTGAACGTTCAGGCGGTCCTTCGTTAACGTAAGAACGCCGTTGCCATGCTGCAGACCGACCGGCAAATCTCCGCTGGCGAAGTTTGCATCGACGATCTCCACATGACCTTCCACATTGGGGTTCGCCCTGGCGCCATAGGAATTGATGTTGAACCGCAACTGCCCGGAGCTTTTGACGTCGGGATTGAACAATTGCGCCAGTTGCAGGTTCACTGTTCCCAGCAGCAGAAGGGAAGCAGGAGCATGGCTTGCGATCGGAATCGAGCCCTGAATCTGCAGATCGGTGTCTGTGCCGCGAATCGCCGCGCGCTGGAGATCAAGCACTCCATTCTTGTAATCGATATGGATGGGAGACGCAGCCGCCAGATGCACCGTGCTGCCGTAATTCAGACTGAGCGTCGGCACCGTCACCTGGGCCTGGAGCAGCTTCTTATTTTTGAGCGGCCCGCGCAAAGTGGCGTGAACTTCGGTTTGACCGCTTAGTCCGGCGGCTTCCGACGGCGCATAGACCGCGAGCAGAGGCTGCAATGGTATGGACTGAGAATTCAGCGTGGCTTCCGTAAAATAATCGCCTGTCAGATTTACTTTTGCGTTTGCCTGAATCGCAGTATTGATGACGTGAGAATTCAGGCTCGCCGTTGCCACATGGTTCGCTACGTTCATCTGCAACGTAATTTGCTGGATTTTCTGCTGCTGAATCTCAAGCTGTGGAATCTGAAGGGTTGCGTCAAACTGCGGATTGTCAAACGTGCCCTGCCCGCTGCCCTGCACGCCCAACACGCCCTGCAACTCGATATTGTGCGCCTTCAATGTCTGCAATCGCCCCAGGCGAATCCCGCTGGACGTCAATTGCGCTGTGTAGCTCTTCTGCTGCGGCCGCATGCTGACCAGCGCTTGCACCGTTCCCGCGGCGGCGTGGACCGCGAGCTTGCCCTGAACCTGATCGCCTGCGCCCGTAAAGGAAACGGTTGCCGAGGAAACAGGTTCGTCATACATTTTTGCGTGCGTCAGCGCAATGTTGCCATGTCCAACCGGATTCACGATCGTGCCATGCGCGCTTACATTTGCCGCCAGTGTGCCCGCAAGCGGCACTTGCGAACCGGCAATTTTTTTGAGATCCGCGATGTCGATTTGCGACGCATGCAGTTCAATCTGAACCGGGCTTTGCCTGGTAAACGACCACTTCGTCAGACGTGCGCTGGCGTCGAAGCCGATGTTGCCGTGCGAAGCTGGCTCCAGTTTGGCATGCTGGAGGCTGACGGCGGACGGGCTCGCGTCGACGTTGGTTTGCAGCACGCGCCACTTTGTCCCATTTACCTGAAGATTCGAGGCGGTCAGTTGACCAGTCAGATGAGGCGCGGAGGTGGACCCCGTCACAACGCCCTGGAAGGATGCTGTTCCGGCGAGTCCGAGCGGGTTCACCGGTTGGCCCGGCTTCGGCGTGCGCACCAGGTCTGCGACCGTTTCCAATTCCGCCAGATCATTCGATTTGAGCTGTATCTCGAGACCTGATCGTTTGCCGACGGTTCCGTTCAGCGTTAACGTAGTCTGCGGCATTTTGAAATAACTCTGCGCCAACGCAATTTGCTTCCTGGAAGCGGTATAGGTTCCATGAATGACGCCGTCTACCGGAACCACGCCGGGTGAAGGGCCGGAATGCGCTGCGCGAGAGACCTTGGCATGGATAGTGGCATCCGTATGGGCGACCAGAGTATTGAAGTTTTTGCCCCAGGAGGCATTGGCGGTGGCGTTCAACACGCCGCCGAGCTGCAAATCGCGGGAAGTCGTAGATGCTGGCGCCATGCGTTTCAGGTCTGCCAGAGATATGCCACGCAATGATGCGTTCAGCTTCGAACTCGAATTGCCGGCAATGTTCCGCATGTTCAGGGTGCCGATAAGTTCTCCGCCAAGGAGTCGAGCGCGAAAATTCTTTACCGCCAGGTTGCCGTTCGCCAGCGAATAATGCGCTGCCACATCGTTCAGCCGGGTACGTGCCGTGGATGCCTGGACGTTTAGCTGACGGCTGCTTAGATTTCCATCCACCACCGCGGAATCCAGAAGAGAGGCGTTGGGAGCATACCGGTAAGCGACGGAACCGCTGGTGAGAACCACGCCGGCAGGAATGGAAGGATCGCGCAGGATGCGGCGCATGTCGCCTCCATCGAGCACCGCGTCGTAGTGACCTTGGATATTCGGTTGGCTATAGTCCTTTAACGTTGCAGTCAGCACGAATTGCGATGCGCCGCTCGAGAGTTTCGCGTGTTTTAGAAAAAAGGTGGAGGGCGTCGCTTCAAACTGCGCCTCGAAATTGTGGGGGATAGGACTGAATGTGCCGGCCTGAAGATGGCCGTTGCGGTAGCTCAGGGTTCCGGAATACTTCTGCTGCGGGCTATCGAAGGAAGAACTGAAGTCGACATCGTGCAGATCGGCGTCAAGCGCGGCTTTTTTGTCGTTGTAATATACCTCGCCATTGGTCAGCACCGCATGACGAATGCCCAGCTTGAAGACATTGGTGCCGCTGCCACCGCTGCTCTTCGGCTTGGGGATGTTGGAAGCTCCGTTCGCGGCGGTGAAGATGCGTGCGACCGGCTGATCGATGCGGATAGTGTCGAGATACCATTCTCTGTGCCAGATGGAGACCACTCGCACGCCCACCTCGGCATGACGCACCAACAGCAGTGGCGGATTGGGATACGGCTGGCGCTCCATGCACTGTGATGCCATAAACGTCGAGGCTTAGATTGGAAAAATGGATTGCGAAGTTTTGTATCTGGACTTGCGTTCCCAGTGCATCGCTGGCCTTTGTCTCCGCGAATGTGAGCAGGTAATTGTGGAATTTTGCGCTGTGTAGCAGAATCGTGCCGGCAACAAGGATCAACAAAACCAGCACCACGAGACTGCCCGCAATCCAGGAGACAATCTTCACCCAATGGCCGCGGCTTCTAGCGGGTTCCGGGTTTACCGAACGCTCAGAATCTGGATTTGGTGCGGTGCTCAAGTTCGTTCTCCTAAAATGCCTGGCCAATACTGACGAAATATTGCGTTGCCTGAATGCCCGGAACTGGATTCAGGTTCCGCCCTAAATCGATGCGTATGGGTCCGACAGGCGTTGCATAGCGCAGACCGAGACCCACGTTATTCGAGTACAGCGAAGTGAAGTCGTGGAAACCGACGTTGGGGAAGACATTTCCGCCGTCATAAAAAGCAACCATCCCCAGGTTTTTCATGATCGGCAGGGGAATGCGAAACTCGGAATTGAGAAGCAGCAATTCATGGCCGCCGCCAGGGACCTGAATGAATGAGCAATTGGTAGTGGTTCCGGCGGGGCATACCTGAACTTTTCGCTGTGGGCCGGCACCGTCCAGCGGAAAGCCACGCAGGGTGCTGCCGCCGCCGGTAAAAAATTCCTGGCTGAGAGGAACGCGGCTGCCGGCAAATTGCTGCGCCAGGCCGATACGAATGCTGTTGGCCCAGATAATGTTGTGAGGAATTTTCTTGTAGTACGCTACCTGGCCCGTTAGTTTGGCGAAGTTGACGCTCGATCCCAACTTTGAAGGATTGAAATCGAGTTCAACGCTTTGCAACATGCCCTTATGAGCGTCGAGGATGTTGTCGCGCGTATCGCGGGTAAAACTCGCCGAGATTGTCGAGAGGCGAACGTTCTGGTCCGCCGGCAGGACCAGCGCCGGAATCTCGATCTGGGTCAAATTCGTCTGGCTGAAACTGTAGCGCAAAAACAGAATGCGTTGTTTCGCTTTATCGAGCGGGCGTTGGATCTGGTAGCTGGCGACTTCCTGTTGCGAGGTGAAGATTGGATTTTCGCCGTCATGTTCCGCGGTCAGCGCCAGGGTGGACGTCCATTTGGACCAGCGGAAATTCGGATCGATGTAATAGGCTCCGCCTCGCTGATTGAGCCTTCCGGCGAAACCGGTGAGGGAAAGAGACTCGCCTTTTCCGCGCACATTGTTCCGCGTGTATTGGAATGTTCCTCTGGGACCGTAATAGGTTTTCTGACTCGTCGTAAAATTCCCGGGAAGCCCGATCGGGGGCAGATTGGGAAGCGCGACGGTTCCGCTCGGGATGCTTCCGCCTCGATTGATAATTTCGAAACCGAATCCATAGGTGATCTGGTTGGCCTGCGCCTCATGCACCTTTACCAGAACATCCTCCTTGGTTTGGGTGGTAATTGGCCGCTTGGGATCGATCTCTGCCCAGTCAAACACGCCGGTGTGGTTGTACAGCTGGCTTTCAGAGCTAAGCAGTTTCGTCTCCGTGAGCGGCTGCCCGGGTTGGATGGAACTCACATCCTGATTGATCAGCCGTTGCTGGGTCTGTTTGCGGCCCAGCGTGATCACACTCGTGGTATAGACCTGCGGCCCTTCATAAATGTGATAGACGACATTTACCCGATGTGGGTCCTGCTTTGAAAGGGCTTTGGCGGTCTCTCGAAAGGTTGCGGTGAGATATCCCAGATTCAGATAATGGGCCAGGATATTTTTGCGATCTGTTTCTACGAGCTGTTGTGAATACGGTTTGCCGGCCGCCAGCTTCAGCCCCTGTGGAGCAAACTGAGATTCCGGCAACGTTTTGGCTCCTTCGATTTTCAAGGACTGCACGATATCCCGGGGTCCTTCGACGATATGGAATGCTATGGCCACGTTGCTGCCGATATTTGTTACTTTTGAAGTTACTTTTACGTCGCTGAAGCCGTCCGATTGATAGATAGCTACCAGGTTTTTTGTGCTGGATCGGACGAGAGCCTCGCTGTATTTGCCGCGGGAGAGGAGGTGCTCCTGCTGGACGGTGACATGCGACATGAGCGCGGAAGTTGGCTCCTGCCGATTTCCGACAATCTTTACGGTTTCGACCTTGTGCTTTTTCCCCTTCGAAATCCGGTACACAATGGTGTCGCCGGAGGGCTGCTTCTCAAACTGAGATTCGACTTTCACGTCGAAATATCCCTTGCCCTGGAAATACGATGTAAGACTCCGGGTTCCTTCCTGGACCAACTCGGGATCGACTCCGGCGCCTTGGTAGACCGGCAACACGGATCTGCGGGTCCAGCTCCACAGATGCGCGCCCTCGATTTTGACGTGAATGATCGGACCGGTGTGGACGTCGAAATGGATGTTGGCACGGTTCGTGGCCGCATCGTAATCCGCTCCCGTCAGTTTTACCTCTGCCCCCAGCCAGCCTTGCTTCTCCAGCGCTCTCTGAAAGTAATTGGTGGCGTTCGTCAGGGTCTTTCTGCTGTATTTCTTGCCGGGGCGAATCGCCGAGCCGCGAAGTCGCGCCCAGATTCCGCGAATCTGTTTCTCCAGCTTCGCCGTCTCGGCTGGCGATGTCCCGGCGATCTCGACTTTGCCGAACTTGCTGCGACGATTGAGCGTGATATGGAACACGACATTCGCGAGCTTATGCACCGAGTCGATTTTTGTCTCGGGCCGGACCTGCGCCTGAAAAAATCCCTCTTGACGGAAAAATGTGAGAAGGTTCTGCTGTGCCTGCTGAATATCGTTGGCGTTATACGCCGCCTGCGGGGGATAATTGGTGACCTGCACCAGCCGGGAATAGGAAAGCCGCTCTGCGCCCGGGAACTGATAGATGCCGAAATAAAATGCAGGCTCGAGGACCAGGAGAACCTGTACCCCGTTGGCCTCTGGAGCAACCTGCAGCCGGATCTGCTTGAATCTGCCAGTCCCCTTCAGCGCCGCAATGCTCTCGTCCACCTTCTGTTTTGAAAAAGGCTCCCCGGCTTTTTGCACGAACAGGTCCGCGAACTGGCTGGTCTTCAGATCCGGCCGCCCGGCAATTTCAATTGAGGTGACATTCTGGCCTTCATAGGAAGTCAGAATCTGGACCGTTTGCGGAGACGTTTCGGGAGTTGAATGCTGAGATTGTGCAAAGCCGTGGGCGCAGGCTGTCAGCCAGAAAGCAGTTAGAAGGGAAACCAAGATCGGAAGGCGATGCCATTGGAAAAACTCCGCGCACCGATGGGTGAAATGCGCAGATAGAGAGACGCCAAGCCAGCGGGGCAAGCCTTTGTTTTGCATAACCGCACTTTGTTGGATGCCCCGATTACGAGTTGCGGTTTCCGGACCGCGCCCAGCCTGGCTCGTGGCTAATTACGGCTGCAGGCCGGGGACATCGACCCATCCGCGCCGGCGATGGCTTTCGAGTTCCGCCTGCAGCAGCTGCATGTGTCTCAGGCCGTCTATCATTTGCGGATATTCGGCGGGCGCGTCGGGCTCTGCGATCGACCGATAGAACCGGCGAAAGACCTGCTTGAAAGTGTCGTCATATCCTTCGCTGTGACCGCCGGGAAGATCGGCATAACTCGCCGCCTGATTTTGCAGGGAAGCGGGATCCTTCAGCATGATTCCATTGGGGCCATTGCGATGCCCGATCCATAGCTCATCCGGCCGCTCCTGATCCCAGCTGACGGACGCCTCGGTCCCATAAATTTCAAGGTTCAGGCGGTTCTTTCGGCCACCGGAAACCTGGCTCGCCGTCATGCAGCCGCGCGTGAGTTCGCCCATGTGGAAGATGACCGATCCGAAGTCCTCGGTCTCGATCCTGACCTCCTCCACGTCCTTCGCGCGCAGCGTTTTGCCGGCAAATGTCTCGACGCTCTGCTTGGGCCGCTGCCGCGTCGGAAAAAACGTCTGCAGGTCGGCGCAAAGAGAATCAACGCGCAGCCCGGTGACATGCTCGGCCATATCGAACCAGTGCGTGCCAACGTCCGCCATGGTTCGCAGAGCACCACCGGCCTGCGCATCAATGCGCCAGTTCCAATCGGTCTCATAGAGCAGCCAGTCCTGCGAATATGTTCCCTGAACGACCAGCACACGGCCAAGATCGCCGTCCTCGCGCATCCGGCGCATCTGCTGCACCATGGGATAGTAGCGCAGGTTATGGCAGACGCAGTTGCGCAGCTTGCGTTCGCGAGCCAGGCTCACCAATCCCGCGGCTTCGCCGACCGTGGTCGTAAGGGGTTTTTCACACAGCACATGTTTGCCGGCCAGCAGCGAGTCTTTGGTCATCGAGTAGTGCATTGCGTTCGGGGTACAGATATGCACCGCATCGATGCTGCGATCCAGCAGTACATTGTGGTAGTCCGACTCGGCCTTTTCGATTCCAAAGCCGGCGCCCAATCGCTTCGCCGATTCGAGTTGGCGCCCTACAATGGCGACAACCTCAACCCCTTCGACACGGCGGAGCGCTTCCAAATGCACGCGCCCCATGAATCCAGTTCCAAAAATCGCTGTTCGAATCGTTTTCATAGTTTTGGATTTCTTTCTATACCCACCATGCTTGGGTGGGCTGTTCCTCGATCACGACGTCCTGCAGAAAGCGCGCAGCCTTGGTCAGTCCCTCTTCGGGAGACATCAGGCTGTCCTCGTGTTCGATGGAAAGGACACTGTCGTAGCCGAACATTCTTAGTGTGGAAACAAATTCTTTCCACCATTCCGCGCCGTGACCGTAGCCGCAGGTGCGGAAAATCCAGCCGCGATGGCGCTCATCCGTATAGGGCTTGGTGTCGAGCACGCCGGTGCGGGGCAGGTTCGCCGGGTATATCTGGGTATCTTTTGCGTGGACGTGGAAAATCGCATCGCCAAGAACGCGGATGGCCGCGATGGGATCGATACCTTGCCAGAACATGTGGCTGGGATCGTAGTTGCAGCCGACGGAGGGCCCTGCGATCGCGCGCAGACGCAGCATCGTCTCCGGGCTATAGACCACGAATCCGGGATGCATTTCGATCGCGATCCTGACGTTGTGTTTGGCGGCGAATGCTGCGTGCTCCACCCAGTACGGGGTTACGACCTCGTTCCATTGCCAATCAAGCAGCTCAAGATAATCCGGAGGCCACGGGCAGGTTACCCAGTTGGGATGACGGGCGGACGGCGAATCTCCGGGGCAGCCGGAAAAGTCGACGACGACAGGGACGCCCAGTTTTTCCGCCAGCAGAATGGTTTGGCGGCTGGTCTCGCGCGCCTGTTGAGCGCGGTTCTTATCCGGATGGAGCGCGTTTCCATGACAGCTGAGCGCGCTGATACTCGCGCCATGCTGCTTCAGCGTGCGTTGAAAAGCGGAAAGCTCGCTTTCCTTTTCGAGCATGCTCAGTTTGCAATGCGCATCGCCGGGATAATTCCCGGTTCCGAGCTCTACAGTATCGATCTGGAGTGCCTTCAGCTTCTTCAGTACGTCGTCGAACGAAAGCTGTGACAGTAAGGGCGTGAACACACCGATTTTCATGATGTATTCAGTTTTATTCGAAAACTACGCAAACTGGCGAATCGAGGTGGTAATGTTTTCCGGTCGGGGACAATCTTCCTGTAACCGGATCGCACTTCAGAACGACGATATTGGCTGAATCCTGGTTCGCCACAACCAGCCATTTGCCGCCGGGGTCGACCGCGAAATGCCGCGGACTGTTTCCTTCGCAGGAGATGCGCTGGATGAGGCTAAGCCGCCCAGTCGCGGGATGAACATAAAATACCGTGATGCTGTCGTCGCCACGGTTCGAGGCATAGAGAAAATGGCCGTTCGGATGAACCGCAACCGTTGCGGCATCCGTGGTGGCTTCGTGATCCAGGGGCAGTGTGGAGATGTTCTGGATGCGGGTGAGGGTTCCTCTGGAACTGTTCCAGTCCAGGCAATCCAGCGTGCTGTTGATCTCGTTGATCGAATATGCCCATCGTCCGTTCGGATGAAACGTAAGGTTGCGCGGCCCGGAGCCGGGAATGGCACTGTAATACGGCGGATTGTTTGGAGTAAGCTTCGCCGTTTTCGGATCGAAGCGGTAAACCATGATCCGGTCCAATCCCAAATCATTCACTAACAAAAACTTGTTATCTGGCGAGACGGTTGTGCAGTGTGTGTGTGCGGTCTTCTGCCGTTCAGGATTTACGCTGCCGCCCGGATAATAGATGTTCGATACCGGATCGCTTAGATGTCCGTCGGGAAGAATCCTGAAGCTGCTTACGCTGCCGCTATTGTAATTGGCGACGAAGAGCGCGTGGTCGGTGTGGTCGGTAGTCAGATTGCAAGGGCCGCTGCCGCCGGAAGGAACTACGTTTTTCAATCGTAGCTTGCCGGAAAGAGGCGCCACGAAAAAGCTGGAGACCTCTCCGGGCCGTGATCCTTGCTCATTGACGCAGTACAGGTCTTTGTGGCTGGGCGAGAGGGTAAGAAAGCTGGGATCTGGAGTGTCCGCGGCGAGGCCAATCTCCACCATTTCCCCGAGCTGGGGTATCCAGCGATAGGCATAGATGCCTTTGCTGGTGGTTTTGGTGTAGGTACCGATAAATATCAGTTTGCGCTGCCGCTCGGAGGACGACCGTAGAAACCTGCTGGCAAAAGCGACGACCGTGACCCCGACAACAACCGCGCGCCGCGTAAATTTCTTCATCGGAACAGGTGTATCTTCTGAAGTCTCAGAAGCTTCCTCCACGTCTAGATTCCTCCCCCATTCTCGTCTACAGCATACACGGAAGCGTTGAGAAAACGATGACTGTTTTACGCGTAGCTGGAGGCGCCACTCTTATTTTTATTGCCGCGTTCACGGGACGTACGTTCGATATATCCGCTGGCGCAGAGCGCCTGCAGCGGGTCCGCAGGGTAACCGCGCGCCTCTCTCCACGCCCGCAAAGCAGGCCGCACATCCGTCCAGAAGGCGGTTCGCAGGCACTCCTCGGCTTCCATAAGGCGGCACTCGCGCTGCAGCTGCGTAAGTTTTTCGCGGTCGATGAGGCAGGCCTTAGCGTAGAGTTCCTGCGCCGCGACGACGGTCTGCAGGGTGGCTTCTACTTTGATCTTTAGGTTGTGGCTCTGGTCGATCACATAGGCCGGGGCGGCGGCTGCGGGATTCTCCCATTGATAAAGCTGGATTTCATGGAAGATCCGGAAGACCTGATACGGATCGATGGAACCCAGGGTGAGGTCGTCATCGGCATAGCGGCGATCGTTGAAATGCAGGCCGCCGAGCACCTTTTCATGCTGCAGCCATGCCAGGATCTGTTCAATGTTTTGCGCCTGGTAATGATGACCGGTATCGACCAGCACGAATGCCTGCGGGCCGGCGGCGCGGGCGAACAACAAGGCCATGCCCCAGTCAGCGATGTCGGTGTGGTAAAACGCGGGCTCAAAAGGTTTGTATTCCACCAGCATCCGCTGGCCCGTGCCGAGCGCCGCGTGGGTGCGCGCCAGATTTTCGCAGAACCAGTCGATGCGGTTGCGGATATGCTGGGTGCCGGGATAGTTCGAGCCGTCCGCGAACCATAGCGACACGTCCACATTGCCGAGCTCTTTGGCAATCTCGACGGATTCCAGCGCATGATCGAGCGCGTGCCGGCGGATGGAGGGGTCCGGGTTACCGAAAGAGCCGTATTTATAAAGTTGATCCTCGAACAAATTCGGATTGATGGCTCCCGGTCGGATGCCGTACCGGCGACCAAGTTCCCGGACGGTAGCGACATCGTCCATCCCGCGAGGAAAATCCCATAGAACATGCAAGGCCATGCTGGGGCAAGCGCCGGTGAGCCGGTGGACCTGAGCCGCGTCCGAGAATTTTTCTTCGAGAGTGTGAGCGGCGGAGGGCTGCAGATATTTCCCAAAACGCGTTCCGGTATTCGCAAATCCCCACGAAGGAACTTCGATGGCGAAGCGATCCAGATGTTCCCAAAGAGCTTGATTGCCGGGTTGAGAGCTGGAAACGGGCATATCGTTCATCAACGTTTTTCCTCGGTGGCCAGTGCAGCATCCTCTGGCCTGTTTCCGGCTGCTGCGTGGATGGAGGTTCCCAGCACGCCTGCCCAGAACGCAACGGCACCGTGCTCCACGCCACTATTCGCGCTGGTCCTATGGATGTTTTCCAGTGCGGCCAGTTGCACGGAAAAGTTGCCAAGCGTGGAGCTCTCCTGCGCTCCGCACAGCAGTTCCAGTCCGGTGGCCTGCCGGGTCAGTTGGTTCAGCAGCAGATTCTTGTTGCCTCCGCCGACGACATACAGTCGCGCAAATTTCTTTCCGGTAAGCGTCTCAGCCTGGTGCAATACAGTCGCGTATCGCAGCGCCAGGCTGTGCAGAATCAGATTCGTCATGGCAGCCGGAGAAGAGAACGATGATGCTGCGGTGTCGGATTCCTTTTGAAGCTGCGCCAGGATTTTCTCCGGCATATTTCCCGGGACCAGCAGATCCGGATCGTCCACATCGAGCAGAATCTCCGGCGCGGGAAGTCTGGCGGCGGCTTCTAGCAGACTCTTCATGGATGGGCGATTTCCGGTCGCTTGCCACGTGTGGACGCACTGGTTCAGCAGCCATAGGCCATTCACGTTGCGCAGAAAACAAATCTTGCCGCCCACGCCGCCTTCATTGGTAAAGTTGAGCTGGGCGGCCTCCGAGCCTGCGCATGGCGCGTCCAGCAGCGTGCCGACCAGCGACCATGTGCCGGAGCTGATGTAGGCCCAATCGCCATCCTGCGCTCCGTCTTCGACACTGATACCGGCAATCGCGGAGGCGGTGTCATGGCAGGCCGGCGCGATCAATAACGCTTCGCGCAGTGCTGGGATTTGAGAAAGCGGACCCTGCAGGCGGCCCACAACAGAGCCTGGAGCAACAATCTCCGGCGCAGCATCCTGGTCAAGGCCGGCGGCGGAAAAAATCTCCTGCGACCATTGCGGCGTACCCAGCTTCACCATTCCGGTGTGGGTCGCATTCGTGTACTCCGCGACTGGCCGCGCACCCCAGCGATACAGCATGTATTCCGGCAGGTTGAGCCAGCGCAGATGGTTTGGAACGCCGGAGAGCCTATCAGCATACAGTTGATACAGAGTATTGATCGGTAACACCTGAATGCCGGTCAGCGCGTACAGCCGTTCCGGCGGAATATGCTGGTGGAGAGCTTCCATCGCTGGCGCGGTGCGAGGATCGCGATAGCAGAAGGGGTCTGCAATGGGATTTCCTTCAGGCGTCAGGCGAACGTAGTCGACAGCCCATCCGGTAATGCCGATCGAGGCGATGCCCTCGTCGGCAATGGCGGCGCATCGTCGCAACCCTTCATCGGCTGCCGCGCAGATCGCGGATAAATTCCAGCGCAGTGTTCCGTCCCGTTCAACCGGGGCATTCGCGATGCGATGAACCAGCTCGATCGAAGGGCCAGCCGCGCGCCAGCGGAGCAGGGAAATGCGGCAGCTCTGCGCACCCAGGTCCACGGCAACAACAGCGCGCCGATCCGTTGGGAGAGTCATGGGTGGGAGAGTCATGGGCTGCTCACCGCAGAAAGGCCTCGGTCAGACCGCCATCCACAGGAAAAATATGACCGGTGGTGCAGCGTGACTCCGGGCCGGCGAGAAAGAGAATCGCACGCGCGCAATCGATTGGATCAATTGGCTGATGGGTCAGCGTGCGTTTCGCGTAGAACTCTGCCAACAGGTTTCGCAGATCGTCATCACTTGCGGAGGCGTCGAATGGAATCTCGTATTTCGTCAGAGACGCCATGACTCGCTCGCGTGGAAACATTGTGGAACCGCGAATCACCGTCGCCGGGCTGATTCCATTTACCCGGATCAGAGGCGCGAGCGACACCGATAATTCGCGGATGAGATGGCTGACGGCGGCTTTGCTGACGTCATACGCCTCGCTGCCGCGCTTGGCGACAACAGCGTTGGCGGAACTGGTCAGCACGATGCTCGCATCTAAATTCTGCTCGCGGAAGATCCGCGCCGCCTCTTCGGCCAGAAAATAATTTGCGGTGACGTTGACTTCGAGCGTCTTTCCCCATTGCGCCGGGGATGTAACATTGCCCGCTGACGCGGGAAACAGCGCCGCAGTATTGATCAGCAGATCGATTCCGCCGCAGAGGAGAACCACCTGGTCCAGTGCCGCCTGGATGGAATTTTTCTGCGCAATATCGATTTCGACGGCGTAAGCTGCATCGCGCCCGTATCGATTGCGGATTTCTTCTGCAACCTGCTCGGCGGCGGGAAGATTTCGGTCGGCAACGGCAATGACTGCGCCTTGTCCGGCAGCCAGCAATGCCACCTCCCGCCCGATGCCGCTGCCACCTCCCACGACCAGAGCAACACGGCGGCTGAGGGGCTTTTCGGGCGGCTGGCGGCGAAGCTTGGCCTCTTCCAGAACCCAGTATTCGATGCGAAAGGCCTCGCTGGTCGGCAGGGCAACGTAGTTGGAATGGCATTGGAACGCAGAGGACGGAGCCGCCGGTCCCGCCTGCGGATAGTTTTTGATCGGCTCGGCATCCGCCAGCGCGGAAGCCCCCTCTATGACATGAATCGCATTTACATAGAATTCAGAGGTAATGCGCGCATCGGTCTTGGTCTTGCCGAAGCTGAACATTCCTACACCCGGCAGCAGCACCACTGCCGGGTTCGCGTCGCGCATGGCGGGTGAATCCGCAACGGCGTGCGTTTTGTAATAGCCGGCATAATCGTTGCGATATTGCGCGAGTTCCTTGTCCAGAATGGAGCGCAATTGCGATGCATCCCCGGCGGGATCCCAGCGCAGATAGAGTGGACGAACTTTGGTTCGAAGGAAATGGTCCGGGCAACTGGTGCCGAGCCATGCCAGCTTCTCTGCTTCGCGCGAATTTACAAAGCGCAGCACTTCCGGCGTTCCGGTATAGTTGCCGATCACGCGCCGGTCGGCTGAAAAGCGGCCGCGAAGAAGAGGCAGAAAATTTGCGGCAATCGTTTCGCGGTCCTCGCGAGTCCGGTGCAGCGCGCCTCCGAATGCGCTGATCGCCCAGCTTATCCGCATGACCTTGCACGAACTGTCCGAGCTGGTCGATCAGTTCAATGGTGTTTCGATAACAGGCCTCGGAGGTCTCTCCCCAGGAAAAAAGCCCGTGCCCTCCCAGCACTATGCCATCGCACTCGGGATTGGCAGCGATGGCGTCGCGGAGCATCAGGCCAAGCTCAAAGCCGGGACGTTGCCACGGGATCCATACCAGGTGATGGCCGAACGTGCGGTTGAACTCCTGCATGCGGTGATCGCCATTGCCGGCCGCAGCCAGAGCAATCCCCCAGTCCGGGTGGAGATGGTCCACGTGCCGCGCGGGCAGGAATGCATGAAGCGGCGTATCGATCGATCCCGCTACGGAGTTCTGGCCGAATGCGCACAGCGGGTACATGCCGACCATTTCATCTTCATAGGCGAGACCGCGATATCGCTCGGCGAGCTGAAGCAATTTGTTTAAGTAAAGAGTGGCGAAGCCGCTCGCCGTAATCGTCCCCAGGTCGCCGCCGCTGCCTTTCACCCACAACACCTGTTGCGGGCTGCCATCGAGCGGGTCCGGCTGCGTTAACTTGGCGCTGGTATTTCCTCCGCCGTAGTTGGTGATGCGCAGATCCGCACCCAGCAGGTTGGAGCGATAGCGCAACAGCTCGGGCTCACTCAGTTGTGCTGCCAGCGTGCTGTCCCAGCGATTTTCAAGATACCGTAACTGCATCGCGCGCTACTCCTGCCTGTTCCAAAGCCAATAATACAATAGGGCAACAATTTCAGATGCGGAAACTCCGTAGCAAACCGCGGTCTCTCGCTAAGAAAAAGACCCAGGTTAGCTTCGCGAACCTGGGGCACCCGACTTCTGAAATTAGTGCTTAGACACGGACGCGAATGGAAGAAATTTCTCGCTCGACTACCCGGTGGTCCACGTAGTTGTAAGGTGGAACACTCTGGCCGGCCAGCATGGCAAGACCGAGATGGATCAGGCGTGATCCGTAGGTGTGCGCCTCATGGGAAATCGAGCCAATCAAAGGAGTACGCGCTGCATCCATTTCTGTCATGGCTTCCTCGATGCAATCCTGTCCAACCACGGCGACATGGTGCGTGCGTTTCAGTTCCCGCGCCGCCTGCACCGCGCCCAGTGCGCTGGTGTCGGTCGCCGCAGCAATCAGGATGTGACGATCCCTGGGGTGACGGCGTAAAAAATCGAGCACCAGCCGACAGCTTTTATCGCGCAATCCGCGGGCGTCCATGCGGACGAAAGATTCGATCGGGATGGCTGCCAAATGCGATCGAACGCCTTCAAAGGCGCCGGTAATACGGCTCTGCACCAGCGGCCCCGCTTCTTCAAGATCAAGCCCCAACACCCAGTTCACCCGTCCCGCCCAGGTTTCTTTTGCGTACGCCGCCAGCAAGCGGCCAGCCTCAAATCCGACACGGAAATTGTCCACTCCAAAATAAACTGCGTGGGGATGCGGAATATCGACCGCGATGAACGGAATACCGGCGGCCGCGATCTTATCGCCAATGATGGCTGCCACCTGCTGGTCTACCTGGAATTCAATCACCAGATCGACTCGACTGCGGACAAACTCTTCCGCGTTCCGCACCGCGGTCGCAGGATCGTAGTGGTTGTCGAGTACCAGCAGCTCCACGCCAGCATCCACGGCGGCTGCCTGCAGGCTTTTCGTGACGGCTTCGGAGAAAGGCATTTCCGTCGATTGACCGCCGAATCCGAATACGATTTTGCGCGGGTTGCTGATGGCGCGGTAAAGACCATCCTGCGATTGAGCCACGTAACCGCGGTGCGCCAGAGTCTTCAAAATGCGGTAGACCGTGGTCTTCGAAATCTGCGTCCGTTGATAAATCGACTCAAGGGACAGCGGTTTATTTTCCCGCTGAATAATTTCGAGGACATCGAGCGCCTTGGAAAGCACGGGGATGAGATAAAGTCGTTTCGGCGATTTCTTTGCCATAAATATCCGCAGAAAAGTTTTTGATCAGAGCGCGAATACCTTCTAACCCAAACCAGCAGATTGCGTTAGACAACGAGGACGATATCGAGCACGCGCGGGCCATGCACACCCTGAATGCGCGTCATCTCAATGTCGGCGGTCGCGGATGGGCCGGAGATGAGTGTGATCGGCTGCGTCTTGTATGGATCGAGCGCGCGAATTGCCTCTGGGACTGTTTCCACGACATCCGAAGCGTTCACCACGCACAGGTGATAATCCGGAATCAGCGTCAGCGCGCGCCGTCCCTGGCCTGGCCGCTCATCGGTGAGTTCTCGAACGCCAGTTTTGTGGCACAGCGCCAGGGTTCCCGTTTCTGCGATAGCGACAGTGCAGCCCGTCAGTACGCCATCGCAGCGATCAATTTCCTGATAGGAGAGCGCGTGATCGGTGATGAAGGTGCAGCCGTCCGAATCCTCGGGTAGCCAGGCCGGGTCGATGTCCAATGGCACCACGATTCGGTTCTTGTTCCTCTGCCGCAATACCTCCGCGATGGCCGAGCGGAGCTCCGGTGGCTGACACCTTGATACTCCGGCGCCATAATCGCGTAGCTGCTCGATGAGGGTGTCGATAAGAGCCGCGGGGGAAAGTACGCCGGTCTGTATGTAGTTGCGCGGGATTTCCTCCCGAATCTGCTGTGCGCTCTCGGCTTGAGGCTTGCGACCGATAGCAGATCGAATGCGGGCTAAAATTTCCGACCGCGCATTCAGAGAGTCAGTCATGGCGGCCTCGCTTCTCAAGCCATTCGCGAAAACTCTGCTGCGGCAAAGGCCGCAGGTCCCGAGTACGGGTCCATCCACCCAGCATGCCGGGCAGGCGTTCAATCCAGCCGCTGGCCCGAATGAAAGGGAGCTGGGCAATGCGGCCGAATTTTTGCGCGAGCTGCAGACGCTTTTCGCTCAGGAATATCCATTGCATGGCGCGCATGGCGACTGCCTCCGGATCGAGCGCGCGAGCGGACGTGGGCCTGGCGGCGACGATTCTGCCGCGCAAATGAATGAGCACTTCGGGGATATTAATCTTGACCGGGCAAACTTCGTAACACGCTCCACACAGCGAGGACGCGTAGGGAAGCGACTGGCCGCGTGTCATCGAGGCAAGTTGCGGGGTAAGGATTGCGCCGATCGGCCCGGAGTAAACCGAGTTGTAAGCGTGCCCTCCGGTCTGGCGATAGACCGGACAGGTGTTCAGGCAAGCTCCGCAACGGATGCATTGCAGCGTCTCGCGCGCCTCGGGATCGCGCAGCACCTCCGTCCTGCGATTATCGAGCAGTATCACGTGGAATTCCTCGGGGCCATCGCCTGGATGCACGCCCGTCCAAATGGAATTGTAGGGATTCATCCGCTCTCCGGTGGCCGAGCGCGGCAGGAGTTGCAGCATGACCTCAAAATCGCGAAAACTAGGAAGAATCTTGTCGATGCCGCCGATCGAGATCAGCACACGCGGTAGTGTAAGACACATCCGGCCATTGCCTTCCGACTCGACGATGCAGACGCCGCCAGTTTCCGCGATGAAAAAGTTTGCGCCGCTGATGGCTACCGGTGTATGGAGAAAATGATGGCGTAAGTAGATTCGCGCCGCTTCCGTCAGATCCTCCGGCCGATCCCCGAGATTCGGCAAATCCATGGTCCGGGCAAAAAGTTCGCGCACCTGATGACGATTCTTGTGCAGCGCGGGAGCGATGATGTGCGACGGCCGGTCGTGGCCGAGCTGCACGATCAGCTCCGCAAGATCCGTTTCCACCGGCTGAATCCCTGCGCCTTCGAGAGCGCTGTTGAGGCCGGTCTCCTCGGTGGTCATGCTTTTTATTTTGATCACGCGACCGGATGGGTTCCGGGCCAGTTCGATGACAATGCGATTGGCTTCGGCTGCATCGCGGGCCCAGTGCACGCGACCTCCGGCAGCAACACAACGCGTTTCAAACTGCTCCAGATATATATCGAGATGGGCAAGCGTATGGGCGCGAATCGCTTGTCCCGCATCGCGTAACGATTGCCAGTCCGGCATTTCGCTGACAACTCGGGAATCGCTTGGCCTGGATAACGTCCGTCGCATGGCGAAGGTTTCCGCGCAGCTGCGCGTCCTGCAACAGCGGCAAAGCCGCCGTCGGAAAGTCGGGAGGCACGCGCTCGGACATGGTCGACATCACCTGTTTCCTCTGTGTGCATTGGAAGGAGTGCCGTCGCTCGCAAGAATCTGCGCGATATGTTCGGTACGCATGGCCATGCGCTGCCGATGCATCGCACCTTGAAGATGCATAAGGCAGGAGTTATCGCAGGCGGTGCAGATTTCCGCCTGCGTTTTTCTGAGGCATTGCAATTTTTCTTCTAGCATTGCGCCGGAGACATCCGCATTTTTGATGGCGAAAGTGCCCCCGAAACCGCAGCATTGATCGACGCGTTCGAGGGGGACCATCTCAATGCCGCGCACCTGCGCAAGCAGCCGCATGGGGAGATCGCCGAGATGCAGACTGCGTAACGAATGGCAGCTGGCATGATATGTGACGCGATGCGGAAATACTGCGCCCACATCCTCCACGCCCAGACGATGCACCAGCAGTTCCGTGAATTCATAGACGCGCGGCAAGAGCGCAGTAACTTCCGATTGCAGCGCTGGATCGCCGGATGCGACGGCGATCTTGTGATAATGCTCGCGGATCATTGCGACGCAGGAAGAAGACGGTACGCAGACAACTTCGCTATCCCGGAACACCCGCACAAACCGGCGCACCAGCGGGAGCGCTTCAGCCTGATATCCGGTGTTGTAGTGCATCTGGCCACAGCAGGTTTGCGCCGGCGGGAATTCGATCGTGTGCCCCAGGCGTTCCAGCACGCGAACCACGGCGATGCCGGTCTCGGGAAACAGGGTGTCGTTATAGCAGGCGATAAATAAAGCTATGCGCATAAAAATCTTTTCGCGAAATGACGTACTTCACATCCTACGGTAGCTGTCCATACCCGAACTTTCAATACGCAAACTGTTTTGAAATCCACTTTGGGATGCGATAGTATCAACCCACTTCGCTTCCATCCGGTACCTGTTTTCCGCTCTGCGGTGCGGCGAATGGACAGGCCGGCGGGATGGGCGGCGCATGGATGCGATTTCGTTCATAAGGGGATTCATTGGGACCAAACCCGTTTGTTGGCGTGCTCTACCACTGGACCGGCGGCCTGTCTTCGGCAAGCTGCTATCTCCCATTTCGATGGGTGCGCAGGTGGTCGTGGGAAACATCCTGGATGGTCCAGGGCATTTTCAGCTTTTTGCTGGCGCCGTTCGTCGCGGCTCTTCTGCTGGTTCCCGGTGTGGCTTCCATCCTGCATCACACACCCATGCATACGCTGGTAGTGACCTATGTCTGGGGTCTGCTGTGGGGGATTGGCGGGCTCACCTTCGGCCTCTCCATTCGCTATCTGGGCATCGCGCTGGGGTATGCCGTTGCGCTCGGCTTCACCACTGCATTCGGCACTCTGATGCCGCCGCTTTTTGCCGGGGAAATGCCGGCGCTGCTTCACCACGCGCCGGGTCAGGTGATTCTGTTCGGAATTGCCGTCTGCATGGCCGGGATCGTGCTGAGCGGCATGGCTGGTTATTCGAAGGAACGCGAGCTGAGCACCGCCGAGAAAGAGAAGACGGTGGCGGAGTTCGATTTCCCCAAAGGCATCCTGGTCGCGATTTTTGCCGGTGTGATGAGCGCCTGTTTCGCCTATGGACTGGCGACGGGTAAACCTATCGGAGCACTGGCCAGAACCGCGCTGCTGGCACATGGTGGCGCGCTCGAGTGGCAGAACCTGCCCATCCTGATCGTCGTTTTATTGGGCGGCCTGACGACGAACTCCCTGTGGGCCCTTTTGCTGATGATTCGCAATGGAAGCGTAAGGCAGATTTTCCACGCGGATGCTGAGATCGCGCCCGAGCAGGAAACCGACGACCCAAAACATGCCGACTTAAAATATGCCGACCGGGGACCCGCCAGCCTGACGATGAATTATCTGCTGTGCGCCTCAGTCGGGATCATGTGGTATCTGCAATTTTTCTTTTACAGTATTGGCCAGACGAAGATGGGGAAATATGACTTCTCCAGTTGGACGCTGCACATGGCCAGCATCATCATTTTTTCGACGCTCTGGGGAATCTGGCTCAAGGAATGGTCCGGCACCAGCCGCAAAACGAAAGTGCTGGTTGGGCTCGGTCTGGCAGTGCTGGTCCTCTCAACCATTCTTGTGGGGCTGGGCAATTATCTGAACGTGCGAGTGACTCCGGTCAGCTGATAGCAGTGGAATCATTCATTCAGCCTAGGGAACGGATCATCGGTGTGGCGGCGCAATGAAAGAAACCGCAGGTCCCTCCACTTCGCTTCACTCCGGTTGAATGGCAATCCTTTCGCCGGGCACTACATAATCAATAGCCGATGTGGTACAGGTAACCCACCGCGGCGGCTGCAACCAGACAGTAAATGCCGAACCAGTACCAGCGGCCGATTTCAAGCCAGCGGCTCAGCCACTTCAGCGCCACCAGTCCGGCAAGAAACGCGAAGACCATGCCCAGGAAGCTGGGTCCCACTGCGGAAGCTAAATTTCCGGCACCGGTGATGTGTTCCGCCTTTGCCAGCCGCCATACTTCGCGGGCATCCACCGCCGGTGTCAGGACGACAGCGAGGGCGAAACTAAACTCCTCCGCGCGTGCCCGCCTTACACCCAGCAGCATGCCGGTCGAAATCGTCGCTCCGGAACGGGAGAAGCCACGAAACGGCAGACAGAGGCCCTGCACAGCGCCGATCCAGCCCGCCTGCCCCATATTTAGCCCGGTGCCTCTTTCTTCACGGCTGCGGTGCGTGGTCCTTTTCTTCCATCCAGCGATCAGGATCAGGATCCCTGCGGCTGCGAGTGCGGGTGCGATCCAATCCAGCCGTCCAAATAACTGTTCGATCTGCGCGTGGTTTGTATGGAGGACGAATTTCTCAATGACCTCCTTCAGGCCATAGCCGATCACTCCGGTAGCAACTGTCGCGGCAATCAACTGGAGAACGATGGTCTTGAAGCTCTGCCCATCGCGGAAATAGGTCCGTCGCCATTGCGTCCAGAAATACACGATGACGGCAAACATGGTGCCGGTGTGGAGCATGACCAGCAGCAGGGTCATCGCCGGGGCGGTGGGATCCATTCCCATCAGTTTTTCCGCGACAATTACATGCGCGGAACTGGAAACAGGCAACAACTCGGCCAAACCTTGAACGATTGCCAGAATAATGACGTGCCAAAGTGACATGGTGTGCGCCTATGCTCTTAGATTTTCGTGGCCAAAGGACAGGAACGAATGGCAAAGTTAGCTGCACGCGATCGATGGCTCATCGCGCAATCTGCTGCCCGACGGAATCGCTGACCTCCGCCTGCATCGAACCGGCGGCGAGCCGGTTGCGATAGCTTGCGGCGACAAATTCACGGAACAGCGGATGCGGCTCCAGCGGCTTCGATTTGAATTCAGGATGGAATTGGCAGCCGAGAAAAAATGGATGGCCGGGAACCTCGATGATCTCGACATAGGTGGCATCGGGCGTCGTTCCGGTAATGCGCATGCCGGCGCCCACCAGAACCGCCTCGTATTCGCGATTGAATTCGTAGCGATGCCGGTGCCGCTCGCTGATTTCAGTTTTCCCGTAGGCCTGCGCGGCCAGGGAATCCGGCTGCAGCATGCAGAGCCATGCGCCCAGGCGCATGGTGCCGCCCATTTCTTCGACCCCGGTCAGCTCTCGCAATTTATAAATAATGCGATGCGGAGTCGCGGGATCGAACTCGCTTGAATGCGCCTCCGCCAGTCCGCAGACATTGCGAGCGTATTCAATGCACGCCGTCTGCATGCCCAGGCAGATGCCGAAGTAGGGGACATTCCGCTCGCGGGCATAACGGATGGCATTCAGCATTCCTTCAATGCCGCGCTTGCCGAAGCCGCCGGGGACCAGAATGCCGTCAAACCCGGCCAACTGTTCTTCGTAGCTTCGGTCGAGCGGATCTTTCGTCTCCAGGCCTTCGGCTTCAATCCAGGTCACGCGCAGCTTCAGATTGTGCGCCATCGCGCCGTGGACCAGCGCCTCCTTCAGCGATTTGTAGCTGTCCTCGTACTCGACGTATTTCCCGACAATGCCGATGGAAACTTCGTCCTTCGGGTCGTAGCATCTCTGGACCAGTTCGCGCCAGCGGTCCAGCTTCGCCTCACCGGCCTGCAGGTGCAGATATCTCAGCACCAGGGCGTCCACTTTTTCATGCGCAAATACAAGCGGCACTTCATAGATGGAGGGAACATCTTTCGCGGTGACGACGGCCTGCTCTTCCACGTTACAGAACAGCGCAATTTTCGACTTCATTTCATGGGAAAGAAAACGATCTGTGCGGCAAAGCAGAATGTCCGGCTGAATTCCGATCGAGAGCAGTTCCTTGACGGAGTGCTGTGTCGGCTTGGTCTTCAATTCCTGCGCGGCGGCAATCCAGGGAACAAGTGTGACGTGGACGAAAGTCGTGTTCTCGCGCCCCAGTTCCTGGCGCATCTGGCGGATCGCCTCCAGAAACGGCAGCGATTCAATATCACCGACAGTGCCGCCGATTTCGACCAGCGTCACATCGGTATCCGCAGCCACTTTGCGCATGGCATTTTTGATTTCATTGGTCACATGCGGAATTACCTGAACAGTTTTGCCGAGATAGTCGCCGCGCCGCTCTTTGGTGATGATCTGTTCGTAAATTCTGCCGGTGGTCAGGTTGTTGTCGCGCGACAGATGCGCGTGAGTGAAGCGCTCATAGTGGCCGAGATCGAGATCGGTTTCCGCGCCGTCGTCGGTGACAAACACCTCACCATGCTGGAACGGCGACATCGTGCCCGGATCGACATTCAGGTACGGGTCAAACTTCATCAGATTGACGCGCAGGCCGCGGCTTTCGAGCAGACAGCCGAGCGAGGCAGCGGCGAGACCTTTTCCCAGGCTGGACACAACTCCACCGGTTACAAAAACATATTTCGCCGACATGGGCGCGGCTCCTTGGACTGGGCGGATTGAGTTTGCAATCGGTCGTACGGGGTTGGCACGATCTATTCTCGCAGAACCGGCAGCGGAAGGGAAAAAATTTTACGGGGCCGGCGAGACTATCGCGCGTGGCCCCGTCTCGTTCTGGGGAAGGAACTCCTGGATCCGTTTGAGCTTTCCCAGCATACTAGAAATTAAAAACCGCCTGACCTGTGATCATTCTCGGCGGCACGAAATGCGTTCCGCTGAAAGTCGACAGATAGTTGTACAGCGCGACTTTGTTGGTAATGTTTGTGACCGTCAGGCTCAGGTTGGTTTTGTAGCGGGCGCGATGGAATACATTGTCCCATCCCGCATCCATGTCGAATAAATTCCGCGGAGCAATGCGGGGAGGGTTCTTGTCCGGGCTTTCTGTGCCGGCGCGGGGGATCGTGACCAGTGGAGATTTCAGTTCCTCCGGCAGGCAACTGGTCAGCGGAGCGGACAAGGTCGCCGCAACACCGTTGCAGCTCAACTTGATCTGCTGCTGTTGATCGGCCGTCAGATACGTCAGGCTGACGGGTACTCCGGGCGCGGCCCCAAACGGCACGTTGCCTGCAACCTCGCCGCTCTCATAGCGCCAACTGATGCCGTACCACGGGCCGCTGGCCTTCGGCTGATATTGCAAATGCGTGTTCTGCTCGAACGCCTGGTCATGATCGATCAGGAAGGGCTGAAGACCGGTCGCGCTCCCATTGTTGTTGAAGAGGATTCCACCGATCTCCGGCGGATAGAACAAGGCATGCGAGTGCCCCATCACGGAAAAAGCGGAAAAGCCATGGATCGGCGTCAACGAAACACGCAAGCCGCCTCCGCTGATATCCGATTTCTTCCACTGGATGGGAAAGGTCAGGGGCGTGTTCAGAATGACGTCAAAGTCAAAATCGCCCTTGGTATATTTCCAGAAATACGTGCCGCTTACCAGAACATACTTTCCAAAAGCCTGCTGAAAGCCAATGTTGTACTGGTTCCGCGCAGCCGGGGTCAGAGGGTGTCTTACACCGCCGTTTCCAAGGCCGCCGATACCTGTAGAGCTAGAGAGCACGAGGTTCTCATTGTACGGAGTCGGCATCAGGCGGGCGTATCCGCCGTTGAATACCGTGCCGGTTTTTTGCAGCTTATACGTGACCCCGACGCGCGGTTCCAGCATGTACTTTGAGCTGAGGCCGTTATAGTTGTCGCCGCGCGCGCCCAGCAGGAACTGCCAGTTGTTCCAGACAATGTTGTCCTGAAAATAGAGTGCCTCTTCTTTGATATCGGCGTGACCCTTGAAAACAAATTGCTTTCCGCCGCGCGTCAGATCGTACTGCAGCTCGCCGGGAACAAAATTGGGATTCGGCTGATACCCTTCCGTGACGCACGCCTTCGGGTCGGTAATGCCCGGCGCAACCACCGGCGTGCCATCAGCCAGCGCGCAGACCGCGTTATACGTTGGACTGGTGATTCCGAATCCAAAACCCTCATTCAGAAAAGTGTGACTGAACTCCGCGCCGACCTTGATGTTCTGAATACCCTTCACATACGAGTAGTCGGCGGTCATTCCCACGTTCTGCAGGCGGCGGCTCTGTCTCAGCGTGGCGGGAGTGTCCGCGAAGATATCCGCGCTGGGGTAATAGTGGATATTGTCCTGACGGATGAACGGCGCCACGCTCAACAGCGAAGTCGGGCCAAGGATATGCGTCCAGAATCCGGCAATGTTGTAGGTCAGGTTTTCCTGACGCTGATCCTGCGCCAATCCTCTGGGATTGAACTGACTCGGCTTTTGAAACTGCTGGTCGAATTGATTCGGATTCTGGAACCACGAGCGTGCGGCGGTCAGGTCCAGATGGAGCGTGTCCTTCGAGGTGGGATTTTCATCGATGCGGTCAAAGAAATTCTCGTTGTTCCCGTAGTCGTGCATCACGGTGAACTCCGGAGTATCCAGAAACCGTCCGCTGTTCATTCCATTCAGATCGAGGAAATTCCCCCACGTTTGCCTGCCCACTCCAAGGTTGGCATCGACCGTTGCCGTACCGAAGCTGCCATAGCTGGCGGAAACGTCTCCCGTCGGATGCACATCGCCCAAAGCCGACTTGGTCGTTGTCTGCACCACGATGCTGGCCTTATCGCCGTATTCCGGTGGAATCATGCCGTTGATGACATTGATGGACTGCACCGCGTGGGAAGTCAGCTGGTTTGAGAAGTTGCGGCTCTGCTGGTCGGAGATTGGTTCGCCATCGATGCTGAAAGTCGTATCCGAATGCTCCCCAAGCGGATGAAACATGCCATTGGAGTCCGCCGTCAGTCCAGGCGTCGCCAACGTCACCGCCGAACTTAGACCGTTGGTCACATCGTCGGTGGGCAGAGTTTGCAGCAGAGACATATTCACATCGGTATGCGTGCTCGGGCTGCCGTTGATCAAGTCGCCGCTGTCGGCGCTCACCGTCACTGTCGTGCTTGCGGCCAACACGTGCATCGTAAGAGTCAGGTTCACCGGCACGTTCCCAACCAGGTCAACATCATGGACCACGGGAGAAAAGCCAGTCGCCGTGACCGTCAGATGGTAGTTGTTGATCGGCACATTCTGAAAGGAGAAATGACCTGTCGAATCGGACGTTGTGCTCTGCTTAAACCCGGTGACCGGATTCAGAATGTTCACGGTTGCTCCGGGAATCACCGCGCCGGACGGGTCCGCCACCGTTCCCGCGATACTGCCCCCGACGCCGGTCAGTTCAGCCAATACGCTTCGGCCGCTGCCGCATAACAAAAGAAATGTAAATGCAAGTGTCAGCAAATATGCTGCACGCCTCATAAGAAAACTCCTCCCAGAGTGAAAGCACTGTGATCGATGAAAAGTGGAACGAGATCAACAGGCTGGGAGCGGTGGTGCGCGGCATTCAGCAAAACGTGGGGCCTGCTCCGACTGCTCCTGGACGGGAGCGATAACAACACGGCCCGAAGGCAGCAAAGGTCCAGCTGTGGCAGGAACGTGCACGCCCATAGGCAACGCGGCATGAAGAGTAATGCAGATCGTGCAATGGTCGGGAGCGGATTGATCCAGCAGCGGATGCAGATGACAGACCGGCAGCATCATCGCCACCAGCAGCAGGACGATGCTGGTGCCAACTGCGACTTTACTGGCTCGGGTTGGCGGTTTCAGGCGCATGGTTCTAGCTAATTGTGATGCAAGAGCTCTGGGACAGAGTTTCTACCTCGAGCCTTCAGTCTAAATGTATTCGGTGTTGGAGATTAATAACCTTCGTCATCATCAATGCTGACTGAATCTCTGGAGCACCAGTTCTTCCGCGCGTGTGCAGACTTCATCGAGCGTCATCGCGGACGTGTCAAGATGCACGGCATCGTCTGCGGGTTCCAGCGGCGAAGACGCGCGGTTTCGATCCCTTTCGTCACGCTCCCGGACTGCCGACAGGACGGCTTCCGGCGTGCGCTCCCCATCTCGTATGCGGTCCGAGCCTGCCTCCTGCAGAAAGCGGCGCTGGCCGCGAACGGTGTCCGCCGCATCGAGAAATATCTTCACTTCCGCGTCCGGGAATACGTGGGTTCCGATATCGCGTCCTTCCATCACCACGCCGCCACTTTCGCCAAGAGTGCGCTGGCGCTCGACCATCCACGCGCGCACGCGCGGATGAACGCTGACCTGCGATGCCGCGTCGGCGACATCTTTTTCGCGAATGCGAGCGGTTACATCCCTGCCATCCAGCAGCACTCGACTACTGTCGTCCGGACGCGATTCCAGAACAATCCGGGTATTGCCCGCCAATCGCACCAAAGCCGCTTCATCATCCAGTGCTGTCGCGCTCTCAAGCGCCTTCAGCGCCAGCGCGCGATACATCGCTCCCGTTTCAAGATTGAGAAATCCGAAGCGGCGCGCCAGATACGCGGCCAGCGTGCTTTTGCCCGCGCCCGCCGGTCCATCGATGGCGATAACAGGACGCGAACGCCCGTGGACGTTCGCCGTCATTTGTTCTTGGCGCTCTTTTTGCCGCCAAATTTTCCACCCCGCGGACGGTTGGTGCGGGAGCCGGCCGCGGAACCTTTGCCGCCCCGAGGATTTTTCGCCCAGAACGGCTTCGCACCCGATTTCTCATTGGGGCTCGAGCCGCCGCGAGTTTCGGATCCATCCCGACGCGGCGGCCTGTTTCCCTCGTCACCAGTTTTCGAAGATCGCGCAGTCCACGGCTTTGCGCTCGACGGTTTGTCGCTCGTCCTCGCCGCATACGATCTTGCGGAGCCGACCCTTGATTCCGCGCCTTTCGAACCCCAGGGCTTCGCTCCACCGGATTTGAACCCGGACGGTTTTGCCGCGTACGGTTTTCGGCTTGATGGCCTGGCCTCGGCGCCTGGAGCAGATTTCTCCCAACGCTTGGGCCGTTCTTCCCAGCCGCTGTCCGCAGATCGCGGCGCTCCAGCCTTTCGATCCCAAGGCTTCGGTCCGCCGGATTTGAAGCCAGAGGATTTCGGTCGGTATGGTTTGTGCCCTGCCGGTCCGGCACTTGGGCCTGAGCGCGATTTGTCCCAGCGTTTCGGGCCTTGTTCCTGATCGCCGCCACGCCGCGCTGGACCACCCGAACCAGAACGGACGCCCGCGAAGCCCAGGGCTTGTCGGGTTCATCTCTGGACGAAGCGCTTTTCGGGGACCATGGCTTTCGTCCTGCCGGATTGAATCCGGAAGGTTTGAAAGTAGACTTCGATGCAAAGTTCCGATCGGAGGGGCGAGAACCCGGACGCTCGCCGGATTTTTCCCAGCGTCTGGCGCGTTCTCCCGGGCCACGCTCAGGATTTTTGCGATCGTCGGATTTGCGAGTCTCCCTTGCTGCGGGTCCAAACTTACCGGGCCGCCCGCTGCTGCCGAATGCGGAGCGAGGCCGCGAAAATTGAGAATCGCGCTCGTCGTCCGCGCGCTTCCCAGAGGCATGGATGTTGAACCGTTTTGGCGCGGACCCATGCCCGGCTGCATCGCGGGCAACAAATTTCTTGGGAACAAATTTCTTCGGCACAAATTTGCCGTGCTCGCCGGAATCTCGATACTCAGGTCGTGCTGCGTATGGCGTCGCCCGTTCGATTTCGATACCGCCATCCACGGGCGTCTGTTTCGACTGGGGCCGATAAAAGCTGCTCCTCAGAAAGCTGTACCGCCATCTCCGGTAGAAGGCCGCCCTGCAGACAAAGCTGAGCGTGGCCGCCAACATCAATCATGTCCAGCTGCCGCATCGAGCCCAGGCCACGAATTACTTCCCGCAGCTTCGACTGTGCGGCCAGCGGAGAAAGAAACGCGAGAATTTCTTCTTCCGTTGCGGCGACCACGGCATACAAATACAGCGAAACCATGGCCGAGAGCGATTCCGCCTGACCTGTGCCCGCGCCGGCAGCCACCTGCTGCGGAAAGCGGCGGGACAGCATTTCCCACTGCGCCGGTTGCCCGTTCGCCCTCGCAATGGGGCACGCATACAGGCCGCCCCAGAGTTCCTGCAGCGCGCGTGCAATCGCCGCTTCCGTCATGTCTCTGCCCAGAATCGATTGCAACGCAGGCAGGTCGAGCGGCCCGTGTTCCTTGATTGCCTGCCAGCAGTGCAGGGCGAGCGGCGTTACTTTTTCGTTGCCGACGGTGGAAGGATCGGCCTTGAAATTCCGGTTCCCGCGCAATGCGTAGATGTATCGGAACACTTCAGGGCTGGCGAGGAAATCCGGCTGCTCCCCGAGTACAGAGCCGAGCTTTAGCGGAACCGCGGCAGAGTTTTCGACCAGTCGCACCAGCAGATCGTTGGCGCGAGTTCGTTCACCGGCGCTGGGGATCTGGGCTGGCCTGCCTACGACTGCTTCGAGAAAACTGGCCGAGGGAGCGACACCTGTAGGCAGGTAGGAGCAGAAACCAATCGTACCCAGCCACTCTGCGGCCGCTTCCAATGTGAGCCGCGCTTCGCCGTTCTGGCTCCAGCGAGCGAGCCGTGCCGTATTAAGCTGTTCCGAATTCAAATGTCCTTCTTCCGAGATTGTGCGCGTGGCATGTTGCCGGTTGACGCGGATTAAATGCGCTGAAACGCGCGTTGTATCTCTTTTAAAGAATACCGTAGCGCGATGGGTCGCCCGTGGGGGCAACTGGTAGGATGCTCCGTTTTCGCAAGCTCTGCGAGCAGCCACTCCATTTTGACCATTTCGAGGGGCGTATGAATTTTGATGGCCGCATGGCAGGCGATTGAGGCGGCAATCCGCAACCGAAGTGTCTCCAGATTTTCCGCCTGTTGCTCGCGCTCGGTCTGCTCCAGTACTTCGACCAGTGTACGTTCCAGCTCGCGTCCGGTCAGCCCGACCGGCGTCGCCTTCACCGCCAGCGTGCGTGGGCCGAAGGGTTCGGCTTCAAAACCATTCTGCTCGAGTTCGGCGGCAATGGCGGCAAACAACGGCATCTG
Organism: uncultured Acidobacteriota bacterium; assembly: GCA_963823295.1. Classification (GTDB taxonomy): domain Bacteria; phylum Acidobacteriota; class Terriglobia; order Terriglobales; family Acidobacteriaceae; genus JAKAAZ01. The sequence goes on from CAWGLF010000003.1 coordinate 53,729, forward strand.
ATCCGGCTTGAGATCGATCAACACTGGCATCAGCAAACGCTGGCGCTGTACCTGCTCCACCTCGCGCTCACGGCCGATCTTCTCAAACAGCACCCGCTCATGCGCCACATGCTGATCGATGATCCACAAGTCCTTCTTCATTCACGGCGAGGATAAAGGATTCTTCCAACTGCCCCAGGGGACGCAGAGAGGCCAGGCCGTGCAGGGTGGGTGCAGTTTCTCCCTCTTCGTCGAGAGCGGAAGCGCCGGCTTCGGCTGTGAAAAAGGGCAGCGATTGCGCCGCAGGCTGAAGTGCCGGAGGTTGCAATTCAAACGGCGCGATGTCGGATACGTCGACATTCTCGCTGGCGGGCAATGAATCGCCTTGTTTTGGATGAATTTCTAAATCCACGAGAGAACCGGCTTCCCCAGAATCTGCCGTGAGTCTGTCGAAGGGTCCTGTGCCTGAGACCTGGGTTTCCATGCTGGCACGGTCTGCGTCTGGCGCGGTTTCCTCTGGTTCCGGCGCTCCGGGCAATGGGGAAATATCCGGTACCAGTGCGGGCGTCATCGCGGGATGATGACTCAACGCCGTCAGGAAACTCGCGGCCGGACGGGTCTTCACCAGTGCGTTGCGAACGGCGTCGCGCACAAAATCGTGCACAAATGCCTGCTGCCGGAAACGGACCTCCGTCTTTGCCGGATGCACATTGACATCCACTTCTTCCGGCGGCATTTCGAGAAACAGCAGCACCACCGGAAACGAGGTCGGCGGGAGAATATTTCGATACGCTTCCGTCAGCGCGTGCAGAATAAGCCGATCGCGGATCAATCGCTGGTTGACGAAAACATAGATCGAATTGCGATTGAGCTTCTGCAGCTCCGGACGCGAAGCGAATCCATGCAGCCGCAGAGCCCCCGGCGCGGGGGGCTCCCAATCCGGCTCGCGCTTCCAGGGCGGCGGCGCGGGAATGCCGGCGCGCTCGAAATTTGTTTCCGCTGCCACGGGTAGCAACTGGTCCAGCACATCGCGGCCAAATATTTGGAAAATGCGTTCGGAAATGTGCCGCACCGGCGGAGCTTCGAACAGAGCATGGCTGGCGCTGTGCAGTTCAAAATGCCTGGAGGGATGCGCCAGCGCGTAATGGGTGGCGAGCGCCGCGATGTGCGACAGCTCGGTCTGCTCGGATTTTAGAAATTTCTTTCGAGCGGGTGTATTGAAAAAGATGTCGCGAATCGTAAGCGTAGTGCCGACCGGTACGCCGCAGTCGGCAACGCGAAGGATTTTGCCGCCTGCGATTTCCATTTCCGTTCCGACGGCTTCCTCGGCGGAACGGGTGCTGACATGCACGCGCGCGACCGAGGCAATCGAGGGCAGCGCCTCGCCGCGGAATCCGAGCGTAGCCAGGCTGAGCAGGTCATCGCTCGACCGGATCTTTGATGTGGCGTGGCGCTCAAATGCCAGCATGGCATCGTCGCGCATCATTCCGCAGCCATCGTCGGAAATGCGGATCAGCTTGCGGCCGCCTGCTTCTACGTCGATGCGAACCCGCTGCGCTCCTGCATCAAGCGAGTTTTCCAGCAGCTCTTTCACGACCGATGCAGGACGCTCTACCACCTCGCCAGCGGCGATCTGATTGGCGACCTGGTCGGAAAGAATCCGGATATACCCCATCGAAAGCTAATTGTAGACGTTTGCCGTGATCGGATTGCTTCGAGCAGTTTGAGGATGTCTGATTGAAAGCTGCCGGCTGGCTACATCCTGAGAAACGTCTGCATCAGGATTGCGCCGCCTATCGCGGCCAGCATCGCAATTGGCATCGCGATAGCGCCTACTCTCAAAAAATCCCGGAAGGTCACATCGAGCTTTTCCTTTCGAAGAGCGATGAGCCACAGGATGGTTGCCAGCGATCCCGTCACCGAGAGATTTGGCCCAAGATCGACGCCGATCAGGACGGCACCGGCCAGCAGCCCTTTCGCATGCGCGGCATTGACCGTAGCGCCGGCAATCAATCCGAGCGGCAGATTGTTCACAAGATTGTTGGCGATACCGACGGCGAAGCTGGCCAACAGTGCGCCGGCGGCAGGAGCAAGATGTTGCACCCAATGCAGCGCTGCCTGAGTAAACCGGAGCGCGCCGATACTCTCGACCGCATCGACCATGATGAAAAGCCCCGCCACCAGGGCCAGCGTTGCCCAACTGATTTCGTGCGCCAGCTTCAGCGGATTGCTGCGGGCCTTGATCGAAACGGCTGCGGTGACGGCAAGCGCGGCCAGACAGGTTGGCAGACCCAGATTCTTGTTCAGCGACGAGGCGGTGAGCAGTACGGCTACCATCAACGCCAGGCCGCCAAGCACCAGCTTGCCATTCCCGCTGAGCGGCTGGCCGTCCACTTCCGATTCAACCTCAGCGGTCAGTTCCTTACGGAACACCGCACGCATGACAGCGTAGGTTGCGGTGATCGACAGGATGGAAGGAACACCGAATAAAAGCAGCCATTGCCCCAGCGGCGGCATGCCCTGGCGAAAGACCACAAGATTGGCCGGATTGGAGATGGGCAGAACGAAAGACGCCGCGTTGGCAATCATGGCGCAGGCGAAGAGATATGGGAGCGGCGGCACTTTTGCCTTCCGCACTGCCGAAAGGATCGCAGGGGTCAGAACCACGGCGGTCGCGTCATTCGACATAAAAATGGTGACCAGGATGCCGATCCCGTATACCAGTGTGAACAAGCGAGCGCACGAGCCGTTTGCGCCTCTGACTGCGATGGAGGAGAGCCAATTGAAGACACCGTGCTCGCTGGCCAACTCCGAGAGCAGCATCATGCCGATCAGGAACAGGTAAACGTCTGTGCCTTCGGCAATGGCTTTGCCGGCCAGTTTCAGAGGTATCAGCCGCGCCACGATGAGCAGCACGGCGCCGGCGCCGATCCAATAGACCTCTGGGATGCCGCGTGGGCGAATCAGCATCAGCAGAATGCTGAACCCGACAATCAGCGACAGGAAAATATGCGCGGCGGACATGGGCCAGGTTATTGGATGGGAGGGAGAAAATCACTGCCGCTGCATGCGGAACTGAATCTCAAGAACGGCAACTCTCTTCAACAGAAATCCGGTCTATCGCCGATGCCGGTGTAAAAGATGGATTAAATCCGGTACGAATTCGTGGACCTGATTCCCCAGCGCAGATGCCGCGAGGGAGATCACATAGCCTTCCGTGGTATTGGACCATGTGGCGCTGACGGCCGGGATAGTAGGTCATGGTGAGCGCGGAGGCGCCGGCATATCCGAGCATTTGCGAGTAATTGGGCGCCTCGTTTCCGGCATCTGTGCGGGTGATGATCACGCGCGTGGCGGAATAGACAATCCGGCCGGCGATGCTGCCGGAACCTTTGCGGTAGTACCGGGGGTCCTGGTGCAGAAGGGCAGCAAAAACTCCATCGGAGAAAACGGCCTGGCTGGTCTGGCGGATGGCCGCCGCGCCAAGGCGTTCACCGAAACCGGCCTTATCACTGCCATAATGCGGGTTGCTGTTCAGCAGGTGTTCCCACCCAGCAGCCATGATTTCGGTGCCGACCGCATACGGCTGTACCTGCTCCCACACGGATAATTCAAGCTTATCTTTGGACGTGAGAGTGGCGGCGTGCTGGTCGGGTTCAATATACTTTGCCAGCCGCGGCGCAGGACCGGGATGAGTATGCACTGGGATCTGCTGGGTCCGCGGGTACTGGTCCGCCGATTGCTGCGGATCAGCCGAAACGCGCGCTGGCGTGGGTGCGTCCGGCAGCGCGGCCGCGCGTATTGTTGCCGGCAATTGTGGTTTGTGCCTGGACGGGCAGCGTGGCTGCCATCAGAAAAGAGAAAAAACATGTGCCCAAAATTTTGAAGCTCAATCGAAGTTCGCCTCGGAGTCGTATGTAGGGCAACGATAACAGGAATTTACGCGAGAGAAATTCAAAAATATTTGAAGGAAGTTGGAACTCGCCGAAATTCTAGCGACGCACACGTTGGTGCGTATTGTGAGGAAAAAGACGGAATCGTTATTTTTCCAGTTCGAGCGTAGAAGGACAAACGGGCATCAGCGGCGCGCCTAATCGCAGGCTCTGCGCCGCCTGCCCGAAGAGGTCAAGGCTGCGAGCAGCATGCCGCCCCCGAAGGCCGCACCGAGGAAAGCCGCCGGGCGGTTCCGGAATTGTCGACGCCAATCGGCGGCGGACTTCACCCGATATTCAAGCTCCTGCAAGTTGAAGCTCAGATCGGCTCGTTTGTCCTGAATGTGGCTTTCTATTTGACTTGCTGTTTGGCCCATTGCACATTCTCCTTCACTGTGGCGATGGTTCTTTCCGGGGGATTGATCTGCCGCAGCTTCTTCACGCCTGCTGTTGTCGTGATTCCGCCCATAACCGCTAGCAGCGCGGTAACAATCAATGCGGCCGCCCACATCGGCAAAACCACCGCCAGGGCAAAAACAATTGTCCAGATCAGGAACAGCAGCGCCAGCACGGCGACAGCTCCCCCTGCGATCAACAGCGGAGCGGCAGCTTTGAGCTTGTCCAACTCAGTGACGATCTCGCTTCTGGCCAACCGTACCTCAGAGCGGACAATCTCCTGGACATCGCCGATGATGCCCTGCACTACGTCTGTGATGGAACGTTCTCCTGGAGCCATGTCTTTCCTCTTTTATTCGCGTGCGTTGCCTTTAAGCGAGCGGCCGATCAGAAAGCCGAGGGCGGCGGCAACGAGCAGCGACGGTCCGGGGTTCTTTTTCACAAGAGCCTCGACATCGCTTCTCATGCTGTTCAGGTCATTCTGACGAACATAGCCCGCCGTCGCGTTCAGTCTGTCCGCGGCAGAGTGAGCCAGGTTCGCAACCTTTTCTCCTCCTGGAAGCTGATCGGCCCGTTGGTGCAAGGTAGCAGCGGCGCCCTCAAGCCCGCTGGCCGCTGCCGTGCGGTTCTGGTCGATTTTGCCGGCGGCTGTCGTGCCAAATTCCGTCAGCTTGCTCTTTGTCTGCTCGACAGCATCCGTAACTTTATCGAAAGGGGTGGAACTATTCGCTGCATCGCTGCCTGGGCCGTCAATGGGCATCATGGAATCTCCTGTATTGAGGTGGATCAATGCCGATTAAAGAAGCTGGCATCGCCACCAGGCGAACCTTCGCCGCTTTAATGTAGTAGGAGTGTGTCGACAGGTTTGCGGTTGCTCGCGTCCTGAGTCTCGCCGAAGTATTCAGCCAAGCGGCGTCGAATCGGTTTTTGTGACATCGAAAGTACACAGGCTTCAGTGGTTTGTCTGTTTTTCATGTTCAAGCGCAAGATTCGGATAGCCAGCCGCTCGCAGCCGGTGCCATCCTGTCTCTATGACAACTCTCAATACAGAACGCGCCTGGCAGAAGGTTGATGGGCACGACGCCTCAAGCGACGGAAAATTCGTCTACGCGGTTCGCAGTACGGGTATTTATTGCCGCCCATCGTGCCCGAGCCGCCGGCCGGCGCAGGACAATGTGATCTTTTTTGACACCGGCGAGCAGGCACGCGCGGCCGGATATCGCGCCTGCAAGCGATGCCGACCGGACGGCATCCATCCCCAGGCTGCGATTGTTGCCAGAGCCTGTCGCGCCATCGACAACTCCTGCGAAAAGGCTCCGTCGCTTGCCGGATTGGGGAAAGCTGTCGGGATGAGCCCGTATGCGCTGCAACGGGTGTTTCGGCAGATCCTCGGCGTTACTCCGCGACAGTATTTCGCCACGCGCCGGGCACATCGTTTTCGCCAGGAACTGGCCCGGTCCGGAACCGTTACTTCCGCCATGTACGAAGCTGGGTACGAGTCCTCGAGCCGGGCCTACGAGCGTTCCGCCGGCAACCCGGGAATGACTCCCGGCATGTACCGCAACCAGGGTGCCGGGCAAAAGATTCGCTATACTCTCGCGTGGTCCCCGTTGGGACGGATTCTGGTCGCGGTCACAGAGCGGGGTATATGCGCAGTATCGTTCGGCGATACAGATGTAGAGCTTTGCGCCATCCTGCGACGCGACTTCGCACTCGCCGACCTCGAGCGGGATGACGAGGCGCTGGCATCCAGATTATCCGCCGTTCTTGCGCGCCTGCAGGAGCACCCTATCAGCACTGTCCTGCCGCTCGATGTCCGTGCCACCGCTTTTCAGCGGCGGGTGTGGGAAGCGCTGCAGCAGATTCCCTGTGGGGAAACACGCTCTTACAGTGAAATTGCCGCCGCCATTGGGCAGCCGACCGCGGTACGAGCGGTGGCTCGGGCCTGTGCGCAAAATCCGGTCGCGGTCGTAGTCCCGTGCCATCGAGTGATTGGGAAGAATGGTGAGGTTACGGGGTATCGCTGGGGTATCGAACGAAAGGAAAACCTGCTGGCGCTGGAGGCCAAATCCGAGCTTCATCGAACTGCGCAGAAGTGATACCCTGACGGTGGGATTAAGGTTGAGCATTTCTCCCTGCCCGCCACGTTCCGCAATGCCGCAGACTTCTGCGCGATACAAATCCGACAAGAAATGGATGCCATGGCCACAACCACTACCGTTCCGTCTGACGTAAAAAACCTCGACCTCGCTGAGCTGGGAAAACGCCGCATCGAATGGGCCAATCAATCGATGCCGGTTCTGCAGATCATCCGCAAGGAATTCATTAAAAACCAGCCGCTGAAGGGAATGCGCGTGGCTGCCTGCCTGCACGTGACCACCGAGACAGCGAACCTGATGATCACCTTGCGCGACGGCGGCGCCGACATTGCCTTGTGCGCATCGAATCCGCTCTCTACTCAGGACGACGTGGCCGCTTCTCTGGCGCGCGATTATGGTATCTCCACCTTCGCCATTAAGGGCGAGGACAATGACAGCTATTATTCGCATATCATGGCGGCCATTGATCACAAGCCGCATCTGACGATGGACGATGGATGCGATCTGGTATCGCTGCTCCACACCAAACGCAAGGATGTGCTCGCAGGCGTTCTGGCGGGTACGGAGGAAACGACAACCGGCGTCATCCGGCTGCACTCCATGGCGAAAGAGGGCGTGCTCCGCTATCCCGTGGTGGCGGTCAACGACGCGTTGACGAAGCACATGTTCGACAACCGTTACGGCACCGGCCAATCGACGCTCGACGGCATCGTCCGCTGCACCAACATCCTGCTGGCCGGTTCCAGATTTGTGGTTGCGGGCTATGGCTGGTGTGGCCGGGGGCTTGCCTCCCGCGCCCGCGGTATGGGAGCGGACGTGATCGTGACCGAGATCGATCCCGTGCGTGCGATTGAGGCGGTCATGGACGGTTACCGCGTGATGAGCATGGCGGAAGCCGCAAAAATCGGCGACATTTTCGTCACCGTGACCGGTAACAAGAGCGTACTGCGGCAGGAGCACTTCGAGAACATGAAGAATGGCGCGATTGTCGCCAACTCAGGCCATTTCAATGTCGAAATCGATATTCCGGCTCTGGAGCGCCTGTCGTCCTCTCAGCGTCAGACCCGCGACTTTGTCGAGGAGTTCGCGATGAAGGATGGACGCCGTATTTATCTGCTCGGGGAAGGACGCCTCATCAACCTGGCTGCGGCCGAAGGCCACCCGGCATCGGTCATGGATATGAGCTTCGCCAACCAGGCGTTGGCCGCCGAGTACCTCGTTCAGAATCACTCCACCCTGAAGCCGAAGGTCTACTCGGTTCCGCAGGAACTTGATCGCCGCGTTGCGAAACTGAAGCTCGATGCTATGGGCTGCAAAATTGACCGCCTGACTCCCGAGCAGGAAGAATATCTGGCCGGCTGGTCGGAAGGCACCTAGCTTCGTGATCACAAGGAATAAGAAATGAAAAGGCCTTCGCGCAAGCGAAGGCCTTTTCACAGGATGGAAAACGGTCTACTTGGCGGCGGCCAGCACTGGGTCTTTGACGAGCAGAACACTGAAAAACGCTGGGCTTACCCCGTTGATGCTCGGTGGATCCAGAAAATACGCGGTATAGTTCGCTCCCGCCGCAGGCGCAAAACTCCCGCTATAGATGACCGTTGAGGGATTGCCGGCCGGCGTTATCTGGATTTCGACGGTACCCGCCGTTTCCTGTAAATACTGCGGTGTGACTTGGCCGAACTGCAGGTTCGACACAGCCGGAGTGCCTCCCACGGTGCCCCCTTGCGCGGTGAAATAGAGATCCACTGCGCCTGACGTGGTTGAAGCCTGCACCACCCGCACCTTGAAGTCACCGCTTTGCGGAGCGACATCCCCATCCGAGATCGTAAGCAAAGAGATGGAAGGGGCTGGCGCCAAGGTCACGACCGTATAGTAGGAATTTTTCAGGAAAGTTTCCGTCTCGCTGGCCAGAGGAGACGAGCCCGGCTTCGTGTACACGATCACTTTCTGGTTGGACGCGGAGCCGATTGGCCGGTAATTTCCGGAGGTGTCCGCGGTTGAATACTGACCCTTAGGTTGCACCCCTTCGGTTCCGTAGGGCAGGCTGGATGCAACGCCGGTCTGCCCGATTTGGACGGTGTAATTTGACAATCCGTTCGATGCATTCACGCTGCGCACGTAAGAATTGCCACTGTCTCCACATCCCAGCATTCCCAGGGATGCGGCCAAGATGATGATCCCGCAGAAACTACGCCTATTTGAGTACATAAACGGATTCACTCCTTCAGGGAAAGGCGTCAAACATCATCGCTCACTGCGTCGCTGAGTTCGTCGCTGGCTGAATTTCAAGTACAAACGATAACAATAAGTGCCACCCTCCCCGTGTGAACGGTCCGGGTTGGGTTCGCATCCGAATCACTGCCCCATGTAGATGCCGATGACTACAACGAGTTTGCCGCTTTCCTGGAACTTTTTCAATCGGATAATCACGATGTCTGCAATTTGTCATGTAATGCAACGCTCACCGGATTACGAAAGGTCGCAGAGAATACCCTCGGTGTCCCGAAACGGGTCCTAAATCATGCCTGGACCATCGATTGATCCAGAACATTCTCTTTGGCCTCCGGAACCGCTGACGGCGAGGTTCCCACCTGTGCTACCGCCTGTGCCAGGGTTGTTGAAACGTGGTCCTGTTCGCCCCGACTGATCTCTTTCGCGGCTTTCACCGGGTCTTCAGTGTAATTCCACAAGCCGATCAGGATTTTCAGCCGAGGCTGCTGGCTGCGCAGCTTTTTGTAAACCCCTCGCGCATACGACAGGGCGTAGGGCGGCACTCCGGACAGGTAAACGATATCCGGTTTTGTTCTCGAGATCTCCGCCAGCATTTCATCTACTTTCCGGATAGGGACTACCCGCGCGAAGTGGCCGGCCCGTTCCAGGAGATGGCAGAGCATGATGGCCGCGGTTTCGTCCGCATCGTCCCGGACCGGCACGCATAGTAAATTCCTGGGCGGTACCGGTAGCTTGGGCGGTTCGGCGCTTTCAGCAGAGATCGTATCCGGCTCTCCATTTCGCGCGGCTTCGCTGACGCCAGGCGGACGGTCCCCGTTCCTTTCATTCCGGAACGCCAGCTCTTCGATCAGTTCTTTTGTTGTCCGATCGATAAAGCGGACCGTGGTTTCATCCAGCGAGTCCTGGTGGCGATCCTGCTCGGCCAGAACCAGCGCCGGGATCAGAACAGAATCGTAGAGGTCCTCCAGCGGTTTTTCCCTGAGATAGCTTTCGAGCACTTCGCGCGCTTCATTTTCATCGCCCGCCAGCAGGCGCTGGTAATAGTGAGCGCTGGGCAGCAGGACCGGCTCATCTCCAAGCAGGACCGCAAGAAACTTCAAATTCGGAACGTGCGATCCGACCACTACCAGGCAGACTGTCAACGGAACAGATAAAAGCAATCCGATCGGTCCCCAGATAAGTGTCCAGAATACCGCCGCGACAAGAATGGCAAGCGGAGAAACGCCGGTGTGTTTCCCGTACAGGCGGGGTTCGATGTAGTTGGCGGTCACGATCTCTACGCACATAAAGACACCGAAGATGATGGCGGCCTGCTCCCACCCGGGGAAAACCGCCAGCGATAATGCGATCGGCAGCAGGCCGGAGATGGGCGCGCCAATATAGGGAATGAAACGGAGAAGCGTAGTCAGCGCACCGAAAAGCAGAGCGTGAGGCAATCCCAGAAAATGAAGGGCAGTATAGATTACTGCTCCGTAAACCGCATTGACAGTCAGCAGCAGCATGAAATAACGGCTGACCCGGCGGCTGGCTTCGTCCATCGCCTGGGTCTTCCGATTCAGTTCGCCGCGCCCCATCAGTCGGATCAGCCGGTTTCGCAAATCCTCCCGCTGCAGCAGCATGAAAAAAGTGAAAACGATGACCAGCAGCGTTTCGACCATCGCCTTAAGAATGCCGTGCAGATAGCCCAGGGTACTGCCTTCGGCTGGGGAGACTTCCTTGACGGCAATCGGCCGCTCCGGGGAGGAGCCCAATGGTTTGGGCCGGTGTCGTCTGGCGGTTGGCGAATCGGATAGCCCGACCTCCTCGCCAAGGTGCTGGATCTCGTATTGAGCACGGTGGAGGTCCGTATTTTGTGTGTGGTGAAGCTGTACGACTTTCGCGCTGATGTTCTCCCTGTAAGCAGGCAGATTGTCCGCAATCTGAAGCAATTGCATGGCAACACCCCAGGTGATACCGCATATCAGGACGAATACCGTAAGGATTACCAGCAAAATCGCGGGAATTCGGGGCATCCTGATCGTCTCAAGCAAATTAACCAGCGGCGAAAGCAGGAACGCAAACAGCAGCGCGAGCGCGAGCGGAAGCAACACGGCTTTCGCCAGATACAACGCGGCAACCACTACCACCGCGATGGCGACCGTTAACAGGCGCGAATTTTCTCGGGATGCGGTCGAGCGTGCCACTGGAACCTGCGATAGGGGAGTGCGGAACTATTGCCGAAATCCTATACCATTCCGGCCTGGCGCGGACATTAAAATCGTCCACCGTTCCTGCCGCACCTCTTGGATAGCGGCTCTTCAGCCACGGGAGTCGCTGCGGGAGGGGACATCATTCGGACTGGCGGCCGATGCACAATTCAGAAATGAAGCGATCCGAATCGCAATGGAAAGATGACACGCCGAGCCGAGATCTGCGAGGGATTTCTATGAATCCAGAAACGCAACCGACTTGATTCCCGCCAGTTCGAACCGCTTGCGGCAGCGGAGATTCTGGCAAGCCACCTGGTCCTCACGCAGCACCATGTAGGACTGCGCTTTGGCAAAGCGGGCGCGGTCGCGCTCATCGGCGCGGGGCGGCAGGCTGTTCTTCTTGCGCCGCACCAGCCAGTTTAACTGGTACTCCGCCGATTGCCGGCAGTGGGGGCAGGTAAGCGTGTGCGGACGCTGCTCTGGCTTCTCGCTGTAGAAATCCCGTTCTTCCATCGCTTGCCCTCCTGGTTCCCTTCCAGTATGGCACTGTGCGCGTCCCGCTGGAAACGCGAATGGAGAGAAAACTGGAGAGAGTATTGTCCTGGTTTTATATCTGGAGATTGGCCGGCCTTTGCTAGCATCGCATGGATTCAACGCTGATGGCGGATAGAATCTGGATGTTCGCTACCGTGTTTAGCACTCGATTACGTCACGGTTGCGGGCTGTACCCGGTGGTATTCTGCCTCTTTGCGCAGCGATCATGGGCTTCCCTCTACAATGGAAGCAGGTCCTCCACATCACACTAGCGGGGACAAGGCGATAAGAGCACCCGACCTCCACTTTGTGGCATCGTAGTACCATTTTCCTGAAAAAGTTTTTCTCAAAAAAAACGCAATAAGCGCGTAACTATATCAATAGAGATGTTTATACCCTTTCTTAATTTGTTTTATATGCGGAAATTGGTCGCGATAAGCACGTAAATACCGGAAACAGAAGGCTTATACTAATCACGAAATGCTGGCTCTGTTGACAGGAGCATGTCGACAGAGCCAGAACTGGTTAAGCGTTCCGCTCAATTGGACCGATATCCCTGCGACCTAAATCATTTCCGCCAGCGGAAAGGATCGATGGGCGCGAGATGGCTCCAGATAATTCTGCCGGTGCGTGGTCACCAGGAATTTCGTGAAGCCGGTGTTTTCGTTAGGCAGATTGTATTTCTTCTGCAGGTCCACGCCATCCATTTCCTTGCGAATTTTCTCGAACAGCTGTGCCGATGGAGCAAACCCGATAAAGTGCACGCCAGGGCGTGGAGTTGCGCTCACCGGTCCCTCGGCATTGAACTCAAAAGGATTTTCGACGGTATCGAAATCCTGCCGCAGAAACAGAACGGTGCCCCTGGGCAGCCGGTCGCCATAAACTGTCGTGGTGTCCTTGTCCAGGCGCGATAGAAACTGCATCTGCGCGTTATGTCCGATCAGTCCGTGCTTTTTGGCGTCCTCTTCCAGTTCTTCCTTGAATGTGGTTGTCTCCGGCGCTTGCGAGGGAGACAGGACCTCTTCTGTTTCGGTGCGGCGCGGATGGAACATGCGATGCAACCGTCCTTCGTGATTCAGTCCATACCACCCCTCCAGATCGATTGCGATATGGGAGAGGTGCATCATGGTGCCGTGCGCGAAATAGCTCTCCGGCGTCTGGTCGGTGTAGCCGGGTATGGTTTCAAAGCTCGGAAGCGTGCCTTGAGCCAGCCCATGGACGTGACTTGAGGTAAAACCCATGAACAGCATGGCGCCCGGGGGAATTTTTTCCGCTCCCGGAATGCGCAGGCGCGTGGCCATTGCGCGAGGCATTCCGCGGCCGGCGAAACCGCGGCGGATGGAGGTCACGCTGAACAGGTCTCCAACGTAAATGTTCTCGCCGGGAATCCCATTCAGCAGGTGGGGGCCGGGCTGAAAGAGCGCGCGCATTACGTCGTTGATGTGCTCGTTGTAATCGCTCTTGAAGTGGAATGAAATGTCATTCTCCTCCAGTACCAGGTCCGCGGGATCTTTGGGTACTTGATCGAATCGATCAGCGCCCATTCGCCGGGTTTGCCATTTTCAATGGCGCGGGGCATCAGCTTGTCCGTGACCTTTGCTGGAATGAACTCTTTGAAATAAGAGAGGCCGTAGGCCACCTGCGTCAGAATGCCGCCCGGATGCAGCGGATAGATGGCCTCGATTTCCGCAAGCGCCGCACTCAGCCGCGATTGTGCGCGCTGCAGGGCTTTCTTGTCGCCCCTTGGCAGAGTGAGCCGCGCTGTGACCACCGAATGCCACAGCGGTACGCACGCCACCGGGACATCGACATGGTTTTCGACGTTGACGCCCGGCAACTCATATTGTGTTTTCGGGGGCTCGGACCAGGATCTCTTTGCGTAATTGACGACTCCTGCCCAATCGAATTCGGTTGTAGCCATGAAAGTCTCCTCCAGTGCGCGAATCAGTTCGCAACTAATTATTTTCCCATGTCCTGACTCTCGTCGATCTCAGTGGCGGCAGCTCATAACCTTTGCTTCGGTGGGCCGCCCGAATGTGCGATATTTCTGTGAAGGAGGATTCCTCATGCCCTTCGATCCCTCTATGATCACGACGGGTTTGGAACTGCCCGGCTATCGCATCCTACGCAACTGCGGAATTGTCCGCGGAATCGTGGTGCGATCGCGCTCCATCTTCGGCACCATAGGCGCGGGCCTGCAGACACTCGCGGGCGGAAACATATCCCTCTACTCACAGCTCTGTGAAAGGACCCGCGGGGAAGCATTGCAGTTGATGATGGAGCACGCGGCGGAGCTGGGTGCGAATGCCGTGATCTGCACCCGCTACGATGCCAACGAAATCCAACAGGCAGTCACCGAGGTGCTTGCCTATGGAACCGCGGTCGTTGTCGAAAAGCACCAGCTGTGATCACTTCGTCGCGGAGGCATTTTCCTTGGTAGCCAAATACCACGATTCGACGTTCAACCCTTCCTGCTTTCCCTGCGCCCGCTGGCGTGCCGCTTCAAGCGTTGCCGGAGCCGGTACGATCACAGGCTGGCCGGGTTTCCAGTCCGCAGGTGTCGAGACACTGCTCTGGTCGGCGATCTGAAGCGCATCGAAGATGCGCAGCAATTCGTCTACACTGCGGCCAAGCTGCATGGGATAGTAGAGAATCGCGCGAATCTTCCGTTTCGGGTCAATGGCGAACACGGCGCGAACCGTCGCGGTGTCCGACACCGCCTCATGCACCATTCCGTAGAGCCGCGCCACCCGCTGATCCAGGTCTGCGATAACCGGGAAGTCGATTTGCACTCCGCCCCACTGTTCCATGTCACGTGCCCAGGCAATATGCGAATTCAGCCCGTCGATCGAAAGCCCAAGCAACTGCACGTTGCGTTTTTCAAAGTCTTTCGCATGCCGAGCAAAGGCGAGGAATTCGGTACTGCAAACCGGGGTAAAGTCTGCGGGGTGCGAAAAAAGCATGACCCATTTTCCCTTATTTGTGAAGTCGCTCAGGCGCAGCACGCCCTGCGTGGTCTTCGCTTCAAAGTCGGGAGCCTCGGCCAGAATGCGGGGCATATGACTTTCCATCTCTAATGCAGTCATCGGTTCTGATCTCCTTCTCTTACTCTAAGCTCAGGCTGTTTGCGGGGGCGGCGAACAGACGCTAATCTTTGTGAAATTTGATGTTCCTCCTGCCATCAAGGATAGAAATTGTTTTCTGCGGATGCAATTACCGGCAGGATTGAGTTTTTCTGCGGGCCGATTTGTTGTTTTCGGTGCTTTCAGCGGAGCGAAACTTCTCCTCTCGTTAAATTCAGGTGTATTCTCGGCACTGTTTCGGGTGCATGTGGACGAATTTTCCGAGAGCGATTCACACCCTTTCAACAGGCAATCCATGCCGCTCGGCATGTATTTGCAACAGAAACGTGAATGTGGTGAAACGGGGCTCCAAAACAGCACCGACTTCACTCAATATTCGCCGTTTACTTCATGGCGTTCCATCCGTACTCTGGGCGAGCGTTCATGGAGACAGGGACGCACCTCTTTCGCCTATTTAGATTTAGAAAAATTTACTTTGGGACGGATGGCTCGCGCAGAATGCGCCAGTTCTGCTCTACGCTGTGCCTTCGTCCCTCCGCGGTCCGGCTGCTTCGGCAACCGGAATGCCACTGTGTTACGTATGCCGGCAATTCGCTCCTGGCGAACCTGGCTTCGGTACGCAGGCAGGTGTTCTGTTTCTTTTTTCCAGCCGGACCGCGGCTGAACCACCTTGCTTTCCGTTCCGCGGAAATGCGATGCGTGCTGTGCCTGCAGGGGGAAAAACATACATGCGGCCTAAGAAAGTAATTTTGTGCGTCGATGACAATGATCAGGTGTTATCGGTGCGGAAGTTTGTTCTGGAAACCCGCGGCTACCGCGTGCTGACCGCCAACAGCGCGGACCAGGCGGTTGAACTCTATGACCAGGGGAAGGTCGATCTGGTGATTGCCGATCTGGTGATGCCGCAATGCAATGGAAACGATCTGATCCAGCGGCTGAAACAGATCGCACCCTGGGTACCCGCCGTACTTGTCAGCGGCAGTACCAGGCAATTCGACCCAACCAGCCGTGCAGACGCGTTCCTGCCCAAAGGAGCCAGCTCTCCGCAGGAATTACTGGAGCGGGTGCGGGTGCTGCTGGTGCGCAAACGCGGACCAAAGAAGACCATCGTGCCCGAGGAGCCCGCGCTGATTGCGAGTACCGCATCCGCGCAGGGAGTGGCGTAAGGACGCCAGGTGAGCTTTTCCAGCGAGCGAAATCCAAGCCAACGCCCCAGGAACGGAGCGGATTTCAGCGCCGTCTTGGGGCTGGCGGGGTTTGGGATCATCGCAACCGGTACAATGGGTCTGAATGCAGCCCGTCATTGTCGCCGACCATCTTGGCAAAATCTATCGCTCAGGCAAAGTTGCCGTGGAAGCACTTCGGGACGTCTCGTTTGAGATACAGCCCGGAGAGTTTGTCAGCATCGTCGGCCCTTCCGGAAGCGGGAAGTCCACGCTTTTTTACAATCTTGGAGGTCTCACCCGGCCCTCGTCTGGACGCCTGCTGATCGATGGCGTGGACTTTGCCGCGCTTAGCGATGCCGAACGCACCCGGTTGCGCAAACAGAGGATTGGGTTCGTGTTTCAGAAATTCAACCTGCTGCCAACCTTAAGCGCGATGGACAATATCCAGCTGGCGTATGAGATTGCGTGCGGCAACAAAAAGCTCGACCAGGCATACTTTGACCACCTCACCGATCTGCTGGGCATCCGCGGACGTCTCAATCACCGGCCGGCGGAGCTATCTGGCGGAGAGCAGCAACGGGTTGCGATCGCGCGTGCCCTGATCGCGCGGCCAGCGATCGTGCTGGCCGATGAGCCAACAGGGAATCTCGATTCGAAAAACTCCGATGCCGTGCTCGCGGTTTTGCGCCGCTCCAACCAGGAGCTGAAGCAGACGGTGATGATGATTACGCATAATCCGGAGGCGGCTGCTATTGGAGATCGCATGCTTCACATGCGCGACGGACAGTTGGTCGATGTCGAGGGCTGATGTGCAGATGCATCCCTCGTTGACCGTGCGGACGCCCTCCCGATATACTCCAATGAAGTGAGGGCGGGAGTAGCTCAGTGGTAGAGCGCGACCTTGCCAAGGTCGAAGTCGCGGGTTCGACCCCCGTCTCCCGCTCCAGCGGCAGTTCGCTGCAACCTTCCAAACACGACAGCAGCCGCTGTTTGCCGTTCAACGGATTTCCCAGGCGCGGTACCCAAGTGGTAAGGGAGAGGTCTGCAAAACCTTTATGCGTCGGTTCGATCCCGACCCGCGCCTCCAATTCTATTCATAGACATAGCCCTCGCTAGGAGGGCTTCGCTTTGCTTAGGGTGTGGGGACTTTTGTGGGGACTCTGTGCATCGATATCGCAAAGGGAGGCGGCCTTCGGCCCTACGCAAATTGCATTTATACGGAGATATGGAATCTCTGATCGAGAGAAGGCGTACCGGAAACGTATAGGCGTCCTCACGGATGGGGCTAACAGCAGATTGCGCGGCATCACGGATAGCGCAAAGCACGACATTACCATGGTGAAACTTGACCGCTGCACCTGCGGATTCGAATACATAACCGAGCATGGCAGACGCGCTTCGCCCCTTTCTAAAAGCTTTACCTGGCATGGACCGTTGATGGCCGACGCCAATCATGCACTGCACATCGCCGAACAATACACTCATTTTCTGGATGTCTTCCCGATATGGCATAAGAACCACGAGCAATTCGATCTTCAGCCGAATGGACAAGTCCGTTTCTTTATGCCGAGGGACTCTCCGAGACAGCGCTAGGTTGTCGCCTTCCAGCAGGGCTACAGACCTCGAAATTTGGACGTCGTTTTACCTTACAGAGGCAAGCCAAACCAGAATCTCAGGGAGCCATGCGTTTTGTCGGTGAGCTATGGCATCGAGCCCGTCCGGGCGGCACCGCTGGAAAGTTTTTCTACAAGCCAACTAGAGCCTTATTCGAGGCTTTGCGTCCTAAGTATCGGAATCGCCTCGACGAGAATTTTCGCGTCGAGATGATTTCCAGCTGAATGGGTACTCCCTGGGCGAATTCAAATCGTTCTACATCGCGCTGCTCATTCTTTGTTCCATCCACGAATATGTTTGCTATCCCTTTGATAAGCCCGGCGCATCGATTTCGAAATCTTCACTCGTCATGGTCAACCACGTTCCGTTTGAATCGCCAAGATAGGAGAAGTAGCGGGGCTGTCGAAGAGCGTCTGCGAGAACATCATCGCAGATCTCACCCTTAACCCGGTCTCTCAGCCGGGAGCCGGCATGTGTATCCATCCGTTTGTTCCGCTGGATGGCTTTAGCTTGGCCGTTGCACCGCAGTTTCCACTTGTGAGCGCCGTCGACGACAATATCTTACGGTCCTTCTCGTATACCTTTCCTGCTCTCTTCTCTGAGCAAAACAAGGACAAAGAGTCCGTCATGCGAGCACGCATCGAAGAGGCAGCCACTCAATTTGCCGTCAATCATTCCATCGAACTGCCCGACAAAACCACAGAGATCGATCTGCTGCTGTCCGACGACGCATCTTCCACGGTTGTGTTTGCCGAGCTAAAGTGGAGCCGGAATCCATATCGGTCGCTTGAAGTCATCGCACGAGATGCTGAGATAGCCAAAGGCTGGCAGCAACTGAAATTGATCCGCGATTATGCCCGAGTCCATCCCACGTTCCTATGCAACCGAGGAAAGCTGCCGCGGTCGCTTGCCTCGTACGCGAATGTATATTATCTGCTGATTGTTTGGGACCACTGGCATTGGATCGAGCCGGAGGACGGGATTGCCATTGTGAATCTGGGTGTCTTGCTCCCAGTCTTGAAGAAGCACAGTAGCCTTCAGGACGCCGTCACCGAGTTGCTGCAATATGAATGGCTGCCTGTCGAAGGCCGAGAGTTCCGCGTACTTTATACGGCGTCTTCGGTCAATGGGGCCTCCTTCGAATCGCCCACTTTCTGTCCTGTCGAATAGAACTCGCAGCGGTTCTACCTGTTCCCGTCGATCCACACGCCATCGGCGTTGAAACTAGAAGACCCTCCTTGCCAAATAGTTGATGGAGCTGATCGCAAAAGGGACGGAGAATACGGTCGATCTCGATGAGGTCATCGATTTGCATAAACGGGAATAGGTATTCACGAGGCGCAACCGTTGATGTATGCTCTTCCCCCAGGCCGCCCATCCACGAATACACTCCAATCAACTCCCTCTGGATCCGCAAAGTGACGCTCGCGATGTACGGCGGTCCGATTCCTGCTGCCTCATACACGGAACGGGCCTGCACGAACACTTGACGCATGAGACGGTCGATTCCCACTGGCCCAACCTGATCGGCTCCTTCTCGCCGAATCAGCGGAACTTGCTGACTCACGCGGAGCAGGCCGTTCCGCCGGAACTGGACGATATGGTCAAATCGGGCGTCTCGGCGCTCAATGCCATCGAAGCTGTAGGAGATATTGCCGAACTCGCTGCCGATGGTGCGTCCGAATCTATGAACTGCCTGTTGGTAGTGTCGTTCCGTAGGTGACAAGAAAATCCTCAAAGAACACCGGAAGGAGTCCGGCGATTAGATAGGGATGGCTCTCGGCCAAGGTGACTTGCCTAAAGAGCCACTGAGAGTCTCTTTGACTGTTCGAGATGACTAGCGGTCTTCATCGTGAGCTCTCTAATTTCCCGAACAGACAAAGCATACCGCTGACGCTCGCGCCGACCGGGAAAATAGATATGACCTTGGTAGATTACGGCATGAGGTTTACGAACGCTGTCCGGCACGCGAATCGCAAGTACCTGGCATCCTTCACCGACTCCGATGGCGGCCATCTCCAGTGGCAATCGCTCCCCAATGGCTGCCGTAAGCCCCGAAGCCAACATGCCGCTGAGAACCATCTTGCAGGCGAGACACGGACGGTGGCCAGACCTCCAATGAATATGTTTTCCTCGCGCTCGACACACCTGTTGAGAATGCAGTGCTGCTGAAAAACCGGCGCAAGTTACAGAAAGTATCCCGGTCACCAATGTCCACCCATCCTCGGAAGAGCAGTCAATCTCCCCCGTCCAACACTGGCCGCCCGTCCCGGTCAGTAATGTCCATCTCCCCTAGTCACCAGCGTCTACCCATAGAGTCTTTAGCGGATATCTTAGCGATTTCTTCATCGAGCAAGCTAAAGGAGCTTTGCACCCCTACCCCCCAATCCAAGACCCGGGGGGTACATGGCACGGACGACTCCACTGGAGAAAAATCAGTGGACGCCTTCTGGAACCAACGCGCAGTACAGCACGTGTGGACTGGCGTGATGCGCGACCTGCACGCCGGTCTGCTTTCGCCGGCGCCTTCGTCGCTGGAGAAACGAAGCGGGTTTGTTAATGGTGCGGAGGACTGGCAAACATTTCGTTTTAATGACCTCGTAGTTCTTGGCGTCGAAAGACATGAGACGGACGTGCTACTAGCTGGTGATTGCCGCCCATGACCTGAAGCACCGCAGCGCTGTCTTGTGAAGTACCGGGGCCGAATCAAGAAAACCCTGAAACATTGGTATGGTCGCGAGGTGCAACTCTTGCTGGCCAGCAGCGGATAGGCCATTGGAGCACGCGGGGGAGATGCTGGAGCGGCCACTCGATCGGGTGTTTCGCGCCTGTCCGGGCGCAACCCTTCTTGTTGCACCTTTTAAGGGGGAGGGGAGGGCAAATCTCTAGAACGAAGCGATCCATAGACCGTTATGCAATAACATTTTTGTTTCCCCAAAATGAAGGTTTTCTCTTAATTGAAGTATTGAGAGAACAGGTGATGCTTTTCTGATGATCGCTGTTGACCCCTGCGTACCGCTGGTAGAGCCGCAAACGGTTCGAATAGACCGAATGGGTCCGCAAAATCCTATAAGCCCGACTATGAGGCGAAGTTGATCACCAGCTCTGGGGTAAGTCTCACGCGAAGGAACTTAGCGACTGCGGTGCGAGTCAATCTGCGCATGCAGGCTGCGCCCAAAGCATTTCTGAATTGTCTTTGTCAGTTCGTGGGCCGGTTTCGAGGCCAGTGCTTCCGCCCAACCAGGTCTTCGCGATGCGCACGCCGAGGCCCAATCTTCCGATTTCATCAGCGCGTCGTTCGGACAAGACTCTGTGCACAGCGGCATCCGATACATCTTCCATAATCAAGGGTGAGCCGCTCGCCCTTTTGTTCGGCTTCGATCCCTATCGCTCCGGGAAGACATACCTCTGCGCATGTGCGGCAATTCTCCTGGCAACGATCCGGTTGAAAACGCGGCAGTCTTTCGCCTCCAGGAGGCAATGTAATCTTGGTCTCGATCGGTCCTTCCGGCATGGCATCAGCGCACTGAGCAGAAGCGCCAGGCTGTTCCGTATTTCTTCCATGCGGACCTGAGAGCGGGCATGTGCATCGCCTTCCGTCCGCATGGGTACACTCCACCTCGCGACTTGAAAGCATTGGAAAAAAGCCGGATACAATCAAAATCCTCAAGAACTTCGGCTGTGATGATTATTCAGACCGTTCCCAAGCTTAAGGTCACGGAACCCCGTGAGATTTCTACTCAGAGATTCTCTAGGCAGCGAAAATCAGGCCTGGTTGCGCTGCAGCAGTTCCTAGCTTCTCTGCTGACTTTCTTGCCTCTGCGATCTTCCCCTCTCTTCACAACACTCCATCCACAGTCCAATGTCCCAAAGGAGAGATTTCTTGATGACTGATACGCAACTTCTAGTGGGCGGATTCCTCACGGCGCTTCCAATCGCTTTCTTCTTTCTTGGACGCCAAAAATCAACTACGTTTGCCAACAAGTTGAATGAACTATCACGCAGGATTCAGAGTATGAAACGTTGCGCCTCTGGAATCGATGGCAAGACGCGCGAGGCGAATCGCCTGCTCAATAGTCTGGAAGGACGCATCAATACTCTCGCCAGGCGATTGCAAAAGAAGATCATGCGACTGCGCTTGGCTGTGCGTGCAAACAGTCGAGTTTTTTATGTCTTTTCCGATACTCCACTATGGGAGCGCCTAGTTCCTCTTGGTAGTTCAAGAGTTTCCCACTTCACCCGGGAATCTCTGCTACTATTCGTCAGCATTGCAATCGAGCCGGCAAAGTACACAAAGCTCTTCTCCAACTGCTCCGGATCCAGCGCGGAAAAGGACGTGTCGTGCGAGGGAATGCCGGGAAGCCTCAGAAAATTCTTGAACCACTCCAGCCTAGCGCGGCCGTAATCCTCGATTTCAATCCATCCTTCGGCCCCGCTCAACACAACCGCAATCGTCATTACAAAGAATCTCTTCCAGCAGGTGCTCCCGTGTCCTTGACATTGCTGCGACGCATATGGTACTAGTTTTAATCTGTTAATAACAGATGTCAGCAAAAATACTGAGGAAAACAATAATGCTAAGCCCACAGCCGCGGCTCACCCGCCCGAAATCGTCGAAATTGAGCGACCAGGCAATGGAGATCATTCTTGATGAAATCAAGAGCGGAGTTTTTCGCCCGGGAGACAGGCTACCTTCATTGCGGGAACTCGTTTCACAATTGGGCATCAGTCAAACGGCTGTTCGTGAAGCCCTCCGGGGGCTGGTTGGACTCGGTGCCATCGATCTCCAAGCAGGGCGGGGAGCGTTCGTTCAAAGTGTTTCGTCGGAGATTTTGATCAATCCGGAGTCTCTTTTCTTTCTTCTCCAACGTGAGACCCTCCTGCACGCAATCGAAGTCCGAAAAGCTCTTGAAGTGGAAGCAATCGCCTTGGCCGCTGAACGCGCAACAGCTGAGGATTTGGCCGAAATGGAGCGAATTCTTCACCAAATGGAACGGCGCGCGAAATCGAATAGGGCCGTATTTCAGGATGGCCCCTACTTTCATCTTGCTATTGCCAAGGCTACTCACAATCCGGTGTTCGTCAACATGGTGAAGTCATTCGTTTCTCTACTCAAGCAGGGAACGGTGCTTGGGGAGTTTGTCCCTGAAGCCAGGGAGCGCGAATATAGGCTTCATGCGGAACTCTACGACTCCATCATCAAACGAAATGTAAGCCAGGCTCGTCGCCGGATGCGCGAACATCTTCAGATTAGTAAGGAGCATGTCCTCAAGGGTTTCACAGCGCTCTCCTGCGTGGGTGGTTTGGATTCCCAGAAAACGTCCCCCGCAAATCGGAGATAGGGTCCCTGCAAGATGATTGGACAGAGATGTTGATCAAAGGTCATCTAGTTCTTCAGCTTTGTCGGTCAGCATCAATTCAGCTTTCCCGGAAATATCTCGGTGCGTAACTTCTGATAGCACCAGCTCGCAACGATTGAGCTACGCGAACGTTCAGTGCAGTCGGTTGGAGGGATTCTATTGGCCATGAAAATTGTCGACGTTCGCACTACGGTTGTCTCCATCCCTTTCAAAGAGCCCGAAACGTGGGCCTTCGGCTACGTGCATGGCATTTCGAACGTCATTATCGAAATCGAGACTGACACCGGGCTGGTAGGACTTGGCGAATGCCCTCACTTCCCTACGAGCCGTGTGACGTTGGAAGTGCTCAACGCCATGCGTCCGTTCGTGCTGGGCCGTGATCCCTTCGATCATGCTGTGCTGCTCCAGGAGCTGAATCAGTTGCACGGATGGCATCACTTTCCCCGCACGGGCAATATCGCGACCGCGGGCATTGATATGGCGCTTTGGGACTTGGTAGGGCAATCGACAGGGCAACCGCTGTACAAGCTTTTCGGCGGCGCTTTCCGCAAGCAGATTCCGTATTACTTCTACATTGCCGATAAAGATTTGTACGACATGGCGGAGGACGCAAAGCGAGGCGTAAGCGAGGGCTTTGAAACATTTTATTTGAAACTATGCGGCGATTTGGATCACAACCTGCAAGTAGTGGGCACGGTTCGCGATGCGATCGGTCCACACAAGAAGCTGCGCGTCGACGCCAACGAATCGTGGTCGAACACCGGGGCGGCGGCGGAGATAATGCGCAAGCTGGGTCAATACGATATCGAGTTTTTTGAGCAGCCGCTTTACTATTACGATCATGAAGGAGCAGCCCGGTTACGCCGTGTGACAGGTTTTTCAGTGGCAGCAAATCAGAGCGCATGGACCGAGGCCGAAACTCTCGCGGTCATCAAAGCCGATGCCGCCGATCAGGTTCTCACTGACCAGCATCAATTGGGCAGCTTGGCTGCGTTCCATCGCATGGCTTGGACGCTGGCGGCCTTGGGCATTCCTGTGATGAAGCACGTCTTTGGAGACCTGGGCATCACGACATACGCTGGTATGCATGTTCTAGCGTCCGCTCCGAACTGCGTTAAGGCTAGCCAAACACACTACAGCCTGCTTGCCGACGACGTCATCGAGGGCGGCATACCTAAGTTCCATAAGGGATGTCTCACTTTACCCGAGACCCCAGGAATCGGAGTAAAGCTCGACCGCAAACGTGTACAGAAATGGTCGGAGTACGCTAAAGAACATGGAGAATTTTCAGCCTTTGACGTCGGCAAAGATACAAAAGCTGTCGACGTCTGGAACCAGAAATGAGGCCTCCATATTGCGGCGAAAAACGCGCACTATCTCCATGGCGCGCTGGACGACCGTCTACTTCACGTAATTCACGATCGAGTAAACACCGTATGTTCCGGATCGATTCACCCTGAGGCCATCGATCCATGGATGAGGTATCCCGGAGCCCGGTCTGCGATTCGAATCTTCGCTTGACTCGTGTTGGACAGCCGGAAAATATTGCAAGTTTGCTGTCTATCTCGCTTCGGATGGTGCCTCTACATTATCAGAGGCGCCATTCCCCGGAACGCGGCGGTTTACCGCATTCAAGACCTAGGTTATCGACGACTCGCGGTACTAGAAAGAGCAACGAAGGAGCTTAGAGCCTGACGATCCAGGAGAGCCGCGGAATGTGCGTAAGAGGAAATAAAATCACATGGCGAGCCGCTTTGGGCGCTTGCCTTCTATCGAGTTTTTTGTGTCTAACGCGCGTGAGTACCGTAATCGCCTCTGCGGACCCATCTGCGCAAGGCGTGGTGTACTACGTTTCCACGGAAGGCAATGACGCCTGGTCGGGGAAACTGGCTCAGCCTAATACCCAGCACTCGGACGGGCCCTTCGCCAGTCTTGTAGCGGCGCGCGACGCAATCCGGAAACTCAAGGCGCAGGGGCCCCTCACGCAGCCTGTGACCGTCTATGTGCGTGGAGGGACTTACACCCTCCCTAAGCCGCTGGTCTTCACCGTCGCCGATTCTGGCACGGAGAAAGCGCCGATCTCCTATACGGCTTATCCCGGCGAGACGCCACTCTTGAGCGGAGGAAGGCAAATTACAGGATGGCAAAAAGCCCGCAATGGGAAGCTGTGGCAGGCTCAGGTACCCGGGGTCAGAGAAGGAAAATGGTATTTCCACCAGCTCTTCGTGAACGGAGAACGCCGCCAGCGTGCGCGCACGCCCAATACTGGATTTTTTCGTATCGATGGTCAGGTAATGCAGGGAAAGCCCGGATTCAAATTTCGTGAGGGTGACATCCAGCCGGAATGGGCCGGGCAAAAAGACCTGGATCTCGTTCTGCTCCAGGCATGGACGGTTTCGCGTGCGCACATTGCCGAAGTGGACGCGAGTGCGCGAACGGTGACCCTTTCCAGAGAAATTGCGCCGAATGTTCAGGAGGAAGGTGCACACTACTGGATAGAGAACACTTTCGACGCACTCGATTCACCGGGAGAATGGTACCTGGATCGCCAATCTGGCAAGCTGTATTACTGGCCGATGCCCGGGGAAGACATGAAGCGAGCCGAAGTCATCGCGCCGGTGCTGACCGAACTCGTGCGCTTCCAGGGAGATACCTGGGGCGACGGTCGCCCGGGCGGTATTGCGTTCGAGTTTAATCCCGTTCATGATATTCGCCTCCAGGGGCTGACGCTGAGCTATGCAGATTGGTCGATGCCCGGGAGCGGTTACGTGGACGCTCAAGGTGGGTTTACTCTTCGGGCAGCGGTGGAGGCCTCGGATGCTACTTCTATCGCTATTGAGAACTCCGTCTTCAAGCATCTCGGTCAATTCGCCATTGAACTGGGAAAGGCCTGCAAGGGAAACCGAATTGTGGGAAACGAAATGACAGATCTTGGCGCTGGTGCGGTAAAGATCGGTGAGCCCAAGGACCCCAACAGCTCCGATGAAGTCACCAGCGGAAATATCGTCTCCGACAACACGTATCCACGATATAGGTTTGGTTGACCCCGGGGCAGACGCCGTGTGGATTGGCGAGAGCAGCGGCAATTCGATTGCCCATAACGAGATTTTCAACACTTACCATAGCGGAATCGCTGTGGGTTGGACTTGGGGCTATCTTCCCACCGCTGCACATTCGAACGCCATCGAGTTCAACCACATCCACCACATCGGCCGGGGAGTCATGGGAGATTTAGGGTGCGTGTACTTGTTGGGCGTGCAGCCGGGAACCGTGGTACGCAATAATTTTTGCCATGACGTGACTCGCTCCGATACTTCCTATGGCGGCTGGGGCCTTTATACCGACGAGGGAAGCAGCAAGATTATTATCGAAAACAACGTAGTTTTTCATACCGAGGATGCGGGTTTTCATCAGCACTACGGCCAGAACAACATCGTCCGCAATAATATTTTTGCGCTGGGGAAAACCTCACAGCTTCGGCGAACAGATGAGGAAGCAGGCCACAGCTTCAACTTTGAACACAATATTGTCTTTTGGAAGAGTGGGGTGTTGCTCGATCAGGAATGGAAGGACAACAACTTCCATTTTGACTACAATCTTTATTTTTATGCTGGAAGCGGAGGGAGTTCTGCAATTCGGTTCGACGGCATGAGTTTCCAGGAATGGCAGAAACGCGGCCAGGATGTCCACTCGATTATTGCCGATCCACTTTTCGTCGACCTCCAAAACGGCGATTTCTCCCTTCGACCGGATTCACCCGCACTGAAGATCGGCTTTGAGCCTATTGATCTCCGCGAAGTTGGTCCACGGAGGAAGCGTCAGTTAAACCATGAAAATTGAATCGGCGCTAATTCACTCAGTCTTCCCGCCTCCATTCGAGGATCCAGTGTCGGATTCCACTCTGGGGCCTTTTAGTGATCTCCCATTCGCCATCCTCGAACTGGACTGCGGAGGGATCGTCGGTTACGGCGTTTTGCCTGTAAGCGAAATGGCGCACAAGATCGCCAAAGAGGTTTACCTACCGCTACTGTGGGGGTTCGAAATCGAAGATGTCACCTCAATCGAGCAATTTTGGCTGTTGGCGTGGAAACGGATCCGAAACATGGGGACTGGTATAACCCTCCATGTGCTCAACGGGATCGACCTTGCCTTGTGGGATATCGTTGCTAAGAAAGCGAACCAGCCCCTTTTCCAGTTACTCGGCTCGAGGTCTGACCGCATCGCTTGTTATGCCACCAACGGCTGGGTCAACTTCGCCCTTCCCAAACTGATTGCCGTGCTGGAGGACAGCGTTGCTCGCGGCTTCCGAATTATCAAGATGAAGGTGGGAGTCGATCAGGGAACCAGGATGGACGAAGATATTCGTCGGGTTAAGGCGGTACGAAGAGCGCTTGGCGAAGAGATTGGAATCGCAGTTGATTCGAATCAATGCTGGACAGTAGAAGATGCATTGCGATTCGCTGGCGACATTGCCGATCAAAACATTCTGTGGTTCGAAGAGCCTATACCGGCTCGCGACTTCTTCGGATATCAACAGCTGGTGGAAAAAAGCCCCATTCCGATTGCTGCTGGAGAAACACTTTGCGAACACGATGAATATGCGACCATGCTGAGGCTGCACGGCGTTTCCATCGTGCAGCCCTTCGCTTGTATCCTCGGGGGGGTTACTCCCTTTCGACGGGTAGCGCAAATCGCAGCGGATGCCGGGGTCCCTCTAACGACTGGCGGATTCTCTCCGTTGACATGTAGCTTGGTCGCAGCCGCGCCTACAGGCTACCTCGCAGAATATCCCATACCGATGGCAGATACATTTAGTTTGCTGCTTCAGCGAGCTCCCCAAATCGTAAACGGAGAATTTCATCTGCTCGATGCACCGGGTCATGGCGTGCTTCCGGACTTTGGTGCTGTAGAAAGATACTCCAGAGGAAAACCAGTGAGGATTGTCCCAGGCGCTTCGGCACAAATTCAAGTGTTCTAATTGAAGCCGAGTTTAGAGAAATTTGATGTCCGAACTTACGCGATTGTGTATGACCTTAATTGTGCTGCGAAGCACCGGCTTGGGATGCCGCGAAACAGCAGCTATATTGGACCGATCGTAGCGGTTTAAAGTTCTTTGCTCCGACTGGCACACCAGGAAAGAAGAGTTCGAAGGGAAGGCATCTAGGTAAACGGCGAACTCCTAAATCGACCCGGTGGTTTCGGAATCACCAGCAATTCAGGTGTATGCTTTGGGATGGATTCGCGATCTACTGTGTTAGCGGCGGTATATTAGCATTCCGAGAATCCTTCCGGATTTTCAGAACTCCTTTGGCGGAGGTTTCCCGTAAATGTTGCGTATTATTTTCCTGCTGTTACTGAGTAACGTGCTTACGGGCACTCAAGCAGCACAACAGCCAACGAGAAACGCTCAAATCATATTACATTTTTCTAACGCACGGCGATTTTTGGCAGAGCAGAAACCGGATTTAGCTGCACGGGAGTACGAGGCCGTACTGGCAGTTAGCCCAGACAATCTGCAGGCACAGGCAAATTTGGGGGTCATCCTGTTCTTTCAGAACCGGTGCTCACAGGCAACCGTGCATCTGACTCGCGCTCTGGAACTACAACCAAAGCTTGCGAAAGTCCAGGCACTGCTCGGGGTGTGCCAGAAGCGAGAAGGGAAGTCCCAGGAAGCAACGCGAAATCTAGAGGCCTCACTATCATCCGTCAAGGAAAATAATATCCGTTCTCTGATCGAGAGTAATTTAGTTGACCTTTACTACGCCGAAGGCGATCTGCAACAAGCGAGTCACACGGCAGAAGATCTTCTAAAGAGCGATCCGCATAATCCCGATGTTCTTTACATGATCTACCGCATTCACACCGATATTGCCGGGAGGGCGCGCGACGCGCTTGCAGCCATCGCGCCGGACTCTGGGCGAATGCACCAGATGATGGCCGAGCACTTTATCAACGACGGTGACGCGACTGATGCAATTACACAATACGAACGCGCTCTTGTCAGCAATCCCGACCTTCCCGGCGTGCGATATGAGCTTGCTGAAGCCATCCTTCAGGATTCCCACGCTGCGCCCGCTTTGGATAAAGCGACCGTACTGCTTACAAAGGCTCTTGCCGAGAACCCTGAAAATGCCGGTGCTCAGGCCAAGCTCGGAGAAATAGCTATGCTCAGGAATAATCCTGAGAAGGCTGAAAGGCACTTCTCTCGTGCATTAGCACTTCAAAACAATGAGCTGGACGCTCTAAAAGGCATGGCAGATATCGCAGTCCATCGAGGGGACAATGAAGAAGCTGCGCAATTTCTCTTGAGAGCAATCCAGGTCGATCCCATGGACGATAAGTTGCACTATCGCTTGTCACGTCTGTACCGCAGCCTGAATAGAAAAGCAGATTCGGAACATGAAATGGATATATTTATGAAGATTCGTGATCTTAATAAAAAGACGGACTCGGTTCAACAACCGATGAATCCACAATGATCGCGATGGGATGGCAAGCTTGTCATTGCTGTTGATGCCTGTTCGAGTGATGGTTCCTCCTGTATAGATAACTCTCAACGATCTATCGCTCTGGCTTTTCCGATGAAGTCACGAAAACCTCGAGAACCGTCACTGAACCGTTTAGAGCGTATGCGGCGCGAGGTGGGTTTCAACGGTTCACGCCACGTGTTTAAAACTTCTATTTGGCATGTTAACTTTCCCGTTGACAATGATAAAGAAGAGTGATACTACAGATAATCTGTTAATAACAGCTGAGAAAGTGTACGTGATTATTTCGAAAGGGAGTCGTTCTTGCAGAGACCACCGATGGGCGCTCAGCTTTGTACATACTTTGTCCAGTGCGTGCTCATTATTTTTGTTACTGGTGTGGTTCTTTCGGTTGGTGGTATGTCTTGCGTTGCGCAGGCACCTCTTCCGGATAGCCCCGCCATCGAGCATCGAGTCGATACCATGCTCTCGAAACTGAGCCTCGAGCAGAAGATTGAATTAATCGGCGGATACAACGATTCCTACATTCGTGCAGAACCTGCCGCCGGTTTCCCGGAATTGAAGATGTCAGATGGACCAGAAGGCCTGCAGACCTGGGGACCGTCAACGGCCTATGCCGGAGGCATTGCCTTAGCGGCTTCTTGGGATCCCGCCCTCGCACAGCGCCTCGGAGTGGCTCTCGGACAAGACGCACGTGCACGGGGGGTGCACTTTTTGCTGGCTCCAGGTGTAAACATCATCCGCGCCCCTATGGATAGTCGAGACTTCGAGTATTTCGGCGAAGACCCTTTTCTTGCTGCGCGTATCGCGGTTCCATACATTGAAGGGGTGCAAAGCCAGGGTGTAATTGCCGTTGTCAAACACTTCGTGGCAAATAACGAGGAATACAACCGATACCAGGTGAGCTCTGATGTGGATGAGCGTACCCTTCGGGAAATTTATCTGCCGGCATTCGAGGCTGCAGTGAAAGAAGGCCATGTTGGTGCTGTCATGGATGCTTTAAATGTCGTAAATGGTGAACACGCAACCCAGAATGCTCACATCAACCTGGATATCCTTAAGAAGGACTGGGGCTTCGATGGCATTTTAATGTCCGACTGGGGATCTACTTATGACGGAGTGGCGGCAGCCAACGCGGGACTCGACCTGGAAATGCCGTCCGGTAAATACATGAATGTGCAAACCCTCATGCCCGCGATCCGCAGTGGCAAGGTAGCTGAATCGGCAATTGACGATAAGGTCCGTCGTATTTTTCGAACCGCGGTCCGTTTTGGCTTTTTGGACCGAGATCAAACAGAAATAGAGACTCCACGGGATAACCCGCTAAGCCGCGAGGTCGCTCTTGAGACAGCGCGGGAGAGCGTTGTACTCCTCAAGAATGAGCGAAAGCTGCTGCCGCTTGATATCAGCACAATCCGTACACTTGCCGTGATAGGCCCCGATGCCTGGCCGGCGGTGACAGGTGGCGGCGGTAGTTCGGATGTTACCCCGTATACCGCGGTCAGTCTAATGGCTGGCCTTGGCGATTACCTTGGAGAGCGTGTAAAAGTTCTTTACGCGCGCGGACTGCCCACCGCCGCCGAAGTCTTTCAACACACAAAGTTTGGAACAGCGAGTCAAAAAGCGGCACAAAACGACATTTGGAGTGGACCACAGACTGTCAAAATAAAAGCTTTCACCACCCCGGACTTTAGCGGCACCCCAACCATATGGAGCACCCGGCGAATCGACAGTAATTCCGATGACCTGCCGCCACTTCCTCTCGACGTAAAAAGTATCCGCTACTCGGCGGTATTTACACCCGAGAAGACCGCAACCTATATGTTTTTAATGGAGGGAACGGATCAGGATGCCTATACTTTATTGGTTGATGGCCAGCAGCGATTCCAGTGGCATCCACAGCACGAGCTGCAATACCCAACGTCTGTAAATTTGCTGCTGACCGCTGGCGTACCTATCCATATTCAGCTTGATTATCGGCCTAGTTCTTCCCGTAACCGAATGAATCTGGGCATCCGTGCGGTTGATGACCTTATCTCTGCGGATGCCAAACGAATCGCCGCCAAGGCAAACGCGGTAGTGGTTTCAGTCGGCTTCGACCCCGCAACAGAACAAGAAGGCTTGGACCGTAGCTTTGCTTTGCCTTGGGGCCAGGATGTGCTGATCAATTCCATGGCTCAATCGAACAGGAACACCATCGTCATTCTTACTGGAGGAGGCAATGTCGATATGCGGGCTTGGGTGGCGAATGTGCCAGCCCTACTTGACAATTGGTATCCCGGCCAGGAAGGCGCCAAGGCAATGAGTGAAATTCTGTTCGGGGAGCGCTCGCCCGAAGGCCACTTGCCTGTAAGTTTCGAGTATTCCTGGGAGCAGAACCCGGTACACGATCATTACTACGCTCCTCCGGTGAGCCCAGGTAAAATGCCACACGTGAAATATAGCGAAGGAGTTTTCGTAGGCTATCGCTACTACACAACCTACGACAAAACTCCACGGTTCCCATTTGGCTATGGACTTTCCTACACCAGTTTTGCATTCAGCAACTTACATGTGTCGCCTGCGTCGCCTGGCAAATCATGGATCTTATCAACGTCTCATTCGACGTAACCAACACGGGGCGACGTCCTGGTGCGGAGGTCGCGCAGGTGTATGTCGGAGATCCATCCGCTCACGTCAGGCGACCTGCAAAAGAGTTGAAAGGCTTTAAGAAAGTGTGGCTAGCTCCTGGGGAGCGACAGCATCTCTCCATCAGGCTCGACTGGCGCGCATTCGCCTACTGGAATACTACGATAAATGGCTGGAAGATCGACCCAGGAAAATTCAATATTTTCGTCGGCGACTCCTCGGAGAATACTCCGCTTATAGCTGGGGTCACAAGAGTGGACTGAGGCGGCTGGGATGGAACATGTGCGGAATGGAATAATCGCTTTGTGGCGGAAGGAGAGAGTATATGTCGCAGCATCTCAGAGGGAAGCTATCGTGCAGCATACTTGTGGGGGTTCTATTCATATTGCCGTCTACTCTTCCGCTTTTCGCTCAAAATAGTAACACGGGCGAGATCCGGGGCACAGTTACCGATGCCAGCGGAGCACGACTAGCCGGGGCCAGAGTTGCGGTCACAAATACGGACACTGGAGTCACCACCCTGGTGGTGGCTGGGAAATCCGGTGTTTACGATGCTCCTCTGCAGCCGGTCGGCCGATACTCGATCGAGTTTTCCAAGGAAGGCTTCAAGAACTTCGTTCGGCGTGGCATCACCTTGCACGTCGAGACGGTCACGGTCGACGCGGTGTTGAGCGTTGGCTCCGCCAGCCAGAGCGTTACTGTGACGGCAGACATTCCGCTGATTCAGACCGAGACATCAGACCGGAGCGCCGTCTTTAGCGAGAAAACTATCAACGACGTGCCCAATGTTGGCCGCAGTTGGTACGACATCCTGGGCCAACTGCCAGGGGTGAATCCAGGCGCTGCGCAAGACGCTTCCGGCCAGAGTGTGGGCGTAAACGGGGCGGCGGCTTTTCAGGAGAACTTTCTGGTCGACGGCGGGGTGAACACCTTGCCAGTGAGCCAAAATCCTGAGCAGCAGACGCCGCTCGACGCCATCGCCGAGGTCGATATGAGCACGAGCAATTTCAGCGCGGAGTATGGAAATGGCGTTGCTGTCTTCAACGTGATCACCAAGAGTGGAACCAACAAGTTCCATGGCTCCCTCTACGAATTTCTGCAGAACGACGCATTGGAGGCGCGCAACTACTTCTCGCCATCTGTCACGCCGCTTCGCTGGAATATGTACGGCGGCACGATCGGTGGTCCAATTCGCCGCGACAAGGCATTTTTCTTCTTTAGCTATCAGAGCAATCCTTACATCGCCGACACACCCAGTTACTATACTTTCCCGACCGCCGCCATGCGGGCCGGCAACTTTTCTGATCCCAGTCTGCCAATTATTTACGACCCCGCCACTTACAATCCCGCAACCGGCACACGCACTGCGTTTCCGGGCAATATCATTCCGAAGAATCGATTCGATCCTGTAGCGGCCAAAATCCAGGCCTATTTTCCTTCGCCCAACCTGCCAGGAACGGGCAACAACTACTACTACGTTCAGCGCAATACCCAAACCGCGATGTCCTACAACGGCAAGATCGATTACAACTTGTCAGGGGCGAATCATTTGTCGGGTTCATTCATGTTCTCCCCGGGCTCTAGCTTCAATCCCGCGCCAACTTGTCCTATGGGGACCAGTGGTACCAGCGGATGCCAAAAAACCTCAGGCATGGGCAGTTCGTTCCAGATCACTGATGCCTGGACAATAAGTCCGAAACTTGTGAATGAGGGCCGGATCTCCTTCCTTCGGCAACACGGTATTTACTCGACGCCTGACCAGGGGCAAGGATTCCCGGCAAAAATCGGCCTTCCAAATCCGCCGGCGGATACCTTCCCCAATATCGGAATTGGCGGAGTGGCTTCAACCGGTATCGGCGGCGGTCTTTATGCGACGCTCAATTTCAACAGCTTTATGTACTCCGATACGGTGACCTGGCTCTTTGGGAAGCACGCCTTCAAGTTTGGCGGTGAATTCGACAAGTGGCAGAACAACCAGGCTTGGGCGAATATAGATTCCGGCGACTACGACTTCAGCGGGGTCTTCACTCAGGATCCGTCTAACCCGAACCCTCCTGTGGGAGTGGGTTATGCAGACTTTTTGCTTGGGCTGCCTGACAGCTGGGGAGTATCTATGCAGCCGGAGACAGGGTTGAGGGCGTGGAACGTGCAGGCCTTCGCGCAGGACGATTACAAGGTGACACCGCAGCTAACCGTGAATCTCGGAATACGGTATTTACGCCAGTCGGGATGGTCGGAAGTTCAAAACCGAATGGCGAACTTCGATCCGACTTTGCCGAATCCGGGCACCGGCACGCTTGGGGCGGTGTGTTTTGCCGGCCAGACTTTTGCCGGACACAAGTGCCCTCGAGCGCTGCCGCAGACAGTGGGCTTGTTTCAGCCACGGATTGGGTTCGCCTGGTCCCCGAAGGAAACATGGTCTATTCGCGGCGCATTTGGAGTTTTCCAAATGATGGAGGGCGCCAACAACTATACTACCGGCTTCGCTTATGGTTGGAGCATCCAGGGTGGAATTACCTCGGGAGATAACCTAACTCCTGTTTTTCGCCTGTTCCAAGGGCCCCCGCCGGGATCGATTATCTATCCGAGCGCTGCCTTGCGGACCCCGGGCGGATTGAACGGGCAAGGGATAGGATATATTCCGAATAACACGCCCGCATCCTACGTCCAGCAGTACCAATTCGATATCCAGCATCAGATTTGGGATATTTAGGCCTGGACGCTGCCTACGTGGGGAGTCGAGGATCTCACTTGCTCTTCTTCAGGGACATCGATCAGGTACCAGCCGCATTGCTGGGACCGGGCAATGCGCAATTGAACCGGCCTTATCCGCAATTTAATGGGATCAGCGCCAACTTGTACGATGGAATATCCAACTATAACTCTCTCCAGTTGAGCGCACGAACGGGTGTCTCGCACGGCTTATCGTTCCGCGTCAACTACACGTTTGCGAAAGCGCTCGACGAGTACACTTCACCGGGGTGGGGTGGGGAAACAATTACCAGCCAGGATTACCAGAATGCGTATGACCCGCGTGCGAATTACGGGCTGGCATCTTTCGACATACCGCATCTGCTGAATGGCAACGTGGTGTATCTGTTGCCCTTCGGACAGGGAAAGTCACTGCTCAACCGAGGCGGTCTATTGAACCGGTTCGTGGGCGGATGGCAGCTCTCCGGCACCTTCCAGGTTCATTCAGGTGTTCCTTTCACCCCGGAAATGGCTAACAATCTCACTTTCTCTCTCGCCGGCGGCCAGTATCCCAATCGCATCGGCAAAGGAACTCTCGCGCACCCAACCACCAATCTTTGGTTCGATCCGACGGCCTTCGTCTCGCCGGGTCTGTATAAGTTCGGCGATTCCGGCCGGGACATTCTCCGGGGCCCGGATTTTAGGGGCGTGAATCTTTCCTTGGCGAAGAATTTCAGGATCGAAAAGCTTGGCGACGGTGGAAATCTGAACATTAGGGTGGATGCTTACAACGTTTTCAATCATCCCAACTTCGGGATGCCCGATCCCTCTATCGGTGATGGCACAACCGGAACCATCACGTCCACCGCATCCTCCTTCGCGAACCCGGGCAGCCGGAACGTTCAGGTCGGAGCAAAGCTTAGCTTCTAACTTTAACGTCCTCGATTCGCTACGACCACAGTCCTCCGGCCGTGCCGAATTGCAGCGGAACTCGGCTGTCCATCGTGGTGGTTGAACATCAAAGGAAATGGTACAGGCGCTCTTGAATGCCCCAGCTTCGGAATGCCAGACACGATACCGGTGCACGGGATCGGAATTACTAGGCCCGGTTTAACGTCAGCTTTCGACTTACAAGGAGGCATCACAATGTCCAAGCATCATGTGTCGGCGCGTCTTCTGGCGATATTTTGTTTCAGCGGTATTTTTGCCCTTGGCGCGACGGCACAGACTCAAGCGGGCGGGCAGCTTATCATCAAAAATCAGAGCAACAAGGTCTATTCTGGCCTAAACATCACTACCGCTGCAGGATCGGGGAAAGACTGCATTCAAATCATAGACTCCTCCAACATCACCATTGAAAGTTCC
This sequence comes from uncultured Acidobacteriota bacterium, assembly GCA_963823295.1. Classification (GTDB taxonomy): domain Bacteria; phylum Acidobacteriota; class Terriglobia; order Terriglobales; family Acidobacteriaceae; genus JAKAAZ01. The sequence goes on from CAWGLF010000003.1 coordinate 89,485, forward strand.
CAAATTGGGCCATGTGGCGGAAACGGCATTGACATTTTTACAGACACCAGCTCTGTCAGCGAAGTCTAGATCTACGACAACTATATCCATCCAGAGACTCACAAGAACAAGTGTTGCGACTACAATAATGGCATTTTCATTACACCGGGCGTATCCAAGGTAACTATCCAGGGAAATGTAATCGCCTATGGCGAATCCAATGTCGCAATCAATGGCAACGATGGTGTCAACAATAATCCGAATATCGACAGTGTGACGATCACGGGAAACTTTTTTCTCAACCCTCGCGGCGGGAACTATTCCCGAGGCCAGAACGTAGCAGGCGTGGTATGCGACCAATATAGTTGTGCAGAACAACTACACGCTCTCCGAATAAGACGAGGTATAAGTATGCAGACGTACCAGGAGGATTCGATCAACTTTATGTTTGGATCAGATCTTACTGCCAGAAAGAACTACGTCACGGGCGGGCATAGCCCATCGGGATGCGGAATCATCGCCGATGAGGCGGCAAATAGAGTCTAGCTTCACCTACAATGAACTGGTTAACACTGGCCAGTGCGGCATTGGTATTGCCAGTGGCACCAATCAGTTGGTAGAAAACAATAAAGTTTTCGAGAACGACCAAATAAGCGGAGGCGGAAATACGGCCATATACCTATGGAACCAATACTCGGAGCCATGTGGCCCAGTAACCCTTACCGGCAATATCGGCGTCTTCAAATTAACCAACGGAACTTATAACTCACTTTACGATGGCGGCGGATGCACGCCGGAGACAGTAAGCGGCAATACGTGGGATGAAGCCGCGTGGGATCTTCTTTATCCGCCTTCAACGACGATGCCGCCTCCTCTGATTCCACCTCAGCCGAAGAACTGCGTAGCTAAATCACCATACTCAACGCAGACTGGGTGGCCCGGTTGTTAGTGAACCGTGAAACGGCGATTTCGGTACGATCGAGGTCATCTCATCGTGCCGAATTTGCCACAGAAGTCAGTTCTCCGGTCGTGGTGGTTGAACATGAAAGGAAATGGTACAGGCATTTTTGAATGCACCAACTTCGGAATGCCAAGCACGATATCGGTAACAGGAGGAATTACTAGGCCCGCTTTAACGTCAGCTTTTGACTTAAAAAGGAGGCATCACAGTGTCCAAGCATCATGTGTCGGCGCGCCTTCTATCGATATCTTTCCTTAGCTGTATTTTTGCCCTTGGCGGGGTGCCACAGGCTCAAGCCGGCGGGCAGCTTATCATTAAAAATCAGAGCCACAAGGTCTACTCAGGCCTGAAAATCACTTCCGGCAAGAATCAAGACTGTATTTTGATCGTAGACTCTTACGATATCACCATTCAAAATTCCGAGCTCGGGCCGTGTGGCGGAAACGGCGTAAAAATCATGGGCGGCAGCAATGTCCAGATATACGACAACTACATCCATCCAGAGACTCACACTATCAAATGTTGTGACTTCAATGATGGAGTGGTGGCGCACGGGACAGCTCAAGTCATAGTTCAGGGGAACGTGATTGCCTACAGCGAATCCAACGTCGAAGCATCTGGCGAAGTTACCGGCTTGACAGTCATCGGGAATTTTCTCCTCAATCCTCGCGGCGGGAATCCGTCCTCACGGGGCCAGAACGTGCAGGCTTGGAAATCCAGCAACGTGGTTGTGGTGAACAATTACGCGCTTAGCAGCCTGGACACGAGGAAATATTTATATCCGGAAAATCAGGAGGATTCCATCAATTTTGGGATCGGCTCCAGTTTCTTCGCCAGCAGCAACTACATCACAGGCGGACATAGCCCGTCGGGATGCGGCTTAATCGCCGACGACGGCGCAAATAGCGTTCAGTTCATAGGCAATCGACTGATCGACACAGGCGAGTGCGGCATTAGTATTGCCACTGGCACAAGTCAGTTGGTTGACCGCAATCAGGTCCTCAATCGAACCCCGATAAACTCGCCGGATGCCGGGAACGTAGCCATAGTTGTGTGGAACCAATACCGCCGGGAGCTATGCAGCCGAGTGACCGTTACCCACAACATCGCCACGGAGATACGCAAGGACGGCACACAGATCGGATTTCAGGATCTAGGCGGATGCGGCCCGGTCACCCAGAACGGCAATACGTGGGGAGCAGCGGCACAAACGCGGCTGACCCCCCCGGAAATGAAAATGCCGCCGCCTTTGATTCCCCCACAACCTAGGAACTGCGTTGCTAAGTCTCCATATTCAACCCAGACCGGCTGGCCAGCTTGTAAGTGAACCGTGAAATTGTCGAGGTTCCACGTTTCTCTCAGCAAGAATCAGAGGTACCTATGAATCGGGAGGTGTCGCGAAGAGATTTTTTTGGATTGTCCTTGGGCGGAATAACGCTGGTGGCGGGGGCTCTCCAGCCTGCGTGGGCGATGGCTGCAGGTTCTCACGAGAATTCCCCAGCTGGGATTTACGCTCGGCTCGCTAAGTACGATGGCAACCAACTTATCGACGACGCTACCGCTCCTCTGACAGTGAGCCGGTCTGGCCCGCTCTCGTTCAGGTTTGCTGGCTCAGAATGGGTTTGCGATTACACCGTGGCAAAGGTGCCGGACCGGTTAGACGCCACCGACTTTTGTGCTGAATTTCAAGGTGCTTCAGGGATCGCCGAAGAATCACAGCGTTGGCGTTCTGCTCACTGCGGATCACTGGTCAACTAACAACTATGTCTTGATTCCTGCCGCCCTATACAACGGCAACCGGTTCGAATCACGGCATCTGAATTATCCGCCGCTACTGAGTGATCCCAAGGACATCGGTCCGAATGTGCCGACGATCATCACGGACGTGCCGCGGCTCAACATTTCCGAGGGTCCTTCGAGAGTTCAGCTCATAGCTGGGGACATGTCCACACCTGCAATCGGATTTTATGACCCAAGTACCAAGCAGGGCTTCTGGCTGCTCACGGATCAGAATACGCCTTTGGGCGACAACGGACTGGGCATCGAAGAGAGTCCCAACCGCGATCGCGCTTACATCACCCTTACCGCACCCCATGTGAGGGAGAAATTCAAATATCACTTATGTACAACAAAACAGCCCTCCGATGATCGAGGAGCTGATTTTGAGCCTGGAGACGAAGTCCGCGTTCGTTGTCGAATCTATTCGTTTGCTTGTGCGGAGATTCAAGGCATGTTTGACCGCTTTGTTGAGATCCGGAAGGACTTATCGGGCAGTGTCAAACTTTATCACCAGTTACCATTTTCTGCCGCATGGAAGATTCAAGAAGAGAAATACCGTTACAACTGGGTGGATGATTACGGCTACTATTCCGTAGGCATGCGGACGGACAGGTACGAGGACTGGCAGCCGGGCTGGGTTGGCGGACTTATGGCTACCTATCCTCTGTTGATCGAGGGGGACGACACCTCCCGCACGCGTGTTTTCAAGAATTTCGATTTCGTATTTTCCCGCGGTATGGGGACGTCAGGTTATTTTCGCGCTGTCGAACATGAAGGTAAGTGGTACAGCGACGGATTCGGAAAGCCATACGCAACAAAGTGGGTCATGACACGCAAGAGCGCTGACGCACTCTATTTCATGGTGAAGCAGTTCATGCTCCTGGACATGCAATCAGATTGTCAGAAGATCTCTCCCGCGTGGCGAGAAGGAACTCGCCGATGTGCGGATGCGTTTGTGCGAACGTGGAACAAGTGGGGGCAGTTCGGCCAGTTCGTAGATATCGATACCGGGGATGTAATCGTCGGTGGTTCCACCGCTGCAGGGATCGCTCCGGCTGGTTTGGCGCTCGCTTCCGGGTATTTCAAGGAACCAGAGTACCTGCGGGTGGCAACCGCCGCCGCCGATTCTTACTACGAGCACTACGTAACTCGAGGATTATCCACGGGAGGACCCGGCGAGGCCTGCCAATGTCCCGACAGCGAATCTTCTTTCGGCTTGCTCGAATCGTTCGTAGTTTTGTACGAGGTGTCTGGTGACCCGAAGTGGTTGCGATATGCCACCGAGATGGCGCACCAGTGCATGACATGGATGGTTTCGTATGATTTCCAGTTTCCATCGCACTCGCTTTTTGGCCGGCTGAACATGCATTCGGCGGGTGCGGTCTTTGCCAACGCCCAGAACAAGCACGGAGCCCCAGGGATTTGCACTCTATCTGGGAGCTCGCTTTTCAAGCTCTATCGCTACACCGGTCGTAAGGTCTACCTGGAGACAATTCAGGAGCTGGCCCACAATTTAACACAGTACCTCTCGCGTTCGGATCGTCCTATAGCGGAGATGCCGGCCGGTTGGATGAATGAGCGCGTAGAGCTGAGTGACTGGCTCGAACCAATTGGTGAAATCGAATATCAGAGTACATGGCCTGAAGTATCAAACATGCTGACTTACGTCGAAGTTCCTGGACTGTATGTGCAACCGGATACCGGCTTTTTCTGTGCCATCGATCACATTGACGTCAGCGCTTTGCGAGCACAATGGAAAGGAACTCACGCTGACGCTCACGAATCCCACTTCATTCGACGCTGCCGTGAAAGTCATGTGTGAAAACTCCACAGAGGTAAAGCGGATTCTGGGGCAAAACTATCTGGTTGATTGCCGGCGAGTTGCCATCGAGGCCCATTCGTCCCGGACATTCACCTTTCCCCTCATACCTGCCTAGAACTGGGCCGCTCGAGTGCATCGTGGAGTAATCAGGCGCTCATTTGACCTTATAAGTTAAAGAAGAGGAAATGGATGATTTCTGGCCTAATCTTGGCGATAGGTTGCGGGGCAAGTTGGGGACTCTATCTCGCCCCGATGCGGCTGCTAAAAGTGTGGCAGTGGGAGAACATCTGGGCGCTCTGGTCGATAATAGGCTTACTGATTGGACCCCTGCTTGTGGCCATTTGGACAGTGCCTCATTATTGGCAGGTAAACCAGACCGTCGGTCCTGGCATTCTCATGCTGACGGTTTTACTCGGTGCCGTGTCCGGGATGTCCGGATTCCTGTACAGCATGACTGTTCCGGTGATTGGATTGGGACTGGCTACCGCCCTTAATGGCGGCAGTAGCATGGCACTTACATTATTGCCATTATTTACCCTTCACCGAGGAACGGTTCTTCATGAAAGTGGGCTGCTCACGTTATTGGGTGTTGGATTGTCCGTCTTGGGCATCTCTCTGTGTGGTAAGGCTGGCGGAATGCGCGAAAAAGATGTGCTTAACGAACGGGATCGATCGCAGGAGAAAACTAATAAACTGACATTCGCGAAGGCCGTCGCAGCCTGTTGCGTCGCCGGCGCAATCAGCTCCGGCATGAATATCGCCCTGGCTTTCCCAAACCCCATTTTTACTGTTGCACATAAGTACGGCGGTTCCGATTTCGCTGCTGCGAATGCATTCCTGGCGCCATATCTTATCGGAGGATTCTTTAGCAATATTCTTTATTCGGTATACCTCTTGCGCAAGAATTCTAGCTTTCGACGGTTCCTACTTCCGGGTGCACTGCGTTGTTCGTTGTGGACAGCTTTCATGGCATGTGTATTTCTCTTTGGTGTGGTTGCCTATGCTGGCGCTGTAGGTCTGCTGGGTTCCTTTGGAGCGGTAATTACCTGGGCTGTATCCATGGCCGCTATGATCCTGATTTCGGGTGTATGGGACGTGTGCGTAGGGGAATGGAAGGGCCAGCCATTTAAGACCATGGCTCTGGGAGTTGGTGTATTAATGATCGCCATTGTTGCTCTGGGTTTCGCGGAGTACTTTTATCAGATGAAAGTCATCACTTAAGGACAGGCTTGTGCAGAAAAGAAGCCGATTTCGTGGTCAGGTTGCGGTCGTAACAGGTGCAGGCTCGGGCATTGGACGCTCAACTGCCAATCTCCTTGCCCGCGAAGGAGCCCGTGTTCTTTTGGTGGATATCAACCAGGTTAATGTCGAAGCTGCTGCAGACGACATTCGCCGGGAAGGGGGAACTGCCAGGTTGCCTTGGCCAACGTCGGGGTGGAGGAGGAGGTTCGGAGAGTTGTTGAGCAAGCCGGCTCTGAGTGGAATGGGATTCAGTTATTAGTAAATAATGCTGCTTCCTTCGTGCAGAGAGGAGTCGATGCTACCGTCGAAGAATGGTATGAGCCTTGGAAGACCAATCTACTTGGCGCGGCACTATTCACGCGATTTGCCTATCCGTTCATGCGCAAGTCTGGAGGAGGCGCCATCGTCAATGTCGCGTCAGTAAGTGGATTGGCTGGAGAAGCTGGTTACGCCACTTACAACAGCAGTAAGGCAGCGCTTCTGCTCTTTACCCAATGTGCCGCGGTAGATCTTGGTTCCTACAATATCCGGGTAAACGCTGTGTCGCCCGGCATTACGGTAACACCGGCCTTGCGTGCGGCTGTCCAAAGAGCTGGGTTGGACTACGAAGAATTCGCCAGAACCTGGCCTGAGAAGCAGTGCTTGCGACGGCTCTGCCAACCAGAGGACGTTGCTCAATCCATTGCGTTCCTGTTGTCAGACGAAGCATCCTGCATTACTGGCGCAAACCTTTTGGTGGATGCAGGCCTTATGGCCAAGAAGTAGATTGTGCGGAATCGAGCCAAGAACAGAAATGACTAGGCTGCGCGGATCCTATGTGTCGGAAAAGAGGGTCATGTTAGGGCTGCTGGTGCTCCTTACAATATTTTTATCGTTTGCGATCAGTTGTCCGGCGGTCGACATCGCAACCGGCAAAATGCTCGGGAAGGGGTATGACGCGCGATTGTTTTATGTTCGCGATGGCCCACACTCCCCATGGGAGACCACCTATAGTGGATCGAAATATCGCCCGGATGCTGCCGGCCGACTAATGAACCTCCGGGTGGCACAGGCCCTGTTCGATGACGAATGGCTTACTGAGGCTTCGTTCAGCCCCGACGCCAATACCGATCGCGTGATTGCCGCTCTCGACACCTACCGTAAATACGGTATTCTCGCCATAAATGTGTCGCTGCAAGGGGGAAACCCAGGCTATGGCGACGAGGTGCCCAAAATCAAGCGCGATCACGAGGCCAGCTTGGGTCCCGGTAAGGGAGCACTGATCAGCGCATTTCTTCCTGACGGCTCCCTAAAGCCAGCCTGGATGCGCCGTTTGCTTCGGCTTCAGCGCGCTCTCGATTACCGAGGCATGATCCTCACGCTCATATATTTCTATCAGGGCCAGAATGGAGTGTTGCGCGATTCAGACGCGGTGCGTCGCGCAGTCGTTAATGCAACTGATTGGCTGGTAAAGAACAATTGCCGTAACGTCATTATTGAGGTGGCCAATGAGTTCGATTGGGGTTACGATCCTTGGATCAAGAGCCATATGGGTGAGTTGATCGAACTCGCCCGGAGCCGGTTCGGGCCCGGATTCCGGTTGCCTGTCGGCGCTTCTATCCTTGGAATAGGAATACCAGATTTGACGCGCAGTCATGCGGATCTAACGATTGTTCATGGAAACGGGCTCGCACCTGAAGAGAAGCGCAAAGATATCGCCGATCTCTTAACCGATTCCAGCGTGCCTGGTCCGATTTACATGGACGAGGATAATAACGGCAAGAATACAACAGTTGCGACCCTTGCACTGCAAATTGCAAGCTTGGATGCAGTCTGGGAAAGTGGGGGTAGTTGGGGTTACATGCCTTGGCGTCAGGTTCAAATGTTCCCCTTCCGGTACTACCTCCCGACGTGCGGTCAGAAGCTAGCCGATCGCCTTCCGTTGGAACAGCGCGATCAAGCGTACTTCTGCGCGGTGTTAGAACACATACACGCGCTCGTATTCCGATAATGAGTGCGCAGGAACAGGCACGCTAAGGTGACCGGTGTTTGCAAGCCGTTAGTGATGCTATTCCCTCTTCCAACAGGACCGATGCCTGTGTCGCAGATTGATAGTGTTACAAGACTGGCATTGAGTCGGGTTGTCCTCCGCATGTTTGGATTGGCGTCCAGAGAGGACCCGGAGTAGCGCAATTTACACGAATTCATCTTCTGCTACCTGCCGGGCTAGAGCACGCGTGAAGGCAAGAATGGCGGCTTTGGTGGGCGGATAGTCGAGCAAAGATGGACTGGGATGCGTCGATTGGATCTATGCCGTGTTGATGATCTGATGATCGATTCCCCGGAGGCATGGGAGAAGCGCGGCCTTGCAGAGCCAGAACAGAGCAAAGATGTTCACGCGATAGGTCTGCTCCATCTGCTGCGTCGAAGCAGCAGCGTGAGCGGGAGGGGCGGTAAACATTTGCCGCCTCTGCTTTTAGCTAAAACCATGATCACGGAATATAGTCCCCAATTAGAAAGCAAGTGCGTGCCTAGAGGGGAAGAGAGATTTTGAACGTGGTGCCGCTCTTCCCTGGGCGCACGCTGCTCCGCATGCATATCTTGCCACAATGACGTTCGACGATTTTTCTGCAAACGGACAAACCCAGCCCGGTGCCGCGATCTTCTTTGGTTGTGAAGAACGGCCTGAAAATCTTCGCCCTATGCTCGGCTGGGATGCCATGACCATTGTCAGCAATTACGAAATGAATCCCATTCTGACGTTTTCGCAGACGGAGGCAGATAACACCTTCACTTGGGAGTGCATCGATAGCGTTCACCAGTACGTTTGAGAGGACTTGAAGTATTTCGGTGGCGTGCACCTCAACAATAAGGTCCTCCTGAGGGAAATCCTTCACCAGATGTATTTTCTTGCCGTCGATTGAGCGCTTGTGTATACGAATTGCGGCCTGGGCCAAGGCGACCAGATCGCTAGGCTTCGGGTGAGGTGAGGATCGAGCAAAACCCAGCGTCCGCTCAACGAGCTGATTCAGTGTCGCCCACTGCTCCTCTGCCATCCGTATGTAAGTTCGTACCTTTTCGGGATTATCAGCGTCGCCGTAGGCCAAAAATAGAAGATTCCCAAAGGCTTCCAGGGGATTTCTGATTTCGTGCACCAATTCCAACGCGAGCTGTCCCGCGGCGGCCCGCTCTTCGGACTTGCGCAAAGCGTCTACGGCAACATGCATTTGCGCTTCCAAGCTAGAATCGGCCGCATTCATTGAGACCCCTTCGATGAGGTTCCAGAGGGCAATAGCCTCCTGACGTTGTGGTGGGAAACGTCCTCCGCAAACCAGCGACTAAGTAGTGGGATGCCGGAACAATAGGCTCTGCCGTCTATGCAATCGATGGAACTTTTCGGGGATCGCGCGCTCTCGCTGCCCCTCGTCGCGTTCGCTGCCTCGTCCGGAGTGCTGGCATCTTGTACTTCCACGGGCAATTACGATAGGCGACTGCGCTCTGCGGTCGCCGCGGGCCATCGTGTGTTCTATATTTGGAGGGGCCTTGTTAGTGCATCAAGTGATAAGAAAAAAGGACAACGATTCGGATGAGTTTGTCGCCACGGGATTCGCGGATTCTCCTTTATGGGCACGATGAGATATTGCTCACCACTCGTCGGCTTCTCTTGGAGTCGGCGGGTTTCATCGTAGATACCGCGATCAGCGCGGCAGAGTTCGAGTCACTGATAGCGGAAGCGGAATTGCCGTATGACCTTTTCATTTTGGGCCACACAATACCAGAGCTAGAGCAGAATGCCATCATTGCTTCCGCCGTAAATTCAAATACGATCGTTTATCCCTTATCGGGGCCCGTGTGGCCTCGCGACCTCCTGACAAAGGTATCTGAGTTGCTGTCTCATTCATAATTGCTGCACGCTCGACGATTTGACGATAAAAGCGCGCAGCGGATCGTGGCGGCGAGTGGCCCATCGCGAACTAAAGGTGGGAGACTTCAGTAACCTTCAATGGCGTCGATTTTTCTAGGGAGAAGCGCAGCCCGTAATGCATACTTCTGAGACATCTACTATCAATAAGGAAAACGGCGAGGCGGCCTGGTTCTCGGGGAGACCGCCATTTTTTGCTGTGCGTTGCGCACAATAAAGGACTCTCCGAACCTTGTCTCAGGGGTCGCTTGCTCCAATGCGAGGCCCCGTTAGGCGAGCGCCAGATCCAGATTCTTAATAGCCTCGTCAATCTCCGCCGTGTTCTTATAGCCGACCGTAACGCAATCGACACCGGCGTTCCTGAAAGCGAATCTCATCGCAGCTTGGCGGTCCTCGCGGTTGAACGTAGCCTCTCCCACCAGTTTCATGCTGATGACGCCCATACCTTGCTTGCGGACCTGCTTTACATGAGTGACAACTTCACTTACATTGCCGAGACCTTCTGTTGCGTAGTCCTCGGCGTCCATTCTCGTGCCTTTATGATTCACGCGGATCATCGCAACATCGAGCCACTTGTTTCCGGGAACCTGGCGCAACGCCGGAAGTCCGTGCACTGATGCGCCGTGGGCTAAGACAGCCTTCTTCAATTGCGCTTCCATAATTCCGTCCTGCCACTTGGTGGTGTCAGTGGGCCATGTCGCAGTATGCTGCCAATGCAGTAACATGATGTCGAAGTACTCGGTATTCGCGAGTTTGCGCAACTCATCGATTTTCCGCTGAGGGTTTACGCCTTCACGGGTGGTAACTTTCGACATAAGCCGATAGCTATCGCGGGGAACACCCCTTAGCGCCACCCCCAACATCTTATGCATCTCGCCGTAAGATTCGGCGGTCTCGAAGAAACGAATGCCGCGCTCGTAAGCGTAGCGCACTAGCTTTGTGAACTGGTCCTGGCCTAGGTCTCGCTGTACTTGGCCGCCGAAGGTTCCCGTGCCGAATGCGAGCCGCGTCACCGTTCACTTGGGATTTGCCGAGCGGGATCCAATCCGTCGCTGTCTCGCGTTGCGCCGTCAACGGTAAGCTTCCGACGGCGGCGAACGCGCCTGCGGCAATGCCGGTCTTCAAGAAATCACGTCTGGAGTGGTGAGTCATCTATCCTCCTCAAACGGGCTGAATCTTGCCACGGGCACTTAGATCAGATCGATCTCCGCAATCTTAAACTCCCAATGAGACCAACCGCCCGATGGAGACATGAGCCATCTTGGTATTTGATGCCTCAACTGCGGGAATTCGAGTGCCCTCGCGTCGGCAGTATCTTTGATATGGCGGACAGGTCAACTGGCTCCAATACGAATCGAAAACGTGCTTCAGGTCTACTCTTATCGAGCGGGTTGCTCACTCCGCAACTGTCGGCACCGCCTGGTTTTCAGGTATTTAGCTTGACCATAGATATTCCCCGTTTGTTCGCCTATCCTGGCCCTGTCATGTTCCAAGGTCCATCATCCGCTCACCATCCATTCGTCGTCGCCTGCAAAGGCTGTCAATCACACATCCCGCGGCTAAAGATCGCGTCGAGAGAAGAGCAACTGCGCAAACAGGACGCTCAACACCGCATATAGAGCGGCATAGACTACCATGGCAGTACTCGGCGCTAGCGTGCCGCTGAAGGGAGTAACGCCTGCGGCTCCAAGCAAGGGTGGCTGGAATTTGAAGGCCGCGCGGCGCCAGAGGGCGTCGCTGGGCATGATGAGACTGGAGAGAATTCCCAACTCGACGCAGGCTTTCACATCCCGCAACGATCCAAACTGCTCGATCCATCCGCCGACAAAGGCCAGGCCGTACAGTCCGAGCGAGATAGCGCCGCTTGTGAGAGATGAAAAACTGGTGCTCGCCGCCATGGTAACCCCGAGCAGCACGATGGCCTGTAGCCATATCAGGCATAGAACAGCCGCGCCGTGCGGAGGACGATATCCGCTCTGGATCCAGCTGATCAGGATGGTGCCACCCTCGATCAGCAACACATAGAGCGTGAGCATTCCGGCGAAACCAACCCACTTGCCAAACACAATGCACCAGCGCTGCACCGGCTTGGTGGCGATGGCATGAATGGTGCCGGAAGCGATCTCCCCAGCAAGCGTGTCGCAGGAAGTGAGCACGGCCATCAGCGAGGTCATCATGCTTCCGGCATAGAGCACCATCATCGTCATCATGACAATGCCTTCGCGAAAATCGACGATGGGAGTGTGCGACGAATTGCGCTTCATTACGAAATAAAGCGCGGTCCAGAAGAAAGCCAGAAATCTATCCCCGCAAGCATGGCGATCCATAGGATTCTGCGCCTAGCCGCTTCGCGGAAAGTGACTCGCGCGATCAACAAAGTTGTTTGCAGAGCGCTCGGTCCGGGAGGAAGACTGCGGGACGACTGTTCAGCGATACCTACCCCGATAACCAGTTCATCGTGTGCCGACGGCTTGGGTGCGCCTGCGGCGATACGCACGTTGATTGCGTTCTCGCTCATAGGCCAGGTCCCGATCCCATCATCTGCAAAAACAAATCTTCCAGGCTCACGCGTTGCGGAACAACCGAGAAGACCTCGGCGCCGTTTTCAACCAGGCAGCGAACCACTTGGGGAAGGCTCCTTGCTTCTGTCACGCCAAGCCGCAGAATTTCGCCTTCAAGATGAGGATTCTGCGTGAACACCTTGAGCCGCTCCATCGCGGCGGAGCTAACGCGAGCGGCCTTGATTTCGACTTCCGTCTGGGCAGACTGCCATGCGTTCATCTGGTACTCGCCTACGATGCTGCCATCCCGAATGAAGGCCACGCGGTCGCAGCTCTGTTCCACTTCGCCGAGCAGGTGCGAATTGAGAAAGACGGTTGCGCCACGACTGCACTGCTCGCCAATCACGTCGCGGACCAGTTTGCGCCCGGCTGGATCTAGGCCGGAGGTCGGCTTGACGATCGCCTGCGCCAGACCTACGCGCTGCATCATTCCCTTGGAGAAACTGCGGATGGGCTTGTTATGTTGCACGCCCAGGCCGACTCGTTCAAGCAGCCGCGGAACTTTACGCCGAAGCGTGTCTTCCGCCAGGCCGCAGAGCCTGCCGTGAAATAGGATCAGCTCCGAAGCAGAGAGCCAATCGTAGAAGCGGAAGTGCTCGGGAAGAAAGCCAATGCGGGCCCGCACCGCGCGCGTGCCCACTGGTTGACCCAGCAGGAGAGCGTTGCCGCCAGTCGGCTTTACCAGCCCAAGCAGCATCTTGATCGAGGTGCTTTTCCCTGCTCCGTTCGGACCCAGAAATCCGAAGGCCTCTCCGCGGCCGACCTGAATCGTCAAATCGCGGACGGCGGCTCGGGTTCCATAGCTCTTACTTAGCCGGGATGCATCGATGGTCAGAGTCGCCATAGTTTCCGGGAAATCTCCTAGTATTGCAGTTGCGACGCCAGCTTGATCGCGGTCGTGTCGTCTCCGGTTCCGCTCAGAGCGAAGACGATTCCATTGTCCACCCACATGAGCGAGAAGTGGCCGGATTGTTTCTGACTTTCCGGCCGCAACAGCGCAGCTTCATTTCCGTTGACGTGCACCTGCTCGTATTTCGACTCGCCGCGGACTACCGGAAGCACCAGCGTCGAGGTCCAGTCGACGGTCTGGGTGAAATTAGCGGCATCGTTGGCACTCATACCGAGAAACTGAAGCGCGACCTGCGCAATCTGGGCAGGATCGATCTCCTGAGGAGCGGATACGATGGGACTGGGAAGCTCGAACAGCGAAACGCAGCTGGCATCGGCAAGCGGAACGGGTCGCTCATCAACATTGGGGCCATGTTTGCCAGCCGGCGGGTTCGTAATCCGAGAAGCGACATCGCCGCAATTGCCGTAGAATGCCATCACCCCGGCAGGCACGTGCACCCCGACAGTAGCGCTGTCCACCGACTCCGGGATCTGCAGGTCGCTGCGTCCTGCCTCGTTCAGGATGGACTGAATGCGGTCGCGATCGAGCTTCATCTGCATTCCGGCCCCGCTCTCCAGCAGCAGACCCGATGGTGTTTCGTCGGGCAGAAGCCGCACTGGAAACCCGGCGTCATTTGATGCCGTTGCCGCGTCCGCGATGAGCCGCGGTCTTTGCGGCTTCTGCGTCACCGTGATCTCATCGGAAAGAACGCGGCTGATCGCTTGATTGAGCAGCTGATTGTTTTCGAGCCCGTTATTCTTCATGGCGGCGGGGTTGATCTCAAGTATGGTGACACGCTGGACGCGGAAGATCGCCAGCAGGCTCTCCGCCCACGCCCGGACCGGCGCTACTGTCAAGACCAGAACCACCGCGGCCACGGCAAGACCTCCACTTGCCAGGGATAATTTCTGCAACCAGGTCCACCGGTTCCGCTCGCTTTCCATGTAGTCCTCCCGTTTCTTCTGAAAGGCGGCCCAGGCTATGGCAGTGTTCGCCGTCTCGGCCGATTCCGGCAATCGATTCAGGCCGTCCTGCACACGCGTCGCATGGCCGCGGAGAATCGCAAGTTCTTCCCGACACGCAGCGCAGCCTTCGAGGTGCTGCTCGATAGCGGGGACTTGCCCGGAATCGAGTTGGCCATCGAGATAAGCGCGTAGCATTCCTTGGTTCACTTCTCCATGTTTCATTGCCCCTCCTTCGCCGTCTGCAATTGCTGTCTCTTCAGGCTTTGCCGCTGTTGCCGTTCGTAGAGCGCGGAGAACTCCGCCTCCGCCCGCGCCAGTTTTGTGCCAACAGAATTGAAGCTAAGCTGCATCGCTTCCGCAATTTCCCGATAACTGAGACCGCTGTGACGTAACAGCAAGAGTTGCGCGTTATCCAGCTTCAGCTTCGCCAGCACACCGCGTATTTCGGCGATGTGTTCTTGCCGCAATAGACCGGCGAGCGGACTCTCGGCATTGCCATCGACCGGAACGAACTCTTTACCTTCCAGTTCTTCTTCCTCACCGCGCCGCCGGTTGACGCGAAGGACATCGATCGAGGCGCGAGTCGCGGTGCGATACAACCAGCCGCCGACCAGTCCGCCGGCTGCAACGTCCGGACCTTTGCTGTAGAGCCGGAGAAAGACCTCGGCGCAGACCTCTTCGGCCTCGGAATCGCGCTGCAGCACTCGCCGGACGACCCGAACAATGCGCGGGTAGTGCTCCCGAAAAATGGTTTCGAACTCCGCTTCTACCCAGCGATCGCTCATGCTCATAGTTTCTACATCTATACAACGTCAGGCGGAGCGAGTTTGTGACAACAAATCTCGCCCGCCTAGGCGCGGGGGAGAAAAGAATGATCTCGGGGATAGCACATGCATCCCGTCCTGTGCGAGCCGGGTATCGAATTTCGGGCGCGCGGCGTCGGTGATGTTGCCTCCCAAAGGCAAGGTCAGCCTTGGTCAGCGTAAACCGGTGAATCAGCTCTCTCTCGCCGTCTCGCCGTCGGGGAATGCCAGCAACGGGAAGCGTCCTGTGGCGGTCAGAAGCTCGCGGCGCGGCATCGTTATCAATCTAGCGAAAACGAGGGTTTTCAGGACAATCCGCCATGCCAAATCAAGCCATCTTTCGCTGCTCAGAAGGGTCTGACCTTCAGAGATGAGTGGCACGGCCTACGCGTCTTGAGGGCCGAACAGAAGAGCTGCCAGCAACATCCAGAGCTTGGAGTTTAGGCCCAATATCGCACGTCAATGAGTGCATCGGTCTGTTCTCGCCAATTGAGAACATCTCGCGTCCTTTGCTTTCGAGAAGTCGACTTGCACTAAAACTTCGAGATACTAAGCTTCGCGCAGTACGGGCATCGCAAGAGGAAGATCGATAAATGCAGCTCGGCCCCTAAGACCCGCACTATGGTGGTTGTGGGGTCGCGCCCCTTTGCTGTTCAGTATCGGTCACCCTCCGGAAAAGGTTGCATATGACTTATCGAGAATAACTCGCACCTGAACAATTGTGGTTCGGCATAGTTGCCGCGGACGACAGTCCCGTGGGTTCTCGGCGCTGAGCGTACTGGGTTCCGCCACGAACAATCATCCTTACTGAAGCATGCAGAGATCGCTAATGGGCGCCCGGAGGTGACGTCATCGACCGGATGTAAGCAACGATCGCTTTCCTGGCGCTTGCGCTCATGTTGGTGGGAGGCATGTTTCCATTCTTCATCTGGGTGCTGTGGTGCTGCAGCAGATTATCCAGCACGGAAGCGGGAAGGGCCGACGCCGTTCCAGCCAGTGGCGGAGCGGCGACAGTTCCCGTCAGTCCGCCCACCCCATGGCAGGTTTCGCAGCGGTTGTGCTGAAATATCTGCTGGCCGCGCAGCTCCAACGGAGTGAGAGGAGCGGGGGCAACTGCGGTTGCCTGTGTGACAGCAATGGATCTCGAGGAGGGCTGCGGGTTCGCTGCGCTTGCTGCTGCATTGGCCGCCGCCGGAGGAGCAACTTCCAGGCTCGCGAGATAGCCGACCAGCTGCTGCATCTGCGGATCAGTCAAGTTGAAGGCGGGCATTCCTCAGGCGCGCATTCTGGCAGTCGGATGTCGCAGTAACGCGGGCACCTTGTCGCCCGGGAATTTGCTCGTAATTCCCACCAATGACGGGGCAAACTGCGTTCTTTCTGCCGGCGGGCCATGGCAGGCTGAGCAACCCTGCGAAAGAAACAGGGTCCGTCCGGGACTGGGTTGTGTCGCAGCTACCGAAACCGGGGCAGGCGCTAAAGCCGGGGCCGCGGCTCTCGAAGTCGCTGGCTGAGTCGCGCTGACGATGGTCGCGGGAGCCATTTCCGGATAGGGGGACGCTGCCGCCTTCAGCGGATGCTGCAGGAGTCTCCTGCGGATGTTCTGCCTGCTGCTGGGATGGCTGCTGAGGTGCCCGAAGGGTTCGCAAATACGAGCTCAGCGAACCCAGCTGATCAGGATTTCCGATAAACGGCGGCATCCCACCGGCTGTCATCCACGCGTTGGGATGTTGCAGCAGTTGCGTCAGCCTGCCATTGGTAAGCCTGGCAATCAGAGGAGCCAAGGCAGGGGCGCGTCCTCCTTCACCCGTCGCTCCATGGCAGGCAAGACAAGCATGCTCCTGATAGAGTTGCCGGCCTGCAGCGACATCAGCGGACGAAGGCGTGGCAGCGGCGGTGGGCTGCGGCTGACCGACGGATGCTGTGTTACTGCTGATTGCGTTCGTCGCGCGGGGCACAGCCTCATTCTCCACCGTGGAGGGCTGCGGAGACGCGCCGGACGATGCCTGCACATTCGCCGCGCTGGTTCCGATCACTCCCAGATATGCAAGCAGAGCCTGCATGTTGCTTGGGGAAATATCCACAGCGGGCATGTGCCCGGCCAGCATCGCAGTATTTGGATTGTGCAGCAACGCGATGAGCTGGGGCTGCGGGATTTTGTTGTGATGCCCGTGAGATTGGGGGCAACCGTCTTCCCAGGCCAACCTCACCATGGCAGCCGGAGCACCCGTGCGCCTGAAAAATTCCTCTGCCCTGTGACACCAGCGGACTTACATGTCCAATGGGGAGAGCGAGCGGTCCGGTTCCACCCGGAGATTCGATGTAGGGATGAAATGGCGCGGCGGTATAGGCCTTCTCCTCCTGCGCCTGTAGTGCAAGCTGCGCGGCCATGGTCGGGTCGTCGCGGTCATCCACCCGGCTCCTGAACCCGAGAAAAATGATGCCCACAATGACGAAAGCGACGGCCAGCACGGGAATCGGTCTGCGCCACGGTCGGCGCTGCAGACTGCGATCGAGAAACGGCAGCAGAAAAAACAGCTCCGCAAGAAGTCCAGGGATGACCACGACCGCGAACACCACCTGCGGCCCTTCCCAGAACTTGAGCCACTCGAACATGGGCAGGTAATACCATTCGGGTCTGGACAAGAAATTCGTGTCCGCTGGGTTTGCAATGGGACCCAGACTAACCGGATGGAAATACGCCAGAAAGCCAAGACCCACCATCAGCAGCAGGGCAAACGCCATGTCCATTAAAACCTGGCGTGGATAGAACCCTTCGGGCGCCAGTTTTGGATTGACCGGGTCCTCATGGATAGGACCTGCGGCGCCGGCCTTGCGAAATAGGAAAATGTGAATGCCGATGAAAGCGAAGATCGCAGCCGGAATCAGAAAGACATGCGCCACATAGAATCGCGACAGGGTAAGCGTGCCGATGGTGTCGCAGCCACGCAGTAACCTCGTCAGCCATCCGCCGATCAGCGGTACCTCGCCGACAATGTTGGTGCTAACAGCGGTGGCAAAGTAGGCCTTCTGGTCCCAGGGAAGCAAGTACCCGGTAAAGCCCATACCCAGGACGAAGAGGGAAAGAGTAGCTCCGGAGATCCACAGCAGCTCTCGCCGGCACTTGAATGAACCATAGAGAAAGGTCTGCAGAAAATGCAGCAGCAGCACGATAATCATTGCGCTGGAACCGTAGTAGTGCAGGCTTCGCAAAAACGCGCCGGCCGCCACCTGCTTGGTGATATACGCCACGCTGGTATGCGCCGTCTCGGCCGAAGGCACATAGTAGATCGCAAGGCAAATTCCAGTGATGATCTGCGAGATGAAGATGAAGAGAAGCCCAGACCCGAACACGTAAGCCAGCCGCGCCCCGCCCGGAATCGGCTCGTCGAGCGACTCCGTCATCAACTTCTCGACGCCGGCGCGTCGATCAAGCCAGCGGAACAGACGTTTCCTTCGGGTGTTTCCCGGGGGGCATCCGCGGCTATTTTGTCTTTTCGGTCCACAGCATCACCCTCGTTGCGATCAGGTTAGTTTTTCCTGCTTGGGTACGTTTGGCCGGAAGTACTCAAAGCGGACCTGGACCTTGCCGTCCTTCACCACGGGTGGGCAGTCGATCCATGCCGCGTGGCGAGGGGCCAGAGACGACCATTCCATCGGGCTTAAAAATACTTCCGTGGCAGGGACAGAGAAAGTCATTTTGTGCCTGCTGCCAGGAGACGCTGCAACCCAGGTGAGGGCAAATCGCGGATCGGATCTCCAGCTCGCCAGCGGTGGTGCGGTTGACGTAGACCGACTGGGCCGACACTACTTCTCTCCAGCCGTCGCGCTGGGTAAGGTAACGGTCTTGCGCACTGGATACTTGCTGTCGGCAAATTCGCTCATCTCCCCCACGTCGGACCATTCCGTCCCTGTGCCTTTGGCATACAGGGGATACAAGACATACCGCAACATCGGCACCGCGAGCAGTGCGCCCATACCAGCCGAGCCGATAGCCACCAGTGCCCCGAAAAAAGACCGCCGGGTGACAATGATGACATCTCTTTTTTCTGTGCTCTTGTCAATCTCTGTTTTCTGTTCCACGCCGTTTCCTAGAAGTTCACCCATAAAGCCAAGTACACGGTAATTGTTGTCCGAAGCGTTCCGCTGCAAGCCGTCGTAGTTGGTGCTGGCACCGTTGAATTTGAAATATCCGGAGTAATTGACGTTGAGGTCGATATTTTGTACAGGCCAATAGGCGAACTGCGCAATATAGCCGCTGGTGTCGGGATTGCCGTTGTTGCTGCCGGTCAGCGGCGCGGTACATATAGCAGCGCGTCACCGTTGCCGGTTGTCGAAAACAATGCCCCCGTGGCGCTGTATTTGTTTGCCCAGTGGTAGGTGCTGTCCAATTTGAAAGTGTTCAAATGGTTTTTGAACTCGCTCCGCCTGCAAGATATGTGGCGTCCAAATTTGAATTCTCATGGATATAGGTTCCATGAATGTCCAGCAGGTTGGGGCCGAAGGGTCGCTCGTACTGAAAGTCGATAGAAGGATCAGATATGTGTCTTCAGGGCCTGACACTGCATTTGGAAAAGACTTGACATAGATCCCGTACGTGCCTACCTCAAGATAATTATTGCCCCAACTCTGTTGCCACGCCGCTCTCCAATAGGGGCCACTCCCGAAATGTTGTATCCCTGCCCGGTCCCGGTCACAGGAGTTGACGCGCCTGCGTGCTCCGAGCGATACACGGTAACATCCGTATAGAGATGGTTGTTGCCAGCCCCGTCGCAATGTTTAAGAGCTTCTTCATTTCACCCCTCGGTCATATCATTAGATGTGGCACGCTCCCGCTGGGTCAGGCGCCCGCACGTCCAACAACAGTACAGGATTGAACGAAAAGATGTGCAAAATTCCTTATTCTTGCTGGAAACTTGCATTGGCCTGTTATCGCCGATTGAAATCGTGATCAGCCAACAGAAGCCGACTTATGAGGAGTTATCAAGCATACGTCGATCCGTTCCTATCAGAACTTCGGCATCGCTCACGCCACTGCGTCGTCGAGGGAGCCGGTACGCAAAGGTCCGGCAGGCGTGTAGGTGCTGATGAGGACGCCAGAGGACAGAGCGTTCGTGCTGGTCAGTGCGAGTCCGCTTGGCGGGGTCCCGTCCGAAAAGAAACGTTTCCCTTTACCCAACAAGATTGGATAGACGAACAGCAAGACCTCATCCGCGAGCCCCTGTTCGAGCAGCATCGATGTGAGCGTCGAACTGCCCCAGAGGATCAAGCCTGGGCGGTCCATCGCTCTGATTCGGCGGATGCCCTCAACGATATCCGGTCCAAGGCCCTCGAACGGACCCCACTCAAGACTGTCCGGCCTGTGGGTCGCTACATATTTCGTGACCGCATTCAGGCTGTCCGCGAGCGGACTGCTAGGGGCCTTCGGCCAGAAGCCCGACCAGAGATATCGTAGGGCGTCGGCCAAGCAACAGATCAAAGGGATCGCTATGCGCCGCGAGGGCTACTTTTCCCGCGGCGGGAATCAATGGATTCTAACTTTTGAACTGTGGGGGATTTTGTGGGGAGTGCCTGCCTATTTCGGCTTGTATTCGCTTGTATTGTGCTCTTATAAGATCGTCTATTTGCAGATACTTACTGAATCCAACAAACACCCACAATACGCTTCGAGAGGTCTGCAAAACCTTTATGCGTCGGTTCGATCCCGACCCGCGCCTCCAGATTTTCAAAACTTAGACCAATTCCTCTCTACAGATGAAATGATGCTGCAGCGGGAAAGGTAGCGAGTGGCTGTCGTTCCGAGCGGTGTTTACGTTCATCACACGACCGAGACCAGGTGTCGCTTATTCAGCGGCCAGTGATGTCCATTTAGCCAAGTGCCGGTTGCTCTTCCGAACTCCAGAC
>CAWGLF010000004.1:0-56458 GCA_963823295.1 uncultured Acidobacteriota bacterium
GCCGCGTGAATCCAGAAGATCCCGCCGCGCCGGATCACCTGAGTCACCTCACCGAGCAGGGATTCCGCGGTGTGCGGCTGAACCCCGCGGCCACTGCCGAGGGCGACTGGATTCGCGGCCCGCTCATGCCTCCGCTCTGGCGGCGCTGCGCCCAGCTCAAGGTCCCAATGACGATCCTCACATCTCCGCCGCGCCTGCCTGATCTTATCCCGCTTATCGAGGCGAATCCTGAGCTGACCGTCGTCATCGACCACATGGCCGACTGCCCGCTTCACCGGCCGGAACTGCTGAAGAAACTGCTCGACCTCGCGCGTTATCCGAGGGTGTTCGTCAAAATTTCCGACATGTCAACGGTGTCGAAACAGCCGTTTCCCTATCTGGATTCCCAGGCACAAGTGAAGCGCGTCTATGAGCGGTTCGGGGCAAAGCGGCTGATGTGGGCAACCAACTGGCCAACTCTGCAGGAGCTTCCCTATCCAAAAGCCGTCGAGCTCTATCGTGACCATTTAACCTTCGCCAACTCCCGCGAAGACCACGAAGACATCCTCTACAAGACCGTTCAGAGAGTCTGGCCTTTCGGTCTCTAGCGGAATCGCACAGCATAGCCGAAGCAACCGGCATCTAACTTCCGCATGAAATTAACCGTGTTTGCAACCATCTGCCTGCTTGGCCTGTGCGGCTGCCGCCCGGCTCCCAAAACGCCGGACCAGATACGCCAGGAGACCGCCAACGCAACCGCCCGAGCCGCCCAGAATACAAGAGCAGTGGCCCAGGGCATCATCGAGGGACTACGAACAAAAGGGCCAATCAATATCAATCGCGCCAGCAAACACGATCTTGAAACTCTGCCTGGAATCGATGACGCCGCGGCGGACAGGATTATCGCCGGACGGCCTTACAAAGATTCCGTCGAGTTGCGCAACCGCCATGTGATCTCGAGGGCGGAGTATAACCGGATCGCAACCAAAATTGAAGCACGATGAGCGCCGGTGCCCCATTCTAGCCGCGCTTTTTGCGGCTTGGGTGGGAAAACATCCTGCTCACCCAACCCAGGAAATCCCAAAGCGAACCCGGACAATCACGCCCTTTTCAGGCAGTCCGGATGAGCCCGCAGGGTCCGGCGCGCAAAATACTGGAACGTCATCTCCGTGATCTCCGGCTTCAGCAGAAAATCGCGCGACTCCCGGGCCAGGTCCGCGGGGATGGGCTGAATCGTTCCCGCCGCTGCCGCGCGAAGCTGGGCCGCTGCCGTCTGCTCCATCCAAATCGCCAGCGTCGTGGCTTCGGCAATGGTCGCTCCGGCCGTCAACATGCCATGGTGCGCCAGCGCAGCGCTTTTTGCTGCCGAGCGCCTGCGAAATGATCCACCCTTCTTCGTCGGCGATCGGCAGCCCTGGCCATTCCGCCAGATGGCCGCAGTTCTCAAAGAAAGGAGTTCCGTCCATGCACGCAGCCGACAAAGGCTGCCCGATCATCGAGAGCGCGGACACCGCGGGCGGATGGGTGTGAACGATGCACTGCACGTGGGGATGGCTTCGATACACCCAAAGATGAAAGCGTGCGCCCGGATTCGCCATCGACTGCCCATCCACAGCGCGAAGATCATCGTCCGTCAAAATAAAATTTTCGTGGGTCGCCTCATCCGCGCCCACTCCGAATTTCAGCGTATAGTACGTGCCCGGAGTATCGCCCCGAGCGGTAATCTGTCCGGCAATGCCGTTCGACCAATGCCCCTGATCCGCAAGCGCCCGGCAAGCCAGGATCAACTGTTCAATCTTTGAATATGGTGAGTTCTGAGCCTTCTCGCGAATCTCGCGATGCACCGCATTTTTAATCTCTTCATCGCTTCGCATGATTTCTCCCAAGGTTACGAGCATCTCAGAACTGCCCCGCGACCACTTTTCTTGGCGCTCACGTTGAAGCTGGCCGCGCCAGCTTCAAACGTGCATCCATCCTGCAGAAATTCTCTAGCGAGTTGCTCTCAAGTATGTATATCGTCACTCGGGCATTGGTGATGGTCCATTCGCTCTCTCCCTTTGAAACTCCGATTGGTCTCACAATCGAATCGACAACCTATTGAGACTTTACACTCGACGCTGTTTTCGCTACGATGCCGCTCTTCTCGATAATCGATATGAAAAGAAACAGAACGAAAACAATGGCTGCATCAAATGATCGCAAGGCGTATAGTTGCCTACAACTGATTTGCAGGGCCTGCGGGAAGCCCGTACCCGCGAGCGAAATGAAATCAGCAGATTGTTGTAGCTGCTAGCACTCTGATGAAGTGTAGCCTTCGCCTGAATCATCGCTGAATGCGCCAACTCCAACGCGATGAATTGAAAGGCGTGGAAATCGTGAACCCACCTGTCAATTAGGAGGCTTTGTCATGAAAATCTTGCCGAGGATGATTGGAAAACAGTCAACTGGTTTGACCGTAGCGTTGTCGGGACTTCTCTTCATTGCGAGCTGTAATAGCGCATTCGCAGTAACCGACAACGGCCACACCTACCTTTACGCTGGCCGGAGGCGCGCACCATGGGCCTGGAAGGGTGACCATCTCCGACACGACGCCTGGAGCGACGATCTATTACACCATCAATGAAACTACGCCGACCACCAATTCGACGGTTTATACCGCTCCGATCTCTATTTCTGGATCTGTGCGGGTGGAGGCTATCGCCATAGCCGCTGGTTTCTCGCAGAGCGCAGTGGGTTCGGCGGCTTACACCATCGGTAGGGTAACTCGCCCATCCTGTTCCGGCATGTCGCTCGGTAGCAGCGACGACCCGAATGGCAGTCCAAGCCTGAACGGATTTGTTCCCTTCCCGTCTACCAACGCCTGGAACACCAACATCGTATCGGCTCCTGTCGACCCAAATTCGCAGGCGATCGTCTCCGATCCCGGGTTCGGTGTGCATCTGCATCCCGATTTTGGGGCCGAAGACATTTATGGCATTCCCTACGTTATCGTCGACTCAACAGACAGGGATGATCACGATGGACAGCACTGGGATCGGCGCTTCAAAACCACCCGCCCGGTGCCAATCAATGTGATCGACTACGCATCGGAGAGCGATGTGACTTTAGAACCCATTCCCCGCAACGCTCCCATCGAAGGTCTTCCAGTCGACTGCTCCGGTTGGCCGGATACATACAACAACACCGATGGCCATGTACTCGTGCTTGATCGCGCAAAATGTGAGCTCTATGAGACGTTCAATACGAATCGTTGCGATGGGTTGTACGATGCTTCGAGCGAGACAGTTTGGGACATGAAGAAGGGTGAGCACCGCCCATGGACCTGGACTTCGGCGGATGCCGCCGGATTGGCGATATTCCCGGGGTTGGTGCGTTGGGACGAAGTAGCTTCCGGGGCGATCCATCACGCAATCCGCTTTACCGAGCCACATACAAAAACCGATGCCGATGGTGAGGCGTATTTCGTGGATCCAGCGACTCATGCTGCGGGTGGCACCACGGCATCGAAAAACGTCATGGGGATGCGGATACGATTGAAGGCGACCTATGATATTTCCGGATTTTCTAAGACCAATCAGGTCATTCTGACCGCGATGCAGCAATATGGAATGATCTTGGCGGATAACGGAAGCAGCCTCTTTTTCCAGGGTGCATCCGATCCGCGCTTTAACGACGATGATCTGGGACAGTTAAAGAACGTCCCAGCCTCAGCCTTCGAGGTGGTACAGGCGACTCCGGAATTCCCCGGTTACGATCCTAATTTGGGCAATCCCGATTTACCTCCCGGCACACCCGGCACACCGGTACCTACCGGGAATCCGCCGACGATCAACAGGTTCTCGACATCCATGGTAAGCGTACACGCCGGGACTCCCGTTACTTTCAGTTACAACGTGAGCGGCGACTCCTACGATTACATTGACATGATTGGGCCGGTCAGGCTCGAACATGGAGCTGGATCTGTGACGATTTTCCCCAAGGCAACCCAGACCTACACCTTGTACTCGACAAATGCTTACGGCCGAACTGCGAGCACGCCGATTCTGGTTAAGGTGCGCGGTTCTGTCGTGGCTACACCGGTCTTTACCCCGGCAGCCGGTGTGTACTCCGCCTCTACCTCTGCCATTGCCGTTGCCGGTAACTGGCCTTTAGCGGTGTCGATCAGCACGCCGACTTCTCCGCTCGCGACGATCTACTACACTACCGACGGAACGAAACCGACAACCAGTTCGGCGGTTTATTCCAGTACCGGTTGTAACAATATTTGCAATCCGAATCCGAACGCAGGGCCGGGCGGAATCATCATCACTGAGTCGCAGACGGTGAAGGCCATCGCCGTAGTTCCTGGCTATTCCGAGCCCAGCCCAGTGGGCACGGCGATCTATACCATCACGCAATAAAACCTTTGCCGGATTGCCCTATGTCGCGAAGCGAACATAGGGCAATCCAGAATCAGCTGTTCCGCCTTTGTATAAGGCGAGTTCAGAGCCTTTTGGACTGCGTCTGAGCGGAAGCTGTTCGATATATTGAGCCGTGGCAGGATAGCCGGGTGCTGCGATTTGGCCCACCCGATAAGCGTTGATCAGCAGTTATGAAGATCGGCGTCGAGCCTGTTCATCTAAAACGCAAAAAGGCGTCCGTTTAATGCGGACGCCTTTCATTCACAAGAGAGACGCATTCAGTTCGGCATCAGAACCGCATTGATGACCTGTATCACTCCATTGGACTGATAGACGTTCGGAATAGTAATCATTGCCTGACCGCCTTTTTCGTCGGTCAGCATGTACTGTGCCGCCCTGCATGGTCACGGTCAACGCAGATTATCGACCGTCCCTGTTGGGAGCGCAGCGAAGAATTGCGAGTATGCTCTTTTTCATGTTTTATCTTCCCTTTCAAACCGGATGGTAAGCAGTTGATTTGCACCTGGAGTACGGCGGGCGGGAAGAACCAGATTTTTCGTTTTGGGATAGAAAAGATAGTCAGGCAGAGGGTGAGAACGAGCAGAATCTACACGAATGTAGAATTTACACCGAAGAAGTGCTCGCCGGGGAATCTACGCTTGGGAGGCGGAACTCTGCCTGGCGAGCAGGCTGCGGAGCCGAAGGCGCGCGGAGAGGATGGTCCGCTTGGTCTCTGTCTCCGAGATTTCCAGCAATTCGGCGATGCGACCGGATGGATATCCCTCGACATCGCGCAGCAGGTAACAAAGACGCTCGCAGGCAGGCAATTGGCAGAGAGCCTCTTCGAGTTCGGTTCGCCGCACGTTTCGATCGCCCAGCCCCGGTTCGCCGGCCTGCATCGGCGGGACCGGATCAAGCGATAGGCGGCTGTGCAGCTCGTCCATAAGGGCTTCATCGAGCTCGTTCACCGACGGCTTGGCGTGCTGCTGGAATGCCTGGATAAATGTGGAGCTCAGAATGATTTCCGCTTCCCGTTCGTCCCCGGTCATGTAGTATGCTACCGAAAAAATATGGTGGCGATGGCTTTCAAACACATCGCGCTGCTCGTCGACCGAGCTATAGGAATAAGCGGATTGGACGATAATAGAGGATATAGGAGCGGCGGTAAAACCTGTCGTCATCCGACCGGATTCCTCACTACGCAATTAGAAACAGGTATCACTGTACTTCGTTAAGCATGTTGATGGCCATTTCGAAGCTCCGCCTGGTTCCACTGTGTAGAACCCAGCCACTTGAATCAACGGGTTTTCGATGGCGCCTGACCAAACGATCTGTTTAAATAGGGTATATAGGTACCACTTTTAAGTATTCTGCTGCCACTCGACCCTGTCGAGGACCCTTGCGTCTATTAAGGATTGCTTTACGAGCCCCATACAGTCAATATTACAGGGGGGAAATCCCCTTCGAAAGCGTGCACGTGGGTCGACCATGCTGATTCCCATGACTGCGGCATCTCCGGCAGCCACAACGCGTTGGACGGAAGAGGCACCGCCCCCGAGACCATCCGTGGGCGGGCGGATCCTTGTATTGTGCAGCGATCCAGAGTCGGCGGATGCGATCACTCTTGCATTGGCGCCGCTTGGTTTCGTGGTTCTCGCGGTCAACACCATCAAAGCGGCGATGGAAATCCTGCGTTCCGATTCTGCCATCGATCTGATCCTGCTCGACACTGGATATCGATCGAGCCATCTGTTCTCTGCCATGAGACAACTCGCAGGGCAGCAGAATACGGGTTTAAACGCCGCTATCCTCCTGCTGACGACTGCCGATCACACTGATCAGGCCATGGAAGCCCTGCGGCTCGGCGCATACGACTATCTTGCCAAGCCCTACTCTGAAGAACAGCTGATGGCCGCAGTCCGGAGAGCGGTGGAATATCGCCGCCTGCGAGTGCAGAATGAGTTTTTCAAAGGTCATCTGGAGCAGCTCATCACCGCTCGAACCCGGATGCTTCAGAACACCATGCAGCAGCTCGAGCAATCGTACGACGTTACCTTGGAGGCCCTGGGCAATGCGCTCGATCTGAAAGATGCGGAGACCGAGGGTCATTCCAAGCGGGTGACGGCCTATACCCTGGCCCTCGGCCGCGCAGTCGGGCTAAACGAGCCGGAACTGCGGATGGTCGGACGCGGCGCGTTTCTGCATGACATCGGCAAGATGGCCATTCCGGACGCGATCCTGCGCAAACCGGGCAAGCTGAGCGCCGAGGAACGGGCGATCATGCGCACTCATAGCGAGCTCGGCTACAGGATGATCCGTAAGATTCCCTATCTGCGCGAAGCAGCCGACATTGTCTACGCGCATCAGGAATGCTACGACGGCTCCGGCTATCCGCGCGGTCTACGCGGAGAGGAAATCCACATCGGCGCCCGCATCTTTGCCCTGGCGGATACGCTCGACGCAATCACCTCCAACCGTCCCTATCGCAGAGCCAATACCATCGCAGTGGCGCGCAAGGAAGTGCTGCGCTGCGCCGGAACACAGTTCGACCCGGCCATCGTCGATGTTTTTCTGGCGACGCCCGACTCCATATGGCAGAACCTGCGCGAAGGCATCATGCGCGACGGCGCGGAATTCTCTCCCTTTGGTTATACGTTTGGGGAAGTTATCTAGGCACTCCGAAATATCTCTTCTCTTATCCGTTGCCAAAAGGGCGGTCTCGCTGATATTCGTGGATCGCCTGATAAAGCCTGTCTTGGGCAGCAGGAGGACGGGCCTTCTTAGCCCGCATTGATCGTGTATTGAAGCTCTTGTAAATCCATAGACATTCATTCCGTGTCTGCCGTGGGAAGTGGGTGGATATGAAAACATCGATGAAGGTTCTTCTCACGCTTCTTATAGTTGCACTCGTTATCGCCATCGGCTTTGTTCTGTTGATCCAGCGAGGATTCCGCGCGACCTCAACGCCTTCGGCACGGGAAACGTTTGTTGCTTCAGCCGTGAGAAATCTAGCCATTCCCAGACACGACCGCAGTGTGAAGAATCCATTTAAAGTTTCTTCTGGCACTATGCAGGAAGGCCGGGAATACTTTTTAACCCGGTGCGCGATCTGTCACGGAATCGATGGCAGCGGCAAAACGCAAATGGGCCTGAATCTCTATCCGAGAGTGCCGGATTTGCGCGCGGCCGCAACCCAAAATCTCACCGACGGCGAAATCCACTACATCATCGAAAATGGAGTTGCGTTTACTGGGATGCCTGCCTGGGGCAATCCGCACCGGGAACCGAACAGTCCAGGTTGGAAACTCGTTCTATTCATCCGAAGTCTGCGGCCGCTCACCAGCGGGGAGTTATCGCAGCAGGCGAGCATCATTTCCACGGCACATTATGTTGGCTCACAGGCTTGCGAGAAATGCCATGCGCAGATTTACCAACGTTGGAAGAAGACGCCGATGGCCAATGTGGTGCGCGATCCGCGCACCCATCCCCATGCGATTATTCCCAGCCTTGCTACCAACAATATTGCGAGGTTCTCCAAAAATCAGGTCGCCTTCGTCTACGGCAGCATCTGGAAACAACGCTATTTCACTAAAACCGGCGACAATTATTATCCCCTGCCGGTGCAGTGGGACATCGGTAATCACAAGTGGCTCCCGTATTCTGTCCCGAATAAGGGAGCAGATTGGTGGGCGCACCTATATCCTCCGAACAACATGCAGCGGCCCACCGGCCCCACTTGCGATGGCTGTCATTCCGTCGATTACAACATCCGCACCAAACAGGTCGCGGAGTGGAATGTCGGCTGTGAGCGTTGCCATGGTCCGGGAAGCGAGCATGTCGCACATCCCTCACGAGGCAACATTCTCAATTCGGCGCAAATGGATTCCGGCGCGAACAATGACACTTGCATCCAGTGCCATTCGCAGGGACGGCCATTTCCAGATCAAATCATCCAGGGTCAAGCCTACGATTGGCCTGTGGGCTACCACGTCGGTCTAAAACTGCAGGATTTCTGGAAGCTGGAAGACTGCACGCTCGGACAAACCAGTTTTTATTATTTTCCCGACTGCACGGCGCACAAGAACCGCATGCAAGGCAATGACTTTGTGCAGAGCGTCATGTACCGGCATGGAATCACCTGCTCCTCCTGCCACGATGTGCATGGCACGCAGAACTACGCGCAATTGAGAAAACCCGCGAATCAAATCTGCCTCGATTGCCACGGCCCTGCGTCCCCGAATGGACCCCACACCGCCACCCTCGAAGAACACACGCATCATAAAGACGGCAGCCCCGGAACCCAGTGCGTTGCCTGCCATATGCCGAAGATCCAATCGGAAGGCGTTCCCGGCGCCTATGTCCATGCTCATACCTTCCGGTTCATCTCGCCGGGCATGACCGACAAGTATAAGATTCCCAATCCGTGCACCTCCTGTCACACGAATAAATCCACGGCCTGGGCAGAAGACGCTATGAATCACTGGTCTGAGCGCTCTCCGTGGATCGTGGAGTAAGGCTTCATCCCACTTTGATGATTTGAGATCGGGCATAATGCGCAGCACCAGGAGGTCGCCCGGCTGGCCGAAGCTTTGCGCTACCGTCGGCAAGCAATCAAGTGCTCGCGATAGGATCAGAGGGTGGCCGGATCGAAAACCCGGCCTGAAGGACAGGGGAAAGGGAGAGACTTATGGCAAAGCTTTCAGACAGTGAAATACAAGAAAAACTGCAGACGCTTCCCGGCTGGAAGTATGGCGCAGGCACGCTGGTGCGGGAGTATGCGTTCGCGGATTTCGTCACGGCGTTTGCGTTTGTCACCCGCCTGGCCCTGATGGCGGAGAAGGCGAATCATCATCCCGACATCGACATCCGCTACAACAAAGTTCGCGTCGCGCTGGTGTCGCACGACTCCGGCGGCGTGACCGCGCGGGATGTTTCGATGGCAGCGGAGATCGGGAAGCTCTAAGGAAACTCTGATCAGTTGGATGATTTTGCTCAGCAACGAGACAAGTTTTCTGCATGTGTATACCAGCGGAAAAAGCGCACGCATCCGTTCCTTAAAGAACGGATGCATATAAAAATTGTCTGGAGTTTACAGCAGCAGAAAACTGCTCTAAAGGCGCGGCTATTCTGCCGCACTATGGACGAGTTGAAGCCCGTTCTCCTTCAAAAACCAAACCCACTCCGTTCCCGCGCTCTCGACAGCTTTGCGACAGAGTATCTTCGCGGCTGCTTGAATATCGCCGAAACATTCCCGCGCGAGCGGGGTTCAGTTGCACAGTAGACGCCGGAGGAATCCTGCGTCTGAGGGCAAGTTTTGACGTAAGCGTACCCTGATCGTGCCGGTTGCGGCGCGAGTCAGCGGTAGAAAACCGAATCCCAACGTATCATGGAGGCCTTATGGGAAGAGGAATGAAGTCGTTTGTATGTGCGTTCGTGACGTCCGCGGCGATAGCTTTGGTGGGTTGCGGCCCCAACGGACATCGAATCTCGAATCAGAATCAATGGACATGGGTCAGCGGCGGGAACGTCGTCGAACCACAAAGGGACTTACGGAACCCAGGGAACCATCTGCGTCTGCCAACACCCCCGGGGCACGCTCGAATTCCGTCAGCTGGACCGATCAGGCGGGGTATCTGTGGCTGTTCGGCGGCTCGGGCTATGATTCCGCCGGTACACAGGGATTGCTCAACGACCTGTGGGTGTATGGCCGCGGTGGATGGACGTGGGTGGGAGGTGCGAAGGTTGTCAATCACAGCGGGACCTATGGGACCCAGGGAACTTCTGCTTCCAGCAACGTGCCCGGCGCCCGGTCCAATGGAGTTAGCTGGACGGATAGGTATGGAAATCTGTGGCTGTTCGGCGGCTCCGGGTACGATTCGACGGGAAGTCAGGGACAGCTCAATGACCTGTGGGTCTACAGCCGCAGTGGATGGACCTGGATCAGCGGCGCGAAGGTTGTGAACCAGCCAGGGACTTACGGAACACAGGGAACTCCTGCGACAGCCAACACGCCCGGGGGACGGTCGAATGCAGTCAGTTGGACCGATGCGAACGAAAATCTGTGGCTGTTCGGCGGCTTTGGCTACGATTCGACCGGAGCCCTGGGCCAGCTCAACGATCTGTGGGTATTTCGCGGCAGGCAATGGCGTTGGGTAGGCGGATCGAATCTTGTCAACCAGGCAGGGATCTACGGGACCAAGGGCACGGCTGCCTCCGCCAACACGCCCGGAGCGCGCTCGAACGCCGTCAATTGGACGGATTTCGCCGGCAATCTGTGGCTGTTCGGCGGCTCCGGCCTAGATTCGGCTGGAAACCAGGGACAGCTCAACGATCTGTGGGTCTACGGCAATAACGGATGGCAATGGGTGAGCGGCGCGAACGTTATCAACCAGAAGGGCACGTACGGGACCCAAGGCACGGCTGCCTCCGCTAACACCCCCGGGGCACGATCGAATGCGGTGAGCTGGACGGATGGGTACGGAAATCTCTGGCTCGCCGGTGGCTCGGGCTATGACTCGGCCGGAACCCAGGGACAACTCAACGATCTGTGGGTCTTTAGCAACAGCGGATGGGAATGGGTAAGAGGCGCGGACGTTGTCAATCGGGGTGGGACCTACGGAACCCAGGGAACCACTGCCGCAAGCAATGTGCCCGGGGCACGATCGAATGCGGTGAGCTGGACGGATTTCGGGGGAAATCTGTGGCTATTCGGCGGCTCCGGATTTGACTCGGCCAGTACGCAGGGACAACTTAATGACCTGTGGGTGTACCAGCCCTGAGCGAGAAATGGCGTCGATACAGTTGGGCTCTGTGGCATTTACCGGAGGCACAGCCTAGTACGGCTCCGCCTCCGGCATTACCGGCAGACCAACCAGATCGATCGTCGATGGGTCGTCTCGCAGCTTCAGGTACAGAGTGGTTCCGACGGGGCGGGGGACCTGCATGGACATTCCTGCGAAGCCCATCGGCACCGTCACCGGATGCGTGAAGTCGTGTGTGTTCGCGATGGAATCGATCAGGAAAAGATTCTCTCCGGTCAGGGTGCAGGACTTCGTCGGGTTGGACGGGCAGTGTACTTCTTTGAGCGAGGGCAACCGGACCAGGTTGGTCAGTGGTTGCCAGTCGCCATCTACGCCGGCACTGGTGATGGGGCGGAACTGAAGTTTGCCGAAGGCGGACGGTCCAAAGGCCTTTGCCGGATCGAGCACGGCCAGAACCGTCTGCGCGTCCTGTAGCGTCAGGTTCGCGTCCGCAAGGCTGAGCGTCGTACTGAAGCCGCCATCTACAGCGGCTACCTCAATTTTTTCGTCGCGGGGAAAGTCCGCTGGGGCAACCGATCTCAGGAAAAAATTCAGCTTCCCATACTGGGGCAGATCTTCGTCGTTGCCCAGATGGATTAAGGCAGTGCTGCCGCCTGGATCCACCGTCACGGTCTTGCTGAGGAGCTGAACTCGCGGGCGTGAAGGGGCGATGGTCACGGGAATATCAAGCACGCGGCCATCTTTCAGGTGAACCTGCGCGGTGACAAACGCGCCCGCGGCAAGTACCGCGGACCCGGTGGTATTCGTGGTGGTGGTCAGGCGTAATGTTTCCTCCTTGCCATCGTGCTTGAGTTTGCCGGGATGAAAGATCACCCCGCCCATCGAAATGGAAGCGACTTCATCAAGCCTGGACCCGGTCAGTTCTCCCTCACTATCGCCCGCATGGACGACCAATCCGGTAATCACCGCCGACGGTGGATAGACCTGCACGGCAACCGAATCCGGTTTTGACTGCCCATACTGCGCGACCGCAATCTTATAGAGGCCTTCGGAAGTTTTTTTCACCGGCAGATTGACTTCGATGAGCTTAGGCGGGGTGCGCTTCCAGGTGGCTTTTACAACCTGGTCTTCGGGCGTAGTGACGTGGACGCTCTGGACACAGACGACGCTGGCAGCCTGCAGACGGAGCGTGAGATTGTCGGTCGCCGTCAACGCATCCGACTCTCCGGCGGGGAAGGTCCATTTCTCGGGCCGGGAATTGGTGAACACAAATCGAGGTCCGCTCCAGGGATCGAAGCCCCATTCCCCGCGGAGTTGCCCGGTCACGCCGCCGGTCAGCGGAGTTTTCTGCAGGGCGGAGGCATCGACGACAAAACCCCCGCGTTCCGCGTCGGCGCTGGCGGGCAGATTCAGAGTGCGGCCGGAGGCATCCTGGACATACAAAACCAGATCGTGCGCATAGCCGGTAGAAAAGACCAGCGGCGCCCCTTCAACGGCCAGCAATAGAGAGGGCTGCTCCAGACAAAGCATCTCCTCAGGGTGATCGGCGCGAAGCAACGGAAAGCGTACGGAGGTGACCGGAGGCAGGCTGGAAACCATCACGGACTTCGGATTGCTGAACGAAGGCGGGCTGCTCAGTTTCAGATTCAGCGAGTCGTCGCGCATGACCGCCAGAGCAGGGATATAGGCGTACTGAGCCGTGTGCATGCTGCCCATGATGCGCACCATGTCGACCACCGCGCCGACGTAGGGACTGTAGGCTCCGCCGCCCATGGCTGTGGAAGCGCTGATCTGGCTGATCATGTCGCCGGCCGAGCCGGAGGTGAGGGCGGTAACCATGGACTGGCTCTGGGCATCGTTGAGCACGACGGCGCTGGGATTCTGGATAAGGCAGTTCTCCTGCTGGTCGAGTGGAAGTTCGAAGCAGGACTCGTTGATTTTGAGATACAGGGTGCGGGAAAGCGGCGTCGCGCGTTTTTTCAGATCGCCGGGATCGGTCGAGGCAATCTTCTTCACCGCCCCGATATAGGCATCCAGGCGCGATCGGGTCAGATCGGCGGCATAGAGATCCTGGGCGGCTCGAACGAAGACTCCCGGCCGGGAGCGGACCGCTGTCCGCACAGTGTTAAATCCGCCGCCGGTCTCGGGCGCCCAGAAAATAAGCGCTTCGTTTGCGCCCTGAGGAACCTGAATATTCACTCCGGATTTGCGCACATTCGGCCGCCAGGTCTCCACCTTCGTAAACCAATCCGGCGGCGGCGGATTCAAAGAGCCGCGCAGAAATACCGGAATCAGAAGATAGTGGATCGATTCATTCTCTGGCAGGTCGGGATGCAGCCACATCTGATCGCCGGGCTGCAGATTCGGCACCTGGGCAATCGGCAACGTCTTGCCGGCACGCGTAATCCTTATCTCGATTCGGGGTCCGGAGAGATCGAACGGTGCGCTGGCCGCGAAAAGCGGCACCACCGAAAAAAGAACGACCAGGGCAGAAAATGAAGAGGGGGACCAGAATTTCAATTTCATATCCCTATTCTATGGAATGAAACTGCATCCTTCACCGTTATATGCACTTTTCCCTATCCGCACGTATAGTGAAACGACTGAACGGAGTACTGCTCAATGGAGCGTGTTGAAGGCGAGGAGATGCTGGATTCCGACCATTGGTCGGAGGAGGAAATCGCCTGCGCTTTGCGCGCCATACGACGGGTCAATCTGTTTTACGGCGGCGACCGCATGCACAAGCAGCTTTTCCGGCGAGTGGGATCGCGAATGCCGAAGCAAATGGAAATTCTGGAGGTGGCATCGGCACGCGGAGAAGTGGTGCAGGCTGTGGCCCGCATGTTGATGAAGGACGGAATGGCGGTACGGATATCTCTGCTCGACCGTAGCGCGCTGCACTTGCCGCAGCCGCACGAATGGGATGCGAAGCTACCGACGCCCACACTGCTTGCTGGCGATGCGCTGGACATACCGCTGGAAGATGGCAGCGTGGATGTGGTTTCCTGCTGCCTCTTCCTTCATCACTTGAGTGCGGAGAATGCCCGCAAATTTTTGCGGGAAGCATTGCGGGTCGCGCGAGTCGCCGTCCTCGTGAATGACGTAGAACGAACGCGTACGAACTATATCCTTTCGAAGCTGCAGAGACTGATCGATCCCAGCCGGTTGTCGCGGCACGACGGGCCAACTTCGGTGCGGCAGGCGTATACGTTCCGCGAGCTGGAGGAAATGCTGCGCGAGATCGGCTGCAGCTTTGAGATCGAGCGTGGGTGGATATATCGGCTGGGTGCGATTGCCTGGAGATGACCGGGTAAAGAGCGAAAGCACGATAAAACACAGGTCCGAATTGCAATGACTGAAATTCCAAAAGCTGCATTTGCTACAAATCGCAAGCTGTGGGACGAATGCGTTGCGATCCATCGCCGGGATGCAACCGGCTTCTATCAAATGGAGCAGTTTCTCGCCGGCGGCGATGTGCTTTATCCAATCGAGTCCGCCGAAATCGGCGATGTCACGGGTTTGCGTATCGCGCATTTGCAATGCCATTTCGGGGTCGATTCGATTTGTCTTGCCAGGCGCGGCGCATCGGTTACAGGACTCGACTTTTCGCCGCCAGCCATCCTTGAGGCGCGTAAACTGGCGAATCAAACAGGTGTCGATGCACGTTTTGTCGAGGGAAATGTCTATGACGCCCGCGAACTCCTCGAAGGCGACTTCGACCTGGTGTACACCACGTGGGGAACGATTGTCTGGCTGCCTGATGTCGCGAACTGGGCCCGCGTGATCGCTTCATTGTTGAGACCGGGTGGGTCTCTCTATTTCGCCGACAATCATCCCATGATGCTTTGTCTCGAAATGGTCGATGGGCGGATGGTGCTGCGCTGTGACTGGCGCACCCCCAAAGACCGGCCGATCATCGAGAGGGGCGGGACCAGCTATACAGGCGATCCCACCGCCAATCTGGAAAGTTATGAATGGATTCATCCCCTGGCCGACATTCTGAACGGACTGAACGGTGCAGGGTTGCGGATCGATTGGATCAAAGAGCATCTGATCCTGCCATGGCCGTACTTCCCACACATGCGCCAAGGCGATGACCGGATGTTTCGTTTACCCGAAGACCATCTGCAATTGCCGCTGGCGCTCTCCCTCAGAGCGACGAAGCCATAGAGCAGTCCACGTTTACTATCGCCCGGCCCAGAACCGCGAGGTGCAGAGAAGAATCCAGGGAGGACAGCGGCATTGCAGCGATGCGAATATTCTCCGATATGAACGCAGATAAAGCCAGTGCATAAAAGCGAAGCGGGCCGCAACGGCCCGCTTCGCTGGAGTGCTCAATCTGCTGAAACTTGCGATTACCCGCGGTTCGAGTGTCTGCGCCCCTTTACGTCAATTTCATTCACGACTTGCTGAACGTTCGGCACCTTCTTCGCCAGTGCTTCCGCCTGGCGCTTCTCGGCTGCCGTCCTGACAGTGCCGCTCAGGGTGACGGAACCGTTCTTCGATTTCACGGAGATGTCCTGGTCGCTGAGGGCGCGGCTCTTCTTCAGCTCGGCTTTGAAGCTGTCCTCAATCGCATTGTCGGTGTCGGAGTTCGCCGCCTTCATATTATCGGCATTATTCGGCGGCACCACGGCAATCTGATCCGCAATGGTGTAGGTGGGAGCAGCCTGCTTGGCAATGCTCTCCGCCTGGGTTTTCTGATCTTCTGTTGGAACCGTACCGGTCAGCGTCATCACGCCTTTGTCACGATCCTGGGAAACGTGGATGGCACCGAGATTGTTCTGGGTTAGAGAGTTGTTGACCGCACCCTTGGAGTCGGCATAATGCGGGCTGCTGCTGCAACCGCCGATCATCAGCACACCAGCGAGACTCGCTGTTCCAAGAACCTTCCAAATCAGGTGGTTTCTGTTCTGTTTCTCGCTCATGGAAATCGCTCCTCAATTTTTTCGGATAATTCCGATCACTTAATTAGTTGGGAAATCAAATGTTTATGTTGCCCGCTTTATAGATGCCGAAAAAATTTAATTTGTTCGCGATCACTGCATCTGTTTCAGGGTGTTGCGTAATTCGCAAAGAAGGCATCCAATGGATGCCTGCCGGTATCTGAAGGATTTCCGGCGGGTGTAATAACAACTGATGGATGGGGAGATTTGTCATGGATAAAGGTAGCAAAAAGTGCAAACATGCGGCGTGCAATTGTGTCACCGCAGATGGCAAAGACTATTGCAGCGATCACTGCAAGGATGCGAGGAAGATCACGGAGATCAACTGTCAGTGCCATCATCCGCAGTGCAGTGGAGCGACAGCCAGGGCATAGGTTCCTGGAGCCGCGCTATGACGAAGGATGTTAAGCTAAGTCACTGACCGGCTATGTCCCTGGGATTTGGCGCCAACCCAAACGATGTTCTCGATCTGCAACAGCAGGTCGCACGCCTGCAGGCGCTGCTCGAGACTTCGCGCCAGGTACATTCTACGATTCGCCTGCACGATGTTTTGTATACCGTGCTGCGAATCGTTGTATTGGAACTGGAGATGCCAGGGGCTCTGTTTACTGAGCCGCGGCTGACCTACGGAGAGACTCCCCCCGAGCCGTGGGAAGGTTGTGCACGTATTCCTCTCTCCGATAAAGATGGAAAACTGCTGACCGAACTCATCGTTGTGCCGAATTCCGGCCGATCGTTATCTCTCTACGAACAGGACTTTCTAGAAGGTTTGGCGCTGCAGGCGGCGGTCGCCGTCGAGAACGCCCGTTTCCACGAGCGCAACCTGGAATGGGCGCGCGTCCAACGGGATCTGGAAGCCGCGCGGCTCATCCAGCGCAGCCTGTTGCCGCAAAAGATGCCGGAAATCGCAGGCTATTCTGTTTCCGTCCGCTCCAGCGCCTGTTATGAAGTAGGCGGAGATTATGTGGACATCGTCAGCCTCCCTGACGGATCGCAGATGATGGTGGTTGCCGATGTCGCCGGCAAAGGGCTGGCTTCGGCGATTGTCGGCACGGCCTTCCGCTCGGCCTTTCGCGCCATGGCGCTGGCCAATCTACCGCTGGCGGAATTGGCCGCACGCCTCAATGAGCAGCATTACGCCGAAGGAGCAGAGGCGCAGAGGCGCTACGTAACAGCGATTTTCCTGAAGCTGGACGCCGAGGCGAATACCATCGAGGCGGTCAATGCTGGCCACAATCCCGGCTTTTTAATCTCCCGCGACGGAATTGCGACGGAAATCTGCGCCAGCGGTACGCCCATCGGCTTGGTCCCCACCATGGAATACACTGCGGAAACGCACGCTTTCGAGCCTGGATCGAAGCTGCTGTTTTATACCGACGGACTTACAGAAGTTTTCCGGGGAGAGGACGAATTTGGTCCCGAACGCCTGCTGGCTGCATTTCTATCGTGCAAATCGCCGGAATGCAGTGCTATCCTCAACTCGCTGTGGCAGCAATTGCACGAGTTTTGTGACGGCGCTCCGCAGCAGGACGATATGACGGCGCTGGCGCTGATGCGAATGGATGCCAGGCGGGAGATATCAAATGGTTGAGACCAAAGGGACCGCGGTTGAGGTCCGGCTGCCCTCGCGGCTAGGGTTTGAGAAAGTCGCCATGGGAACAGCCGAGAGTGTTGCGCGGCTTATGGGCTTTCCCGCCGAACGCATTGAGGATCTGAAGACGGCCATCGCCGAAGCCTGCATCAACGCTATCGAACACGGCAACAAGCTGAACGAAAAGCTCTCCGTGGGCGTCATCCTGTGCGCCAGCGCCGATCAACTGGAAGTAAAAATTATGGATAACGGGAGCGGCATCTCGAAAAAGCCGGCCAAGCCCGATATCGACCGCAAAATGCATGGTGAAGAAGATGCCCGGGGCATGGGCATGTTTCTCATCCAGTCGCTGGTCGATGAGGCCGAATGGGTGAAGGGCAACAAGGGCGATGGAAGCTATGTGCGGCTGGTCATCCGGCTGGATAAGGAGGCGGAATGAATCAGAGGAGCAATATGCAGACGGAGGCCAAGGCGCACGTGGAAGAAATTCAGGACGGCAACGGCGGCCAGATTACCGCGCTTCGCTTCAGCGGCGATATGTCATCCAACTCGCGCGACGCGGTGCTCGGCAGCTATGAGAGCGCGAGCAAGGCACAGCCCATTCTTCTCGATTTTTCCAAGGTGGATTACATCAACTCGAGCGGTATCGCGCTGGTCATTCAAATGATGATGGAAGCGGCGAAATCCGGCCAGAAGATCGCTGTCTTCGGGTTGACTCCTCATTTTGAAAAGGTCTTCACCATGGTCGGCATCACCAAATATGCCACCCTGTACCGCGATCAGTCCTCGGCGGTCGCTTCTTTCCGATAACGGGAGAAGACCCAGGTTAGCTTCGCGAACCTGAGGCGCACCCGCTTTCTTAGCCTTGGAAGGATGCGAGCGCTGCCTTTTCATCGCTGCTGATATCGAACACCGTGGCCAGTTTGGTGATCTGCATCAGGCCGTCCACTTTCTTCGTCAAATTCACCAGTTTGATTTCGCCGCCCTGGTTCTTTACCGAGGAGTAGGCGCTGGTCAGCTCACCGACACCGGAGCTGTCCATATAGCTGACATCGGCGAGATTCAGCAGGATCTTCTTATTTCCCGCAGCCAGCTCCTTGTGAACCGCATCGCGCAGCCCGACGCTGCCTTCTCCCAGAGTGATGCGTCCGATGACATCCAGAATCGTGACGCCATCGGCATGGCGTACATGAATTTTCGCGCTCATACGTGTCCTTTTATTTCGAGAATTTCAACGCAGCCGAGTGTACCACGCGGCGTTTACACCAGCACCGGCACAGCCACACTCACCCGTCGAATGCTCAGCACGGTGATATCGTCCTGCTGGCCGAAGGCTTGCGCAGCGCTGGCGACATCGGCGGCGCTCGCTTCCCGGCGCAGCAGATCACTAGTTCGCTCAAAGCCGAAGAGTTCCTTGTTCTCGTTCTGCGCTTCGACAACGCCGTCGGTCAGCAGCGTCAGCCTATCGGTCGGCTTCAAGAGAAATTCCAACACTTCGAATTCCGCATTCTCCATCATTCCAAGCGGCATTGCGCCCTTCATCGCAATCTCGCTGCCATTAAAGTAGGGCGGCAGATGCCCAGCATTCGCCAGAGTGATCTCACCGTTCGGCGCGATCCGCAGCGCGAGGCAGGTGGCGTGCGCGTGAGCGCGCCCGAGCAGCCGTCGGTTCAACGATTGCAACATGCTTAGCGGATCGAAACTGGTCTCGGTCTGGTTGCGGATCGCCCCCACGATCAGCGCGACGAGCATGGCGGCCTGGAGGCCGTGGCCGGTGACGTCGCCGACGACGAGCAAAATGCTGCCGTCGCTGGGATGCGGAATGATCTGGAAGAAATCCCCGCCCACTTGCTGGGCCGGGCGGTACTCGCTTTCGAAGGTAAATCCCGGAAGTACCGGCAGCGCCTCCGGGATCAGCACTTGCTGCAATTGCCGCGCCTGTTCCATCTCTTGCCGGAACTGCTCGCGCTTCCGCTGACCCTGGAGAAAACGCCGCAGCAGCAGCACGGTGATGATGGCCAGCGACAGGACAGTGGCGATTTGAGCGAGGGTCGATGCCGAATCCGAAGGGGAAGTAGAAAGCATGGGAGATGCGACCGGTCAGCAATTCAGGGAAATAGATCGAGAGGATCACCAGCACCACGGCGGGCAGTGCAAGCCAGCCCTCGGACTTGTTTTTGCGAATGCCGCGCACCGTAACCCAAACCAGCAGAATCCCGAGCAGCAGCTTGAGAGCCAGAGTGAGCGGCGAGAGCCAGACGATGGCGTTGACGGGAACCACACCACCGTAGAGCGGCCCCGCGTCATGGCCATACCGATGGCCAGCAGCATCACCAGCCCCCAGACGGTGCAATGCAGGAGGACCATCCGGGCCATTCGAAACCAATAAGCCCAGAACAGCACCCACAATCCAATAATTGCGGGGGTCAGCACCGCATCCTGAAGCAGAAATGCGGGAAGCTCACTGATCCAGGTGGTGTAGTATGCCACCACGGTCGAGACCTGCGGACGCCAAGAGGGCCGCGCAGGTGATGCCGAGCCACAGATAGGCGGGCTCCTGCGATCCAGCCAGAAGAGACCGAAGGCCACCCCCAGGGCCAGCAATAGAATCGCGATGTCGCAAAAAACTGCCGGATAGCGCGCGATCAAGAGCATCCCAGTCCAACTGCAGCAGCCCGGCAATGGCTGAGGCATGGCCCAAAAAGGGTGGTCCATGCAGTCCACCGGCGTCCGGATCGACAAGCGTGGTATACGGCTTCATCCACATGCGGATGGCAATCATCACCGGCCGCTCGCGGAGATTTGTGGGCAATGGAAAAGCCGCTGGGGCAAAAATATAGACGGTGACGCCGCGTCCAGTGAAGTGGCCAGACTGCCCAATGAGATCTGACCATTGACATACACCTGATAGGCGTCGTCGAAATCGATCCGGCATTTTGAGCGCGAGCGCCGTCTGCCCATCCTGCAAATTGACGCGCAGCCGGTACCAGGCATAGCCGAAATAGCCCTTGATAGCCGCGCGCCGTCCATCCGGGTACATAGCCGCTGCTGCCAATAAACGGGTCATATGAATTCTGGAGCGGCGTCAGGTCCATCGTGCTCCATGTGGAGTCGTCGAAGCCCGGCTGCGCCCAGGCCATGTTGTCGCCGGTATGAAACTTCCATGGACCGGTCAGCGCAACCGTCGCGTTGCCAAGCGTGACCTGCTGAATTCCGTTGCCAGGATTTTCCGATATAGCGTTTTGCGCTTGCGGCTGTACAGCGGTCTGGCCCTGGATCGCCGCCGCGACCGGACAGACCAACAGCAGAAAGGCCAGCATTCGCGCACGCATTGGACCTCTTTCTGTTTGCTCCGGGGAAGGTGTCGCTGATTGTATCAGCGCGGCGTCAATCTAGTCGGGATTGCTAAATTGTGGCGTTGCTGGTATTCGTGAATCGCCCCGCAACTATGAAGGACATTGTGCCGACACGACGCCTCTGGTTCGTTCTGCTGCTGCTGTTCGCTCTGCTTTGTTTGCAGGTGCGGGCGCATGGACAGACGCCGCCCGCCTCCAAGTCGATCCCCTCCATTTCCATAAAGCTCGGCGTGGCGATCGTGCCCCTGACCGGGCCGTGGAAATTTCACACCGGCGACAACATGGCGTGGAGGCAGCCGGACTTCGATGATGCCAAATGGCAGGACATCGATTTAACGCCGCCGCCGGGATCGTACGATCCCAACCTGGGCAGCTCCGGCTATATTTCCGGCTGGACGGCGCAGGGCCATCCCGGCTATGCAGGATATGCATGGTACCGACTGCGCATGCATGTGGACGCAGGCGGGCAGCTTGCGCTGCTGATGCCGGTCGACGTCGATGATGGGTATCAAGTGTATGTCGATGGGAAACTGCTGGGCGCGTTCGGGGACTTTTCCGGTCGGCTGCCAAAGACCTATTACGGCCAACCGATGATGTTCACGCTGCCGGCCGCGGCCGCGGATCAGCCGGGCGGCCGGGATGTCGTGCTTGCGCTGCGCTTTTACATGAAGGCGGCGGACCTGACCGAGGACACCACGCCGGGCGGCTTGCATGCTCCACCGCAGCTTGGGCTGGTCCCTGTTGTCAGCGCTTTTTATCAATTGCAGCGCCGCGCGCTGGCGCGGACCTATTACTTCTATCTGATCCCAATCTTCGTTTTTCTGGTGGGGGCGCTGGCAGCGTTCACGCTTTACGTGCTCGATCGATCGCAGCAGGTTTTTCTGTGGCTGGGCGCGGCTGCGGCGGTGAATGTCCTCTATCTGATCTTCGTGCTCGCGGCCATTCTGACGACGCATATCGATGACCGGACGATTATCCTGCGGCCCATCCTGCTGACACTTGTGCTATGGACGTGGCTGATGGCCTGGCACTGCTGGTTCGACCTGTACCCCATTCGCTGGCTGCGGCGGCTGATACTCGGGCTGACCGCGCTGGTAATTCTGCTTGAATATCTGCAGTACGTGTTCGCCGGGCGAACGGAGTACCCGTTCTTTGCCGCTGGTCCCTGGGCGTTGGCTAGCCGCGGCGCGCATCTGCTGTTGGGATTACTGCCGCTGGTGATTCTGTATCTTGGTATCCGGCGCCAGGGAAAAGACGGCTGGATTACCGCGCCCGCGCTGCTGCTGTTGACGATTACGGTCTATCCCGACCCGTTGGTGTGGCTGCACATTCCGCTGGTCTGGTTCACTTTCGGCGTCCAGATTCCAACCCGCCTCACAGCGGAGCTGGCGATCTCCGTATGGGTCATTTGGCTGCTGCTGATACGTTTCCAACGCTCGCAACGAATGCAGCAACAGTTGCAAAATGAATTGCGGCAGGCCCAGCAGGTGCAGTTGACTCTGCTGCCGGAAGCTCCAGCCACGCTGCCCGGATTTCGCGTGGAAAGTATCTATCGCCCAGCGGAAGAGGTAGGCGGAGACTTTTTTCAGGTGATGCCCAGCGTGGACGGCGGTTTACTTATCGTGCTCGGCGACGTCAGCGGCAAGGGGTTGGCAGCGGCCATGCTGGTCAGTCTGATCGTCGGCACGCTGCGCACATTGGCCGAACAGGACCTGTCGCCATGCGAGCTGCTGCAGGGAATGAACCGGCGTCTGGAAAAGCGCATGGAAGGCGGTTTTGCGACCTGCGTCTGCGCGCGCATTTGTTCGGATGGCGCGATGAAGGTGGCGAACGCCGGGCACCTTGCGCCCTATCTCGATGGAGAGGAGCTGGATGTGCCCCACGATTTTCCGCTGGGAATTGTTCCCCATGTC
The DNA here is from genome assembly GCA_963823295.1 of uncultured Acidobacteriota bacterium. GTDB lineage: Bacteria > Acidobacteriota > Terriglobia > Terriglobales > Acidobacteriaceae > JAKAAZ01. The sequence goes on from CAWGLF010000004.1 coordinate 22,947, forward strand.
GATTACGAGGACCGCAGCTTTCACCTGCCTGTGGGAAGCCGGCTGGTATTCGTTACCGACGGTATCGTAGAAGCGCGCAACAGGAAAGGCGAGTTGTATGGCTTCGACCGGACGAAGAGCTCTCATCCGGCGCCCGCTAGAAGAGATTGTTCGAATAACGCAGAATTTCGGGCAGGAGGATGACATCACCGTGATCGGGCTGTTGCGGGAGGCAACGGTTTGAAATGCGAGAGCGAAGGCGCGCAGACTGTATGCCTGGTCGCATTGCCTGGATTCCTCGCGTTGCTCGGAATGACAGGCTTGCGATCCTATTCGACCAGAAATTTATTCGGATCGGAGATGCAGCTTGCCGCTAGAATGGCTTCGTTGTGGCTCCCCATTGCGACGCGATTCATCGTCGATCGAACTTCACAGTCGAAGAACAGTTTCTCGGAGGAGAGAATGAAACGTCTGCTAGCAACTTTCATCATGGCCGGATTCGTTGGAGCAACGGCTATTGCCCAACAATCGCCCGCGCCCCAAACACAGCACGTCAGCCACGGGGATTCTGCGTCGGTGGATTCCGCCGTCCAGAGCGACTCGGCAAGCACGCCCTCGAGCAACGCGGCGTCGTCATCCAAGAAGAGCTCCAAGCACAAGAAGAAGCATTCGAAAACAAAAAAGCAGCAGACGCAGCCGATGAATGGGACCCAGACGCAGTAGGGGCAGGTTAGACCGGCGCTAAAACAGCGGCAGATTCTTCGAAATCTGCCTGATAGGCCCGAACGGAAATCTCCAGCAGGGATGCGAGGGCCTCGCCAACCTCAACAAGATCGCGGATAAGATGGCTCATCTCAAGTCCGAGCAGGTTGGCCTGCACGGTACAGGTGACGGCATGTTGCAGCAGCCGGCTCTCCAACACCATCTGTGCGATCGTATAACCCTGGCGGCAGCGGGCGCGTCCATGTTTTGCGGCTGCGGTCACTGCCATCTGACTGGTGCCCTTCGGTTCGCGCTCCACTCTTTCGATCAGTCCCTGCACCAATTCAGGCATATAGCCCGCGCGTTCTTCGGGGGTGAGTTGGACGCGCGACAGGTCCGGGTTCCGGTTCACATCTTCCAGCCAGCCCTGACAAATGCACGTGGTATTTTCACGCAGCACATCGGAGACCCTCCGGAGACGGGCGGAAAGCCGTGGCGCGGGGACGCCCTGCAATCTTCGGGTGATGGTGTCGACCAGGAGCTTAACATCCGTGGGCTTGGTGAAATAGTCATCCACCTGATTACGAATCGCGAGGAGCGCCGACTCGAAGTCCGGATAGCCCGTCTGAATGAAGGTCGCAGCCTCGGGCTGCAACCTCCGCATGGCGCTGACGACAGTGAATCCATCTCCGGGCTCACCTATATTTAGGTCAGCGATCAACACGTCATAGAGATTCTTGCCTATCAGGTCCAATGCTTCCGGGACGGAAGCGGCGGTGGTTACGTCAAAACCGTGCTGATTGAGAATGGCGGAGAGAGTTGCCAGAATTGCCGGTTCATCATCGACGAAGATCAGTTTTGGCCGGCTCATGTAGCGATTATAGAAAAATATGTAGGTTGGAAAATCTGTGTTGTTCAACCGAAGTCTGACTGTGTGGCGGGATGAAAACCCCGCCCGTACAGCTTGGTAATGCGTTACTTTCTTGCCGCTACGGTATCCTTTGCCGCAGCCTGATCTTTCAGAGCGTCGGCTTTATCTGTCGCTTCCCAGGTAAAATCCGGATCGCTGCGTCCGAAATGCCCATAAGCGGCTGTCTTGCGGTAAATCGGGCGGCGGAGTTTCAGGCTGTCGATGATCTCGCGTGGGGTCAGCTGAAAATTTGAGCGAACCAACTCCTGCAATTTGGCTGACGAAATGGTACCGGTTCCAAATGTATCGACCAGTACGCTGACCGGTTGGGCCACTCCAATCGCATACGCCAGCTGCACCTCGCATCGCTTTGCCAAACCGGCCGCCACAATATTTTTCGCGATGTAGCGGGCCATGTACGCCGCCGAGCGATCAACCTTTGTCGGATCCTTGCCGCTGAAGGCGCCGCCGCCATGGCGTCCCGCGCCGCCGTACGTATCGACGATGATTTTGCGGCCGGTCAGACCGGTATCGCCCATCGGGCCGCCGATAACAAACCGGCCGGTAGGATTGATGTGGTATTTGGTGTCTTCATCCAGCAGTTCGGCGGGAATGGTCGCCTGGATGACGTGCTTGAGAATGCCTGCGCGGAGTTCATCATTCGAGACGCTTTCGGCGTGTTGGGTTGAGATGACGACCGCGTCCACTCGAACCGGCTTGCCCTCGCCGTTATATTCGACCGTGACCTGGCTCTTGCCGTCGGGTCGAAGCCATGCGAGCTGGCCGGACTTGCGTACCTCGGACAAACGCCGGGTGAGTTTATGCGCCAGTGAAATGGCCATCGGCATCAACTCGGGGGTTTCATCGGTGGCATAGCCGAACATCATGCCCTGGTCGCCCGCGCCGCCGGTATCCACGCCCATCGCGATGTCGCCGGACTGCTTGTTGATGGTAGAGATCACCGCGCAGGTATTGCAGTCGAATCCGTAGATGGCATTGTCATACCCGATGGAGGCAACGACGCCGCGCACCAAGGCCTGAAAATCGACATAGGCCCGAGTGGTGATTTCTCCGGCAATGACCACCAGCCCTGTCGCTGTCAGGGTTTCGCAGGCTACCCGGCTGTGCGGGTCCTGCTCCAGGCAGGCGTCGAGAATTGCATCGGAAATCTGGTCGGCAATTTTATCGGGATGGCCCTCGGTCACGGATTCCGAGGTGAATAGTAAACGGTCGTGTATCTGCAAAGCTCCTCCTCGTCCGGCAACAGCATTCAAATCTGACTGTCGGCAACTCTCGATCCTTCCTGAAACAATGGCCGCGTTCGATGCGGCGGGCGAGCGCCACACAGCATCGGGCATACTGAATCAGGCTAACAAATCCGCGAATGCGGCTGGCAATAAAGCTCAGCCAACGGAGGAGATGCGGGGATGGATGGCGGGAACCTGCAGCGAACGGAGTGCCGGGCAAGCAGCCGGAACGATTATGGAAGACTCAGCTCCAGCGCGAAATACGAGAGCCGCGGGACTGAGAGAAGCGGCATCATGGATAGGCGAGGCGCTGGATAGCGAAGCCACACGCTGATGAACGTATCCCCACACAACCCAGCCAAAACCCGCAAGCAGCAATAACAGCACGGCTACGCCGGCCCAGCGCAATCTGGTATCCGGAGCCTTATGGACCCGGGTCGTCGATACATTCAGCGCAAAAGCGGTCCAATCGTTTTCCGGGATGATGCTTTCGGTTTTCTGTCCGCTTGCATCGAGGAAGCGCGCCACCCACTCGCCTTCATCGAGGCCGAGGCAACGGACATAGCTGCGCACAATTCCTTTTCCCAGAATTCCGCCCGGCAGCTTGTCAAAGGCATCGTCCTCCAGCGCCTGCAGGCTGCGGACCGTCACCTTGGTGGTTTGCGAAATATCTTCAAGACTGACCGAGCGGCGTTGCCGTTCACAGCGGAGTGCTTCGCCGAACTGATCGGTCGATCGGGTCTCAGCAGCCGTCGTGTTCGCAGTCAAGGGAACCATTCCTGCCAATGCCATTGTTGGTGAATACTTGCAGAGTATGCCTGCACAATTTCCGCGTCAAATCATAAATTTCGTAAAACAAACCGACCGTAATGAAGAACGTATCTGAATAGTAACGGAAGTGGAAGGTGGAATGCACGCCCTTCCAAGCTTATGAAAACAGCTTATACCGGGCCGATATACTGAAGACTCCTGATGCGTGGATCGCGTTAGAATCCCCGTCCCAGGCTGGCGATATAAATCTTATGAATAAGCTCGTTTTGGGAAATCTGGTCCATCGCCCCCTTCGCTCGCTTCTCAGCCTGACCGCAGTGGCCATCGAGGTGGTTATGATCCTCTGCGTAACGGCCATCATGTTGGGCATGTTGAATAATTCCAAAGCGCGTACCGGCGGGATCGGCGCCGATCTAATCGTCCGTCCGGCCAATACTTCCTTTCTTGTTGGCGTCAGCGGCGCGCCAGTTTCGGCAAAAGTGGCCAATGTGCTGGCCCGGCTGCCCCATGTTGTCGTTGCCGCTCCCGTTACGGTGACATTCGTCACGGGGAAATCTCTTGAAAACATTTACGGCATAGATTACGAAACCTTTAATGCTCTGAAGCCTTTTGTTTTCGTCTCGGGTACTCCTTTTCAGCATCCCTTCGATGTGATTGTGGACGATGTTTTTGCCCGCAGCGATAAAGGATACAGAGTCGGCGATCAAATCTCGATCATGAACCATGAGTTCCGAATCTGCGGGATTGTGCAGCACGGCAAAGGAGGGCGGAAATTCGTTCCCCTCAACACCCTGGACCAATTGATTGGCTCAGAGGGAAAGGCTTCCCTCTTTTATTTGAAGGTGGACCAGACGAGCAATGAGGCATTAGTGGCGAGGGAAATTAGCGGTACACCGGGCATGGAAAGCTATTCCGTGCAGACGATTCAGGATGTGCTCTCCCAGATGACCCCGACCCGGCTGCCCGGTTTGAGCGCGGCGCTGAATACTGTCATCGGCATAGCCTGCATCATCGGCTTCCTGGTCATCTTCCAGTCAATGTATCTGGCCGTCATGGAGCGTACGCGCGAGATCGGGATACTGAAGGCGCTGGGTGCTTCCAAGAGCTATATCGTTTCCGCCGTCCTGCGGGAAGCGGGCCTGCTGGCAATCGGCGGCATCCTGTTCGGCATCGGCCTCAGCTACGTGGCGCGTGTCGTAGTCACATCGAAATTTGCGACGATAGCGTTCCCGATCACCGCGCACTGGCTGATCTGGGCTACCATCCTGTCTCTGGTGAGCGCGCTGATCGGGGCCATCTATCCGGCGTATAAAGCAGCGCGCAAAGATCCAATCGACGCGCTGGCGTATGAATAAGCTTCGCCGCCGAGCGCAGTGTTGCGGTTTGGAACCGTCCAGTGACATTGCAGCCGGTAGAATCTGCGCATGAACCTGCGTCATTCGCGCGGTTGTCTGCGATTTGTTCCTCTTCTTCTCTGGCTGCTTGTCGTCTCAGCGCCAGCTCAGGGAGCGCGGAGAGCGCGCCGTCATTCGACAATCGCGCACGGGCGAAAGGGCAGCACCGCGAGCCTTGCGCATCGAATCGATTCCTTACTGAACACCCCGGCAGCGGCGCAGGCTCATTGGGGTATTTCGGTAACCACGCTGGACGGCCGCCTCATTTACGAAAAAAATGAAGGCCAGCTATTTGCCCCGGCATCGAACGCGAAGCTGTTCACCACTGCGGCAGCTCTCGCGCTGCTGGGACCGAATGCGACCATTATGACCCGCGTCATTGCCCGGGCCGCGCCGAACGCGCAGGGCACCGTCGCCGGAGATGTAACACTGGTGGGCGCTGGAGACGCCAGCATTTCGGGCCGGGCGTATCCCTATAACGGCAGGACAGACCGGCCGAATCCGCCGCTGGCTGCGCTGGCATCTTTAGCCGACCAGCTTCAGCAGCGGGGCATACGGCACGTCCAGGGCAACATCGTTGGCGACGACACCGCTTTTCCGTGGGAGCCCTATGGCGCTGGCTGGGCCTGGGACGATCTGGAATGGAGCTGGGGCGCGCCGGTCTCCGCCCTGACCATCAACGACAACATTGTCTACCTCACCGTGACACCGGGAGCACGGGCAGGCGATCCCTTGACGTTCACCTGGGACCCCGATGTGACGAGCTCGTATTACACGGTAGACAACGTGGCCCGGACCTCCGCGGCAGGCTCGCAGCCGTCGCTGGGGATTGATCGGCCTCTGGGTTCTCAGGCGATACGAATCTTCGGCACACTGCCGGCGAACGGTCCCGCGAGAAATCTGGCCATTGCCATTCAGGATCCCGCAGAATTCACCGCCATGGCCTTTCGGCAGATGCTGGAGGCACGCGGGATCACAGTTAGCGGAACCGCGGTTGCGCATCATCGCCCCTCGCTCGATACGGCGATTTACGAGCACAGCGTACTGCGGCCGCTCAATCTGCCGATACCCACGACGGCGCTTTCGCCGGTTCAAATTGCCCCCGCAGTGCCCTCCGGCGCTGTGGTGCTGGCCTCGCGCACGTCTGTCCCATTGCTCGAGGACGTTACCGTGACCAATAAGGTGAGCCAAAATCTGCACGCCGAGCTTTTGTTGCGCCTGTTGGGAAAGCAGCTTGGCGAGGATGGCTCCATTGTCGAAGGCGCACGGGTAGTACGCGCATTTTGGCTGCGCGCCGGCCTCGGGCCGCAGGATTTTTTCTTCTACGATGGATCGGGTCTCTCTCCGCAGGATCGAGTTGCCCCGCGAGCCTTCACCACACTTTTGCGGTATGCGGCCGCGCAGCCCTGGGGAACGGAATTTCGCGCCACGCTCCCGGTAGGGGGAATCGATGGAAGTCTCGCAGGCCGCTTTACGCACGGCCGATTACGCGGGCGGGTCTTCGCCAAGACCGGGACCCTGGGAGAGGTGAATTCCTTAAGCGGATACCTGACAGCGGCAAGCGGGCAGACGCTGGTATTTTCCATTCTGTGCAACGGGCACCTGCCGGACGTCGTCGGGATTACTCAGACCCTGGACGGGATTGTTGCCGCGGTAGCGGCGGCGGAATAGCGCGAGAAGAATTTCGGGCTGCGCTACATTTGGCAAAACGCGCCGTGCAACGTGAGAATAGAAATTTGAAGCAAGCCTCTTTATTCTTTCGCAACGATCTGCTGTCCGCGGCGGCTGGGGTGCTTCTGCTGATGATTACGGGTTGCCGTTCCGCGCCGCCATCCAAGCCCCTCAGTCAGTTGACGCCGATTGAAATGCGGGGACACGAGGTGTTCCAGGCGAATTGCGCGAGGTGCCATTACGCCAACCGGCAACGATCGCTGCACGGTCCGGGCCTGCAGGCCATGTTCAAGCAGCCGTATCTTCCCAGCGGAGCTCCGGCGAATGATGACCGCGTCCGCGCTGCCGTCCTGCACGGACGCGGCATGATGCCGGCCTTTATAAACGTTCTCGATGACCAGCAGATGCGGGCCTTGCTGGCCTATCTGCATACTTTATGAAAGAAACAGACTTGACTGAAGTTAGACCGGATGTTCCTGACGCGAATCCGCCCGAGCGCAAACGCGCACAGCGCGATCCCGCCGCGAAGTTTCCCGGCGTGGCCGCCATTGCATTATGGATGCTGCTCGAAGCGCTCATCGGCGTAATGGGCGTATTCACGCATCATTTCACCAGCCAGGCTTCGCGCCTGAGCGTTTTAGCGGTGGCCACGCTGCTGGCTCTGGCCGGTCTGGGACTTCTGCGGATGAAGCGATGGGGCTGGGCGCTCGCCTTGGCCGCCGCGTTCTTAACCAGCAGCTACGGCGTGTACGTGATCCTGCGCTATCACCAGCAGAATTACTGGGTGATGACGATTGTGAACTTCATCTTCTTCTTCTATCTGATTCGTCCGTCAATTCTGCGGAGGCTGCGATGAAGTTGAACCGCGGGTGGACGATTCAGAATTACCCCAAACAAACAGTCCGACAGCAATTAATGTGCGCAAGGGAACTGTAGCTGTCCGCGCCGCGTACATGACGGAAGCCGCGTTCACCGAACAGATTGCTTCGCTACGCGGAATCGGCAAGCGGCACAGGAAGGGCTCGACCGTGCGGTCACAGGCGCCTACCCTCAGCGAACGAAAGTCCTTTCTGAAGAGCCATCCTGTCGGCGCTTACTTCACGTTGACATATGCGGTCTCCTGGCTCTCCGCTTTTGCGGTCGCCGCGCCCCATCTGCTGCGCCATGAACCAGTACCTAAACTTGACGGCTTGATGATGTTTCCGGCGATGCTGCTGGGCCCGAGCCTGGTGGGCATATTGCTGACCAGGTTCACCGATGGAAAGACCGGGTTGCGGCACCTGTTCTCCGAGATGCGTCAACTGCGGGTTCCGGCGGTTTGGTATGCTGCGCTACTCATCGCGCCCGCACTCATCCTGGCGGTCCTGTGCTCTCTGAAATTGTTTGCTTCTCCAGTGTTTACGCCAAGTTACTTCCCGGAGGGCATCGCGTTCGGTTTAATTGCCGGTTTCTTTGAGGAAATCGGCTGGACAGGGTACGCATTTCCCAAAATGCGCGCTCGGCACAACGGATTCATGGCCAGCATCCTGCTTGGCCTGTTATGGGGACTGTGGCATGTTCCGGTCGTCGACTATCTGGGTACGGCCGCGCCGCACGGCGCATATTGGCTACGATTTCTCCTGGCGTTTGTTGCGGCCATGACTGCGATGAGGGTGATCATCTGCTGGGTATATGTCCGCACCGGGAGCGTGTTGCTGGCCCAGTGGATGCATGCAAGCTCCACAGGCTGTTTGGTCATTTTCAGTCCAGTGGGGGTAAAGGCAGGACAGGAAGTTTTTTGGTACGCGATATACGCAGTCGCATTATGGATCGCGGTTGCCCTTATCGTGGTGATGAACGGCTCCAGAGCCTTGGACGCGGGGCAGTCCCGTTAGAGAGATATTGAAATTCCCATCGCAAAATGAACCTATTCAAGTTCGCCAGCTTCGCTGCTGGAATAGCCTAAAGCCATAGCGGCTAAGAGCGAATTTTGGCCATCATTCCCATTTCTGAACTGGTTCAGATCGATGTTGCGCCAAAGATTCGCCAGCCGCAGCCGGACCATTTCGAGTCTGAGCAAGATTATCAACCGGTCCGATTTCGCAATCTCGTGTAAAGTTGCCTGTGGTAGTTCCGGATGGCTTTGGCGGTCGCATTGTTTTCGCGTTGCCGGGCATCCGATCTGCGTGGAGGCTCCTGCATGGCGACGTCTGAGTCCGCCAGTGCCTACGATATCGCTGCGATGGACGATTCCGCTATCACCAGGGAACACTGGAAAGTCGTGTTTATTTCCGGCATGGGATTTTTCACAGATGCCTACGACCTGTTCATCATCGGCGTGGTGTTGGTGCTGCTGAAGCAGCAGTGGCAGATCAGCAAGCTGGAAGAAGGCCTGGTGGGATCGACCGCGCTGCTGGCGGCTGCTTTCGGCGCGGTGCTGTTTGGGCGCATCGCCGACATGTTGGGGCGAAGGCGCATGTACGGCGTGGAAGTTCTTGTGCTGGCGGTGAGCGCCATCGCTTGTGCCTTCTGCTCGAACATCTGGTGGTTGATCGGATTCCGTTTCATTATGGGATTTGGGATTGGCGGCGATTATCCCGTCTCCGCGACAATCATGAGCGAGTACTCCGGTAAGAAGTCTCGCGGCCTGATGGTCTCGCTGGTCTTTGGGATGCAGGCCGTGGGCCTGATTATGGGGCCGCTGTTTGCCGCCGCCATGCTGGCGACCGGCCTGTCGCATGACATTATCTGGCGCATTCTCGTAGGCTTCGGCGCCGTGCCCGCGCTGGCGGTGTACTGGCAGCGCCGGCATTTGAAGGAAACTCCCCGTTATCTGAAGGCCGCTGCCCAGGAGAAAGATGAATCTGCGCGGCTGCAGAACACCAGCGACTCCGGTACAGCGCCACGTTCGATCTCCTTCTGGGAAGGCTTCCGTCGCCTGGTGAACACTCGGCGACTGCTTTCACTGCTGGTCGGATCTTCGGCGGCATGGTTCCTGATGGACTTCGCCTATTACGGCAATACGGTTTCCAGTCCGCTGGTGCTTTCGGCCCTACATAGCGACCACACGCTGCTCCAAAAGACGCTCACTCAGCTTGGCATCTTTGTCATCTTTGCCGCTCCCGGGTATGCGCTGTCGGCATATTTCATGGATCGTATCGGACGCAAGACGATTCAGTGTGCCGGGTTCGCCATTATGGCGATCTGTTTCGCCGTGATCGGTTTTGTTCCCGGCATCAGCAACCAGCCGATCTTTTTTCTCGTCGTCTACGGCATTTCCTACCTGTTCACGGAGTTCGGGCCGAATGCGACCACCTTTATTTATCCGTCGGAAATATTTCCGGTAAAAGTTCGTACCACCGGCCACGGAATTGCCACCTGCATGGGCAAGCTGGGCGCGTTCGTGGGCGTCTTCACCTTTCCGTTTTTCATGCACTGGAAAGGACTGGCCGCGGCGGAAGGCGCCGCCGCTATTGTGAGCGTGCTGGGATTGCTGGTCACGGTGTTCCTGCTGCCGGAAACCAAGGGCAGGAGCCTGGAGGAGATTTCAGCAGACCCCGCCGCCCAAAAGGTTGCCGCCTGATGACGGCAGTGCGCGCCATGTTCGGTAATCAAGTTGCAGTTCGACTGTCGAAGCGCCGCCAGCTTCGATGACGAGGCGCACCCAGAGAGATCACTATTTAGTTCAAATTGTTAAACTGACAGCATGTCGAACAGCCAGTCAGATGTTGCGCTTTATCCCCACGGGACGGCAGGAGTATTTCCGTCTCTATTCCGACGACATCATTTTGCATGTGCTATTCCGGGAGTTGAACCTGTTCCTGAGAAGCGTGGAGCGCTTTTACAACGCCTTCTGGCCAGGTATTCCCAGATGCAAAAGTGACGGTTCAAGAACTCATCCAGTAGGAGGAGACGTTAGTTGCTCGCTATGTAATTCCGCCGGAACACAGCACGATCTGAGCGCCTTAATGGGCGTAATGATGCGATCTGGACGACTCGATTCGAGCTCCGATACACCGCGCATTAGCGTTCTGCACTTCAGGAATGGCGAATGCAATGAGCGATGGACTTGCTCGGATGCTTGGTGCTGTTCCAGAAGAAGCACCCATGCGAGCTGACATAGTGGCGAGTTTCATACACCAATTCATATTCGTTTATAAACGCAATGCCAGTCAAGTCGAAAGAACGATATGTGGCGGAGAACCGACGCAGCAATACAATAGAAAGTTCGCCATGGCCACGGTTCCCGAACTTGTTCAAATTGATCTTGCACCCAGGATTCGCCAGCCGAAACCTGACTGGCTGAAGGCGCGCGCGCCCATGGGCGAGACCTTCCATGATTTGAAGAAGCTGGCGCGCAGCTTGAATCTGCACACGGTCTGCGAGTCCGCGCACTGCCCGAACATCGGCGAGTGCTGGAACCATAAAACGGCGACATTCATGATGCTCGGCAATCTGTGTACACGCCGTTGCGGATTCTGCGCCGTGCCCAAAGGCCGTCCGGAGCCGATCGATTTCGACGAGCCGCGCCGCGTGGCTGAAGCCGTCGCCGTGCTGGGGCTGAAGCATGCCGTGATTACCAGCGTGAATCGCGATGACGATATCACCGGTGGCGCGCGCGCGTTCGCGCTGGTAATTGAGGAGATTCGCCGGCAGGCGCCGGGCTGCCAGGTGGAAGTGCTGGTGCCGGATTTTCAGGGCCGCGAGGATGCCATCCGCATCGTCGTCGATGCGGCGCCGGAAATTTTGAATCACAATACCGAAAGCGTGCCGCGCCTCTATCGCATTGTGCGATCCGGGGCCCGATATAAGCGCACGCTGCGTCTGCTGGAGTACGCCAAAGAGTTGAATCCGAAGCTGGTCACCAAATCCGGCGTGATGGTCGGGCTGGGCGAGGAGATGCACGAGCTGCTCGATGTCTTCCGCGATCTGGCGAGCGTCGGGACCGACATTCTGACGATTGGCCAGTATCTGCGCCCTTCCAAGGATCACCTGCCGATGACGCGCATCTACACGCCGCAGGAATTTGCGTGGATGAAAGAGGAAGCGTTGCGAATGGGTTTCCGGCATGTGGAATCCGGGCCGCTGGTGCGCTCTTCCTATCACGCGCATGAACAGGCCGCGTCCACTGGATTAAAAGTGTTGGCGTAAACGGTCTGACGACGGTGATTGAACGTCATCCTTCTACGTAGAGAATTATGAGCGGAGCAAGATGCGCCATGTGGCTTCTCTTATGCCCTATTCTCGCTTTCTTGCTACCTACTGCGCAGGCGGCCAAAGACCAGCCGAGTCAGACGTATCCATACGCTTTTCGCATTGCTGCTGATGAGGTTAGTATCACTTTCCACGCCTTCGGTGCTGACGGTAGACCCCTGACCAGCCTGACGCGTAAAGACCTACGGATTTCAGACGATGGGAAACCTCAAAATCGTATTGTCATGCTCCAGTCCTATCAGGACCTTCCGATCCGCACTGGTTTTCTTTTTGACACAAGCGCTTCGATGTTGGAGGACCTTAGTGTCAATCGCTCCATAATTAGCCTCTACGCTTCGCGCCTGCTCCGCAAAGGTGTTGATCGCGCTTTCGTAATGCAGTTCGATACGGACACTCTCATTCGACAGAGCTGGTCAGACAACGATCTCCGTATCGCCGCCGGAGTTGGTGCGATTGCAGAGCGGCATGATCGGCTTCCTATCACCGCGCTTTTTGATTCTCTTTACACTACTTGCCGCGATCTCTGGTCTCAGGATCAAGGTGAGGTTACCGGCAACTTTATTCTGCTCTTCAGCGATGGTCTGGACGATGCCAGCCACGCTCGCCTAAGCGACGTCATCGACATGTGCCAACGAACTCGAACTGCAATCTATGTCATCAGCAATGACAATCACTCACGTTTCTCCCAAGGCCAAAGGACGCTGGAGGAATTGGCACACGAATCAGGCGGTCGAATCTTTTTTAATCCAAAGGGAAACCAGGTTTGAAAAGATCTGCAACTGATTGAAAAAGAATAGCGCAATCAGTACCGTCTTGTTTATAAGCCGTCCAAGTTCAAGGCCGACGGAGAATTCCATCGAATCAAACTTCAATGTTCAGTAAAAGGGGCAAAAATCGTTACCCGTTCCGGTTATTACGCATTTGCCAGACGGTAGTGCCCATCAGGCGACAAACTTCCGCATCGGCTGGCGGCGATCAATGCGCAGCAGCCATCCCAGCATCACAAGGAAAACGAAGAGCACGGATGCGATCTGGAACAGGTCCCACCACCAGGTTGTCGGGCTTACGTCGAGCAGGCCACTGAAATCGAGCACAATAAAACCGATCGCGACCAGGATCGCAGTAACGATCGGGGCCACGCGGCCATGGATTTGAAGATGCCCGCGGCACACCGGGCAGCGAAAGAATCCGCGCCATCCTGCGCTGAAAAAAGAGCGTGGAGCGCTAAGTGGGATGGTACAGACTGGGCAGGTATGCATAGGGTATTTGTGCGCGAAACTCTATTGACCGATTTTAACTTGTTCTTCCGCACGTGCTTAGATGCGGCTCTGGGCGAAGCCCATCGCCGATGTAAACACGGTGCGCCTCTGTTGGGTACAATATCGTTTTGCGGGAGAGGAAGACTGAACCCATGACCGTATCCATGATGGCCGGCATCCCGGCATTGAAAGAAACATATCAGCAGTTGAAGACTCGTATGGATAAAGCAGTCGAAGACTTTCGCGGCACTCTGTCGTCGATCCGCACCGGGCGTGCTTCCGTGCACATGCTGGACCAGGTGAAGGTCTCCGCCTACGGGACGGAGATGCCGCTGAATCAGGTTGCGCAGGTGAGCGCGCCCGAAGCGCAGCTGCTGCTGCTGCAACCGTACGATCCAACATTGATCGTCGAAATTGAAAAAGCTCTGCGGACATCCTCGCAGGGCTTCAACCCGCAAAACGACGGCAAAGTCGTGCGCATCCCGGTACCGCCGATGACCGAAGAGCGCCGTAAAGAGGTCGTCAAACACCTGAGCAAAATTCTCGAAGACCATCGCACGGGGATTCGCAACATCCGCCGCGATGGCAATGATCTGGTCAAAAAAGCCGCGAAGGACAAGAAAATCTCGGAAGATGACGAGAAGCGCGCGCTTGAAGAAATGCAGAAGCTGACCGATGACGAGATCAAGCGCATGGAAGAGCTGTGCAAGACGAAGGAAAAAGAAGTTATGCAGATCTGATCGGATCGCGGCGAGTGGAGCCCTAGGTTAACCGAGTCTACCCTGAACGCACCGAAGGCGAACCTGGCCCGGGAGGTTCTGTCATCCTGAGCGAAGCGAAGGATCTCGTGGTTATCGGCGAACCGCAAGATCCTTCTACGCTCAAGATGACAAGCTTTTCTTGGGGCAAGAGCATTCCTTCATCGATTGGATGTTGGTCATCCGACGTAAGCAATGTTTGCCGGCCCATTGTTTCTTCTCCGCTGGAAACCTAGAATGCCGGTATGGATTCCCTGAAGGTTGTGCATGCGACCTGTTCGCTTGACTGCCCGGATACATGCAGTCTGCACATCTCTGTCAACGGCGAAGGTCGCGCGGTAAAAATTCAAGGCAATCCAGATCACCCGGTCACGCAAGGTTTTCTTTGCGCGAAGGTCACAAAATATCTCGATCTTGTTTACTCGCCGGATCGGCTGCTCTACCCGATGCGCCGCAAGCCGGGCACGCTCAAAGGCCTGATCCCGCAAGGCCGCCATTCTGACATCTTCGAGCGGATCTCCTGGGATGAAGCGCTGGACACAATCGCGGCGCGGCTGCAGGAGATTTCCGCAAAATTCGGACCGGAGTCAATCCTGCCTTATTCCTACGCGGGAAATATGGCGGCCTTGGGTTACGGGTCCATGGACCGGCGCTTCTTCTTCCGCCTAGGCGCCTCTCGATTGGATCGCACCATCTGCTCCGCCGCGGGCGGCGAGGCCTTAATGTCGGTGTATGGTGCGAAGCTGGGTACTGATACCGAGCACTTTCGTCACGCCCGCACCATCATTGGATGGGGCGGCAATATTCACGGCAATAATTTGCATCTGTGGCCATTTATAGAAGAAGCCCGCCACAAGGGCGCGCGCCTGATTGTCATCGATCCGTACAAGACACGCACCGCTCGCGTCGCCGATTGGCATCTGCCCATCCGACCGGGAACCGATACGGCGCTGGCGCTCGGAATGATGCATATCCTGATCGCGGAAAATCTCTACGACACAGAGTATGTGGCCCGCTACACCCATGGCTTCGAGCCGCTGCGTGAGCGCGTTGCTGGCTACACTCCGCGATATGTTTCAGAGATTACCGGGCTGACCGCGGAAGATATCCTTCGCCTGACGCGTGAGTATGCCACCGCAACTCCAGCCGTGATCCGCATGAATTACGGCGTGCAGCGATCGCAGAATGGAGGCACCGCTGCCCGCGCCATCGCGATGCTGCCCTGCCTGACCGGCGCATGGAAGCAATTGGGAGGAGGATTGCAGCTTTCAACCAGCGGAGCATTCCAGTTCAACAAGCAGGCGCTGGAGCGGCCCGATCTCGCAGCAGCCAGCCCCATTGGGCGGCTGGGCCGGGTGGTGAATATGAGCAGCCTGGGCCACGCGCTCACTGCTTTGAGCGATCCTCCGGTGCAGGCGATGATCGTCTACAACTCCAACCCGGCGGCGATTGCGCCCAACCAGAACACCGTGCTGCGCGGGCTGCGGCGCACGGACCTGTTTACCGTTGTTCACGAGCAGTCCTTCACCGATACCACGGATTACGCTGACATCATTTTGCCTGCGACAACATTTTGCGAGCATAAAGATTTCCAGGGAACCTACGGCCACTACTATGTGCAGCTGTCGGATCCGGCAATTGCGCCGCTTGGCGAAGCGCGCTCGAACGTGACGATGTTTCACCAGCTGGCCCAGCGCATGGGATTCATCGAGCCGTGTTTCAACGACACGGAAGAAGACATGATTGACCAGGCGCTCGCCACCGACTCGCCGTGGATGCAGGGAATCACTCGCGGGCGGCTGGAGCGCGAGCACTTCGTCCGGCTCAAATTTCCGCAGGAAGAAAACGGCGGCCATTTTCTGCCGTTTACTTCCGCGGAGTGGTTTGGTACTCCCTCCGGCAAGGCGGAGTTTTATTCCGAAACCCTGGCGGCGCAGGGGCTTGATCCCTTGCCGGCGTATGTTCCGGCGACGGAATCGCGCCATGCCCCGCTGGCCCGCAAGTTTCCGCTGGAGCTGCTGGCTCGCAAGGCTGATAACCACCTCAACTCCACCTTTGCCGGACTGCCCGGTCATCGCGCGATGGAAGCGGCGCATTCCGGGCAGCTCGAAATGCATCCCGCGGATGCCGAGGCCCGGGGAATCGCAGATGGAGATGCGGTTGAAGTCTTCAATGACCGCGGAAAAATTCCGCTGCGCGCAAAAGTGAATGGAGCTGTGCCCGCCGGAGTGGCCGCTTGCCGTTTAGGATGGAACAAGCTCTCCTGCGATGGACAAGGCGTCAACACGCTTACCAGCGAGGCGCTCACGGATTTGGGTGGCGGACCGACGTTTTATTCCACGCTGGTCGAGGTACGCCGGGTCATCGGGGAGGGTGGTTTGGTTTCATAAATTCCGATTGTCATCTGCGCGAAGGCAAATATTTTGTGGTTCTTCGGCAAAACGCGAGATCCTTCTCTTCGCTTCGGATGACAATGCATCTTTAACCGGCTGAAAGTGTGGCCGGAAGTTTTGTCGTCGAGGCGGAGCTCGCAAGCAGGCCCACCCGAAGACGTTTGCGGTTTTGGAGCGCAGAGGCCCAGGCGCTCCCACAACAAAAAACGAGGCGGAGTGGGACGGCGTGCGCTAGGACTGAAGAGTGTCTGTCCCGTATAATCAGCTTTTCCTCTGGAATCGATTTTGGCAGTGAGGGTGTGCATATTTTTCCCGCGAGTGCAGGGGGCTTCCATGTCCCAAACCAACCGACCACGAGCGCGAGCCGCCGGCGGATACAACGGACGCAACGGACTATTCAAGTTCTTGCCGCATTGCTCGTTTTTCTCGGCATAAGCTTTGGCGCGGGGGCGCAGACCACGCTCCAGCCCATTCCGGGCCCGGCACAATCGACGCAGCCGCAGACCAGCATCATCAGCGAAATCCGCGTCATCGGCAACCGCAGAATTCCCAAAGAGACCATCCTGGCGCGCATGTTTTCTCACGTGGGCGATGCCTACGATGCGCAGACCGTGGAACGCGACTTCAATTCCCTTTGGAACACGGGGTATTTTGAGAACGTTCAGATCAACCGCGATAACACGGAAAAGGGCATCATCCTCACTGTGATCGTGCGCGAGCGTCCAACGATTCGCGAGATCAATTACAAGGGACTCAGTTCGGTTTCGCAGTCCGATGTGCTCGACCGGTTCAAAAAAGCCAAGGTGCCGTTGTCGGTTGAAAGTCAATATGACCCGACCAAGATCAAGCGCGCCGAGACCGTGCTGAAGGAACTGCTTGCTGAGCACGGGCACCAGTTCGCCACGATCCATACCGTCATCAGGACGATTCCGCCGGCTTCGGTCTCCGTCAACTTCAATATCAAAGAGGGTCCGACGGTCAAGGTCGGTCGTATCCGCTTCGAAGGAAACAGGAACGTTTCCGGCCGGGTGCTGCGTTACTCGATGAAGAACCTGCGCCCCATCGGTATTCCGCATTCCATTCTGTTTGAGAACCTCTTCGCCCGTACCTATGACGAAAGCAAGCTCGAGGAGGATTCCGAGCGCGTGCGCCAGGCGTATCGCGACCGCGGCTATTTCCGGGCCAGCATTGGCGAGCCGCTGACGCATATTCGCAACCAGGGCGGCATTTCCATCTTTACTCTGCGTCCGCGCAAGGGCAAGGTCATTGACATCACCATGCCGGTCGATGAAGGCCAGTCGTACCGGCTCGGCGGAATCACCTTTACCGGCAACAAACGCGTGACGAATGTGAAGGCGCTGCGGGCGCTTTTCAAGCTGAAGGATGGGCAGACCTTCAACGCTTCGCTGATCGGCAAGGGCCTGGAGAACATGCGGAAGGCGTACGGCCAGTTGGGTTACATCAATTTTACCGCCGTGCCCACTCCGCGCGTCGATGAAGCCAAAAAGCTTGTTTATCTGAACATCGATATCGACGAAGGCAAACCGTACTACGTGTCGAGGATCGAGTTTCGCGGGAACACCACTACCCGTGATACTGTAATCCGGCGCGAATTGCTGCTCGAAGAAGGCCAGGTCTATAACAGCCAGCTTTGGGAAACGAGTATTCTGCGGTTGAATCAGCTAGGCTACTTCAATCCCATCAAGGTGGATCAGGATTCGGAAACCCAGCAGGATGCCGACAATGGCACGGTGAGACTGCTGTTGAACGTGAAAGAGAAAGGCAAGAATTCTATCGGCTTGAACGGCGGATTCAGCGGCCTTTCCGGCGCATTTATCGGCGCCAATTACCAGACGAATAATTTCCTGGGCCTCGGCGAAAGCCTTACGCTGCAAACCGCTTTGGGCGATTTACAGCGAAACTTCACCTTCGGTTTCACCGTTCCCTATGTCAAGAATCGCCCGATCAGCCTGGGATTTCAGGTCTTCACGCAGAAAAATCAGTACAACGCTTTCAAGAACCCGCTCAGTGGGAGCACGGACCAGAACTTCGCGGCGGCACAGCAATCGTTCGTTCAAAATTACAATCAGTCCCGCGAAGGCGCGAATTTTTCGGTCAATTACCTGATTCCTCGCAGCTTCAAACGGATCGGCGCGACCTATACCTTGAGCCGCTCGAATATTCAGGCGTTCAGTTCGGCAACAACCAATCTGTTTCAGTTCCTGAATTTCCGCCATGGAACCTCCGGCCAGAGCGCGTTGAACGGGATTGTGACCAGCCAGTTGTCGCTCAGTTACAGCTACAGCACCGTTGGAAATCCATACCGTCCCCGTAACGGCAAGAGTCTCAACCTTGTCCTGCAGGGGTCCGGCCTTGGCGGAAACGTGAGCTCGATCAGCCCGCTGATGGAATTCAAGTTTTTTAAGCCGATCGAGAAATTTCATTTCAACCCGGAAGGCCGCAATATCTTCGCCTATCGCCTACAGATTGCCTACATCCAGGGCATCGCCGGGCTTGAGGCATCGCCATTCGATCGCTTCAATGCGGGCGGCGAGAACGACATTCGCGGCTTCGATGTCCGCGCAATTACTCCGTACGCGTTTATTCCCACGCGCGTTCTCTACAACCTTGAAAATTCCGACGGATCTCTGGTTCCGAGAGATCCGACCAACCCAACGCTGGGCCCGGTACAGATTCCGTTGCCGATTTATTCCATCGCACCGATCGGCGGCGATACTCAGATCACCCAGAATATCGAGTACCGCATTCCGATCGCCGGGCCGGTGGACTTCTCTTTCTTCACCGATATCGGCATGGACATGGCGCTCAACCATAATCAGCTCAAGTTGAATCCGCAGGCGAACTCAACCCTGAACGGCAGTCTGTACGGCTGTCCGGAGCTGGTGAACGGGACCTGCCAGGGCGGCGTGACCTGGCCCGGTGGTGTGCCGGGCCGGCTGGGCGCGATCCCTGGAACGAACATCCAGCCGCGTCTTTCCGTCGGACCGCAGATCACGGCCATGCTGCCCATCATCAATGCGCCGGTTCGCATCTATTTCGCGTTTAATCCCGTCCGTCTGCATCAGGATCAGGGATCGCAATTTATCATCACGCGGAGCATGTTCCCCGCAGGCGGTGCCGGAGACTTCACGTATCAGCAGGTCAGGGCCAATTACGGGTCGCAGTATTTCCTGTGGGAGCCGCGAAAGACTCTCCGGGTTTCGGTCAGCACGTCATTTTAAACGTGAAAGATTTATGCTCCACGAAATTATCGGTAAGGGGAGTTTGACGGAAGATTTTCGCGACCCCTATAATTCTGGCAGATTTCTCAACCCTGACGTGTTGTGGCTTTTCCGCAGCTGCCGGCCTTCCATGTAGTGCCGTTGCTCCTCTGGAAGCAGCATCCAGGACCCGATCAAATTTTGCAATGATGCTCCGCCGGTACGGCGGAAACCTGAGTGGAAGTTAAAGGAGTTCCGAATTATATGAAGCGTTCCATACTAGCGGTTGCCATTATGGCGACCACATTCACGGCCGGTGCCCTGGCGCAGAACAGCCTGCCGCCCTCCGCGCCGTCACCTGCCTCGTCCGCCCCCGCCGCAGCGCCTACTGGAGTCTCCAAGCTGGCGGTCATTGCATTTCAACCCGCAGTGGCTTCGACAAATGAAGGACGGGCGGCCTTTGCGAAAGTTCAACAAAAATTTGAGCCCAAGCAGGCGGAATTGAAGACTCTGAGTGATCAGATCGACACCCTGAAAAAGCAGTTGCAAGCCAGCGGCAACACCCTCAGCCAGGATGCGCGCGCCGCTCAGTTACGTTCGATCGATGATAAGGAAAAGTCGCTGCAGCGTCAGGGGCAGGATGCGCAGTCGGACTACCAGCAGGCGTTAACCGAGGCGTATCAGGGGCTGGCGCAGAAGTTTTATCCGGTCCTGCAGGATTACGCGCAAAGAAATGGCTACCAACTGGTGCTGGACACCAGTTCGCAGCAGACCCCCGTTGTCTGGGCCAGCCAGGGTGCGGATATCACCAGGGCGGTCATCCAGGAATACAACCAGAAATCCGGCGTCGCGGCTCCGGCAGCCCAACCGGCCTCCAGCACGACACGTGGAACCGCAACTCGTCGCCGCACCACAACTTCTCATTAAAGTCGGGAAATCGGCTGCCGATATTGAATGTAGACGGTAACTGATGCTCCATTTGGGCGGCCTCGGGCAAAAGCTCACGAGGCCGTCCGCCTTTCCTGTGGAAAAAACTGTGGGAAAGCTTGGCCGTGGCGTGGCCGGCAGCACCAGGATTCTTGCAAATCTTAGATTTGATCCGCTGAACTGCGGTTAACCGTCTGATTCCATTGGGCGCTCAGGTTCCAAAAAATTAATGCTTGCAATTTTGCGTGTCAAATGATCGTGTTCTAAAAGAAAAAAGCTTTCCACAGCTTCTCGTGAATGCTGGATGAATGAAGCACGATGAGATCAGTCGGTCTCAGACCATCTTCCGACCACATGGTTAACAAATTACACCGGATTCGCAGCAATGGTAACCGAAACAGTTACAACTTAGTTACTAATGTGAGCTAGCTGGAACTAGCCGCGATTATGCCGGTATAACGGACTCAGGAGTCTTCGCCAATTCTTAAAACCGCGAGAAAAGCTTCCTGCGGAATGTCCACGCGGCCGATCCGCTTCATCCTCTTCTTGCCTTCTTTTTGCTTCTCCAGCAGCTTGCGCTTTCGCGAGATGTCGCCGCCGTAACATTTCGCCAGGACGTTCTTGCGCAGTGCGGCAACGGTTTCGCGGGCGATGACCTTGGCTCCGATTGCCGCCTGGATCGCGACCTCAAACATTTGCCGCGGGATCAACTCGCGCATTTTGGAGACCAGCGCGCGTCCACGGTCATAGGCAAAATCCCGATGCACGATGATCGAAAGTGCGTCCACAGGTTCGCCGGAAACCAAGATATCCAGCTTCACCATCGGGGACTCCCAGGTATCCGAGAGATGGTAGTCAAGCGACGCGTACCCGCGCGATACAGATTTTAAGCGGTCGTAAAAATCGAGCACGATTTCATTCAGGGGCAGCTCGTAGGTCAGCATCACCCGGGTCGAGCTGACGTATTCAAAATTTTTCTGCCGCCCGCGTTTCTCTTCCACCAGCTTCAAAATGCCGCCGACGTATTCTTCATTGGTCAGGATGGTTGCGGTGATCACCGGCTCCTGAATTTTCTCGATGCCGGTGGGATTGGGCCAGCGCGACGGATTATCGACTTCAATCACGCTGCCGTCGGTCAGCGTGATTTGATAACGGACGCTGGGTGCGGTCGTGATGAGACTCAGGTTGAACTCGCGCTCCAGCCGCTCCTGAATAATTTCCATGTGGAGCAGGCCGAGAAAGCCGCAGCGGAAACCGAAGCCTAAGGCGGCCGAGCTTTCCGGCTCGAAGAAAAAGGACGAGTCGTTCAGCCGAAGTTTTTCAAGGGCTTCGCGGAGCATCGTGTGCTCATGCGCTTCCACCGTATAAAGGCCGGCGAAGACCATGGGCTTGATGTCCTCAAAACCCGGCAGCGGAGCGGCGGCAGGATCTGCGTCGTGGGTGATGGTGTCGCCAATCTTCGTATCGGCCACATTCTTGATGGTGGCGAAAAAAAAGCCGACTTCGCCGGCGGATAGCTCCTGCACCTCGACCGGCTTGGGCGTGAGAACGCCGAGCGATTCGACATCGAACGAGCGGCCATTGGACATCAGGCGAATTCGATCTCCGCGTTTCATGCGGCCGTTCATCACGCGGGTCAGCACCACCACGCCGCGATAGGTATCGAACCATGAATCGAAGATGAGCGCCTGCAGCGGGGCTTCCGCGTCGCCCTTCGGCGGCGGCAGGCGATGCACAATCGCTTCGAGCACATCGGGGACGCCGAGTCCTGTCTTCGCGCTGACGGGCAGCGCGTGGCTCGCGTCGAGGCCGACAGTCTGCTCGATCATCTCCTTGGTGCGTTCCACGTCGGCGCTGGGAAGGTCGATTTTGTTGATGACAGGAATGATGTCCAGACCGTTATTGATGGCGATGTAGGCGTTGGCGAGTGTCTGCGCTTCGACCCCTTGCGTGGCATCGACGACCAGCAGCGCGCCCTCACAGGAGGCGAGGGAGCGCGAGACTTCATAGGAAAAATCCACGTGGCCGGGGGTGTCGATCAGGTTGAGCTGATACGTCTCGCCGTCCTGCGCCTGGTAGGCCATGCGCACGGCGTGGGCCTTGATGGTGATGCCGCGCTCGCGCTCGAGGTCCATGTCATCAAGGACTTGCGCCTGCATTTCGCGCGCTGTGAGAGAGCCGGTCAGCTCCAGCAGGCGGTCGGAGAGGGTGGATTTGCCATGGTCGATATGGGCAATGATGGCGAAATTGCGGATGTGTTCGCGATCCATGAAAGGGCGGGAAGGGTTCTCTAGAGTGAGTTTACCATTGAGAAATCGGGGCAGGAGGGGTGGGGCGAGGGCGCGGATCGAGTGAAAATGGGCGCAACTTTCGAATGATTGTGCGGAATAGTTGAAGGATTGTACGGAATAGTTGAAGGATTGTGCGAGATAGTTGAAGGATTGTGCTGGATAGTTGAAGGATTATGCGCGATAGTTGAAGGATTATGCAGAAACCTCTAAAGTCCAGCAACGACGCAAAGCGTAGATTACATTCGGTCGCCGAGGGGCAGGCGGGCCTTTTTACCGCGAAACAGGCGCAAATCGCCGGTTTTTGCCCCAGCAGCCACACGTATCACGTGCAGGAAGGACACTGGGCGCGCGAGTACCGGGGAATTTACCGGCTGATTTCGTTCCCGGGGACGTTGCGACCGGAACTTTCGCGGTGGCATTTGTGGTCGATTGACCGCGCGGGTCGCGCACAGGGGGTCTACAGCCATGATACCGCTTTAGGCCTATATCTATTTCCCGAGAAGAGGCCGCCGGTTCTGCACATGACGGTGCTAACGAGCTTCCGTCGGAGCGGCGCGACTCCGGAGGGCCTGGAGCTGCATTTTGCCGATCTTCCGGCGAGCGACATTGCGGCCGGCGAGGGGTACCGGATGACCACGCCGCTGCGGACGATCCTGGATCTGGCGGCGTCCAAGACGATGAAGCGCGGGGCGCTATCGCAGGCTCTGTTTCAAATGGTGAAGGGCGGGATGATACAGCGGAGCCAGATTCGAGGGGCGAAAATACCGGAAGCGTCGCGGCTGCAACTGGAGGAGATACTGGCGCGAGGGAAGAAGTGAGAGTGCGATGGCGGACGGAAAATATTGCCGATTGTTCCCGAAAATATGACAATTGGCGTCGGGGGATCACGCTATGAACGTCAGCATGACAGGAATTTCGTCCACAACCCAACGCCGGCTTCTCGTCATCGCGGTTCTCTCGGTTGCTTGCTGGTTGCCGGGAAGGCAATTCGCCCGCGCGCAGGCCGCCACGACCGGGCAAACGACAGTATTGACGCCGCAGGACGTCGGCAAAGCGATGCCCGCGACTGTCTTTTTCCGGGGACAGACCGCCACGGTTCAATTGCGCAACACCTTTGGTCTGCGCTTCCCGAATGGCATGGTGATGCTGGCCGGGCTGGTTGACAGTTCGGGGTATTCGAGCGGCATTCGACAGAAGTACCAGGGATACCTGCTCAGCGAAGTCGCGTTGACGGTCGGTGGAAAGACATTGCCTGCGGGAGCCTACGGATTCGGCTTTGTTGGGAACAATACTTTTGTGGTGATGGATCTTGGCGCGCACGACGTTTTGAAGGTCACAGACCAGACGGATGCAAAGCTGTCCCGGCCACGACCGCTGGCGATCGTATCCGGTCAGCATCCCGGCAGTTATCGCCTGTACGGTGGGCGCAGGTTCGTGTCCATCAGGATGAAATAACAACCGCGCGTCTGGATGGCTTTGCTGCAATCACGGGGCGGGGACCCGATCTCGCCGCCAGTCACGGCGGCAATTGGAGGAGATGCTGAAGGCGGGAAGAGGTAAGGAATCCCAGGTCTCAGAAGCAAGACATGGGGCACCCCGGCGCTCTCTCTCACTCAAGCCAAAAAAAGGCCTGAATGGGGCAGCCGGCGCCGGTCGGCGTCAATCACCCGTTGGTGACAACCGGGGCGGATGTTGTAAAGTCCTATCGGGCCTCCGCGTAAGGGAGACCGCTGATTCATAGTCAGGCGAATCCAAAAAGAGGTCATGAGAATGACTTTACTTACGAACGTGTTGGGGTTGATTGTTGTCATACTCCAGCTTGCTGAAGTATGGCTTCGATTCAACTCCAACCGTTAACAAGAAGGCCGGGGATTCGTCCCCGGCCCTTTTTCCTTTGGGTATAATCCGCCCTAGCTCAAGAAAGGGATCGGAAATGCGTGTGAGGCTCTATTCTCTCTTACTACTCGGATTTGTGGTGTCCTTAACGCCGGCTTTCGCCCAAAGCCCTAGTGACGGAAACGTCCTGCTTCACAACTGTTCACTCGTTGTGAAGATGACAGATGGCGACTCAGTAACGTCTCCCATAGACAATCTCAATGCTGGTGTATGTATGGGACTCGTTCGGGGCATCATGGACACAATGACGCTCTGGCGGTCGGTTGACCACGGCGGAGCCATTGACAACACCGCAATGCACGGCTGCATTCCCGATTCAATCAAGACCATACAGGGCGCACGAATCGTCGTAAAGTATCTCGACAACCATCCGGAGAGACTGCAGGTTCCCGACACAAGATTGGTTTTGATGGCGATGGTGGATGCATTCCCATGCGGCAAGGAAGCTCGGTAAGGAGAGAGGCGTAATAGAATTCGCCGGTGCCCCATTCAAGCCATCTTTTGATGCCTACCCTAAAGTGTCTCAGCAACTTCCAACATCATTGTCATAATTCCACCTGCCCACTTCATCAGCACGATCTGCACCGGCGGGTTGCATACCCCCGCATCGAAGCAGAGGCGCTTGGAGAACTCGTAGGGCAACACGTTTTTCATTGCACTATCTTTGCTGATTGGCCTCATCGCTCCATATTCGGCCTGCCGAGCCTCGCAGTGCTCCTTGAATCGTTCGAGGAATCGCTCTCTTGTGGGTTCAGGCAGCAGGTCAGAGAACATTTCGCAAGCGAAGGCGAAGCCGTAGTTCATGAATGTGGCTCGGTATTCTGCTCCCCGGAAGGCAAACACGGCCCTGTCGAGGCAGTGAAGGCCATAGATCAATACCTCTATCTGGAAATCGAACAGGCTGATCTTCGGTTCCCCGTCGCAGTGTTCCTCTAGAACTGCGTATTTCATGTCCGCGTTGGCGACGAACTCAGCAAAGAACGCGGCGATGACGGGCGGTGCAGCCGTCTCCGGCGCAGCAGGCTTTGAACTATCGGGCACTCACGGATTCTATCCCACAATTCTGGCCGATATGATTGCGAGATGGCATACGAGCGCCTGTCAGACGTGAGAGAGAAAATCAAGTGGGCCGACAAGCATATCGGCGACTTGAAAATCGCCATCGCGCAATTTATGAGTACTAACCCCTACCGCATTGCGATAGATGTAGAAACTGAGCCCGAGAAACCAGTCATCCATATTCTGAAGGCGGACGCCGTTCCGCCAGATATTCGCCTCATCGCGGGTGATGCCATTCAAAACCTCCGTTCGACCCTCGATTATTTGGCTTGCGCTCTCGTCGGGAGCCCAGACCGGTCTACCGAGTTTCCGATCTTCGATGAACCTATAGCCACCCCTAAGCTCGAAGCCCGATTTAGTCGAAAGGTACAGGGCATGAGGAAGGAAGTCATAGACCAGATCAGGGATTTCCATCCACACCATGGAGGAGACAATCTGCTTTGGCGTCTCCATCGCCTGAACATCGTTGACAAACACAATATGCTGATTGCGGCACTGGGAAACATCACCGCAGTCAATAGTCTTCCTCCGATAACAGATCAATGGAATGGAAATCGATGGGGCGGCATCCCCGGCGTTCCGCTGGCGCTGAAACAGGGCGACAGGTTCTCGATTCCCGGCGTACGAGTTGACAAGAATACACAACTCTTTGCGGAGGTAGTTTTCAATCAGCCCGATATCGCTGAAGGTTATCCCGTTATCCTTGCACTCCGACAATTCTATTACCGTGTGTTCACTATCGTCGGCAAGTTGTCTTGGAGCCTGAAATGAACCAAGACTTGATGAGGAAGGCCCTTTGGTGTAAGTGGCAAGTTGAAATCGTAGAGGCAAAACGGAATTCCGGCTAAATCGAGCTTGCCCCATTGCCGAAGCGTCATCTACTGTCGTAAACAACGTTCCATCTACAGCCTTACTACAAGCCGCGATGCTGATTTGTCGACAGCAGATGCGCGAAAGAGAGGTAGTGTGCGCCGTCCATCCCCCAACCGCCGCGTTTTCATCGAAGGAGCGCTGAGCGTTGCCACTCTGCTTGCCACCGGATGCGGCGAATCCATTGTCGATCCCTGGCTGTCCGAGCCCGCAGCTCTTATGGGAGGCCAGGGAAACGCTCCCTATGCGGCTCTTCTTGAACAGAATGGTTCTGTAAGGAAGTTGCCCGGACTTCCTCTACTGGAGTTACCTATCGGTTTGCGATCCATCGTTATGGACGAGGGTTGGTCGGCAGCGCGCACCGGGGGTTAGAAGGAAACGCAGGTCCCCGTTCGACTCACCCGCTGATGGCGGGTTCGCTCAGGGCAGGCTCTCCACTACGTTCCCGCTCCCCACCCCAGCGACGAAGACCTGTCGCTGGGGACCCCGCTGCGCGGGAACTTCGGTTGGGATGACAGCTTCGCGGGGCGTCGGCGCTGGAGGCGAAATACGGAGGTCCTTCGCTGCGCTCAGGATGACGGCGTGGGTGATGCCCGGTATCCCACCCTAGCCGCAGAAGAGGCGGCGTGGATGGGGCACCCGGCAATGACCCTCGAACGGAAACGGTTATCTCGTCCCCTTAACGACAAGATCGTTTTGGACGCTGAACACACCGGGGGCGGAATTGGCTTGTATTCCGGCGATGGCCTTGTCGCTTTCGCTATTGACGACTCCGTAGAGAATGACATGACCGTTTCGAACGATAATATGGATCGCGTTAAAGCCTCGAGGCGGATAGTTTGTGATGCCGCCCGACATGCGAATGTTGTTGCGGCCAACAGACCTGCTGAAGGGGCCACTGCCGCCAGGTCCGACCGCTTGCGAAATTGAGCCCTGATTGGCGTTGTAGACGCGCAAGGCGGGCTGAGTATAGATGCGGTTGTAGACTGCGATGCGGATGCGATCATCCATGGTGGAAAGCGGCAGAACCTGAATCTGATTGTCGACCGACTCGATTCCAGGAATTTTTTTGAGGACATTGCCAGCTTCGCTCTTAAGAACGGGACGGGAAGCATAGCCCTGGAGGACGATGGATTTGCCGTGAAAGCCGAAGGTAATCCAGTCGAAGACACCATAGTAGTTGAGACTGCCAAGCCGCTTCTGTACTTCCTGGGAGATGCGGAGGGCATCCTCCTGCGACCAGGTGGCTCCAGATGGCGCCGACGTCTGGGCGATAAGGGCGCCGGTTGAAAAGCTTAAAGCCAAAAAAACTGTAAATGACGGCAGTAAACGACGGGTAAGACGACACAGAACAGGCATGAGTTTTACTCCCTGTGCGGAAAGATTATTCCTTCGGCCAAACGATACGCCATCTGGATTGACACGTCTAGCTTCACTTGCAGAGCGTTTCGGCAGGTTCAGGGCAGGGTGTGGGGCACCCGATACCTAGAGTGAAGATCGGCTGGCCGCTCTAGGCTGTTGGTTGGTGTTGTGGACGCTGGCCCCAGCAGACATGGCGGAGCGAGTTGAGGAACAAGAATGAAGGATCGGTCCACGGGGCTGTCAATGTCTCATATTCCTGTTCGCGGGCCTGGCTCAGGTCACCATTCGATTGTTCCCATGTGCGGATGGCCTCCAAAGTCTGCTGCCACCACGACGCCCACGGGCTATCTCCGCGCACTACTTCGGCGGTTGCCTCGTGACGGATGTTTTCGAGACCGCAACGCTCGAACAGTGTGGGGAGCTTGCGTCCGAAACTAGGGTCGTATCCGCGCGATGTCCACCATTCGCCGGCACGCCACGTTCCGTCAAAGCTGGCCGCATACGGGTGAGACGGATCCACTGGAGCAACCATGCCCCAGTCGCCTTCTTCATCGACAAGCCATCCGCCGGGGCGCAGACACTCCACCATGCGCCGGATAGCGCGCTCCTGCTTGCCCGCGAGCCAGAACAGCATGAAGCGTGAGCAAACCAGATCGAAGGAGCCCGGTTCGAGGGCATCCAGAGAGTCCTCAAGTATGTTGTGCCGGCGCACCTCAAGGTTGGGGGGACTGAGTCCCTTCAGGTAAGTGATATCGATGTCTGTCGCCACGACGTGGCCGTTCTTTCCGACCCGCTCGGCTAACCAGATGGCGATGGAGCCGCGGCCCGCACCGACATCAAGGCACCGCCACCCGGGCTGCACCAGATCCCGCCGTTGGCGAGAGAGCGGGTCGAAGATATGTTCCAGGAGAGCCAAGCGATCATCTTCGGCGCTTTGGCGCCCTCTTGCGGCGAGCCGGTAACCCGGCCCCAGATCCCGAGACCCAGGGGTTCCGGATGTGTCCTGGCGCTCTGTCATGGCGAAACCATAGTGAAACGCCTCTCTTGTGTCAAGGGGCTGGGAGTTCCTTTCATTCGGCCGGATAACCACATTTGAAATCGGCGAATGGAACAGCATCGTGAGATCGCGGAAGTGTGACCGTCATTCAGAAAATGCATGATGCGCTTTAAAAGCGAATTGGATTTTCCGAATCGGAGAGTCAATTGAATCACCCAATCTTGATGTTGTATTCGCCGACGGTGACAAAAGCTGACATGAGATTGGCGGTCTTGAGGAGCAGACGAACCTGCTTGCCGAGATTAATCAGTTCCAGGCTGCAACCATGTGAGCGAGCGGAGACGTAGAGCCGAACCAGGGCGCCGAGGCCCATCGAGTCCATGCGGGTGAGGTCGGTGAGGTCGAGGACGATTCGTTTGGAGTCGGGGAACAGTTGCTTGATGCTGTTGTAGGGAAGTTCGTCCGCGCCGGCGATCCAGTTGCCGTGGCATCGCACGATGGCGGTGGTGCCGGTGCGGTGAATGTCGAGCGTGAGGGCGGCTGCTTGGTCGGGCATCGGGCGTGGCCTCGTCGAGACTGAGATATGGAGCCGGTGGCGGCGTCGAGCCATTCTCGCATATTGGCGCGGGGCGTGATCTATTCTT
Source organism: uncultured Acidobacteriota bacterium (assembly GCA_963823295.1). Classification (GTDB taxonomy): domain Bacteria; phylum Acidobacteriota; class Terriglobia; order Terriglobales; family Acidobacteriaceae; genus JAKAAZ01. The sequence goes on from CAWGLF010000004.1 coordinate 52,491, forward strand.
CTCTTCCCCACTCAAACAAAGGAGGCTTGAAGGGGGCGCCCGCATCCTTGTCACGCGCTAGGCATAGCCCCAAGAGTCGAATTTTTCGTTGTATCAACAGTAACGAAAGTGGTTACTAGAGTTACCGCGACAATGTTTCCTCGATTCTGCTATCACTGGCCTCAGTTCGGCGGAGTCGCAAGCCATCGCCGAACTGAGGCAGCTCATGTATCGCCGGCTGAAGCAAGCTTTGCTCCTTGGGGCATTTTTCACATTTGGATTTTCTGCTCTGGCACAGGTCACCGCTCCGGATTTCTCCGTCGTTGTGCTGCCGGACACGCAGTTCTATTCGGAATCGCATCCGGCGATCTTCACCGCGCAGACGCAGTGGATCGTAAACAACAGCGCGGATTACAACATCCAGTTTGTTCTTGGCGAGGGTGACATTGTCAATGTCGCCGACACGCCGGCGCAATGGCAGAACGCCGACGCCGCGGTCAAGCTGCTCGATAACGCAAAGATCCCTTACGTGCTGCCGCTCGGCAATCACGATTATGATCACTTCAATCCGTCTGCCCGCGGAACCACCGCGTTTAACACGTATTTTGGCCCCTCTCGCTACGCACAGTACAGCTGGTATATGGGCGGATTTCCCGGCGGAACCAACGACAATTTCTACGCAGAATTTACAGTCAATGGAAAGCAGTACCTGATCCTGGCGCTGGAGTTCCTGCCGCGCCCCGCGTCCCTGGATTGGGCAAAGACGGTGCTGGACGCGAATCCTGATAAGGAAATCATCGTCGTCACGCACAGTTTCCTGTTTACCGATTCGACCCGCGCCGATCAATGCAACAACAACGACAACGGCGCCACCGGCAACAATCAGGGCGAGGACGTCTGGCAAAATCTGCTGATCAACTATCCCAATCTGTCGCTGGTCCTGAACGGCCACTTCGTCGGCATCAACGCCTCGCGGCGCGCCGACCTGGGCCTGCAACAGAACCTGGTGAACGAGATCTTCGCCAATTACCAGGGTCTAACCAACGGTGGAAACGGCTGGATGCGGATCTTGACCTTCCGTCCGAGCTTGAACCGCATCGATATAGTGACGTATTCGCCGTACCTGAACCAGTACAAGACCGACAGCAGCAACCAGTTCAGCATCACCTGGCACAGCACCGGAGTAGCCAATACCACCGGCACCATCGCGGGATCGGTGCGTGGGCAGCGCGCAGCGCCCTCGCTCTACCAGTGCGTGCCGATCTCCGGCGCTACCCTGACCGCCGGCGGCGAGAGCGCAACCAGCGGGAGCGACGGATCATTTTCTCTTGGCCTTCCGGCCGACAATTACACGTTGTCAGCGGCCGCAACGGGATGGGCAGCGACCGGCGACTACGAAGAAGCCGCTTTTCCGGGCTACACCAGCAGCGCAAAAGTTTTCCTTGAGCCGCTGACCGGCAATGTGGCTGGCACGGTGACCGATAGCTCGGGAAATCCACTCAGCGGCGCCGTCGTAGCGTTTTCGGGAGGGACCATTCCCACACAGATCAGCGTGACCTCGGGCACGACCGGAAGTTACACCGCGTCCTCAATCTCGGAGGGCAGCTATAACGTGACCGCTTCGGCGACAGGAATGACGACGGCCACAGCGACCACCCAGGTCAATCAAGGGACGACGGCCACGCTGAACATCCAGCTAAGTGGCTCGACGGGAGGGACCTGCGCGGGGAGCGGGGTGAACCGCACGGTGACGATCTGCTCGCCGGCAAACAATGCAACTGTGACCTCGCCGGTAAGCATCGTGGCGCAAGCCACCGACTCGAAGACGATCACGGAGACGCAAATCTACGTCGACAGGGTGAAGCAATATCAGATCGCCGGCGGCCGCGTGAATACTTCTCTGCCGCTCGCGGCCGGCACGCATCGCATTACCGTGCAAGCGCACGATAGCGCTGGAGCGTTTTCGAGCACCGTGAACGTGACGGTATCCTCGAGCAGCGGGGCTCGGGGGGAGCTGCGCGGGGAGCGGGGTCAACCGCACGGTTACGATCTGCTCGCCGGCAAACAATGCAACCGTGACCTCGCCGGTCAGCATTGTGGCGCAAGCCACCGACTCAAACACGATTACGCAGACGCAAATCTACGTCGATCAGGTGAAGCAATATCAGGTCTCCGGCGGGAGCGTTAATACCTCTCTGCCGCTCGCGGCCGGCACGCATCGCATTACCGTGCAAGCGCACGATAGCGCGGGAGCGTTTCCGGCCACCGTGAATGTGACCGTGCCCTCGACGGGAGGGACCGGCGGCGCGTGTTCGGCGCCAACTTCGCCCGGCGTGAACGTTTGCCAGCCCGCCAGCGGCGCGACGGTCTCGTCGCCGGTCGCCATTCAGGCCGCCTCCAGCATCACCGGCACGTTCAACCGTATGGAGGTCTGGATCGACGGCGTGAAAAAGTACACCGAAACCAGCAGCACCACGCTGAACACAACCCTCACCATGGCCGCAGGCACCCACCGCTTCGCCGTTCTCGCCTACAATAGCGCGGGAACCAAGTGGGAACAGGCTTTTAACGCCACCGTTAATTAATTGCCGGGTGCCCCATAGGGCCGACGTTGCGAGGAGCATACGGGTCCTTCGTAGGCGGATATAGGTTCGCGAGCCACGACCGATTGTCGCCATTCCAGTACCGCAGAGGCGGCCGTTAACGAAGTTCCGATGCACTCACGTGGGCTTTCCGCCGTGTACGCGATCATCCGGATTTGCTGCATCAACTTTGACCAAAGTCAGCTTGACATGTATTTAATTATGTTGAGAACAAGGGCAGGTCGGCCCGACGTCAATCTTTTTTGCATCTGCAACCAGGAGAACAATCGCAATGTTTACGCCAAAAGGAAAATTCGGTTGGTACGAACTCATGACCAGCGACACAAAAGCCGCTGGAAAATTTTACTCTGACGTTGTCGGCTGGACCACCCAAGAGATGCCCGGCACTGACGTAATGCAGTACACCACATTCAACCTTGGCGACGTAGGCATGGCCGGCATGTTGCACCTTCCCCAGCACACCGGTTGGATCGGTTATATCGTCGTCGATGATGTTGACGCTCACATCGAAAAGATTGTCGAAGCCGGCGGTAAGCTCTGGAAACCGGCAACCGACGTTCCCGGCATGCTTCGGTTCGCCATCATGTCCGACCCGCAGGGCGCGGCGATTGCCGTGTTTACACCCAATCCCGCTATGCCTTCGCCGCAGCGTCCGGCGGCACCCACCCCCGGTACCATCGGCTGGCATGAACTCTACACAACGGACCTCGAAGGCGGCTTTGACTTCTATAACAAGCTCTTTGGCTGGAGTAAGGTCAGCGATATGGACATGGGGCAGATGGGAGTCTATCGAATCTTCGACGAGGGTGAACATAAGAAAATGGGAGACGGCGGCATGATGACCAAAGCCCCTCATATACCCGTGTCCTGCTGGAATTTCTACTTCAACGTCGACTCTATCGGCGCAGCGATCGAACGTGTGAAGACCGGAGGCGGCAAAATCTTAAATGGTCCAATGCAGGTACCGGGCGGTAGCTGGATTATCAACGGTCAGGATCCTCAGGGAGCCATGTTCTCTCTGGTGAGTAACAAGGAATAAGAGCACCGTAGCATCCGTATCCAACGAGCTGCGCTGACCGTAAGCTGCAACCTCCGCAAGGGGAAGCCTCTTCTGGTTTGCCGGTGGTTTCTATCGACAAGCGAATGATCGCCGAGACACTCATCGGGATCAGGTTAGTAACGGGAACTCGGCAGTTCATTAGCGATCTATCGCTGACGGGATGCACGTTTAGGAGGAACAACATTGACCTCATGGTTTTCTCCAGTCCCAGGTTGGGTACAAGAGAAGACTAAGGGTAAGCGTCACGTTCTGGCCACTCATCCTCGGACTGAAGTCCGCGGTCTACCGAACACTATTCGCGCGGCGTGATTCAAACTAGATTTCCC
>CAWGLF010000005.1:0-37278 GCA_963823295.1 uncultured Acidobacteriota bacterium
TAGAACGGATTACATCTGCGGTCAATTGCAGAAACTCATTTCTGACCGCGCGACAGCTCGCGGCGCATCGATCGTATAAAGTTGAGAGCATGAAGGCGCTGCTCCTTTCGCAATACCGAAAGCTCGAGATGACGGAGATTGCCCCACCGGTGCTCGCGCCGGATGAAGTGCTGATCCGCGTGAAGGCATGCGGCATTTGCGGCAGCGATGTCCACGGCTTCGATGGTTCCACTGGACGGCGGATTCCGCCGATTATTATGGGCCATGAGGCTGCCGGCACGATCGCCTCCGTCGGCTCTGCCGTGACCGGCTGGGCAGTCGGCGACCGGGTGACCTTCGATTCGACTGTGTATTGCGGCACATGCTCCTACTGCCTGCGCGGCCAGGTCAATCTCTGCGAAAACCGGCAGGTCATCGGCGTCTCCTGTACCGACTACCGCCGCAACGGCGCCTTCGCCGACTATGTTGCGGTCCCGCAGCGTATTCTCTATCGTTTGCCGCCGCAACTGCCCTTTGCCGAAGCGGCGATGATCGAGGCCGTCTCGGTAGCGTTGCACGCCGTCTCGGTTTCGGAGTTTAAGGCAGGGGAAACGGCCCTGGTTCTGGGCGCCGGAATGATCGGAACGCTCATCGTGCAGGCGCTGCGGGTCGCCGCGGCCTCTCATATCGTTGCCGCGGACCCGGATAGAACGCGCCTGCAACAGGCCGGGCGCTCCGGCGCGCATACGCTAATCCATCCGGACCGCGAGCCCGACGGACAAGATACCGCCTCCACCATCCTGCAGAAATTTCCCGGCGGCGTGGATCACGTATTCGAGGCGGTCGGCCTCGGCTCAACCGTAAACACCGCAATTGCGGCGGTGCGAAAAGGCGGCACAGTGACCCTGGTCGGAAACATCGCGCCGGCGATCGAGCTTCCCTTGCAGTCCGTCGTGACCCGGCAGATTCGATTGCAGGGGTCGGCCGCGTCCGCAGGGGAATATCCGCGCGCCATCGAACTGATTGCTTCCAGGCAGATCGATGTTTCTCCTCTGATCACGTCAGTGGAACCGCTGTCCAAAGGAGCAGATGCTTTCGAACGGCTGTATCGTCGGGAAGCAAACTTGATTAAGATTGTCCTCACCCCGGACCCGCTGGTGGACGACGCATGAACTTCAAAACTCTTCGATCTGACAGGCCGGGTCGCGCTGGTCACCGGGACCAGCCGCGGTCTCGGCCAGTACTTCGCCCGAGCGCTCGCGCGCGCGGGAGCCGACCTGATCCTGACCAGCCGTAATCGAAGTACGCTCGCTGGCATGGAGCGGGAGATCGCCGAATTGGGCCGCCGATCTGTCTCGGTGTCGCTCGATGTCCGTGACGAACAATCGATCCGCTCCGCCGTCGCTGAAGCGGAGAATGCCTTTGGCTCGATCGACATCCTGGTCAACAACGCCGGCATGAACATCCGAAAACCGGCCGTGGATGTCACTTGGGAGGACTGGAACCAAATCCTGGATACGAACTTGCGAGGCGCCTTTTTTGTGGCGCAGGCGGTGGCGCGAGGCATGATTGCCAGAGGTTACGGTCGCATCATCCATATCGGCTCTGTCACCAGTGTGGCGGGTTATGCCGGGCTTGCTCCTTATGGCGCCAGTCGGGGTGGCATTCGTCAACTCACGATGAGCCTGGCGGATGATTGGGGCCCGCACGGCATTACGGTCAACTGCCTGGCGCCAGGTTGGTTCCGAACCGACCAGAACAAGATCATGTACGAGAACCGGGAGTGGGTGGAATATCTGTGCGATCGCATCCCGCTGAAGCGACCCGGCCGCGTCGACGATCTCGACGGTCCCATCGTCTTCCTAGCCTCCGAAGAGAGTCGCTATGTCACCGGACAAACTTTGCTGGTCGACGGAGGCATATCAACCGGAGCCACACGGGCCCTTCCTACTGCGCCATCGAAATAAATTTCATTCAGTTCGCATCGTGATTGCTTCACTTTGTCGATACGCATATTCTTCGAGATCAGGCAGGCGATGTAGAAGCGTCCTGGCGCGACAGAAGCAGCATCGTATTTACGGGCGGGCGACGTGGCGGAAACTACCGGCAGAAAAATTGAGGAAGATGCCGAGCGCGCGGCCCGCGCAGAATACCATTCTGTCGCGCGGGGATTGTCACTGGGCGGGCTCTCTGTATGGACCTTGACGAAGCGGGTCTGGGATGCCGCCAACGAAGACAATATCCTCGACCGGGCAGCCGAGCTTGCCTACTACTTTCTCTTCGCGCTGTTTCCAGGGCTGATTTTTCTCTCCGCGATGTTCGGCCTGTTCGCCAGCACCAAAACGCAATCGAGCATGGAATTGATGCTTTACATGAGAAGGGTTGTTCCGCCCGACGCCTTCTATCTGGTGCAAAGTGCCTTTGTTTCGACCACGAAAGCGACCACCGGCAAAACTCTTACTTTGGGAGCTCTGGCGACGTTGTGGTCCGCGGCGTACGGAATGTCCTCGGCACAAAGCATAATGAACGTCATTTTTCGAACCAGGGAGACACGGCCATTCTGGAAATCGAAGCTGGTCGCAATCATCTTGACTCTGATAATTTTCGTGCTCGTGTTCATCGCCATGCTGCTGCTGGTGCTTGGCAACGACATTACGAAAATACTGATGAGACATTGGATCTTCGGTTCCAGTGCCGGCGTCATTTGGAACATCATCCAGATTTGCGCAGCTCTCTTCTTCCTCTCTCTTGTCTTTTCCCTTACATACCACTGGGGGCCCGATAGAAAAAAACATCGGTGGAGATGGGTTAGCCCAGGCAGCATTGTCGGGATTGCCGGATGGCTCATCGTATCGATCGGTTTCCGGGTGTACCTGCATTTTTTCAATACTTACGCAGTGACATACGGATCGCTCGGGGCCGTGATTATCCTGCTGACCTGGTTTTACGTCAGCGGTTTGATGCTGCTGCTCGGAGCCGAAATCAATGCAGTCATCTTGCGGGCGCAAACCCAAGATTTAACGCCAGTCTCTCCATCGAGTGTCGGGACCGAACAGGCCGCAGCAGCCCAGAGCCCTTCGGCGACTTGAGATTTATACCTTTCACCCCGTCTTCGAAAAATCCATTTCAGGCGTTATCCTGAGTTCTCGACGAAAATCCGATTGCTAGGCATTTGCGCACGAGGTATCGATTGGTAGAACCGATTCAGTTTCCCGACGGGCAGCCCACGCTGGAGATTCAGACATTTCACGAGGTCGCGCGCGCCTTAACCTCGTCGGTCGATCTCGGCGGAATTCTGAACAGCATCATGCAGCAGATGACGCGCTTCTTCAATCCGCAGGCCTGGTCTCTGATGATTGTCGATGAGCCCAAGCGGCAGCTCTATTACGGCGTCAGCTCCGGCGGGCAAACGGAAAAGCTGCGCCGCAAGCGCATCCCGCTGGGCCAGGGCATCCCCGGCTGGGTGGCGCTGCATGGCGAACCGATGATCCTGGCCAGCATTCCCGAAGATCCGGAGATGGCCGATGATCTACCGGAAGGCAGCCGCGTCGAGTCGATTATCTGTCTCCCTCTGCGGGTACGAAATCACACCTACGGCGTGCTTCAACTGGTCAACTGCAACCCTGAATCGATGCCCAGCCACGAGATATATTTTCTGCACGCCTTGTGCGACTATGCGGCCATCGCCATTCAGAATGCGCGCGCATTCGAACAAATCCAGCAGCTGATCATTACTGACGACTGTACCGGCCTGTACAACGCCCGGCATCTCTACGATCGCCTGCAGCATTCGCTGGGACGCAGCGCGCGCACCCGAAAGCCGGTCAGTCTGGTCTTCTTTGATCTGGATAATTTCAAGCGCGTCAATGACACTCACGGACATTTAAACGGCAGCCGCTTGCTGGCGGAAGTTGGACATCTGGTCCGCGATAGCCTGGGCCTGATCGAAACCGGATACCGCTACGGTGGCGATGAGTTTGTTGTGCTGATGCCGCACCAGTCGAAACAGCGTGGCATGGAACTGGCCCAGCGGCTGATGGAAAAACTGCGCACCACCAGTTTTTTAACCGATGCCGGGCTGAACCTGCATATTCAGGCCAGCTTTGGAGTGGCCAGCTGCCCCGATGATGGGATGGACATCCACGCCATCATCCGCGCCGCGGATGCGGCCATGTATTCCGTCAAGAATTCCACACGAAATGGAGTCGCGGCCGCCGGAGCAATCCCGCAGGGCCCCGGATGCGCTGAATGCCGTCTTCCTAAATGGATGATCATCATTCTGAGCGTAGCGAACAATCCGGAGACTTCCGCTCAGAGTATGCGCTCTTTCCCGCTGGACTCTCGCTGTGCTTATCCTGAGCAAAATTGAATATCCAGAATGGCTACATAACAGAACTCAGCCCTAATCCCGGTGTAGCGTAATGTCGCCTTTTTCCGCTGTGATGTGGACCAGCGGTCCCCCGCCACCCACCGCACCCGAAGCAGTGCTGTGATCGTTGACATTGCTGGTCGTCAGTGGGAAGTCCGAATGGACCTCTCCATCGACGGCGGTCGCCTGCACGGAAAACTTCGCGTCCGCAGGCAGGGTCAACTGCACTGAGCCATTTCGGTTTTCGATGTTCATCGCTCCCACGGGGTTCAGTGTGCTGACCACTACATCACCGTTCGCATTATGGACCCGCACCTCGCCGGTGATGCGGCGCACGGCAATGTCCTTGGCCTCAGTCGCGACCACGACAGGTCCGGTGGCATTCTCAACCGTCAGATTATCGCTATCGAGAGAAACGGTCCCAGCCAGTTGCGCCGTCTGAATATCGGTCCGGCTGGAATGAAGATGAACCCTGCCCTGCAGTTTTTCAAGCCGGACGTCACCGAAAAAGTCGCCGTCCAGAGCGGTCGCTCCGGTGACCTGGGAAAGCGTAACGTCGTCCATACGCCCGCTCAGGTTCAGATCGCCTTTAATATTGCTGGCGGAGAAATCTCCGTCGTGCATGACCGCGTGGACAGTGGCTGCGATGCCGGTCAACCGGATGTCCCCGTGTTCGGCAGTAACATCGACCGCAGCCTGGCGGTCGTGAATCGTCACGTCGCCATGACCGGCCCGGACCTGCAGCGCAGTCGTCGCCGGGACCGTGATGTTCATATCGGCGGTCTGCCTGTCGCTCGTAGGCATGTGGACAGTAATCACGCCGCCGTTCGAAGTGATGAGCGGTTCGAGCGCCTGCAGCTTTCGCTTGGCGTCAGAGTCGGAACTGCTGTAGACGAACTTGTCCAGCGCGAGATGCATCTGGCCGTCGCCGGTTCCGCTGCCGGAAGCAATGGTAACGTTCCCATGCGGGTTTTGAATGATCAGTGTTCCGTTGGCGGGCAGCGCATGCTCGACCTGTTCGGTGGCTTCATGTTTGTCGCCGAAGATCTGCGCCAGGTTGATATTGCCGTTTCCCATATCCAACTGGTCTCCGATCGCCGACCAGTTGATATTTTTGTGCGCTGCGGCGATGCCGAGACATGCAAGAACAATTGCCAGCAGAACCACGCCGCCGCCCAGCCGGATACGGGAATAGTTGGAGAAAGCCAGGGATTCCAGCCCCAGCACCACGCCTGCGGCGATCAGGATCAGCGGCCACCAGCGCCCATACCAGTGCCAAAAACCGGCGGCGTCGATATGGTGCGTGGTGATCAGCAGCGCCACAATGCCGATTCCAAGCAGCAGCAACGGACCCACCAATGAGCCTCGGGAGTAACTCCGGAATTGCGCCCGATAAGCCTCACGCTGCATTTGGGACTGCATCTTCCACTGCGCGCGCTGCGCTTTCCATTGCGCCCGCGACGGGAACGGAGGCGGAGTTTGCGGCGGCGTGCCCATCTCGTTAACGATCCTCTCTGTTCGCATCTTCCGCAGCCGTTGGATAGGGCTGGACAAATGACTTCTCCGCGGCTTCAGATGAAGATGGTGCGGACCACGACACGTCAGCTTGACCAGCGGAAGGCCCCGCTGAGCCGACGGGCACGGACCCAGTACCCACGGTCCCTGTCCCCGGGCCGGTAAATGCGCCGGCCGCTTGGGCTGCCTGTTGCGCGCGCGCATCCGCCGTCCAGGCAGCGCGTTCTGCCAGCGCCAGCAGCCCGGGAACGATCAGAAAAAACGGCCAGCTCTGGCCCCAGCTCATAATGTGCCATTGATTCAGTAAAGCCAGAACACCGACCAGGATCAGAAACAGGGCGCCACGCATACGTCGAAGTTGATACCAGCGATTCATCGCACACCTCCAGCGGGCGGCGTCTGGCTATGCCGGATCACAATGCCAATGCCGATTATGATCAGCAGAATCGGCCAGCCGCGGTCGAACCAGTTCTCACTCAGAACGCCTATATTGCCCAAAAGAAAAAGCACGCCCAATACGATCAGGATGATGGCTCCAGTGGGAAACCCGCGACGGCCGGAGCACCAGAAATTCCCCATGTTCTGGGGATGCGGAGGGACGGGTGGTACCGGAGGCGGCACGGGGGCGCTGTACGGGGGCGGTGCGTACTGGGAGGCAAACCCCGATACCGGCGGATTTCCCGGAACGCTTTGCGGCGGAACCGCTGCCGGACCGGGAGGAATCGGCGCCGCACCCGCCGGAGTGGTACCGGAAGGTGGAGCAGAATATGTCCCCTGGCGCGCGCCAAACCAGCGGCCAACGTCGTTCAATCCCAGCGGATTTGGCAGCGGCAGGCCATCCCGCCGCGCCGCCGCGGTATGGTAGGCATCGAACGCCTGGTAAACGACCCAGGCCGCTACAACAATTCCAATCGCGCCGTTCCAATGGGTCAGGCCAACCAGCACCGCGAAGATGATCACGTGCGCTAGCCCTTTGGCCAGTTGTCCGTTGTACATCGCACCCACGCCCGGAATCCAGCCGAGCCAGAAAGCTGCCGCCGGACTGGTGCCCCAGGGCTGCGTGTCCTGCAGCGGCATTGTGCCGGGCGGAAGCGGTCCCCCGGCAGTGTAGCCAGCCCCCCGCGTGTAAGGCGTACCCGTGGTGGCGGCATGGAGGCGCGCGGCTAAACAGGGTTCGCAGCTGACAATGTTATTCACTTTGTGAACGCACTCGGCACACAGCGGCTTGCCGCAGTATTGGCAGTAAGAGACAGCAGGAGTTTCGGGATGATTTGCACAGTTCATGCGAATCCCCTTTCCGACGCGGATAAAGAACGCCTTAAAAAATAAACCAGTTGGACGGCAGTACGAAAATGCGGTTGCCCCTGGATCGCCAAAACGGGGCCCCCGGCGAGCATCGTTCGTTGGGGTGGGAAGCTAACCTGGGTCTTCCGGATATACATCAGCGGAGCGAAGGACCTCAGCATTTTGCCCGACGGATGAAATGCCGCATCCATACGCGGGCCCGTGACAACAGGGTTCGGGTCGGGAAGCCGTGGCAGACGAGCAGCACGTTTTCGCGCCATGCCTTCCCGATGTGACTCCGTTTCGCCGCCATTGGCTTCGCCGTTGGAATTGGAGCTCCGCTTCCGCGGCCTGGTTCCCTGCTCCGGCGGACTGGTTTCCGCGGCGCGACGCAACTGCTGCACGCGGGCCTCCACCTCATACACAATGCGAAGATTCTCGTAATAACGTGCCACCCGGGCATTCACCTCCGCATATTGACGGCTGACAGCGCGGCGCATATTCCTGGGCGCAAGATCCGCCGGATGCATGTTTGTCAGCCGGATTCCCATCAGGTTCAACGTCAGCGTAATGGAGAAGAAGGCCATGGCCGCAACCATCGCCAACCGGGGTTCGACCAAGGTCCGACGCAGCACCACCACAGTGTTGCGCTGCCACGCGGGCGTGGAGGAAAGGGAGCGACCTGCGCCGTGTCCGGGCCGGAAATCTGCCGGCGTGCTCTCCGGTTTTTTAATCGCCGGGTAGATTGGGACAGCCAAGGCTTCGTCATAGCCGGGAAGAACATCCTTTGCGCGGAGATTTCTTGCATCCTCGACACCTGAACCGGTGGAAGAAACCGCCCTCTGACCCGAAATCGAAGCGACGCTCTCGCCCGTGGCCGAGCGCGCTTGCCATACTGGACATACTGGTTCGGGCAAGAATCCTCGCAACCATATCCACTGGAGGCACCAGCGATTCCTGCTTCAGAACCAGCAGCCACTCCCGGCCGCGGCGTGCCTGCGCAAGTTTTTCCTGGCAGCCCGCACAACCCGCCGCATGGATACGCAAATATTCCATTGTGGTATCCGGCAACCCACTTTCGGCGAATTCTGCCAGCGATTGCTCAAACGCGGCACAGTCCAATCGCACCCGAAGCAGCCTTCTCGGCGGGCGGCTTGCTGGAACCGAATTGGCCCGGATCTTTCATTTACATCACCTGTTTTCTATTACGTTCAAGCAGCCTCGCCAGTTCCATCCGTCCGCGGCTGATGCGGGACTTTACGGTACCTTCCGGCACCCGCAGGACCTCGGCAATTTCCTTATAATCCATATCATTCAGATCGCGCAGAATCACCGCTTCGCGCAGCTCCGGGGAGACCTTCAGCAATGCCTTCTGCACCACCGCCTGCAGCTCACGGGTGATGGACCGTTGCAGCGGGTCGACTTCCCGGCCCTCCACCCGTTCGGCTGGCGAAGCCATGCCCTCGGGATCGTCCCAGCCGGCATCGAGCGAGTGCGTGGTCTGTTCGGCGCGAGTGCGGCGAAAATGATCGACCAGTAGATTGCGGGTCAGCGCCGTCAGCCAGCTTTGAAAACTGCCGCGGTCCACGTCGAATGTTTTCAAATTTCTATAGACCTTCAGGAACACGTCCTGGGTCAGGTCCTCGGCATCGCTTGCCGACCCGGTGAACCGGTAACAGAGAACGTAGACGCGACGATGGTGCGACTCCACGATCTGTTGCCAGGCGTGGCCGTCTCCCTGTTGGCAGCGGCGTAGGAGTGCGTTCGTCTCTTCCACTTGAGGTGCGGGCATCCGCGGTTTCGGCGTGGGTACGGGCTTCAATGTGGATTGCCGCGCCGGAGCCGGCCGGTCGCTGCTCTCCCGGACATTAAACCGGTGCAGGCTGTTGCGCGGCAATGGGCAGGCCGACAGTCCCATGTCAGAGCATACGCGGGCCGTAACCTTTCAGTTCCCCAAAAATGGGACAGAAAAATTGGGGAATATCGAAAGATTCCATCCGGTACTGGTCGACCATGGATCGCCTCCGGCGAACCGAACAGCCATGCGATCAATTAACCCGGTCTTTGTTCAATGACGACAATTCCATAGCTGGTTCCGTACAAACCTGCTATACACCTAATCAAACCCATGAATATCTTGCTGTCATGCTTTTTTCTTCTGCCTATTTTGTTCGTAGCCGTTCTTGGAGAGAATACTGCGGCGCTCGTCCGGGGAACGCCACTGGCACACGCCTCTGCATCCGCGTCATGTGGGCCCACATCGGTCCCCAGGGACATCCTTGACAAATACGCCGCCGAACCCGCAGTGGTCGAGCATCTGGATGCGGTGTACACGATGAAAGCCGACGGCACCGGGTCGCGTGAAGCGACGATGGCGGTCCGAGTGCAGTCCGAAGCCGCGGTAAAGCAACTGGGCGTATTGCTTATCCCATACGCGGGAAACTCTGAGCACGTAGAGATTTCCTATGCTTGCGTACTGCGACCGGACGGCACGGTGATAGAGACACCTGTGACCGAAGCGATGGATATGCCGAACCCGGTTACAAGAGAGGCTCCATTCTATAGCGATTTGAAACAGATGGAGCTTCCGATCCGGAGCTTAAGCGTTGGCGACACCCTGGAATGGCAGGTGAAGGTGGTCCGAACAAAGCCCGAGGCTCCGGGCGAGTTCTGGGGACAGGAGAGCTTCGACGAAAGCGCGGTCACCCTGTCGGAATCAGTCGAACTTCATGTGCCGAAGGATATGTATGTCAACGTTTGGAGTCCGACGAACAAGCCGAGCGAGACCGTGATCGGAGAAGAGAAAGTGTTTCGCTGGGTTACCTCCCAGAAGAAACCGACGGTGGGAAAGGAAGCCGACGCCGCCCGCGCATTGAAGGCCAAGCAGGAGTGGACCGCGGACCAGGAGCTGGACGCAAAGGAGGGAAAGCTGCCGGACTTAGCGTGGACGACCTTTAAAAGTTGGGCAGCGGTGGGCGCGTGGTATCGAGGGGTGGAGGGCGACCGGATGGTGCCGGACGCCGTCGTGAAGGCGAAGGTCTCGGAATTGACGGCGAACAAGCCGACGGAGGAGGAAAAGGTCCGCGCGGTATACGCATTCGTAGCCACGAAGATTCGCTACATCGGGGTTGGTTTCGGCGTGGGTCGATATCAGCCTCATACCGCTGCCGAGGTACTCGAGAATCAATATGGCGACTGCAAGGACAAGGTTACCCTGCTGGCTGCCATGCTGCAGGCGCTCGGTCTTCATCCGTCGGCCGCGTTGATTGGTGCCGGCATGCGATTCAACGATGCTGTTCCTTCGCCGGCATCATTCAATCACTTGATCACGAAGGTCTCAATAGCAGGCAAGGATGTATGGCTGGATTCGACAGCGGAGATAGCGCCGTACCGGGCGCTCGCCTATGTGATTCGCGACAAGAGAGCACTGGTGATTCCAGAAGCTGGAGGCGCCGTGATCGAGCGGACTCCGGCAAAGCTGCCGTTTGCGGCTTTTCAAACCATGGATGCCGTGGGCACGCTGGATAAGGAGGGAACTTCCAACTCAAAGCTAGTACTGACCGTGCGCGGAGACGATGAACTGCTGCTGCGAAGTGCGTTTCGGCAGGTATCTCCTGCAATGTATGACCAGCTTGTACAGCGGCTCTCGCAGGGAATTGGCTACGCGGGAACGACGAGCAATCCGGAAGTGAGCAATCTGGAAAATACCGCTCTGCCGCTGCAGCTCAGCTACGACTACAAGCGGGAGAAGGCGGGAGACTGGGACCACTACAAGATCATCCCGCAACTGGCGCCGGTCGATCTGCCCACAGTTGGTCAAGACAACCCGCCGGTGCGGGCGATCTCTCTGGGTGTTCCGCGGGTGGAGACGTCCACCTCCGCGATGAAGCTGCCGGAAGGCTGGGGAGTCGAGCTGCCCGACGCCGTGCATGGGAAGTCCGCCTACGCCACCTACGACGAGACCTATCGTTTCGAGAAGGGTACGCTTTACGCCAAACGTCGAATCGAAGTGCTGCAGGAAACTGTTCCGGTGGCGGATTGGAAGAGCTACAAGAAATGGACCGACGCGGTCAGCCTTGGCAACGAGTCGTATATTCAGCTGACGAGCACGCATGCCGGCGCCCCGGATCGAAAAAGGCCCGCCAGCGCCGAGCAGTGACAATGCCGAAGCGGCACAGCTGGTTTACTCCGCGTACACGGCTTTGCAAATGCATGCTCTCGATACTGCCCAGTCGATGCTCGACCGCGCCAGGACCATCAATCCTGAGCAATCGAGCCTATGGGCCGAGTACGGGTATTTAGCGGCCCTGCAAGGGCGTGTCCCGGAATCGGTCGCCGATTACAAGAAGGAGCTTTCACTTCATCCGGGCACCGCGGGCACGTACCGGGCGCTGACCGAGACATATCTGCGCCTGGGACAGACTGCGAACGCCGAAGAAATGCTGCGGAAATGGGCGGCCTCGGACACGACGAACCCGTTACCGTCTGCGAGTCTTGTGGGTGTCCTGATGGAGGAAGGAAAGGCTGCGGAAGCGGTTTCCACGGGTCAGGCGGCAATCGCAAAACTTCCCGACGATCACAAGAAAGACGAGGCGCTGCGATACGCGCTTGGGCGCGCGCAGATGGCCGCCGGCATGAAAGACCAGGCACGCGCCACTCTGGTTTCCGTGCTGCAGGAGACGCAGAACCCGGGAATGATGAACAACTGCGCCTATGAATTGGGCGATGCCGGCGAAGAACTTCCGCTGGCGGAATCGAAGACGCGGGCCGCGCTGGAAAAGATGGACGCGGAGAGCAAGACGTGGAAGCTCGATGCCAACCCGGAAATGTCGCGGGCAAAGAGCCGTCTCATTTACGAGACATGGGACACGCTGGGATGGATTCTGTACCGCGAAGGCAAGCTGGGGCAGTCCGAGGGATATCTGAAGGCCGCGTGGATGAACAAGCAGTCGCCGGCGGTCGCGGAGCATTTGGGAGAGCTGGAAGAGGCCCAAGGCAATAAAAACGCCGCTTTGCATACATTCGAACTTGGACTGGCGACGGTTTCCCACTCCAACGGAATGGGTATGCGGAAAACGACCCCAAGCGCCGACGAGACCAAACTGCAGAAGCGCGTGGATGCACTGAAAAAAGCGGGAGCGAAGTCCTCCGGCAAGACTCCTATCCAGGCTCTGCAGGATATGCGGACCTTTTCCCTCGGTGCGAGGCACGGGATATCCGGATCCGGTCAATACTGGCTGCTGCTGGCCGACGGCGCGGTCGGACAGGCGAAAGCGACGGGGGCGGACGATGTGCACGGAGGCACGGAGCGGGTGGAAAAAATGAAATTTCCCGGATTCTGGCCGCCGGGGTCAACCGCAAATCTCGTCACGAAAGGAATCCTGTTCTGCGGTATCAACGGATGCCAATTCGTATTGGAATAGCTTCAATGTTGGAACGAACTGCGAACCTGGTAAGCACGGGCGGCAACGCTACGCATCTTTTGCGAGCAGCAGCTTGCAGAGCGGAATCAGCATATGCTCCGGCTTCGCCGCCAGGCGCGCGGCAGTGCCGGCTTCCAAGCGGTCGATGAATTCAGTTGCTCGCGCGCTTTGACGGCCGCCATGCAGGCCTTCAGCAAGCGTTGGGTACACGGAAGCTCGCGAGAACGCGGCCCATTGCGCGCCGAATTCTTTCGCATTTCCGTGCAGTTCATAGTCATCCCAAATGTGGTCCTCGCCGTAAAAGAATTCCATCTCTTCCACCCGCAGGCTGGCGAAGCGCCCTTCCGCTCCGAACGGAGCTAGAACATCCTCCCGGCTGCGCGCCACCGTCAGCATGGCCATTCGGCGAAGCTCCCCGGCGCGCAGAAATCCGCTCTCGACCAGATCGAGAAGCGTGGCGTACAGGGCATCCAGGACCGGCCGATAGCCGAAGTCGCCGTTCTGGTCGAGGGCCATGTTCAGGATCGCGAGCCTGCCGCCGGGGCAAAGTTCCCGCCCTCTCGCGGTGAGAAAATCCCGCCAATCCTCTGCAGACTGCTGAGAAAACGCCCTGCGCGCGGTTGCATCGCGGCTCAGGGCCACCTGTATCTGGTCGGGAATTTCTCCCGGGCTTCGGCTCAGCCATTGCACAGCCCAGGAACTCCAACCCAGCGTGATGCTGCTGGGAGGAAGAATCTGCTGATAAAAAGACCTGCCAACCGCCGACGCGAAGACCGCCTGATGCGTCCGCAAATAACTGTTCGGGTCGGTGTTCAATGTTTGAAAAAGTGCCGAGAAGTCATTCTCGGGAACGTCGGTGTGAACCACTGAAATTGAGCGGTCCGGCCCCAGCCGTTCCCTGAGAACATCGATTGCCGCCGCCATGGGCGCCAGAGAATTGCGGCCCTGCGACGAGCCATAATCTGCGATGACGATCGGCTGCGGTTCCGCCGGTAGCGTGGCCGTCCTGGCTGCCCGCTGAAGCATCGGCACCGCCGGAGAAAGCCCCGCAGCCTGTACTCGCGAGCTGCGGTTGTATGCGCCGCGGCCTTCCATTGCAGTGGGCGTAATGACTGGCGGTTGTTCCGGCAGGATCTCGGCCTCTCCTCGCGCCGCGAAGGGAAGGATAGCGTATGAACATCGGATCTGACAAACCGCTTTCATTCACAACGCGCGTCTGCCTTGATTCTGGTGAATCGATGCGCTCTTGAGGATTCAGAGGTACGATCGATTTGTCCGACGGCAACCTGAAGAGTGGATCTATGGGCATGGAAAGCAGTCATCGTTACATGTTCGACAATGCTTCGACTGCGGAATACCAGCGGCTCGATCTCATGTCGAAAGTTCTCGATCCGCGGACCAAGGCCTCGCTTGCCGGCCTGGGCCTGCGGGAGGGTTGGAACTGTCTCGAGCTGGGCGGCGGCAACGGCAGCATGACGGAGTGGCTGTGCGAGAAAGTCGGAGATTCGGGCAGCGTTACGTCCGATAGATATTAATCCAGAACTTATCAGACTGGTTCCAGCACAAAACCTGATTGTGCGTCAGGCGGACATGCGTACCGCTGACCTGCCGGTTAACGCTTTCGATCTGGTGATGTGTCGCGCCTTGCTCCACCAGATTGCCGAGCACGCGCCAGCGGTACTGGCGAAAATGGCGGCTGCCGTGAGGCCCGGGGGTTGGCTCTTCGTCTGCGAGCCTGATTTCCATCTGGTGCGGACCTGCGAACCTGAAGCATGGGCAAAGGCCTGGCAGGGCATCCTCGAGTGGGGACGTACCCAAGGCGTCGATTGGTTGATTGGCCGCAAATTGCCGGGATGGTGAAGGCTCTCGGGCTCGGCTATCCTCAGGCCGCAACCGAGGTGCCGAACATTCGCGGGACTTCTCGGGACGCAGTTTATTTTCAGATGTTCTTTGAGACGGTGCGCGACCGTGTGGTCGAATCGGGGCTGGTCGAAGCGAAGACGCTCGATGCAGCCTCCGCCGTGCTCGCCGACCCGGATTGCTGGACCCAGTGTTGGATGCTGACCAGCGTCTGGATTCGCAAGCCGCTGGTTTGAGCAGCCAATCGTAGGAAGGATGTTTAGTTGAAGGATTGTGCAGGATAGTTGAAGGATTGTGCAACGTGCAATCGTCGCTAAATACTTCTGCTGCAGAAGGATGAGGGAAGAACCTCAAGATCCTTTCGCTGCCGACCGTGCGCTCAGGAAGACAAACTGCTTTGAGGAAGTCGCTCGAAGGTTTCTGAATGCAATTTTATCAAATCCGAGGCAATCACGGCGCCGAGGAGGGCGGTTTTGCCTACAGAGCAAAGGACCGCAGGTCCCTTCACTTCGCTGCGCTCGGTCCGGGATCACAAACGTTGTGCGGGGGCCTGCGGTCTTCCACCGCAATCCACACTTCAAAATCATTCCCGCACTCTACACCTACACGTGAATTCCATTCAATTAAGGAGCCAGCGCGTTAATCAGCCCCACCTTCGGACTTCCCCATCCCGTCACCAGATCATAACCCTTTACGGCAGAATAGCTGCCCGACTTACCGCTGCTTATGTCGTGGAAATCGGTGCTGTAGCTGGACGTCAGGTTCTGTTTATAGATCGTCGGGTTGATAAAGCCGGTTCTCGATTTGCCCTTGGCAACCAGTTGCTGGTTGACCAGCGCAATGTAGGCAGCCCACATGGGAGCGGCGAAGCTCGTCCCGCCATATTCGTTCGCAAGGCAGGTAGTCTGATCCGCACAGATGTAGAAGGTGAAATTCGCGTTTGCCGAAACGTCCGGGCCGTTGCGATAGGTCTTCGAACCCTTATTCGTCGTGGTGATCACACCCGAGAGCTTCTGCCACGACGGGATCGCGATCTTGTCCGGGGAAATGCCGCCGCCGCTGTCGGCCCAGGCTGTCTCCGACTTCCACGGGCCCGCCGCTTTCGTCGTCGTCAGATCGGTGCCGCCGACCGAAGTCACATACGCGTTGTCCGCCGGCCATGCCTCATTTTTCGATGACCATGTAGAGTTATCCCCGGTAGCCGCGAAGAAGTTCTGCCCTTGCGCCGCCATCTTTTCAAAGTATGGGTTCAGGGTGCTTGGATCGGCTGGCGTCCATCCCCACGAACAGCCAATTGTGGCGGGCAGCGGGTTGTGCGTAGTCATGGAGCTGAGAATTGCCGTGTCGGACGACCCGACATACATCGTCAGACTGGAAAGCCCCGGTGCCATGCCGATCGCCTGGGTCATGTCGAGGGTCTGTTCGGTGTCATCGCAGTGGCCGCCAGATGCGTTATCCACGCAAGATGTCCTGGTTCCATCGGTGGAGAGCAGCGTAATGGGCACATGGTTGGTTTGATGGGCATTGCTGAAATACTTCGTGAGATCGGCCAGATCGGTCCCAGCATACTCGAGCAATCCCAGGTTCTGGCCGGCGCCGGTCAGCGCCGTTCCGCCATAGTAGGCCGCGCGCATGTCGCTGCCCAGGAACGAGGCCGAGGGGCCGGAGCCGGTAGTGGCGTGAGGAACCACGGCCGCAGCCGATATACCATGAGCCGCCGCATACTCGCTCTTCTTCACGAACAGCGGATGCGGGATGGAATAGTTGTTCAATCCGGTGATGTGCCACAGGCTGAACGGCAGGTCCACCGTCGGCTCGCGATCCGGAGAAAAGAAGGTGCGGTTCTCTGTCGGATGCTGGTAGGTCATCATGTTGACATGGAAAGCGGCTTCGACGGCTGCTACCGTGCCCTGGACCTGGACTTCCATGCCATCGCGCGTGCCGCCGGTGACGGTAAAGCCATTCTTTTTCGCAAATTGGATTACAGCGTCATAATCCTGCCGGCTCGGACCGAACCTTTCCGTAAACTCCTGCACTGTCAGGAAGTGATGATACGAGGAACTGTTCGGATCGTAGATTTCGCTCAACAGCGCGTCCAGGCCAGCCTGATCGCGCAGCGGCAGAACCAGATCCAGCTTCATCATCCGGTTTGCAGGAAGCCGCCCAATGGCTTGCGATACGCCCGAGGTGACCACCGACCGCACGTGCGTCGTCAACACCGACTGTGCCCGCGAACTTGCGGCCATCAGCAGCACCGCGGCCGCTGTCGCCAGAATGAATCCCGATCTGCGAATCAGCGGAAAAACCGAACTTCTATTTATGGCATTTTTCATATCAAAGCTCCTGCAGGGTGGGTGAATCCTGGCCTCGATCTCCAGGTCCAGCGGATCTGGTTGACGAGGTTTTGGAGGATACACACCAGCGTCATTCGGGCACGTAATTAGCTACCCTACTCACGGGAAGGTATCTTTGGCAAAACGAATCGGGTTTCTGCACAAGGAACCGTGCACAAATTTGGCGTCGGCGCCCTGTTCGGCTTGAATCCGGCCAAAAGCGACTGGAAGTCATCTCACAGCAGACTTGTCGTCTTCAGTGAAGCGAAAGTCGACATCACTGTTGATTTTTCAACAGAGCCAGCCCACGTCCAGGGAAGCTCTGATTCATTTATTCAGCACCCCAGTGGCTAAAGCCACCCATAATATTTGCAGACTATCCCCCGGCCTGAAGGCCGGGGTCTACCAATCTTTCAGACTATCTCCCGGCTCTGAAGGCCGGGGTCTACCCGAAGCTCTCAGATCAGTCACTTGATCAGAGTCTCCCTAGAAGATGAACGAAACCCCGGCGGTCACATGATCCTGCCGCATGACGCCTTGCAACACCGGGCCGATAAACGTCAGCTTGGAACCCTCATCCAGCTCGATCAGGGTGAGGATATCGTTCTTCGACTTCGTCCAGAAGTCCGGCTGCGAGATCAGGGTCTCGCGAAAATCCGCGCGCAGCATCCATCGCGGCTTGAGCCGGTAGCGCACGCCTCCGCCGTAGTTCAGGCCGGGCTGAAAAATGCCGCCGCCTTCCAGCGGCGGAGTGCTGCCGAAGTTATATGCGGCGCTGATCAGTCCAATATTGCTCAGCCCCAGCCGATACCAGCCCGGAGCTTTTTTGATCGGCGCATCGGCCAAATGCATCACTTGCAGTGAGGGCCCGATGGCAAGATACGGGCGGAAGCGGGACGTCTTGGGACGTCCATTCACCAGCAGGTTGTATGCGAACTGTGAGGTCCTCAGCCCGGCGACTGCAAAAACGAACTCGTTGATATCCGTATTCGTTGTGGAATCGTGCCCCAGCACACCGAGGCCCAGGCGGAATCCGGTGAAACTGTAGTCAAAGCTGAACTCGTGAGAGAAATATTTCTGCGGGTCCAGAGTCACCGTGCCACCAATTTCTCCGCCGTCATGCAGGGAGTTGGACAGCACAACCAGCACAGGCGGCTCGGGCGGGTCTTCCTGGGTGAAGAGTAATCCGATGGCGCCTCCATTCCCTCCGTAATATCCCTGGAATCCTCCGCGAACTCCGAGCTCGACCGAGGGCGGCGTCCAAAGGTTCGGATTTTTTCCTCGCGCAGCAGCGGCCGCGCTGCCTGTGTAGGGCCGCGCCGATAAGCTGCTATAGCCGTCCTGGGGATGAAAGCCCGCGTCGATGGTGTACTTCTCGCCATCGATGTCCATTTTGCGGGCCGGTGCGGCCTCTTTCTTCTTCTTCTTGGATTCGACTGCATAGCGGATCCCGGAGTAGGCCTGCACTCCGACGTTGTCGCGGATGAGATTGTTTTTCAGCGTAAGCACCGTTTGCCGCGTGCCCCGCTCCACATTGTTGCCGTGAATGCGAATCGCCGTGTTGTCCTGTCCGCTTGTTTCATCCTGCGGATGTTCACAGCCATCCAGCCGCAACACGGCAACACGACGATCTGTGATCAGATCCTCTCCGGTGCCGTTCTTCGCATCCTCCGGCAGCCAGGGCCGGGTAACCAGTTGCACGCCGGTGACGCAGCCGGTGTAAATCAGATCGTTCACCACCTTCGCGCGTTCATTGTCGATGTGGCTGTCGATCAGGTGGATGAACGTCTTGTTCTTCTTCGAAAAGCCAATGCCGATGTCATGCGTGGCCGAAGACGTCCACACCGGCTGCCCGTTCCATGATTCAGACGTTTGCCAGATTCGCAGGTGGTGACGTTTGGAAAAGGTGTTCACCGTCTTGGCATAGGCATATTCCGGCCGTTTGCTATCGAGCAACAGCGTCGACATGGGGGCGTTGCGATACCCCTGGTTTTCCGCGATGGATCGGATCGTGCTGTAGGTTGTCTCCGCCGTCAGGCTGTCGACGACCACCCAGTCGGCCGCGGCGAAGGCGCGCTCCAGAGCCCCAGCGCTGCCGATAAAGATCAGGTTCGTCAGGTCCGACGGAAGAGCCTTCCGACCCTCCGTATATGTGCGAAACGGCAGCTTCCGGACCATGCTGCCGAGTTCCTGCCCGCCAGCTTCGGTGCTTACAATGGGCGGCACGCTTTCCGCATGTTCAAGCGGCAGCACCAGCGGCGCAGCCAATTCCGCCAAAAATTCCGTGCCCGAGGGCAGGGTGATCTCGGGCTCGGAAAATCTCAGCACGCTTGACGAACCCGCTGTAGTGAAGATCGCCGCTATTGGATCTCCGAACGCCAGCGTTCCGACAATCCCGGAAGTCCGATTGCTCAGCGTCGAAGTCGAGCGGATTCCCTGAATGCGCCCTTTCTTGTTGATGCTTTCGCGCGCATTCTCCACCTCTGTAATGCGGCACTCCACGGGGACGGACTGCCCGCTCGAAAGCAAGATGCGATCGAACTTCAGCTCGATCTCCGCCGTCTCGTGCGCCAACCCAATCCCCACCTTGCGGATTTCCACCACCGAACCTTCGATCGTGGTTCCGAGAGGCACCAGTATCTTGCCGCCCTCGTTGACAGGGGAGATCATAATGCCGGTGATTTTGGTTCCCTTTGGCGTTGAATAGGAGCTGATGGGCTGCTCCAGCCGAATCTCCAGACGAGTTCCAATCGGCAAAGTCTCAGCTCGGAGGCAGATCGCCACCGAAAGACATGCATAGCAACCGAATGTAATCAGACTCTTGCAGCAACGCCGTCTTGACAAACAGGGCCTCCCGGCAAGAATCAATTGCAGGGGAAAAGGTGCCGATTCTATGCGGTCGTGGATGGCCTGAAGTTATCACAAAGCGCGTCGATTCATGCAAATTAGATTCGAACGAAAGTTACATGTCCTGCGGGAGAAAATCCGAAGCGATCGGATTCTCATAGAGCGAGTAATCCCGGCTGACGACAGTAATGCCGCTTTCCGTTACCAGATGATTCTTGCGGTCTTGATTCGCATCGTAACCGATGACCGTACCCTCGGGGATCTGCACGTCGCGGTCGATGATGGCGCGCCGAATCCGGCAATTGCGGCCAATTCTGACGTGGGAGAAGAGAATGCTCGAGTCGACTTCGCCGTAGGAGTTCACCCGGACATCGTGCGAGAGCACGCTGTTGCGCACCGTGGCGCCGGAAATGATGCAGCCGGCGGAAATGACGGAGTTGATCGCCATCCCCGTGCGCCCCGGCTCGCCGAACACAAACTTCGCCGGCGGATATTGCAGCGGCCGGGTACGCATCGGCCAGCTCTTGTCGTATAGGTTGAAGATCGGTGTCACGGAAGCGACATCCATGTTTGCGTCGTAGAAGGCGTCGAGCGTTCCCACATCGCGCCAGTACAGCGCCTCCTGCTTGTTCTCATCGACAAAATTGAAGGCGTACATTTTGTACTGGCCCAGCATCGCCGGCAGAACATTGTGGCCAAAATCGTGTTCGGAAGCTGGATCTTCCGCATCGCGAATCAGAGCCGGCAGCAGCACGTCGGTATTGAACAGATAAATGCCCATCGAGGCATCGACCTTCTCCGGATTGAAAGGCGAGCGCAGATCGGTCTGGTCCGGCTTTTCGATAAATCCGATGACTTCGGCGTTTCTCGAGACCTCGACAACACCGAACCGCTTCACCTCCCATGGATCGATGGGCAGCGTGGCCAGCGTGACATCCGCGCCGGAATCCAGATGCTGTCTCAGCATGCGTTCATAATTCATCTTGTAGATGTGGTCGCCGGAAAGGATCAGCACGCGCTTGGGCTGCTCGCTGCCAATGGAATAAATGTTCTGATACACCGCATCGGCAGTGCCCATGTACCAGTTGGCGCTGACGCGCTGCATCGGCGGCAGAATCTCAATGAACTCGCCCAGATCGTTCGCCACCACGGAACCCCAGCCCTCGCGGATGTGCCGGTTCAGAGAGAGCGCTTTATATTGCGTCAGGATATAGACACTGCGCAGGTCGGAGTTGATGCAGTTCGACAGGGTGATGTCGATAATGCGATAGTTGCCGCCGAATGGAACCGCAGGCTTGGCGCGGTCGCGTGTCAAGGGATAGAGACGCTCGCCCGCTCCGCCCGCTAGAAGAACCCCTAACGTGTCTTTCATTCAGGCCGTCCGATCCGCTTGGTCCTGTGATGATTCCGGTGCGGAGATACGATTATGAAACCATTTGTACCATCCTGCGAGCAGCGAAGACTTTGTGTGTTCCGGCTAGTCCGCAGCTTCGGCGTTGCCTGTTTCATCGCTCAGCCGAATCCGCAGAGAACGCAGGAAATTCAGATCCTGAGCGGTAAACGGGCCGGACACGGCGGTCTCTACCTCCTCCTTCTGCGCCGCGTCTGCTTCCGCTTCATTCAGCCCGATGGTTGCCTCCAGCATCAGCATGACCTCAAAGCCTTCGGCGCGAATATTGCGCACCACTCCGGCGATCTGATCGGATTCCGCGACGGTTTCGTGGATGGCTTCCCCCAGCTGCTCAATAAGGTTGCGTATCTTGCGATTCAAGCTCAGCCTCCCCGCGCCCGCGTGGCCGCGTTTTTCTTAACCATACTTCGCTTTCCGCCCGAGAGCAACGCGCGAATTGCTTTTCGCTTTTGTCGCTAAAAAATCGTCCCATACCGCCCCTCATTCGAAAGAACAGCGCCCGGAATTAATATAGATGCGCGCTGGGTGCCCCCAGGTGCGCGGTCCCGATGAGCAGGGTGCTCCATCCTAACCGCTTACGTGCGGTCACGTGGGAAGATACACCTTATCTCAACCGGTCCGCATCTATACCGGGGTCTTTCAACTCTCTGGCTGCTACACTTTTTCTGTTGTGGGATATGAAAAGCTAGGCCGCAGGCTGGGAGTGGGCACTCGCGTGGCTGCGAAGATTCTGCGCGAACACACAAAGAGGGCAGCATCGCCTGCGCCGCCAAAAGCAAAGGTGGTGATTCCGCCGCCAGCCAATGCCGCGCAACGGCGGCAACCTGTCGAGCAGCGCCGGCAGGTCAAGCGGGTCGATCCACGGGTCGTCACCCGCGGCGTCGTCCAGGGTGGCCGTGGCTTTGGCCGGGGATTCTGGAAACCGTTCGCCCACGCCGTCCGCGCTCTGTGGCATGAAATTACCGGAGTCTTCTTCGCACTGTTCGCCGTATTTTTCGGCCAGGGAGTGTGGCGTCATCGCGACGCCTGGAGATCAGGGCCCGATCATACCCATTTTGTGATTTATTTCATCATCACCCTGCTGTTCATCTATTTTTCGGTCAGCGCATTTGTCAGTTCGCGCCATTCGCCGCACCAGCCTGACGGCAAATGAATCCTGCGTGGCCCACTCAAGCCTCCTTTGTTTGAGTCGAGAACCTGATAAATTTCGCTTTAAGTGTGGGTGCTTCTACACAGGAAGTGGGAATAACCTAACAACGATTATGTAGCATTGAGAGGCTTTCCTCATGCCGGACCACTTCAACCCACAAACCGGCAATACGCTTCCAGCCGACGGCATTTCCGGCCTCGCGATCGAGCCCGTTTACGGCCCCGCGGAATCCGACGCCTCACGGCGCGAAGAAAAAATCGGCTATCCCGGCGCGTATCCCTTCACACGCGGCATTCAGCCGACCATGTATCGCGGACGGCTGTGGACCATGCGCCAGTATGCCGGGATGGGCGATGCCGAGGAAAGCAATCGCCGCTACAAATTTCTGCTGGCCAGCGGAACCAGGGGGCTCTCGGTCGCCTTCGACCTGCCGACGCAGATTGGCTACGACTCCGACGATCCCATGTCGCTCGGAGAGGTGGGAAAAGTTGGCGTTGCCATCGATTCCATCGAAGATATGCAGCGGCTTTTCGATGGCATTGCTCTCGACAATATCTCTACCTCGATGACCATCAACGCGACCGCGAGCATTCTGCTGGCGCTGTATGTGGCTGTCGCGCGGCGCACCGGAGCCGACATCCGCAAACTTTCCGGCACCGTCCAGAATGACATTCTCAAGGAATACATCGCGCGCGGAACCTATATCTATCCGGTGCGCCACGCCATGCGCATCATCACCGACATGTTTGCGTGGGCCAACGATCACGTGCCGGAGTGGAACACCATTTCCATCTCCGGCTACCACATGCGGGAGGCCGGCTCGACCGCGGTTCAGGAAGTGGCCTTCACTCTGGCAAACGGAAAAACCTACGTGCAGGCTGCCGTCGATGCGGGTCTCGATATCGACCGGTTCGCGCCCAGGCTGTCGTTTTTCTTCAACGCTCATAGCAATTTTCTGGAAGAGATTGCCAAGTTCCGCGCGGCGCGGCGCATGTGGGCGCGCATTATGCGGGAGGAATTCAAAGCGAAAAATCCGCGCTCCTGGATGCTGCGATTCCACGCCCAGACCGCCGGCTCCACGCTGACCGCGCAGCAGCCGGAGAACAACATTGTCCGCACAGCCGTCGAGGCGATGGCCGCCGTGCTCGGCGGCACACAGTCGCTCCACACCAACGGCTACGATGAAGCGCTCGCGCTGCCGACCGAAAACGCAGCCCGCATTGCGTTGCGAACCCAGCAGATCCTGGCCTACGAATCCGGCGTTGCGCAAACCGTCGATCCATGCGCGGGTTCCTATTGCATCGAGGCCCTGACCGATCAGATTGAAAACCGCGCGACGGAATACCTTGAAAAGATCGCGGCCATGGGCGGAATGCTCCGCGCCATCGAACGCAGCTACGTGCAGCAGGAGATTCAAAATGCTGCTTATGAATATCAGCGCGCCGTCGATACCGGCGATGCCGTCGTGGTCGGCGTGAACCGATTTACCCGCGAGAATGAACCGGGCATTCCCCTGCAGCGCATCGACGAATCGCTTGAGAAGAAGCAGGTAGACGGCGTGCGCGCCCTGCGAGCGCGGCGCGACCCCGCCCGCTGGCAGCAAAGTATCCGCGGAGTTGAAGACGCCGCTCGCAATGGAACAAATCTGATGCCCGCAATTCTGGAAGCGGTCGAGAGCTATGCCACGGTCGGCGAAATCGCAGGCAAGCTGCGCGAAATCTTCGGCGAGTACCACGAAGCAGTCGTAATCTAACGTTTGAAGGTAAAAATGCGGCAGGCTCGAGCATCAATTTTGTCAACGTGAGCGCAGCGAAAGACCTCGCGTTTCGCTCGCTAGAGGCTGAAATCTAATAGCTGGGAGCTAATCATGCGAACCGTAGAAGATCGGCCAGTTACCCGCGAGCGTAAAAGAAGCACCTTCCCGGCTTTACTGCTCGGCATCGTGCTGGGCCTTATTGCCTTCGCGGTTTTCGCGCACCGCGCGAAGACGGGCATCTGGGACCGATTCGCCTCCGTCGTGACCGGCCGAGGACTCACGATCGATAACTCCTCCGCTGTGGTGAATAAAATTCAACGGCTGCAGCGGCTCGAAACCGTCAGCTATTCGCTCGATAAGATTGTTGAAGGCGACCGCCAGAATCCTATCCTGCCGGATTTTCTCGTCGGCGATAAGCTGCTGATGGTCGTACACGGAGAGGTCATCGCCGGAATCGATCTCAGCCAGTTGAAACCGAACGATGTTCACGTCCAGGGCCGCGCCGTTCAGGTGCACCTCCCTGCTGCGCAGA
Organism: uncultured Acidobacteriota bacterium; assembly: GCA_963823295.1. Lineage (GTDB taxonomy): Bacteria > Acidobacteriota > Terriglobia > Terriglobales > Acidobacteriaceae > JAKAAZ01. The sequence continues at coordinate 24,460 of CAWGLF010000005.1, forward strand.
TTTTCGTCACCACGCTCGACAACACAAAGACCCGCGTCTACTCCCGCACGTACCGGCCTGCTGGTGCCGCAGGATCCCAACCTAGAGAGCGAAGTTCGGGCCAAAGCGCAGCAGCAGATTCAGCAGGCCGCAATCGCGGATGGAATCCTGATGACAGCCGCGAAGAATGCCCGCGCCACGATGACTTCCATGCTGATGGGAATGGGTTTCGAGAACGTCACCATCGATTGAGGCTATTACCGATTCCCCCATTTGTGTTCTGATAATTCCGTGAGTCCTCCGGAAAATTTCGAGTTTGAAATCGGCAACGTGCCGGTCGGTTCGGGCAAGCTGTTCCTGATTGCCGGCCCGTGTGTCATCGAAAGCGAGGCGCACGCGCGGAAAATGGCTGACGCCATCCAGCGCGTTACTGGCGATCTCGGCATTCCTTTTATTTTCAAAGCCAGCTACGACAAGGCCAACCGCACGTCGATCCGAAGCTTCCGCGGGCCGGGTCTCGATGAAGGCTGCAAAATTTTAGGACGCCTGGCGCGGGCTACCGGTCTTCCTGTGCTGACCGATGTGCATGATGCGCACGACTGCGAGCGTGTCGCCGAAGACGTTGATGTGCTGCAGATTCCGGCATTTTTGTGCCGCCAGACCGACCTTCTTGTGGCCGCCGCATCCACAGGGCGCGCGGTGAATGTAAAGAAGGGCCAATTTGTCGCGCCGTGGGACATGCGGCATGCCGTAGAAAAGATTCACTCGTCGAGCAGCAATCCGCGCGTATTTTTGACCGAGCGTGGCGCCAGCTTCGGCTATAACAATCTGGTGGTGGACATGCGCTCACTGGCGATCATGCGGCGCTTCGCCCCTGTGGTGTTCGATGGAACGCACTCCGTGCAAACACCGTCTTCTTCCGGAAATGTGTCCGGCGGTCAGCCGGAATTTATTCCTTTGCTGGCGCGGGCCGCAGTCGCGGCCGGTGTGGATGGCATCTTTCTTGAAGTGCACGACGATCCCGCGAATGCGAAATCCGATGGCGCGAACGCCCTGGATTTGAAGGGACTTCGTCCGCTGCTGGAAAATCTGAAGGCGATCCACGCGGCAGCCGCGACGTCTCGCGAACTTCCTCTGGATTCTTCGCTGTGAGATTGGACTAGTTCTGGTTCAGGCCGACTTGGCGACATCATCGCCGGTCGGAACCCGCATGGAGGACGACTCGGCCAGCCGACGAACCTCTCGGATCAATGCGGCCGGACCGTCCAGTCCTTCCATCGTGGCGTCGAACATGGAAAAGTTCTGCAGGGTGGAGTCCGGCCCCAGCATAAGCAGCATCTTCGATGCCGGGCTGCGTTGCCGAAGCTGCGTCCCGATTTCGGAGATGTCTTTGGCGGAGAGAGTATCGCTGAAAACTACCAGCGGATATGCCGGGGCATCCCCCTTCACCACTTCCATTGTTTCCCCTGGAGTCATGGCGCGGACGCGGAAACCGGCCTGCCGGAGAACTTCATCTGTGTACATTGGCGTTATCGGGTTGCGTCCAATCAACAATATCTCAATTGAGGCAGGGTGACCGGAATCTGAATATCTCTGCGGACGGCTGGTTTCACGATCTTGATTCTGAGCACACATAAGGAGGTTCTCTCTCATCGCGCTAATGCATCGTTATGAGACCCTGATGGATCCCTCATCTGGGGAGGGACTAGATTTCCGCCGATTGAAAGCTACTTTCGTAGTAGAAGATGTTACTTCCGTCACGGCGCCGACGTGACATCAAATTCAACGTGGGTTTTCCACAGACGGTATTCGGAACGTAAACATCTAAATCGCTCTGTTCCACATCGTCGATTTACCGTGATGCCCTGTCGGTCGGCAATCCGGTCGGAGCTGAAGGTGGGGCAGGTACCGGGGGCTGTTCCCCGGGAAAGCTCTCATCGGGATGGCCGGCAATCGCAGCCTGCATAAAGCTCATCCAGATGGGCAAAGCCACGCGCGCGCCGGTCTGCTTATCGCCGAGACTCTGGCGGTCATCGTAACCTACCCACACGCCGCAGGTTACAGACGGAGAGAAGCCGAGGAACCATGCGTCGGTAAAGTCGCTGGTGGTACCGGTTTTACCACCCAGCGGGTGATGCAACTGGCTGGCTGCTTTTCCCGTACCCTGCTGGATCACAGCTTCGAGCAACGGCATCATCTCTCGAGCCGTCCTGACATCCGTGGAGACATGAACATCCGGCGTGTCATCCCATAACACCTCCCCATCCGAGGTCGCTACTCTATGGACGAAATGGGGCGTCAGACGTATGCCGTCATTGGGAAAGCTGCTGTAAGCGGCAACCTGCTCGTACAAGCTGATCTCGGCTGCTCCAAGCGCAACCGGCAGAAACGCCGGAATGTCGGTCGTGACCCCAAAGCGATGCGCGGTGGCGATCACCTTGCGAATTCCGATACGGTCAGCCAGTTTCAGAGCCGGAATATTCAGCGATTCAGCAAAGGCGCGCAGCAGGGTGACGTTACCCAAGTAACCTTTCTCATAATCGTGGGGCGTGTAAGGGCCGGAGACGGTGCGGAAGGTGACCGGGGCATCAAGAATCATGCTTGCCGGGGTGTCGCCCGCTTCCAATGCGGCAGTGTAGACGTAGACCTTGAATGAGGAGCCGGTCTGACGCTCGGCCTGGGTGGCGCGGTCATATTGGGACAGGTTGAAGTCCCGGCCGCCAACCATGGCCAGCACATCGCCGGTGGGATTATCGACAGCCATCAGGGAAGCCTGAGCGCCGGTATCCTGTTCGAGCGAAGCATGCAGGAGATTGAGGCCGTCCGGATTGCCCGGGAGTATGAGGCTGACGATCGGCGAGCCGCTGGGTACCGCAGGTCCCTCGATTCCGGTGCGCTGCGGTGGGGAGGGCACGGAGGCAATGTTCAGCCCCGATTGAGGGGACAACATTGCTTCCGAACCAATTGGCGGCGCGGTTTGCGCAGGCCGAATTCGCACATATACGATGTCGCCGACATGAAGGAAGTCTGAAGCGAGCTTGTTCTTTGTCCAGGCCCAATCCTCCGGAGCAAGAACGGCGCTGCGGTTTTCTCCCACGCGAACCGTCACCTCAAAGGGCAGAACTTCCGTAACAACGCCGTGAATGTAGGTACCGGGGGCTGGATCCACGCTCCAGTCCGGGTGATGAAAGGCATCGACGGAGCTACCGGCGGAGATGACATTCAGCAGGCCGCCCCGCCAGCCGCGACTGCGCTCATAAGCGGCGAGCCCGTCCAGCACGGCCTGATTTGCCGCCTGCTGCAGCTTCAAATCGAGCGTGGTATAGACGCGCAGACCGGACTGATGCACCATGTCCGAACCGAATCTCTGGTCCAGTTCCCTGCGGACTTCCTCGACGAACCACGGAGCGACGGTGTTCGGCGGAGGTTCGAGATGCAGGCCCAATGGACTGGATTTCGCCGCGGAAGCCTGCTGGGAGGTAATGACGCCATCCTCCAGCATGGAATTCAGGACGAGATTGCGGCGCTCCAGCGCGCGCCCCGGATGCGACACGGGGGAGTAATACGAAGGTCCGCGGGGCAGAGCGGCGAGTAAAGCTGCTTCGGGCAGAGTCAGATCGCGCGCATGCTTACTGAAGTAATACTCCGAGCCGGCTTCAAATCCATAGACACCCTGGCCCAGATAAATCTGGTTGGCGTAAAGGGTAAAGATCTGATCCTTGGTAAAATTCCGCTCGATCTGGATCGAGAGCAGCACTTCCTGCAGCTTGCGGCGGAACGACCGCTCGGGCGACAGAAAAAGGTTCCGCGCCAGCTGCATTGTCAGCGTGGAAGCGCCCTGCGCGCGACGGTCGGAGGTTAAATCGCGATAGGCCGCGGCTACCACGCGGAACAGGTTGACGCCCCAGTGGCTTTCAAAATTTTTATCTTCAATGGACAGGACGGCATTCCGCAGCACCGGAGGAAGATCGCTGTAGCCGACAACGATGCGGCGCTCCAGCGCAAAAGATCCAATTTGGGTTCCGTGGATGTCATAGAGGACCGTCGTAGTGTTGGGGCGGTATTGCTCCAGCTCCTGAATCTGGGGAAGGTCGACGGTATAGATGAGCAGCAGCCCGGCGAGAGAACCGAACATGGCTGCAAGAATCGCAAGAATGACAAAGGCGGCCGAGCCAGCCAGTTTTTTGCTCCGGCCCGAGGGCGGCCGAAAACCCGGTCGCACGCTGCCATGGCGGGTTGCGAAATGCGGCTTCTGCCTCGTGGGCTGAGGGGGTTGAAAGGTCAAGGACAGTCCTGATGCAGCGTTCTCGATGCACGCTGACGTATTTAATCCTAACGGCACTTTGAGGAGTGCCTCTGCAAAAACTTCATCTTCGCGGCGGTGATTCGCTGGCTGCGCTATTTTGAACCGTCATCGGGCGGAAATGATGGCTGGAAGCGAGACACACGAAGCAGCGCCATCATGCAATCTGATTGCCTCGACCTTTATTACGCCGCATACCGTTCTTTGGTCGCGAGACAAACGTCTCCGCGATGTGGCTGCGACACTCGGGGTGAACGCAAATATGTCGTGAGGCACACTGCAAGTACCATTCGGTTGCATGGGTTGAGGCGAACGGCAGGCGTGCCCTCAGCCCTGATGGATTTTTCGCTACGCTCAGAATGACGAACAGAGACTGCGGCCCTTCTATGCGGCTTTTGGCTGCTTGAGCAGTTGCAGCGCCTTGTTCAACTGATCATCTGGTTGCGATTCGGGTGCGGGCTTGGCCGGCGCTGCGGTTCCGGGAGTGGTTGGCTTGGTCACCGTGCCCGGACTGACCGGCGGCGCCACTAGTCCGAATCCGTTGTTTTCGGCGACGACCACGTTCGGCATCACTGCGTTGTCCTGAATCACGTTGCCATTGGGCGCGTGATATTTTGCGACTGAAAGAAACAGGACGGCTCCGTCGGGCAGAGGGATCTGCCTTTGCAGGGAGCCCGAACCAAAGGTGCGATCGCCAACGAGTTGCGCGCGGTTGTTGTCCTTGAGCGCCGCGGCGACAATCTCCGCCGGGCCTGCGGTGCCGTGGTTGACCAAAATCATGAGAGGCGCGCCGGTTACGAAATTTTTAGGATCGGCCGTCCAAGTCTGCCTGGGATATTTCTGTCCCTGGAGCGTGGCAATCGTACCGGACTTCAGGAACGCATTCGTCAACTGAACCGCGGAGTTCATATCACCGTCGGCGACATCGCGCAGATCAAGGAGGATTTTCTGGTTGCCGCGCTTCTGCATCTGGGCAATTCGCGCCAGCACCTCACCTACTCGCGGCTTGCGAAGATTGTAGGGCTTCAGATACAGGATGCTGCTGTTTTCATACTCATCGACATGCAGGGGCGGGTACTCGGCCATCGTGCGGGTCAGCGTCATCTTGTCGGGGGTTGCGCTGGTGGGCTCAATCACGGAAAAGGTCACGGTCGAGCCGGGCTGACCATCGAGCGCAAGCTGGATCATCTGCAGCGGCATCACTCGCGTGCCCTGATTGTTGATGGTCTCGATCACATCGCCGTCAACGATGCCGGCCTTATCGGCGGGACTACCGGGAACGACGGAAATCACGGTCGCATAGCCGTAGCGCTTCGAAATGTCGACGCCGATCTGCGCCTTGCTCTCGTTCTGGTGCGCCTGGTAAAGCTGGAACTCGGCCGGCGTGAGATAGCCGGAGTCGGGATCGAGACCTTCGAGTAGACCATGGAGCGCGCCCGTGGTGACGTCGGGAATGTTAGGCGTGACCACGTAATCGTTCTGGATATGCTGCAGAACTTCGCTATAGACCTCAATCTGCTGATAGGCACTGGTATCGGTGCCCGCGCGAACGCCGCCGGGCAGGATACCGCCCACAATCACAAACAGAACCAGCAAAACGGAGATTGCGAGGAGAGAAAACTTTAAGGGTTTGGGCATACGAATTAGAGCGCAGCGTAACGGCAGCCGCTTGAAACAGTGTACAGCTTTCAGTTGCCTACAATAACCGTGAGTCGGTTGTGGAGATGGGCGAGGAGGTGCACCTGGAGCGACACAAAGCCGCTTTTCATCGTCAAATTAAAAGGCGTATTCTCTCATCTGAATGGGATTGCGCGCTGCGAAAGGTACAGAACCATGACAATTGCCTGCTCATTGCCGGCTATGTACGCCGGCGGACACAAACTCGATGAGGGAGACTCGGCGCTTGGATTATTGGAGTCTCCAAGCGACGCTTATGCCGATCCCGAAGGGCTGCGCCGTCATATGACGGACGACGGCTATCTTTTTTTGCGGGGATGTCTGAAGAGGGACGAGGTACTTGCCGCCCGCCGTCATATTCTCACGCAGTTGGAAAACGAAGGGCAACTCGATCCCTCGGCACCCTTAATGATCGGCAAACCGAAGCTGGAAGCCAAGCTGCAGTTTCGTGCCGATTTAGCCCGAAAAGACAATTTGCCGTTGCAGCATCTGCTCTATCATCCGCAGGGCAATCTCATGCGTTTTTTTTCATCCTTTCTGGGCGGTGAGGTTCGCCATTTCGACTACACCTGGCTGCGTTGCATCACCCCCGGGCCGGCTACTCCCAGCCACTGCGACATCGTGTACATGGGGCGTGGAACGCGCAAACTATATACAGCCTGGGTACCGATGGGAGACGTCGATTTCGAAATGGGCGGGTTGATGATTCTGGAAGGCAGCCACAAAAATGAGCGGCTACAGAACACCTACGGCCGTCGCGATGTGGACTTATATTGTTCGAATCGGCCCGAGGATCCAGCACGCACGGCCTACGGCTCGAATGGAGCTTTTACCGGCAACGCGAACAAGGTTCGACACAGCCTTGGAGGCCGCTGGCTGACGGCGGAATACAATGCCGGCGATGTGGTTATTTTCGGCATGAACCTGGTCCATGGAGGCGTCGATAACCGCTCGGACCGACTGCGAATTTCCTCCGATTCCCGATATCAACTGGCGAGTGAACCAGCAGACGAGCGTTGGGTCGGCGAAGATCCTCCCGGCCATGGCTCAGCGGGCAAGCGCGGCCGGGTCTGCTGATCGAATGACGAAAACCTGAAGTACATTTGGCTCCATCGTGCGAGACTGTTCCACATGGAATAGTCTCAGTGAAACTCAACAGGAGCCGATGATGAAATTCGCCACGCTGGGCGTGCTCTGCCTGATGTTCTGCGCATACGCGCAGGGCCAGAATGTCCGCCAGACATTTCAGAACCCTCCCAAGGCGTACCGGCCCATGGTGCGCTGGTGGTGGCCCGGCGGCGATGTAACGGACGCCGAGTTGCGCCGGGAAATCAACCTTCTTGATCGCGCCAACTTCGGCGGCGCGGAAATTCAGCCTTTCCTGATCGGACTGAAGCCAAACATGCCGGAGGAAACCAGACAGCGGGTCGATGATTATTTAACGCCGGCATTCTTTGGGCATGTGCGGGCGGCGCTTGAAGAGGCGCAGTCACGCGGGATGTGGCTGGACTATACGTTTGGATCCGGCTGGCCGTTCGGCGGCGCGGGCGTCATCACGCCGGAGCTGGCGTCGGTGGAATTGCGATTCGCTCATCAGACAATTCGCGGCCCGGTGAAGTTTCACGGCCAGCGCCTGATGCCTGAGCTGGACCCAAGCATCCTCGATAAAAACGCCAACCTGCCCGCAGGATGGGCGGCGCAATTCAAGCAGCGCGAAAAGCTGGTGGCGGTGGTCGCCGTCCGTGGCGAATCGGCGCACTTCTACCAGAGCCCTCCCGTGGGAGCGGAAGCGTGGGTCAGAAAAACGGGACAGCTCGACCCAAGAACTTCGATCGTGCTGACAAGTCATGTATCGGCGGATGGAACCCTGGATTGGGACGTTCCGCCTGGCACCTGGCAGGTATTCACGTTCAAAGAGTTGCCGACTGGAGAAAAGGTGGTTGGCGGCGCCGGAGCGGGAACCCAGCTTGTACTGGATCACATGGATCGCAGGGCGTTCGATATCTATGCCCAGAAGGTTGGCGGTATAGCGCGGCAATATGATGGCCAGTTCTTCGGCCACGGAATGCGGGCGATTTTCTGCGACAGCCTGGAGGTGTTTGCGTACCTTTATTGGGACGATCATTTCTTAGAGGAATTCCGCCAGCGGCGCGGATACGATCTGACCCCATATCTGCCGCTGCTGAAAATTCAGGGCGCCGGGTTGCCGTACGGAGCGAACGGTGAAAACCGGCCGCTCTATGACATGCGTGGAGTGGGGGATCGCGTCCGACGCGATTATTGGCAGACGGTTTCCGACGTGATGTTCGACAACTTCTACCAGCCTTTCGATCAATGGGCCGCCCACAACAATTTATTGTCCCGCGTGCAGGCCCACGGCTCGCCCACCGACCTGCTGCGTGTGTATGGAGCGGCGGATATTCCAGAGACAGAAGACTTGTATGACAACGGCCGCTATGATTTCCTGAAAATGGCGTCCTCCGGCGCGGATTTGTATGGCCGGAAGATCGTAGCCAGCGAGAGCTTCGTCTGGAAAGGAAGGGTCTACCAGACCACGCCGGAGAAGATCAAACGCTACGCGGACGAACTGCTCACCGCCGGTATTAACGAAATTATTTATCACGGCTATCCGTACCGGTATATGGACCGGCCTTTTCCAGGCTGGCACCCGTTCGCGCTGGGCGGCGCGTTCTCTTCCGACATGAATGAAACCAATCCCTTCACACCCTATCTTCCCGAATTGAACGAATACATCACTCGCCTGCAATATATTTCGCAGATCGGCAGAACGGTTGTGCCCGTGGCGCTGTACCGGGAGAAACTTGCTTACGATGCCATCGACCCTCCTCCGCCGGAGCCAGAGATCGACACGCGTCTGATGGAGGCCGGCTACAACTTCGACCACATCGATGCCTGGGTGCTGCTGCACTGCCATGTGGATGGCGGCAGGTTGATATCGCCCGGCGGCGAGAGTTACAGCGTTCTGGTTCTGCCGGAGCAGAAGACTGTTTCGCGCAAGCTCGCCGATCAGTTGCTCACGTTTTCGCGGCAGGACCTTCCTATCGTGTTTGTGGGGCGCGTTCCTCTGGTTGAACCGGAAGTTTCGGATGGGCGGCTGCAGGCTGGCCCGGCCACCGATTCGCTGCGGGGGATTTTGAAGGCGGGAACGGTCCACTCGGCCGATATTGAGAGTGCTGTTGGCGTGCTGAATGCCGCCGGAGTGCAGCCAAACCTGCATTTCAAGGCGACATCGGTGCCGTTTATTGAAAAACGGATTGGCCGGCTGGATGCTTTTTTCCTGCGCAATCCGGACGATACGGAGAAGCAGGTGCAGGCCGACTTCGCCGCGACCGGCACACCCGAACTTTGGGACCCGTGGACGGGAGCGGTCGAGCCGCTTGCCGACTTCGAGAGACGGGGGAATCGCATCCGCGTGCAGCTTTCTATGAATGCGTATGGATCGAAGCTTCTTGTCTTCGATCCTGAAGCAAAGCCGGCGGAAATGCGAAATGAGACGGAGCCCGGCAAGATGGTGGCGCAACTACCAGTGGGACAGAACGGCTGGAAATTCCATGGCGTGGGAATCGGCCCCGGCAGCCAGCCCGACACCATCGATATGGAGTTGCCGAATCTGATTGATTGGTCGACGAGCGACCGACTCAGGAATTTCTCCGGACGAGGGCAGTACACCACGACCTTTACCGCGCCTGCGAATTTCCTAACAAAGCGGGATCGCGTTGTCCTCGATATGGGCGACGTGAAGGATGTCGCCGAAATCTCGATCGACGGCAAAACCGGCCCGGTGTTACTGCTGCGCCCTTACAAGGCGGACGTCACCGGCCTGGTGCATGCCGGGGTAAACACGCTGCAAGTGACCGTCGTCAACACTCTCTTCAATGCGCTGTCCGCCCGGGGCCCAAGCGAGAATTTTTCGCACGCGACCATCGGAACGGCCAACGGCTTGATGCCCTCCGGCCTGATAGGACCCGTGCGCCTGGAAGAATGGCCAGCAAAATAAGGATCGCCTTAATCAGTTGAGGCTGCATGCGTTGATCACCGGAGAAATTATCGTGACATCGCTGCCGTTTCCCGCGTCCTAATAAGCAGGCATCGACGCCTCTCGACAAACCTCCTTGCATCAGGCGAGCTACCTTCATCCCGAAAACAAACTAGCGAATGAAGTACACAAGTTCGTCAATACGTGGCAAGACGGTGGGTTCTGCATCGGCTCTAATTAAGTTTGAGCAGACTGGCGGGCGATAGTACGTGCCTTGAACCGATGAAAGGACGGCATGGAAATGGGATCGAATCAGCGTCCGGAGGGCAACTCGCGGGATCGGCTGGAAGCATATCAGGGATATGCCGGGCTGCCTCCGCTGGTGGGGCTGGAGACCATGACGGAAGCCGTGACGCAAGGGCTGACGGTGGCGGAATCCGTCGCGCGACTGAAGCGCCTGCATTGGTCGTTGAAGAGGCTGCATGGTATTTTTGTCGCGAGAATCGCTACGATGCCGATATACGAGTTGAAGATGGCGTTCAGCCTGCACGCGCACTACTGCGCGGAGCATGTCGGCGAATTCGCCAAGCGCGTTCGAGAAATGCGCCAACCTCCGTACGGGCTGGAAGTTTGTCCAGACGCATCGCTCGACATATTTTTCGATGAGATATTGGCAGCGCCCGAGGTGGAAGCGCTGGTGCTGGGTCTGTACGGGGCGGCGGTCCCGGCAATCACTCGGGCTCTCGAGCGCCTGATCTCAGACACAAATAAACTTTTCGATCACCCCACATATCGCGTATGCCGTCTGACGCTGGTGGAAATGCAGGATGTCCTACAGTATGGCGAGGAGGCGGTGCGCTGCCTGGTGCACAAGCAGAATCGCGAAGCGCTCAGCGGCTGGATGTCGAGTCTGGAGCGGCTGTTGGCGGCCGCTGGAGACCTGGATGGCAAGCTTCCGCCGACAGGCGAAGCGGTGGAGCGGGTGTTTTCCCTGGTCCCGTACAAATATGACGGAGTTCCGCAGCGCGACGATCGCTTCAAAGATCCGTATAACATGGGCGTGAATGCGGAAGCGATGCTGTTCAATCCGGAGATTGAGCCGCTTCCGAAATCGATCATGCTGTACTTCAAGCGCATGCGAGAGATCGACGTGCCGGAAGTGATGTCCAGCATTCTTGCCGAAATTTCGGGCAAGCCCTGGGAGTATTACCGGGACATGACGCGTCAGTTATGGGACGAGGCGCGGCACGCCATGATGGGCGAGATCGGCTTCGTTTCGATGGGCATCGACTGGTCGACGATTCCGCTCAACTTCACCTGGTCGCTCGGCCTCAATACCGAACTCACGGCAAAAGAGCGCCATTCCGTTCTGTACACAATCGAGCAGGGCTTGATGCCGAAGAAAAACGGCAAGGAGAACGAATGGGAAATCGCGGTGGCGACGGCGAATCCGCTCACTGCGTTGATTCAGGACTACGACTGGGCAGATGAGATCCTGCACGCGCGCATCGGCCGGGAATGGCTGGTGCCGGAGCTGGGTTCGCAGATGGAAGCGCTGGCATATGGAGACCGGTCGTGGTCGCGCATCCTGACGGACTGGGCGAAATGGCGGGAGGAGGGCGTGACGCAGCACAGAAACTGGTGGCCGGACGTCTATCGGCAGGCCTGTCAGTACTGGGGCATCGAGCCGGACCCTTCCCTGCTCGCCTATAACACCACGTACGAAAATACCCGCGCCGATCTTAAAGCAAGTTGCTGGATGAAGCCAGAGGTTGAGCAACAAAATCCGCCAGGAGTGTGGCTGTCGTACCGAAAATTCGTCGTTCACTCGGTCGTGGAGGAGAGCGAATCGGCGAAATCCTTCTACCTGGTCCCGTTGGATGGAGGGCCGCTGGCGCCCTTTCTTCCCGGCCAGCATTTACCTCTTCGGCTCGAAATCCCTGGCCAACCGCGGCCGGTCATTCGCTGCTATACACTCTCAGATTGCTTCAATGAACGCCATTATCGCCTGACGATCAAGAAGGAACTGCCGCCGCCAAATCAGGCAAATATTCCACCCGGGCTGAGCTCCAGCTATTTCCATGAAGCGCTGCGCGTCGGAGATGTGATCGAGGCGAAGGCGCCGTCCGGGGAGTTCTGCCTTGACCTGAACGAAACCCATCCGATCGTTATGCTGGCCGGTGGCATTGGGGTCACGCCGATGATCAGCATGATCAATGCGCTTTGCCGAGCCGGCTCCAAGCGCGACGTCTACTTTGCGTTCGCCCTCCGCCATGGCGGAGATCATGTTTTCAAGGATCATCTTCGCTCGTAGTCGCGCGCTATCCGAACATTCGGATGCAGGTGCTGTATGAGGATCCACGGTCCCGAGATGCTCCAGACATCGACTACGACCGGATGGGGCGGATCGACGGCGGATTGCTTCGAAAAATGTTGCCATCGCTCGATATGGAGTACTACCTCTGTGGGCCGGCCGGCATGATGAACGCGATCTCGGAAATCTCGATGGCGGAAGGTATTTCGCGAGAGAGGATCAAAACGGAGTCCTTCGGGCCTTCCAGCCTCGCATATCGCTCCGCAGTGGCCGCCGAAGAAAAGGATCGCGAGGCTGAAACATCACGGGGGTTGACCGTCACATTCGCAAAAGCCGGAAAGACGGTTGCATGGACAACACATGCGGCGACGGTATTGGAACTTGCCGAAATGAATGGAGTGGACATCAGTTTCGGATGCCGCTATGGCGATTGCGGAACATGCCTGACTCGCCTGATGCGCGGGAGGGTTAAATATCTGCATCCGACAGACGTTCATCCTGATCCAGGAATGTGCCTGCCATGCAGTTGCAAACCGGAAACTGACATCG
>CAWGLF010000006.1:0-45284 GCA_963823295.1 uncultured Acidobacteriota bacterium
CCGACGGCGTTTCCGGCCTTGCGCTCGAGCCCGTTTATGGCCCGCGGAATCCGACGCCTCAGGCGCGAAGAAAAAATCGGCTATCCCGGCGCGTATCCCTTCACCCGCGGCATTCAGCCGACCATGTATCGCGGACGCCTGTGGACCATGCGCCAGTATGCCGGCATGGGCGATGCCGAGGAAAGCAATCGCCGCTACAAATTCCTGCTGGCCAGCGGAACCAGGGGGCTCTCGGTCGCCTTCGATCTGCCGACCCAGATTGGCTATGACTCCGACGATCCCATGTCGCTCGGAGAAGTGGGAAAAGTCGGCGTTGCCATCGATTCCATCGAAGATATGGAGCGGCTTTTCGAGGGCATTGCTCTCGACAAAATCTCAACGTCGATGACCATCAACGCGACCGCCAGCATCCTGCTGGCGCTGTATGTGGCTGTCGCGCGGCGCACCGGAGCCGACATCCGCAAACTTTCCGGCACCGTCCAGAACGACATACTCAAGGAATACATCGCGCGCGGAACCTACATTTATCCGGTGCGCCACGCCATGCGCATCATCACCGACATGTTTGCCTGGGCCAACGACAACGTGCCCGAGTGGAACACCATCTCCATCTCCGGCTATCACATGCGGGAGGCCGGCTCGACCGCCGTGCAGGAAGTGGCCTTCACTCTGGCAAACGGAAAAACCTATGTGCAGGCTGCCGTCGATGCGGGGCTCGACATCGACCGGTTCGCGCCCAGGCTGTCGTTTTTCTTCAACGCTCACAGCAATTTCCTGGAAGAGATCGCCAAGTTCCGCGCCGCGCGCCGCATGTGGGCGCGCATCATGCGGGAGGAATTCGGAGCGAAAAATCCGCGCTCCTGGATGCTGCGATTTCACGCCCAGACCGCCGGCTCCACGCTGACCGCGCAGCAGCCGGAGAACAACATTGTCCGCACAGCGGTCGAGGCGATGGCCGCCGTGCTCGGCGGCACACAGTCGCTCCACACCAACGGCTACGATGAAGCGCTGGCGCTGCCGACCGAAAACGCAGCCCGCATTGCGTTGCGAACCCAGCAGATCCTGGCCTATGAATCCGGCGTCGCGCAAACCGTCGATCCATGCGCGGGCTCCTATTGCATTGAGGCCCTGACCGATCAGATTGAAAACCGCGCGACGGAATACCTTGAAAAGATCGCCGCCATGGGCGGAATGCTCCGCGCCATCGAGCGCGGCTACGTGCAGCAGGAGATTCAAAATGCTGCCTATGAATATCAGCGTGCCGTCGATACCGGCGATGCCGTCGTGGTCGGCGTGAACCGCTTTACCCGCGAGAATGAACCGGGCATTCCACTGCAGCGCATCGACGAATCGCTTGAGAACGAAGCAGGTGGAGCGCGTGCGAGCCCTGCGAGCGCGGCGCGACCCTGCCCGCTGGCAACAAAGAATCCGCGGCGTTGAAGACGCCGCTCGCAATGGAACAAATCTGATGCCCGCAATTCTGGAAGCGGTCGAGAGCTATGCCACGGTCGGCGAAATCGCAGGCAAGCTGCGCGAAATCTTCGGCGAGTACCACGAAGCAGTCGTAATCTAACGTTTAAAGGTAAAAAATGCGTCATGCTCGAGCATCAATTTTGTCAACATGAGCGCAGCGAAAGACCTCGCGTTTCGCTCGCTAGAGGCTGAAATCTAATAGCTGGGAGCTAATCATGCGAACCGTAGAAGATCGGCCAATTATCCGCGAGCGTAAAAGAAGCACCTTCCCGGCTTTACTGCTGGGCATCGTGCTGGGCCTCATTGCCTTCGCGGTTTTCGCGCACCGCGCGAAGACCGGCATCTGGGACCGGTTCGCCTCCATCGTGACCGGCCGAGGACTCACGATCGATAATTCCTCCTCTGTGGTGAATAAAATTCAACGGCTGCAGCGGCTCGAAACCGTCAGCTATTCGCTCGACAAGATTGTTGAAGGCGACCGCCAGAATCCTATCCTGCCGGATTTTCTCGTCGGCGATAAGCTGCTGATGGTCGTACACGGAGAGGTCATTGCCGGAATCGATCTCAGCCAGTTGAAACCGAGCGATGTTCACGTCCAGGGCCGCGCCGTTCAGGTGCACCTCCCTGCTGCGCAGATTTTTGTCACCACGCTCGACAACACAAAGACCCGCGTCTACTCCCGCAGTACCGGGCTGCTGGTGCCGCAGGATCCCAACCTGGAGAGCGAAGTTCGCGCCAAAGCGCAGCAGCAGATTCAGCAGGCCGCAATCGCGGATGGAATCCTGACGACAGCCGCGAAGAATGCCCGCGCCACGATGACTTCCATGCTGATGGGAATGGGTTTCGAGAACGTCACCATCGATTGAGGCTATTACCGATTCCCCCATTTGTGTTCTGATAATTCCGTGAGTGCTCCGGAAAATTTCGAGTTTGAAATCGGCAACGTGCCGGTCGGTTCGGGCAAGCTGTTCCTGATTGCCGGCCCATGTGTAATCGAAAGCGAGGCGCACGCGCGGAAAATGGCTGACGCCATCCAGCGCATCACTGGCGATCTCGGCATTCCTTTTATTTTCAAAGCCAGCTACGACAAGGCCAACCGCACGTCGATCCGAAGCTTCCGCGGGCCGGGCCTCGAAGAAGGCTGCAAAATACTAGGCCGCCTGGCGCGGGCGACCGGTCTTCCTGTGCTGACCGATGTGCATGATGCGCACGACTGCGAGCGTGTCGGCGAAGACGTGGATGTGCTGCAGATTCCGGCATTTTTGTGCCGCCAGACCGACCTTCTTGTGGCTGCCGCATCCACCGGGCGCGCGGTGAATGTAAAGAAGGGCCAATTCGTCGCGCCCTGGGACATGCGGCATGCCGTGGAAAAGATTCACTCGTCGAGCAGCAATCCGCGCGTATTTTTGACCGAGCGTGGCGCCAGCTTCGGCTATAACAATCTGGTGGTGGACATGCGCTCGCTCGCGATCATGCGGCGCTTCGCCCCTGTGGTATTCGATGGAACGCACTCCGTGCAAACACCGTCTTCTTCCGGAAATGTGTCCGGCGGTCAGCCGGAATTTATTCCTTTGCTGGCGCGGGCCGCAGTCGCGGCCGGTGTGGATGGCATCTTTCTTGAAGTGCACGACGATCCCGCGAATGCGAAATCCGATGGCGCGAATGCGCTGGATTTGAAGGGACTTCGTCCGCTGCTGGAAACTCTGAAGGCAATCCACGCGGCAGCCGCGACGTCTCGCGAACTTTCTCTGGATTCTTCGCTGTGAGATTGGACTAGTTCTGGTTTCAGGCCGACTTAGCGACATCATCGCCGGTCGGAACCCGCATGGAGGACGACTCGGTCAGCCGACGAACCTCTCGGATCAATGCGGCCGGACCGTCCAGGCCTTCCATCGTGGCGTCGAACATGGAAGAGTTCGGCAAAGTGGAGTCCGGCCCCAGCATGAGCAGCATCTTCGATGCCGGGCTGCGTTGCCGAAGCTGCGGCCCGATTTCGGAGATGTCTTTGGCGGAGAGAGTATCGCTGAACACTACCAGCGGATATGCCGGGGCATCCCCCTTCACCACTTCCATTGTTTCCCCTGGAGTCATGGCGCGGACGCGAAAACCTGCATGCCGGAGGACTTCATCTGTGTACATTGGCGTTATCTGGTTGCGTCCAATCAACAATATCTCAATTGAGGCAGGGTGACCGGAACCTGAATATCTCTGCGGACGGCTGGTTTCACGATCTTGCTTCTGAGCACACATAAGGAGGCTCTCTCTCATCGCGCTAATGCATCGTTATGAGACCCTGATGGATCCCTCATCTTAGGGAGGGACTAGATTCCGCCGATTCAAAGCCACTTTCGTTGTAGAAGATGTTACTTCCGTCACGGCGCCGACGTGACATCAAATTCAACGTGGGTTTTCCACAGACGGTATTCGAAAGGTAAACATCTAAATCGCTCTGCTCTACATCCGCGATTTACCGCGATGCCCTGTCGGTCGGCAATCCGGCCGGAGCTGAAGGTGGTGCAGGTACCGGGGGCTGTTCCCCGGGAAAGCTCTCATCGGGATGGCCGGCAATCGCAGCCTGCATAAAGCTCATCCAGATGGGCAAAGCCACGCGCGCGCCGGTCTGCTTATCGCCGAGACTCTGGCGATCATCGTAACCTACCCAAACACCACAGGTTACAGACGGAGAAAAGCCAAGAAACCAGGCGTCCGTGAAGTCGCTGGTGGTGCCGGTTTTACCGCCGAGCGGGTGGTGCAGCTGGGCGGCTGCTTTTCCCGTACCCTGCTGGATCACAGCTTCCAGCAACGGCATCATCTCGCGAGCCGTCCTGACATCCGTGGAGACATGAACATCCGGCGTGTCATCCCATAACACCTCCCCATCCGAGGTCGCTACTCTATGGACGAAATGGGGCATTAGACGTATGCCGTCATTGGGAAAGCTGCTGTAAGCGGCAACCTGCTCGTACAAGCTGATCTCGGCTGCTCCAAGCGCAACCGGCAGAAACGCCGGAATGTCGGTCGTGACCCCAAAGCGATGCGCGGTGGCGATCACCTTGCGAATTCCGATATGGTCGGCCAGTTTCAGCGCCGGAATATTCAGCGATTCAGCAAAGGCGCGCAGGAGGGTGACGTTACCCAAGTAACCTTTCTCATAATCGTGGGGCGTGTAAGGGCCGGAGATGGTGCGGAAGGTGACCGGGGCATCAAGAATCATGCTTGCCGGGGTGTCTCCCGCTTCCAATGCGGCAGTGTAGACGTAGACCTTGAATGAGGAGCCGGTCTGACGCTCGGCCTGGGTGGCGCGGTCATATTGGGACAGGTTGAAGTCCTGGCCGCCAATCATGGCCAGCACATCGCCGCTGGGATTATCGACAGCCATCAGGGAAGCCTGAGCGCCCGTATCCTGTTCGAGCGAAGCATGCAGGAGATTGAGGCCATCCGGATTGCCCGGGAGTATGAGGCTGACGATCGGCGAGCCGCTGGGAACTGCAGGTCCCTCGATTCCGGTGCGCTGCGATGGGGAGGGCACGGAGGCAATGTTCAGCCCCGATTGCGGGGACAACATTGCTTCCGAACCGATTGGCGGCGCGGTTTGCGCAGGCCGAATTCGCACATATACGATGTCGCCGACATGAAGGAAGTCTGAAGCGAGCTTGTTCTCTGTCCAAGCCCAATCCTCCGGAGCAAGAACGGCGCTGCGGTTTTCCCCCACGCGAACTGTCACCTCAAAGGGCAGAACTTCCGTAACAACGCCGTGAATGTAGGTACCGGGGGCTGGATCCACGCTCCAGTCCGGGTGGTGAAAGGCATCGACGGAGCTACCGGCGGAGATGACATTCAGCAGGCCGCCCCGCCAGCCGCGACTGCGCTCATAAGCGGCGAGCCCGTCCAGCACGGCGTGATTTGCCGCCTGCTGCAGCTTCAAATCGAGCGTGGTATAGACGCGCAGACCGGACTGATGCACCATGTCCGAACCGAATCTCTGGTCCAGTTCCCTGCGGACTTCCTCGACGAACCAGGGGGCGACGGTGTTCGGCGGAGGTTCGAGATGCAGGCCCAATGGACTGGACTTCGCCGCGGAAGCCTGCTGGGAGGTGATGACGCCATCCTCCAGCATGGAATTCAGGACGAGATTGCGGCGCTCCAGCGCGCGCCCCGGATGCGACACGGGGGAGTAATACGAAGGTCCGCGGGGCAGAGCGGCGAGTAGAGCTGCTTCGGGCAGAGTCAGATCGCGCGCGTGCTTGCTGAAGTAATACTCCGAGCCGGCTTCAAATCCATAGACACCCTGGCCCAGATAAATCTGGTTGGCGTAAAGGGTGAAGATCTGATCCTTGGTAAAATTCCGCTCGATCTGGATTGAGAGCAGCACTTCCTGCAGCTTGCGGCGGAAAGAACGCTCGGGCGACAGAAAAAGGTTCCGCGCCAGCTGCATTGTCAGCGTGGAAGCGCCCTGCGCGCGACGGTCGGAGGTTAAATCGCGATAGGCCGCGGCTACCACGCGGAACAGGTTGACGCCCCAGTGGCTTTCAAAATTTTTATCTTCAATGGACAGGACGGCATTCCGCAGCACCGGAGGAAGATCGCTGTAGCCGACAACGATGCGGCGCTCCAGCGCAAAAGATCCAATTTGGGTTCCGTGGATGTCATAGAGGACCGTCGTAGTGTTGGGGCGGTATTGCTCCAGCTCCTGAATCTGGGGAAGGTCGACGGTATAGATGAGCAGCAGCCCGGCGAGAGAACCGAACATGGCTGCAAGAATCGCAAGAATGACAAAGGCGGCCGAGCCAGCCAGTTTTTTGCTCCGGCCCGAGGGCGGCCGAAAACCCGGTCGCACGCTGCCATGGCGGGTTGCGAAATGCGGCTTCTGCCTCGTGGGCTGAGGGGGTTGAAAGGTCAAGGACAGTCCTGATGCAGCGTTCTCGATGCACGCTGACGTATTTAATCCTAACGGCACTTTGAGGAGTGCCTCTGCAAAAACTTCATCTTCGCGGCGGTGATTCGCTGGCTGCGCTATTTTTAACCGTAATCGGGCGGAATGATGGCTGGAAGCGAGACACACGAAGCAGCGCCATCATGCAATCTGATTGCCTCGACCTTTATTAGGCCGCATACCGTTCTTTAGTCGCGAGACAAACGTCTCCGCGATGTGGCTGCGACACTCGGGGTGAACGCAAATATGTCGTGAGGCACACTGCAAGTACCATTCGGTTGCATGGGGTGAGGCGAACGGCAGGCGTGCCCTCAGCCCTGATGGATTTGTCGCTACGCTCAGAATGACGAACAGATACTGCGGCCCTTCTACGCGGCCTTTGGCTGCTTGAGCAGTTGCAACGCCTTGTTCAACTGATCATCCGGTTGCGATTCGGGCGCGGGCTTGGCCGGCGCTGCGGTTCCGGGAGTGGTTGGCTTGGTCACCGTGCCCGGGCTGACCGGCGGCGCCACTAGTCCGAATCCGTTGTTTTCGGCGACGACCACATTCGGCATCACTGCGCTGTCCTGAATCACGTTGCCGTTGGGTGCGTAATATTTTGCGACTGAAAGAAACAGGACCGCTCCGTCGGGCAGAGGGATCTGCTTTTGCAGGGAGCCCGAACCAAAGGTGCGATCGCCAACGAGTTGCGCGCGGTTGTTGTCCTTGAGCGCCGCGGCGACAATCTCCGCCGGGCCTGCGGTGCCGTGGTTGACCAAAATCATGAGAGGCGCGCCGGTTACGAAATTTTTAGGATCGGCCGTCCAAGTCTGCCTGGGATATTTCTGTCCCTGGAGCGTGGCAATCGTACCGGACTTCAGGAACGCATTCGTCAACTGAACCGCGGAGTTCATATCACCGTCGGCGACATCGCGCAGATCAAGGAGGATTTTCTGGTTGCCGCGCTTCTGCATCTGGGCAATTCGCGCCAGCACCTCACCTACTCGCGGCTTGCGAAGATTGTAGGGCTTCAGATACAGGATGCTGCTGTTTTCATACTCATCGACATGCAGGGGCGGGTACTCGGCCATCGTGCGGGTCAGCGTCATCTTGTCGGGGGTTGCGCTGGTGGGCTCAATCACGGAAAAGGTCACGGTCGAGCCGGGCTGACCATCGAGCGCAAGCTGGATCATCTGCAGCGGCATCACTCGCGTGCCCTGATTGTTGATGGTCTCGATCACATCGCCGTCAACGATGCCGGCCTTATCGGCGGGACTACCGGGAACGACGGAAATCACGGTCGCATAGCCGTAGCGCTTCGAAATGTCGACGCCGATCTGCGCCTTGCTCTCGTTCTGGTGCGCCTGGTAAAGCTGGAACTCGGCCGGCGTGAGATAGCCGGAGTCGGGATCGAGACCTTCGAGCAGACCATGGAGCGCGCCCGTGGTGACGTCGGGAATGTTAGGCGTGACCACGTAATCGTTCTGGATATGCTGCAGAACTTCGCTATAGACCTCAATTTGCTGATAGGCACTGGTATCGGTGCCCGCGCGAACGCCGCCGGGCAGGATACCGCCCACAATCACAAACAGAACCAGCAAAACGGAGATTGCGAGGAGAGAAAACTTTAAGGGTTTGGGCATACGAATTAGAGCGCAGCGTAACGGCAGCCGCTTGAAACAGTGTACAGCTTTCAGTTGCCTACAATAACCGTGAGTCGGTTGTGGAGATGGGCGAGGAGGTGCACCTGGAGCGACACAAAGCCGCTTTTCATCGTCAAATTAAAAGGCGTATTCTCTCATCTGAATGGATTGCGCGCTGCGAAAGGTACAGAACCATGACAATTGCCTGCTCATTGCCGGCTATGTACGCCGGCGGACACAAACTCGATGAGGGAGACTCGGCGCTTGGATTATTGGAGTCTCCATGCGACGCTTATGCCGATCCCGAAGGGCTGCGCCGTCATATGACGGACGACGGCTATCTTTTTTTGCGGGGATGTCTGAAGAGGGACGAGGTACTTGCCACCCGCCGTCATATTCTCACGCAGTTGGAAAACGAAGGGCAACTCGATCCCTCGGCACCCTTAATGATCGGCAAACCGAAGCCGGAAGCCAAGCTGCAGTTTCGTGCCGATTTAGCCCGAAAAGACAATTTGCCGTTGCAGCATCTGCTCTATGATCCGCAGGGCAATCTCATGCGCTTTTTTTCATCCTTTCTGGGCGGTGAGGTTCGCCATTTCGACTACACCTGGCTGCGTTGCATCACCCCCGGGCTGGCTACTCCCAGCCACTGCGACATCGTGTACATGGGGCGTGGAACGCGCAAACTATATACAGCCTGGGTACCGATGGGAGACGTGGATTTCGAAATGGGTGGGTTGATGATTCTGGAAGGTAGCCACAAGAATGAGCGGCTACAGAACACCTACGGCCGTCGCGATGTGGATTTATATTGTGAGAATCGGCCCGAGGATCCAGCACGCACGGCCTACGGCTCGAATGGAGCTTTTACCGGCAACGCGAACAAGGTTCGACACAGCCTGGGAGGCCGCTGGCTGACGGCGGAATACAATGCCGGCGATGTGGTTATTTTCGGCATGAACCTGGTCCATGGAGGCGTCGATAACCGCTCGGACCGGCTGCGAATTTCCTCCGATTCCCGATATCAACTGGCGAGTGAACCGGCAGACGAGCGTTGGGTCGGCGAAGATCCTCCCGGCCATGGCTCAGCTGGCAAGCGCGGCCGGGTCTGCTGATCGAATGACGAAAACCTGAAGTACATCTGGCTCCAGCGTGCGAGACTGTTCCACATGGAAGATCGCAGTGAAACTCAACAGGAGCCGATGATGAAATTCGCCACGCTGGGCGTGCTCTGCCTGATGTTCTGCGCATATGCGCAGGGCCAGAATGTTCGCCAGACATTTCAGAACCCTCCCAAGGCGTACCGGCCCATGGTGCGCTGGTGGTGGCCCGGCGGCGATGTAACGGATGCCGAGTTGCGCCGGGAAATCGGCCTTCTTGATCGCGCCAACTTCGGCGGCGCGGAGATTCAACCTTTCCTGATAGGGCTGAAGCCAAACATGCCCGAGGAAACCAGACAGCGGGTCGATGATTATCTGACGCCGGCATTCTTTGGGCATGTGCGGGCGGCGCTTGAAGAGGCGCAGTCACGCGGGATGTGGCTGGACTATACGTTTGGATCCGGCTGGCCGTTCGGCGGCGCGGGCGTCATCACGCCGGAGTTGGCGTCGGTGGAATTGCGATTCGCTCATCGGACAATTCGCGGCCCGGTGAAGTTTCACAGCCAGCTCCTGATGCCTGAGCTGGACCCAAGCATCATCGATAAAATCGCCAACCTGCCCGCAGGATGGGCGGCGCAATTCAAGCAGCGCGAAAAGCTGGTGGCGGTGGTCGCCGTCCGTGGCGAATCGGCGCACTTCTACCAGAGCCCTCCCGTGGGAGCGGAAGCGTGGGTCAGAAAAACGGGACAGCTCGATCCAGGAACTTCGATCGTGCTGACAAATCATGTATCGGCGGATGGAACCCTGGATTGGGACGTTCCGCCGGGCACCTGGCAGCTATTCACGTTCAAAGAGTTGCCCACTGGAGAAAAGGTGGCTGGCGGCGTCGGAGCGGGGACCCAGCTTGTACTGGACCACATGGATCGCAGGGCGTTCGATATCTATGCCCAGAAGGTTGGCGGTACAGCGCGGCAATATGATGGCCAATTCTTCGGCCACGGAATGCGGGCGATTTTCTGCGACAGCCTGGAGGTGTTTGCCTATCTTTATTGGGACGATCATTTCTTAGAGGAATTCCGCCAGCGGCGCGGATACGATCTGACTCCATACCTGCCGCTGCTGAAAATTCAAGGCGCCGGGTTGCCGTATGGAGCGAATGGTGAAAACCGGCCGCTCTATGACATGCATGGCGTTGGGGACCGCGTCCGACGGGATTATTGGCAGACGGTTTCCGATGTGATGTTCGACAACTTCTACCAGCCTTTCAATCAATGGGCCGCCCATAACAATTTATTATCACGCGTGCAGGCCCACGGCTCGCCCACCGACCTGCTTCGCGTGTATGGAGCGGCGGATATTCCAGAGACAGAAGATTTGTATGACAACGGCCGCTATGATTTCCTGAAAATGGCGTCCTCCGGCGCGGATTTGTATGGCCGGAAGATCGTAGCCAGCGAGAGCTTCGTCTGGAAAGGAAGGGTCTACCAGACCACGCCGGAGAAGATCAAACGCTACGCGGACGAACTGCTCACCGCCGGCATTAACGAAATTATTTATCACGGCTATCCGTACCGGTATATGGACCGGCCTTTTCCAGGCTGGCATCCGTTCGCGATGGGGGGCGCGTTTTCTTCCGACATGAATGAAACCAATCCCTTCACACCCTACCTTCCCGAATTGAACGAATACATCACTCGCCTGCAATATATTTCGCAGATCGGCAGAACGGTTGCGCCCGTGGCGCTGTACCGGGAGAAACTTGCGTACGATGCCATCGACCCTCCTCCGCCGGAGCCAGAGATCGACACGCGTCTGATGCAGGCCGGCTACAACTTCGACCACATCGATGCCTGGGTGCTGCTGCACTGCCATGTGGATGGCGGCAGGTTGATATCACCCGGCGGCGAGAGTTACAGCGTTCTGGTTCTGCCGGAGCAGAAGACTGTTTCGCGCAAGCTCGCTGATCAGTTGCTCACGTTTTCGCGGCAGGAGCTTCCTATCGTGTTTGTGGGGCGCGTTCCTCTGGTTGAACCGGAAGTTTCGGATGGGCGGCTGCAGGGTGCCCCGGCGAACGATTCGCTGCGAGGGATTTTGAAGGCGGGAACTGTCCACTCGGCCGATATTGACGGTGCTGTTGGCGTACTGAATGCCGCCGGAGTGCAGCCAAAGCTGCATTTCCAGGCGACATCGGTGCCGTTTATTGAAAAACGGATTGGCCGGCTGGATGCTTTTTTCCTGCGCAATCCGGACGATACGGAGAAGCAGGTGCAGGCCGACTTCGCCGCGACCGGCACACCCGAACTTTGGGACCCGTGGACGGGAGCGGTCGAGCCGCTTGCCAACTTCGAGAGACGGGGGAATCGCATTCGCGTGCAGCTTTCTATAAATGCGTATGGATCGAAACTTCTTGTCTTCGATCCGGCGGCAAAGCCGGCGGAAAGGCGAAATGAGGCGGAGCCTGGCAAGATGGTGGCGCAACTGCCAGTGGGACAGAACGGCTGGAAATTCCATGGCGTGGGAATCGGCCCCAGCAGCCAGCCCGAGACCATCGATATGGAGTTGCCGAATCTGATTGATTGGTCGACGAGCGACCGACTCAGGAATTTCTCCGGACGAGGGCAGTACACCACGACCTTTACCCTGCCTGCGAATTTCCTAACAAAGCGGGATCGCATTGTCCTCGATATGGGCGACGTGAAGGATGTCGCCGAAATCTCGGTCGACGGCAAAACCGGCCCGGTGGTGCTTCTGCGCCCTTACAAGGCGGACCTCACCGGCCTGGTGCATGCCGGGGTAAACACGCTACAAGTGACCGTGGTCAACACTCTCTTCAATGCGCTGTCCGCCCGGGGCCCAAGCGAGAACTTTTCGCACGCGACCATCGGAACGGCCAACGGCTTGATGCCCTCCGGCCTGATAGGACCCGTGCGCCTGGAAGAATGGCCAGCGAAATAAGGATCGCCTCAAAGAGTTGAGGCTGGATGCGCTGATCACGGGAGAAATTATCGTGACATCGCTGCCGTTTCCCGCGTCCTAATAAGCAGGCATCGACGCCTCTCGACCGACCTACTTGCACCTGGCGAGTTACGTTCATCCCGAAACAAACTAGCGAATGAAGTACATAAGTTCGTCAATACCGGGCAAGACGACAGGTTCACGATAGGCTTTAATTAGGTTGCGGTGGGCCAGTGGGCGATAGCACGTGCCTTGAACCGATGAAAGGACGGCATGGAAATGGGATCGAATCAGCGTCCGGAGGGCAACTCGCGGGATCGGCTGGAAGCATATCGGGGATATGCCGGGCTGCCTCCGCTGGTGGGACTGGAGACCATGACGGAAGCCGTGACGCAAGGGCTGACGGTGGCGGAATCCGTCGCGCGACTGAAGCGCCTGCATTGGTCGTTGAAGAGGCTGCATGGTATTTTTGTCGCGAGAATCGCTGCGATGCCGATATACGAATTGAAAATGGCGTTCAGCCTGCACGCGCACTACTGCGCTGAGCATGTCGGCGAATTCGCCAAGCGAGTTCGAGAAATGCGCCAACCTCCGTACGGGCTGGAAGTTTGTCCAGACGCATCGCTCGACATATTCTTCGATGAGATATTGGCAGCGCCCGAGGTGGAAGCGCTGGTGCTGGGTCTGTACGGGGCGGCGGTCCCGGCAATCAATCGGGCTCTCGAGCGCCTGATCTCAGACACAAATAAACTGTTCGATCACCCCACGTATCGCGTATGCCGTCTGACGCTGGTGGAGATGCAGGACGTCCAGCAATATGGGGAGGAGGCGGTGCGCTGCCTGGTGGACAAGCAGAAGCGCGAATCGCTCAGCGGCTGGATGTCGAGTCTGGAGCGGCTGCTGGCGGCCGCTGGAGACCTGGACGGCAAGCTTCCGCCGACAGGCGAAGCGGTGGAGGGGGTGTTTTCCGTGGTCCCGTACAAATATGACGGAGTTCCGCAGCGCGACGATCGCTTCAAAGATCCGTACAACATGGGCGTGAATGCGGAAGCGATGCTGTTCAATCCGGAGATTGAGCCGCTTCCGAAATCGATCATGCTGTACTTCAAGCGCATGCGAGAGATCGACGTGCCGGAAGTGATGTCCAGTATTCTTGCCGAGATTTCGGGCAAGCCCTGGGAGTATTACCGGGACATGACGCGTCAGTTATGGGACGAGGCGCGGCACGCCATGATGGGCGAGATCGGCTTCGCGTCGATGGGCATCGACTGGTCGACGATTCCGCTCAACTTCACCTGGTCGCTCGGCCTCAATACCGAACTCACGGCAAAAGAGCGCCATTCCGTTCTGTACACAATCGAGCAGGGCTTGATGCCGAAGAAAAACGGCAAGGAGAACGAATGGGAAATCGCGGTCGCGACGGCGAATCCGCTCACCGCGTTGATTCAGGACTACGACTGGGCAGATGAGATCCTGCACGCGCGCATCGGCCGTGAATGGCTCGTGCCGGAGCTGGGTTCGCAGATGGAAGCGCTGGCATACGGAGACAAATCATGGTCGCGCATCCTGGCAGACTGGGCGAAATGGCGGGAGGAAGGCGTGACCGAGCACAGGAACTGGTGGCCGGATGTTTATCGCCAGGCCTGTCAGTACTGGGGCATCGAGCCGAATCCTTCCCTGCTCGCCTATGACACCACGTACGAAAATACCCGCGCCGATCTGAAACAAGTTGCTGGATGAAGCCAGAGGTTGAGCAACAAAATCCGCCAGGAGTGTGGCTGTCGTACCGAAAATTCGTCGTTCACTCGGTCGTGGAGGAGAGCGAATCGGCGAAATCCTTCTACCTGGTCCCGTTGGATGGAGGGCCGCTGGCGCCCTTTCTTCCCGGCCAGCATTTACCTCTTCGGCTCGAAATCCATGGCCAACCGCGGCCGGTCATTCGCTGCTATACACTCTCAGATTGCTTCAATGAACGCCATTATCGCCTGACGATCAAGAAGGAACTGCCGCCGCCAAATCAGGCAAACATTCCACCCGGGCTGAGCTCCAGCTATTTCCATGAAGTGCTGCGCGTCGGAGATGTCATCGAAGCGAAGGCGCCGTCCGGGGAGTTCTGCCTTGATCTGAACCAAACCCATCCGATCGTTATGCTGGCCGGAGGCATTGGGGTCACGCCGATGATCAGCATGCTCAATGGGCTTTGCCAAACCGGCTCCAAGCGCGACGTCTACTTTGCGTTTGCGCTGCGGCATGGCGGAGATCATGTTTTCAAAGATCATCTTCGCTCGTTGGCGGCACGCTGTCCGAATATTCGGATGCACGTGTTGTATGAGAATCCGCGGCTGCAGGACGCTCCAGATATCGATTACGCCAGAGTGGGACGTATCGACGGCTCATTTCTGTGCGAGATTCTGCCTCGGCTCGATATGGAGTACTACCTCTGTGGGCCGGGCGGCATGATGGATGCGATCTCGCAGATTTTGATGGAGGAAGGGGTTGCACGAGAGAAGATAAAAACGGAGTCCTTCGGGCCTTCGAGTCTCGCATTTCGTGCTGCCCTCGCGGCGGAAGATCGAGATCGCGACGCGGAAACCTCTGAGGGGCTAACCGTCACCTTTGCGAAATCCGGCAAGAGCGTTTCATGGTCAAATGATGCGGCAACTATATTAGAGCTTGCCGAAATGAATGGAGTGGATATTAGTTTCGGGTGCCGCTACGGAGATTGCGGGACATGCCTGACTCGCTTGATTCGAGGGAGGGTCAAATATTTGCATCCGACGGACGCGCGCCCCGATCCAGGAACGTGCCTGCCCTGCAGTTGCAAACCGGAAACTGACATCGAGTTGGATGCCTAAGCGATTTGAGACGGGATATTGCTGAGGGAAATCGCCTGAATTGTAATGCGGGGGAAGACGCCGGCACAAAATCCCTGTAGATTAATGCTGGTTTCGGAAGTTCGCTTGTCCTGTGATGGAATGCGTCAAGGGACGGAGTGGAGAAGATGACGACAGATACGCTTCAACTGGATCATACGCACTTGCATTCAGTTCCCACGCAGACAACCGCCGTAAAACCGGGCCGCTTACTGTCGCTCGATGGGCTGCGTGGCTTCGATATGTTCTGGATCATCGGGGGCCAGGGGATCGTCATGGGCCTGGCGAAGGTGTGGCCCGGCAGGTTCTCAGCGGCAGTCGTGCAACAACTTCACCATGTGCCGTGGGAGGGATTGCACTGTTACGACGTTATCTGGCCGCTCTTTTTGTTTATGGTGGGAGTGTCCCTCCCACTCTCCCTGTCAAAGCGAAAGGCGAATGGAGCAAAGAATAAAGACTTATACCTGCATGCGGTAAGGCGTGCTCTGATCCTGTTTGTGCTCGGCATGATGGCTCAGGGGAATTTGCTGCAATTCAATCTGGCCACACTTCATCCCTGTTACAGCGTTCTGCACGGTATTGCTGCCGGCTATCTGATCGCAACCATCATTACATTGAATTTCAAACCGATGGGACAAGCGATTACGACAGCAGTGTTTTTGATCTTGTATTGGATATTGCTCATCACCATCCCTGTTCCGGGCGTAGGAAGAGGAGTATTGACGCCTTACGGTAATGCGGCAACGTATATCGACAACCTTGTCCTTGGACGATTCTCGTACGTACCGCTGGGGCAGGAGAACACATGGTTTCTGAGCTATCTGGGATTCGCCGCTTCTGTGATGATCGGCGCGTTGGTGGGAGAATTGCTTCTCTCGAAGCGATCCCAAAAGCTGAAGTGCTGGATACTTTACGGGTGCGGCGCAGGCCTTATCGTCCTTGGCTTGATCTGGAGTATCTGGCTGCCGGTCATTAAGCTGCTGTGGGACAGTTCCTTCGTTCTTATAACCGGCGGGATAAGCTGCCTGGTGATGGGAACGTTTTACCTTGTCATCGATGTGCTTGGCTATCGAAAGTGGGTCTTCCCTTTTGGCGTGATCGGTATGAACGCGCTTGCGGTGTACATGGCAACCGAATTGTTCGATTTCCGGCATATTGGCAACATCTTCGTCGGGCACCTGCTGTCACGGGTCGGGAGATGGGACGACTTTCTGGCTGAAGCCGCGGCATTCACGATCATCTGGTCGATCCTGTACTGGATGTATCGCACGCGGACGTTTGTAAAACTTTGATCTGCAAACATCTCCGGCGCCAGATTCCGCAAAGCGGAAGATCGTCCGTTGTTTGCGGATCAGCCACCCCGCTCTCCTCACAGCGGCTGCAACGGAGCATCCGGTCACTACCGTTTAGGCCTCAGGCGCTTTACTACGCCTTTCCAGAACGCAATCAGCAATGGAATACACAAAGTAGTCAATGTGAGTGAAGACGGCATGGCCGCCGGTCGATTAGGTTTGCTTGGACACAACAATTTTCTGAATTGCGTTTTATTTTTCGTGGCATAGTGCGGTATGGGTGCATGCAATGCAGCCATTAGCAGCGGTTGGGATCACCATGCGGCTCGCGTCGCAAACTTTGCCGGAGGCAGTGCATGCGTCGTAGAGAATTCCTAAGCACGTTGGCAGGAGCGGCGATGATTCATGCCGGCGCTTTCGCCAGTGCTTTTCCAGGCACCGAATCCGGCGCCTCGATCATGCGTTCCGCAGTCGCTTCCGGGCCCGAGGAGCCGGCGGAAAGACAGAGTGACGTAAAGCCGATGGCTATCGGGCTGATGATTGCCCCTGCTTATGACCACCCGGAGATTGCAATCTCCCGAGTGAAAGAGCTGGGTATGTCTAATTGTTTTCTGGGCCTCGACGGCTGGCTTGGGAGGTTCAGCGCGGCGGGAGCGAAACAACTCAACGCGCTGCTGGAGAAGTATGGAGTGACAGCGACCAGCGTCGAGGTTGTTGGACCGGGCCGGCTGGTATGGGATTTTCTTGATGGTCCATCGACAATTGGCCTGGTACCGCCAGCGACACGAGCCGCCAGAATCGACGCGCTGAAACAAACTTCTGACTTCGCCAAACAGATAGGCGTACCTCGCGTGCAGACACATTGTGGATTTATCCCTGAAAATCCCCGGGACCCGCTTTACGATCAGGTGGTGCAGGCGATCCGTGAGGTCGCGATCCATTGCGCCGGGAATGGCCAGGATTTTCTGATGGAAACCGGGCAGGAGACTCCGACCACAATGTCGCGGGCGATTCTGGATGTGAACCAGCCCAATCTTGGCGCGGGTTTGGATACGGCCAATCTGATTCTGTACGGAAAAGCGAATCCGGTGGACGCAGTCGATATCATTGGACCCCACGTTAAGAGCGTCCATGCAAAAGATGGGATGTGGCCGACCAACCCCATGAAACTGGGAAAGGAAGTGCTCATCGGTACCGGTCTCGTCGATTTTCCGAAGGTATTTTCCAAACTGAAGAAGCTTGGCTATCAGGGAGCAATCACGATCGAACGTGAGATCTCCGGCCCGCAACAGATTGAAGACGTACGCCACGAGAAGGTTTATCTCGAACGAGTCCTGTCCCAGATACAGGCCGGTCAGGCTTAGCGAATGGAGTTCTCTGCAATGGACAGAAGGCAATTTGTCGGCGGTGCGGCTGCAGCCTCAGGCTTGCTGCTGTTGAAACCGCGAACGGTATTCGGCTATGAGGCGAATTCTGCAGTACGGCTCGGACTTCTGGGTTGCGGCTCGCGCGGGACCACAGTTGCAACGTCGTTCGCGAACGATACTAAGACTCGCGTTGTCGCGCTCGCCGATTTGTTTCCGGACAAACTGGAGGCGGGTAAGGCGCACTTCGACCAGCTAGCCGACAGCTTGAACTACCCAAAGGTCGATCCCAAAATGATGTTCCGGGGCTATAGGGCGTTCGAGGAAATTGCCTCATCCCCGGACGTGGACGCCGTACAGATTTCGACTCCGCCATGGTTTCACGTTCAACATCTGGATGCGGCCGTCAAAGGCGGCAAACATGTGTATTGTGAGAAACCCATCGGTGTGGATGTGGCCCAGTCGAAGCAGGCTCTGGAGATTGGAAAACGCGCCCAAGGACATGTGAGTCTCGAGGTTGGCTTTCAGATCCGCAGCGCGCCTCCGTTCGTCGAAATCGTCCGGCGCATTCAGGCGGGGGATCTGGGAAAGATTGGCGTCATTTCCGCGAACTACAACGCGCCGGGCGTAACGTATCCTCCGATGCCGGGAATGTCCGCGGACGAACTCCGCATACGCCGCTGGTACTGGGATCTCACGCTGTCCGGCGACATCATCGTAGAGCAGGCTATCCATTTGGTCGATATCTGCAACTGGGCCCTGCAGGAGCATCCGCTCAAGGCGACCGGAACCGGCGGAAGAAACATCATCTCTCATCCCGGGAATACATGGGACAACTACGAGGTTGCATTTACGTACCCGGAAAACGTTCACGTGAGTTTTTCGTGCACGCAATTCGGTCCGAACGATTGGTTCGATGTTTCGGCGCGCCTGTTTGGCGCCGACGGTCTGGCGCAGGCTCCCTACTCCGGTCCGCTGCGGATTATAGGCAACCATCCCTGGACATGGGCCAGTCAAGAACCCGCAAAGCCGTCGGCTCCGACCACCTTTGCAGCTAACGGCGTGTTTTCCGACAATCTAGCGCAGGCGCAGCGGGAAAAAGATCGCAGCTTTATCGATAGCATCACGTCTGGGAATTTTCACAATCAAATCAACGCCGGGGTGGAAACGGCATTCAGCGCGATGCTCGGTCGGATGGCCGGCCGCCTGGGGCGTGAGGTTACGTGGGAAGAATTGTTGCAGCACGGAGAGAACTATGAACTGGATATCAACATGAGCCAGTTTTCATAATTCTGTTCAAAAATGGCCGTTAATACGATTTATTGTTGACAGCAAATTGTTCCAGGTAGTAAACGCATACAAACGTTTCAGTGAAGGAAGATTGCGGGGGCGTATATGAAACATGATTTTCGAGAGATAGCTTCGACAATAGAATTGTCGTTTTCAGACCCAACCAAGGGTCGCAACGGCCAATCAGTACAACCACAAACCCGGAGGCCAGCGCGCGCGCGGCTTCTGGCCTGCATGGTATCGGCGGCGTGCATTTTGCTATTCGCGTTATTCGCCGCGCCGCGGTTGACGGCACAGATTGCAACCGGCGGCGTCACGGGAACGGTGAAGGACGCAAGCGGTGCAGTGGTGCCGGATGCCCAGGTCACCCTGACGAATACGCAGACCGGAGTCGCCCAGGTAACCCGCTCCACATCCACGGGAACCTATGTGTTCAATTCCGTGCCGGTCGGAAACTATACCCTGCGCACGCAGCCATCCCGGCTTTCAAGACGTGGTTATCAACAACATTGATGTCCACATCCAGGTGGTCCTGACCGAAGACGCAACCCTTCCCGTCGGCACCACCCAGCAGCAGGTTACGGTCACCTCCGCCGCCCCGCTGCTGCAATCGGAGAGCGCCTCGATCGGAACCACGATCGGGTCGAGAGAAGTCGTCGATCTTCCGCTGGTCAACCGCAATTGGGCCTCGCTGGCCCAGCTCGCAGCAGGCGTGACCACAGCGAACAACCAGTTTTCCGGTAGCGCGAAGAACAGCTCAACGGGAAGCGCCTACTTCACCATCGACGGCATGAATCCATGGGAGATCGATTTCCGGCTCAATGGCATCGATGACAACGTGGAATTCTACGGCGGTCCCGGACCCACCAACACCAACGTCAACGTCACGCCTCCTCCCGATGCCATCCAGGAATTCCGTTTGCAGAACGGAGATTTCAACGCGGAATTTGGACACTCGCCCGCCGGGATCATCAATGCCGTAGTCCGCTCTGGAACCAACAGAGTGCATGGGGACTTGTGGGAGTTCGTGCGGAACAACGCGTTTGACGCCAACGATTACTTTTCAAAACAGTCCCACCAACCAATACCGGAGTACCGCCAGAACCAGTTCGGCGGCACGATCGGTGGGCCGGTCGTCATTCCGAAGTTGTACAACGGCAGAAACAAGACCTTCTTCTTTTTCGATTATCAGGGTTCGCGGTATGTAACTCCCAGTCCCTATACCTCCAACGTACCGACGACTTTGATGCAAAGCAGTAATTTTACCGATCTTTCCGATCTGATTACGTACAACTCCGGGACCAAGACCGATGCGCTGGGACGAGTTTTTCCATATGGCACAGTTCTCGATCCGGCCACAACGCGCAGCGTGGCGGCCGGCGCCATCGATCCTGTTTCTGGGCTTACGAATACAACAACCAGCACCGCTTATGTTCGCGATCCGTTCTTTACCGGAGGCAGCATTGCCGGGATCACGGATTTCACCGGAGATGCGGCGGACCTGAATCACCTTCCCGCCGGCCGGCTGGACCCGAACGCGGTCAGGCTACTGCACCTGTATCCTGCCCAGAACAAGAGCGGCCTGGCCAACAACTACTTCATCAGCCCAAAAACTCCCGAAACCATCAATCAATACGACATTCGCATCGACGAGAACTGGAGAGAGCATGACACCCTCTTCGGTGTCTTCGATCGGAGTCAATCTCACCGAAAGCGCGCCCACCCGACTGCCGGGAATTGCCGATGGCGGAGTTTTTGGGACCGGGCATCCTTTCTATTCCGGTCTATGCCATCTCACTGGGAGAAACGCACGTGTTCAGTCCGACACTCAGCAATGAGTTCCATATCGGGTGGAACCACAACCTGCAAAGCCAGCTGATGGAGAATGCGGCCGTCATGGGAATCCCGGCGCAGTATCGGCATTCAAGGCGTACCCCAGGTCCCGGACAATGGCGGTCTGACTAATTTCAATATTTCCGGTCTCACCGCCCTGGGAGAGTCCGGCTACATGCCGACGCTCTCCACGATCACGTCACTTAGAGCTTATGGACAACGTCACTAAGGTGAAGGGAAACCATTCCTTTAAGGGCGGCATTCAGTTCGACAGACTTTATGGCATCGTCCTGCAACCGCCATGGGGCCGCGGGCAATTCACCTATAACGGGCAGTACAGTGACGTGGTCAATGCGAACACAAATTTGCTGGGATTGGCCGACATGCTGCTAACGCCGACGGCAGCAACCGTTCCGAATGGCATCAGCAACCTAAGCAGCATGAGCAACTTCCAGGCATCCAATGTTGCCCCCAATCGGGATATCCGCTACTACTATGGCGCTTACTTCCAGGATGACTGGAAAGTGACTCCGACGCTCACCGTCAATCTTGGCCTTCGCTGGGACCACTTCACGCCCTACCAAGAGATCAATGGACGGCAGGCCAACTTCATCCAGAGCGGCAATGGAAACGGGCCGACCGGCACGTACTACATTCCGAACGAGGGTTGCGCGGTACCGCGCGCCCCTTCCTTCGATGCGCTACTGGCTTCCAGCGGCATCTCGCTTTTCTGCACCTCGAATAAAGAGACGGGAAATGCGCAAATCATGAATTTCGCGCCGAGAATCGGATTCGCGGATCGCATCACGCCGAACGCTGGTGATTCGAGGCGGATTTGGAATTGCATATGGAGCGCTTTCCAACATTGGATTCGGGGGAAATATTGGCGTCAATTATCCGTTCCTCTACACGAACACCTTCAACAGTGCCAACAGCTATACGCCGTTTACTCAATAATCCGCGGCAATGCAATGCCGTGCTGGAGACAGCATTGACAACCTTCAATACCCAGAGTGCGTTGAGCGTAACGCCGCAGGGACTGAACCTGCAAGGCAGGCAATATGACTTCCACACACCGTATACCGAGACTTACAATCTGACGATTCAGAATCAATTTGCACAACATGATTCGATTCAGGTTGGATATGTGGGTGTTGTGGCCGTCAACTGGACGGCTTTGCATACCACAATTCTCCCAGCGAGATATTACCTCCAGGCACGAACATTTATAACTACATTCCATTCCCGTCGTTTGCTCCGAACTCGTTCTATGAGGTTACCAATGGAACGAGCAGCTACAACTCCATGCAGGCCACTTACCAGCATCAGACGAGTTATGGGCTGAACCTGCTGGCGAACTACACACTGAGCCATTGCATGACAGACCAGACGTTTTACGCCAATAATAACGGATCCGGCGGGGTCAACGGGAACTATCGCGCTCTATGGTTGCCTGGATTCGGAGCCAAGGGAGATTATGCATTGTGCGATACCGATTCCACCCACGTCGTTCACGTTTCGGGAGAGTATCAGTTGCCGGTTGGGCGTGGGAAGATGTTTGTGAAAAACGTCAATCGCGGGGTGGATGAAGTCATCGGCGGCTGGGCGGCGAACTTTCATTTACACCTTCCAGAGCGGCAATCCATTCTCCGTCGGTTGCCCTGTCGCAACAACGGCGGATTTCGGTTGTTATGCCGATGTCGAGTTCCCGGGGCGGATATCTACGCGGGAGGGAAAAGGCAGCAGGAATGGCTGAATCCCGCCGCGTTCGTAAATCCGCCCGATGGCGACGACTATCGGCCAGACGAATTACGCCCCTTTGGGCGGCAGTCCGTTTCGCGGCGCGCGGTCCTCACTTCAACAACGTGGACTTCTCGTTGTTCAAGCAGTTTCCGATCCCGAAGGTCGGCCATCTTGAGTTCCGCGCGGAAGCATTCAATCTGTTCAAATACCGCGGAATTCGGACAACCGGGGAACACGAGTGGTTTCACCAGCACAGACGCCGCGAAATCAGCAATGGGTTCAGCACGATCACCTCATTGCGCAACCCGCCGCGGCTGATGCAGTTCGCATTGAAACTGTACTACTGATCGATCACACTGGAAAGGAAATCGCCTAGCGCTAACCCGCCAGGCGATTTCCCTTCACCGAGCCAAAGCCCACCCACGGGCGTAAGTGCCTATCAAGATTTTCAAATGATTCCTAGAGCGCACGTGCGACCGATACATCCAAGGTTCGGCAGCTACTATACACCAGGCAAGTAACTGGTTTCGTGTTTACCGTACCGGTAGGAATGCCGGAAATTTCCTCTTAACCTGCTAAATCAAATTGAAAATCCGGGAGCATTCATGACGCGAGTGTTTGGCATTCGAGCAAAGGGCGTGGTGGTTGGAATTGGGCTGATTGTCGCGCTGAGTTGGAACCTGGCAAAGGCGCAAGAGACCAGCAGTCCGCAGCCGGATGCCTATCGTTGGAACAATCGGCCGCAGGATCCGCGATTCAAAGCTGACATCCTGGTTGTCGTGGCGCATCCGGACGATGAAGTTATGGCGGCCGCTTACCTGGCGCGCGAAATCTACGACCATCATAAGCGGGTTGCGGTGGTATTTGAGACCCGCGGCGATGGAGGCAATAACGACGTGGGGCCGGAGCAGGCGGCCGCTCTAGGTAACCTTCGAGAGATCGAAGGACGCGAGGCGGTAGGGTCGCTGGGAATTACAAATGTCTGGTTTCTCGACGGCCATGATACGGCGAGCCAGGATGTGTTGACTTCTCTGGAACACTGCCCGCACGGCAACTGTTTAGACAAGCTGGTCCGTATTGTTCGAATCACCCGGCCGTCAGTGATTCTGACCTGGCTGCCGGATTTCACGACCGGGGAAAATCACGCCGATCATCAGGCGTCCGGAGTGCTGGCGACGGAGGCATTCGACTTAGCCGGCGATCCGACTGCATTTCCCGAGCAAGTATCTCCGGCCACCAATCCCGATAAGAATATGAATCTGACGGAAGGCCTTCGTCCGTGGCAGCCGGAAAAAATCTACTACTTTTACAATCCCACACACGATATTTTTCAGGGACAAGGCCCGCAGTATTCATCGAAAGATATTTCTCCTTCGCGCCATATCAGCTATGGGACGATGGCCGCCGAGGAGAACAGCTATCATGTGACGCAAGGCGGGGGCAGGGTTCGGCGCGAAATCGAAAATCATACTCTGGAAACATCGCACAACTATATCGCGCGACTTGCAACCGGGCCAGTTCAGTTTATTTTTGGGAAGTCGCTGGTACCCTCGGGAGTTACCGATGATGTCTTTACCGGCGTGGTGCCGGAAGGCGTTCCCTATCGGCGTGCTCCGGGCTATGTTGCCGTCAATTATTCACAGCCGACGCTGGAAATTGGCGACCCTTGGAGCTACTACCATAAACTCTGGCAGGCGCATGGACTGGACCACCTGGCCAGCATCGTTCCGCTGGAACTTTCCGTTCATACCAGCAGAGATTTCTTTATTCCGCTAGTCATCCAGAATCCTTTGGACACGCCGATCAATGTAGATTTTTCGGTGAAGGCGCCTGACGGTTTTACGGTCCTGCCTGTAGCTCCCGCATCGGTCGCTCCGCATAGCCAATACTATGCTCGAGTTCAGGCTGTAGCTCCGGCCACCAAGTTGCCCGGCTGGCAGCAATTTACTGTTTCCGCCGAATCCGGGGGCAAAAGCATAGGAACCGTGCCGCTTCGGGTGGAACTCTCTAACGGCTGGGTTGCACCCCAATAAATACTGATAGAGCTGGGCGGTATCCTAGCTGGAACCAGAGGTTATCAGGTGAGATATCTCAGGACGCTTGTCGCTTTTCTGTTCGTATTATCTTTGTGGTGCCTGGGCGCACGAGCAGCACTGCAGCAGCCTAAAGAAAACTCTTCTGTCGAGCGGAGCATAACGCCTTTCCTCGGAAGATGGGATGTTACCCTCCATACTCCTGGCCACGACTACGGTTCCTGGCTCGAATTGACCGATCATGGCGGCCAGTTGGAGGGGCGGATGGTTGGGCGATGGGGGCACGCTCACCCACTGCTGAACGTTCAGGTACAGAACGGGAAGCTTACATTCAGTTCTCCGAAAAAAGAAGAAGGCAGTTCGGACGACTTACCTTTTGAAGGCAAGCTGGTCGCGGACAAGTTGACCGGAACCGCAGTGGGTCCGCATGGAGCCGCCTGGACATGGTTGGGTGAGCGAGCGCCGCTGCTGAATCGCACAACCGTGAAAGGCTGGGGCAAACCGATTCGTCTGTTCAATGGAAAAAACACGCAAGGGTGGTGGTTCAATAAGCCGGAAGCATCGAACACCTGGAGCGTGAAAGACGGAGTGCTCATCAGCACGGCCAGCGGAAGCGACATTATCACCAACAAAAAATTCAAAGACTTCAAACTGCACGTGGAGTTTAATTGCGCGGCCAATTGCAATAGCGGCGTCTTTTTACGCGGTCGCTATGAAGTTCAGATAACGGACTATGTTGGGGACCGGGTACCACCGAATCGGCGGGGAGGCGCGGTGTATGGTTACATTGCACCTTCACCTGCGATACCCATTCAACCGGGAACGTGGCAGACCTATGATATTACCTTGATAGGTCGAACCGTAACTGTAGTACAGGACGGCCGCACGGTCATCCAGAACCAGGAGATCCCCGGAATTACCGGTGGAGCGCTGGATAGCCATGAGGGCCTACCCGGCCCGATTTATCTGCAAGGATCAGAAAAGGCCGGCAGTACTTCATTCCGAAATATAACGATAACTCCTGCGGTGGAGTAAGTGCTCCGTGGAATGAATGGAACGCACGTTGAAGCAGAGGAGCCATCGATTGAAAAACACGATCTCTCGTAGAAGCTTTCTTCATTCCACGATGGGGGCGACCGTCGCTGGAATGATCGGAACTCCGTTCGCGCCGGCTGACGCCAAGGAACTCCCCGTTCCGGCCGTGGAAAGTTCCGCTCCCCTGAATGTCTCCTTCGGCATGATCGGCATTGGCATGCAGGGATCCGTACTGCTGCGCGAAGCGGTTGCTATTCCTGGTGTGAAATGCGTCGCTGCCTGCGATTTATATGACGAGCGGCATGTACTGGCGAAGGAGATTGCCGGGGCCAATGTTCCTACCACTCGCGCCTATCGCGACCTGTTGCAAAGGAAGGACATTGATTGCGTGGTGGTCGCGGTGCCAGACCACTGGCATAAGCAAATCCTCATCGACGCGGTGCGAGCCGGCAAAGATGTTTATTGCGAGAAACCGATGTCGCATAGCATTGCCGAGGGCATCGAAATGATGAAGGCGGTGCAGGCGACAAATCGGATCGTTCAGATTGGGTCGCAAACGGTGAGCTCGCCAGTCTATGCAAAAGCCAAGGAGATGATCAGCGCAGGCGTGATCGGAGATGTATCTCTTGTGGAGCTGACAGTCGGACGCAATGATCCCACGGGCGCGGGGGTGTACCCGGTACCACCGGGTCTTTCCGAGCAGAACCTGGACTGGGATACCTGGTTGGGCGACAGCCCGAAAAAGCCTTTTGATCCGATAGCTTTCACGCGCTGGCGACTTTGGTTTGCCTATGGCTCGGGGTTTGCCGGCGATCTGCTGGTGCATTCGATCAGCGGGATGCAGTACGCGCTTGGACTGAATGCGATGCCGGATCGCGCGACTTCGGTGGGCGAACTCATCCGCTGGAAGGATGGGCGCGATGTGCCAGACGTTCAGCTGGTCCTGTGGGAATATGGAAAGCTGATCGTTTCCGGCCGGCTCACGCTGGATACTGAGGCGCCTACAACGACCCGCTTTATGGGATCGCGCGGAGTCATCGAGCTTGTACTTCCGCAGCTCACTTACAGTCCGCAAGCCGGTATTGATCTGAAGCCAAGCTACTATGATTCGGGCTTTCCACGTGCGATGCGGGATGCGTATGTCAAGCAATGGCATGTTGAGAATGACCCTAAGCTGGACCGACTGCCACCGCTGGGCGAGACGCAGAGCTTCAAATGCAGTAGGTCCTGCGACGTAACACACGTTCATTTGAAAAACTTCTTTACCGCGGTCCAGAACCGCACGCCGGTCGTGGAAGATGCAGTGTTCGGCCATCATGCGGCTGCCGCATGCCATATGGCGAATCAGTCCTATCGAACGCACGCGCCGGTTACAAAGGAAAATGCACTCTAAATTCGATCTCCAACCACCGCTTGCGATAAGCTACGAGATTGAGCATTGGCTTAGGCTGGCATTTTGAGGTTGTGGCAAATCTCTGATCCGATCCATAGCAGCGCAATTTATATCGGCCGAGGATCGGCATCCATCGATTCGTAACAGGAGCAAATATGACAAATGATTTTACCCGCCGTAAATTTTTGCAGACCAGCGCGATTGCCGCGGGCGGCCTACTCACGCCGAATGCGAAGGCAATTGTGTTGGAATCGCAAGTTCCGTCGACGCCAGCAAAACCGGTTGGGCCGAACGATCGCCTGCGATTTGGGATTATCGGGGTCGGGATGGAAGGCTCCGGCGTGCTGGCGAACGCGCTGACGCTTCCCGGCGTGGAGTGCGTCGCCGCCGCCGATCTTTATGATGGCCGGCATACGCTGGCTAAAGAGATTACAAACAATCCCAACCTCCAGACGACGCGCAATTACAAAGAACTGCTGGATCGCAAAGACATCGACTGCATTCTCGCTGCTGTACCGGATTTCTGGCATAAGCAGGTGGTGGTGGATACATGTAATGCGGGAAAAGATATCTACTGTGAGAAGCCGATGTCGCACACTGTAGCGGAAGGCTTTGACATGGTCAAAGCCGCCGAAAGCAACAACAGGATCGTACAAATCGGCGCGCAACGAGTTAGTTCTGTGCTATGCGCGAAAGCGCGTGAGATGTATCGCGCCGGCGCCATTGGGGACATCACCATGGTTGAGCTGACGTTGGGACGCAATAGCCCAACGGGCGCATGGGAGTATCCGCCTCCATTCGATCTTTCTCCTTCCACTCTTGCCTGGGATACATGGCTGAAAGATACTCCGAAGATTCCTTTTAACCCCCACCGATTTGCCCGGTGGCGCTGCTGGAGAGACTATGGCACCGGAGTAGCTGGGGACCTGATGGTGCATTTGATCAGTGGGATGCTGTTCACGCTCGACTGGAACGAGCCTCCCCGTTCGGCGCTTTCGCTGGGCGGAATTTACCGCTGGAAGGACGGTCGGGATATGCCCGACTTACAAACGGTGTTATTCGATTACCATGGTATCCCCGTATACATTTGTCTCGATCTAAGTACCGAAACGCCGGAGCGTGCCCGTTACATGGGTCCGAAGGGACTTTTGGATGCGACGGAGTTCGGCATTACCTATTCGCCGCAACTAGGTATCGATACCGCTCCCAGTTATTACGACAGCAGTTTCCCGGCGAAGATGCGCGATGAATATGTTCGTGAGTGGCACGCGAAACATGATCCTGCCATTGGAAAAGAACCCCTGACCGAGCAGACAAGCTATTCCGGCGATGACTGGGACGACCTAAGGCCACATCTCTGGACGTTTTTCGAAGCGGTGAAAACCCGAAAGCCCAACGTGGAGAATGCCGTGTTTGGGAATCATGCGGCCATCGCATGTCACATGGCGAATGAGTCGTATTTCCGCAAACGACAGGTCTATTGGGATGCCGATTCTAATACTGTGAAAAGCTGAAGGCCGGCATAGGGTAGCTATAAATCCTGGAGACTAGGTGAATGAAAATTCAAAGAATGTTGTGGGTTCCTGTATTGATCGTCGCAGTTACCTGCGGGCCTGCGTTTGCAAATGGAGGAACACCAGAGGCGGAAGCCTCTTCCGCTACACAAACGGCCGCGAAGTCATTTCTGGGAAGCTGGGATTTAACCGTAAAGGCGGCTGGGCGGGTTTATCCATCGTGGCTGGAGATATACCAGAAAAATGGCCAGCTCAAAGCGAATATGGTTGGCCGCTGGGGGAATGCCCGTCCCCTGCCTAAAGTGGAGATCAGTCAAGGCACACTGACATTCACCTCGCCAAAGGAAGAAGAAGGCAGCAAGACGGACCTGGAGTTCACGGCGAAACTTGTACATGGCAGGCTGGTCGGTTCGGCGAAAGGGCCGAACGGGACTCCGTGGACATGGAGTGGGGAGCGTGCTCCTAAACTGGTTAAGACCGGGACGCCTAAGTGGGGAAAGCCGATCTCATTATTTAACGGAAAGAATCTGGATGGATGGCATGAATATTCCGCGAACGAGTTTCCGCAGAGTGGCCACTGGAAAGTTATCAACGGCACGCTTGTCAGTCCGGGGCACGGGCCGGAGCTGATCAGCGACAAGAAATTCCAGGATTTCAAACTGCACATCGAGTTCAACAATGGACCTGTTTCGAACAGCGGCGTGTATCTGCGCGGCCGGTATGAGCTGCAGATCGAAAATGAATCTGCGGGCGAGCCGCCGAGCCATCACACCGGAGGCATCTATGGATTTATTGTGCCGCACCCGGAATTGCCCAGGAAAACGGGGAAATGGCAGAGCTTCGACGTCACTTTGATCGGGCGCCGGGTGACTGTCGTGCAGGATGGTACGACGGTGATCGACAACAAAGAAATACCGGGAATTACCGGCGGCGCGGTGGATAGCGCAGAGGGCACGCCCGGTCCCATTTATCTACAGGGAAGCGAAAAAGGACACGTTGCATTTCGAAATATAGTTATTACCCCTGCGGAGGAGTAGGCAGGCCCTAAAACTACGCGAAGACCAGACACTGCGGCTTGGCCTGCGGAAAGCTTTTTCCCGTATGTGCCAGATGACCGGTGAGCTGGTTGCGTGCGAAGACCGCAATATTGTTCGTTTCCTCGTTGGCACTTAACAACCAGCGATCACTTGGATCGAGGGCAATGTGGCGCGGCACTTTGCCTCCGCAGGAGGAACGATCCAACAACGACAGCGTTCCGTCTTTCTGCGAGATTTTGAGCCAAGCTACAAAATCACCGAACCGGACGGCTGCATAGGCGAAATGCCCCGCTTGATCCAGCACAATTTCTGAAGCAGCGGCCGGACCGTGATACGCGGGCGGCAGCAGCGCCAGGTCCTGAACTGTCTCAAGCGCTCCGCGCTGCGCATCCCAATGCAGGACATTCACAGTGGAACTGATTTCGTTGGCACAGTAGACCCATTTGCCGTTGGGGTGAAATTGCAAGGCGCGCGGTCCTGAACCCGGAGCAGCTTTCCATTCCGACGGAGTGTTCGGGGTGAGCCTGGCCGTGGCTGCATCCAGCCGGTAGATATGAATTTTGTCCAGGCCCAGGTCGTTCACCAGCAGAAAACGATTGTCGGGCGAAACGGTTACGCGATGGGCGTGCGCTGTCGACTGCTGTTTTGTGGGTCCGTGGCCAGTGTACTGAAAGAACGAAACAGACTGGCTAAGATGCCCGCCTTTGTCGACGGCGAAGGATGCTGCGCTTCCGCCGCCGTAGTTCGCTGCAAAGACGCAGTGGCCGGTATGATCGACGGATACCATGCAGGTTCCGTCGCCGTGAGCAGCGACCTGATTCACCTCAGTCAATTTCGCATTCGCATGATCCAGAAGAAAGCTCGACACAGCCCCGCTTTTTTGTCCCTCGAATTTATCAAGCTCATTGGCTGCAAATACCGTTTTGCGATCAGGGGCGAGCGCAAGAAATGTAGGATTTTCGGATGCTGCAGCAAGGCCGATCTGCTTCAGCTCTCCCGATACAGGATCGAAGGTATAGGCGTAGATTCCCTTACTGGTACTGGTTCCGATCGTCTGGGTTCCGACGAGAAGAAGGTTGCCGGCTTGGGTATTCTTCGCGTGGACAAGTCCGGAGCGTGCCGCGAGGGAGACTATGGAGGAATCTTTTAGAAATTTGCGCCTTGAAGTTTTATACATATTTTCCCTCTCCTTACCTGCGGCGGCACCAAGCCGGAAGTTTGCGCGAATTCAAGTAATTTCAGTCGAATTCGATTTGTATCAGTGTGCATGGAAGATTGTCATTCTGCAAGCTGCCTGCTCCTCCGAAGACAACGCGCATGGAACCAGGCCGACTCTCTTATTGTGAAGAAGTGTGCCCACTCGATAAAATCGGGGCACGAGACTTTCGGTACGTTCGATTCCCTTCCAACAAAAAGCGCGGCTATGAACATTCTGATCACCGGCGGTACGGGTTTTATCGGCAAACGGGTCGCCAATCGCCTGCTTCAAGAAAACACGTTTCAACTGGAAGGCGAGCAGCCCCGCGTCATCGAGAAGATCATCCTCTTCGACGCTGCCGCTGGTGAAAACGTGCCGCAGGATCCACGCATTGATCTGGTGATAGGAGACCTGAGGGATGCGGCGACTGTGGGACGCATTACTCAGAATGTCGATCTGGTGTGGCATCTGGCTGCCGTGGTGAGTGCGGCTGCAGAAGCCGATTTCGATTTGGGCATGCAGGCGAATATTCACGGCCTGATGATACTTCTTGAGGCACTCCGTGCCCTGCCTTCGCGTCCGCGCATGGTAAACGCCAGCGGGTTTGCTGTCTTTGGCGGCGAACTGCCCGAAGTTGTAACCGACCAGACCGCACTCACGCCAAAATCATCTTACGGGACGCAAAAAGCGATAGGAGAACTGTTGGTTGCCGATTACAGCCGCAAGGGCTTCATCGATGGACGCACATTGCGGTTGCCAACCATCACCGTGCGTCCAGGCAAACCAAACAAGGCTGCTTCGTCCTTTGTTAGTTCGATCGTTCGAGAACCATTGGTTGGAAAAAATGCCGTCTGCCCGGTCGGCAAAGAGACGCTGGTCTATGTTTCTTCTCCTCGCTCCGCATTGCAATCGATGCTGCTGGCAATGCAGCTCAGCGAAAAAACAATTGGCGCGGAGCGCACCATTCCTTTGCCGGGAATTACTGTGAGCATCAACGAAATTGTTGCGGCGCTGGAAAGAGCCGGGGGGCGAGAAG
Source organism: uncultured Acidobacteriota bacterium (assembly GCA_963823295.1). Classification (GTDB taxonomy): domain Bacteria; phylum Acidobacteriota; class Terriglobia; order Terriglobales; family Acidobacteriaceae; genus JAKAAZ01. The sequence goes on from CAWGLF010000006.1 coordinate 31,725, forward strand.
CGGTCGAAAGAATTTCCTGGGAACCCGACGCCGAAATCCAGCGCATCGTCGAGAGCTGGCCCTCGCGAGTGGAGGCGGCACGCGGCACCGCGCTTGGTTTCCAAAGCGATACGAATTTCGATGAGATCATCCGCGCTCACATTGAGGACGAATTGAGCCCGCCGGCTGCGCTTCGCTGAGTTCCAGCCTTCTTTTCGATTCTCCAACGGAGTGCATTTATGACCAGGCCTGCTGTGGGTTTTGTTGGCACGGGCATCATGGGTGAGCCCATGGCGCATCATCTGCTCGAAGCCGGCTATCCGCTCCGCGTGTGGAATCGCTCCCCGGAGAAGCTGGCTTCTTTGACCGCGGCAGGTGCGATTCCGTGCGCGGACGCCCGCGCGGTTGCGCACGGCATCACCACCTTGATCTGCATGTTGAGCGACGGCCCAGCATGCGATGCCGTGCTCTTTGGATCTTCCGGCGTGGTTGCCGCCATGACCCCGGGTACGACCGTCATCGTGATGAGCTCGATTCCCATCGAGACTGCCGTCGAGCAATCGCGTCGCGCTGCCGAACACGGCGTCCGCTACATGGACGCGCCCGTTTCCGGAGGGCAGTTGGGAGCCCGCAACGCGACCCTGGCGATCATGGTGGGCGGCAAGGAAGACGATTTCGCGACCGCCATGCCGCTTCTGGCGGTCATGGGACGCCCTGTCCGGGTGGGGCCGGTGGGCTGCGGTGAACTGGCCAAGCTTGTCAATCAGATGATCGTGGCGAGTACGATCGCCACAGTTGCAGAAGCCCTTCTGCTGGCGGAGCGGGGAGGAGCTGATCCGGCCAAGGTGCGCGAAGCTTTAACTGGAGGATTTGCCGATTCGTCGATTCTGCAGCAGCACGCCAGGCGCATGATCGAGAATGATTTCACGCCCGGCGGCGCTGCCAAATGGCAGCTCAAGGATACGCGTACGGCTCTCGCGTACTCGCAATCGATAGGATTGTCGTTGCCGGCTCTTGGCCTGGTCAATTCCCTATTTGAGGAAATGGTATTGCACGGCGACGGAGAGCTCGACCATAGCGGGCTGATTCGGGAGCTGCGGCGGCGGAACGGGCTTGCTGTTTCATGAAGCCCAATTCCTTTTTTGCGTCTAACGCTACCGTCGAAAATAAAGGGTGTCGATTGCCATAAACAAGCCCAAGCGCGCGACACAAAAGGGCATTTCAGGAGAAAATTCAGCTTCCAAATCACTTTCTTAGGAACCGCTTAATATGCAAGCCATGCAAAGAGTCCAATTGCTGCAACCCAGGCGTTGCAGGAACGGCCTTGTAATCTTCCTCTTTTTGGCAATCAGCATCGTCGGCGCGCTGAGTCAGACACGCTCATCCGACCTGATGGTCTCCGACCTCTGGAAGCCGGGGCAGGTTCCTTTTTCCTTTGAATACGGTGGCAAAGAATCCACGCAGTTGCTGACCACGTGGCGGACGTCGGATGAAATTGCTGCGCGGGGAAGTGGCAACATTCACCGCTATTTCTATACGGATCCGGCCACTCACCTCAAAGTCATCGCTGAGATTCGCCTCTATCCCGATTTCCCTGGCGCCATCGATTGGGTTCTTAAGTTTAGGAACGACGGGGACTCGGATACACCCATCATCGAAAACATTCTGCCCCTGCATTGGGCAATCTCCGCTTCGCCCGGCGACTGTTTCCTCCGTCATGCGCGGGGCAGTTCATCGAGCGCGGAGGACTTCAAACCGCTCGAGAAAAATTTCGGTCCCGGGGGGAATGCCCACCTCGAATCCCTTCTAGGAGATTCTTCCAATACCAACACTCTGCCTTTCTTCAACCTGCAAACCGGCGACCACGGGCTCATCGGAGCCATCGGCTGGACGGGCAACTGGAAGGCCGACTTCAAGTATGCTCAGGATGGCAAAACCATTGTCATCGCCAGTGGCATGAAGGAGACACATCTTCTGCTTCATCCGGGTGAGGAGATTCGTACACCGCGCATCGTGCTCATGAGCTGGACCGGGGGAAGCTGGCAGGATTCCCAAAACATGTGGCGGCGTTTTCTTTTCGCGCACTACACGCCCCAGGAAAATAACAAGCCGATGAAGGGGCCAATTCTCTTCGGCAGTTGGGGCTCGGAGCCGATCGCCAGCAAGCTCGCGTACATCCAGTGGGTTCATGACCATAAAATACCGGTCGAGGTGTATGCCGTGGATGCCGGCTGGTATGGAGCATCGGTCGGGGCCGAAATGGATCCGACTAATCCATGGTGGAAAAATCGCGGTGACTGGTACCCCAGTCCTCTCTATTATCCAGATGGTATCAAGCCGCTGGGCGATGCTTTGAAAGCGGACGGCTTGGGTTTTTCGCTCTGGATTGAACCGGAAACGACTATGCCGGGCAAGAAAATTATTAGAGATCATCCTGATTGGTTCCTCCATCGACCTCCCGGCGATTCCGGCCATGATGAGGCCCTAGCCAATCTTGGGGATCCCGCAGCGCTCAAGGGAATCACCGATATGGTCTCCGATTTCATTACCGATTTCGGCATGACCTGGTACCGGCAGGATTTTAACGTCAGACCGGAACCTTACTGGAAGGCGGCGGACACGCCGAACCGCGTCGGCATGACCGAAATCGGCTATATCGAGGGTCTCTATAAGATGTGGGACGAATTGCTGGCCGAACATCCTGGTCTGCGTATAGACAATTGCGCCAGCGGCGGTCGTCGCATCGACATCGAGATGATGTCACGCAGCTTCGTGGTCTGGCGGACCGACCATGGATTTAAAGACACCCTTGCCGAGCAGGCGCAGACTCAGGCTCTGGCGCCCTGGGTACCGGAAAATATGGGATTCGAGAGCTTTAGCCAATCAGCTCCATGGACAAAGCCTGGGCCGTATAGTACTCCGGCGAATTTGTATCTTATGCGTCTCGGTTATGACGCTGGATACGGGGTCACTCCCGGGGCAGCGGGGGTCGATAATGACGCCTGGGTCGCGTGGATCAAAAAAGCCATTGGTGAGTACCAAAAAGTGCAGCCTTATCTTTATGGCGATTTCTACCCGCTCCTTCCCTACAGCCTGGGTGATGATACCTGGACGGCCTGGCAGTGGAACCGGCCTGAAGAAAAAGACGGAGTGGTAATCATCTTGCGCCGGCCCAAAAGTCCATTTACAACGATGGAATTGAATCTTCAACACTTGATTACCAACGCCTCGTACGAGGTCGAGATTCGGGCCACCTACAATAAGGCGTCCGTGAAGGAAATGAAAGGCAGCGACCTGGCCCACCTGCAAATTCAACTAGCCGACGCACCAAGCTCCACTCTGGTTTTCTACCGCCAGAAATAAAGAAGGGGTTGCATGAAGATGGCAGGACTGCAGCTCTTCATGCAAAATGAACATACTGGCAGGTTGTCTGTAGGCAACCTGCCAGTATGTGTTGAGATCTGACCAGTTCGTTAGAACGTGTAGACGCCCGATATCTGGAGCTGTCGTGGCGCGGACGACGTGCTGTTGATAATGCCCCAAGAGCCGCTACCAGCCCGTGAATTCGGTGGGGCATAGCTGGGTGTATTGAATGCATTGTAGGCATCGATGCGGAGCTTGAAATATTGATTCCCCACGGTGCGGAATGCCTTGAAGACAGACACATCCACGTTTTTCGCTCCGGGAGCGCGTTCAGAGCCGTTTTTATCGTCTCCAAACTGGTTAAACGCAGGTACTCCGTAAGCGCAGGGCACGCCCAGGGCATTGATGCGGGAGCCAGGTGTTGTACACGGTAGCGCCGACGGGTCTGTGCCAAACCAGTGCGCCACAGAGCGATTCACAATCCTCATAGGAAAGTACTGGTTGGCGCGGATAGCGTAGTTGTAATTGTAATTGCTCCCAGCAGCGTTTAGGTTGTCGTGTGGATTGGAACGGATGAGAATAGGATATCCGCTGACGGCCGTCACATTCGCGGACAACTCCCATCCGCCCAACGTCTCGTCGGTCAGGCGGTTCCAGTTGGCGCCATACCGCTTTTCATGGCCGAACGGAAGTTGGTAGACAACCGTTCCACTGAAATTGTTCCGGACGTCGAAGCTCGAAGGACCGTAATCCGCGTTTGGATCGTACGCATTCTGCCAGTAATTGAAGCCATTGGTAGTTCCAGCGACGCTCAAGAACCCAACCGGGCTATTCGTCATCGAACGAGCCCAGGTGTAGTTCAATGTGAACTCCAGCCCATTGGTTTCCTGCTGATGCAGTGTGGTCTGAAGAGCATTGTAATTTGAGTAGGCGCGCGAAGCTGTCTCAACAATCTGGCTCCCGCCCCCTACCAATGCATAATAAGGTGCGACCAAGTCCACGCAACCCGTGGTATCCGATGGCGCGCACGTCGCTGGAACAGGAGCAATGTACTGGTTCAGAAGTGCGGGGAGCGCAATATGCTGTCCAAGCTGGCCGACATAGCCAATTTGAAGAGAAGTTTTGCTGGCAAGCAGATACTGGGTTGTCAGGTTGAACTGCTGCACCGCAGCCGGGCGGAAATTCGGATCCCAGATATCGTACTGGGCAGTGGGGGCGCCGGGAACCACGGAATTAAAGCCTTTGGTCACGCTCAACGGCGCTCCCCCGTTGGTTGGACTAGGAGGTGCCGAGTTGTTTGTGTAAACGCCACATTGAAGGGCGGATTCTGAGTCATGCGCAGCCCATTGCCGGTGCCTTCCATGTCATCGGTGATGCTGTATCCGCCGCGGAGCACCGCGCGGGGCCCGATCTGCCAAGCGAAGCCAAAGCGCGGCATGAACTGCCAATAGTACGGGTTGACAAGCGCGCGGCTATTGCCATTCTTTCCGGCAAACTCCAGCAAGGTGAGTCGGGATCAGTTCCAACGGGGGCGAAGTAGGCCTTCTTCAAATTGACGGTGACCATCTTGTCGTGAGCCTCATACATCGGCTGGTCGTAGGCATACCGCAATCCAAGATTCAAGGTGAGGTTTGGAAAAGCTTTCCAGTCATCCTGGAAATAAAAAGCATCGCGCCACTGCCGCGACCCAAATGCGCCGGTGACTCCGCTGACCTGCGAGGATTGAGCTTTATCCAATTCAAAATCGGCATAGCCTTCCCCGGGACTATCGCCGGCTGCGGTGTATACGCCGATATAGCTGAAATATTCCCAACAGTCCGCCGAGATTGCTGGGCTGGACATAATTCTCCTGGTAACGAACGAATTGCGCGCCAAATCGGGTGACGTGGTTTCCATGCACCCAGGTCATGTCGTCCCCATAATCGAAGTTATTGTCAATGGCCTTCGTGCCGGCGGCAATATTGTCGCCGTAGCTGCTATTATCCGATTGAGAAATACCCATCTGGCTGAATCCCACGATGGGCTGGTTCGGAAATGGGATTCCGACGATGCTATCGCCGTTCTTTCCAAACACTCCGGTCGGATCCGATGTTTCCGTATCCTGAACGATGCGTGAATATCCCGCACGCAGTTCATTCACCAGCGATGGAGAAAATGTGTGGATCCAGTCGATCACCCCCATAGCGAAGGGGTAGTCGTCGGTCACTGGGAACAAGCTGATATCGATGGGTTGCTGGGTTGTGGCGTCATGGGCATATCCGTAAGTGCCTTTCACCATCACCGTATCATGATTGCTGATCGTGTAATCGATGCGTCCATCGCCCTGATTGTTGATATGCTGGCTAGCTGAAATCCGAGATAGTTGTTATTGTCACAGTGCTGGGATCTGCTGGATGATTTGGCAGCGGTAAGAGATTCGGGTGAGCAAAGAGATACTTGGCGACCGGATTCACGACGGCGGGAATCGTATCGTTCGGATACATCAGTAGCGTTGTTCGTTCCGTTCGACGTGTCCCAAATAGAATACCCTTCGACGGCCGCCGCTTCGCTGAAGTTGCCTGCGCGCTCTAAAGCGTCGGGAACGCTTGCTGTCGACTCGACTGAATGGGCTGATATTTCGGAATCCCTCATAATCGACGAAGAAGAATAGCTTGTTCCTGAAGATCGGCCCACCAACGGCTCCGCCAAACTGATGTTGATGGAACTTCGATTTTTCAGTCTTTGAATAGTCATTGGTCCAAGTGTTGGCGGCGAAGTTCTGGTTCTCGAAAATATTCGAATGCGCTGCCGTGAAAGTTGTTGGTTCCAGACTTGCTGACCATGATCACTTCAGCGCCGTCTACGTTTCCGTACTCGGCATCGGCATTGCCAGTGATGATCCGAATCTCCTGGAGTGAATAAGGAGACGGATTATAACCGTTGAGATTTTGGATCGTTTCGTTGATTTCAATGCCATCCAGAACGAAGTTATTTCCCTGCTGACGGTTGCCATTGAAAGACGGGATTCCAGCTGGAGTGGTATTGCGATAGGACCCCTCAAAGCCACCCATATTACCAATTGTGGGATTGACCGCGCCAGGCACAAACATGGTAGCGTACAAGGCGTTCAGCCCAGGCAACGGCATGCTTTGCAACTGATTTGAGCTGATGCTGGTTCCCAACGTCGCATTTTGCGTATTCAGAATCGCGCCCGCGTCCGCTGCGACCTTGACGGTCGTGGAGGTCGTCCCGACTGTCAGTTTGGCATCGATTTTGGCGATCTGATCTATCTGCAAATGGAATGGGCCAATCGAAGTGGAATTGAATCCGGCCGCTGACGCGGTAATGGTGTAATTTCCAAGCGTCAAGAACTGGAAATTATAAAGGCCGCTTGCATCTGTGACCGTGCTGGTTGCGACGCCTGTGGCCACATTGGTTGCTGTAACGTTTGCGCCGGCTAAGACAGCACCGCTGGGATCGGTTACCGTTCCACGCACAGAGGCGGTAATCGTCTGTGCAACTGTTGTGGTTACGCTCAGAAACAGAACAAAGCCACAGAGACACATCAATTTTGCATGGATTCTCATCACTGCCCCAAAATTTAGATTGAACTCCACAAATTATCCGACTAAGAATTCCCTGAAGATTCAGGATGTCTTCTGATATCTATTATGGTTGCAATACAAGTCCGTGTGTCGCTTTGGACGGGCTACCGTCCGTGACTACAGGTTGATGCTTTGAGGGAATAAACCAAAAACACGTGATTTAGTCGCAAAGATAGAGATATGCCAAGCGAGGAAAGAGGCGGATATGACGGTCCTGTGCATCCGCGTATCGACCGGCGATTGAAAATTAGCGTCGATGAGCAACAATTTCAAATTTCGATTAAGTTTCGGACTTTCAAAGAACGATGTCAAGCAATTTTTTGTCGGAGAAAATTTTTTGAGGTTCTCCACTGAGTCTCGCGGCAGTATGTGCGGAGATAGATAGGGATCGTCCATGAGCAGCGTTATCGAATCTCGATGGTGTCATCTGCGATTCTCCAAAACTAGCTATAGGTCTTAGTAATTAGATTGCTGAGAAATGCCTTTGATTGCAGAATATCTCTTTCCTGCCGGGCTCCTGCGGTTTCTCGTTCGATCGTTATCGAGCCCGTGTAATTGACTTGCTTTAATTGCCGAAACACGGTGGGAAAATCAACTTTCCCTTTGCCGATTGGCACTTCTTTTCCTAAATTCCTCGGATCCGTCGGAAATAAGCCATCTTTTGCGTGAACCCCGCGGACGAGATGGCCGACTACATCCATCGCGTCTACTGGATTTCCTTTTCCATAAAGAATAAAGTTGGCCACATCCATATTTACAAATACATTATCCAGCCCTACATCCTGAATCAGTCGAAGTAGTGTTATCGGAGTCTCTTGTCCTGTCTCGCAAAGAAATATTCGTCCTTGCTGCTTGCAATAAGTGCCAACCTCTTTTACTGCGGCTACCGCCTGCGGGTAAAGCGGGTCATTCGGATTTTCCGGGATAAACCCGCAGTGCGTATGAATAGCGGGAATTCCGCACTGGCTGGCTATATCGGCCGCCAGTTTCAGGTTCCGAATGCGGGCCTGACGAGTGGCTGGAGGGATGATCCCAACAGTGAGAGGTCCTTGATAGAAATCGAAGATCCGGATTCCCGGGCCATGTTCTGAGAATGCGGTCGCCTGGATACCGTACTTATCCAATGCCTTCTTTACAGGTCCCGCGACATCCGGCGTTAAATGTTCGAAGCCAATTTGACAGGTGGACAATCCCATGTCATGAACACGTTTCACCGCCTGGTCTGGGGTTTGTCCCTCTGCAATCCATACGACTGTACCCAAGCGCAGCGGAGAAGAACCTGGGTCTGGAGCATTGGAAGCATTTCTTGCAAATGCAGGCTTTATCTGATTAGAAATACATACTGCGGTGGCAGCCTGGATGAAATTTCGTCGATTCAGCAATTTCGCTCCTCTCTTTCCTTCCCAATATCAGATCATGCTTGCGCTATGTCCGACTAGCTTTGATCGGTATCCAAACACCTATAAGAACTCCTAAGGTGCCGCTTGAACGCAAGACTATGGATTAGAGTACATAAATCATGGACCCAGATCAAAAGAAGGACTCGGTCATAAGCGACAAACCTATGAAATCAGCCCCGCCCACAATGACGCGTGCAAGGCGATTTTCTCTGCACACCGGCCTGATTTTACTTTGGCCCGGATGCCACTGTTAATCTACTGGAAAGCGTCGCGGATGGTTGGTGATGATAAACCTGATTCGAATATCTCTCAGCACATTGCTCCTGTTATTGATCCTTGCACCCCGAGCGCAGGCGCAAACGGACTGGCCTACGTATGGCCATGATCCAGGCGGGATGCGATACTCGCCGCTGAAGCAAATCAACACGGCAAATGTTTCGCACTTAAAGATTGCCTGGACATATCACATGCGAACTGGAGGGAAAATTTCTGCTTCACCTAAGGGCGCAAATTCTTTACCGGCAAGTACAACGCCGGCGACAACTTCCGGGGCGGTGGTCCAGGAAAACTCTTCTCGCCAAACGCTTGGTCGATTCAGGGCGTCTGAAGCGACCCCGCTGGTTGTCGGCGGCCTCATGTACATCAGTACCCCCTATCAGCGCGTTGTCGCGCTTGAGCCGGAAACCGGGCGAGAAGTCTGGGTGTGGAATTCGCCAGACGGTGGTCAATTGTCTCTTCGCGGAGTCGAATACTGGCCCGGCGATGCTCACTCGCCGGCAGAGATTCTTTTTGGCACCAGAGATGGCAAACTTATCGCACTGAATGCAAAGACCGGTTTACCGATTCGAAGCTTTGGCGAGAATGGTGTCGTCAACCTAAGGACTAGTCAGATCATGAATGGATATCCGAAAAATATTTATGGGATGACTAGTCCGCCGGTTGTTTATAGGAATCTGGTTATCACCGGAGCATCCGTGCAGGAGTTTCCCCCGCTGGGGCCGGCGGGTGATGTGCGTGCATGGAACGTTACCACTGGGAAGCTGGTATGGACCTTCCACTCAGTCCCGCGTCCCGGGGAAAAGGGCCACGATACATGGGCAGGAGATAGTTGGAAGGCGCGGTCCGGGACAAATGTCTGGGGCTTTATGACGGTCGATACAAAAAGGGGCATCGTATATATGCCGTTCGGCGCTCCGACCTGGGATAGATATGGCGGCGATCGGAAAGGCGAAGATCTTTTCGATACAACCCTGGTAGCGGCGGATGCTAATACTGGAAAGCTATTGTGGTACTTCCAGGTGGTCCATCACGACATCTGGGATCTTGATCTGGAAGCGCCACCTTTGTTGCTGGATGTAAAAAGACACGGCAAAGCAATTCCAGCCGTCGCAGTGATTTCGAAGAGCGGTCTGCTATTTTTATTGAACCGCGTGACCGGCAAGCCTATCTATCGAGTAAAAGAACGTCCGGTGCCGGCGAGCGATACACCCGGCGAATCGGCGTGGCCGACGCAACCCTTTCCCGTGAAACCGGCTCCTTTAGGGCGCGAGGGCCTGACTCCTGACGATATCGCGACAATTACTCCGGAGCTACATCAATTTTGTGAGCACTTCGTACAGTCAAACCATATTCGATTGGGTGGCCCGTACATGCCCGTCGGCTATAAGACGGTCACTGTAAGCCTTCCCGGAACACAGGGAATTGTGAATTGGGGCGGAGGATCCTTCGATCCTACAATGGGCTACCTGTTTGTTAATACGCTTGACCTTGGCCAGGTATCCTCCCTTATCAAGACAACTGGGAGACCTGTTCCCTATGGAGTTGGCCCTTTATTTGGCCGATTCTGGGACCAGGAGCATCGTCTGCCCTGCCAACAGCCACCATGGGGAAGCCTGGTTGCTGTTGACGTAAACAGGGGAAAGATCGTGTGGCGTGTTCCGCTGGGTGTCACAGATAGTTTTCCTGCAGGAAAACAAAATACCGGGCGTCCGAATATGGGAGGTTCGATTGTCACCGCTGGTGGCCTGGTCTTTGTCGGGGCAACCGACGATGGCCGGATACGGGCATTCGATTCTCACACCGGCAAAGAACTATGGGTGGCCAGGCTCGATGCCGCGGCTCATGCGACACCCTCCACCTATCTCGGTAAGGATGGGAAACAGTATGTCGTCATTGTGGCTACAGGAGGAAGCTTTCTCGCCGACCCGATCCGTAGCGATTCGGTTACGGCGTATGCCATCTCTGCAGGGTTATTTTCGCAAGCTGCGCCACCCGTTCCGGGTTCACCATCGAAGGATTATTCGAAGACCTTAACCTTACCTGAAGGGAAAGGAAAAGATGTGACCCAACGGATTTGTGGAGGCTGTCATAGTACCGACGTTTTTGTAGAACAGAGGCACACCCGGCAGGAATGGTCTTCTATCGTGGACAACATGGTTACGCGAGGCGCCGAGGGTACGGACGAAGAGTTGGATGACGTTGTCGGCTATCTCACGAAATCCTTTCCACCCGATAATTCCACGCCGACCAAGGAGTAAATGAATCAAAGAGTGAGTAGTTGCGTTGCGATTCAGGTGCCCCGATTAGGAGAAAACGGCTTCCTATGTGTGATGATTGTGGTACGAGTTAGCTTGAGGAGGAAAATAATGCGCCGGTGGTGCTGGTTTTATATTTTTCTTTGCTTCATAGCGGCAATGAACTCGGCTGGACAATCAGAACAACGGGATCCCATGAAGATTGAGAACGTTCAGCGGGGTATGGCCCAGTTCCAACGATCATGCGCGATATGTCATGGGAAGGAAGCCGCGGGGGGTGTCGGTCCAAATCTGGTCCAGTCCTCTCTTGTACGTCATGATGAAAATGGCAATCTAATCGCGCCGGTGATACAAGAGGGACGCGTTGACAAAGGGATGCCTGCATTCCCGCTAATGACTGCTTCCGATATCTCTGATCTTGTCGCATTCCTCCACGCCCGCGTTGATGTTGCCAGTGTCTCGTCTTCCAATGGTCTTGCCGGTGGCTATTCACTCCAACAGCTTTTGACCGGAAACGCTGACGAGGGCAAGCAATATTTCAATGGATCAGGCGGCTGCATAAGCTGCCACTCTCCGACCGGAGACCTTGCCGGAATTGCAGGCAAATATTCACCTGAGGAGCTGGAGACCACGTTCCTTTACCCGCGGGAACATCACGTGACTGCCACAATTTCATTACCTTCCGGAAAGAAGGTGCATGGCAAACTGCTTCATCTTGATGCTTTCTACGTGGCGATACTTAATGACGACGGATGGTATTGCTCCTGGCCGCTTCAGGAAACGAAGGTTCAGGTAAAGGACCCCTTAGCTGGACATCTGAAACTGCTCCAGAAGTACACTGACAAGGATATTCATAATGTTTTCGCATATCTGGAAACGCTCAAGTAGCGTAGTGAGCTCTGGGAATCCTGCTACTGGCGAGCGTAGGGTGCCTCCTTGCCCAAGACTCAGGTCTCACGAACGCAACAGAGTCCGTGAATGACTCGTGGCCCACCTTCAACGGCGATTACTCAGGCAGACGCTACAGTACGTTAACCCAGATCAACAATACAAACGTAAAGGCGTTGAAGCTGGCATGGGCTTTCCAGACCCACTCTGTCACACTGAAATCAACACCGCTGGAAGTTGACGGGGTACTGTATTTCACCGTTCCGAATCACGTGTGGGCAATAGACGCTAAAACAGGAGAGAAAATCTGGGAGTTTCAACGTTCTTCGGAAGGCGACGATATCGGAAATAGAGGAGTGGCGTTCTACCACGGCAGAATTTATTTCGGAACTCCGGATGCACACATTTTTTGCCTTGATGCGCGGAATGGCAGAAAAATCTGGGAGGTAACGATAGCGGATGTTAAGTTCGGGTATTACGTCAGTGTCGCCCCTTTAGTTATTAAGGGGCTGGTTGTTCTAGGTACATCGGGCGATTCCGCGAATGTGCCTCACTTTATCGAAGCACTTGATTGGAGAACCGGAAAAATTGTGTGGCGGACTTCCACGCTGCCGAAAGCGGGGACGTCAGCAGCGCGAACCTGGCCAAACAATATGGCCATGAGCCATGGGGGCGGACCGGCCTGGCTGACCGGCACCTATGATCCAGACCTAAACTTAATCTATGTGGGAACAGGCAATCCACATCCGGTGCTTGCAGGCGGCAGGCGTGTAGGGAACAACCTCTATACCTGTTCCATACTGGCACTCAATGCAGATACCGGCGCGATCGTGTGGTATTTTCAGGCGTCTCCCCACGATACCCATGATTGGGACGCGGTTGAAACCCCAGTTCTTTTCGACGCAGCATTCAACGGAAAACGTCGAAAGCTGCTGGCGCAGGCGAGCCGTAATGGATACTTCTTCCTGCTCGATCGCAGAACCGGCAAGAATCTGTTGACGGCTCCATTCGTCCCTACGAATTGGGCGGCGGGAATCAATGCCGAGGGAAGTCCGATTCCGAATCCAGCAAAGGAGCCGCAGCCGGATGGTGCACTCATCCATCACTCGGAGGACGGTGGAACGGATTGGATGTCGCCAAGCTTCGATCCGGAGACCGGGTTGTTCTATGTCAATGCCTGGCGAGGCTATAGCTTTTGGTATCTGGCTTCGGGCGCTGACAATCTTATGAATGACCATCAGGGCGGCGGCTCTGCATCATTGGTCGCAAACTCCGTGCTACTAGCCCTGGATTATCGGACGGGAAAGATCCGTTGGCAGAGGGACAGCGGTGAGGGTCTATGTACTGTAGGTATCTTGACGACGGCTGGCCACGTACTCTTCACCGGGGATACTTCCGGTAATCTATTGGCGCTAGATCCTTCGGATGGGCACGTGCTGTGGCATACCCGGCCGGGAGGTATTCAGAATGCGGCTGCTCCCATCACATATCAACTTGATGGAACCCAGTATGTTGTAACTGGAGTGGACGGTGTAATGTACGCGTGGAGTCTAGCTGGAAGCTGTGACCAGCGGGCTCATTTCACCTGACGCGTTCCGTTTAGCGCGATAGCTCGATGATTTTCGCGTTGTCAGAGGTGCCCGCTCCCAAATTCGTTTCAAACAGCACTCAGTCCCGGGCCAACCAGGTTTCCAGTGTGCAGTTTGCCATCTCGAATCTCAAACAACCCTGGAAATTTTGAGAGCCACGGCCGGTTGGCCGAGGGAACGTATTCGCGTGCGTTTGATTCAAGCGTATCGATTGGCGCGACGT
>CAWGLF010000007.1:0-232905 GCA_963823295.1 uncultured Acidobacteriota bacterium
TGCGACAGGAAGCTACGTCATTCCGAGCGAAGCCGAGGAATCCAGAGAATGCCCGATACACGATAGGCTGTTTTAAACCACAAAATACTTGGCCTGCGGATGATGCACAATGATTGCGTCCGTGCTCTGCTCCGGCTCCAGATGAAAGCTCTCCGTCAGCCGCACGCCAATGTTTTCCTCCGGGTGCAGCAGCGCGAAAATCTTCGTCTGGTCTTCCAGGTTTGGACACGCCGGATACCCGAACGAATAACGGGAGCCGCGATATTTCTGATGAAACAAATCGCGCACCTCCGGCGAATCTTCCGCTCCTATCCCCAGCTCCGCCCGCATCTCCTTGTGCATCAACTCGGCCAGCGCTTCGGCGCTCTCGACGCTCAGCCCGTGTGTGTAGAGATATTTCGTAAAATCCCCGCGATCGAACAGCTCTCTGGTCAAATCGCTGGCGCGCTTTCCAACCGTGACCACAGAAAAGCCGATCACATCCATACGGCCCGACTCGACCGGCAAAAAGAAATCCGCTATCGATAACTGACGGCCTTCACGCTGACGCGGAAAAGAAATACGTAACACTTCCTGTTTCTTATTTCCCGCCGCCGCCTCCGGCGTGTAGACAACTACATCATTCCCATCCGCATTGCAGGGAAAGTAGCCGTAAACCGCCTTCGGCTCTAGCCACCCGGTCCGCTTTGCGTCCGCAGCCATCTCCTGCAGAATCGGACGGTACTTCTCCTCTACCAGCCGCACATAATCCGTTGCGGAAGCAGTCTTCAGCTGCCATTGGTTTTTGAACAGCGCCGTCTCGTTGATGTAGCCGAACAGCGTATCGAACGAAAAATCCTTGCGAACACGGACGCCATAAAACGGCGGCTGCGGAATGTCCGGCGCGTCCTGAATCACATGCGAACGCTTCGTCGAAACCGGCGGCAGCGGACTGGTCTGCTCCTCCGGCAAAAGATTTTTCCGCTCAAACGCCTTCACTGTGCGCCCATCATCGATGCGGCCGTCCCGCACCGCCGCGTCTTCCGCCGTCAAATCGCCGATCACGTGCAGGCCGGCAAAAGCGTCCTCCGCGTAGAAGACGGGGCCGCGATATTCTCGGCGCAGATCGTCCTCGACGTATTTGCGCGTTAACGCCGCGCCGCCGCAGATGACGGGAATCCGGCTCTCCATGTGCTGCAAATCTTGGATCACATACTTCATCTCCAGCGTGCTCTTCACCAGCAAACCGCTCAGCCCGATGGCATCGGCCTTATGTGTGTGTGCCGCCTGGATAATGACATCCGAAGCCTGCTTGATGCCCAGATTCACAACCTTGTAGCCGTTATTCGACAGGATAATGTCGACAAGATTTTTGCCGATATCGTGCACATCGCCTTTCACCGTGGCGAGCACGATCGTCCCTCGCTGCGAGCCTTCGACGCGCTCCATCTTCGGCTCCAGGTACGCAACCGCGGCTTTCATCACCGAGGCCGAATCGAGCACCGACGGCAACTGCATCTTGCGCGCGCCGAACAACTCCCCTACCGTCTTCATGCCATCAAGTAGCACCGTATTGATCAGGTCGAGCGGCGTGCGAACTTCAAGCGCCTGCTCCAGCAATTGCTCCAGCGATTGCTTTTCCGCGCCTGCCCCCACGCTGCGTTCGCCGCGAATAATCAGTTGTTTCAGCTTGTCTTCGACGGTGACCGCCTCGGCGGCTTCGGCCTCCGGCTCGGCATTCGGATCTTTTTGCAGATTGGCGAAATACGCCATGTAGACCTGCAGCGGGTCGCCGGCGGAAGTATCACGGAAGATCAGTTTCCGCGCCAGCTCCACTTCCGCTTCCGGGATTTTGTAGAGCGGATAAATCTTCGAGTAATTCACGATGGCCATATCAAGGCCACGATCCACCGCCTCTTTCAGAAAAACGCTGTTCAGTACCCGCCGCGAATACGTCGAAAGCCCGAAAGAGATATTGCTGACGCCGAGAATGGTTTTGCACTCCGGCAATTCCTGCTTCAGCAGGCGCACAGCTTCCAGCGTCTCCATCCCCGCGGTCCGATAATCTTCCTGGCCGGTCGAGATGGGCAGCGTCAGCGGATCGAAGATCAAATCCTGCGGCCGCAAACCATATTTCTCCGTCGCAAGCTTGTAGATGCGCTGCGCGACCGCAAGCTTTTTCGCCGCCGTCAGCGCCATGCCATCTTCATCGATCGTCAAAGCAATCACCGCCGCGCCATAGCGGCGCGCCATCGGCAGCACCTTCGAGGTGCGCTTCTCGCCATCTTCAAGATTGATCGAATTGATGAGCGGCTTGCCGGGAATTCGCTTCAGCGCTTCTTCCACAACATCGGCTTCGGTCGAATCCACCAGCACCGGCGCGGGCACACGCGTGGCGATCTTATCCAGCACGCCGTTCATGTATGCCTTTTCGTCCTCGCCGACAATGGCGCAGCACAGGTCGAGCATCTGCGAGCCTTCGACCGCAAGCCGCTTCGATAGCGCGAGAATTCCATCGTAGTCGCCAGACCGGACCATCTCTCGAAATACCGGGCTGCGTGTCGTCGTGTTCATCTCCTCGGCCACAATCACCGGCTGGCCATCAATTTCCAGCGGAATAGCGGAGAACGCGCTGGCGGCCACGCTTTGCGGCGCCGCATGGGTTGCTGCGGGCGTAGCGTGTTCAATCGCTGCGACTACAGCGCGCAAATGGTCCGGAGTCGTGCCGCAACAGCCGCCGACGACGCGCACGCCATACTCCTCCACAAACTGTTTGTGATACCGCGCCAGTTCCTCGGGAGTCAGCGCATACACCGCGTGGCCGCCGACATTCTGCGGCAGACCGGCATTCGGCAGCACGCTGACAGGCCGTGTCGCATTCTGGCAGAGGAAGCGCACCGCATCGTTCATCTCCCGCGGCCCGGTCGCGCAGTTCAGTCCGATAATGTCCGGCTGAAAGCATTCCAGCACCGCCAGCGCCGCGCCGATTTCGCTGCCCAGCAGCATCGTCCCAGTGGCCTCAAGCGTCACCTGCATCTGCACCGGCAGCCGCCGGCCGGTTGCACGCATCGCATCTTCACACGCGGCCAGCGCGATCTTGCCCTGCAGCATGTCCTGGCAGGTTTCAATCAGCAGAATATCCACGCCACCTTCAATCAGCGCCTCGATCTGCTCGCGGTAGGTCAGCGCCATCTCGTCGTAGGAAATATGCCCGAGCGACGGCAGCTTCGTCGTCGGCCCGATCGACCCGGCAACAAAGCGCGGCTTCTGCGGCGTGGAATATTGCGCGGCAACTTCCTTCGCAAGCTGTGCGGCGGCGACATTCAATTCGCGCGTCTTGTCCTCAAGCTGATATTCCGCCAGAACAATCCGCGACGACCCAAACGTGTCCGTCTCAATCACATCGCATCCCACTTCAAGAAAGCTCGCATGAATCCCGCGGATCACGTCCGGACGGCTCAGCACCAGCAGCTCATTGCAGCCTTCCTTGTTCCAGAAGTCATCCACCGTCAGGGCATGCTTCTGAATGCTGGTGCCCATGGCGCCGTCGTAGACGATGACGCGTTCTTTTAACACCTCTAAAAAATCCTTCACGCTGCCCTCTTTTCTCGCATCGATTATTGCTTTACGGAAGGGTCAATGACCGCCACTCCGGTCGCCGCGTCCAATTTCTTGTGCATCGCATTCGGATATTCGGTTACGATGACCTCCATCGTTGGCCACACATGCGCTTTCAGCAAATGTCCGCCGTGCGCGCTGCCATCCGGATAGCCAAGAACGATGTGGAGATGAACCACGGGCTTGCCGTGATAAAGCGCGATGTCGCCCAGCAAGGAAAGCACTTCCGCAAACCGCTGCATCGGAATCGGCCGATGCGTCTTCTTCTCCCGATCGAAAAATCCCACCGTCGTGTCTTCGGCTCCGCCGATCCCGGTGATCCGGCTCGCTCCCAGATGATGCTTCTGCGCAAACTCAGTCAGTCCGCCGATCACCTCGTCTCCCGGACCAAAGATGACGGCATAGGTGGTTTCCTGGCTGCTCCGGCTAAGCACCTGCACCTTCATGCGGGGTGCCGCGTCACTTTCCACCCCGGCAGATACAGCACCGGGTGAATGCGCCGCAGCTGCCGCGCGGCCCTCTGCCGGAACTGCCTGGGCGTGTGCCGAACAGGCAATCGCAAAAGCGACCGCCAGAGCAAAATGCTGGTAACAGTACCGAATCATCATTGACATACTCCGCGGATGAACGAGACGCACCGAGTCACGCCGCTCCAGGTAAGCCGGACACAGCACGAGCGTCACCGTCTCTTATCTTAACGACTGAAAACTTGAATTTAGCGAGTGTTCGGAGCTGTCATGGCCGGGGAGCCCGGCATCGGAGCCAGCAGGTCTTCTTTGCGCATGATCAGACTGGTCGCGTTCAGTGAAGAGGACTCAAACCGTGGCCGTGCGTAATCGCGTCCGTCGGACACGCCTCAACGCAGTATCCGCAGAAGATGCAGCGGTTGTAATCGATGTTGTAGACCTTGGCATAGCGCTCGGAGCTCGAAATGCGATTCTCAGCCGTATTCTCCGCCGCTTCAATGTAAATGCAGTTGGAAGGGCACGCCGCCGCGCACAGAAAACAGGCGACACATTTCTCCAGACCGTTTTCGTCCCGCTGCAATACGTGGCGGCCGCGATACCGGTCTTCAAACTTCGCGCCGCGCATAGGGCCGGGGCCGTCGGGATAATTCTCCACCTGCGTCGGCTGGAAAATCTCCCCGAGGGTGACGCTCATCCCCTTGGCCACAGCAGCGATATCGCGCACGATCGACATACTTTTATTATACCGGTCCGGTTTGCTTCCATTCCGCGCACCGTGCACGATATACCGGTTCTCCTGAAGGTGTATCGCGCGGAGAAAATGTATACGCAGCCTTTCCTTAAAGAAAGGCTGCACGGAATTGAATTCAGCAATCTACAGCATCAGGAGAACCGGGATAGAAGCTGTCTCATAGACTGGAATTCCGACGGCGACGACTAGTATGAGACCCGCTTCGAGGCGGGTCTCACGCTCCACGCCAATGCGATACAGCATATTATGAGACAGCTTCTGCATCAGATATCTCTATATAGCCATGCCAAGCAGGGTTGAGCGCGTTCTGATCTACCGATTGGGCAGCCTCGGCGACACCGTCGTAGCGTTGCCCTGCTTTCACCAGATTGCCCGGGCCTATCCGCGCGCGGAACGTTGCCTGTTGACCAACATTCCCGTAAACAGCAAAGCGCCGCCGGCGTACGACGTGCTGGAAGGCTCCGGGCTGGTGCACGGCTTTATGCGCTATCCCATCGCGACGAGGAACTTCGCCGAGTTGGCGGAATTGCAAAAGCAGATTTACGCGTTCGGCGCGCAGGTGCTCATCTATTTAACCCCGCGCCGGGCCGCCCCCGATGTAGCGCGCGACGCCCTCTTTTTCCATCTGTGCGGTATTCCGCGCATCGTCGGCCTGCCGCTGGCGCGCGATGCCCGCACAAATCGGCTGGATCCTTTTACTGGAAACTACGAACCGGAGGCGGCAAGGCTGGCGCGGCTGATGCGGGGCGTGGGCAAAATCGATCTGAACAATCGCGCCAACTGGGATCTGGGGCTGACCATCGAGGAGCATAAACGCGCCGCCGCCGTGCTCGGTTCCCTGCAGGGCCGTCCGCTGATCGCCTGCTGTATGGGCACCAAGATGCAGGCCAAGGATTGGGGCAGCGAAAACTGGCGTGCGGTGCTCGATGCGCTGGCCGCGGAGCTTCCTCAGTATGGCCTGGTGCTCGTCGGCGCCGCCGAAGAATCCCAGGTCAGCGAATCCGCCTCCGCAGCCTGGGCAAATCGCTCGATCAATCTGTGCGGCCAGTTGACGCCGCGAGAATCCGCCGCCGTACTGGCACGCACGCGGCTGTTTCTGGGCCACGACAGCGGCCCCATGCATCTGGCCTCCGCGGTCGGCACTCAGTGCGTCGTCGTCTTCCCGGCGCGTACCCCGCCGCGCATCTGGTTTCCCTGGGGCGATCAGCACGAGATCATTTACCACCGTGTGGACTGCTGGTGCTGCGATCTCGAAGTATGCATCGAGCAAAAGAAAAAATGTCTCACATCGATAACGCCAGAAGAAGTGCTCGGCGCAATCCGCCGCGCTCTGGCGAGGCTGTGATAAAGCAGTTTCTATTCCGCAGATCGAAAAACCAGGCTGTTTTGAAGGTACGGGCTTCAGCCCGTACATAAGCGCTTCAGATTCATCGCGGCGAGTGTAGCCAGGTCGCCGATATCAGCGGCCTGAGCACGCTTGAAGCCAAGCTCCGACATGACGAGTCTTTCGACGAATACGTCAATAACGCGGCACATATGATCTGCTGGAACGAAGTCGTCCAGTGGCAGGGACAGTGTTCCTTGATTTCGCCCTCGCCTTGGATGTAGTCCATAAGAAGAGATGCCTCCTCATAGCGAGGCAATCTTCTCATCTATGTCTGTTTTAAAACGCAATGACGGCATAGCCACGAAATCCTTTTCTAACGGCGCAGGAGACCGCTGGAATGAGGCGTTCCTAGGAGTCGCCCATCCTCCGAAAACTTCCTGAAAGCGAACTGTTTAAGAAGTAAAATTGTGCGATGGTTTCGCGTCGATTATTGGGAGCCGCTCTTTTGGCGTTTGCCTGTGGTATGGGCAACATTGTGCTCGAAGGACAAAGCTTCTCCGGTACACTCGCCGAAAGCCTTGTCACTGATACAAGTATTGGCGCCGTTGCGGTCTGGAATAAAGCAGACCCAAGCGTCATGCGAGACCTCAGGCTGGCTCCCGACGCGGTGTCTAAACTTTACCGGGGAGAACTTGACTTTGGCACTTCGCAAGCACTTCACTTCGGAGGTGCGTTGTGTCTGCTGAGGAACGGAGACCGGATACTCTTTATAGACCTCCATACTGGGAGCGGGGAACTTCACAAGCCTGAACGAATTCCGTTCCTGGCTTCGTCACAGCCCTACTACTTGGCTGAGGCGAAGTTTAGTTTTCCTCTTCATAAGGGACCATTCCGCTCCGTACCGGCGTATGTCGCTTTGCCGAAAGACACCTCCGGTTTCCCAACCAAACCCAATCAAGCTGTGCTGATTGTAGGAAGCGCACCATATGTCACAGGGAGGGTAAGACTACCAAAGCGACAGATCCTTGTTAGGTATGCTTTTGATCTGGATACAGACACGATCGATTTAGGGAGAGCAAATGAGTGGTTTGACCTGAATGCAGATGGGAAGTTCGACTCTACGCCGGGCAGTGCGGAGCAGGGTACACCTTCTTCGGGAACGCCTATATTTGATCTGGGCCGCTTTTCCTTAAAGACCGAGACGCTGAACCTTGCAACTCACAACGTCATACTCAAAGTTGTGCCGGTGGATCAACAACGTATTCAGCTGGTTGTGGGCGGCCACATCCCCGATTTCACATTCAAAGACTTCTCCGGGGAGAGTCGAGAGCTCTTTCAAGTCAAAGGTAAATATATCCTCCTGGACTTCTGGGCAACTTGGTGCGCCCCTTGTGTTGCTGATCTTCCTTACAAGAAAGCAGCTTACGATCGTTTCCATGCTAAAGGTTTCGAAATATTCGGCATGAATGGAGATGCGAAGGTCGAAAAACCGAAAGAGCTCCTCCACAAGCTCAACATATCCTGGCCTGAGGCCAAGCCCGATACGGACCTCCTTGAGAAGCGCTTCCACATTACGACTTGGCCTACCGTCGTTCTGATCGACAGCGCCGGCACCATAATTTCTACTTCGCAGGCTGACCATCTCCCACTCTCAGGGCAGGAGCTGCAGACTTCCCTTAGCCAGCTTTTGCAATAAGCGGTCGCTCTATGACACGAATAACATTTCTTTAAATGTGAAGTTTCAAAAGGTTGTTGTCCATTCGATCGAGAACTGTGAAGCTGATGTTACGAGCCGAAAGCATTTCAGGAAATAGAACGACTACCACCATCATGCACGACTGACGATTCATAATCGAGAGCAGCTTGCGAAATCTGTTGTTGAGGGCCGGTTGAGTTTGAACGACGCGGCGGCCGAGTTCAAGCTCAGCCCGGCAGAGTGTTTCCAAGTGGGTTCACCCGGCGATGACCTGGGTACAAGCATCGAGTTTCGTAACGGTCTCGTATCGTACCCGCGGCTCTCCATCTCACCCAAACCCGGTTAAGATACAAGGGAACTCTATGATCCGCGATCTCCATCGTGTTCTCGACCTGATCCAGTCCGGCTTTCAGCGCCATCGCGTTCTGGTCATCGGCGATCTGATGCTGGACCAGTACGTGTGGGGCGATGTGAGCCGCATCTCTCCGGAAGCGCCGGTGCCGGTTCTGCGTTCCATCCGCCGAACCCATGTCGCCGGCGGGGCCGCCAACGTAGCCATGAATCTCGCCGGGCTGGGCATCCAGGTCTCGCTGGCCGGATTTCTCGGCGTCGACGACGATGCCGAGATCGTGCGCGGACTGCTCTTGAAAGCCGGCATTGCGGCCGACGCGGTCTGTGTCTGGGAACGTCCGACGATCTCAAAGACGCGCGTCATGGCCGGCTGGCAGCAATTGATCCGGCTCGATGTCGAAACACCCGACGCCCCCTCGCAGGCGGAAATCGATTCCCTGCTGCGCTGCCTGGCCGATCAGGTTTCAAGCGCCGACTGCATCATCTTTTCCGACTATGCCAAAGGAGTTCTGCCGGAACACGTCTGCCAATCCGTCATCGCCCAGGCCCGCAAGCGCGGGATTCCTGTGCTGGTCGATCCCAAGGGCGGCAGTTTTTCCAAATATCGCGGAGCCACTACCATCTGTCCCAATCTGCAGGAGCTTGCCGCCTGCACCGGCGTCGGGGTTCAGGATGCAGGTGCATTGATGACGGCAGGGCGCGCGTTGATTGCGCCGCTTGCGCTCGAATATCTCACCGTCACGATGAGCGAGCGCGGCATCCGCGTGCTGCATCAGGAGCCGGAGCGCGATCTGCACGCCGCCGCACAAGCCCGCGAGGTGTACGACGTCTCCGGCGCCGGGGATACGGTGATCGCAACCCTGGCCGCTGCGGCCGCCGCCGAACTCGATCTCGAAAGCGCGATTCAACTGGCCAACGCCGCCGCCGGTATTGTTGTCAGTCGCGTCGGCACCGTTCCCATCGACCGCGACAGCCTGCTGGCTTCGCTGTCAACAGAACTCGTGCTGAGCACGCAGGAAAAAGTGGTGGACCGCGCCGGGCTGCTGGCGCGTGCCGCGCAGTGGCGCAATCGCGGCGAAACCATTGTCTTCACCAACGGCTGTTTCGATCTGCTGCACATCGGTCACATCACGCTTTTTGAAGATGCGCATCGCATGGGCGACCATCTCGTCATCGGCCTGAACAGCGATGCCTCGGTCAGGCGGCTGAAAGGACCCCGGCGTCCCATCGTCGGCGAAAAAGAACGGGCGCGGATTCTGGCCGCGCTGGCCTCGACCGACGCTATTGTGATTTTTGAAGAAGACACGCCGCTCGCCATGATTGAAGCGCTGCGGCCCGATGTACTGATTAAAGGCGGAGACTACACCGAGGCAACCGTTGTAGGCGCGGAGCTGGTACGCGGCTGGGGCGGCCGCGTGGCCATCGTTCCCACCGTGGCCGGGTTCAGCACCGGCAGCATCGTGCAAAAGCTCAGTGCCACCGAAAGTCCAGCCGCCGTGGAATCCGCCGCGCCCATTCCTTCTCAGGAGGAAGCATGATTGTCGTTACCGGCGGCGTCGGGTTTATCGGCAGCAATCTGATTCACGAGCTGAACCGCATCGGCGAAACCGAAATTGTCTGCGTCGACAATCTCGCCAACAGCGCCAAATTCCTCAACCTGCAAGGCGCGCAATTTTCCGACTACATCGACAAACATGAGTTTCGCCGAGCCGTCAATTCAGGTGCGCTGTCGGCGAAACGCATTCGCGCCATCCTGCACCAGGGAGCCTGCTCCAACACCCTGGAAGACAACGGCGCGTACATGATGGACAACAATTTCGCGTATTCGAAGGAACTGCTCCATTTCGCGGCGCAACACCATATCCCGTTCGTGTACGCATCCACCTCGGCGGTCTACGGGTTGAGCCGGAACTTTGCTCCCGAGCCCGAGAATGAGCGCCCGCTGAACGTTTATGGGTTTTCGAAACTCGTTTTCGACAATTACGTCCGGCGCTTGCTGCCCACCATCGAAAGCACCGTCGTGGGTCTGCGCTACTTCAACACCTACGGCCCCCGCGAACTGCACAAGGGCCGCATGTCTTCCGTAATGCACCACTTCACCCGGCAGATAAAAGAGAGCGGCGCCATTCGCATGTTTCAGGGCTCCGGCGGCTATGGGGATGGAGAGCAGCGCCGCGATTTCGTCTACGTGCGCGATCTGTGCCGGATGAACATTTTTTTCGCCGGTCTCGGCGATGAGGCCTACCGCTCCACGCTCGGCGATGTGCAAGATATTTACCAGGGAATTTTTAACGCCGGAACCGGAGCCAGCCGCAGTTTCAATGCGGTTGCCAAGGCACTGCAGAAAGTGCACGGCCCGGCAAAAATCGAATACATTCCATTCCCCAACGATCTGAATGGCCGCTATCAACACTTCACCGAAGCCGACATATAGCCTCCCTGCGTCAGCGCGGCCATTCCCGACACGTCGGCCGCGGTTTGTTCGTTCCCCAACCCTTCATCTCGCCTGGAGGACGGATGCGGTTGCAATTCCTTTTCCGCCCACGATGCTACCCCACCGTCAACTTCAGCCGCGAATTGTGAATATCGCCAGATTGCGGCTTTCGGTGGAAGCACCGGGGCTTACAGGTTGCGAAAAACTCGTTTTTTTTTTGCCTTTTAGCGGAAGCGCAGGATTCAGCCCAGATATCGCCGGATTGCGGCTTTTCGGTGGAAGCACCGGGCTTTGGCCGGTGATTATGGCCGAACAAAGAGGGGCTTCAGCCCCGGACTGCTTTAATCGTTCCGTCAGACAAGTCTGGATCACTTAATGCAGGTGATACCAGCGGAAAGCAAACACGCACACCGTTCCTTAGAAGACTTTTTAGAACAACTTAGATGGCCGGAGATCGCCGTCGCGGCTAAATATGACAGCATGCTGTCAGTTTGACAACATGTTGTCAAAACCGGCTGTCGAGGTCAGGCAAGCGCCTGCGGAATGGCCTCTTCCCATCTTCCCTGCGCCTTCAGGATCAACTCGACGACTTCTCGCGCGGCTCCTTTTCCGCCCTCTGCAGTCGTTACGTAATGGCTGACGGATTTCAGCTCCGGCGCGGCATTCGCAACAGCAACTGCCAACCCGGCCCGCCGCGCCAGCGGCAGATCCGGCAGATCGTCGCCCATATAGGCGACTTCCTCTTCCGCCACCCCAGCCTTTTGTATGCATTCGTCATACGCAGCCATTTTTGTCGCCTGACCCAGGTAAACGTAATCTACGAAATTCTCCTCGGCGCGCTGCGAAACCGCGGGAGATTTCCGGCCGGTGATAAAGCCGGTTTTGATTCCCATGATGTGCGCAAGCTTCAGCCCCAGGCCATCGAGCGAGCTGAATATTTTCAGCTCGGCCACTCTATCCGGTAGAGCAATCAGGCATACTCCGCCGTCAGTAAGCGTCCCATCCACATCCATCAGAAAAAGCCGGATTTTTTTTGCACGTTCGAACAGTGAGGGTGGGGCGGGTGGATTCTTGGGCATAAAGGGATTTTACCTAGCATAGAACCCATGTCTCAAAATGAGACATGGGGCACCCGCGTTCTGATCCGCTAAATGGTGTTGGAAATTTCGATCAGGTTCCGGTCGGGATCGCGCAGGTAGATGGAGCGCAGTTTGCCGATGGCCCCGACCCGTTCGGCCGGCCCATCTTCCAGATGAATTCTCTGGCCGGTCAGGTATTCCATCACTTCATTCAGAGGCGTCGTGGTGATAAAGCAGAGGTCGGCGGAGCCGGGCGTCGGATGCGCCGCTTTGGGGTCGAATTCGTGGCCGCGCTGATGAAGATTGATCCTCTGGATGCCAAAGGCCAATGCCTTTCTTCCGTCAAAAGTGACCAGATCCATGCCGAGAACTTCGGTATAAAAATCGACGGTGGCATCAATGTTTGCGACAGTCAGGACCAGGTGATCGAGGTGTTCCAGAACAAAGGCCATGTGGAGATCATGGTATTCCCAAACATTAAGAATGGGCGAGCAACGGTCACAATGACGGGCTATTTGGATCCGACCACATGTGAGCGAAACCTGTCTAATACTCCAGCGGAGAACTGGCCCCCCAGAGGACCGTGGAACCGTTGATGCTGGAAGCGCCCCAGAGCGCGGTTAGACTGTCTAACCCGGAAGCGCCCCATAATGCCGTGGCGGCTTCAGGCGTCGAAGCTCCCCACAACGCGGTTGCTCCCCAAAGCGCAGTGAAGCCGGCGGGATCGTCTGCCCCCCATAGCGCAGTCGCTCCCCACAGGGCGGTCGAGCCTGCGATACTTGTCGAGCTGGCTGCTGCACCCGTAAAAGCGTTCTCCCCGTAGACATTCGCTGCGCCCCACAGCGCAGTGGCGCCCCAGAGGGCGGTCTGATCGGATATCAGAAACGTATTGCCGCTGCCGGGATCGAAAACTGCAGTTGGGGACATCGCAGTACCGCGGGGAAGGTTCCTGGCATTGCTGCGGATGTCATTCAGAGCTGCCTGTAAATCGAGATACCCGGCTCCGACCGTGAACAGATCGTAGTGCGCCAGGTAAACAGAGCCGCTTACCGGGTCTGTCACGCTGCTGATCTGGGGAAAATAGCTGCGGTTCGCATTCCGCATCAGGAATGCCTTGACTTGATCGGGCGTCAACCGCGGTTGCGCCTGGAGCAGCAGAGCCACCGCTCCGCTGGTCACTCCAGTCGCCATGCTGGTGCCGCTCAGCGGGAAGTATTTCGCTGAAGGAGACTGATTTCCATTCGTGATGTAGTAGGAGTTAAGGGTGACGAATCCGGGATTATGGACCGCCAGCGAATCATTGGGAAATTCCAGGCTGGTCACCAGATTGCCGGGAGCGACGATATCCGGCTTGGCGATGTGATCGATAAAGCTTGGACCCTTGGAACTGTAGCTGGCAATCAGGTCATCCTGAATCTGCGGCGTTTCCATGGTCCGCATAGCGCCGACGGTGAGCACGTATGGATCGTTGCCCGGCGCTTCAATGGTCCCGTAACCCTCCGGATTCAGCGCCTGATCGCGGCCATCATTTCCGGCCGCCACCACCACGACGATGCCGGCTTTCCAGGCCTGCTCCACCGCCTGACAGAGCGGGTCCAGCCGATAGCTCTCATAAACCGGACGACCCAGTGAAAGATTAATGACTCGGATGTTGTAGATGTTCTTCAGCAGGATTGCGGCTTCGATGGCAGCAATTACCGAGGAATCCGTACCTTGGCCGTTCGCATCGAGCACACGCAGATTGATCAAATTCGCGTTCGGCGCCGCTCCGGAAAAGGTCCGAAAGTATTGCGGCCCGGTAGAGTCTCGACCATTACCGGCAATCAGGCCGGCGACGTGCGTCCCGTGGCCGTATTGGTCAGCGCCCGCAATGGCCCCCAACGTAATCGGCGGAAAACTCGAACCTGCCGGATTCCCTGGGCCAGCCGCATGTGGACCTGCCGTTGAACCGGTTCCAGGCAAAAAGCTTGCACTGAATACAATCCTGTTTGAATGGCCTTTTCCGCTGTTCGAAAGATCGTCGACCGCATTGATTCCACTGTCAATTACCGCTACGCCGATATTGGTGCCATCGTAACCTTGGGCCCACAGCGCAGGCGCGTTGATCGGTTCGGTGGTGTATTCCGCGGAGGAATCGATGGCCTGGCGTGCTCCAACCGGCCGGTCGAGCGAGATATAGCTAACTTTGGGGTCATTGGCCAGCGCCGGGAGCGCCGATGCGGGAATATGCGCCGCCAATGCCGGCATGAACTGGAAGTGATGCTGAACCGATCCGTTGAGCGCCCCGATTTTCTGCTCCTGCCCTGCACCGGGCGGGGTCGCGTATTGAACGATGACGGAGATCGGCCGCATGGGATTGCTGGCGGCTGCATCCGGAGAAATTTTCGAATGGTTCGGCTTCGGGGCCGCGGCAATGGCGGCCAGTGGCAGCGCAACCGCAGCCACAATCGTAAATCGCAGGGATTGACGGACGCATTTCATCGTGGATCTCCGGGCCAAGAGCAGACAGTCACGGCAATGAGGTGCTTGCAGTCAATTGTTCAGGGTTACAGCTATAAAGTACGGGGAGGTTGTCTCGATCTGCGGAGAAATCTGAGGAAATGCCAGTCTAAAGTAACCGAAAAATGGTTACTATCGTTTGCGAAGTCTAGATGGAGTGCAACAGGCCGGGCCCAATCCGCTCCGCGGCAGCGGTCCTGGCCTCGGACTTTCGATCTCTCAAACCATAGCGAGCCAGAACTGCTGGAGGGACTGGGAGTGCCTGGAGCAGCGCCAAAGTTGCCGGGTGGCAGGCTTGCCCGATTTCGCGACTTGCCATCGATTCGACGATGGTTCCGTGATCGAGTACGGCGATACGGTCGCATAATTGCAGAACCGAAAGTAGATCGTGAGAGATATAGAGCAGCGTCGTCCCGCTCTCGCGGTTCAGCCGCCGCAGCAGACGAAGTATTTCCGCCTGCGTGGCAGGATCGAGAGCACTGGTCGGTTCGTCGGCGATCAGCAGCGCAGGACGATGCAACAGCGCCAGTGCAATCATGATGCGCTGCGCCTGTCCTACGCTTACCTGCGCCGGCTTGCGAAGCAGAAAATCCGCATCAGATGGCAACTGTACCTGCTGCATCAATTCCCGGATGCGCGCATTCAAACGCGCCCGATCGAAATCTTCATGAGCACGCCAAGCTTCTTCAAAGTGGGCGCGCAGAGTCAGAGCTCCATTCAGCGCGGTCATCGGGCTTTGCGGAACCAAGGCGATCCTTTTTCCCCGCAATCGGCGAGTCTCCCGTTCCGACAGGCCCAGCAGATTAATTCCCTGCAGCAGAACTTCCCCGGTGGCAATCCCCCCGCGCCAGGGCAGCAGTCCCAGCAGAGCCATGACCAGCGTGCTCTTGCCAGCCGCGCTGGCGCCGATCAGACCCATAGCTTCCCCTGGATAAAGATTGAACTGGAGGTCGCGCAGGATGGGATCGCGGCCATAGCCGGCCTGAAGCTGAACGTGGAGTAAAGGGCCGCTCATGGTTTTCCGCCGCTCCAGCGAATCTCGTCGATATTCCAGACCAGCCCCGGCTCCAGTACGGAAGGCTCAAGGCCTCTCAATAAAGGCGATACCGCGGAGAGCGCGTTGGGATAGACGAGGTAAATGAATGGCTGTTGATCGGCAACAATCTGCTGCACCTGATCGATGGCGCGCGTGCGCTCAATTGCCGAAGCGGCGGTTGCCTGGGTTCGCATCCAGGTGTCGATCTTTGCCTCCCACGGAGTCGCCGGACTTTTCTGGCTCGGATTCCACTGATGGTTGGGCGAGGAACTCAGCCATAGATTCATCATCGCGTTGGGATCGGGATTGACATTGACCAGACCTAGCAGGCACGCTTCGTAACTTTGAGTGTGCATCAGGCGCTCAATCAATGCGGGGAAATCGAGCGTTACCACGGTAACCTGAATGCCGATAGCTGCCAGATCCTGCTGAATTAACGTGGCCATTTGTTCCCGCGGCCGATTCCCCGCGTTGGTCAGGATGGAGAATCTGACCGGGTGACTGGCGGAGTCCTGCAGGACTCCGCCGGTCTCACGGAATCCGGCGGCCGCCAGCAGGCGTTTCGCCCCGTCTACACTTTCGTGCGGATACTGGAGTTGGCGGTCGTACCAGGCGACATTGGCAGGTGAGATAAATCCATACGCCGGCGTCGCGTGGCCATCGTAGGCGATGCGAGCCAAGTCCGCGCGATGAATGGCCTGCGAGATTGCCACACGGAAGCTCCGATTCTGGAACCATTGCTTCTCATAAGCGGGCAGAGGAGCGGCCGGAGCCTGGTTGAACCACATCTGCTCCGTATTCAGCGAGGGACCCAGATCCCGCGCTGTGCCCGGATTCCGACGTGCCAGCACGCTGTAATACTCCGGCTGCAGACGGTCGATTAACTGATAGTTGCCGCGAAGAAAGCCCTGCAATTCCTGCTCACGATTGCTCAGGATATCCAGCCGGATTCCCGCGATATAGGGGAGTTGTACGCCCGAGGCATCGCGCTTCCAGTAATGCAGGTTGGGTGCCAGCCGGATGAATTGCCCACGCCGGTACTCGGAAACGACATAAGGGCCGGCGGTGACGCGGATGTCTCCGGGCCGGGCGGCGGGCTCTATAGCGATTTCATCGAAGACTTTCTCAATTCCAACGATGCGTTTGGGAAGTTTGAGAACCACAGTTTCGTTGTCCGGCATCGTCACCTGGACGCTTTCCGGCGAGACAAACTCCTGCGCGACCGGAGCGGCAGTCGAAGGAGCCAGTACGCGCCGCAGCGTCCATGCCACATCACTCGCGGTCAGTGTCGAGCCGTCGGAGAATTGAAGGCCGTGGCGAAGATGAAAAACGAGCGTGCGGCCGTCCGCCGAGAGGCTCCAGGCGGAGGCCAGTTCCGGCTCCATGGCCTGGGTGCGGCGGTTCATCCGCAGAAGCACCCCACCGGTGAGATAGCGGACCATTTCGGAGGCCTGATCGTCGACCAGCGCGGGATCAAAGGTTTTCGGATCGTATTGCATGGACCACGCCAGTTCGCCGGGAACGCGCTGGGCGGTGAGTTTGAAGATCGGCAGCAGCAGAACAAAAATACAGGTGCCCTGAAAGAGCGGCCGCCTCAACCTTGGGGGAATCGGCATGGATCGCATCTCCTCTAAGAGATCTCTATCGATATAGCTTGCTGGAGCTTTTCCCCGGCGGCTTCACAGGCTGGGGAAAAACTCGGATTGCGCTTCACGAGGAAGAGACCCGGGGCTGAAGCCGCTTGATTTTGCCGCCTTTTTCGCGGGGCTGGAACCCTGCGCCTCCACCAAAAGGCAAGAGCGAGGAGTTTTTTCGCAGCTTGTAACGCCTCACAGAATTTCAGGCGTTTATGACTGGGTTGAAGTCCGTCGCTGTCAAAAACGCCTCGCTTCCAGGCACCCTTCGATCGATTCCGCGATTCTTCCGGCATATCATCTACCTATCCCTCAACCACCAGCAATTCCAGGAAAACGAGAACCGCGACCAGGAGCACGATGGGCAGATAGACCCAGTGCGAACTCGCGAGCACGGCAGAGTTATCCAGCTCCAGCAGCATGGCGCCCCAGGATGGCAGAGGCTCACTGATTCCCAGACCGAGGGTGCCGAGATTGGCTTCGGCAATCAGGTATGCCGGCAGGCAAATCAGGAACTGCGGCAGCAGCAGTGGCCAGAGATGGGGCAGAACGTGACGGCGCGCCAACTGCGACGGCCGCAACCCGGCGGCACGGCCCTGCATCATCCAGTCCGAATGCCGCAGCGCAACCGTTCCCGCATGCACTGCGCGCGCGCATGCCGGCCAGCCCAGAAAAGCCAGCACCAGAAATGTAACCGTGGCGGACTCGAGAGGGTCCATGGTCAGGGGCAGGGCCGAGCGCACCATCATCAGCAGAAACAGCCACGGCAAAGCCAGAAAAACGTCCGAAAGCACCATCAATCCCGCGCTCAATGCAGGAGGGGAAAAGGCAGCCAGGGTTCCCACGCCGGCGGCGAGTCCGGTGGTAATTGCCGATGCCAAGGCGGCTCCAGCCAGACCAATCCACAGAGCCGCCGCTGTCCGGGTGGCGCGATCGCGGCCGAGCTCGTCGGTTCCCGCCCAGTGGAAGGAGGTCGATCCGGCGGCAATGGCCGCGCGGTCCTGGCTGGCGTAGCTTGCTCCCGGCCGCAGCAGAACCAAGGCCGCCAGAACGGTTAACGCGAGGAGCCCGCCCCAGGCCATGCGCCGCATCAGATCTTCTCGATCACGCGCACGGGACCGGCGAATGTTCCCGCACCGCCGACGATGGCAGCCATGCCCAGGGTGACCGCCAGCAGGACCGGGAGATCGCGGTTCATCGCCGCCATCCACGCAAGCTGCCCCAGACCGGGCACGTTAAAGATGACCTCGACCGGCACGATAGCGCCGAGCGCCAAAACCAGCGACATGATGGCCAAAGCGCGCAACTGCGGCATTAGAACCGGCAACAGATGCTTCCATGCGATTCGCGCGGGGCGAATTCCCTGCGCGCGGGCGTAGAAAAGGCTGGGATGGGTCCACCCGTCCCGGAAGAGACGATAGAGGAATTTGAAATTGCGGGTGCCGACCAGAATGATCAACACCAGGACCGGTCCGCCGAAATTGGTCAGCAGCGAGAGTGTTGCCAACGCTCCAATCGGAATGGCGAGGAGCACGGCAGAAGGGATCGACAGCAGGACTGCCGCCGAACGGCCTCGATAAGCACTGAAGGGCAGCGCGAGCGCGAAGGCAAACAGCCAGCCCCAAATTACTCCGCGGGCCAGCAGACTGAGAGTTACACGCATCCGGGGCCGGATCAGCTCCCAAACCGGAATGTCATATTGCCGGGAGCGCCCCAGGTTCCCATGGAACCATTCATGGAACACGCCGGCAGTCAGTCGGATGAGGGAGTGCTGATTGCGCTGCTGCGATTCGAGTTCAATGCGCGCCTCGGCGGCATACTGCGGATCCATCTCCCGCGCATCGGAGAAATAGCCGGGAGCAAACCGCATCAGGGCGATCGTCCCCAGGCTTACCGTCAGGACCAGAAACAGGACGCGGGCGAGCTGCCGCAGCAGGCGAGAGGTGGGAAACGTCATACCAGTTTAATTCCCGTATCCGCCGGCCGAGTTACGTCTTCCAGGGCGGTATAGTGGGCACGCTTGGCCGCGTACATGCGCCGGTCCGCGGCTGCGATCAGCTCTTCGGCGGTATGGCCGTCCGCCGGATAAAAAGCAGCTCCGATACTGGCGGAGACCGGTGTTCCCTCATGCAGTTCCCGCGAGATTTTTGACGCTGTATCGGTAATGGAGCTGAGCCGCGGGCTCGCCGTTTCCTCCGCCAGCCCCGGCATCAGGAAGACAAATTCATCACCTCCCATGCGGGCCACCGTGTCATAGGTGCGACAGCAGGCGCGAAAGCCCTCGGCTATCAGACGAAGAAGCCGGTTCCCTTCCAGGTGCCCGAAGACATCATTCACATTCTTGAAGGAGTCCAGGTCGCAGACAGCCACCATCAGTTGCGCGCCGGCTCGCCGGGAGCGCTCAATTTCCCCTTCCAGCTGCAGAAAAAATCTGCCTGCATTGGGGAGTCCGGTCAGAGCATCCATCTCCGCCGCATTTTCCGCGCGGCGAAAACGGATGGCGTTCTCAAGTGAAAGAGAAAACTTCGATTCCACCGCCTGCAAAATCCGAAGGTGGTCGCGAGAGAATGAATCCTTCGCCAGCGCGTAGAGGGTCAGTACTCCGAAGACTTCCCCGAACAGATCGAAAAGGGGCAGCGACAAGGCCGCCCTCAATTGACTGAATTTCTCAGGTATTCCCAGATAACTCGGCTCCACACTGGGATTGCCGTTTACGATCGGTTTCCCGCTTTGAGCTACCCATCCGGTAATCCCCTCACCTACCGGGATGCGAAGCGAGGCAAACAGCCTTTCATCCTGACCATCTACGTGGAGCGGTATGAGCTTATTGTCCGATTTCCGGTAAAAAGCGAAGCAGTCAAATGGGATGAGCCGGCGCAACCGAACCGCCATAACGGAAAGCGTCTCATCCAGACTGAGAGAACTGCCCAGAGTCTGGCTCAACTCAAATAGTGCCTGGGCCTCCTGGCTTGCCGCCGCGATCAGGTTCAGGGATTGCGAGGCCTTGCCGAGCTCCGCCTGAACCGGGACGGACGGCTGCTCGGCGGCATGGTCCTGCTCAAACCCCGCGCCCGGGGCACGCCCGCGCCACACCGCAATATCGGTGTTGAGCGGCACAATCTTCTTCCCTTCCTTATGTGCGCGGCTCTCCAGCTCCTCATATCTCTGTTCGAGAATCGCAACCACCTGCGGGTCGAATTGGCTGCCCGCCAGGTTTTTCAGCATGGCCATGACTTCCGGCAGCGGCAGCGCACGGCGGTATGGGCGGTCGGAGGCGAGGGCATCGAAGGAGTCCACCACGGTCAGGATGCGGGCGCCGATAGGAATCTCTTCTCCCTTCAGTCCATCCGGATATCCGTTGCCGTCCCACCACTCATGATGCGAGCGCACGATAGGAACCACGGGATACGGAAACCGGACCCGTTCCAAAATATCGGCACCGACCACAGGATGAATTTTCATCTTTTCGAACTCTTCCGGAGTAAGCTTTCCCGGCTTGTTGATGATGTGCTCGGGAACGGCAAGCTTGCCGATATCGTGCAGCAACGCGGCTGCCAGAAGGGCCTGCATTTGCTGATCGGGAAGTCCCATCGCCTGCCCGATTTCCGCCACATAGACGCGCACCCGCCAGAGATGATCGTGGGTGTTCTGGTCCTTGGCCTCAATCGCCATGGCGAGGCCCTCGATCGTCCGCAGATGCAGTGCGGCCATCTCCTCCAGGTGCTGTTTCCTATCTTCAAGGCGATCCAGCTGCATGCGATAGGAACGGTAGATGATGTAGACAAGCGGGAAAATGAGCAGCGACGTTGCCCATCCGAAGCGAAGGCTGATGGCGTTTGCGACCGCAGCCAGTATGGCTCCGACCATGTAGTAAGGCAGGTAGGACAGGAATGTTTCCCGCCAGAGAAGGAAGCCGCGTTCTCCACTCGACCACGCGATCACCATGGCCACCGGGATCGTGTTCATCAGAAAATAGGCGACCGCTGCCACCGCAACAGCCGGCGCAATGGGAGTATGCGCGCCGACTAAAATGTAGACCGCCCAGGCGCCCGCGGTGGCGTTCACCGCATTGGCGATATTGAAGAATATCTGGAGCTGGGTGAACGGCTTTTTCACCCGGTAGGTACACTGCGCGAAGACGGATAGCGCGGCCAGCGCCAATGCCTGCGGCATCGAAAGCTGGATAATCGCCAGCAGGATGAACGGGAAATTGAGGGACATGGTGCTATCGCCCTTGGGCAATATCACTTTCAGTCCCGACCCCAGCAGAACCGCCGCGAGGTAGACCGCGAACCGAAGCCAGGATTGTCCCATGAACTGTGCTGCCCAGGCCGTCGAAAGAGCCGCGCAGACCAGCACGACGCCTATCAACAGCTTGACGCGGAGGTCCATGCCGCGTTTGCCGGCAATCCGGGAACCTTCTCCAGTGCTTCGAGGCATAGCTTCTCATGCACCTGTGCAGATGGGTCCGCCCGGAGTGGACGGCCGGTTTTCGGCTCCATCTCTCCGCACGACGCGGCGACTCACTTGCTTTGCAAGAATGTTGTTCTGGATTGTAACCGAGAATGCCTGGGCGGCAACGAAATAAAGTGGGGCAATTTCGAACGCGGGATCTCGGGGGAGCGCGGCCGGCTGTGCCAGCGAAGGAAAACGCGAGGGTCCCATTCGACTCACTCCGCGGCTGGCGGTTCGCTCAGGGACTGCGCGTGATGGTTGTCAGCACCCCTAAGAAGGACCGGCCCGCAACTCAAACAGCAGCAGCGACCGCGCGGTTACCTCATAAGAATCCCCGCTGCGAAACGAGGTTTTCTTGTCGCTCTTCTCACCGGTTTCCTCGAGATTGGTATCGATCAGCAATGTCCATTCGGAGCCTCCCACATACTCGGGAAGAGTGAAGACCACCATATCGAAATGACCGTTGATAACCAGTAGCATAGTGGCTTCGTGTCCCCGTCGCCGGATGCCCGTGGTCTGCGCCCGTCCGTCCATCAGCATGCCAAAACAGCGCATGCTGCCGTCTTGCCAATTCTCGTCTTGCATTTCCGTGCCATCCGCATTGATCCAGGTCACATCCTTTACCCCCAGCTCCTCGTTGTAGGCGCCGGTCAGGAACAGGTTGCGGCGAAGAACGGGACACTTGTGCCGCAATCCGGAAAGCTTCTGCACGAATCGGGTCAGCGATTTATTTTTTTCCTTCAAATCCCAATCGACCCAGCTGATGTCATTGTCCTGGCAATAGGCATTGTTATTTCCTCCCTGGGTTCGGGCAAACTCGTCCCCGGCAAGCATCATCGGGGTGCCCTGGGATAGCAATAAAGTTGCCAGAAAATTTCGCATCTGCCGCTGCCGCAATTCGTTGATTGCCGGGTCATCCGTAGGTCCTTCAGCGCCGCAGTTCCAGGACCGGTTATTGGAGATACCGTCCTTGTTATCTTCCCCGTTGGCCTCATTGTGCTTGTCGTTGTAGGAAACAAGATCGTTTAAGGTGAAGCCGTCATGGGCGGTGATGAAGTTGACGCTCGACCATGGTCTGCGTCCCTCATGGTTGAAGATATTGCCGGAGGCGCAGAGGCGCTTGGTTACATTTGAGGCCGATCCCTGGCCTCTCCAGAAATCCCGGACATCATCGCGGAATTTATCATTCCACTCCGCCCAGCCGGGCGGAAATTCGCCGACCTGATACCCCCCGGGACCGCAATCCCAGGGTTCGGCAATCAGCTTGATGGTATTGAGCAAGGGATCTTGACTGCAGGCTTTCAGGAAGCCGCTGCGGTTGTCGAATCCGTTGGGTTCGCGCGCCAGAATCGTTCCGAGATCGAAACGAAACCCATCGATGTGCATCTGCTCCACCCAATAGCGGAGGCTGTCGGTGACCATCTGAATGACGCGCGGATGGCTCAGGTTGAGGGTGTTTCCCGCGCCTGTGTCATTGATGTAATAGCGCTTGTTATCCGGGAGAAGCCGGTAATAACTGGCGTTATCGATGCCCTTGAAGGACAAGGTGGGACCGCGCTCATTTCCTTCGGCGGTGTGGTTGTACACCACGTCGAGAATGCACTTCGAGTCCAGCCTTGTGAATCCCCGAGACCATCTCCTTAAATTCGCGCAATGGCCGCCGCCGGTCGACAGAATATCGGGGATCGGGTGCAAAGTAGCCGATGCTGTTATAGCCCCAATAATTCGTAAGGCCCTGCTCCAGCAGGTGGCTGTCATTGATGAAGGCATGGATGGGAAGAAGTTCGATCGAGGTCACGCCCAGCGACTTGATGTAGTCGAGCACTTCCCTGGTTGCGAGGCCGGCATAAGTTCCACGCAGGTTTTTCGCCACGGCGGGATGCTTCTTCGTATAGCCGCGCACATGCAATTCATAGATGATCGTGTCATCGAACGGAACCGCGAGAGTTCTCAGATTTCCTTTTCTGTCCTGCGAGGCCGAGCCGTCCCAATCGAAGTTAGGATCGACCACCACGGATTTCGGCATGAAGGGAGCGCTATCGCGCTCGTCGAAGGTCAGGTCGTCTCCCGACTCCATCTTGTATCCGAAAACCGCGGGATTCCACTTCAATCCTCCTGTATGGGCAACTGCATAGGGATCGAGCAGCAGCTTGTTTGGATTGAAGCGATGGCCGGCATCCGGCTCATAGGGCCCATACACGCGATATCCATAGATCGTTCCCGGGCCTAGATCGGGCAGATATCCATGCCAAATCTGGTTGGTACACTCCGGCAGCTCGATGCGTTGGACCTGCCGTTCTCCTTTGTCATCGAAGATGCAGAGTTCGACCTTGGTTGCGTTGGCGGAAAAAATTGCGAAATTCGTACCGTTGCCGTCCCAGGCTGCTCCCCGTGGAAAGGGCAGCCCTTCTTTGATCCGACTTTCCAGAATTTGAGCCATAGAGTCCTATTTATTCCTTTTCTCTGCCGAAATACCGAGGTCGGACACAAAGGCGGTAGCCGAGAAGTTCCTGACAGGAACGTAGCTCAGGCCTGAGGAGGTGCCGCAGCTTGCACGCTTGTTTTGAACAGTGGCGGGACAGGAATGGGAGATTTTTTCTGGCCTTTCGCTGAACTGCTCCAAATTAAAGGCCACCTGCTATAGACAGGCCGGAACCGGCGGTGAGCCGTCGGGCATCCAGCCTGTCTGAGCGAATAAAACACTTCTTATATCTGCCGCACCCGGCCTCGTGTTACCAGGCGCAGCAGTAACGTCAGAATAATCGCTCCGATAACCGCCACGATGATCGTATAGATGATCCCGCCACTGCCGGCGAAACCGAGCGAACGCATGATGAATCCGCCGATGAGGGCCCCTATCAGCCCGATCACCATGTCCATCAGAGCGCCGTAACCACCGCCGCTCATGATCTTGCCTGTAATCCATCCTGCAATGATTCCTACGATAATCCACCAGATGATGTACATATATCTCCCCTCACTCCTGTTTTGGTTTCCGCAGCCTGAGCGATCAGGCTGCAACGGACGCACAGAGTAACCGAAAAGTAAGTCTCAATGAATCATCGTCTGGCAATCCAGACAGCACCTGCCCTTCGAAAAGCGGTCAGTCATTCGGCAACATCGGGCTGCCCTCATGCGCGACCAGAAGATCGTGCATATCGTTGGCATGCTCTTCCTCATTGCCGAGAATATGTTCGAGCATGACTTTTGTAGTTGGATCTTTTTCGCCATCCTCGAAGAAACGAATCAATTCCCGATAGTGCTCGACAGCAATACGCTCCGCGATCAGATTTTCTTTGATCATTCCGATCAAATCGCCACCTTCGGCATACTGTGATGCGGAACGGCTGGCCAGTCCCTCGGGATTGAAGTTCGGCTTGCCTCCCAGCTGGTTGATACGCTCAGCGACCGCCATCATGTGTTCCTGTTCTTCTTTTGCATGTTCGGCAAATTCCTCCTTCACGCTGTCGCTGGAAATGCCGGAAGCGGAAACAGCGTGCATTGTGTAGCGAAGGACGCAGACGATTTCCGTTGCCAGAACCGACTGCAAGATGTCGATGGTCTGCTGCACATCGCCGCCGTAATTTTCTGTGACTGCCCCTTTTTCGATGCTCTTCCTAGCGCGTTCGCGCAAAGTTTTCACGTCCGTCAAAAACGGCTCTGAGACTTGAGGTTTGTTCGTCGTAGCCATGGTTATCCTTCCTGTTTTGGGGTATCCAGCGGTCCGCCCAGGTTCTCGAATCCATCTGAGTTACCAGTTAGATGTCAAAATCACGGGGCGAAGTAGCTTTTTCAGCAATTACTTCTGGGGAAAGTTACGTTTTTCTTACAATCCGCAGGGACAACCAATTCCGTACCCTGTCCAGTGACAGCTATGTTGACGGTTGCTTCCCGATTTGCGCCGAGTTTCCCGGGCATGTACAGTGAACGGAAGTCTGCACGCCCGATCCTGGGGCTAAAATCTGCCGCTCGAGCCATACCATTGTTGCCCGCGACGCCCAACGAAATTGGCGATCCAACAGATCAGCAACTCATGCAGCAGATCCGCATGCGGCAGCCGGATGCACTCTCCCGCATTTACGACCTTTATTCGACCCTTGTTTACTCCGTTGCCATGCGCGTACTGCGGGATGCTGCCGCGGCGGAAGATGTGATGCAGGAAGTATTTCTGAAGCTGTGGCAGCAGCCGGATTCGTTCGCGGACCAGCGTGGCAGCCTTTGCGGGTGGCTGGCTGTCGTGACCCGGAACCGCGCTATCGATCGTATACGCGGCCGCCGGCAGTTTGAAAATGTGGACGATTTGCAGCTTTCGAACCAGGTGGACCTGGGAGCGGAGGCCGAGCGTTCGATGATGCTGGCCAAGGTGCGCGCCGTGCTGGAGACGATGCCGGACGATCAGCGCCAGGCCATGGAGCTGGCCTTCTTCGAGGGTTACACACACACAGAAATTGCGGAACAGACGGGGCAGCCTTTGGGGACGATCAAGACACGCATCCGTTCCGCGCTGATTTCCATACGAAAGGCTTTAGAAGTTTCAGCATGACAGCCGATCTACATCCCGGCATGGATGATCTGATCCAGTACAGCATGGGCACGCTCGACGCGGCCGCGGCCGAGCGCGTGCGCGCAGCATGGCGAGGCATGCGCGGACTGCCGGACAGAGCTGGCGCGGCTTCGTACCGATCTGGCGTTGGCTGCGATGGCAGTTCCCCAGGTGCCGCCGCCAAGCGGAGCCAAGGATCGCCTGTTTCGGGCTGCAGGGATTGATTTGAGCCAGATTACGAAAACCGCTCCGGAAATCGCCGGAAATGTTGTCCCTATCCAGCCCCGGCGTCGCGGTTCGACCCTGGCGTGGGTCGGCTGGGTTGCAGCTGCGGCCTGCCTTTTTTACGCGGTCCAGGTCCACGAGACTGATCAGGCGATGCGTAAGCAGGTGCGCGCGCAAATTGCCCAAATCCAGCAATCGAACCTCTCCGCGGCCCGCGCCAGAGAGGTGCTGGATGTGCTGAGTTCTCCGCAGGCGCAACGGGTTACACTGGTGGCGGCCCACGCTGTTCCCGAACCCGCCGGACAGGCCGTGTATCTCCCGGCGCGGGGCGCACTGGTATTTACAGCCAGCAATCTTCGGCCGTTGCCGGCAAATAAGACCTATGAGCTCTGGGTGATTCCGGCCAACGGCACGGCGCCGGTTCCGGCGGGGACATTCCAACCCGATGCGCGAGGCATGGCGAGCGTTTTGCTGCCTAATCTGCCTCGGGGAATCAAGGCCAAGGCCTTCGGCGTGACGATGGAAAACTCCGGCGGATCGGCCACGCCGACCTTACCCATTCTGCTGGCCGGCGGATAGAGCACCTCCAGTGGTGAACCAATACCGGGTCCGCCCGAGACAATGAAAGGGTTTGGATTGTTCAAAATCACCGGGGACGGCTAAATTTCCTGCTCCCGAATGCGATGTTGCCAGTGTGTCCACACGAACCACACAATCCCTGCCGCGATCAAGACCAGAATGGCCAGGTCGGCACGGTGGAGAATGTTCTTCAGGCGCGGATCGGTATTCCATGCGTTCCCCAGCTTCCCTCCGGCATAGGCCAGCGCCAGACACCAGGGCCACGATCCGATGAACGTGTAGATATGGAACCGCCGCTGTGGCATGCGGGCGATGCCGGCGGGAAGCGCGATAAAGGTGCGTACCACCGGAAGCAGGCGGCCGATCAACACGGTGATCGATCCATGCCGGTCAAAAAATTCGATGGTGCGGTCGAGATCGCGCCGGCTCAGCAGAACGTAGCGCCCGAAGCGCTCGACCAGCGGCCGACCTCCATACGCGCCGATCCAGTAGGCAATGGCCGAGCCGATATTGCACCCAATAGCGCCGGCCGTTGCTACCCAGAAGAGCCTAAAACGTCCCGTGTAGACCAGGTAACCTGCGAAGGGCATGATGATCTCCGACGGCAGCGGAATGCAGGCCGACTCGATCGCCATCAGCAAAGAGACGCCGGCGTATCCGATGTGAGAGATGATTCCGGTAACCCACGGGATCAGGAAGGTAAGAATTTTTTCTGTCATCCAATGCAATCTGAATCTGTGGTCTTGAGTTGAGATGCGTTGAGATGAAGTATATCCGGCTGCCGTATCGTCGCTACGGTCCCCGGTATCATATCGTTACAACCATGAAAAAGGCTCCGACACCAGGATTGAAAGAACAGGCGAAACGCGTACCGCCGCGCAAAAAATCTCCCGCGCCGAAGCCCTTGGATCGAGCGCGGGTAGGCACGATTCTCGACCGGCTGGCAAAGCATTATCCGAAAGCCGTTTGCGCCCTGCATCACCGGAATGCATGGGAGTTGCTGGTGGCGACCATCCTTTCCGCGCAATGCACTGATGTCCGCGTCAACATGGTCACTCCGGAACTGTTTCGGCGCTTCCCTAACCCGCAGGCGATGGCGAAGGCATCTCCCGCGGAATTGGAAGAGCTGATTCGCAGCACGGGATTTTTTCGCAACAAAGCGAAAAACCTGATCGGCGCGGCACAAAGGATTGTGGCGGAGTTCGGCGGCAAGGTCCCGCAGACGATGGAGGAGATTTTGACTATCCCCGGAGTGGCGCGCAAAACGGCGAATGTGGTGCTGGGGTCGTGGTACAAGATCGGGGTGGGAGTGGTGGTGGATACGCATGTCATGCGCATCACGCAGCGGCTAGAGCTGACGAAGTCCACCACGCCGGAAAAGATTGAGCAGGATTTGATGCGGCTGCTTCCTGAGGAGAGCTGGATCGATTTCTCTCACCGAGTGATTTATTTTGGCCGGGAAATCTGTATCGCGCGGAAGCCTCGCTGTGCCGATTGCTTTCTGGAAGATCTCTGCAATTCAAAGGACAAGACCTGGAGCACGCATTGATTTTCGGGCGAAAAATCGTCGAAAACGGCGGATTTGTGAAGGATTGTGCGAAATAGTTGAATGATCGTGCAGAGAAGGATTGTGCGGAATAGTTGAAGGATTGTGCGGTTCTTATTTGCGATAAATCCTTATCTCTCAATGAAATTTGACGCGTCACGAGCTTCTTCGTCGCCAACCGATTTCGACCCCAAGTGCACTCAGACTGATTAGCTGCCTCGAAGTTTACCAACAGAAAAACAGCTATAAGGACATTTTACGCCGCGTACCAGCGACATAACGCCACGACCAGACCTGGAATCGTATACTCCGTGGCTTCAACGGCCGGTTCGATTCCGTGGTCGAGCAATGTTCGACTGGTGATGGGGCCGATGGATGCAGCGGCCATGCTGGCCGGCCATCCGGGAACACC
The DNA here is from genome assembly GCA_963823295.1 of uncultured Acidobacteriota bacterium. GTDB lineage: Bacteria > Acidobacteriota > Terriglobia > Terriglobales > Acidobacteriaceae > JAKAAZ01. The sequence goes on from CAWGLF010000007.1 coordinate 28,632, forward strand.
GGCTTCATGCAGCAGACGAAAGAAATTTGTCACCGTAGAAGAACTGGTGAACGTGGCGGCGTGGGGCAGTTTCTCCGCAGCATCGAAAATGTGCCGCAACATTTCACAGGAAGCCGTGGGAACCACCGTCTGGTAGGCATCGACGACATCGACCGTGGCCCCCGCCTTTTCCAGCTCGAGGGGGAGCACATCGCGGGCGATCTTCGCGCGGACCAATAGCACATTCTGGCCGAAGACCTGGTCGCGCAGCGCTTCCACCAGCGACTCAGCGACATATTTCTCCGGGACCACATGCACGGGCAAACCGTGCGCCTCCAGGGCGCGGGCGGTTGCCGGGCCCATGGCGGCGATACTGAGCGGTCCCGAGGCATCGAACGTTTCCCGGGGCGAAGACAGCGTTTTTCCGGCTAAATGTTTCAGCCGCTCCACCAGAACTTCGACGCCATTTACGCTGGTCAGAATGAGCCACTGATATTTGCGCGCATCGAGCAGCGCCGCGTCCAGCCCGGCGTAAGAATCCGGGGGCGCGATTTCAATGGCTGGAATTGCGAGGACCTCCGCGCCTTGTTCTTCGAGAGCAGCGGCCAGAACCTGCGCCTGGTGACGGGCACGGGTGATTAAGATTCTTCTCCCCGTCAGCGGCTTCATGCCTGTGCGATATTCCGATCGCAGGATTTCTGCACCAGTGCCAGAATTTCTGCCGCGCCTTTTTTTAGCAGGCGATCGGCAATGGCGTGGCCCGCAGTCTCCGCGCGTGGTGGATCATTGTCCAGTACATCCAGTTGCATCCGCTCTCGCAGGATTTGCGAACCGTCCGGGCGGGCGACGATTGCCGTCAGCAGCCAGCCGGTTCCCTCGGGTTCGCAATGCACGCCGACGGGGACATGGCAGCCGCCTTCGAGAGCCGCGAGAGCGGCACGCTCGGCCGCAACAGCAAAACGGGTGGGAGCATGATCGAGCGCGGCGATGACGGAGCGTGTTTCCGGATCGCCGGCGCGGCATTCGATGGCCAGCGCGCCTTGTCCGGCAGCCGGGCACATTTCCGAGGCCGCGAATCGCGCCCGTACCCACTGCGTCTGCTGCAACCGGTCCAGCCCGGCGGCGGCGAGAACGATGGCATCACACTGGCCCTCCTGCAGCTTACGCAATCGAGTATCCACGTTGCCGCGCATTTCGCGAACTTCGAGATCGGGGCGCAGGCCGCGAAGTTGCGCCTGTCTCCGCAGGCTGCTGGTGCCGACGACCGCGCGCTGTGGCAATGCCGCGAAGCTTTCAAATCGAACGGACACAAATGCATCCCGGGCGTCCGCGCGCTGTGGAATACCGGCAATGATGAATTGTTGCGGCAATTCCGTCGGCAGATCTTTCAAGCTATGGACGGCGAGATCGATGCGGTCTTCGGCAAGCGCTTCTTCAATCTCTTTCGTAAACATGCCCTTGGTGCCGACGTTCAGAAACGGCGACTGCTGCATGCGGTCGCCGGTTGTGACCAGAATTTCGATCGAAACATTGTGGCCGCGCGCCCGCAGTTGCGCCGCGACATGTTCGGCCTGCCAGCGGGCCAGCGCGGAACCACGGCTGCCGATGCGCAGCGTCCGCGTATTTCCGGTCGAGGTCACTTGGGGCAATCCTCATCGAGTGGATCGGGCTCGTCGATGGAAGATGACGTGTCTGGCGGTAAGCGATGCTCCAGTTCCAGATCGAACACGGCGCGCAGCACAGCCATCGTTTCGCGGTCGCCTTCGCGAGCGGCGCGTTTGAGCGCCTGAATGGGCGCATGCTGCATCTTGTTCACCAGGGAGCGAGTGACCTGTTCGACCGCCTGCAATTGCTCGCTCGACAGAGTGGAGAGGCGGGGAGCCATGCGGCGCATCTCCTGTTGCCGGACCTCTTCCAGGTTCTGCTGCAGAGCAACGATTGCGGGAACGCCATCGAGAGACTGCATGCGCTCGGCGTATCGGTCCACTTCCCGCTGGATGATGGCTTCGGCATTTCTGGATTCGTTTACGCGGTTCGACATATTCGAGACGGCGACCGCCTGGAGATCATCGATGTTATAAACGAAAATTCCTTCTACGCTGTTGATCTCCGGGTCGACATCGCGCGGGACGGCAATATCGATGAAGAACATGGGCCGCTGCTTGCGTCGATGCGCGTAGGCGTGTGCATGCTCGCGCCGAAAGATCGGCGCCTCCGCGCCGGTGCAGCTGACGACAATGTCCGCCATGGCTGCATGTTCATGCAGTGAACTGTAAGCGATGGCCTGCACCGCACCGGATTGAACGGCGTTCGACCGATCCTTTCCGATCCGCTCCGGCGTATGCGTCAGAAAGAATTTCTCCGCCAGCGCTGACGCGCGATCATCGGTACGGTTGCAGAGATAAATGTGGCTGGCTCCCTGATGCATCAAGCTGCGCGCCGCCAGTTCGCCCATTTTGCCCGCGCCCATCAGCAGCACAGTCTTTCCCTGTAATGAGCCGAAGATTTTGCGCGCCAGGTCTACGGCCACGGATGCGATCGACACAGAAGAAATTCCGATGTTCGTTTGGTTTCGAACTTTGCGGGCCACCGTAAATGCGCGTTGCATCAGCGGGTCGAGATTGCTGTTCACGCCGCCTACGGAGCGCGCGACGGTGTAGGACTCCTTTACCTGCCCCAGAATTTGCGGCTCTCCGACGACCAAAGAATCGAGACTGGAGGCAACGCGGAACACATGCCGCACCGCTTCTGAAGCGCGATATTCATACATGATATGGCCGCAGCGCGCCCGCATCCACGGCGAAATAGTTCTGGATGAATTCCATCAGGTCGGCCTGAGCCGGTTCCTGCCAGGTGAGGAATTCGACGCGATTGCAGGTGGAAAGAATCATTCCCTCCCGCACACAGGGCACGCTCAATAGGGACTGCGTTGCCTCCTGCAATCTCGCAGGGGAGATGGCGAGTCGTTCCCGCACCTGAAGAGGCGCGGATTTGTGGTTGACGCCGATGAGGACGAAGTTCATGGCGCGGCAAACCTGTGGACGGTGCTGAACAGATTGGCGGCCCAGACGGTGAGCGCAACCAGGAACACCAGTGAAGAAAGATAGACCGCCCGCTTGCCGCGCAGCCCGGAATGCCGCCGCACATAGAGCATCCAAACGTACAGCAGCCACATGCCGATCGAAAGCAGCACTTTGGGATCGAGAAAATAACCAGCCCCGACGCTTTGCTGCGCGATCACTGCGCCGGCCAGCAGGCCGGCCGTCATGCAGGGAAAGCCAATCACCAGCGTTTTAAAAGCAATCTGATCGATGGTGTCGAGCGGCGGCAGATGACGGAAGAGACCCTCCACCTTCTTTTGCTTGAGACGCCGTTCCTGGATTAGATAGAGCAAGCTGGCAATGAGGCTGAAAATCAGCGCGGTGTAGGCTGCCAAAAGTAGCGCGATGTGGAGGACAATCCAGCCATTCCGCATCCATTCTCCGGATAACGGCGCGTGGTCCGGCCCGGTAGCCGGAAACAGCAACAATAAAAAGATCAGCGGCAATGCAAACAGCCCCAATGATATGGCTCGATAGCGCCAGTAGATGCCTAAGAACGCCACGGCCAGCAGCAGAGCGAGAGAGGTTTCCACCTCATGCAGACTCGCCGGAACCCAGTGATGGGCCAGGTTCAACATCTCCGTAAGAGCGACAAAATGAAAAAAAACGGCAGCTACGCAGGCCGGAAGCACCAGTTTCCGGAAGCGATGCCGATCACTGAAAACATCGGGAATAACGGCAATACTGGAGCCGCCGTAGAGGACCAGCGCAATCCGCAGCCAGATGAGATACATAGCCATTCCGTGAACAAGAAGCCAGTCGCACGCCCGACAAGCCCAATAGATAAGTATATAGAGTGATGCTCAGCCGCTGTTCTGCCCAGTTGATCGAACGTCCATCGGTGCCGGTTGTACACAGGCCGCTTCGCAACTGCCTGCTCTCGCGGTATGCTGAGCTATCCGTGTCCAGCGTCATCTCCAACCTATCTGCCGAAGTGGCTACCACGCCTCTGATGCGGCAATACGCGGCCGCCAAGCAGAAGCATCCCGACGCGCTGCTATTTTTCCGGCTGGGAGATTTCTACGAACTCTTTTATGAGGATGCGAAGACCGCCGCGCGCGAGCTGCAGATCACGCTGACCTCGCGGGATAAGGAGCGCGCCATCCCCATGTGCGGGGTGCCGCATCATGCCGCCGACCAGTACATCCCGCGCCTGCTGCGGCTGGGATATCGCATCGCAATTTGCGAGCAACTGGAAGATCCCAAACTGACGAAGACCATTGTGCGGCGGGAGGTGACGCGGGTACTGACGCCTGGGCACTGCCATCGACCCGACGTTGAACTCCGACCAGAATAATTTTCTGGCCGCGCTCTGCTTCGGCGGTACCCCCCCAAATACACGGATTGGCCTGGCGCTGCTCGACAATTCAACGGGTGATTTTCGCGCCACGGAATTTTCTGGCAAAGATGCGCGCGAATCGATGGCGCTGTGTTGCGATGAGCTGGCCCGGCTAGCGCCGGCGGAAATTCTTTTGACCGATGATGCCAATCTGCCGGGCGCCCTGTTCCATGAGTTCGAAGATACCTTCCGTTTGCGCACGATGACGCATCTTGAACCCTGGGTACTGACGGCGGATTATGCAATTCCGCTGCTGCAGAATCATCTGGGCACGCGCGAGCTGACGGGCTTCGGTCTCGAAGGCCATGCCGCAGCAGCGATCGCTGCGGGCGCAGTCCTGCATTATCTGCGGGCTACACAACTCGGGCAGTTGGAGCACATCGACCGCGTGCGGTATTACGAGCACAGCGGCTGTCTGCAACTGGATGCGGTGACCGTGCGCAATCTCGAACTGATCGAGCCGCTGATGCCCGACGCGCGGCGAAACACAACTCTTTTCCGCGCGCTTGACCATTGCCTGACGCCAATGGGGAAGCGAAAACTGCGCGCGACGATTCTGCGCCCGCTGCTCGATTTATCTTCCATCGAGGAGCGGCTCGATGGCGTTGCCGAACTGCATGCAGACCTGCGGATGCGCGAGCAATTGCGAGAGGCGATCGTAAACATTCTTGACCTGGAGCGATTGCTGAGCCGCATTTCGCTGGACAGCGCCGGCCCTCGCGACCTGCTGGCGCTGGCCAGCTCTGCCGCGCAGCTTCCCGCTGTTGCTGCGGGAATGGTCCAGCTTCATTCTCCCGTCTGGAAGCGTCTGCATGGCTCGCTCGATTGCCTTGCAGATTTGCACCAGGCAATTCGAACCACGCTGGCCGAGCAGCCACCGGTGCATTTAGATGACGGCGGCGCGGTTGCGAACGGGGTCGATCGAGAGCTGGATGAGCTGCGCGCGCTTGGCTCGAGCGGCAAGCAATCGATTGCAGCGATCGAGGAACGGGAGCGGCAGCGCACTGGAATTGGATCGCTGAAGGTGCGCTACAACTCGGTGTTCGGCTATTACATCGAGATTACGAAATCGAATCTGCAAAACGTTCCGCCGGACTATGAGCGCAAGCAGACACTGGTGAATGCCGAGCGGTTCACCACTCCCGAACTGAAAGAGTATGAGCGCAGCGTACTGGGCGCGCAGGAGCGCTGCCTGGAAATCGAGCGCCGAATCTTCCTTGAACTTCGGCAGACGATCCTGGCGGCCAGCGGGCGGATTCGGGCTACCGCGGAGACCATTGCGGAGATCGATCTGCTGGCCTGTTTCGCGCATCTTGCGGCGGCACGTAATTATGTGCGGCCGGAGGTCGACGCTTCGGGGATTTTTGAAGCTCTTGCGGCGCGTCATCCGGTCATTGAATGGCATATGCAGCAGGGCGCGGATGGCCGCTTCGTGCCGAACAGCATTTATCTCGATACGGAAGGCCCCAGCCTGCTGCTGCTGACCGGGCCGAACATGGGTGGGAAATCCACCTATCTGCGCCAAGCCGCGCTGCTGGTAATCCTGGCGCAGATGGGCTGCTTCGTGCCGGCACAGCGAATGCGCCTGGGAGTTGTGGATCGCATCTACACTCGCATCGGCGCCAGTGACAACGTGGCCGAGGGCCGCTCCACATTCATGGTGGAGATGACGGAGACGGCGACGATTTTGAACACGGCGACGCAGCGATCGCTGCTGTTGCTCGATGAGATGGGTCGCGGAACGGCGACATTCGACGGCATGTCTCTGGCCTGGGCGACGGTCGAACATCTGCACGAGACGCTGGGCGCACGAACGCTGTTTGCCACGCACTACCATGAGCTGACCATGCTCTCCGAACATCTGCCGCGGCTCAAGAACCTTCGCGTCGCGGTCCAGGAAAATCCGACGGGCATTGTTTTTCTCCACACCATCGAAGAAGGCGCGGCGGATAAGAGCTATGGAATTGAAGTGGCGCGGCTCGCCGGGCTGCCGCGAGAAGTAATCGCGCGCGCGAGGAAAATTCTGCGGCAGCATGAACGCTCCGAGAAACGCGAGATCGACGCGAACCTCGACACGATTGGCGAGAACGTGCAGATGACGCTGTTTACACCGCTCTCGCAGCGTGTTGTCGACCATATTCATGCGCTCGACCTGAATGCGTTGACGCCGATGCAGGCGCTGAATCTGCTGCAGGAATTGCAGCAGGAGGTGCGCGAAGGAAATTCCTCCACCGGACCGCGCAAAGCATGAAATCTGCTACGGCGCTGCGCCATCGGGTCGGCTCCCTGCTCATCGTCGGTGTAGAAGGGACTTCTCTGAGCGCGATTGAAACTGCATGGCTGCGCGCTCTGCAGCCGGGTGGATTGATTCTTTTCCGCCGCAACGTGGAGTCGGCGGCGCAGATTCATGCGCTGTTGCAGCAAGCGGCGTTGATGCTGTCGCAGCCCTTCTTCCGCTGCATCGATCTTGAAGGCGGCAGCGTGGATCGTCTGCGCGATTTGATCGGGGCGACGCCTTCCGCGGCTGAAGTCGTTTCGACCGGCAGCATAGCCATTTTCCGTGAGCATGGCGCTTTTATCGGACGCGCGCTGCATTCGCTTGGGTTCAATCTCGATCTGGCCCCGGTGCTCGATCTGGCGCTTCCCGCGGCGCTGCCGGTGATGGGAACGCGCGTGGCTTCTTCGGATCCCGCCCAGGTGATTGTGTATGCTCGGGAATTTCTCGCAGGTCTGACGCAGCATGGCGTGCTGGGATGCGGCAAGCATTTTCCCGGACTGGGCGGCGGCGCATTGGATTCACATCATGCGATGCCGCGCATCCCGCGCACCTGGGAGCAGGTGTGGCAGCAGGATCTGGAGCCGTATCGCGCGCTTGCCTCTGAGCTGCCGCTGGTGATGGTGAACCATGCCGCGTATCCGAAGATCGAAAAGCCGCTGCGGCCTGCATCGCTCTCCCGCTTCTGGATTCAGGAGGTGCTGCGCGGCAAACTGCGATATCGAGGCCTGGTGATTTCGGACGATATGGAAATGGGCGGAGTGCTGAAGCAAGCGCCGCTCGAAGGAGCGGCGATCGAGGCCATTGCCGCGGGAACCGACCTGCTCGAAATCTGCCATCGTGCCGACCGTGTTCTTACCACACATGATGCGCTATTGCGCGAGGCCGAGCGTTCCCCTGCCTTTGCGCGATGTGTAAATGCGGCGGCGGCGCGCGTTTCGAAGGCACGGCGGCGGCTGATCGGCAAAGCTCCGCTACCGAAGCCGCTTTCCGCGGCAGGGTTGAAGAAGGTTCAGGATGCGCAGCAGTCGCTTACGAGACAAAATCGCCAAGGCGAGGGCAGCGCAATGAAAAGTCGCCTCGCTGGAACAAATCCTTTGAAGGCCATGACCGTGGCCGGCATTATGAGCGGCACTTCCGCCGATGGGATCGACGTGGCGCTGGTCCGGATCAGGCCTCCTGCTCGCGGTGCATCGAATCGCGTGCCCAGGCTTCGCCTGCTGGCCCATGTTGCGTGTGCCTTATCCGGCGGCGGTGCGAAAGCGCGTGCTGCAGGCGATGAACGGAATCGAATGAATCCGTCGCGGAGCTTTCGCAGCTTCACTGGCGGCTGGGACAGTTGTATGCGGATGCAGTCGAAGTTGCGCTGCAGCGGCATCCGATGCGACTCGATCTGATCGGCTGCCATGGTCAGACGATCTATCATCAGGCGGAGGCGCGGCGGACGCTGGGCGGCAACGTGGCCTGTACCTGGCAGATGGGTGAAGCTTCGGTCATTGCAGCGCAGGCTCGGCATTCCTGTTGTTTCGGATTTCCGTCCCGCCGATCTTGCTGTCGGCGGCCAGGGTGCGCCGCTGGTGCCACTGCTGGATTACGTTGCGTTCCATCATCCGACGCGGAATCGCGTTCTGCAAAACCTTGGCGGTATCGGGAATCTCACCGTAGTCCCGGCGAATGCGAGGCCAGAAGATGTTTTCGCTTTCGACACCGGTCCGGCCAACATGGTCATCGATGCCATCATGACGGAATGTTTTCGCAAACAATATGACGCGCGTGGAATGATCGCCGCGCGCGGACAGGTACTCGACCGCGTGGTGCGTGAATTTCTTTCCCATCGATTTTTCCGGTCGGCTCCGCCAAAGTCCGCCGGACGGGAGGAGTTTGGACGCGAGTTCACGGCGCGATTTCTGGCGCGGTGTCGCCATCTCAGCACCCGCGATGAAGACGCCGTTGCAACGGCCACGGCGTTGACCGCCCGCAGCATTTCCCTCGCGTGGAAGGAATTCGTGCAACCGGCTCCTGGCAACCGCGGCCGACCGATTTCATCGTTGCCGGAGGAGGCGCCAAGAACCTTACGCTGATGAGGATGATTGGCGAGGAACTGTCGGAATTCGGAGATGTTGCCATCAAAACCAGCGACGATTTCGGCATGCCGATCGCGGCCAAAGAAGCAATGGCGTTTGCGCTGCTGGCGTATCAGACATGGCATCGCCTGCCGGGCAATCTGCCGCGCGCCACAGGTGCGAAACGTGCTGTTGTTCTAGGGAAAATCACCTATGCGTAGAGCATATCTTCCCACCCTAGCCGCAGAAGACGCGGCTAGAATGGGGCACCCGATGCTTCTTTTCGGGCCGAATCAATGGCGTGGTGAACTGGAATCCAATCCACAATGGGGCGTTCAGGTTGGTATGTAAATTGAAGAATTACAGGTCTCTCCACTTCGCTTCCACCCCAGCGACGAAGACCTGCCTCTGGGGACCCCGGTTCGCGCTTCGGTCGAGATGACAAAAATTCTTAACCAATTGACGACTCAGCATGTAAGATTCCGCCGCGCTGAGAAATGCAGATCGCGTTTGCCGGCGCTTGCCGTCCTCTGCATTCTCTGCCTCGTCGCGGGATGCCGCCAGCAGCCTGTCGATCCGTCCACGGTGACCGTGGTGATTGAGAGCAGCCCGACGAATCTCGATCCGCGCATTGGGACCGATGCGCAATCGGAGCGTATCGATGAGCTGATCTTCGACTCCCTGGTGAAGAAGGATCCGCAATTCAACCTGCAGCCCGATCTGGCGGTGCGATGGGAAATGCCAAACCCACTGACGTACATTTTTCATTTGCGCACCGGGGTCGAATTTCAAAATGGCCAGCCGCTTACTTCGCGGGATGTGAAATGGACGCTCGATTCCATGCTGAATCACACCATTCTGACAGCGAAATATCAGGCATTTCGTAATGTTGAGCGTGTCGAAGCCCCGGACGCGGAGACCGTCGTCATTCACATGAAGCAGCCCGATGCTTCCCTGTTGTGGAATCTTTCCGACGGGGCTTTTGGCGTAATCCCGTACGGCAGCGGAAGCGATTTCCAGCGGGATCCGATCGGCACGGGCCCGTTTCGTTTTGTGCGGCAGGAAGTGGATAAAGAGGTTGTGCTGGAGCGCAATCCGCATAGCTGGCAGGGAATGCCGAAGATTGACCGCCTGCAGTTCAACGTGGTTCCCGATGGAACCACGCGGGCGCTCGAATTAAGGAAGGGTTCGGCGGATGTTGCGCAGAACGCGCTGACGCCGGACATGACCTGGTCTCTGCTCCGCGATCCCCAACTTGCAGTCGCGTCGGCGCCGGGAACAGAGGTGCAATATCTCACCTTCAACCTGCGCGACCCTTATCTGCGCGATCTCCGGGTGCGGCGCGCCATCGCGTATGCGATGAACCGGCCGCTGATTATCGCAACGCTGCTGCGTGGCGAGGCGCGACCCGCCGACAGCCTGCTGCCGCCGAATCATTGGGCATACAACGGAAAGGTGGCGCATTACAACTACGATCCTGCCAAGGCGCGCAGCCTGCTCGATGCTGCGGGATACAAGCCCGGCCGCGATGGCATTCGATTTCATCTGGAGATGAAGACCTCCAACGATGAAGGCACGCGCCTGCTGGCGATGGCTCTGCAGCAGCAGTTGCGCGCGGTGGGAATTGCGCTCGACGTACGCAGTTTTGAATTCGCCACATTTTATTCCGATATTTCCCACGGCGCATTCGGCATTTACGGGCTGCGGTGGATTGGCGGCAACGAGGACCCGGACATTTTCCGGTATGCGTTTGCCACTTTCAGCTTTCCGCCGAAGGGCGCCAATCGCGGACGGTATACGAATGCCGAAGTAGATCGATTGCTGCAGGCCGCCGCTACGGAATCCAGTCAGGAACAGCGCAAAGCGGCTTATGATCGCGTGCAGCAGATTCTCGCGAACGATCTGCCGACTTTGCCGCTTTGGTATATCGATTCCGTCGTTGTCTATAACCGCAGACTTACCGGAGTTGAGGCGTCCGCCTCGGGAACATTTTATTTTCTGGAAACTGCCGTTCCGCATACCGGGCGATAAAGCATTTTAAAAATAGCTGTATCTCTTCGGAAATGCAGAGGTCCTTCGCTCCGCTCAGGATGACGAACGCGTGGAGGGGACAAAGCAATCCCACCCCGCAGCTACGCTCGTCGGGTACCCGGGATTGGCACACCCGGCGCACCCGTATTCGACTCGGTTCCGCGATTATCCGCGAGCTGCACCGTCAGCAGCATGGCGGGCACAAGAAATACGATCGAGTTGAGCACCCACATGATGACACCGGCGGTCACCTGGTCTGATAGCGGTGAGATATGGAAGGGATTTGGACCGGCGATATAAAACGCATAGATGGGCCGATTGCAGAAGGCGAGAAAGGCTGAAAGCGCGGTGTTCACGATGTCGGCCGACAGCAGATACAGCAGAACCATCCAACTGTTGGTGCGCACCCGGCTTGGCCACGGATGCAGGATGACATACCAGAAAAGCAGAGCGGTCGCCAGAAAGCAGATGTGCTCCAGATCATGCACATCTTCATGGCGAAGGGCGAAGTCGTAGGCCCGCGGCAGATGCCAGGCGAGGAAAACGAAATTGAATGCGAACCATGCGACCACGGGAGCTGCAAGAAAATGCCCGATAGCGCGAACCGGGCGAGAGGCTATCAGCGGACCGATCACCTTTCGAACCGGCCATCGCGGGAGTCCGCGCAACAGGGGGACCACTGGCGCGCCCAGTAAGCAGCAGCGGCGGCACCGCGGACATGAGCAGGAAGTGCTGCACCATGTGGGCGCTGAGCAGCGCATCGGCAAAACCGTCGATGGGCGAAGCAATCGCGAGCCACAGGACAAACATGCCGCTGAGAAAGCAGAGCAGCCGGCCGCCGGTGAAATATGCGGGACGGGTTTTCCGGATCGCATTCCAGCCCCGTATATAAATTGCCGATACAAACACCACGGCGGCGGTCAAGTCCGAAAGGGGGTGACCATGCGGCAAGGATGACCTGGGTTTCTGTAGCCATGGCTGGCGTTACTCGGTTGCGCCGGAATGCGGTTCCGGGTGCTGCGATAGCCGGCGGGCGTCGTTCTGCGCCGGGTATTGGTTTCCATTCAGCGTCTCAAGAAAACTCGCGAGCGCGGTCATCTCCGGCGGGCTGATTGCGCTGCCGAAGGCCGGCATGTTTCCGCTGCCCTGCAGTACCTGGCGGATGATCTGGCTCTCGGTCATCTTGGTGGCAATCCTATCCAGGTCCGGCCCGCGTTGCCCGCCCAGGCCATCGAGCGAGTGGCAATTTCGGCATTGCTTATTTTGAAAGACCAGCGCACCCTGGCGCTCGAGCGGTGTCCTTCCCTTCAGGAATTTCGGCTGCACGGGGTCTCCCGTCCACGCATTCATTTTGGGACTCCAAGGCGTGGTCTGGCCGAGCCGGGTGAAAATGGTGATGGAAATTACAATCACGATCAGCATCAGCACGGCGACAGGACGGCGCGACCAGTGCCTCTCTCCCTGTCCGGCATAGAGCGGCAGGGCCAGCATCCATAGGATTGCGACGATCGGCGTAATCAGAATCAGCGGCGTCTCAAGGTTGGGCGGAAGCAATGCGAACAGCGCGAAAATCCATAGGAACGGGACATCCGGCTTCGGATAGGTCTGGATGATAGTCGGATCCGGCGGCCCTCCTGGGCCAATTGGCCCGAAGAACCACGCAAACGCCATGATCACCAGGATGATTCCGGCGGCGAAAAAGGCGTCCTTCCAGGCGCCGTCCGGAACAAAAGGAATTCCGTCTTTTTTGATTTCCTCCTCGTATTCGCGCATGTAGGTGGTTCTGCGCACCAGCCGGCCGGGCATGGGCCAATCGCTGATTCCGACGTACAGGACCATCCATACGTGGATCGCCACCAGACCGATGAGTATTCCCGGGATGACGAAGACATGCAGCATGAAGAAGCGGGAAACGGTGGTCGCTCCGAGGATCGGGCCGCCCAGCAGCAAGTGCACCAGCCACCCGCCGATAAAAGGAACGCGGCCCATAATCGATGCGCCGATGCCGAGTCCCCAATACGCATCCTGATCGAAGCGCAGAACCTGGCCGGTGAACGCCATACCGAAAGTCATCAGCAGCAGGAACACGCCGGTGATCCAGTTGAGTTCGCGGGGAAATTTGTACGCACCGAAGGTAAATACCTGAGCCATGTGGATCAGCACGATGGCAACCATGAAGTCCGAACCCCAGCCGTGCAGCGCGCGCAGGAACCAGCCCAACGTCAGGCCGTGATTGAGAAAATTCAGACTGTTCCAGGCGTCGCGGGCAGTGGGCGTATAGACCATTGCCAGCAGAATTCCAGTTACGACCTGCAGGACCAGGATGACGGTTGCGGCGCTGCCGAAGATATACCACCAGCTGGCGCTGTTTCTGGGAATGGGGTGCTCGGCCGCCTCTTTGATGGGTTTCTCAAAGCCCAGGCGGCGGTCGAGCCAATGATAGAGCGCGAGGCTCTTTTGTTTTATCCCTGCTGGCATGGCGAGCTTTCCGGTTTGGCAATACTGGCCTGTGTTGACAGCGTGGGCAGTTCGCCCGCCCAGATCATTAACTGATTGCCGACGATCTTATGCTTGTATTCATAGAGCCCGCGCGGCGGAGGTCCCGCGGCCCGCGCGCCATCCTCGTAATAGACACCGCCGTGACACGGGCACATGAACAACCTGGATTGTGCGAACCAGTGCACCGGACACTCCATGTGGGCGCAATTGATGGCGAAGACCTGGAACCGCCGCCCATCGATGTTCCGCACCCAGCAGGGCAGGGTTGCGGTCTGGCCGTCGGCCGGAGTCGTGTCGGGATTGCGATACTGCCCGAGCCGGGTCTCACCTTTCGGAAACTGTTCGAGATTCCCTACCGGGACCCAATGGTTCCATCCCAGGTTGGTCTGGAACAGAGGGCGCGAGGATATAACCGACAACAGGTGCGGCGAGGACCAGCCCAATCACGCCATTGAGGGCAACAGCCACCATCATGAGGAATTTCCGCCGGGAATATTCACTCGGCTCCTTCATCGGGTTTTTGAAGTTGAGCAAATTCTTCAAAACGCTGTTCAAAACTCACCCCTTGCCCCGCGGGCTGCCGCGGTTTCATCTAGTGCTGCGGTTGCGGAAAAGTCCGGCCGGGAAATTTCACGCGGTGGGATACCAGCCAGGCGACAATGTCCGTCACGTCTTTATCGGTCATGGCTTTTCCCTGCACATCCCCGCGCCAGTCCGGCATGTTTTCTCCGGGCATTCCGGCCACGATGATGTCGCGCAGAGCCTGATCGCTGATTAACGAAAGATATGTCGGGTCGACAATCGACCCGACGGCAGATTCCGGTTTGGAAGCGGCTGCGGCGCGGCTGGACTGGGTCTTCCCCGGCGACAGACCGTGCCCGTCGGCGCCATGGCAGCGAGCGCAATACATCTGGAATGCGGCTTGTCCCTGCGCGGGATCGCCCTTTGAGGCCGAGGTGTAACCGGGCGCATTCGCTCCGTTCAGAATGTCCGGCTTCGTCCAATGCGACATCATCCCATTCACGATAATTTCGATCTGCTGATCGGTCAGCAACCCGCCGGCGCCGTATCCGAAGGGCGGCATTAAGGTGTGGGGAACTCCGCCGGAGACAATCCGCAGGATCCGATCGCGCCCGGCCCATGTGAGATATACAGGATTATCGAGCGGCAGCGCGGCTCCATACATGCCGCGATCCCCGTGGCAAGCGGAGCAGTTTTCGCCATACAGAATTTCGAAATTATGTTCCTGTTGCGGGCGCAGCGTCTCGCTGCGAAAGCCGGGCTTACCGGTACTGCATCCCACCGCGCCAAGGGCCACCATGGCGGCCAGAACCGTCGCTCCCATGAAACGTCTCTTCATTGGGAATGGTCCTCATGGTGCTCCTGTTCTTCCACCTGCGAAACCAGCCCGGCGCGTACGGCGAATGGCAACTCCTGGTACTGCTTGGTGCGTACCCGGACGTGGAGGTTTACGACAAATCCGGCGACCAGACCGAATGCAATCTGCGAAAGAATAAACCACAACCAGTCGATACGCTGATTCAGTGTTGGATTGACTGTCTCCAGGGTGGCATAGAGAAGCCCGGTCCAGAATATGGGTGCAAGAAATCCAGCGGTGAGGATGGGTTTCCTCGGGAACATGGGGAGAATCGCGCCGTAGAGCAGGCCGACCAGAACGGAGGCGACGATGTGGACCAGGCCGGCGACCAGCAGACCTTCGACGTGAAAGGAAGTCAGGAAGTGGATGCTCCTGGTCGCCCAATCGGGAATAGCCATCGCGGCCAGAAGGTTGGGCGCATACCAGAGGCTGTGGTAGCGGACCAGTCCATAAGCGCTCGCAGGTGCGATCATGGCAATGCCGCCGGCAATGCCACCCTTCACACCGGCACCCAAGGTCCATCTCTCGACCGGAAGAACCTTCCTGTGCCGCTCCGAAATCGGCAGACGATCCACCTGGGATCGCGAGCTCTTTATCTCGACGACTTGCGTCTCGACCGGGACATTCTCACACTGGTCGTGCGGCAGGACATTCTTAAACCAGCCGACTGAGGAGCGGATCATCAGGACGAATCCCACCACGCTGATCGCCCAGTGCGTCACCAATCCGGCAAACAGCAGGGTAATACCGAGCGCCAGCACAATCGGCCACTCGGTCGGCGCAGGCATGTGGATGACGTGCCGGGAGGGCTGGGCGTGCTCGCTATCGAAATCGGTCTTCATCGTCCGTTTTCCGTCATCTTCCAATGATGTACACCACGGTAAAGACAACCACCCACACGGCATCGACAAAATGCCAGTAAAGGGACAAGGTATGGAACTGGTGAAAATGCTCATCCGTTACCCTGCCGAACAGGCCCAGCAGCAGCACGATACTCAGCATCAGCAATCCGATGATGACGTGGGTAGCGTGCAGGCCCACCAGAGAATAAAAGGCGGTGCCGAACATATTGGTTCGGATGGTGAAGCCGCGGTTGAAGATCAGATCGTGCCACTCTTTGCCGGTGCCGAGAAGAAAGATAATCGCCAGCAGAATCGTAGCCGTCAGCCATCCCAGGAACCGCACCTGGTTGCGCTTTCGCAGGCCCTCGGCGGATAAGTGCATGGTGATGCTGCTTGAAAGCAGGCAAACGGTGATGAAGATGGGCGGCTCAAGAACCTGCGCCGGAGTGGGCCCGCTGAGACTTTTACCGAGATAGTAGATATAGGCCACGACGAAGATCAGAAACATCGCCGATTCGGCCCCGATCAGGCAGTACATTCCAACGGTGCCTTTATAGGGCAGCGTCCATACACTGTCTTTGGGATCGCAAGTAAACGGGATCGTTGTCATTGGGCCGCCATCGTATTCTCGGTACTAAATTCGTAATTCCAATCCGGGTCCTCGGGGTGCTTCATGTCCCACAACGGCCGCGCGCTGCGAACCATCGGCTCCTCGGCGAAGTTGTAGGCGGGCGGGGGAGAAGTCGTCGCCCATTCAAGCGTCCACGCATCCCAGGGATCGTTGCCGGCCGGTTCCCCTTTGAAGTGCGATAGGACCAGATTGGCGATAAAAATAATGATCGCGATCGCCTGAATAAAAGCGCCGATGGTGATGATCATGTTCCAGATGGCCCAATGATGTCCCGGCTCATAGGTGTATACCTCGCGCGGCATTCCCAGGAGACCGGGGATATGCATCGAATCGAATGTCATGTGGAAGCCGAGTACGAACAACCAGAAATGCCATTTGCCCAGAGTGTTGTCCATCAGGCGTCCGGTCATCTTCGGGAACCAGTAATAAAACGCGCCGAACAGGCAGAACAGAATTCCACCGATGATGATGTAGTGGAAATGGGCGACCACGAAGTAGGAGTTGTGCAATTGCCAATCGAACGGCGCCACCGACAGCATGATTCCGGTAAGACCTGCAGCGACGAATTGGAAGACAAATGCCGTTAAAAAGAGCATTGGCACGGTAAAGCGTATTTTTCCGCCCCACATGGTCGCCAGCCAGTTGAATATCTTTATGCCCGTGGGCACGGAGATAATCATTGTCGAGATGACAAATGCCGTGTTGGCAGAAGCCCCCATTCCAACGGTGAACATGTGATGGGCCCAGACGGTAAAGCTGATAAAGCCGATGCCGACCGATGCCGCCACCATGGCGGGATAGCCGAAGATCGCCTTTCGCGAGAAGACGGGGATAATTTCATTGGCGAACCCGAAGGCCGGCAGCACCAAAATGTAAACCTCGGGATGACCGAAGATCCAGAAGAAGTGTGCCCAGAGTACCGCCGAGCCTCCGGCCTGAGCATCGAAGAAGTGGGCGCCCAGGAAGCGGTCGAGCAGCAACATGATCTGTGCGGCGGAGAGCGGGGGAAAGGCTCCGAGCACCATGATCGAGGTGACCAGCATGAGCCAGACAAACAAGGGCATGCGGTTCAGCTTCATGCCCTTGCAGCGCATACAGATTGTGGTCACAACGATATTGAGTGCGGTCCCTATCGTCCCGATTCCGCTGATGAAAATGCCCAGCGCCCAGTAGTCGGCGCCATGCCCTCTTTCAAAGGGTATTTCCGTCAGCGGTGCATAGGCGAACCAACCGGCGTCGGGTATGCCTGAACCTCCGTAAACGCCTTGGCCGCCGACGACGCTGTAATACAGCAGACTTGCGCCGAACAGGAAAATCCAGAAGCTGAAAGCGTTCAGACGCGGAAACGCCATGTCGCGCGCGCCGATCATCAGCGGCACCATATAATTTGCGAACCCGAAGAGAACCGGCATGGCCACAAAGAAAATCATGGTCGTGCCGTGCAGCGTGAACAGCTCGTTGTATTGTTCGGGAGCGAGAAAGTTTGAATTCGGCACGGCGAGCTGAATGCGCATCAGCAGACACTTCAATCCCGCCGATGACAAGAAACATCAACGCGGCGGCAATGTACATCAGGCCGATCTTTTTGTGATCCGTAGTCACGATCCATTCGTGCATCATCTCCAGATACAAGCGGGGATGCTTTTCTTTGGGCGTTAGATCGATTGTCCCGGAAAGCGGTATGGAATCAGCCATGGAGTTTGTTCCTTGCTTTTCGAAAACCTGTTCCTTCAGCGTTAACAGATAGGACTACTTCAGCGTTATCAAGTAAGAAGCGATTTCAGCGATGTCCCGATCGCTTAATTTCATCGCCGGCATATTGCAGCCGGGCTTGTATGCGTCTGGATTTTTGATCCACTTCTCCAGGTTATCTTTCGTATTGGGCAAGATCCCGGAGGCAATGGTATCGCGGCTCATCAGATGGGTCAGGTCAGGACCGTAGCGGCCGTCGGCTACGGTTCCGCGGACCGAGTGGCAGTTGATACAGGCGTTTTGCTCGAAAACAGCACGGCCTTCAGCCGCGGCGGAATCCGAGACCGCATTTTTCTGCTGATTCGCAATCCACTTCTGAAAGTCCGCCGGAGATTCCGCATAGACGCGAATCAGCATCTTCGCGTGTTCCGCGCCGCAATACTGGGCGCACTGTCCGAGATAAATGCCCTTAACCTCGGGTTGAATCCATATTTCATTCACCTGGCCGGCAAAAAGATCGGTTTTGCCGTTCAGGCGCGGAACCCAGAAGCTGTGATCTACATCCGCGGTGGCAAGTTTCAAATAAGTCGGCAGCGGGTGCTTCGGATCTGCGGTAACCGGAACGTGCAACTCGTTGGCAGTTACGACGTGATACTTGGGATAGCGGAATTCCCACCAGTAGCGGTGTCCGACGACCATCACATTCAACGCCTGTTTGGGTTGTTTGGCGTTTTGGATTACGAAAATAACGCGCACGGTCGAGAGAAAAAGCACAAACACAATAAGAATTGGAATGACGGTCCAGGACAGTTCAATCTGATTGCTTCCGTAAATCTGAGGAGGCTCGCGCTGGTCGTCACCGGGCCGCTGGCGATAGCGGATCACCACATGCACTAATAGCGCTGAGACTGTGACCCAGATCGCGCCGGTAACGATGAGCACAAAAATCGAAAGCCGGAAAATATCGTGCGCGGGGACGGACTGCGGATGAAAGATGTTCGTCGAAGAGGTAAAAAGCTTATCGAATAAGCTGGAACCCTGGTGGTCGGGGGAAGCGGCTGCCATCAAGCTTAGCGTGCGGAGATGAAAATGCCTCTGGACGGCGCCGAGCAGTTCGGCTGACCGCATCGCTCCCAGATGGATGAACTTCAAGGCCTTGCTCCCGCTAAATCACGCTTCTGAATTGCATCGTGGAGATATTCTTCGAATACCTCAAAGTTTGCACGACAGCATTGGCCATGCAGCGAGGCACCAGTGGACATTCCAGTATGCCATCCATGTCCGGATGAAGTTGAGTGAGGTTGGTTTTTAAAACATTAACTCTGGATGAGATGCGGCATCGCTCGACGAGTTTGTCCTTAAACTACTGACGGATGCGCGGATTCACAACGACGTACAGAGCATCGGTCAATAGATTCACCAGGACATATGTCAGGCCGATTGCGAGAATGCATCCCTGTACCAGCGGATAATCGCGATTGGAGATTGCCGCGATGGTAAGACGGCCGAGACCGGGCCAGGAGAAAATCGTCTCCGTAACGATTGCACCGGCCAGCAAAGCGCCGAACTGCAGGCCGACGATGGTCAGCAGCGGGATCATCGCATTCGGCAGTGCATGACGATAGACGACGGCGCGCTCGGAAAGACCCTTGGCGCGCGCTGTGCGAATGTAATCCTGACCCAGTTCTTCCAGCATCGAGGTGCGGACCATCCGGGTCAGGATCGCAGCCAGCGCGGTCCCCAGGGTGACGGTGGGCAACACAAAATGCTTCCACGACCCTGTTCCCGAGACCGGAAGCCAGCCCAGCGCGATGGCGAAAACCAGAATCAAAATCGGGCCGAGGGTGAAGGTGGGAAACGACACGCCGAACAAGCTAACGGCGCCGAGCCATTGATCCTGCCACTTGCCGCGACTGCGCGCCGAAGCGATGCCCGCTGGAAATGACAGTAGAATCGCCAGCAATATTGCCGGGATAGCCAGCTCCAGTGTGTAGGGATAACGCGACAGGATCAGCTGCGTAACCGGCATGTTCAAGCGGATCGAGTGACCCAGATTTCCGTGCAACACGCCGTTCCAGTAGCGGACATACTGGAGACCCAGCGGAACATCGAGGCCGTACGCATGCCGCA
Organism: uncultured Acidobacteriota bacterium; assembly: GCA_963823295.1. Classification (GTDB taxonomy): domain Bacteria; phylum Acidobacteriota; class Terriglobia; order Terriglobales; family Acidobacteriaceae; genus JAKAAZ01. Next base: position 48,592 of record CAWGLF010000007.1, read on the forward strand.
GCGCGCTGATGTCGGCGACGCTCGCTCCTTCGCCCAGCATCTGCTCCACCGGGTCGCCGGGAACAAGATGGATCAGAAAAAAGATCAGGGAAACGACCAGCCACAAAACCGGCACCAGGAGCAGCAGCCGCTTCAGCAGGGTTCGCCAGGCAGTAGTTCATGCGGGCTCACGGACCTCGTCCGTTGCCTGGGCCGGGTGGAGATGTTCCGCATCTATCGCTGTTTCCGGCTCAACACGCACCCGCGTAATGCGCCGGTTCTCCATCGCTACGATAGTGAAGCGGCGGCCCTCCCAGGAAATCGAGTCGCCCAGCGCCGGAATTTTCTGCATGTGTACCAGCAGAAATCCGGCCAGCGTTTCCACACCGCCATCGTGCGAAAGATGCCATCCCATCTGGGTTTCCAGATCCAGCAAAGTCACGCTGCCATCGAGCACCAGCGTTCCGGAGGAGAGTTTCTGCAAGGTGTTTTCGCGTACGTCGAATTCATCCTCCATCTCGCCAACGATCTGCTCCAGCGCATCTTCCACCGTGACCAGGCCGGTAACAGAACCGAATTCATCCACGACAATTGCAAGATGCCGGCGCCGTGTCTGGAATTCCGTTAATAAATCGGAGACCGCTTTGGTCTCCGGCACGATGATGACATCGTGCATCAGTTGGCCGAGGCGCATCGGATCTTCGTCGCCGCGGGTGAAAGCTGGATACGGCAAATTCTTTGGCGTGCTCTGCGTCAGCGCGCGAAAATGCATCCACCGCGCAAGATCCTTAGCGTAGACAACGCCCACGATGTGCTCCGGACCTAGCTTCGGATCGTACACGGGAATACGCGAGCGCTGAATCTGGGTAATTCGCGCATTCGCTTCGGCCAGCGAAAGATCGGCAGGCAGGGAAAATATTTTCTGCCGCGGCGTCATGATCTCGCGCACGGTGATGGTATCGAGATCGAGCACGCGGTGAATGATCGTCTCCTGTTTTTCCGGCAACAAGCCCATGTGCCGCGTGGCGGTGGCAATCAACTTCAGTTCCTCCGGCGAATGAGGAACTCGCTCGGGCATGCGCGACAGGCGGAAAAGGCGCAGCACCGCTTCGGCGGATCGATTCATCAGGTGGACCGCTGGGCCGGTAACCCGGATGAAAACCGCTATAGGACCGGCGATGCCCAGCGCGACTTTTTCCCCTTGCCGCAGGGCCAGCGACTTCGGCACCAACTCGCCGAAAATGACTTCAAAATACGTGATCAGGCAAAATGCGACGACCGCGGCCAGCAGGCTTCCGTAAAGGCGCGCGTGGGGCAGGACGGAAAACCACGGCAGCAGCAGGCGAGCCACGAATGGCTCCCCCAGCCAGCCGAGTGTCAGACTGGCCAGCGTCACTCCAAGTTGCACCGCCGGAAGAAAATCGTCCAGGTTGGCCTGCAGCTCGGCGACGGTCCGGGCGCCCGGCCGCTTTTGTTCGATCAGTTGCTGGACGCGGGTGCGGCGCAGGGAGACCAGGGCGAACTCCGCAGCGACGAAAAACGCATTGCAGAGGATCAACGCCACAATGGCGGCAGCCCGAAATAGCGGCAGAGTGGGCATTTGCCTCCGAGTCTAGCAGGACAGCCGCGGTCGGGGAGAGTCCCACGGGGCGTGCTTTCAATTGTGCAATTGTGAACCTTTGCGCAATTTTTGCGTATCTCTCCACTGAATTGGGTAGTAGATTGCCAGTAAACACCCTTCGCGGAGGAATTTTATGCGCCCCACCCCAGGAGCTGTCGCAGCCCTCGCCCTTATCTGTGCTTCCACTTTTTCCTATGCGGCGGATATCGGTTTTCACCGATCACTGGCAGCAAGCGGTAGCGGAAATGTTGCGCTGAATGTCTGCAACAGCTCCGGGATGATCGATGTACATGGAACCGATGGCAACAAGATCGATATTTCCGCAAAGATCCACAAAGGCAACTGGCATGCTTTCGGAAACGAAGCGCAGATGAAGGATCTTGCCGCCAAACCGCCCATTCAACAGACCGGCAATACGGTCCAGGTCGGAAATAGCGAGATCTGCGGCGAAAGCACATCCCATAACGTCGATATCGATTACGAGATTTCCGTCCCCAAGAACACAACCGTTGTCGCCAACAGCGGATCCGGCAACATCCACGTGGACGGCGTTTCCGGGTCTGTGCACGCGAACACCGGCAAGGGAGACATCGTTGCAAGCGGAATCGGCTCCGGCTCGAAACTGCAGACGAAATCAGGGACGATCGACATCCAGAATGCGCATGGCACATTGAGGGCGCTGAGTGGATCCGGGAGCCTGGACCTGCGCGACTCCCAGATCAACGACGCGGTCCTGCAGACCGCTTCCGGGAGCATCACAACAACGAAGGTGCATGGAGGACTGCAGGCCCGCTCCAGTTCCGGCAGCCTTCTCATCGCCGGTCTGCCAACCTCCGATTGGGAGATGGAGACCAGCTCGGGAAATATCCGCTTTGAGGCCGCAGCCGATGCAAAGTTCAACCTCGATGCGGAGAGCGGCTCCGGCAAACTCACTTCCAAGCTTCCAAACCCGGTGTCGGATCACGCCAGCAGCGGCGTGCTGAAGATTCCAATCAATGGCGGCGGTCCGGAAGTGAAGATGTATACCCGGTCCGGAAATATCGACTTGCAGTAATCGGAGCGCTGGTCGTTCCGATACCAGCATCGTCTGGATTCCTCGCTCCGCTCGGAATGACAAACCCTCTGGCTACCGCAGATCGCGCACGCAGCCGGGATTCTCTGGATTCTTCACTGCGTTCAGAATGACAGACCAAGATGCGCGGCTCGCATACAGTAGACCTATGGTACTGACTGTTCGCAAAATTCCGGCTGAGCAGCTGCGGTTGTTTGTGTTCGATCTGGATGGAACGCTGATCGACTCTCGCGCCGACCTGGCGCAATCCGTCAACGGGATGCTGCGGCACTTCCACCGCCATGAATTGCCGGAAGATATCATTGCCAGCTACATCGGCGATGGCGCGGGGATGCTGGTGCGGCGCGCGCTGGGCGACCCAAACGACAACACGCTGGTGAACGATGCTGAAGCGTATTTTCTGGACTATTACCGCGAGCACAAGCTGGACAACACATATGTCTACGATGGCTGTCACGCGGTCCTGGAGGCGCTGCGCGGCCATCCCGGCAAACCGCTGGTCGCGCTGCTGAGCAACAAGCCGGTCGGGCCTTCGCGCGCCATTTGCGAAGCGCTCGGCCTGGCAGAGTTCATGTTCCGGATCTATGGCGGAAATAGTTTTCCGACAAAAAAGCCCGATCCCCTGGGACTGGAAACACTGCTGCGAGAGGCCGCAGTTGCGCCGGACGAGGCTGTAATGATCGGCGATTCGGATGTCGATATTCTGACCGCGCAAAATGCCGGGACATATTCGATCGGCTGCAGCTATGGTCTTTCACCGCATTCGCTGGAGGTCGCACCGCCGGACGTTCTGATCCATAAGCCGGGGGATTTAATGGCGGTGCTGGGCCTGTAAATAACTACATGCATCAGCATTGAACGTCCAAATATGGCAAGTTTTAGCCCTATTCTTCTGTAATCTTGCCGTCAGCATCCAGCGAGAAATGAAAGTCTCTCCTGATCCATGGACTGGGGTAACCACATGAACTCGATGAAAACTGTCCGCAGAGGCGTGACGTCTGCCTTCTTCATTTTCTGCTTTGTAATTTCGCCGTCTTTTGTGATACCTGCTCAGGCAAGTAAATCAGCATCCGGCGCTACCCACACCGAGAAAGATAAGATTGCTGCGGATAAACAGGCTCTGTCGCCTCTGCCGCCGACGCCCAAGTTGCGCAAAGCATCGTTCTGAATGGCAAAACGCTGCACTACACCGTCACGGTGGGCAAGCTGCCCGCCCGCAACACAGAGGGAAAGGTCACAGGCGAAGTCGTCTACACCGCCTATACAGTGGATGAGCCCAATCGCCCAGTCACATTCGCTCTGAACGGCGGCCCCGGTGCTTCCTCTGTCTTTCTCAACCTTGCCGCTATCGGCCCCAAGCATCTCAACGTAGGCAATCAGGGCGATAGCCCATCCGACGCCCCAACCTTGGCAGACAATCAAGGAACCTGGCTCGGCTTTACCGATCTCGTTTTTATCGACCCCATCGGTACCGGCTACAGCCGCTCCCTGGTTCCGGAGGCAGAGGCCAAGACTGAGTTTTACAGCACGGTCCCCGATATCCGCTATCTATCGCAGGTCATCTACAATTGGCTCGTAAAAAATGAACGCATGACTTCCAGGAAATATCTTGTTGGCGAAAGCTATGGCGGCTTCCGCGCCCCTCGCATTAACAACGATCTGCAGTCGCGGCTCGGCGTCGGGCTCAGCGGTTTGGTACTCGTTTCACCCTACCTGAACCCAACCGTGGGAGATGATGAAAATCTTTGCCCCATTCCTTGGATGGTGACCCTACCTTCCATTACCGCAGCCCACTTGGAACGCGGGCACAGGCTGACTCCAGCGGCCATGGCGGATGTTGTCGCCTACGCCGAAGGCCCGTACGCAAACGCGCTGATTGAAGGTCGTTCCAATGCAGCGGCCACGCAGGCGATGATGAGCATGTGACCGAGATGACAGGCCTCGATCCGCAATTTGTCAAAAACTCGGGAGGACGACTGACAGACACGCGTATGTGCGCGAGGTCTATCGCGAGGAAGGCAAGATCGGCTCCACCTACGACCGAACGTCACCTCATACGATCCGTTTCCGTATGCTCCGCAACAGGAAGCAAACGACCCCATACTCGCAGCCATGGTCGCGCCTTTAACCGAAGGCATAGTGAACTTCGTGACCAACACCGTGGGTTGGAAAACAGACGCCCAGTACAATGCTCTCTCTTCCCACGTAATCCAAATGTGGGTAAGCGGAGACGCCGCGCGGGCGGGTTCTGTGAACGAATTGCGGCAGGCCGTCGCCGCCGATCCTAAGCTGCGGGTGCTGATTGGGTACAGCGGAACGACCGGTTTGCCTCTATCATGGGATTGTTCTTGCCGTCATCAGATTGCTGTCATGGGCGATCCCGCCCGCGTCGCAATCAAGGATACCCCGGCGGCCACATGTTCTCTCCCGGCTTCCGAGCCGCATGGAACTGCTGAAAGATGTGCGCACGACGTACGCGCTCCACTGATTCTCTTCCGCTCAAAACCCTTTCTCCGGCTCATGGAGATATATTGACCGTCAGCTTGTCAGCGAATATCAGCCGCGCGGCGACCAGACCCGCGCTGAGCGGCAAGAATCGCTATGGGAAAGCCGTACAGAATTGTTCCCTGGCCACGGCGTGTCATCAGGTCGAGCGCATCGTCCTCCAGTGAATCTTCGAACCGCTTGCGGACGCGAGCTTCGTCCCCTTCATTCGGGAAGGAATGCCGTAAGAGATCTTCGAGATCCCCTTCGAGACGATAAGCGCTCACACGCGGCTCGCCCAGGCCTGCTTGCTGAAATAAAGCACACAGTTCTTCGACCGGCAGCGCGCGAACATGCGAAGGATCGCGTAATTTTTCCACTGCGTTGAATGCTTCGGCTTTGTCCGCTGCGGGCGAGGAGTCGGCCACGACGACTTTTCCTCCGGGACGGCAGACGCGGCGCATTTCTTTCAGTGCCGCGAGCGGATCGAGGAAATGATGGAAGGTAAACCGCGTCGCGACAATGGAGAACTCGCCATCCTTGTACGGCAACGCGGTTGCATCGCCGATTTCCCACTTCACGTTCCGCAGGCCCTGGTCCCCCTGAACGATCTTCGCCTGCTCCAGCATGGCCGGCGTCAGATCGCACCCGGTGGCCTGCCGCACCAAGTGAGCGAAGGCGCAGGTCAACAAGCCGGGTCCACAAGCGACATCCAGCACGGTATCGTCCGGTTGCGGTTCGGCCATCTGCAGAATGCGGTCGAGAAATTCCTGATTGCGGATGGCAGGGGAGGTAGCGAACGGCTGCGCCTGTCGCGTGAACTGGTCCAGGATCAGGGCGCTGTGGGCAGCGGCATCGTGTTCCGAATTCATTTTTCCTCCAAATCTATTTGACACTCTCATGTGGTGGGCATCTGCTGCGCCCGTGGTGTGCTTTATTACAATAAACCTATATGGATTTCGAGCTTGTCAGCGATTATCAGCCGCGCGGTGACCAGGCGCGTGCCATCGACGAACTGGTGCGCGGCGTTGCCGGCGGGGAAAAACATCAGGTATTGCTGGGCGTCACCGGCTCGGGCAAGACCTTCACCGTGGCCAAAGTAATTGAGCAGTTGAACCGGCCCGCGCTGATTCTGGCCCACAATAAAACCCTGGCGGCCCAGCTTTATCACGAATTCAAGCAGTTCTTTCCGCACAACGCGGTCGAATATTTTGTCTCTTATTACGACTACTATCAGCCCGAAGCTTACATTCCGTCAAGCGATCTTTACATTGAAAAAGAAGCCACGATCAATGAGCAGCTCGATCAGCTTCGACTCTCCGCTACGCGGTCCCTTTTTGAGCGGCGCGATGTCATCATCGTCTCTTCGGTCAGCTGCATTTACGGTCTCGGATCGCCGGAAGCCTATTACGGCATGCTGATGCTGCTCGAACGCGGCCAGAAGATTCGCCGCGAGGACATCACCAAGCGGCTGGTGGAGATACTTTACGAGCGCAATGATGTGGACTTTCGGCGCGGGACGTTTCGCGTCCGCGGAGACGTGATCGAAGTCTTCCCCACCTACGATGAGAGCGCCTACCGCATTGAGCTCTTCGGCGATGAGATTGAGTCGCTGTCGCAGATCGATCCGCTGTTCGGCACTGTCAAGCAGAAGTACGCACGGCTGCCAATCTATCCGAAGAGCCACTACGTCGTGCAGCCGGAACGCAGGAAGACCGCCATTGAAGGCATTCTGGCGGAACTCGACTGGTGGGAGAAAGGGATTGAAGCCGAAGGCCGCATGGTGGAGGCGCAGCGCATTCATCAGCGCACGCGCTTCGATCTGGAAATGATCAAGTCCATGGGCTACTGCCACGGCATCGAAAATTATTCGCGCCATTTTTCCGGACGCTTGCCGGGCGAGCCGCCGCCGACTCTGCTCGATTATTTTCCGCAAGATTATCTGCTGTTCATCGACGAGTCGCACGTCACCGTTCCACAACTGCATGGAATGTGGCATGGCGACCGCTCGCGCAAGCAGAGCCTGGTGGACTACGGTTATCGCCTGCCTTCCGCGATGGACAATCGTCCGCTGAAATTTGAGGAATTTCAGACCCGCACGCAGCAGGTGACCTATGTCTCGGCGACGCCGGGGCCGTACGAGCTGACGCAGTCCGGCGGCGTGGTGGTCGAGCAGATTATCCGGCCCACTGGCCTGGTCGATCCGCAGGTGGAGATTCGCCCGGTGCGTGGGCAGATTGACGATCTGCTGGCGGAGATTCGCGAGCGGGTAAAGAAGGGCGAGCGCGTGCTGGTGACCACGCTGACCAAGCGCATGGCGGAAGACCTGGCCAGCTACTACACCGAGGTCGGCGTGCGCTGCCGCTATATGCACTCCGAAATTGAGACGCTCGAACGCGTGCGCTTGCTGCGCGATCTGCGCAAAGGCGAGTATGACGTGCTGATCGGCATCAATCTGCTGCGGGAGGGTCTCGATCTGCCGGAGGTTTCGCTGGTCGCCATTCTTGACGCCGACAAAGAAGGTTTTCTGCGCTCGTCGGGATCGCTGATCCAGACTATCGGCCGCGCCGCGCGCCACATTCATGGCCGCGCAATTCTTTACGCCGACAAAATGACCGATTCCATGAAGCCGGGCCATCGACGAGACGGACCGCCGCCGCGCGATCCAGCTTGCATACAACGAGGAAAATGGCATCACTCCCACCTCCATCATCCGTTCTGTCGATATGGCGCTTGCCGGAATCCTGAAGGCCGAATACGCCGACATTACCGAAGAAGCCGATGAGATACCGGAGGGCTTTCAGTCGCAGGAGGATCTGGACGCTTACGTCGCGAAGCTTGAAACCTCGATGCGCGAGGCGGCGCAGCGATTCGAATTTGAAAAGGCCGCCAGGCTGCGCGATACTATCCGGGAGCTGCGCAGCAAGGACTTTCTCTTCGACGCGCCGAAAGCTGCGGAACCGCAATCGGCCTCTACTGCTAGTTGATGGATCCAGCCGGACAATTCAAGCGTGACTTGGCTCGCGGCCTCCTGTATGTTGTCCAAGAGCAATCCAGCGCTAGATAAACCAGCCCAATGAAGCTTAATGCATACCTGATACGCAGCACTCTTGTGGGTGCCCTCGGGGGCCTGCTCTTCGGCTTTGACACGGCCGTTATCTCCGGCACCACGCACCAGCTGACGATCGTGTATGGGCTGAGCAGCTCAGAACTTGGCTTTACTGTTGCCAGCGCGTTAATCGGCACGGTGATCGGCGCCATACTGGCCGGCATTCCCGGCCAGCGCATCGGGCGGCGCGACAGTCTCCGCATCATGGCAGTGCTGTATGTGGTTTCGGCTATTGGCTGCGGACTGGCGTGGAACTGGTCCGCGCTGCTAGCCTTCCGCGTCATCGGCGGACTGGGCATCGGCGGAAGTTCTGTGCTCGGCCCGATGTACATTGCGGAAATCGCGCCGGCGAAATGGCGCGGCCGGCTGGTGGGGACATTTCAGATCAATATAGTGGTCGGCATTCTGCTGGCCTATATGTCCAATTACGCCATCGCAACGCTTCATCTTGGCTTGGCGGAGTGGCGCTGGCAGCTCGGCGTAGCGGGGATTCCCGCCATGCTTTTTCTGCTGATGCTGCTGACCATCGGCCGCAGCCCGCGCTGGCTGGTGATGAAGAGCCGTATCGATGAAGCGCGCGAATCCCTGCGGCTGACGGGAACGCCCGACCACGAAACCGAGCTGAAGGACATCATCGACTCCGTGCATCTGGATCGGCAGGCTGCGGACGAGCCGCTGTTCAGCCGGAAGTATCGCCTGCCGATTTTTCTCGCCATTACCGTCGGCATGTTCAATCAGCTCACCGGCATCAACGCAATTCTTTATTATCTGAATGACATCTTCGCCGCGGCAGGCTTCAGCAGCCTGTCGGGAGACAGGCAGGCTGTCTATGTCGGGTTGGCAAACCTGATCGCAACGCTGGCCGCCATCTCTGTCATCGACAAGCTGGGGCGCAAAATGCTGCTGCTCGTCGGAGCTGTCGGCATGACCATCTGTCTGATCATCATCGCCGTCCTCTTCCAGACGCGCGAACACCAGAGCTATTTGCTTCCGCTTCTCATCCTGTACATGGTTGCCTTCGCTACCTCGCAGGGCGCAGTCGTCTGGGTGTATCTCGGCGAGGTCTTCCCCACGCGCGTGCGGGCGAAAGGTCAAAGCCTGGGAAGCACGGCATGCTGGGTAACGAACGCGATCATTTCGGGCGTGTTCCCCATCCTCGCGGTGCATCATGCAGCGCTTCCCTTTTATTTCTTCGCCGCCATGATGGCGCTGCAATTCTTCATCGTGTTCTTTATTTATCCGGAAACGAAGAACCTGACTCTGGAACAGATGCAGCGGAAGCTGGGCATCGACTGATCTACAGAAACGCAGCACGATTCAATAAAAAGATTATGCCAACATCAGAAGACCCGCGCACACCTCTGCTGCACCTGATCGCAACTCTCTCGTTCCGCTTGGGGGACTTCACGCTATCCTCCGGCGCGCACAGCGATTACTACATTGACTGCCGCACCACCACGCTGCATGCGGAAGGCGGCCGGCTGGCAGGCCTCGCGCTCTATGATGTGATTCGGCAACACGATTTGAACCCGCAGGCCGTCGGCGGGCTCACCATGGGGGCCGATCCGCTGGTATCGAACATCGCCTCCGCCAGCGCGTGGCCCCGCCTGGTGCATCCTGAAACGCCTTTGATCCACGGCTTTCTCGTGCGCAAGGCGGAAAAAACTTACGGCACCGGCCGCCGGGTTGAAGGCTTCTGCGAAGCGGGAGCGCGCGTCGTCATCGTGGACGATGTCTGCACAACCGGAGCTTCCACAATTGAGGCGATCGAGGCCGCGCGCGCGGCGCAGATGGAGGTTGTCGGCGTGCTCTGCCTGGTAGACCGGCAAGAGCAAGGTGGACGGGCCGCCGTCGAAGCTGCCGCCCACGGCGCTCCGTTTCTGCCGCTGTTCACGGCGGCCGAAGTCAAGACTGCCCATATCGCGGCGAACATGTGACCGCCCGCATTTTGGTGCTGCACTGCGGCCAATGCCAATCCGAAATGCCGCGTCCCCACCAGTCCGTCAAGCATCTATTTGTAGATGGATGCACACATTGCGGCAGAAAACCGGCAGCTCCCGCTGAAGATATTCGGGACACAGGATTCCTCCACTGCCTACGGTATTCGGGACTTTCTGCAGAGGAGCGACGTTCCCTTCCAGTGGATCGATCTCACGACGGACGAACAGGCCCGCGAAGAGGTTCAAGTCCACAATCTGAGCGATGATCGCCTGCCCATCTGCCTGTTTCCGGACGGGACCCGGATGGAATGTCCTACGATTCAGCAAATCACCGAGAAGCTGGGCTGGTTCCGGAAGCCGAGTCGCGCGGAATACGACCTGGTCATCCTTGGCGCGGGCCCGGCTGGACTGAGCGCGGCTGTATATGGGGCTTCGGAAGGCTTGAAGACTCTGGTGATTGAGCGCTCCGCGATTGGCGGCCAGGCGGGCACTAGCTCCAACATTGAGAACTATCTCGGCTTCCCGAAAGGTATCAGCGGCGCCGAACTCGCGCACCGGGCTGGGGAACAGGCCTGCCATTTTGGTGCAGAAATTTTACTGCGGCGCGAGGGTATAGGCGCCGAATTTTTTCCCGACAAAGGCATCGGACATTTAGGGGACGGGACACAGGTGGTAATGCGTTCCTCCATTTGCGCCTCTGGGGTCGAGTACCGCAGCTTGAATCTATGGAACGAGAGACGCTTGCTGGGAGCGGGGGTTTATTACGGCGCTGGTTCGAGCGAAGCTTCTCTCTGCGCTAACGATCATGTTTACATCGTTGGCGGCGGCAACTCCGCCGGGCAGGCCGCGATGCATTTTTCCAGCACCGCGCGCAAGGTCAGTATCGTGATTCGCGCTGGCTGCCTGAAGCAGACCCTTTCGGAGTATCTCCTCACTCGCATTTTGACCTCTCCTGTGATCGAGGTGCTGACGCACACTGAAGTCACCGAGTTACATGGAGAGAAGAGGCTGGAAGCGATCACGCTAATCAACAATCAGACCGGTCAGCAGCAAACGGTGAAAACAAACTGGCTTTTTCTTTGCCTGGGCGGTGTTCCCCAAACGGACTGGGCGGACAAAGCGAATGTCGCGTGCGACGAGCAGCATTATCTGGTGACCGGGCCCGACCTGCAGCGATACAACCAGTCTGCCGCGAAGTGGCCGCTTAACCGTCCGCCCTACTATCTTGAAACCAGCGCGCCCGGCCTGTTCGCCGCGGGCGATGTTCGCCACGGATCAATTAAGCGCTGCGCCGCGGCAGTAGGCGAGGGCGCAATGGCCGTAGCTTTTGCGCATCGCTATTTAGCAGAACGGTAGAAAGGGAGAATCATGGAAAGCTGTACACATCTCGATCAGATTCGCGATGTCACTCCACGCACGCCGAACGGTTGCGAGGAATGCCTGAAAATGGGCGACGATTGGGTTCATCTCCGGCTGTGCCTGGAATGCGGTCACGTCGGCTGCTGCGATTCCTCCAAAAACAAACATGCAACAAAACACTTTCACAAAACAAAGCACCCCATCATACGATCGTTTGAACCGGGAGAGGATTGGGGCTGGTGCTACGTCGACCAGATCGAACTCGATCCTGATGCAATAAACTAGAGAATATGATTCCTACGCTGGAGTGGACCGATGCCGGAGTGCGCTTCCTCGATCAGACGAAGCTGCCGATAGAAGAAACCTATGTTCTGGCGAAGGATTACCGCGAGGTCGCCGAGGTAATCCGCACCATGGTTGTGCGCGGCGCGCCGGCGATTGGCGTCAGCGCAGCCATGGGGGTCGCGCTGGGACTGCTGCAGAGCCAGGCCACGGATATCGCCCAGCTCGAGCGCGATCTGAAGATCATCTGCGAAACGCTTGCGACCACGCGTCCCACCGCGGTCAATCTCTTCTGGGGAATCGAACGCATCCGCGAGCTGGTGCGCACCATGTCCCAGGAGCCATGCGTGACCGTACCTCAGATTCAGCAGGCAGCCGTTGCCGAAGCCTGCCGCATGTATGACGAAGACATTGCCGCCTGCCGCGCAATGGGCATCCATGGCGCGGATTTACTGCCGGTTGCGGGCGGGGTGCTGACGCATTGCAATGCCGGCGCTCTCGCGACCTGCGGGTATGGGACCGCTCTCGGGGTCATCCGCGCAGCCGTCGAACGCGGCCATAGAATTCATGTCTACGCGGACGAGACCCGGCCCTTTCTACAGGGCGCGCGGCTGACCGCCTGGGAACTGTTGCATGACAACATCGCTACGACCGTGCTCTGTGACAATATGGCGGCCAGCCAGATGCGCGCGGGAAAGATTCAAGCGGTAATCGTCGGCGCGGACCGTATTGCTGCCAATGGCGATGTGGCGAATAAGATCGGGACCTACGGAGTTGCCGTGCTCGCGAAAGAACATGGCATTCCGTTTTATGTTGCCGCGCCCTGGTCCACCATCGACATGGCGACGCCGACCGGCGATCAGATTCCGATTGAAGAACGCGCGGGGAAAGAAGTGACCCACTTCAATGGGCGTCAGATTACGCCTGCCGAGGCGGGGATTTGCAATCCAGCATTCGACGTGACGCCGGCAAAATATGTCACCGCCATCATCACCGAACGCGGCGTTCTGAGCGCGCCCTATGAGCAAAATCGGCGAGCAGCCTCCGGGCAGGCACCGGAACCGATTGTTGCTTGATTGCTGAATGTTGCGCAGCCTAGATTACTCCGCAATCACGCCGGGATCCTGGGGATTCAGCAAATACGTCGAGTAGACGATGATGCTTAATGGTGGGATGAGGTCGCGCATTTCTCCGTCGATGTCTCCGCTTTGCTCCGGCCGGAGTTCTACCCAGCATAGATCCTGCATATCTGGCGTGACCGCGTAGCGATGCAGATGAACCGGTGCAGACAGATTCTGAAGCTCGATGCTCACATTGGCGGCGGTATAGCTTTCGTTTACGACCAGAACAGTAAGATTGCCTTTCGGAGATCGCAGAGCCGCGCTTACTACTTTCCGATCTTTCTGTAAAAACGGCGCCTTGACGCTAGTGGCCAGCACCCCTGAATGTTTGGAGACGAAACGCGACAGCATCGCGAACTGGTAATAGGCGTTCGGCTGGGGCGTGAAACTGTCGAGCAACCGGTTTCGATCGATATCCCAGGTGCGCACCAATTGCCATTGGCCATCCAGATCGCCGCGATTTGTAAAACTCCAGCGATTAAACCCATCCACACCGGCGTTGATGCCGCGAACAACCAGGGAAGCATTCTTCAATCCGGACTGATAGCATGCCGGACCTCCATCCACATGTCCCCATCCGAACGCCATCGTCCCAAATTCTGAAAGAAAAAACGGCTTATGTTTTGCGTGTGCCCACTGCGCCCAGTCGGCCATACGGCGCTCGGCTTCGGAGAGACTGTAGCCATCACTCATCGAGTCGAAGACGGCGGTATAGGAATGGAGGTCATACGCGCCTACGAAGGGATCGAAATCGACCTCAGCAGGTTTGAGTTCCGGAAGGTCCGTCCAGTCCGGCCCCGAGATGGGGACGGTCAGTCCGCGACGATCGAATTCCTCCCGAACCGTCTGCAGGGCAGGCGTGAACGGGGCCGATTTCATAGCGGAGTCCTGCCACCAGGAGAACGAGTCATGGCCGGGTTCATTAGAAACAGAAACCCAGTGGATGCAAGTATATCCCTTCACCCCAATCAGATAACTCACAAGTTCGCCCAAACCGTAGGCCCACTCCGGAATCGAATAGGGCGCACTGCGCAGTCGCCGGATCGGGTCTTCAGTATTGCCGGGATACGCGTTCCACGCGACATCCGCCCACATCTGCTGCAGAAATACGTCGACACCGCGGCGCTCGGCCCAATCCAGAATGCGATACAACACTCGCATTTCGGAGTTGTCCCAGGTGAATACGCGCTTCTGCAATCGTACATGCGCTGCTCAGGATCGACACGGCACCAGTTCATTCCCAGCCAGTCCGCGTATTTGAACAACTCGTCCCAGTGGCGGTCGTCCGCGGGGTCAGGGTTGCCGCCCCATGCACTGCCGGACCAGGATCCGCCACCAGGTTCCGTACCGGGCAGAGTCGCGCTGATCGCGTGAAAGGAGGCTCCGATACCGCCTTGCATCACCCGCACGGGTTGGTTGGCGGCAATGGTAATGCTTGCGGGCACGGGTTCGCCGATGCAATTAAATTTTGCATTTCTATTGGGGAGGGTCTGATTCCAGATGAAACCTGCGCCGGCCGAAGATTGCTGCGCGAATAAGGAGGGAGAGATCATCGCGGTACCCACCATGGCCGCGCTCCCCGAGACAAACCTTCTTCTCGTCAACTTGCAATGGTTCATCGATGTTCCTTTCAGAAAATCTTTATGAAGTGGTGTCCGACAGAATCTCCTCTAGAAGAACATCGCTAGACTCTGATCGTCTTTATGTCGCCGCCGACGATCAGCTTGGGCTCGGTCGCGGCCTGCACCTGCTCCACGGTGAAGCCGGGAGCAATCTCTTCGAGCATCAGGCCTTGCGGCGTTACGCGGATATAGGCCATCTCGGTGACAATCGTGTCCACTACGCCAAGGCCCGTAATCGGCAGCGTGCAGTGATTCAGGATCTTCGGGCGGCCGCTTTTCGTGGTGTGTTCCATGGCGACGACCACGCGGCGGGCGCTCGCCACCAGGTCCATTGCGCCGCCCATACCCTTCACCATTTTTCCGGGAATCATCCAGTTGGCGAGATTTCCCGCCTCGTCGACCTCCATCGCGCCGAGCACACTCAGGTCGATATGACCACCGCGGATCATGGCGAAGGATTCGGCACTGGAAAAATATGAGGTTCCGGGAAGCTCGCTGACGGTTTCCTTGCCGGCATTGATCAGGTCCGGATCTTCTTCCCCCGCCAGCGGATATGGACCTACCCCCAACATTCCATTTTCCGATTGCAGCACCACTTCCATCCCGGCCGGAACATGGTTGGCGACCAGCGTCGGCATGCCGATTCCGAGATTGACATAGAATCCGTCGCGCAGCTCCTGGGCCACCCGCCGCGCAATCGCGGTGACAATCTGGTCACGGTTTCCGCCACTGTGCGTCAGCGGAGCTACACCGCCTGCCTTCAAATTCGATAGAGTGGTCATGTGGGTTCTCCGCTGGTTGTGCAGTGCAATGATTCGTACCTTCTTCAATCCGCATCTGCATTCATTGCTGCGAGGCAACATTCTCGTTCTGGGAAGTCTGGCGGCTTCCTTCCTGATTGCGGGATTCCCGCTGAATCGGCCCTCGCCCGCCATGATTCTACCCATCCTGTCGGCCGCCGCCGGAACGTATGAAACATTCCGTTGCCTGCGGATGCGATGGAGCTGGTATCACGGCGCTGTCATGCTCAGCCTCTACATGGATGTGATGGCGCTGACGATGATCCTGTTCCTGGCGTTGTATCCGCTACTCGTGCGGATTGGCTGATCTTATGTCGCGTTCTGTCGCGCTTTATTGAAAATATTGATGGCATTGTCGTGATAGAGGTTCTTGAGAACATTATCCGGCAGGCCAAAGCCATTCAGTGTCCAGTGGTAATTGAAATTCATGTTGTCACCGCCAAGTCGTCCTCGTTTATAAAAGTGTTCATCTTCGCTTTCCAGAATCCGAAATGTAGTTTCAAAAAAAGATCGTTCATAGATCACATCTGTTCCGTAAACAATCCGGTCGGAGTATTTCGATAGGAACTGACGGACGAATCTGGGTATGGTCGCAGTTTCGGCAAAACGCGCCGCGATGTCTGCGTATAGATTTGGATTTCTGTCGAACATTTGCCCTAGCCGGGTCAGGTCGTAATCGAGATTGGCCAGATGACATGCGATGAAAATGGTTTTGGGATGTTTCTGCGCCGTTTTGTCCAGGCTGTTCACGAGTTGATCGTGGTCGTACATTCCGGGCTGGAGGACGATTCTCCAAGTCCAGGCATTCATCAGTCCATCGTTGGTGTTGTCCATCGGCCGATAGCACCAGATCGGGTCTGAAACATGGATGCTGACCGGCATTCCAAGCTGCGCGGCCTTATCCCACGAGCGCGTCCAGGCGTGGATCATCGGCGTGAGGGCCCATGGAACGAATGGAATTCGGCGTACTCGGAGAATGAGTAGGCGCCGAGGGTTGATCGAGCCGTTCGAGCCACGCATAAGAATCTTCGCCTGCACGAAACTCAGATCGCGGGCTGAGACCTGTGCCCTTATCGTGGAGTTCGCCTATACCGCGGGCGCCCGCGCGATGACATTCCTCGAGCGATTTGATCGCATCTGCTTCAAAGCCGGGCTTGCCGAATGCGTGTAAATCAAACATGCACCATAGGTCGAAGCGTCCCGGATATCGATCGTAATCCCGACGGATTTGGCTTAACTGTTCAGCCGTCGATGCGCCGGTGAAGATCGCTGTCCGCTCGATACCTACGGCGTCCATCATCTTCACCATCTCGGAGATGCTTAACGGTCCACGTCCGTGGCAATGCACATCAATCAAGGGGTATTTTGCCTTTTGGATATTCGACACTGGAATGCGGTAGATCGACCGTGGGAAGTAATTATCCAAAGTGATCTTGAGGGGTGATTCAGCCGACGCATTCTTCCCGGATTGTTCCGCTCCCGAGTATTGCGTCTGAGCGTACGAGCAGGTGGACCCTACGGTGAACGCGAAACCGGCCTTCATAAGTTCTCTACGATTCATCTCTTATCTTTTCCTCCGAGCTGTAAAGTTGTGCTAGCCGTTCCTTATCGTGCGGCGCTCGATACGCTTTTCGTGCTTCTCTCCCACAACAATTCTCTGCACATAAATGCCGGGTGTCATTACGCGGTCCGGCTCAATCTCTCCCGGCTCGACCAGCTCTTCGATCTCCGCGATGGTGGTGCGCGCGGCGGTCGCCATCATCGGGTTGAAGTTTCGCGCGGTCTTGCGATAGATCAGGTTTCCCATGCGATCGCCCTTCCAGGCTTTGATCAGCGCAAAGTCGGCGCGCAGCCAGCGCTCCATCAGGTACATTTTGCCGTCGAATTCCCGGGACTCTTTCCCCTCCGCCACCAGGGTGCCCACACCGGCGGGTGTATAAAACGCTGGGATCCCGGCGCCGCCGGCGCGAATGCGTTCCGCCAGCGTGCCCTGCGGCACCAGGATCAGCTTCAATTTCCCGGCGAGCACCTGTTCTTCCAGCAGCTTGTTCTCCCCTACATAGCTGCCGGTATGGGAGGCGATCATATCCGCCTCCAGCATCCGGCCCATACCGAAACCGTCCACACCCATATTGTTGCTGATGGTATGCAGCCCGCCTACGCGTCGACGCACCAGTGCATCGATCAGATTCTCCGGAATTCCGCATAGCCCGAAACCGCCAAACATCAGCGTCGCGCCTTCGGGAATGTCGCTGACAGCGTCATCCGCGTTTGGCCATATCTTGTTCATTCAGAACCCTCGCGCGAGCACGAACCCTGGAGAATATCGCAGACGTTGAAAATAAGCCAAAGTTTTCCTTCGAGTGACGTGGCTTCGAATCTCCCCTTATCCATTGCATCGTTTGCGCCGAGCGGTGATAGGATGCTGGCAACCACAGCGCCTTGCGATCCGCCACGGCGCCTGGGAAATTCAGGGGGTATTCCATGCTGAAAGGATTTCGCAACTTCATCCTGCGCGGCAATGTCGTCGATCTTGCAGTTGCGTTCGTCGTGGGTGCGGCGTTCACCGCGATCGTAACTGCGCTGGTGACCGACATTATTAATCCACTGATCGCCGCAACCGTCGGCAAGCCTGATTTTTCCTATCTGATCGCGCATGTGAACGGCGGCGTGGTCAAATACGGGCTCTTCGTCAACGCCGTCATTTATTTCCTGATCGTTTGCGCCGCCATGTATTTCGGCGTGGTGATGCCGCTGGAGCGGCTGCTGGCGCGATTCAAGAAAGCCAGGACCGGTTGTGACGAAGCCATGCCCGCAATGCCTCAGCGAGATTCCCGTGGCTGCGACGCGCTGCGCCCATTGCACCCAGGCAGTGCCGCCAGAGATGCCGGTCAATGTGTAAAGCGCGCATGGATTCGCAACGGCGCGTGCAACAAATTAGAATAGGAGAAGCAATCCGATCCCCGAGGTGAACGTGACAGAAACACGCGACAAATTCGAGTTGCGCAAATTGCCGATGATGCCGATCCGCGACATGGTCATCTTTCCGTACATGATGACGCCGTTTGTCGTGGGCCGTGAGTCCAGCGTTCGCGCGCTGGAAGAAGCGCTCACCGGCGACCGCAAGATCTTTCTCGCCACCCAGCATGATGCCGGGCAGGACGAACCTTCGCCGAAAGATATCTACGGGACGGGAACGATCGGCAATATCGTCCAAAGCGTCAAGATGCCGGACGGCAACATCAAGGTGCTGGTCGAAGGAATCGAGCGCGCCAAGGCCACGGAGATCGTCGATACCGATGGTTTTTTTATCGCCACTGTACGCGTCAGCAGGGCTGGAGCTGAACCAAGCAAGGCGCTGGAGCAGGTGATGCAGCGCGTCTCCGGGCTGTTCGAGCAGTACGTCAAGCTGCAGCAGGCGCTGAATCTTGAAACCGTGGCCGCTACGGTCCGCATGGAAGAACCGGGGAAGCTGGCCGATACGATCGCCGCGAATCTGCAGTTGCCGATCGAAGAGAAGCAGGTGATGCTGGACATCTTCGATCCCGCGGAGCGGCTGAATCACCTGGTCGGCGTGCTTGAAATTGAGATTGAAAAGCTAAACATGGATCGCAACGTGCAATCGCGCGTGAAGCGGCAGATGGAACGCGCCCAGAAGGAGTATTACCTTAACGAAAAGATCAAGGCGATTCAGAAGGAACTGGGCCGCGGCGAAAAAAGTGAGTTTGATGAGCTGAAGAAAAAGATTGAGCTGGCGGGCATGCCGAAAGAGGTCTTCGACAAGGCTATGCAGGAGTTGAAGAAGCTCGAAGCCATGCCGCCGATGTCGGCCGAATCCACCGTATCCCGCAATTATCTGGACTGGATGCTGGCGGTGCCGTGGAAAAAGAAATCGAAAGAAATCCGCTCGATTGAGCACGCTGAGACGATCCTGAACACGGACCACTATGGCCTGGAAAAGATCAAGGAGCGCATCCTTGAATTTCTCGCCGTCCGCCAACTGGTGAAGAATCCGAAAGGCTCGATTCTCTGCTTCGTCGGGCCTCCGGGAGTCGGCAAGACATCGCTTGGCATGTCGATTGCCAAAGCCACTGGACGCAAGTTCGTCCGCATGTCGCTGGGTGGCATGCGCGATGAGGCCGAAATCCGCGGACATCGCCGCACATACATCGGCGCGCTGCCAGGTCAGATTCTCCAGTCGATGAAAAAGGCGGGCACGAAAAACCCCGTGTTCATGCTGGATGAAATCGACAAGATGGCTTCGGATTTCCGCGGCGATCCGGCCTCGGCGCTGCTGGAAGTATTGGACCCGGAGCAGAATTCAACGTTCCAGGACCATTACCTCGACGTCGAATACGACTTATCGCAGGTTCTTTTCGTTGCCACCGCGAATGTGCTGCACACGATCCCCGCACCGTTGCAGGACCGCATGGAAATTCTCCGGTTGCACGGATACACGGAAGACGAAAAGCTCGAAATTGCCAAGCAATATCTTTTGAAGAAGCAGCGGGAACAGACGGGGTTGACCGAAAAAAATCTCGCCTACTCGAACGAGGCGCTTCTCGAAACCATCCGCGCCTACACCCGCGAGGCCGGCGTCCGCAACCTGGAGCGGGAAATCGGGAACGTTTGCCGCAAGGTGGCCCGGCGCATCGTAAAGAATGGGCCCAAGCATAAGGAAGAAATCACAGCGGCAAACCTGCAGGAATTTCTTGGTTTGCCGAAAGTGCGCCATTCGCTGGTGCATGAGCAAAATGAGATTGGGCTGGTCACCGGCCTGGCGTGGACCGAGGTCGGCGGCAGCATTCTCTCTACAGAAGTCCAGATCCTCGATGGCAAGGGTAAGCTGACGCTGACCGGCCAACTGGGCGAAGTGATGCAGGAGTCGGCACAAGCCGCGCTTTCCTACATACGGAGCCGGGCGCATCATCTTGGTCTGGGACGGGATTTCTATCGCAGCCTGGATGTTCACGTGCACGTTCCGGAAGGGGCGATTCCAAAGGATGGGCCGTCTGCCGGGATCACGCTGGCGACGGCGCTGGCCAGCGCGCTGACGAAGATTCCCGTGCGGCGCGATGTCGCCATGACTGGCGAGATTACACTTCGCGGCAAGGTGCTTCCCATCGGCGGCCTGAAGGAAAAGCTGCTGGCCGCGCATCGGGCCGGCGTTTTTGAAGTGATTCTGCCGGCGCAGAATAAGAACGATCTGGAAGAAGTTCCGGAGAACCTGAAATCCAGCATGAAGTTGCACTTCGTCGATCAGATGGATGAAGTGTTGAAGCTGGCGCTGGAAGGTCCACTGCCGGAAATCGCGCCGGACGAGCCGGGCATTCTGGCGGGTGTGCCGGCGGCTTCGAATCCGGTGGAGAACGTCGCGCGCCAATAGCGGTCCTCTCCTGGACTAGCTTCGGCCTTCGCGAGCATCGCGTTTTCGCGCCAGCATGACTCCGTCGCCGATGGTGAGCATGCCGGCTTCGACGCGATTGTCGTTGCATATCTTTTTGTTCAGCGCGCGAAAGACGGCGGTCTCCTCGTCGCGGACGGCGGGATCGGCCACCTTGCCGTGCCACAGCATGTTATCCAGCAGAATCAAGCCGCCCGGCCGTATAAGCGGCAGACAAAGCTCGTAGTAAGCGTCATAGTTCGGCTTGTCAGCATCGATGAAGGCGAAGTCGAAGGTTTCCGCGGCACCCTCATTCAAAAGAGTTTGCAGAGTCTCGATGGCAGGGCCGAGCCGCAGCTGGATTTTTCCCTCCACTCCGGCCTGTTTCCAGTAGCGCCGGGCAATGCTGGTCCACTCTTCGCTCACATCACAGCATAGAAGCCGGCCGTCTTCCGGCAGCGCCGAGGCTACAGCCAGCGCACTATAACCAGTGAACGTGCCGATTTCGAGAGCGCGCCGCGTTCCGCTCACCCGAACCAGCATGGCCATGAACGCCGCCTGGTCGGGGCCGATTTGCATGCCTGCTTGCGGCAGTCTGGCGGTTTCTTTGCGCAAACCTTCTGCCGCAGGGATCTCGCCGCACATCAACTCGAAAACATAATCTTCCACTGCATCCGGCATCTGCGACCGTTTGCCCATTTCGCTCCTTATCCGGAATGGATCTGCTCACCAAATGAACAGCCCGGCGAAATGCCGGGCCACTCACCTGCTTAACGCTCGATTCAGTTAAACAACCTTGTTGATCGACTTCTCGATCGTTTCTCTGGGAACGTAGCCGACGATCTGGTCCGCAACCTGTCCGCCCTTGAACAAAAGCAGCGCGGGAATGCCGCGAATTCCATAACGCATCGGCGTGGCGGAGTTGCTGTCGACATCCATCTTCATCACCTTCAACTTTCCCGCGAAGTGGGTCGCAACTTCATCCACCACCGGAGCAAGCGCCCGGCAGGGTCCGCACCATGCAGCCCAGAAGTCCACCAGAACCGGCTGGCCAGATTGCAAAACCTCTTTGTCAAATGTTGCGTCGTTCACTTCCTGCACTGCCTGACCTGCCATTCCGATTCCTCCTTGGTATATCCATGCCCTGGAGCATGAAGGCCGTAAGAGTCGACGCGCAGCTTCAGCCCACGCGAACGACCCTCGTCATAATACAGATGAAGTTCGGTGCGGTTTGGTCGCAAGCAGTTCACGCCTTAGCGCCGGGAATGTACATTCGTTTAGGATTTGAGTTCGGCGCAAGAATTTCAGCGCAAAAGTAAAGCGCCCGGATCTTGTGAAAGATCAACGGGCGCGAGAGCAGCCCTCCCCCAGAACTGCCCCTTAAGAAAGAGGTTAGCGGCCTTCGAGTACATTGTCTACAAAACTTGAGTAACTTTTTTTCAGGTTACTCAGCTAAAGGGAATTCAGGCCTCCGTCAGATGCGTTGCATCGCTCGGCGCCCCTGCGCCAATGCTCTCAAACCCGCATTGCAGCACCTCCAGGCTGGCTGGTTCGGCAAGCACCTGCTTTAGGGAACGCTCCAGAGCGCTGCAATCTAGATCGCGGTCCACAATCAACAGCATCCCCGGACCAGCTCCGCTCAGGGCCACACCCAACACTCCTGGAATATGAGCGAATGAATCGATTTCCCGCAGCAATGGGCAAATCGCGCTGCGATACGGCTGATGCAGACGGTCGAACATCGCCGCCGACAAGAGTTCATTGTTTCCAGAGGAAAACGCGGCTACCAGAAGCGAGCACCGCTGCAGGTTCTCAACCACATCAGCGCGAGTGTAATGAGTAGGCAGAACTTTTCGCGATTCTTCGGTGCGAACCGGCTCGCAGGGGAAAACGATCACCGCTCTCCAATGTTCCGGCACATCGATTCGGGCTACATGGACGCGAGGGAACAAGCCACGATTTCCCTCGTCCGCAATTGCCGCTTCAGGGGAGATCGCGGACACTGTCATTCCGCCCAGCCAGCAGGCGGTGACGTTGTCTGGATGGCCTTCAAGAAATGTTGCGGCGCCGAGAATATCTTCTTCTTGCCAGCCCAGATCGCCAAACTCGACCGCCAGCGCGATTCCAGCGAGGCGCGCGGCGGCGGAAGAGCCGCAACCCATCCCAAGGGGAATTTCGTTGCTCACATCCAGGCGAAGAGGCTGGATGGGACGGCCGTTCGCGCTGAGCATCTGGCGATATGTTTCGAGGATGAGATTTCCTTCCAGCTTGCCACATGCGGCGATGTCCCGGCCCCGTGCGGAGATGGAGAATGTGGCGGCAGGTTCGGCCGTTACCTCGAGATGCAGATTCAGCGCGACCGCGGCCGTGTCGAAGGCCGGCCCCAGATTGGCTGAGGTGGCGGGAAGCCGAAGATGTACACGCGGTGCCGTTCGCATTATTCGCGCACCGCGGCATCGAGAATGCGTAGGACCGCCTCCACGGAGGGCTCGATCGCCAGCGGAGCGCGGGTTAAAACGCCCAACCGCTCGCGCTGACCAGCCGGCATCGCCACTTCCTCCTCCGGCGTCAGCAGCCGTCCACGATGAAGATCGATGGTATATTCGGGATCTTTCAAGGTGTGCCCGGTCAGCAGCAACACCACCGTTTCGTCCGGCTGAACGCGCTGCTGCGTTAATAATTTTTTCAGGCCAGCGAGAGTGGCCGCCGATGCCGGCTCGCAGCCAATCCCCTCCGCACCAATCTCGGCCTTCGCCAGCGCAATTTCCTGTTCATTTACCTGCTCGCACCAGCCGCCGGTCTCCCGCAGCACGCGCACCGCCTTCTGCCAGGACGCGGGATTGCCAATGCGGATCGCTGTGGCGCGGGTATTGGCCCGCACTGGATAAATCTGCTTTCCTTCATGCCGACTCATGCTCAGGAACAGCGGGTTGGCGCCTTCGGCCTGAATCACGCTGATGCGCGGCAGCCGGTCGGTAAAGCCCAGCTCACGAAGCTCGACGAAACCCTTTCCCAGAGCCGAGCTGTTCCCCAGATTTCCTCCCGGCACGATGATGTGGTCCGGCACCTGCCAGTCCATCGCCTCGGCCATCTCCATGGCCGGGGTTTTCTGGCCCTCCAGCCGGTATGGATTGACCGAATTCAGCAGGTACACAGGCGCGCGGCGCACCAGTTCCGTCAAAACCGCGACACAGCCATCGAAGTCGGTCTTCAGCTGGCAGGTGATGGCTCCGTAGTCCAGCGATTGAGCGAGTTTCCCCCACGCAACTTTTCCTTCCGGAATCAGTACCAGCGCTCGCATCCCAGCTCGAGCCGCGTACGCTGCCATAGCGGCAGAGGTGTTGCCGGTCGAGGCGCAGGCCACCCATTCAAATCCCCGCTCGTGAGCAACCGATAACGCGGCGGTCATTCCTGTGTCTTTGAAAGAGCCGGTCGGGTTCATTCCCTGGTGCTTGGCGAAGAGATTCTCAATACCGAGATTTTCGCCGCAGCGCGGCAGGCGATAAAGGGGCGTGTTGCCTTCCTGAAGCGTTACCACATTGCGCTCATCTTTTAAAAACGGCAACAGCTCGCGAAAGCGCCAGACTCCGCTGCGATCCAGCGGTGCATTGGAGAGACGCCGCTCCATCCAGCGCTTCTTCAGATTTCCTGTCGAGGGCTGCGAGCCCGCTGAACTGGGGCTGTCCAGGAAAAGGGGTGAGTATTCGACTTCGAACAGACTTCCGCAGGAACAGCGGAAGTCTTCCGCCGCCTCCGGCCCGGCAATCCTGGCATCGCATCCGATACAGCGCAGCCGGTGCGCTGTTTCCGGCACAGTTTGGGTGTCGTTTCGATTCATTCTGGATATGACTAGGGTATCAGGTTGCAGCCTTCTCTTTGCGGTTCGCCGCTTTCATTTACAGGTGCAGAGTTGGAACAATTCCAATCCATTCATCAAAAACTTCCAGATTGCAGCAATCGTATATTTCCGCATAGAATCCTTTTATGGCGGAACTCTACACACCCCGCGCCGCGGCCGAACGGCTGGGCATATCCTATCCAACCATTAAGCAGTGGCTTTATCACGGTAAGCTGCGGGCCATAAAAACTCCTGGCGGCCATTACCGCATTCACGAGCGCGACATCCAGAATTTTCTGCGGGCCGATGCGCCCGCGGCGCCCAAAGCGAAAAAGCTCACCAGCTCCGTCAGCGGACGAAATCAGTTGCTGGGAACGGTAGTGCAGGTGCGCTTCGACGGTCTGCTGGCGCAGGTGAAGCTTGCCATCGGCGATCAATTCGTGACATCGATCATTACCGCAGATGCAGCGCGGGACTTGCAACTGAAGCCAGGGATCAAGGCCGCCGCCCTGATCAAGGCGACCGAAGTGATGGTGGTGCGTGTTTAGGAAAGCAGGGCTTCAATGGATCTTGTGCGCGGTGTTTCTGCCGACGATGCTGCTGCCCGCGCAGAATAAAACGCTGCGGATTGCCGCGGCGGCAGACTTGCAGCCCGTGCTGCCCGCCTTCGTATCCAATTTTGAAAAAACAACAGGCACCAAAGCTGAGGTTTCCTATGCCTCCTCCGCCACTCTGGCTACCCAGATTTTGAATGGCGCGCCATACGACCTGTTCCTAGCTGCGAACCGCACATTTCCGCAGAAAATCGTTCAGGCGAATCTGGCCATCGAGCCGCAGCCGATCCTCTACGCGCGAGGAGTGCTGGTGCTTTGGGCCCGGCGGGGAATCCTGCACAATCCGCTGACGATGCAATCTCTGGAGGATGCCTCCGTTCACCACATCGCGGTCGCCAACCCGGTTCACGCGCCCTATGGCGCAGCGGCGATGGCTGCCATTCACAAGCTGGGGCTGGCAACAGCGCTGCAACCGAAACTGGTGTTCGCGGAAAATATCGCTCAGGCGGCGGAGTTCGGTGAGTCCGGGAATGCTGAATGCGCATTGATCTCGAAGACTATTGCGATCACGCCGCCCCTCGAGCAGGCGGGCCGATTTGTGCCCGTTCCGCAGGACGCATATCCGCCGATCGAGCAGGGTGCGATTATCCTGCGCAACGCAGCCAACAAACAGGCGGCGACTCGACTTTCTCCGGTATCTGGAGTCTTCCGCTGGCCGCAAATTGCTTCAATTGAGAGGGCTCGACGCACCAGCAGCAGGCAATTATTGATGCGGCCCGTTTAAAACATAATCTTCCCACCCTAGCCGCAGACACGCGGCAAGGATGGGGCACCCGAGAGCTTCAGCTGCGAGCAGGACTGACCACCATGGATATAGCAGCACTTCTCCTCACTTTCCGACTGGCGCTGGTCACGACATTCATTCTGCTGCTGATTGCGGTGCCGCTCGCGTATTGGCTCGCCTTCACCCGGTCGCGATGGAAGACGGTGGTGCAGGCGGTGTGCTCGCTGCCAATTGTTTTGCCGCCTACAGTGCTCGGATTTTATCTGCTGGTGGGACTGGGGCCGCGTACGGCGATGGGACGCGGCATCAGCCATCTGCTCGGGCATCCTCTGGCATTCTCGTTTGCAGGTCTCGTGGTCGGCTCCGTGCTGTACAGTTTTCCCTTTGCCGTGCAGCCGCTGACCGCTGGATTCGCGGCTGTGGACCGCTCCATGCTCGATGCCGCGGGAACGCTGGGCAGCGGGCGGCTGGATCGGATGCTGCGCGTGATTCTGCCACTCTCTCGCGGGTCTTTGCTAACTGCGGGAGTGTTGAGCTTTGCGCATACGGTCGGCGAATTTGGCGTGGTGCTGATGATTGGCGGAAACCTGCCCGGCGCCACCCGGACGCTGTCGATCGCGCTCTACGATCAGGTGCAGGATTTTCAATATGCGCAAGCCAATCGCACCGCACTTTTTCTTCTGGCCATCTGCCTGGTCGCGCTGACGCTGCTCTACAGCCCGCGAAAGGCCGGCGGGAGAAGCGATCTTGTCTGACCGCTCCGCTGCGATTGAGGCCAGCACTCCTGCTCGCCCATGGCTATCGGCCGAGATCGAACATCGCTTTCACCACGCTTACACCAGCTTTCATCTCCATATCGCCTTCGAGATACGTTCTGCACGAACGGTAATCTTCGGGCCGTCCGG
This sequence comes from uncultured Acidobacteriota bacterium, assembly GCA_963823295.1. GTDB lineage: Bacteria > Acidobacteriota > Terriglobia > Terriglobales > Acidobacteriaceae > JAKAAZ01. The sequence continues at coordinate 75,445 of CAWGLF010000007.1, forward strand.
CTCGGGAAAATCTTCCCTGCTGCGCGCCATTGCGGGCCTGCTCGAAGCGGATGCGGGAAACATCCAGCTCTACGGAAAGACAGTTTGGCGGAGAACGCCAGGAAGAAACGGCCACGGCATTCCAGTGGAGAAGAGGCGGGTGGGCCTGATTATGCAGAATCCGGCGGTCTTCCCCCACCTCACAGTCGAGCGCAATGTTGCCTTTGCGCTGCGAGGGATGGAGAGCGCCGCCCGCAAGGAGAAGGTCTCGCGCCTGTTGCAGATCGTTGGCGCTGAATCACTGGTGAACCGCTGGCCGCGTGAGTTGTCCGGCGGTCAATTGCAGCGGGTCGCAATCGCCCGCACGCTGGCGGCAGGACCTTCTGTGTTGCTGCTGGATGAACCTTTTGCCGCTCTCGATGCGCAGAGCCGCCAGCAAGTTGTCGCAAAATCTGCATGGATGGGCACGGGAACATAAGATGCCGGTCTTAACCGTGACCCACAATCTAGAGGAGGCATTCTCTTCGGGCGATGAAGTCGCCGTTATGAAAGAGGGCCACATTATCGCTCAGGGAGCACCGCACGAAGTTCTTGCCGAAGAACGCGAGCGGTTGCTGCGCATAATGGGTGCGCTGCCGATCCGTTAGCAGACGTAAACCGGCTCCTGTTCGAGACAAATGCCAAATCGCTCCAGCACGCGCTTGCGGATCTGGTCCCGGAGCGCAAGGATGCTGGCCGCCGTAGCTTCTCCGCGGTTCACGATGGCCAGCGTATGCCGGCTGGAAATTCCCGCGTCTCCCAACGCAAAACCTTTTGGGAATCCGGCATGCTCAATCAACCATCCAGCCAACAACTTGACTGTGCCCTTATCCGCCGCAAAATACGGGATAGGGTCGGGCTGCTCCAACCCGGAGAGATTCGCTTCCTTGGTCACTCGGGCGGAAATATCGGCCAGCAGCGATTCCGAAACAACGGGATTCTTGAAGAACGATCCGGCACTGCGGCAGTTGGGATCGCCTTCGACCAGCAACATTCCCCGCTGACGCCGCAGATCTCGCACTGCCTTGCTGACCTGCACCAGGGTGGGCGGGGTCGGCTTGCCGGCAAACGTGTCTGCCAGTTCCCTGAACGCCAGTGTCGGAGCGCCATGCGGGCGTAATCGATAACTCACTTCGGTCACAATATAGCGATCACGCGCCGTGCTGTTGAAGATGCTACGGCGATATGCAAACTGGCAGCCCGATCCGCTGAAGTCCGCCATCCGCAGCGTTGTACGGTCGAGCGCACGGACAGAAACAATCGTGGAGCACACTTCCTGCCCATACGCGCCTACATTCTGCACTGGGGTTCCGCCCACCGTGCCCGGAATCCCGGCCATACATTCCACACCCGCGAAGTCCCGCTCCACCGCGGTTCTGACAAACGAGTCCCAGTTCTCACCGGCGGCGGCGGTGAACACTGTATACGGGCCATCCATATGCTCGCGGATCCCGCGGTTCACGACGCGGACAACTGCCCCTGGAAATCCCTTGTCGGCGACCAGAAGATTGCTGCCGCCGCCCATGACGAATAACTCCGCCTTTTGATTACGGGCAAACAGGACTGCTTCTGTCAGTTGCGCCTCGTTGGAGGCCTCCATGAACCAGCGTGCAGGCCCACCGATACGGAACGTCGTATACGGCGCCAATAGGATGTTTTCGCGAATCTCCACGTGGATGAGCCTACATCATAGCTGACAAACAGCGGATATTGTAGCGATGCGGGGTAACGTGTCAGTATCGTTACCGGGGCGATATACACTATAGATAGGCCGCGAAGGCGGTACGGAGAACAGACCAAATGTATCCAGAAATCATGGTAATTCCGATGCGCGAAGAACTGGTGCGAGCCGGTATTCAGGAAACACGCACTGCTGAGGAAGTCGAGCAGGCGCTAGCAAAACCCGGCACAACGATGGTGGTAGTGAACTCCATCTGCGGCTGCGCAGCCGGCAAAATGCGCCCGGGCGTCCGCATGGCTTTGCAGCACTCGACCCTGCCCGACCAGAAGATTACGGTTTTCGCGGGGCAGGATCGCGAGGCTACAGATCAGGTCCGCAGACATCTCGAAGGACACCCTCCCACCTCGCCCGCAATTGCCATCTTTCGCGATGGGAAACTGGCGTTTTTGATGCAGCGTTCCGCCATTGAAAGCGCTCCCGCGCCGCAAATTGCGCAGCATCTGAAGCAGGCATTCGACGAAATTTGCACGCCCACCAGCGCGTAGTCACCGCAGCACTCCAAGACCAGAGGAGCCTCGCCACGCGCGAGGCTCTTCGTCGTTGGCGCGAGATATTGACCCGACCGCCGCGCATGATTACATTGTTGTTCAACTATGAAAATCATGCGCAATCGTTTCGTATTGGTGTTTCTGATCGGCACGCTTCCTTTCGCCGCTCATCAAATGCTTGCTGCCGACAATGCTCCGGGCCAGTGGGTCGCGGGGAATGATTCGATTGAGTTGACCGTCAATAAGCAGTCGGGCGTGATCGAGCATCTGGTGGACCAGGTCAGCCATGAAGATTACTGCAACCAGACTCTCAGCAATGCGACCGCCGATACGGACGGGAACCGCGGCGTCGCTTTCACGATAAGGCCGCGCATTGGCGGTCTTGTGCTGTGGGACGAATTGCAAAATCGCGTGTTTTCAGACATTGCGGACCCTGGAACGGTGTCGAATTTGCAGGCGTCCCAAAACAGCCTGTCGTTCGACAAGCAATACCCTCGCGCGGAGTTCATCGTCCACGAGCAGTTCCTCGTCGGTCCGAAAGACGTGCGATGGAATGTTCGCATTCAAAAGACCTCCGGGGCAGACCGTACCGTGCGGGTGATTTACGACGTCCCCTTACCGCTGGGAGGAGAAGCCTGGGCGCCCATCGCGGAAGCGCCATTCCGGGTAAAACCATGGCTGCCATTTTCCATCGACTACGGCCAGTCCACTTCCGGCGCGATTGGCGAGGGCGAATGGCGGACAACGATTCCGCTGATGGTCTTCTACTCCAAAAGGAGCGAGCGGGCACTGGCTATCGCATCGCCGCTGGAAGTTCCAGCGGTGCGCATCCGTTTTCTCTCGAACACTGGCGCGCTGGCGGACTTTTACTGGAACTCCCGGGAATACCCGGCGCGGGAGCGGCCTTACTTTCAGGTGAGCAATGAGGATCTTGGCCTGCATACCGGGAGGGACCTTCAGACGGGCCTGTTGATTTCAACGCAACCAGCGGACTGGCGTCCCGCGCTGGGCTGGTTTTACTCGAAGTACAAGCAATACTTCGATCCCAATCCAAACTTTGCCAAGTGGGATGGGGCTTATGCCGGCGGCGATTATTTAATGGATCCGTCGCTGACGACCGAGCAGGTCAAGGCGCTGTATGCAAAAGAATATGCTCGCGGCGTGCGCTGGGAGGAATACCACAGTCCGTATCATCTCTATGGCGAAATGATTCCGCCTCCGAACGTGAAGAGTTGGGTGGACATTTCCGATCCGAAGGAGCACGGGCCCGTTCTGACTCGCGCGAAGATCGAAGAGCATTGCAAGCTGAGCCGCGAAGCCGGGATCGGCACATTCCTCTACTACAACACGACGGAATCGGAGTACTGGTACGCTCAGCAAAACTTCCCGGAGAGCATTGCAAAGAGCGAGGCGGGCAAACCGATCGCAGCTTGGCGGGGCAATGAATATCCCAGCAAGCGCGCCTGCTGGCTGATGAACTCCGATCCCGAGAGTAAGTTCGGCCAGCACATGGCCGACGAGGCCAAACAGATGGTGCAGTCCTACCCTGATGCGGCGGGGTTCTTCTGGGACGTGTACGGCCGCAGCTACATGTTCGATTTCGCGCATGACGATGGCATCACGATGGTGGACAACAAGCCGGCCTACTATCCGGAATTCATGTACCAGCGAATGATGAAGCAGTACGTTGGCCCGCTGCTGCACGACCGGGGCATGACAATTACCGCCAACAAGCCGGTCACGGTGGCGAGTACCGAAGGCGTGGACGGCATTATGACGATGGAAGATGCGCCGGATGAGGTGAGTCCAGGCTGGATCACCACCCAGAGCTATCTCGGACTGACGCGTCATGTAATGATCCTGGACGATAACGGCGCGAACGCGGAGATGCTCTACCTCCATTGCATTCGCTACGGCGCCTTCAATTCGATGATCTCGACGACCGACAAGCAACGCCATCCACTGCCCGCGGAAACGATCGCATTCAATAAGGAGCTGGAGGAGAAATATCAGCCGTTCGTGAACATGTTCGCCGGGAAAAAGTGGATTTTTTATCCGCACGCGCTCCAGCTCCCGGCAGACACCTACGGCAATATCTTTCAGCTGAAGAATGGCGATGTCATGATCACGATGGTGTCGGCGTGGCGCGCGCTCCACCACGCCCAGGGATATGATTCGAACCTGCAGGTCATCGCCCGGTTGCCGAACGCCGCTGCCGTTCAATCGGTCGAAGTCGATTCCATAGACCTCGGCGACAAGACTACCGTTTCCCCGCAGCGGGACGGAAATCAACTGACAATCACGGTGCCGAAGCATGGGAAAGCAACCGTGATTCTGCTTCACATGAAAAGCTGACGACTATGTCATCCGGTGAGTTCGTGGACCGGGGTGACGAGCGCGAAGCTCACCTGATCTTTTGGGTTGACGCGAAAAGACCGTCAGCGTTTGCTATGAGGAGAACCGCGCTAAACTCAACCCATGCCCTCCGTATCACTTTCTAATCGGCGATCTTCGCTGACCCGCACCTCCCTATCGCTTGCGGTTGGCGTATGTTTGCTGCTTCCCTGCACTGTTACCGCACAAATTTTTAAACCGCAAGATCTTGCGCCCGCGCCAACAAGGCAGCCAAATTCTCTCGAAGCCCGCACCCAAACTTTGAATGAAATTTTTCGCGATTACTGGCAGGACAAGCTGAAGCATTCGCCGGAGATGGCTTCGGCGATCGGGGATCATCGCTATGACGACCAGCTCTCCGATTATTCGCCTCAGGCGTATAACGATGCGCTGGCGCGGGGCGAAGGTTTCATCGAGCGACTGGGGGCGATCGACACCACCGGAATGCCGGAGCAGGAAAAGCTGAGCAAAGAATTGCTGGTGCATGAACTCGTCGATCAACAGGAGTCTTCCGTCTGCAAGCCGTGGCAGACGCCGGTGACGCAGTTTTCCGGCATTCAGGTCGATCTTCCGGCATTGGTGGACGTGCTTCGCTTTGCTTCGGCGGATGACTACGACCATTACGTCGCACGGCTGAATAAAGTGCCCGCGGCGTTCCTGCAGATCAGCACAGACATGGTTCTCGGCGAGGAGGCGGGCCGCAGCGAGCCGCAATCCGTGATGCAGAAAGTGCTGGTGCAGGTGAAGGCGATCGCATCGGCCAAGCCCGAGGACACGCCGTTCGCGCGTCCGCTGCAGCATTTTCCTGCCAGCATTTCGCCGCAACAGCAGGCGGAGATTCGCACCGCGGTGCTGACCGCAATCCGCACAAAAGTTCAGCCGGCTTATGCGCATTTTGCACGGTATCTGGCGGCTGACTATATCCCGAAGGCGAACCCAACATCTAGCGGTGCGGCCCATTCCGACGGTGAGGTCTGCAGTGCTTCTCTCGATGCGGGCAGCAGGAAGATTCTGGAGCTGCGCATCCGGGCGCAGAAGCAGCTCGGGAGAAACTTCGATCTGCAGGAATTTCATGATGAGATCGTGGATCACGGCGCCGTGCCGCTGGACATTCTCGAGCGTCGTGTCGAGGCATGGATCCAGGAGCAACAAACACATCCGGCAAATAATAAAGGGAGCCAATAAATGCCAAAGCAGGAGAAAAAATCGCGGCACTCCGCTGCAAAGGCAGCCGCCGAAGAGCAGCCTGCCAACCATACCGCTTTGAATACCAAAGTCGCGCTGCTCGGCTCTGGCAAAATGGGTGGGCACGCTGGTTCAGGCATTCCTGAGGAACGGTCTATTCCGTCCGGAAAATATCATCGCCACCGTGCAGCATGCCGAGCGCGCTCGGCAACTCACGCGGCAATGGGGCATCGCGGTTACCACCGACAATCTCGACGCCGCGCGCAAAAGCGATTTGATTCTTATTGGGGTAAAGCCGCAGACGGTTCCCGAACTTGTCGAACAAATCCGTCCAGCGCTGACGGCCCGCAAAACACTTCTATCGTTCGCCGCCTCGGTAAAAACCTCCGCGCTGGAGCAGGCTGCGGGCGTGGACCTCGCCGTTATACGCGCCATGCCGAACACGCCGGCACTGGTCGGCTGCGGAGCAACGGCTCTGTGCCGCGGCAGGTTCGTCACTGCCGAGCAGCTCGCGCTGGCGGACCGCGTATTCCTGAGCGTCGGCCGCACGGTCGTCGTGGATGAGAAACATATGGACGCGGTGACCGGGCTTTCCGGCAGTGGGCCGGCATACGTTTACATCATCCTCGAAGCGCTCGCCGAAGCTGGAGTGAAAGTCGGAATACCTCGCGAGATCGCCACATTATTGGCAGCACAGACGGCGCTCGGCGCGGCTACGATGGTGCTCGAAACCGGCAGTCATCCGGCGCTGCTGAAAGATGCCGTCACCACGCCTGCCGGCTGCACCATGGACGGAATTTTAGAGCTGGAAGAAGGCGGCCTGCGGGTCACGCTGATCAAAGCGGTGATGCGCGCCACGCAACGCGCCAAGAGAGCTGGCTTCGAGCTGAAACGGCCCGATTTCATCTCGTACTTACTTTTGCTGCCACGGATCGAGCAGCTTCAATTTGATGTCCTGCACATCGCTGAGGTTTCGGGTGACGAAAGTCAGCTCATGGACGATCGCGGTGGCGGCCAACAACGTGTCGACCACTGGCCGGGAACGTTGCGCGGAGAGTTCTCCCCATACCGTCGCGATCGCCGCATCGATGCCGAGAATGCGGTCGGCAAAGCTGAACTCCAGACCATCCACCCACGCACCGAGATTCTTCGCGGAATCGGCGTCGGAGAGCCCTTTGAGCGCCACGCCTTTTCTTAGTTCTCCCAGCGTCAGCACGCTGATGAAGAGCCCCGAGGGTTCGGCGGAGGACAGGAACGAAATGACCCGCTCGTCGGCTTGTTTTTTGCGTGTTTCGGACAGCACATTCGTATCGAGCAGGTATTGGAGCCGTTCGCTCACAGGCCGGTCTCGCGGCCGGTGTCGGTGTCGCGTTCCACTTCGAACGCATCTACCTTCGGGCCGCCCAGAAGATACTCCCGTAAATTCGGCTTGTGCGCGGTGAGGGCGCGGTAGTCCTTGATGGACAGGAGGACAGCCCGTTCCGCGCCATGACGGGTGATGATCTGCGGGCCTTTCCTGCTGGCTTCCTCGATCAGTTCGCTAAAACGCGTTTTCGCTTCCTGGACCTGCCAGATAGACATACGTCCCTTTCTGACCATAATTATAGTTGTTCTAGGCAATACGTTCAATTGTCAAAAAGCCGCAATTGCCGGGCGCCGGAAGATTTTCCCAGGTTCCGCGCGGCGGCTTGCTGTCGGAAACAGTTCGTCCGCCAGGGATTTCGAGATTGCACGCTCGTGCGCAAGAGCATCCTCGAAATTGGCCTCGGGAGACATTTCCTGCTCGATGGTGCGGGTCAAGCGGTCGAGACGGCGAAAGCCATCGACCTTTTCCGTGTGACCGAGCTTGGCCGCATCCAGGGACCGGCGCAACACGGAAATCGATTCGTCATAGGTCTGCAGCGGAACCGGGAAAGGGTGGCCGTCCTTGCCGCCGTGCGCAAACGAAAATCGCGCTGGATCGGAGAAGCGGCTGGGTGCTCCGTGGACTACCTCCGCAATCAAGGCCAGGGATTGCAGCGTGCGCGGGCCCAGAGTTTCCAGCAGGAGCAGCGAAGCGAAATCGCGGAACTCGCGCTGATGCGCCAGCGCCAGCACCGCGCCTAGCCTGCGAAGGTCAATGTCTTTCGACCGTACATCATGGTGCGCGGGAAGTGTCAGCCTCCGCGCTTCGGACAGAGTTGCCTCAGGCTGTTGCTTTACGATTTTGAGCAGCGCCTCCTGCGCGGCCGCGGCGCGTGTATCGACCAGATTCATAATCTTTCCCTGGTGTTCGCCGACAATCGCTGTATGAGGTTCGGCTGGTGAAGCTGCGGACGGTCGCCGAATGCCAGTGATAGCGGCGAGCGAGCCTGGTCTCGACGTTCATGCCCTGCTGCACCACGACCCATTCGCCGGTGGTGGTCACAACGAAATTGTGCAGGTAAAGCTGAAAGCCATCGGCGATCGCATTGTTATCGACCCGCGCGGTAAGGCGACTGGTGCGGACCAGCGACTCGCCTTCTACTCCACAGGTGTTGGCGAATCGGAGAAGTTCTTCCGGCGTCTTGCGCGAGTGCTTTCCGCGGCCGCCGCAAATGACGATGCCCAGTTCATGCGATTGTGGATTCAGCCCGCGCTTCAACGCGCCGAGCACAGAAGTGGTGATGCCGGAGGAATGCCAATCCATCCCCATCACGCATCCCAGCGCCTGGAACCAGAATGGATCGCTGAGGCGGGTGAGGAACTCCGAAGCGCCGTAGTCATGCACGACAGCTTCGGAGATGGCCGCACCCAGCTTGGTCATGCGCTCCGCAAGCCAGCTCGGGACACGTCCTCCGTGCAGCGGCAGTTCGGCAATTCCGGAGCGCTTCATACTTCAATGATAGAGCGGCCGCCGCTTAGGATTACTTCATCGCGATATTGGTCCCGGCCATCGACTTCGGCGGGCATTCCAGTATCAGCGCGACATTGTCGACAGTTCCCTGCTGCGGGATAGAAATCTGATACTGCTGCGGCTCGTTCGCATGCTGTATATCTTTGCGGAACTCATGCTGAATGCCATTCTGTTTCCAGATCTGCGTGACGACAAGGTGCTGCGACGCAGCGGGATTGGCCGGGCGGGTGGTAGACAGGCGGAAATGATCGAGCGCCAATCCATCGATGATGTAACGGACGTAAATGCGGCGCGTTCCTGCAGGCAGGTCTCTCACGCTGCGATCCACTTCCGGCCAGCGAAGAACCTGCGGGATGGGCTGACCATCCAGCCAGGTCAGCTTTGGATTGTAGGTCCAGATCGTCGTCCACGGGCCGTTGCTGCTGGTTGACCAGGCGATCGAAGCCGTCCCCGGCCCTTTGGCATTCGCCGGCCACGGAGTCACCTTACGAACCTCCGCCGTAAATTTATTGGGAGCGATCCCGTCCCGCAGATCAAGAAATCTTCCGCCGGCATGAAAGCCTGTCAGCTCGTTACCGCGGCCGGCGGTGAGTGTAAAAATTATCTCCGCCGGCTTCGAATTCTTGTTGATCAGATAACCCTGGCCGTCTTGAGATTCATAGCTGGCATTTTCGATTTTCGAAGCAAATTCATCCAGATGGGAGGTCCGGATCGGCAGCTCGGTGCGCACATGCGATCCCGCATGGAAATTGAATACATTTTCGCCCGCCGTCAGGGCGGGCAGCGTGCGCGGATTCAACTGGAAGAGAGTCGTGAGGAAGAAATCATGTAGCTCGGGAGCCTGGTTCGCCGTTCCCTGTACTGTGTAGCGGACCAGATACCCATAGCTTCCGGAAACAGCATTCAGACGTTGATGGTCAACCGGAATGCGTGCCGGCTGAATCTTCCATGGTCCGTTGAACGGTCCGGTGAGCGAAGCGCTTTCGGTCCAGGTGCGGCCACCATCGACAGAAGTTTCCGCGACCAGCTTGCTTTTCGCATCCGGCAGTGAGGCGTGCACACTGAACGCCGCATCGATGATCACATAGGGCGACGGCATGGAGAACGTAATCGATGTGTCTCGGCCGCGTCTGGATACGGCGGCATTTCCAGTTCCAGCTGGACGATATTCGATTTTTCCCGTGGCCCACATACGCGCATCTTTTTCGCTACGCGGCCCCGCAGGAATGCTGATGTGGAATTGTGCGAGGTCGGGGAGCACCTTCCATTCTTTGCCGTCAAACGTATACGGCAGATAGAAGAGGTTGGCGGGCGTTGGATGGAAATAGCGGACCATTCGCTCGCCCGGGCGCAGCACGAAATCCATCGTGTGACCATAGGGCGTCCGATTGTATGCGTAAAGATAATTATCGCTGGTCGTGCTGAAGAGATCGGCCAAGCCGCCCATCGCGTTCTCATGCACATCGGCCGGATACCACGGATAATCCACGGTCTTTGGATTCGAAGTCTTCGGCCCGGTGACATTTTTCAGGATGATATTCCGGTTGTGCTCCAGCTGATAGACGGAGGCAACGTCCCGCTGTTTCAGCGGACCATCCCCAATCGGGTTATAGCCCAACATGTCGGAATCGAAGTAGTGGTAGGCGCCGTCGTAAAAAACCTCCGCAACGGTATGGCCGGTCAGGAACCAGACGCGCGAGCTTTTGAATCCTCCGGCATCGTAAGTTGCCTCCAGCAACGGCCCGTCCTGATAGCAGAGGCCGTAGCCGTAGCTATTCAGAAGCTTGATGGGGTCGAGTACCTGGCCTACCGGTTCTTCGTATGCCCAGCCGGCGATGTGATAGAACATTCCCGGTTTTACAAAGCGGCCGTCGGTCAGGTAAAAGCGCCAGATTGCCTCCGCCTTTTCGCGATCCGTGTGCGCGTTCGCCTTCTTATAGACTCTCCTGCACCATGGTCTTCAGGTTCGTCGTATCCACCTGTCCGACCTTGGCGATATCCGGTGAGTAGACCTGCGCATATGAACTGCTCGCCGCAGCCAGAAGAACGACGACACAAATCGGCGAAATCAGCTTTTTCAACATCGGTCGAACCTCGTTCCTATATCCATCATTCCACATCCAGCTTGCGGGTCACGATCTGGCCACTCAGCATGTCCTGCACCGTAACCGTCCACGTACCGGTCTGATCATTAGACGCCAGCGGAAACGACTTCACTCCACTGCCCTGCTTCGCCAGTATGTTGCCGGAATAGTAGAGCATCCGGTTTCCCCTGGGATCGCGAACATCCACATGGAAGACGCCGACATCCGCCTGCGCGGGTTGGGCATGGACGGCAATGTTGACCAGGGAGCCACGCTGCGCCTTTTCGGGGACAGATACCTGCATGTCCGGCAGCGGAACATCGCTGACGGCAAGAATCGTGGGCTCATACGGATCCACGGTCAGCGTTAATTGCTTCTGCTGGCCCAAAACTTTGCGGGCGCGTGTGTCATATACGTACATCGAGCCTGGCAGATGCAGAATGACCGTCACAGGCTTGGCAAAGCGTTGGTTCGAGCGGAAGTCCGGTGGCCCCAGCTCATTCACGCGCTGCTGCGGATTGGACTGCAGAGTGACGATCCTGACCCCGCCATTCGCGAAACACGTGCACGTCTTCTCCAACAACGGAGTTGCCCGCATGCATCGGTGACAGCGAATTGGGGATGAACACCATTCGAGCGCAACAGGTTCTCGATCAGCTGATGGACCGGGCCTTCTTTGCCGTCCAGCCGGTTCTCCAGATAATCCGCGATATTAGTATTCAGCAGAATCGCTTTTCCCTGCCCGAAGGTATGCACATTCACCTGCTCCGAATTCGATCCGCCGAATAGATCGGCCAGTGAGGACTGCGGCAGCTTGCGGCTGTGCTCGTCATAGGTGCCCGGCATGTCGTCCGCAATGGCCACCCCGCCGTCCGCGACGAAATCGCGTATGGCATTTGCCTCTCCCTGCGATAGAGAACTCGACTCGGGAAGAATCAGCACGTGATAGCCGCGCTTCAGCAGTTCACCCTTTGGAATCTGGTCGTAGGAAACGAAGTTATATTGCAGTCCCTCATCCTGGATCAGATTGCACCAGGACTCGCGCACGCGCATGAACTTGTTGTTGGAGCGCTCATAGCTGGGACTGCGCGTCATCCACGCAGCGCCGTCCGGCCGCCGCTCCAGCATCCATTGCGTGCGCAGGCTGGGCTGCGAGTAGTGAATCGCGATCCGGTTATTCACCAGATGGCTGTTGATGATCAGCGCGCCCTCTCCATCGCGAATTTCTTTGTAGTATTTGGATGCTTCGAGGCCTCTTGGCCCGGGCTGTCCATTCTTCTGCACATAGGCGTGGTTCTGATCCCAGATGATCAGCCCGCGTTCTCCGTGTAGCAGCTCATACCAGACGCGATTCTTTTCCCCGGGGCTGGAGCCGAACCCTGTGCTCAGAAGCGGCATCGCCGGATTCAATGAATGGACGATATCCACGCTGCGGCCGATATCGTAGGGCTCGATCTGCGTCAGCGCCTTGACGATACGCGAGTAATCGTACCCACCCCACCCGGGCATCTGGCCGCCGCCGACCCCCACATAGGCGTGGGGATCGCCTTCGTGGATCGCATCCACGCCCATCTTCAACGCATCCGCGTAGGAGATATCCATCCACTCCTTGAAGTCGGCCCATTGCGCGAAGTTGTCGCCCGGCTTCTGCATGGCCTGGGTGGTGGTCAACGGCATGACCAGGTTCCAGTTGGTGAAGTTCGTTCCCCACTCCTGATTCAGCGCGCCCAGGCTGCCGTATTCCGTCTGAAGCCAGCGGCGCATGGGCACCAGCGACTCATCGGAGAAATCGAAGTCCCACTGCGCTTCCAGTTCGGCGATGCCGGACTCATCCGCCAGGCTGTAGAAATATGGCCGGTAGGGCGCAAGCCGCTCCGCAGTTGCCACGCCGCGATCATGGATCAGCTTGCGCCAGTAGGGATCCCAGAAGCTGGGGTGCCGTTTAAAAGCCACCAGGCTGTCGGGATGTTCCTGATAAAGTTTTTTGGCCTGAATAAAGGACCAGCCCACCGCGCGGTCCGGACGCCAGCGATGATATTCGGAGTAGAAGTCGGTGGCGAGGCTCTCCGAGTACCAGCGCGTGTTGGTGTCGATTAAGAAATCCGGCAGCGCGATATTGCGGCTTGAATACGTCGCTCCGTTGACGCCGAGCTGCTTCAGTTCCGGAATGAGATTTGCCGGATAAGGCTGCCACATCAGAATCTCGTAGTCCTTCCACCCGGTAAACGGCGGCTGCGCAATGAAATCGGCGCCAACGCTCTCCTGACCGTTAAACGGCGCGCCGCTAATGTCCTTACCGTGGAGAGTGAGATTGACCTGGAGATGATTTTTCATCGCAATCGCGTGGGACATGTCGATGTGAAACGCGATGTCGGTCTCATCCAGCAAGTCAGCCGGAATATCCTTATCCTCGACTACCCGGCCCAGGGTGTCCGTCCAATGGACGTGCAGGATTGCGTGACCGGTAAACCCCTGGCTGAGCCGATACACCACAGGAACTTCTCCGGTCCGCGCCAGCGTGCAGGAAGGCAGGATCAGCTCGGAAGCCCATTTGGCGTCGCCGGACGTGTTCTTCGGAAGTCGTGGCGCAGCCGCCCAGGGACAAGGTCCCGATGGCGTGCTGGCATCACCGGAGGCAGCGGCTGCGGGAAGAGTGATCCCGAGCAGAATCGCGGCAAACACCGCGCACATTTTCACGCATTTCTTTGTCATTTTGTTGTCCTTTTATCTTTCGTCATGCTTTGGCGGGACTGTACTGCTGACGACCTCAACCAATCCTACAATCTGGCCCAGGCTGTTGCGCACGGGCGCAAGCACGGAAATCATTCCCGGTTTTTCCTGAACCGTCATCTGCTGACCGGTTTTCAGTACGGTGTCCATTTGCGCGGGCATCTTCTGATCCAGCTGCCCATCCCAGAACTGGCTCAGGTTGTTCTTGTTGCGAATGACCACCTGGATGGTCGGCGGCGTGGTCGGCACCGGCATCCACAGGTTTACATCCACGGGATAATTCACCATCATCGCCAGCCGCATCAGCGTCTTCTTGACGCTGTTAAATGCCTCGGCGTTTACGTCGTAATTGTCGCCGGCAGCCCATTCGTCCCGCGGGTTAGGGTGCAGCATCTGCGCCATGGCGCGCGATGTCACGATTCTCTGACAGACGTCTCCGTCCACCATAATCGTGGCCACACGTGCAATCTCGTTCAGATCGGCGTTCCGGCTCGGAGCTGCGCCCGCGAACGCCGGAAGAACCGCAAGTTGGCAACATAGAATCAGAGCGGCGGCGAATCTCACTGTGCGCCTCCCGTGGCAATGCTGCTCGAGTGCCGCAGCGCATAATCGTGCACCCGTTGCCATGCATCGGGCTGCAGTTTCGGGAACTGCGCGTCGTACGACGCCATCGCATCGCCGATGTCGGTGTTCGTCCAGTCGACCGGCTGGCCCTTGGGCGGGGGCTGCGGCGGATGCGTCCATACGGCCAGGCTGGTATTGTCGAAAAGGCGCACCACCTGCGTCTGAACGGCTTGCCGCGACCCGTGTTTCGCCTCCGCCTCCAGCAAATCGAGATCCTGCACCGCGTTTCGCTGCAGTTTCAAGCGAATGCTGGGTACCGGCCCTGACAGCCCGAACCGGTCGCCGGAATAAACAAGAGTTTCCGTGCCGCCATTGGAAAGCGCATGCCAAGGGTTCGGTCCCGGAGATACCGCCAGCCAGCGGACAAAGCCGTCCACTCCATAAATCCATGCCCGCAGCGGATCAAAAGTCACCGCGGAGGAAGTTTCCTGAACCGCCGGTGTTCCTCCGTAAATCCACACGGTATCGCCCTGCTGCCGCAACATCGGCAGATTGTCCGCATACCAGGGGTACATGCCGCCGCTTGCGCACCACAGCCCGATAACATCCTTGAGCAGGTGCATCTGCTGGTTCATCGTCCAACTGGTATCGGCACGCATTACAAAATGAACTGGGGTGCTGGGCGGGCAGAGCTTTCGTCAGCAGATCGTGGTAGATGAAGAAATAGCGATCGTCTTTCGGGAACCGAACCTCATCTCCGTCCCAGGGAAATCCTTTATAGCGCTTCTTCTGGTTGAAGAAAACTTCAAAGTGGGTTGTGGTCCAGTTCTTCTCGCGGAAGTGACGCTCCATCTCGCCGACTACATTCGTGAATTCCGCCTGATATCCAGGTTCCCCCCACCACAGATAGGAAGCGGGCCATTCCGGGTTGATGGGCAAGTACATAAACCCGATAGGCCGGGCACCGCGCCGCGTAGTGGCAAAAGCAGAGCCGTCGAGGAGAGGACCAAAGAGCCGGTCGAAGCGATCCCAGCTGACGACATGCTTCTGCTCGCCTGTACCCGCAAGCTCCGGAGCGAAGCCGGAATCGACGTACCCTGTGTGCCCATATCCCAGGATGTGATAGGTCGTGCGATTCTCGTAGAAAATCCGGTAATACTGCTGGACCATGCGGAATACCGCGTCTTCATTCGCGCGGCCCGAACCGGATAGCGTCTTTGGATACTGCGAGCGCAGCCAGCCGGTCCCATAGGAATTCGAGTCCACCGCGACGACGTCCTGCTCCGGTATGCGCGCAGGCGCAACGGTAACGGTGAACGATACATTTTTTCGAGCGGACCCGTCCACAAGACGCGCCCTTCCGCGATACACGCCTGGCCTGGTGTTTGGCGCGATCCACACGTCCACCCAGAATGCGCGTACCTTCTGCCCCGGAACCGAATTGTCCGTATCAGGGAGATGGAAATCGTACGGAAGTTTGATGGGGATCAGCGCATCCGGGTAATAGTGCTTGTCCGGAGTGTTGAAATGAAACCACTCGCGATAAAGATCAACAGGCTGCGAGAATTCGATCGAAAGCCTGCAGCGATTGCATGGCCGATCGGATTTGACTGCCAGTTGGAAGGAAACGTAGCCGCCGCGCGCCGCCGAAAGCTCGATAGAATGCTTCCACTCCGCACCGCTTGCATCGGCAGCCACGAACCCTCCGAAGGGATCGGGACGGTGATACGCGGAAAGAACAAACAGGTCGGATGCGTGGCAGCACCAGGCTGACAGAATTAGCGCCAACCCTACCGTCCAGCGAAGCTTCCGCATGCTGAGCTTTCCTTTCAGAGAGAATCCCCCTTGCTGCGCATAGCCAAAATCCGGCAGCCCTGCGGCAAAAAAGGGTCGCGCACAGGTTCAGGCTCGACTCCCCGCCCAACTCAGATTCCAGGCGCGCCGGCGCTGGCTTGCTGCGCCGCGTTGCTTACGGGACTGATGGCGTCGCCGCTCAACTCATATCGCGGCCCGATGTAGTCCGGCTCGATCTGCACCGCCTGGGACATCTGCTTCTTCGCTTCCTGCGGATTGCCCTGGTATTCCGCGATCAAGCCGTTCAGGTAGTGGGCTCGCGAGCTACGCTGCGGATCTTCTGATTCGGCCCGCGATCCGGCGACCGTCTGAAACTGCTGCACCAGGTCCGCAGCCTGCTGCTTCCGCCCTAGCCGATCGAGCGAAAACACCATGAAGAAGTTATCCGGGCTCCAGCTTTCGCTTCCACCGCCGGCCAACTGGTCGAGACCGCGAATGCTGTCCTCATAAGCTTGCTTCGCTTCCTGCTGCCGTCCCATTGCCTCCAGCGTACGACCGATGTAGTAGTGGATCCGGGGCGATGCCTGCATTTCGAAATCGTCCATGCCCAGAGAGGCCGGCGGCTTGAGCGCGGCCTGGAAGTATTTGAGCGCCTGCTGATAGTCGCCCTTGTTGAATGCCTGCGCCCCCAACCCATACTCCAGCTCGCGATATTCATCGCGCAGCGCATAGGTGCGGTGAACAGGCAGGAAGGTGTGATGATCGACGATCTCCTGAGCAGCCTGGAACTTGCCCTGGATCAGGTCGGCATTTAAGACACCTTCTACGAGATGGTCGTTGTCCGGCGTGCGCGCAACCGCTTTCTGCAAGAGCGCCAGCTGCTCCTCGAACTTGCCGGTGCGTGCGTAGAGATCGGCAAGATCGTCCACCGTATCCAGATCATCGGGTTTCAGGTCGGCCGCTTTTTGCAACTGAGGGATCGCCTGGTCGAGTTGACCGTCCTCTTCATAGGCCAGCCCAAGGGCGCGGCGTGCCCCGAAATCCGATGGATCGATCTGGTTGATGGCCGCCCATTGCTCGACAGCCTGCGATTTGTGGCCGAGGAAGTAGAGCAGGCAGGCAAGATTGGACCGCGCCACAGTGTCGTTGGGGTTATCTTTCACAGCATCTTCGAGCGGCGCCACGGTTTGGCGTCGGTATGGGAAACGTTCCACGTTTCCTGCCGCAGCCTGGGCCTTCTTACGGTTCTCCGCAGCCGCGTTCAGATCGCCGGCCTGCTTTTGATCGTAAGCAAGCGTGTAGTAGTAGACCGGCGGCGTTCCCCAGGGATCTTTATTGTTCGGGGGCTCAACCATCTTCAGAACCGCGACCGCTTCTTTCCAACGCGAGAGGGAGCTATAGAAGATGGAAACCTGAATCGCGTCTTCGCTCTGTCCGCCCATGAAGCTTATCAACTGGTTTTTCGCCTCAGCATCGCCGTTCAGGAAATAGCGCTCGGCCAGCGCCAGGCGATTCGTCGGGTTGATCTTGCTCACCGTTGCCAGCTGTTCCAGCGCGGCATCTTTCTTTCCTTCATCACGGTATGTCATTGCCAGCAGCAGACGTGCATCCAGATCTTCCCCATTGGAGTTGATGGCGCCCAGCAGATGCTGTTCGGCCGCGGCATTGTCATTGCGAAGGAACGCAATCCGTCCCAGTTGATATTCGCGCGGGCCATAGTAGGAGCTGCCCGGCCAGATGTAATAGAGGTTTCGCTCCGCCTGCTTCTGCTGATCGAGCCGGAGCTGGCAAATCGAGAGATAGTACCAGGACTGCGACGCATACGGGTCGCGGTCGACCGCCTTCTGAAATTCCGCCGCTGCCTGCTGGTACTGCCCGGCATCGAAGGCAAGCATCCCGAGCAACTGGTGCGCCGTCGAATATCCCGGATCGATCTTCAGCGCCAAATTTGCCAGCTTTGCAGCATCGGCCGGATTCAAATCCTTCTGCTTGAATTCCGCGGCCAGCACCAATTGCTCCGCGGTCATCTTGTCCGGCGGTACGGGAGCCTCTTTCAGCCCCTTGGCGAAGGGTGTAATATCGCCGCCCGGGTTGCCGTCCGGCCGGTGATAGTCCATCAAAACCTTTCCGTCCGCCGCCGTGATCCGCACTTCCATGTCTTCCAGACCGGCTTTGTCTGCGTGAATGGCGGCGGCGGTCTTCTCGACCGGGGTGCCCGGAACCAGATTCAGGGTGGTATCCAGCAACACACCGCTTTTCGCTTTGACCACCAGCTTGGCGTCGCGATTGGTACGCACCGGAGAAAGCGCCACGCGGATCGAAGAATTGTTCCCCGCCGGATCGGGAGTTACTTCCAGGTTCAACGCCACGTCGGGCGAGAGCGTCGTCAGGCCACCGATACCAGCCACGGGAATCCACCACTCATGCCAGTGCTCCACCTTATGTGGATCGACCCACTCATAATGTCCATCCCACACCATGCGTCCGCTCTGCGCTTCAAAATACGGCCCGGCGTTATCGGTATAGCTGTGCTCCACTTTTGACGAACCCGGGCCGAAGCCGAAGGTCCACATCTTCATCCCCTGGACATCGCGGCGATCCGCGTAGCGGAAAACTCCATAGTTATGGTCGAATTCATAGGAACCGCCGTAGTTATCGTAGCTGTCGATGCCAAACACGCCAAGCATGTGCATGTTGTTGCGCGCCCAGCTCAGATCGACACCGTTATAGATCGGCCAGGGAGAAACCACGCCGGTTGTATGTCCGACCGTCTCCGACATGGGATAAAGAAAGCGCAATTTTGGAGTGACGCGAAAGGCAGCATTCGACCAGAGCATCTGCGGCTTCTGGCCATCGTTCGGGTTGTAACAGAAGGTGCTGATTTTGAGCGCGGCCACTCCCGGGACCAGTGTCGCCGTATAGGTCACATCCATGTGATAGATAGGATCGACCTCACCCAGCATCACGGAGACGCTGCCGTCCGGATTTTTGATGATGGTGTGCGACCAGAAGGGCTCATTATGCAGCGTCAGGGTGTGCGCATCGTAGGGGCCGGTCAGCTCAATTCCAGACTGCGGCCAGCTGAAGCGTGGATTGAACTGCGTCGGCTTGATGACGTCGTTACGGTAAAACACTTCACGATGGTGCAGCTTGTCATAGAGAGCGAAGAAGCGGCCGCCAAGCTCCGGGATGTAGGTGAGCTTTAGGTATTCATTCTCCACATAGATCGCGGGATACTTCTCCGGGATCGGGCTACCCTTTTTCAACGCCCTTTTATATGTCGTGAATGGATACAGGCCGGACAGGGTCGAGTCCGTGAAAAGCGGCGGCTGCATGTATCGCCCGACATGCTCGTATGTCGGAATTGTCAGCGTCCCCGTCGATATCGTGATCCGATCGGGGTTCGGCGCCCCTCCGGAAGCTTGCGCCGCCCGGCATCGTGGCGTGGAGAGGGTGAGGACCATGGCAAGCAAAACAATCAGCGGCTTCATAGGAAATCTCTCTTTCGAGCGAACCTGCTCGCGCCAGCGAGCGGGTGTGCGAGTGCAGAAATAAGGTTTCGAGGGATCTGTCGGAGATGTCGTAGCCGGCAGCCGACTACCTTGACATCGAAATAATTATATTAGGATTGGAATCGAAACGTTTCTATCCCCGGTTCCGATTTTCCTCTGCCATAGACTCTCGACGATGGAATCGCAGAGATGCGCAATATGCAATATGTTGACGCCTTCAAATCCCAATCGATACCCACTCAACTTAAGAAGAGATATCAGTGATGGGCGGTGAGCGACAGCAGGAAGCAATATCAAGCCGGGCCGAGCAGGACTCGCCTCCGGATACGAATCCACGCTCCGCGTTTTGGCAAAACGCCCCCGCTATTTTCATGGATCGCGATGTTTATGGAAACGAAGTCCCCGGTCACCACACGGAAATCCGCTCGAGATGGACGGAGACCAACCTGTATTTCCTATTCATATGTCCATACGAACAACCCCATTTGAAGTCCCGACCGGTTTTGGACGCCAAAACCAATGAACTCTGGAACTGGGACGTAGCGGAGACGTTTATCGGTTCTGTCCACGACCCGATGCACAGATATAAAGAATTCGAAATTATAAAGAATTCGAAATGTCTCCACAAGGAGAATGGC
Source organism: uncultured Acidobacteriota bacterium (assembly GCA_963823295.1). GTDB lineage: Bacteria > Acidobacteriota > Terriglobia > Terriglobales > Acidobacteriaceae > JAKAAZ01. Next base: position 95,468 of record CAWGLF010000007.1, read on the forward strand.
TCGACTTCAGCATCGATCTGAGCAGGCCGGATAAAATTGCCTCAGATTCATGGAGTTCGGGCTTTCAGGTCGCCGCCCGGGTAGAGCCGGAAGAGAAAATCTGGTACGGATTCATGCGGATCCCGTATACATCGATTGAACCTGCCAAACCGGCGGCCGGAAGTACGCTTCGTATTATTTTTTTCGTAGCCAGGGTCCCAATCACGTGGAGGTCACATGGCAACCTCCGCTTCAGGCCAGCTTCCATGCCCCGGCGCAGTTCGGTAAGCTCCGGCTTACTCGCTGAAAATTTCCTCCGGCGGGATCTTTTCCGTAATCGCGCCGTTCGCGAATCGGAATTCCGCCACAAAAATCGGCGGATTTCCTGATCGGAACACCTCGCCGGGTATCCCAATTTAAAACAGTCAGCAAACAAACCGTGGGTGGTTTCTCGTGATATCGTTTCGCTCCGTGTTAGAGTTGATTACGTATTTTATTGTGTTGTTTCAAGTTTCAAACGGGTTGCTGGCCTTGCTAGAGCCAGCCTCGATCGGGCAGTCGTTTGTATCGTTTTTACTTTCCAGGAGGAGCCAGACTATGACGCGTAGGTTCATGAAAATCTGCGTTCTGTTGCTATGCAGTGTCTTCACTGTGGCAGCGTTCGCGCAAAACTCCAATTCCACCATTAACGGAACGGTAGAGGATACCAGCGGCGCCGTGATCCCGGGCGCGACCGTACATCTCACCGATGTTGGAACCGGCCAGACTGTCAGCGCAACCTCAAAGGCCGACGGTTTCTTCACCTTTACCAACCTGAATCCGGCAAATTACAAAATCTCGGTCACTGCACAGGGATTTGCCCAGTGGATCGGCGTGCTTACGCTGCGCGTTTCGCAGGCTGCTGAAGTCAGTCCGAAATTGAGTGCCGCCAGCGTGACGACTCAGGTCACGGTACACGACGTGACGCCTGTTATCGACCGTATCAATCCAACTCTTTCCGATGTCAAGAACGCGACCACGATCGAGACCCTGCCGGTGCAGAACCGCAATATTCTCAACGTGCTGGCCTTCAGTCCGGGCGTGGTGGCGAACAATTATGGCGGGTCGGGCGGGGGCTTCACGCGCGTCAACGGCGTTCCCGGCGGGTCCTTGTCCTACCTGGTGGACGGCCAGACGATGGCGAATCGCTTCACCAATGAACTGCAAAGCAACCCTCAGCCGGTACCTACGTTCCAGGAAGTCAAGATTCATCACCGGCAACGGCGACGCGCAATACGGACGGCCAGGCGTGGTCGAACTGGTCACCAAGAGCGGCACCAACCATTTCCACGGACAATTGTTCGAGCTGAACCAGAACAACTTTCTCAAGGCAAAATCGGCCTTTTCCGGTCCGACCATCAACTACCTAATGCGCAACGAGTACGGTGGCCAGCTTGGCGGTCCAGTGTGGCTCCCGAAGATCTACAACGGCAAGAACAAGACCTTCTTCTTTGTCGATCTCGAAGGAATCCGCCAGAATTCGAATGCAGACGTATCCTACGTCATGGTTCCGACCGCGATGCGGAGCGGCGATCTGTCCGGCCTGGTGGACAGCAATGGCAACCCAATCACGATTTACGACCCGCTGTCGACTTCCGTGACTGGGCCGCCGTTTACACGTAGCGCCACTCCGTTTATGGCCAACGGAAAGGTGAATCAAATTCCGGCCAACCGCTTGAACCCGATCGTCCAGAAGATCTTCAAAAATTATCTTCCCCAGCCCAATATCTCGGGCGCGGATTATTGGACCGGCACTCCGAATTACCGGCCCACCGGCGCGTCCAGCACCCTGCGCAACAAGCTGTACACGGCCAAGGTAGACCAGCTCTTCGGCCCCAACCGCCTGGCCATGCGTTATACGTATACCAGCAGAAATACGCTGACACCGGAAAGCACCTATTATGTCCTGGAGCCGGCCACCGGTGTGAGTGGCGGACACAATGGAGCGGTCGTGTTTACCGAGGTGTTGGGATCCCATGCCATCAATGTGCTGCGTGGGGGCGTGCAGTACAACCACAATTTTGGCGGACCGCTCGAATACAGCACGCCGCCCGCGACCAGCCTGGGTCTTCCGAATTATGTGAACAGCACCGTGTGGCCCAGTTTCTATTGGAAGGGCAGCTACGACGGATACTGGGACCCGATCGATCGTGGCAATCCTAAGGATTACCCCGACCAGACCGTCACCGGCAGCGACCAGTTCTCTTACAATCGCGGCAACCATCAGATGATGTTCGGCTTCGAGGTTTCCAATTACCGCCTGACCACCAGTGAGGTTGGCCAGCCCGGCGGCGGATACAATTACGCTGGAAACTTTACCGGGCTTCAGGATCCCGCTCAGGTGGCCAAAGGTACGTACGATGCTTCTGTCTCCGACACCGGCTCGGGATTGGCCGACTTCCTGCTGGGCGAAACCGATGCCGTCGATTTAAATACATACCCGGTCTACCACACGCGGCAAACCGAGTTCAACGGCTTTGCCCAGGACAACTGGCGGGTCACGCAGAACCTGACCCTGAATCTGGGTCTGCGGTATGAATATTGGACCGCCTTTGCCGACTCCAGCGGGCGGCAGTCCACGTTTGATCCCAGCGTTGCCGGCGGAATAGTTGTCTACCAGGGAAGCGGCGCAGTTCCGGCAAACACTAACCCGGCAGTCTATGCTTCCTTTAAAGCCGCCGGTCTGCCGATCGAGTCCGCTGCTGTCGCACATTATCCGCTTAGCCTATGGAAGATGCCGCACAACAACTGGGAGCCTCGGCTGGGCTTTGCTTACGAGCTGAACAGCAAGACCGTTCTGCGCGGCGGCTGGGGTATTTACCAATGGGTGATGCCGCTGGTGCAATATCAGCAGCAGAGCCGCAAGAACCCGCCCTTCAGCTACTCCTCGCATATCGACGCCAGCGAATTTACCAATGGTGTCTACACCGGCGTGTCCACAGATGCCGCTGCGGCGGAGCTGGAGTTCCCACATGCCCAGTCGCAGTTTGGCGGTCCTATGCCCCCGCCCTACGACCAGCTAATGCTGGGCGCGCCCACGCTGACGCTCAACACCAGCGCGGTGAATATCTCATTCAATGGCGGTTTCGGCATTGCGCCGTTCGTCCCAGACTACAAACCGCAGACAGTACAGGAATATAACCTTAGCTTTGCCCGCGAGCTGCCGAAGCACATCGGTTTCCAGCTCAGCTACATCGGCAATCACAGCTACAACCTGCCCCAGGAGGACCCGTTCAACTACACGATTCCCCGCGAATTGTGTGCCACCTCTGAAAGCACGGATGTTGCGCAATGCCAAGCGGGAACTGCGCAGTTCCGACGCGCCTATCCGCTCTTTTCGACCTCCGGTTCCAACGGCATGGAGGAATACCGGTACGATGGCTATTCCAACACCAATGAACTGCAGGCTCAGGTCCAACATACTTTTGGCAATGGCCTACTGCTGCAGTCCTATTTCACCTGGCAGCGGACGCTGACGACGACCGAAGGATCCGCGGCTTCCAATGTGGGCACCTCGGCGCAAATGGTTCCTGCCGCCCTGACACCCGGGTACACGCTCACCAATCCCAACTCCGGCCAACCATACGCCGCGCGCCAGCGGGCGATGTACGCTCCCGACAGCTCTCTTCCCACCAAGACCTTTAGCATCAACGCTCATTACGAATTCCCATTCGGGCGTGGCAAGAGGTACCTGGGGAATTCGCACGGGTTTGTGAATGAACTGGTCAGCGGGTATAACATCTCGCCATTCTTCCTGTGGCACAGCGGCTTTTACTTCTCGCCCTACTTTAGCCCGTTCGGTTCCAGCACGATTCTGGCTCCGGGCAAGACCGGCATCCTGCCTGAGGGCAAGAGAACCCGTGCCCAGTGGTTTGACGCCAGCGTAGATGACCAGAGCATTGGCCAGCCGTATACGGGCCAAACCTACATCGTCCGTGCAAACACTCTGGATTGGGATTTCCGGAACAACATTTCGCGGAATTACATGACCGGGCCCGGTTTCAACGAAATGGACGCAACCATCTACAAGTTGACACCGATCGCGAAGGGCTCCGTGCTGGATATTGAAGCCCAGATTTTCAACGTCTACAACCACCAGAACCTGGCCCTTCCTGGCAATAAGGGCAACATCACGCAGCCGCTCGGCAGTAGCCTGCCGCGACTGATTCAGTTGCAGGCCAAGTTCATCTTCTAAGCTGATCGTTTTTGCAGTCCCCTGGCGGTTCGCGAACTCTGCGGGCCGCCTTTCTTTTTTCTCAGGAATTATTTCTGCGCCACTGGCTCGTCCTGAACACGTACCTTGCCGAGGGGATACCAGCGATCCGGATCTCGACCTGCAATTGCCAGGTTGATCTTCGGCTGGCGATTGGCCGGATCAACCAGCGCAATCTCCAGTTGATAATCGCCGTTCGGCATGGATGCAGGCACGAAGACTGAATTGTTGTACAGGTTATCTCCCGGCAACCAGGTGCGAACGTCCGCATCGGTCACAAGAGTTACGGAATACGTGTTGTTCTTCAACCGTATCGCCAGTGGATAACGTCGATACGCCGGGGCGTTGCCCTTGTTCTCCCACCATGAAGTAAAAGCCAGTTTCCGGCTGGCATCGACCGTTGCAGGAAACGTAAACCGGCGCAGAACAAACCGATAACCCATGTGATTCAGCCAGTCGTTCACCTGTGGCCACCAGTCGGCCGGAACCGCAGAAGACTTTGCGTTGAACGAAGATACATGCCATTTGACCGCCTGGTCGATGATGTAGGAAATATCCCATCCTTTATCTTTCCAGCCCTGCATCACCCCGCAGGCCTCCATGGTCACCGGCGCGGTCTTCCATACATCCGCGAGACCCCGACGGATGATGTCTTCGGGATAATAATCGGTCATCAGATTCTGTGTTTTGCTGAATTCACCCAGATCTCCGAGGCAGTCCGCTCGCCAACCCACACGCGGCCTTTCCAGACCGAGACTGGAGGCGCGCTGCTCTGCGGCGAGGGAGTCTTCCGCTCCGCCGCGCGCTCGTGAAAGCGTGTACGCCACGGTTTTTACATCTCCGAGCTGAGTGACAAGCGGCGTTTTATGGAAGGAATCAAGATAACTGTCCAGCAACGCACGGCGGGTGGGGTCGGTCAGCAGTTCGGTACCGGCGCCTTCTCCCCACGCCGCCAGAATGGAAATATCGACTAAGTCCAGGTCGGGATCGCCGTCATAGCGCGCGCCGAGCGCGCGAATGAATCCGCCGAACTCCTTCGCATACGCCGGATTTTCAGGATTGATAAGCCATTTCCCGGTGGTTGCCTGCCAGCCCCCGTGCGGACCGACAGGAAACTTCTCCCCGGTTTCCTGCCTGTACCACTCAGGGACATCGCTTTTGGCATCGGTTCCGTGCGGCGCGATCCGCAGCATCAGAGTTTGATGGTGTGCATGAGCAGTCTGCAGCGCCTTGTCGAGAATGTCCCAATGGTAGACACCTTTCTCAGGCTCAACAAATCGCCAGTAGATGCGGAAATAGGCGATGCTTGTCTGAGGAAAATCGCTGTTCTGAAGGATTCCATAAGGCAGTTGATAATCGATCGGAAAGCCTTCGGTCCACTTCGTTCCCTGATTGAGAGCATCGCCGTTGAAGCGCTGAAAGGTTGTAAAGCCGATTCCGGGGTTGACCAGGACATCATTGATCTCCTTCGGTTTGACGACCACCGTTGTCTGCTGAGCCACCAAAGTCCCGGTGAGCCCAACGGCCAGAACGAAACCACCGAAATTTCTGTATCGCAAGAGGGACTCCTGTTCGAAATCGGCTTTACCCAAGGATTATGAGGAACGCAACAAGCTGGAGGTGCGGCTCAGGCCTATGCCAGCACGGAATCTCGTGCGGAGCCTCTCTGCCACCGGTCCCTCCCGCAATATGCTCTCGGTTACTCCAGAGTGAAAGAAGCTTCCATCACCTGTCCCGTCATCAGGTCATGTGCAATCACTTTCCAGTTGCCCTTCGGGTCGTTGAATGCAAATGGAACACGCTCCACGTATGGAGTTGTCTTTACCAGTGCGTTGCGAGCATAAAGCTCGTAGCGGTCACCTGCGGGTGTTTGGAAATCGAGGTGAACCAGCCGAAAGCTGCCTTCCGGTGCGCCACCTTCATTGGTGAGAATTGTTTCGACCATTTCTCCCGCGCGAGCGCCGGGCGACACTGCAACCCGCATTGCGGAGAGCGGCTGTGGCGAGCGCGTATAGACCAATGGCTCCCACGGGTTCAGGACAGTCTTCTGGGTGCGGACCTTGCCCAGATCTTTTCGGCCCCGAACATCGTAGGTTTGATTCTCTTCCACCCACTCGATCGTCACATCGGCTTCCTTTTCGAGCAGTGAATTGTCCACATGCCCCAGCTGCGGATCGAGCACCGGGGCATTGCTGTTCGACAGCAGCTGCGGATAGGCACCAAAACCGCCGTTATCGAACTGAGGATTTCTGAACATCGCCACTTGTTCGCAATCCCCGTTCGCGAATCGCACAATCTCGGTACCCGGCAGACGTTTTCCATCGGCCCCCAGCACGCGGACGCGCGGCTTGACCTGCGCCGATTCGAGAATCCCTTCGACAACTTCTGGAAGGCTCGAGTCAGAACCGGGCTTAAGGCGCAGATACGCATAATCTGCGATCTCCAGATTGAGGAAAATGGCGCGTCCGGAGCCGAACTGATTCACGATCACCAGCGGCACATCGCCGCTCCGGGCCAACGCCTTGCCGGCTGCGGTGATCACTGTGGTGTCCCCGGCGCGTACTTCGCGCAGTTGCTTTCCTTCCAGATGCAGGACGCCATCATTTCCTACCCCTTGGACTGTCTTCGCTGCGGTCTGCGCAGGCCCGTGGGCAATTCCAAAAACGTCGTCCAGTTGCCCTTTGCCGAGATCGCGGCCCTGCGCGTTCAGGTCGGCGACGCGGCAGTCGGCAATCACTGTTCCGCCGCCCTGCACAAATGCCCTGATCTGCGCCGCCTCCTCCGAGCTGACTGCTATCGATTCCGGCATGATGAAGACCTTATATTCGCCGGAGGCGAGTTCCCCGCCCTCCAGTTGTTTTCTGCCGACGAAGTTATATTGGAGTGCCAGGTCTTCAATCAGCTTGGTCCAGCTGTTTCGCACAGCGACGCAAATGCTGTCGCTGGTTCCGCCACTTTTGACCATCCATTCACGCGCATGTTTCAGATTGTCCAGCAGCCAGTGAATTTGGATGGAGGGCTGCGAATAATGGAGTGCGATGCCATCGTGCTTCCGCTGAGAGTTGATCATCAGCTTGCCGATTCCGGCGCGCAGCTCATGAAACATCGGCGAGAAAGTCTCGGCGGAAGTGGTGAGCTCGCCCGTCTTCATATCGACGAACTGGTTCGCTGGCTCGTTGTTGTCCCAGATCAGGGCCGCGTTGTGGGAGTGGAACAGTCCCCACCATACGGGATTAGTTACACGATGCTGTTCGATGCGCTCCTTCTCCGACAACTGCTGTCCCGGCTTGGCTTTGAAACCACCAAATCCATGCGTGGACATCATGATCACCGACGGTTTCAGTGAACGGATTACTTCCACATTGTTGCCGATGTTGTAAGGCTCAATGACATCCACCGCGCGCACAACCTGCTCGTAGTTGTACCAACCGAAAGCGAATGGACACTGTCCGCCTTCCGTGCCGCACAGCGCATACGGGTCTACCGCTTTGCAGATCTCGCCGGCCCGCTTTACGGCATCGGCAAATGTCTCGTCCATGAAGTTGCGGAAATCGCACCAGGCCCCGACGTTCCATCCACGAGTCGAGGTGACCTCGCCCAGCTCTTTGTAGAAGCGGTTGATAAAGGCGATCACCTGGTTCCAGTTCTGAAACTTGGTTGGCACGTTGGGCGCATCCCAGGAACCCAGGCCGCCCCAGCGCGCGTTCGCCTGATCGAGCGGGCCGATTTGCTTTTCCAAAGCGGCGGGAGTGAGCACGGGCACCGACAGCGAATCCCGTGCGACGGCCAGAATCGGATTCCAGGAATCTCGCATCGTGGAATTGCCTCTAGGCACAGGGAAGCTGGTCCCCCACTCCTGATTGAATTGGCCGATGGTTTTGTACCGGATGCGAATTGCGGCCAGCGCGACCGATTCGAATGCCCGGTCGGTGGTGGTGAATGTAATCATCGAGGCAGATTTGTACCAGGTCGGAACGGCCTCTAAATGCGCATCATCCCAGTGGGTGAGCTCCTGGTCAGTAGCCCACGCGCTTGCGACAGCGGATGGCTGGCCGTGCTCACGGCGAAGATATTCCGCGAATTTTTCCTTGCAGTATTTGGAGTGACAGAAATCATTCGGGCGAATCTGGTCGCCTTGCCCCAACTCGTCCGCGATGTTGTAAAACAGCGGCCGAAAAGGGCTGTTGGTCTGGGCGTAGATCGTCAGATTTTGCTGAAGATACTGATTGGTTTCGGGGTCGTTCAGGCAGGGGCTCCGAACCCATAACTTCATATTCTCCCGGTCCCTGATAATTTTTGCGAGCAACCCCCTCCACTCAGGCTGATCCTTGTGGTAGATCGAGAAAACTTCCCACGCCATCTGCTCCACATAGAATTTGAAATTATTGTCCAGAACCGGATCGTTGTTTTCTTTGGTATAGGCGATGATCGCGTCCATGCCGGCGGCGCGCAATTGATCGTAAAATCCGTCCGGATAATGTGCCCAGCTGATGGTGTGGTATTCGTTCCATGGCGTGTACGCGGGAGAAATCATGAATTTTCCGGTGGCTACCTGCGGCACCCCATTCAAGCTGACTCTGATCCAGTTCATATATGTCAGGCCCGCTCTCATGTTGAATGAGAAATGGGTGGATACTGTAGCAGGTCCCGACAATGAAAGCGTCTGTTCTCCGGCGACCCGGCCGAAGCTGTCCATCCATCGAACCTCGACCCGGCCCGATGCCGGGCGGAGAAATCGCAGGGTTCCGTTCAACGCGCCATGCTGGTCCGCAATCACGCGGTCGAGGGTAACTCGCCCCAGCACCATCGCATCTGGTCCGCTCGCGGCAGTCTCCCGCTCATGAGCTGCGGTGGTCTGCGCGAACCCGGCTAGCGCCGGGGTGAGCATGGCCGAGGCTACTGCGCTGCGAAGGAACCCTCTCCGGCTTGGATCGTAGTTTTTGCTCAAAGCAAATCTCCTTATCGTATTGTTTTGAATTGGTGGGCGCCTAAATGAGCTTTGCGGTGATTGCACAACGGGACTGCGTTTTCGAAAATCTATTGAGCTAGGAATGCGGCGCTTCTGTGGGACAATTATCTCGTTGATCGCACCCTTAATGATAGGCGTATTTTAAAACGAGGCTGACACTGCTACGATCGTCGTTTCTGAGATAACGTCTTTATCTTTGTATCGCGATCCGTGCAGGCCGATGGACTGGCATTTGAATCTCGTATGCCAATCTGCAGAGAAACAGGAGCAGCTCTTGAAAACGCTAGAGAAAAATTCAACGTATCTTCCTGAAGTTGAGTCAAACCTCCAACCCGGGCCGTACGCAGATTTGATTCGCATCACGAAGGACTCCGGCCGCGAGCACTGGCAAATTTGGAGTCTCTTTGCCTTCCGCCCTGAAGTTACCTCCCACCTGGCGAGCTTTACTGAAGGAGTGATGCGTGGGCCCGCTCCGATCAGTGGAGGGCTGCGCGAACTGATTGCGACCTACACTTCGTGGATCAATCAATGCGAGTTCTGTTGGCGCTCCCACGCCGCGGTGGCAGCAGAGATGCTGGGAAGCGAGATGCTAGTGCGCAACGTTCTTGACGATCTTGAATCATCGCCGTTGCAGGAAAATGAAAAAGCTCTGCTGCGCTTTGCTGAAAAAATGACGAAAGCTCTGCCTGATATGGCCGAAGCGGATATTGCTGGATTGCGTAATCTGGGCTGGAGTGATGAAGCGATCTACTACACGATACTCGTGGTTTCGCTGTTCAACTTCTATAACCGTTGGGTCACCACGTCCGGCGTCCATGCTGTTTCTGACGAAGCCCATCGCGTTCATGGCAAGCGCCTCGCCAACAACGGCTATGAACCCAAAAACAGGCTCGCAGGTATACAGGCCTCCGGATTTCATTCGTAGCGCGAAGACTTTCAATCCCTTCAATGGCAGAGGATAGGAGAAATTTAGATGGCCCATATTGCAATTGAGGATGGTGTTCCAGGAATCTTAGGCCCGATGATGTTCCGGCCTGAAACTGCAAAACCCCTGCGTGAACTGGCGGAGGTTTTGCTCCGCGGGACGAATACGCTCACCCGTTCGGAGCGTGAAACGATTGCCGCATATGTATCTTCGCGCAACGACTGCCGCTTCTGCCAGCTCTCGCATAGCGCTGCTGCCGCGGAGCATCTCGGTGGTGCGGAAGCTCACTACGCTCTCATCGAATCCGTGAAGACCGATTTTGCCTCCGCCGCTATTTCCCCCAAACTCAAGGCTCTGCTTGTCATTGCCGACAAGGTGCAGCAAGGCGGGAAACATGTTACCGCGGAGGATATAGCCGCTGCCCGCTCGCAGGGTTCATCCGATATTGAGATCCACGACGCTGTTTTGATTGCTGCGGCATTCTGTATGTTCAATCGGTATGTCGATGGCCTGGCAACCTGGCAACCAGAAAATCCCGCCGACTATCGGCCAATGGGCAAGCTCATGGCGCAGGCTGGCTATCTCCGTCACGATAAGGAGACGAAGGCTGGAACCATTGCATAATCGAAATGCCAGGTTATAGCCGCGAGCAAAGGACGCGGGTTCGTGAGAACCACGTAATCGTCCTCCATTGCTCGCGACCTTTTCAGGAAAACAACCCTACTCTTCGTTCATAGCGCGTTGCCCGCCGTCCGTGCGCGTTCTGTCTGCTCGCTTGCCAGCGCACGCTCCGCCTTACGCGTGGATATTGTTTCATCGGGACTACGCAACACCGCGTAAATGGCCGCTGCAATCGCGGCGCCTACCAGCGGCGCTACGATGAAAAGCCAGAGCTGATGGACCGCCCATCCGCCGGCAAAGACCGCCGGTCCAATGCTGCGCGCCGGATTCACCGAGGTGTTCGTGATGGGAATCCCCACCAGGTGATCGAGCGTGACCACCAGGCCGATGGCAATACCGGCAAAGCCCACCGGAGCTTTGATATCCGTCGAGCCGAGCACGGTAAGCACGAGGAACATGGTCAGAATCATCTCCGCGACAAAGCCCGCTGCCATCGAATAAAGGCCCGGGGAATGCGCGCCGTAGCCATCCGAGGCGAGACCACTGACATGGGCCGAATAGCCGCCCGGCATTCCATGCGCGATAAAGAGAACGCAGCCCGCCGCGATAATGGCGCCGATGATCTGGGCAATGGCATACATTACCGCGTCCTTGCCGCCGATTTTGCGCGACAGCAGCATGCCGAAGGTGACGGCGGGGTTGATGTGACAGCCTGAGATGGGGCCAACGGTGTAAACCATGGCGAGGATCGACAAGCCGAAAGCGAAAGCGATGCCGATATTGTGAATGTGGCTCCCGGCAAGCACTGCGGCTCCCACTCCACCGAAGACCAGAACGAAGGTCCCCACCAGTTCCGCGAAATATCTCTTCATTTTTCTCCCTCCTAAAAAGAACCCTTGAGAAATCAACTGAATATACACCTAGGTAGCATCGGAGGAGTGGAAAATAAGGATAAATTACAATTTTGCCTGTTTCAGGAACTAGGTCTTCGCGCGAGATTCAATAGGAGACCTTCATGCGGCCAGAAACATGCCGCGTTTCAGTTTGAGAAAGAGTCTTTGTTAGCCGAAATTCGATGGCGCAAATTCGATGGCGCAAAGAAGACGGGAGCTATCGCCTGCTGGCCTACAAGATCAACTCCAACGCGCTGCTTACTCGTTAGCGGCGTGACTTATCTTCTCAGTTGTGCCCGCCAGTCCCAGCACATCCGCATTTGCCTGCATGGCGCCCAGGCAGAATGCAATATGCCGGTCGAGATCCACTCCGAGTTCTGCCGCGCCCTTCACGATGTCTTCCCGGTTGACGCCGCGAGCGAAGGCTTTGTCTTTCATCTTCTTGATGACCGATGGAACGTTCACATCGAGAATTGATTTCGTCGGCTTGACCAGCGCGTTCGCGGTCAGAAAACCTGAGAGTTCATCGCAGGCAAACAGCGCCTTGTCCAGGTGAGAAACACGCGGCGTATCGGTGTATTCGGCATGGCCAAGAATGGCGTGGCGGATCTCCTCAGGCCAACCCTGCTCGGCGAGAATCCGGTTCCCGACCCAAGGGTGCTCCTGGGCAGAAGGATATTTTTCGTAATCGAAATCATGCAGCAGGCCGGTAATGGCGTACATCTCCGCTATTGCCTGCGCTTCGCATGGTGGCAAACCCAGTTCAGCGGCGTGCTTTTCGCCGTAGGCGCGCAGGCAGACTTCAACGCCGAGAGCATGTTTTAGCAAGCTGGCAGACTGGGTATGCTCGTTCAGCAGACGCCATGCGGCGGCGCGGTCTTTCCGCTCGGCTATCGGCATCTGTTTTTCGGCTTCAGGCAATGGCAAAGTGTCGGACATGTGAATCTCCCTCTTCCATCATCGAGGAAATACCCGCTTTCGTGGGCTTCTTTCGGTAATTGTGGGTAATGCTGTATTTTTGTCTTGACAAATTCCGGATTTACCCGCAACGTATCGAAAGAAGCACGCTTCAAGCGTGCGACGGATGTCGGCTCTGGCCTCCGTAAATATCTATGGCAACTATGATGGCTCCCGTTGCTTCCAGGGAGGTTCTACGTTGCGACCACTGTAGTCTGGTGCAGTTCAGCACCAGTAATCTGCTGTGTAGACGCTGCCACAAACCCCTGGAGATTGAAGTACCGGAACCTGTCGCGTCATCCACCGCTGAGGCGGCGGGCACGCGAACGCAGAGCAATCGCTGCTCGAAGATCGCGGTGCGCCTGCGCGAAATTCGCAACGCGCGTCACCTGAGTCAGCGCCAATTGGCCGCTCGGCTGGATGTTCCGCGCACCTATATCTCTAAGATAGAAAATGGCCGTGCCATGCCGACGCTCTCTTCCTTGCAGCGCCTCGCTACGGCACTCGCGGTACCCATGTGCGAAATGGTGCGCGACGATCGCTACGAGCGCGAACGTGAGATCGCGACCATGATGGAGGACCCTTTTCTCGCGGAGATCGGCTTGTGGGCCTCAGGCATGGATCCGCTGCATCGCGCCATGGTTCTGAGCCATGTCCGGGAGATGACAGGCGGAACGCGACGGAGCGCGTAGAAATCGGCCTGTCGCGCGTGCTGTTCAGCACGGCGGTTTCGACCGCATTTTGCCACAGCCACACACCGGCCGCAGCTACTCTGTTTGCAGCCGCTCTTGGCACTATGCTACGGTCGAAAGCAGTAGAGGTATTATCCATTGTCTCCTGTCACCGTACCCGCCCGCCTCAACGAACTTTCGGCGGACGAGTTGGCGCTCTATCGGCAGCTCGACCCGGAGCGGATGCCGAAGCACATCGCGATCATCATGGATGGCAATGGCCGCTGGGCGGGACAGCGACGCCTGCAGCGATTTTTCGGCCATCAGCAGGGTGCGGAGTCGGTCCAATATGTGGTTGAGACGGCTTCGCGCATCGACCTCCCCTGGCTGACGCTCTACGCATTTTCCCTTGAGAACAGTTTGCGCCGGCCGGAAACGGAAGTTTCTTTTCTGATGCGTTTATTGCGTACCTACCTGGTCGCGAATGTGAAGCGGATGAATGACAACAACGTCCGCATTGCCTATGTGGGTCGCATTGCCGAGCTGCCCAATGAAGTGCAGGAGACGATGCGCTGGGCCGCCGAGCAGACGGAACACAATACTGGAACAACATTGACCCTCGCTTTGAATTATGGCGGGCGCACGGAAATCGTCGATGCAGTACGTGTGGCCCTCGCCAGGATTGCAGCCGAACAGGAGGGCACGGTTCCGCTCGAGTCGGTGCTGGCAAGGCTCACCGAAACGCAGGTGTCGAGCGCACTGTACACGGCGCATATGCCGGACCCCGACCTCGTGATCCGGACCAGCGGCGAGATGCGCGTCAGTAATTTTCTGCTATGGCAAATCGCCTATTCCGAAATCTATGTGACCGAACGGTTCTGGCCGGACTTTCGCGGCAAACATCTGCTGGAGGCGATTCGGGAATACCAGGGCCGCGAGCGCCGTTTTGGAGGCTTGGTCAATGCCCCCGACACGAAGGTAAATGAGCCGGAGCAGGCGCTGGTTCGATAGCAACCACCCATGGAACCTTGTTCGAACGTGCTCCTACGCGTGAGGCTCTCCAGCTCAAATTCAATGCCTGCCAAATTCCCTGACACTTCGATCCGCTCTGAATATCTTTCCAGCTCACCGCTCGTTGATAATGTGAAGGCAGCGGCATAAGAGCGCGCAGGTCCGTTCAGCCATACTTCGGAGATAGTAAATACAGATGAAACGCATCCTGACAGCGGTGGTCCTGATCCCGCTGGTGCTGGTTCTGATTCTCTGGGGTCCACTGTGGCTGCTGATGCTGGTTGCATGGGCGATCGCGGAGCTGGCGGTTTATGAGTATCTGGCGCTGGCGGAAGCTTCCACTTTGCGCAGTCCGAGATGGCTGGTCCTGGTCTGTTGCGCGGTTCTGTTTGTAATTGCTTATTGGTTTCCCATTTTTCTGTTCCCTGCGCTAGAGATTTTCGCGCTTTTGTTTCTCGGGATCTGCTCGTTGCGCTCTCCACTGGACCGTGTGTTGCGCGACGCAGCCTCCGGGTTCTTTGGACTGATCTATGTCGCGTTTCCGCTCGTGCTCGCGCCACTGATTACGACACGGGAAAACGGTACTGCACAACTTTTATTTTTGCTGGTCGTGGTCTGGGCTGGCGACATTGTGGCGCTTTATGTCGGGCGCTCGATAGGACGCCACCGCATGGCTCCGATTTTGAGTCCGAAGAAAACCTGGGAAGGCGCAGCCGGATCGATGGTGGGCAGCATTGCCGCCGGGCTGACGCTCGTCGCGTTCGGCTCCCACCTTTCGCGGCATGGTTTTACGCTGCTGCTTTACGCGCAACCATGGTGGTATTGGGCCGGGCTGGCAATTTTATTGAATGTCGCCGCTCAGATCGGCGATCTGCTGGAATCGGCGATCAAACGGGGTGCGGGGCGAAAGGATTCCGGTTCCCTGCTGCCCGGCCACGGCGGGGTGCTGGATCGCATTGATGCCCTGCTGCTGGCACTGCCGGTACTGTGGTACGCTCTGTTTTTCCGTCAGACATATTAGGGCTGCGCGCCCGGCGGACGGCGCCTTTCGGCGCAAAGAACAATACTCCGCAGAATGGAGACCTCAGACACACCGGTTTCGCAGATAGATTTGTATCCCGACCGAAGCGCAGCGGAGTGAATGGACCCGCGTTTTAATGGCCGAGCTGATCTGCAGAGATGATCCTGTGCAGACACGTAAGATTTAATCTTTTGAGGACAATTCACTGAAACATCTCTCCATCCTCGGTTCCACCGGCTCCATCGGTCAGAGCACGCTTCGCATCATCGAAGCATATCCAGATCGCTTCGCGGTGCTTAGCCTGGCTGCAGGACGCAATCTGGATGCCGCCTTTGAACAATGCCACCGCTGGCGTCCGCGCGCGATCTCGCTCGCCGACGAACTCTTGGCCAACAGCTTGCGCCAGCAACTGCAGGCGGCGGGCATCACCGGTATCGAGGTGGTCCACGGATCGGGCGGCACGGTTCATGTCGCCACGCTGCCGGAGGTGGATTTTGTCGTCAGCGCCATTGTCGGTGTAGCAGGTCTGGAAGCGACCTATGCCGCGATTGCAGCCGGAAAAACTGTAGGCATCGCGAATAAGGAGTGCATGGTTGCAGCGGGCGAAATTCTGATGCAGGAAGCGCGCCGCCGCCAAGTCAATATATTGCCGATCGACAGTGAACATAATGCGATTCACCAATGCATGCGTGGCGGCAAGACGGAGGAGGTCCGTTTCATCTGGCTGACGGCTTCGGGCGGTCCGTTCCGCACCACGCCACTCGATCAATTCCAGAACATCACTGTCGCGCAAGCACTGAAGCATCCCACGTGGAGAATGGGTCAGCGGATCACCATAGACTCCGCCACCATGCTGAATAAGGGCCTGGAAATTATTGAAGCCTGCCGCCTGTTTCATCTTCCGCCGAGCGCGGTCCGAGTGACAGTGCACCCGCAATCCACAATCCATTCCCTGGTGGAGTTTATCGACGGCAGCATTCTCGCACAGCTTTCCGTCACCGATATGCGACTGCCGATCCTGTACGCGCTTACGTATCCCGAACGCATCTCATCGGAACTGACGTTCGACATGGCCGCCCTGGCGCAGCTGGATTTTTCTCCTCCGGATTTCGCCCGCTTTCCTTGCCTGCGCCTGGCGTATCAGGCCGCGGATCTGGGCGGAGAGCACTGCATCGCGCTGAATGCAGCCGATGAAATCGCGGTCGAGGCCTTCCTGACGGAACAAATCCCTTTCACGGCTATCCCGCGTACAATTGAAACTGTGCTGGAGCGGACCCCAGACCGGCATCCTGTTACCATCGCAGAGGTGCTGGAGGCGGATGCTCGCGCCCGGGCGGCCGCCCGTGAAGTTCTGGCTTCTGGCCAGAAACGCTAATATGCAAGATCGGGTACAACCATAGCCGCATGACATTTTTCCTTGTAAGCCTCGTTTCCGTGCTCATCCTGCTCGGCATTCTGGTGCTGGTGCATGAATTCGGCCATTTTGCGGTAGCCAAGCTTTGCGGCGTTCGCGTGGAGACGTTTTCGATCGGCTTTGGCACGCGCCTGTTCGGTTTCCGTTACGGAGATACCGATTACCGCATCAGCCTGCTGCCTTTGGGCGGCTACGTGAAAATGGCGGGGGAAGTCGGAGGAGAACCGTCTATTGTCACCGGCTCGGATACTCGGCGGGCCACACCACCATCGAATGCCGGGGAACTTGCTGCCGAGAAAACTTCGGGTGATCCCGGCGAATACTCGAGTCGTCCTCGCTGGCAGCGCGTCTTGATCGCCATCGCCGGACCGGCGGCCAACTTCATTTTGGCCCTGCTGTTGTTCACCCTGTTGTATATGGGTCACAACGAGGTTCCGAATTATCTTCGCGCGCCGGCCGTTATCGACTACGTCCTGCCAAATTCCGCCGCCGCTGCTGCCGGTTTGCAGCCGGGCGACCGCATCGCACGGTTCGATGGAATCCAAAACCCGGATTGGCAGCAAATCATATTGCAGGCCGTATTGAACCTGAACCACTCCGTGCCGGTGGTCGTCCAGAAAGACGGCGAGCAAAAAAACACGTTGCTGCACCTGAAGTCGCCCTTGGACCCGGACGACTTTACCCTGCAGGACGCAGGATTAACACCGTTCGAACAGAGCGGGCCATTGAAAGTGGCGATGGTCGAGCCCGGAATGCCCGGTGCGAAAGCTGGTTTGAAGGCTGGAGACGCCATCGTGTCGGTGAACGGCACGGCTCTGCACTCTCTGCCATCCATCGTCGTGTACCTGCAGCAGAATGGCGAGCGTCCGGTAACGCTCCAGCTGCTGCGCAATGGAAAACCTCTCGAATTGAGAGTGCAACCGCAGCAGACGGTGGGACATGATGGACAGCCAGAATATAAGATCGGCTTCGCTACCGAGCCCTCGCCTTCTCACATCGAGCGGCTCTCGTTGCTACAGGCGTTTTCTCAATCCACGCACGAATTTGCCAAACAATCGACGTTTGTGGCGGACGTGCTTCATCGCGTCGTGACGAATCGTATGTCGGTCCGCACGCTCAGCGGACCGGTCGGCATTGCGCGTGAAACCGGGCATATCGTTGCCCTGCCCGGCTGGACGCCGGTGATGAGCGAGACAGCGAGCATCAGCCTGCAACTCGGCCTGCTCAATCTGCTCCCAATTCCTATTCTCGATGGCGGAGTGATTCTTATGCTGCTAGTTGAGTCGATCATGCGACACGATTTGAACGAGCAGTTCAAAGAGCGTGTCTACCAGGGAGCATTCGTTTTTTTTGTTTTGCTGATGGTTTTTATTCTGTTCAATGATCTGGCCAAAATCCCGAGCTTTGCAAAGCTGAAGCTCTAGCGAAATCGGACGACGTGCTGCGCTCTGCGCCACGCCATAGTCCTTTACGGTTGCAAGGGCTGGATTTCACATGCGCCGTCGCCGGCAGCGCCGGCCTCTTCCAGCTTTTCCTCTTCCTCCTCAGAAGCTTTGGCAAGCTTGCTCAACGAGACTTGCTCGAATCGAGCGAAGATCAGGCCTGCCGGAATCACCGTCAGAGATGTCACCACATACAAGGTAAGCGCGCATGCTGTCGCCGCCTCGGGCCCCACCAGGAGAATGCTCGTCAGCCCATAAATAATGAGCACCTGCGGACCGCCGCCAACCGCGGGTAACTGCACGAACGATCCAAGCATGCTTGCCGCCATCAAGACGATAGCCTGCGCCGGGGTCACCGCGGCCAGTTCCGGCACGCGGAACGCATGGACCACGACGATATACGATCCTGCGATCAGGCCCCAATTCAGGAAGGAATAGAACAGCACCAGCAGCAGATCGGGTACTCCGGCAATCGCATCGAGGCCGTGGCTGAAAGCGAGAATCTTTTCCTGCGCCAGATAGCCGGCTTTTTCGGAAAGAACGCCGAGTGCACGATGCGCTGCCGCGGCAATTCTGGGGCCGGCGACGCGAATTGCGACGGCGATGATGGCAAGGAGTAGCGCCGCTGCTATCCCAATATATCCGGCACGGCGAAACTCCTGGTGGTGCGGCAGACTGCGCACCGAAGTCGCCACGGAGAGGGTCACGGCGATAATGACTGCGGCCGCCAGCAGATCGGAAACGCGCTCCACTGCATACACACCGAGCTGCGAAGTGAAGGTTAGCTTCTGCCGCTTGGCGACCAGATATGGCCGGACAAATTCCCCCAGCCGCCCGAGCAGTGCGACCGAGGTGAATCCGATGTACTGTGCGGGAACCATTTGCGCCGGAGTTGCCGGACGGCTGGAGCGCAGAAAAACACTCCATCGAAATGCGCGCGCGATGTAGCCGACATAAATCAGTCCGGTACCCAGGGCCAGGTACCACCAGTTCATGGAGTCGAACGCCTGCGCCAGCATCGGCCACTGGAAACTCCTCAATGTCCGGAACTGGATATAAACCAGAATTACAAGAAGGGCAAAGACCGCGCCCATCGCGAGCCATCGATTTCGTTTCATGCAGGTGTTTTCAGCGTCCTTGCTGGATTTGCTGTTCCATTACGGGCGAGTCACAATCGCAGCCATCGTAGATGCCCGCGAAATGCGGGATGGTTGCTGCCGGGTTTCCCGCAACTTTCGCTGGTTATAGTCGTGGATCACACGGGCCACATAGCGGCGAGTCTCCGCATAGGGTGGGATGCCTTGATAGCGGTCCACGGCTGCCGGACCGGCATTGTAGGCAGCCAGCGCCAGCGCAACATCATCGTGATAGTACATCAGTAGCGCATCCAGGTAGGTGGTTCCCCCGGCTACATTTTCTTCCGGCGCGAAGCTGTCCCGCACTCCCAGATCCGCCGCCGTTCCGGGCATCAGCTGCATCAGTCCGCGTGCGCCGGCCCGGGATACAACGTGAGCGTGACCGCCGCTTTCTGCGCGCACCACGCTGGCCAGCAAATCGGGATCGAGATGATGCTTCGCCCCGGCCTCGTTCAGCAGGACAGGCAAGTCCATAGGAGCGGACGCGGCTTGCGGGATGGCCGCTCTTCTCATGCGTGGCCGTCTGGGGCGGGTCGGCACTTTGTTTCTCCAGAGCGGCAGGGATAAATTCCTGACGGAGAATATCGGCTGGGGCAACATCCACGTAGCTTTCCTCGGAGGGTGCAAGATACAGCCGGATTTCCCCGTTGATATTTTTCTGATGATCGCAAATCACATCCGACCCGCTGCGCAGATACACGCGCTCGGCGGCGTGCGCGGGCACGAGACATGCCGCCACTAAAAACAGGGCCGCATTCGCCAGCATGAGTGTATGCAATCTCTTCATCGAATTCGCCCGCAATCTAAACCGCGCCATCCCGCAGCACAAAATTACGTCATCGCTAATGTCTTCGGTGCCTTCTCCAGCATACGCAGAATGGTATGGGCGGCACCATCCTGATCATTGCTGCCAATAATCACCCAGCTATTCCGGGCAGCCATCTCAAGCAGTTCGGGGGGTGCATTTTTCATTACAAACGCCTGCCCGGCAAACCCCAGCATATCGGCGTCATTCATATTGTCGCCGATACAGGCGATTTCCGCTGCCGAGATTCCCCGTTTATTGGCCAGCCAGGCGAGCGCATCGCCTTTGGAGCAGCCATGTGGCATCAAGTCCAGAATACAAAGGTCGCGTGCCGGATATTCGGTGCGGTGGATCGACAACTGCCGGCGTAATTGGTTGGCCTCCGGCGCGTCGCTCTCGAGCACCTCCATCCCCTCTTCCATCTGCTGCAGAGTTCCGCAGATCATCGCCTGGATCGGCTCATCGCCGGATTCAAACGCCCGCTCCAGCGGAACGACGCACTCAATCTCCTGCACATTCGCGTGTACCCAGCGCGGAATCCTGCGATGCAGCTCCTCGAGGTCTTCGACCACCAGCGTGCCTGGCCCGGTGCGCTCAAAGGTAAAAATAAGCGAGCTGCGGAAGCTGCCGAGATTCTGGCATAACTGCAAGGCGGTCGGAATCGGCATGCTGATGCGCCGCATCCGTTCGCCGCCCAGAGTGGCAATGATGGCGCCATTCGAGCTGATCAGCACTGTGCCGCCATCAAGGCCGATGGGTGCGAGAACTCTCCATGCGAAACTGTGTCGCCGGCCCGTTGCGAAAACAACTTCCACTCCTGCATCAATGGCGCTGCGAAGTGCCTCCAACGTCACCGCGGTCAGTGTTCCGCTGCTGTTCAGCAGAGTTCCATCCAGGTCGCAAACAAGCATTCGCGGACAGCCCGGTGAAGCAGGTGGGTGGGAAGGTGGCATAGTTCCAGTTTAATGGGCGAAAATGAATGTAGCGGAAAATTCACGGGCATGTGCGGTACGCCCAAGGAGCCGTCAACGATGACCCATGGTTCTCCAGACGTGTGCCCCCACTGCGGGAAACCGATTCAGTCCGAAGAACGGAAGAATCCCGAACTGTCGACCAACCCGGATCGCGCAACGGAGAAGACACCAGACCGGGAATATGACCATCGCGGGATTCCAATGCCGCGGCGCACGCGCATGGGCGGCATCATCACACCGCAGTAGGCCGCTCCAACGGAACAACATGGGACAAAATGACCGAACGCCTGTATTACGCGAATTCATTCCTGACGAATTTCGATGCAGTAGTGACGGAGGTTCAGGAGCTTTCCCGTGTCGATGGCCAGTCGCTCTGGCGAGTGGCGCTCGATCGGTCGGCCTTCTATCCCACCAGCGGCGGTCAGCCGCATGATCTCGGTCAGTTGATCGCGACCGCACGCAGTGGCGCCGAACTGATAGCCGAAATCGTCGGCGTCGAGGAAGACGAACACGGGGAGGTCTGGCACCATACCGCAAAGCCTCTCGGACCGGGCACGATCGTGCGCGGAGTCATCGATCGAGAGCGGCGGCTGGATCACATGCAGCAGCATTCCGGTCAGCATCTGCTCTCCGCCGCGTTCATCCAGATTTGCGGCGCGCCAACAGTTTCGTTCCACTTAGGCGAAATGATTTCGACCATCGATCTTGCGACGGATAACATCGGCGACCGAACACTCCAGCAGGTCGAGGAGCTGGCAAACCGGATTATTGCCGAAGACCGGCCGGTTACGGTCAGCACCGTTTCGCGGGCGCAGGCGGAGGCCTGGCTGGCGGCGGGAGAACTGCGTAAGCTTCCGCCGCGAGAAGGCGAACTGCGCATCGTTCAGATTGCCGGAGAATCGCATGGCGCCGCCTTCGATCGCAACGCCTGCGGTGGCACCCATCTCCACTCCACCGGTCAGATTGGCGGCCTTCACCTGCGCGGCCTGGAAAAGGTGCGGCTGGGATGGCGCGTGGAATTTGTCTGCGGTCTACGTGCTGCGCGAGCCGCACGCGGCGATTTCAGCGTACTGACGGAAGCCGGACAGCTCCTCTCGGTGGGCCTGACGGAAGTGCCGGAAGCCATCCGACGGCTGCAGGCGGAAACAAAACAGGCCGCAAAACAGATTCAGGCGCAGATATCAGAGTTGGCGAGCTATCGCGCTGCAGAGTGGATTCGCCAGACACCGCCTGAGCGCGGGCGGCGACTGGTGAGGCTGCAACTTACTACTGCAGAGGCCGCGACCGCCACTCATGCGAAGCTGCTTGCCGACAATTTGATTGCGCAGGGAGAAAAGACGGTCGCTGTTTTCGCCTGGCAACCGGCTGGCGAAAATGAACCGGCAACAATCATTTTCGGTCGCAGTGCCGATCTCGATCTCGATTGCGGCGCGCTATTACGGCAGACGCTGAGCAGCTATAACGGACGCGGCGGCGGCTCGAAAGATCTGGCCCAGGGTTCCATCGCCGCGGAGAATGTGAAGGCTGTATTGGATCATCTTTCGGCAGCCGCAGAGCACCTTCGCGACGGGAAGCCTCCAGCCTGAACACGGTAGCGAGGGAGGAAAAGCGCATTATGGGACGGGGTAGGATCCTCGTGCCGAGCGGAAGCTGAAGATTGCCAGCACCACAGTGATCAACCCCATCGTGACCACCCGAAAATCCAGCACATTGCCGATCACTGCGCCCAGCCCGATGACGCCCGCCAGCCAACCGAGGCAGCCCGCGAAACTGATCCACGCAAGCGTACGATCACGGGGACGGCCAATGCGCAGAATATTCAGGGCGCCAAGAAGCAGCCCGGCCAGAGTCGCCGAAAGCGCCCACAGCATTGTTTCCGGCTGACTCCGGTAGGCGTCCACTGCTCCGATGCCGTGCAGCACGCTTCCAATAATCAACACCAGCCGAATGTGCGATCGACAGCATTCATATTACGGTTTAGTGACGGCCGCCGCCGTGTCCGCCGTCGTGACCGCCACCACCGCCACCGCCGCCGCGTGGAGCGCCGCCACCACCACCATGTGGAGCGCCGCCACCGGAACGTGCCGCTCCGCCACCGGGGTGACCACCTCTTGCCTCACCTCCGCGGGGTTGCGCGCCACCGCGGTTGACAGCACCACCTCGGTTATAAGCACCACCTCGGTTGTAAGCGCCGCCACGGTTATACTCGCCACCACGGTTATACGCGCCGCCACGGTTGTAAACTCCCCTGCCGCCCACGTAGCCATGCGGGCCTCCGGGACGGTTAAATCCGCGGTTGTACACCGTACGGCTGCGACTCAT
The DNA here is from genome assembly GCA_963823295.1 of uncultured Acidobacteriota bacterium. Lineage (GTDB taxonomy): Bacteria > Acidobacteriota > Terriglobia > Terriglobales > Acidobacteriaceae > JAKAAZ01. Next base: position 118,860 of record CAWGLF010000007.1, read on the forward strand.
ATACCTGTTGTGGTTGTAGATGACTGCGCGGTTCCGCCAATCGGGGTGCCAGTGGTGATAGCCCCAGCCCCAGCGCGAATAGGTCCCGATCCCAATGCCTACGCCGAAACCAATGGCAAGTCCGCTGCCGAAATAAACTCCTGCCGAAGGGCCATAGTAGTAGCCAGGAAAAACACCAAACGGAGTGCCATAGACCGCCCAGGGGTTGTACATCGGAACATACACCACATCCGGATTCGCCGGCTCGATGACGATATCGCCATCCTCGTCGCGGACAACCTGCTGCGGAGTACTACGCAGAGTTCCGGCTGACTGTGCGCGGCTGCGCATTGTTTGCACGGCGGCCATTACGTCCTGCGGCTGGTTGTAATAAGCATTGCCCAGATCCGTCGTCCACTGGATATTTTTATCCATCTGCGCAAGCACAGAGGGAAATGCGACCAGAGCCTTTACACTTGGATCCCAGTTCTGCGCGTTGGCCGCCGCGGCGATCTGATCGGGGGGCATATTGCCCTGCGCCTGCAGCCAGCGGTTCGCTTCCACAACCTCAGAAGGATAGGTGGAGGCCGCCAGAACCTGGGCTACCAGCGCATCCGGATATAGCGCAATGGGGGCGACCATCTGGTCCAGCTGCTGAGGATCGAGAGGTTGCCCTTGCGGAGCGCCTGGATAGTCAGGCGGTGCGCCCTGGTCTAAATACTCTTCACCCTGCTGAGGTGGAGGTGCGCCTTGATACTGTGGTGGCGGCCCTTGCTGGTCTGAATACGCGCCGCCCTGCTGCGGAGGCGGGGGTGGTGCACCTTGATATTGCTGCTGCGGTTCACCTTGGTCCTGAGGTGGAGGTGCGCCTTGATATTGCTGCTGCGGTTCACCTTGATCCTGAGGTGGAGGTGCGCCCTGGTCCGAATTCGCTCCCTGCGGCGGAGGCGGCGGCGCGCTCTGATACTGCTGTGATTGCGGCGTGTAGGTTGACTGAGCAAACAAATCACCGGTTCCCATGGGGACGACCAGAACAATCAGTGCCATCGCGGATAACTGCTTTAGCGTTCGCGCGGTCAAACCGATTCCATTGAGCCGCGCCTGGTCCTGAGGAAGAGTGCTGTTCAGTCCTTCGATAAAGGAGGCCATCGGAGCTGCATGCTTTTCAGTATTCGCTTTCATTTGCCCTCACTAACTTTCGGCAGACCGGCATATCTCCCCACCCAACTGCCTCGCGGCAAGTAGCAGGGTTTTGTTTTGAGCGCCAGAGGTTCGCGAGTGTCATCTTTGCACATCGCATCCATGGTGGCAATACGTTTCTCGGCGGCTCGCGCCGGTAGCGCCTCACAATCCGATTGTTCTCATGAACACACATCGGATTTGATAGTTGCGCCGACATTCTCATTCGCACACGCGCCGCTTACACTTCCGTCAGAAACCCTTCGGCTCTACTCTATAGATGTGCATATCGTGATCTGGGCTGGCATTCGGAATTATCTCTTGGCGACCGGTCTTCTCGCGACGGCATGTATACCGGCAGTCCTGGCGCAGACGCCAGCCGCCGCCCCGCTGCCCCGGCCAGCATCTTCTCTGAGCTCTCTGCCCATTTATCCATTGTCGCAAGTGCATCGCGGCCTGCATGGAACTGCTTACACGGTTTTCGAAGGCAGCAAGCCGGAGCCGATCGACCTCGAGATTCTCGGCGTGCTGCGCGACGCCATCGGTCCGGGGAAAGACATGATTTTGGCACGTCTGACGGGCGCCAAGGCAGAGTATCTGGGAGTGGCTTCCGGGATGAGCGGGACCCCTGTGTACATCGACGGCAAGTTGGTCGGAGCCATCGGTTTCCGCATCGGTCAGTTCACAAAGCAGCCAATCGCGGGCATTACTCCCATTCAACAAATACTTGAGGTAGTCGACGAAACTGGTAGTAGCAATTCGCAAATTTCTTCCGTTGGAAAGCACGATATCGCTGCTCCGGTGGCTTCCGGTTCGAGCTGGTTGCCCGGCGGCGGCGCACTGCAACCGATCGATACTCCACTGACTTTCGAGGGCTTCTCATCCACCGCCATCGATCTATTTCAGAAGCATCTTCCGTCGAACGGGCTGATCCCAGTCTCCGGGCTCGGCGGGGCCAGTCCGAACGAAGTCGATGCCGCGCCCGTGGTTCCCGGCTCCGCTATCAGCGCCATCATTGTCTCCGGCGATTTCAATATGGCAGCCAGCTGCACCGTGACCTATGTCGATCCCAAACGCCTTCTCGCCTGCGGTCATCCGATCACCCACTTTGGCGATATTTCTCTGCCGATGACAAAGGCGGTGGTCATCACTACTGTCGCGTCGTCGAGCAGTCCCATGAAGGTCATCGACACCACGCAGACGATCGGGTCATTTACCGAGGATCGCGAATCCGGAATTCTCGGAGTGTTCGGCAAGCCGGCGCATATGATTCCAGTCACCCTGTCCATTCACGGCATCGGCCAGCCGCACACGTATCATTTTGCTGTTGCGGATCATCCGCGTCTGACCTCAGCCTCACTGGTTGCCACAGTCTTTCAAGCTTTGCAGGACACGAACGGCTACAACGATCCGGCGACGTACAGCTTGAATGGTGAAATCAGCGTAGCCGGATATCCGCCGGTAAAGATCGATGAATGGATTGCGGCGGGGGATCAGCAGACATCCGGGATTACCACGGCAACTGCAATTGCGCAGCGGGTTGACAGGATATTCAGCAATCCGCGCGAGCTGCCTTCGATTCGCGCCGTCTCGCTGGACCTCGATGCCCTTCCGGGAGATCATTCGGCGACACTCGCGGATGCGCATGTGCTCGACCCCACCGTTCATGCCGGCGATCGCGTGACCGTCGAGGCGGTGCTGCATCCGTACCGTCAACCGGCCCGCGTGATGCGTATGAAGGTTCGGCTGCCCGAGACGCTGCCGCCCGGCCCGAGTGCGGCTGCTGGTCAGCGACGGCGCCACACTGGATCACACCCTGCATCTGATTCCTAATCCAACCGCTCCGCCGCCCAGCCTGCAAGAAACGGTCGCGCGGTTGAATGAACTGCATCCGACTAATCGGCTGTATGTCACGCTGCTGGCTCCCGTACCGCAGGCCATATCGCATGGACATGACCTGCCTGCGGTTCCGTTGTCGGTCGCGAACATACTGCAGCCGGATGAAGGTGGCGAGGGATTTACGCTCGACGGCGAAACCGCCGTTGCCCTTGCCTCCGAACACCTCGACATGGTGCTGAGTGGCTCCCGAGTAATCACAGTAGACGTGCAACCGTGATGAGCGTTTTTTGAAAACCAAATTCTAACCCCATGTATCTGGAGCGCGACACAGCCGTTGCTTTGGGTACACTCAAAAGCAGCATGCGGATTCGCCTTTTAGGTTTGTTGCTTCTTTCCGTCTCGATCTTCGCGCAGGCCCAGGGCACGCAGCTCTGGAAACAATCGAACTACGAAAGCTTTGAAAAAGGCACGCCGCACGGCATTGCCATCCGCAGTGACGGCAGGCTCGAAACCTCGCCGCCGGCGGTCGAGGTATTGACGACTCAGGCCTCTTCCATCTGGTCGATCGCTGCGGATAAGCGCGGCAATGTATATCTGGGGACAGGTGCGCCCGCCACGGTGCTGAAGGTGGCTCCGGACGGCACTTCCACACAGCTGCTGGACACGAAGGATGTCTCCGTGCAGGTTGTGCGGATGGGTCCGGATGGAATGTTGTACGCAGCCACGCTGCCGAACGGCAAGGTATACCGCATCGATCCGAACGGCCCTGCTATCAAGGCGGAAGCGGCGCAACAAAACCACCCGGCCGCAACCGTGGTTTTCGATCCCGGCAAGCTCGATCCGAAACCTACCTACATCTGGGATCTTGCATTCGACGCCGGCGGCCGTTTGTACGTTGCAACCGGTGGACCGGCTGCCATCTATCGCGTGGATCTGAGGCATCCCTCCGCCGCGCCGGAAAAGTTTTTTTCGAGCGGTGAACAGCACATTCGCTCGCTCCTGTTCGCCAAAGACGGAACACTGTATGCAAGCACCGACGGTCGCGGCCTGGTGTATCGCATCTCTCCGGATGGAAAAGGCTTCGTGCTGTTTGAATCGCCGAAGCAGGAAATTCCCGCGATGGCGCTCGACCCGGAAGGCAACCTCTATGTTGCGGCGTTAGGTGATAAGGGCCGGTCCTCTCTGCCGCCGCTTACCGTCCACAGCGCACCAACAATGACGGCGACGATCCAGATCGTGGTCCCGGGCTCGGTGGAATCATCAAAAGACAGCACCCTGATTCCCAATGGAACGGTGATCTATCAGATTGCGCCGGACGGAACTCCGCGCGAACTGTGGGCATCGAAGCACGATGTCGTGTATGCGCTGGCGTGGCAGCAAGCTCCGGGTCGCGGAGAAAGCGGGCTGCTCGCCGGAAGCGGCAATGAAGGGCATCTGTATCGCATTGCGGCGGACGGAACGTATGCCGACCTGGCGCACCTCGAAGCCAAACAGGCGACAGGCTTCGCTCTAGCTGGCAACAATGTTTACGTGGCCACCAGCAACCTCGGCAAGCTGTATCGGCTTTCTTCGGCAGCGGAAGAAAAAGGCGGCTCGACGTATATCAGCCAGGTTCACGATGCAAAATTTTTTTCTCGATGGGGCCGGGCGCAGGTGCGTGGTTCGGGCAGCTACGATCTGTTCGCGCGCGTGGGAAATATTGAACAGCCGGAGGAAGGCTGGAGCAACTGGCTGAATGTGACGCCGGGCGCACGCGCCGCCAGCCTGCCAAAAGCGCGGTTTCTGCAATGGAAAGCGGTTCTCCATTCCGGCGCGACCCTGAATGAAGTCGGCTTTTTCTATCTTCCCCAGAATGTCGCTCCGGTGGTCGATGACATCGTGGTGCAGTTGCACGCCCGGGTGACTGCGAGCGCCAGCGAGACACAATCTGCAGCCGTGCAGATTAATTTCCCCCCGAGCACTACCAGCGAAGTTTCCTATCAGCTGGAGGAGACATCGTCGCCGCTGCTGGCAGTCAAAAGTCAGAACTGGGCGACAGCGCGATGGAAGGCTCACGATGACAACGGCGATCATCTCATCTATTCGATCTACTATCGCGGAGACGGAGAGGCCAACTGGCAGTTGCTCCAGCAGAATATCCATGGCACATATGCATCTTTCGATCTGACGCAAATCCCCGATGGCGGATACACGCTGCGCATTGTTGCCAGCGATGCGCCCTCTCACCTGCCAAACGAGGCATTGACCGGGTATAAAGACAGCCCGCATTTTCTGCTCAATACAACTCCACCCATGTTGTCACCGCTGCGGGCGACGGTTGAAAACAATTTGATCCACGTGGCTTTCGACGCCCAGGCGAAGCTTTCCTCCATAGCACGCGCCTACTGCTCGATTGACGCGGGACCATGGCAGTACGTCGAACCAGTGGGACAGGTGAGCGATTCTCTGCAGGAACATTACGATTTCACGCTGCCTGCACCGAAGCGCGCGACAGATGAGATCGCGCCCAGTGTTATGCCCACGGCACCCCAGCAGCATGTGGTCGCGGTGCGTGTGATCGACCGTGCAGGAAATGTAGCGACCGGAAAAGCTGTCGTTGAGTAGGCACAGGGAGATTCATGCGCTTTGAGCTGTTCATCGCCAGCCGCTATCTTCGCGCTAAACGCCGCCAGGCGCTGGTCGGCGTCATCACTGCGATTTCAGTGGTCGGCGTGGCGGCGGGAGTAGCGGCGCTGATTATAGCGCTGGCCATCACCAACGGCATGCGGCGCGACCTGCAGCAGCGGCTGCTCGGCTCAACCGCTCATATTGAATTGATGCGCGTGGCCAGCGATGGCATCAGCCATTGGCGAGCATTGACGGACCGCCTGCGTTCTCTGCCCCATGTTACTGCGGCAGCGCCTGCCCTCTATGGGCAGGTTTTAATCTCCCGCGGCGCGCGTTCCGGTGGCGCATTGATCAAAGGCATTCTGCCAACAGAAGAGCGTACGGTCAGCACGCTTCTCGACAATATGCAGGAAGGCAGCGCGGCAGCTCTTGCTCCGCAGGAATCGGCAACTGACGGCGCACCGCCGCCGATTGTCCTTGGCTCCGATCTTGCAAACCACATTGGCGCCCGCGTCGGCTCGACTGTGATGGTGACCAGCCCGCAAGGCGAGCTGACGCCCTTCGGCCTGATACCGAAATATCAGCGCTTTCAGGTGGCCGGCATCTTCCATTCCGGCTTTTACGATTACGATTCGTCGTATGCGCTGGCTCGGCTGGCGGATGTGCAACACCTCTTTGGTGAGCCAAACCTCGTCTCCGTCATCAGCTTTAAAGTCGACGACCTCTACCGCGCCGGCAGCATTGGGCGGGAGATTGAAAACGCCGCCGGAAAAGGATTCATGACCAACAACTGGATGCAGGAGAACCGCGAATTATTTCGCGCTCTGCGCCTGGAACAGGTGGTTACGTTTATTGTGATCGCTCTGATTGTCTGCGTGGCGGCTCTGAATATCCTGATCGCATTGACCATGATGGTGATGGAAAAAACGCGCGACATTGCCGTGCTGATGTCGTACGGCGTGCGCGCCTCGCAGGTGCGCCGCATTTTCCTATGGCAGGGGATGTTGATCAGCATCTTCGGCACCATCATTGGCCTGATCGTGGGGTATGCACTGGCGTGGGCCGGCGGACATTACCGGTTCATCCATCTTTCGGCCGAAGTCTATTCGCTGGATTATCTGCCCTTCGCTCCGCGTTGGCAGGATGGCGTGATCGTGGCTCTCGTTTCGTTAGGGGTCTCGCTGCTGGCAACACTCTATCCATCGTCTTCAGCCGCGAAGATTTTGCCGGCGGAAGCGCTTCGTTATGAATGAGTGCCATTTTGCGCATATTTTTGCGCAGTGATTTCGAGCGAAAAGGCTGCAATCGGCCTCACTGTCCCGTAGGCGCCGCAGACCCATATGATCGGCAGTGGGCCGACCAGCCGGATTCAGTATCACCGAATTCTTCGTCAAAATGGCGCGAGTCACATTCAATGTCTGTGGGTTCTATGATAGAGGCAGGTGCATCCAGACATGCAAAGCGAACCGAGCGCCGCAGCCGAACCATTTCTCTCAGCCATTGAGGGGGCAAATGGCGCGCGTGTTTCGCCAAATCCTGCGACCTTCGACAGCACGGTCCTTCTGAAGGTCGAAAATCTGCGCAAAGAGTACCGTAGCGGGTCGCAGCCGCTGGTTCTTTTTGAGGCTCTGAACCTGGCCGTAAACCGCGGCGAAATGGTTGCCATTGTTGGCGAATCTGGTTCCGGCAAAAGCACGCTGCTGCATTTGCTCGCGGCCCTTGATCGTCCTTCTGCCGGTGACGTATACTTCGCCTCAACTTGGCTAGGAAAACTCACAGCGGGACAGGCGGCCACATTTCGCAATCGCGAGATTGGCTATGTGTGGCAAATGCACTACCTACTGCCGGAATTTACGGCGTTGGAGAATGCGGCCATGCCACTGCTGGCGCGTAACGAACCGAAACAGGCCGCCTTCACGAAGGCACGGGAACTGCTATCCGAAGTTGGCCTTGAAGCAAGAACGCACCACCTTGCCGGAGAGCTTTCCGGCGGGGAACAACAGCGCGTTTCGCTGGCACGGGCGCTGGTCACGGAACCACGGCTGCTGCTGGCCGACGAGCCTACCGGCAACCTTGATAACCGTACTGCCGAAGCTGTGTTCAACCTGCTTGCGCGGCTGCATACGACTCATCGGCTGACCTCCATCCTGGTAACCCACAACATGGAAATCGCCAGACATTGCGGGCGCACACTCCGGCTGCATGCGGGCCGGCTGCAGGAAATCCGGCCGGGTGAACTATGGCCGGAAAATTGCTCTTCATATCACAGCGCCGCCTCTGCACCGAATCCTGTGGTGGCGCTGGGGCATCTAAAAGCGTGTACCTTACCATCCGGTGAAAGCACCTCGGAACCGGCATGAGCCAAGGGGGGAATATGTTCGAGCGGTACACAGAAAAAGCGCGGCGGGTGATCTTTTTCGCTCGCTACGAGGCCAGCCAGTTTGGCTCGCCCTACATTGAAACGGAACACCTTCTGCTGGGTCTTTTGCGTGAAGATAAGGCGCTGAGCAACCGCTTTCTGCGGTCGCACGCCTCAGTTGAGTCGATCCGTAAGCAGATTGAGGCGCACACTACCATCCGCGAAAAGGTTTCCACCTCGGTCGATCTGCCACTTTCGAACGAGTGCAAGCGCGTGCTCGCCTATGCGGCGGAGGAAGCCGAACGTCTGTCCAACAAGCACATTGGCACCGAGCATCTGTTGCTCGGATTGCTGCGTGAGGAAAAATGCTTCGCTTCGGAGATTCTGCTGGAGCGTGGCCTACGGCTATCGACGGTCCGCGATGAACTGGCGCGGACCACGCAGGAGCGCGCACCGCAGGCGCAGCGCAATCGCGAATCCAGCATGCTGGCCGAATTTTCGCGCGATCTGACCCAGGCCGCACTCGATAACCAGCTCGACCCTCTGGTGGGTCGCGACGCGGAAGTGGATCGCGTAATCCAGATCCTCTGCCGCCGGACCAAGAACAATCCGGTGCTGATTGGCGAGCCGGGCGTGGGCAAAACAGCCATCGTCGAAGGGCTCGCGCAGCGTATTTCAGACGGCGATGTGCCCAGTTTCCTGTCCGACAAGCGCGTGCTGGGTCTTGATCTTTCGCTGATCGTTGCGGGAACGAAATATCGCGGCCAGTTTGAGGAGCGGCTGAAGACCATCATGAAGGAGCTGATGGAAAACCAGAACTCCATCATCTTCATTGACGAGTTGCATACGCTGGTGGGCGCCGGCTCGGCGGAGGGTTCGCTCGATGCCGCCAACATTCTAAAGCCTGCGCTCTCGCGTGGAGAAATTCAGTGCATCGGAGCGACGACTCCGGGAGAATACCGCAAATCGATCGAGAAGGACCGTTCGCTGGAGCGCCGCTTTCAAGCCGTCAAAGTGCCGCCACCGAATGAAGAAGACGCGGTCAAAGTCATTATGGGCATCAAGGATCGATATGAGAAATTTCACGCCGTCAGCTATACGGACGACTCGATCCAGTTCGCGGTATACCATTCCAGCCGCTACATTCCCGATCGCTTTCTGCCGGACAAGGCCATCGACCTGATCGATGAGGCTGGCGCGCGGGTTAAGCTGCGCCAGACTTCCCTGCCGGAAGAGATCACGGAAATCCAAAAGCGCATCAAGTTCATTGTGCATCGCATGGAAAACGCCATCGCGAATCACGAGTTCGAAAAAGCGCGTTTTTACTCCGATGAAGAACGCAAGGAGCGCGAAAACCTGCGCGCGCTGCGCGACAAATATCATCTGGACGATTCAACCGCAGGCGTGGTGACGCGGGAAGATATTGAAGATGTCGTGAGCCGCTGGACCGGCGTTCCCGTCACTTCCATCAAAGAAGAGGAGACACAAAAGCTCCTGCGCGTGGAGGAAGAACTTCACAAGCGCATCATCTCGCAGGAAAAATCCATCTCCGCGCTGGCGCGGGCAATCCGTCGCTCTCGCGCAGGCCTGAAATCGCCGAACCGGCCGATCGGCTCCTTTCTTTTCCTGGGACCGACGGGCGTCGGCAAAACCGAAGTGGCCCGGACGCTGGCCAATTTTCTGTTCGGCAGTGACAAGGCGCTGATCCGCTTTGATATGTCGGAGTACATGGAGAAACACTCCGTCTCCAAGCTGATCGGTTCTCCTCCGGGCTATGTGGGTTACGAGGAAGGCGGCCAGTTGACCGAGCGCGTCAAGCGGTCTCCGTATTCCGTGGTGTTGCTCGACGAAATCGAAAAGGCCCATCCGGATGTCTTCAACATCCTGCTGCAGGTGTTTGAAGATGGCCAACTCACGGATGGCCTGGGGAATACCGTCGATTTCAAAAATACGATCCTCATCATGACGTCAAACATCGGCGCGCGGCACCTGCAGAAACGGCAGGGTCTGGGCTTCCAATCCAACCTCGAGGATACGGTTGCGGAGAAGGTTGAGGACCTGGTTAAGGGCGAGGTGAAGCGTACCTTCAATCCGGAGTTCCTGAACCGGCTGGATGAAATCATCATCTTCCAGGCGCTGAGCGATGCCGACCTGATCCAGATCATGGAACTGCTGGTGCAGCAGTTGAACGTCAACCTGGCGCAGAAGGCCATCACAATTTCTGTGATGGAGGACGCGAAGAAGTGGATTCTCGACCGCACCATGGCCGACCGCAGCTACGGCGCGCGTCCGCTGCGCCGTGCTCTGCAGCGCTATGTCGAAGATCCGCTGTCGGAAGCGTTAATCGGTGGCCAGATCACAGATCGGCCTGCATTCCTTGAGGTCTATCTCGACAACAACCAGCTCTTTTACCGCCCGATCGGCAACGAAGGCGAAGAGCGCACCGCGGACGGAATCCTGCTCTTTAGCAGCTAGTCCGGATGTCCGATCCAAACGAAAGAAGCTCCGCCGTGGCGGAGCTTCTTTTTATCAGCGCGTCAAATTAGTGCCGGAGTCCGGTAGCCGATGACGGCCGGTTGCGGGCTTGCGGCCCGTACTGCCAATCAATCTAAATAAATCCGTCGGCGTTGTCCACGATCGAATTGACCCGGGTGAGAGTCTCATCAACCGCTTCCCGTCCACGTCGGATCACTTTCTCCGCCTGCTTGCCGTACTGTTCGGCCTTCGCGGTGAGGTCCGCAGCCGTCGTTTGGATTCGTTCGCTTGCATCGCCCAGGCCGCGCTTAACCCGCATACGGGTCTGATCCCCCGACTGGGGAGCATACAGCAGCGCCACAGCCGCACCGGCCCCTAAGCCCACGCCAAATGCTGTCCACAATTTCCATGACTCCATATGATCCACTCCTTGAGGTTTAATGGATAAGCTTCCGTAGATTAGATCATCAAATCGGCCAAACTGGACTCGCAAATAGTCAGTTCATATCCAGCACCAAGCCCAGCAACAGCTTCCGGCTATAAATCGGTAAGATGTGCGTAGCTTCCAAATGCGTCAAAAATTGGAATTCGCGCTGGTCTGGCTATTGGTGAAGCTTCTTGGCCTGCCTCCGCGCGCAGTGGCCCGCAGGATTGGAGCCGGGATCGGCTGGCTCGCTTTCGTCGGAGTTCCGCGTCTGCGGCGAACCGGCATGGAAAACCTCGCGCTGGCCTTTCCCGGCAAACCTGCTTCGGAGCGCAAACAAATTCTTCGCAACGTGTATCGCAGCCTCGGGTGGCAACTTGCGGAATTCTGTCAGATGCCGCGCTATTCCCTGGAGCAGGCCAACCGATTTATTCGTTACGAAGGCCTGGAGCATTATCTCGCCGCGAGGGATCGCGGCAAGGGTGTGCTGGTGCTCACCGGCCACATCGGCGCGTGGGAGTTGTCGAGTTTCTACCATTCGCTCGCGGGTTATCCGATGGGAATGGTCATCCGCCGCCTCGACAATCCACTGGTCGATCGGCTCGTAAACGGTATCCGATGCCAGCATGGCAATCGTGTTCTGCACAAAGATGATTTTGCGCGCGGATTGATTGCTGCCATGCGCGGCGGAGAGACTGTAGGCGTTTTGATGGACACGAATATGACTCCGCCGCAGGGCGTATTCGTCGATTTCTTCGGTCATTCGGCCTGCACCGCTGCAGGCGTGGCGCGCATCGCGCTGCGAACCGGCGCGGCAGTGCTTCCGGGATATTTGACCTGGGAATCCGCCGAAAATCGCTATGTGTTGCACTTTCTGCCGCCGCTGCGACTGGTAAGTAGCGGGAGCGACGAGCTCGATACCGTTGCAAACACGCAGCTATTTACAAAAGCGCTGGAGGGAGTGATTCGCCGTTATCCTGAACAATGGCTCTGGGTACATCGGCGATGGAAAACGCGTCCGCCCGAATCAGAGATAATCGAATAATCAACCATGTTATCGGAGGTCAGGTGAAGAAGAAATATTCAGAAGCCTTTTTTGCGTACTCCCGGCGGAAGTTTCTCCGACTGAGCGCGATGAGTGCGGCTGCCGTCGTCGTGCAAGATGGTGTCGCGACTGCAAGCAATACGATCGCCAGTCAAAGTCAAACGATGATCAATGCTCCTTATCCGGCGGTGAATCCCCGTATAGGGCTCATTGGAACCGGAGGTCGAGGCACGTCGCTGTTGGGAGAATTTCTGGCGTGCGATGGGCAAGTCGTTGCATTGTGCGACATCGTCAGGTCCAAAGCCGAGCATGCGCAATCTCTGGTCCAGAAAAGCGGCCAAAAAGCTCCAGACCTTTACACGAATGGAGATCATGCCTATGAATCTCTCGTCTCGCGGCGCGATATTGATCTGGTCGTAATCGCAACTCCGTGGAACTGGCACGTCCCCATGGCCGTTACAGCCATGAAAGAAGGCAAGCATGTCGCCGTTGAAGTCCCTGCGGCTTTGACAATCGAGGATTGCTGGAACCTGGTTCATACCTCTGAGAAAACGCGCCGGCATTGTGTGATGCTCGAGAACTGTTGCTATGGATACAACGAAACTTTGCTTCTCAACATGATCCAGGCAAATCTATTGGGAGATCTCCTCTATGGAGAAGCCGGATATCTCCACGATCTCAGAGAAATAATGTTTTCTTCCGAGGGAGAAGGGCTGTGGCGGCGCGCCTTCCACACCAAGTACAACGGCAATCTGTATCCAACCCACGGACTTGGCCCGGTGGCAAATTACATGGGTATCAATCGCGGAGACCGGTTTGAATATATGGTTTCGATGAGCTCTCCGGCCAGGGGACTGAATGCCTATCGCCGGGAACATGTGCCGGCGGGCGACCCAAAGTATTCCGAACGCTATATCAACGGAGACATGAATACCTCCCTGATAAAGACGGCCAAGGGTCGTACCATAACCCTGAAGCACGATACGTCGAATGCGCATCCATATAGCCGTTGCAACGTTATCGGAGGAACGAAGGGCGTTTTCGAAGATTTTCCTCCCAGGATTTTTCTCGATGGACAAAATGCCAAGGATGAATGGACCAGCATCGATCAATTCAAGGAAAAGTACGAAAACGCATTGTGGAAGAAGGAAGGAGAAAGAGCAAAAACGCTGGGAGGGCACGGTGGAATGGACTATATCGAATGTTTCCGCCTGCTGCATTGCATGAGGAATGGACTCGCCCCTGATTTGGACGTCTATGATGCCGCTACATGGTCTGCTCCGTGGCCATTGAGCCTTCAGTCGGTAGCTCAGGGAAGCGCACCGGTAAAGTTTCCCGACTTCACCGGCGGTCGATGGAAACAGCGCATTGGCTCACCCATCGGGCAACTTAGCTGATTGCGCCTGGAGACGGATCGCGCTGGCCGGTAATTCCTGCTCCTGCCTCCGCTCGGCTACCATAGCCCTATGCTGCCGCTACTCCAGCTTGCTGAGTTGCTTCAGGCCAGGCTCATTCCACCAGCCCAGGCGGACAATGCGATGCTCGGCCGCGTAGCAAGCGTGCGGACTGCGGACGTTGCTTCGCTTCTTTTCGCTGAAAGCGAGAGCGCATTGCAGGAGGCGCTGGCCTCGCCCGCCGCCGCGGTACTGACCACGGCGCAACTGGCTGCATCGGTTGCAAATCCCACGAAGCCTCTCCTCACTGTTCCACATCCACGGCTCGCGTTCGCGCAGGCCTCGCGTTTGCTACAGCCAGCAGCGCATTCTGGGGGAATCCATCCAACGGCAATCCTCGGTTCCGATGCGCGCAAGTTGCCGCCGATGTCTCGATTGGACCTTATGCAGTTCTTGGAGAAGATGTGAGAATCGGCGAGCGGACGCAGATCGGCGCGGGTTGCGTTATCGCGGATGGCACCCGCATCGGCTCGGACTGCAGAATTTACCCTCGCGTCGTGATCTATGCCGGGGTTACGCTTGGCGATCGCGTGGTCGTTCATGCAGGCTGCGTGCTTGGGATCGGACGGTTTCGGCTATGTGCGCGACCAGGCGACCGGCGCCTACACTCAATTCCCCCAGCAAGGAAGATTGTCCATCGAAGATGATGTCGAGATCGGCGCGAATACCACCATCGACCGCGGAGCACTGGAAGAAACCCTCATCGCCCGGGGAGCCAAGCTCGACAATCTCGTCCATATCGGCCATAACGTGCGCATTGGCCGGAATGTTGTCATTGCTGCGCAGACCGGCATCTCAGGAAGCAGTGCTGTCGGAAACGGCGCGATTCTCGGCGGCCAGGTCGGCATCGGCGAACACGCGGAGGTCGGCCCCAACGTGATTCTCGGCGGAGGAGCCGGCGTGCTGAGCAAGAAGAAATTGCGCGGCGAGGGGATGGTTTTCTGGGGCCGGCCGGCACAGCCGTTGCGCGCATATCTCAAAGGGCTGGCAGTCCTCTCCAGGCTGGCGCGGAAAGCAAAAGAATAGCCGCCATGGCCATCGTAGTAGTCGGCGGACATACGCGGAATATCGGCAAGACATCCGTCATCGCGGGCCTGATCGCCTCTCTGCCGGAGCTTGATTGGACCGCGTTCAAAATTACGCAATTCGGTCACGGAATCTGTTCCGCCAACGGGAAACCCTGCAGCTGCGAAACCGGCCCGCACACAATTGCCATTTCGGAAGAACGCGATCCAGCGACCGGCACCGACAGCGCCCGCTTTCTTGCCGCCGGTGCGGTACGGTCCTTCTGGGTGCGCACGCGGCAAGGTCAGCTTGCCGACGCGATGCCCCGCATTCGAAAAGAGCTGTCCCTGGCCACGAATGCCATTCTGGAGTCGAACAGCATCCTTCAGTTTCTAAAACCGGATCTGTACCTGACCGTGCTTGATCCGGCGAACCGCGACTTCAAGTCTTCCGCACAGAAATTTCTGGAGCGTGCGGACGCGGTATTGTGGAGCGGAAACAGCCCGCACCCTCAGCATATCGAGCTCGCCGCATGGCCCGATCGCTTGTCGCAACTGGCGCGCAACAAGCCGCAGTTTTTTCTTGAGCCACCCTCATATACATGCGGCGCACTCACACGCTTCGTAGCGGAACATCTTTCGTTTCCGGCCGCGCAGCGCAAAAACGCAACCCTCATAAAGAAAACGCCGTCCCACAACCCTCCACAAGGTCAATCAGGTTTTCACTGCAAGGGCAACGCCCCTATGTTCGTGTCCATCGTAATAAGGGTAAGAGAGGGAAAATCCAATGAACATAAGGGTAATCGCTTTATCCACAGCATTATTATTCGGTACCGGCATGTATGCACAAACCAGCTCGCCGGCGACTGCACCCGATAACGGAAGTTCGATGAGCACCACCCAGCAAAACAACCCGAACAACGGAACGATGACGAACACTACGCCGAACGGCATGAACAACACCGCGCCGACCGGCACGAACTATGGGCACAGTGGCGGAGGCGGTTGGGGTTTGTGGGGATTGCTGGGTCTGTTTGGCTTCTTCGGGCTGGCGGGCGGGCGCAGACGCGGCGATGTCGTCCGCACCAACAATCTGCCGCCACGCTAATTCAAGGGGCGACTCTTCGCGGCGTTCAGAAGAATGTCCTCACTCCAGCAGAAAAAGCTGATTGGGCCACTCGTCCGCGGTAGAAGATGCAGTCGCGGAACGAAATGCGGAGAATCGCTCGGAGGCGGTAATCGCTAATAGATGTGGAAGTCCACGATCACATCGATTAGCACCGGAACCGGGCGGCCTCTCAACATGGCAGGCTTAAAGCGATACTGCTTGACCGCTTCCAGTGCTTTCTCGTCCAGCCCCATCCCCAGCGGGCGAACGACACGTGCATCCTGCGGCATACCTTTGACATCGACGATCACTTCCACCACCGACTGTCCCTGGTATTTCGCCATGCGGGCCTGGTCGGAAAATTCCGGCTCAGGAGCATAGATCGCGACCGGCGGAGTCACTCCCCCGCCCACGTGGTACACGCCCCCGCCATATCCGCCGCCTTCTCCGGGACCGACGCCGGCTCCCGATCCTGAACCAACACCGCCGCTTTTGCCCGACCCGATGCCGCCAGCACTGCCGGTGCCATTCGATGCCGGTCCCTTCACGACCGTCGCAGGATCACCGAGGTTCGGCATATTGTTGTTCGGCAGCCGGATATTCTGCGGCATCACGATGGTCGGCTCAACGGCAAGCTTCGGCTTCGGATTGCGAATAATCTCATCCGGAGGAACAAACTGCGTTTTGCTGATCTTCGGCAGCTTGCCCTTGGCTGCCTGGAGCACGTCGCGGTCGCCGCCTCCGCCTCCACCTCCCGAAGTCGTGGGACTGGCCTCGAACGGCATGAAAGGCGTGATGTTGAAATGCGCCGGCGGAACCACTTGCGCGACCATCACCTTCTTCTTCGGGTGCCAGAACAGGAAGGCGGCAATCGCAGCGAAGCACGGCCACATGCAGCCCGATGGAAATCAGGCTGGATTTCCGGTTCCCCTCGCGCGCCAGCGGGTCGCGCACGGCAACGGCATGGGATTCAAGCTGAAGCGGAGGCAGCTTCCTAGGAAAGAACACATCCCGGAAATCGTGGAAAATGCCAACCCAGATCGGCTCTGTGTAGAAAGGATCCTTCACCGCGACCGGCTTCGATTCCAACCGCAGCGGCGGCCGCTTGCCCGGAAAAAATCTTTCGCGGAAATTCTCCGAAAAGGAGTGCCAGAATGAATCCTCCACCTGGAGAAGATGGCTCCAAAGCGGCGTCTGGTTCAGGTCCTTCGGAGTGTCCGTCTCGATTTCGGGTGGTATCAGAAGCTGATTCGACATCATTACCCATTTGAACAATACGCCGGCAGGGGGGCCGGGTACTGCTGCCTATTCAATTATGCGGGATGCGCACTGCATTTGTCGTCCCGCCATCCATCAACATTCCGCGGCAGCAATTGGCGCTTCAAGAGACACAAGGATTCCGGGATATCTCTGTATCGAATAGACGCATGGCAGACAAATAGGTTGCGGCCGGAAGAGAACTTCCTGACGAGCATTTATCATAAGAATACAAGCAAATTTGCTTCGGAGAAGCCATGCCTACCGGGCCGGAATTAAAGGCGACCCTCAACCTGCCGCACACTGAATTCCCGATGAAAGCCAACCTTCCGCAGAACGAGCCAGCGCGGCTGGCCCGCTGGGAAGAGTCGCACCTGTACGAGCAGATTCGCGCGGCACGAAAAGGCGCGCCCATCTATCTGCTGCACGACGGTCCGCCGTATGCGAACGGCCCCATTCACCTGGGCCATGCCATGAATAAATGCCTGAAGGATTTCATCGTCAAATCCAAAACCATGGCCGGCTTCGATTCGCCCTTACGTGCCGGGCTGGGACTGCCACGGCCTGCCGATCGAGATCAAGGTTGATGAGCAGCTTGGCCGCAGAAAACACGAAATCGCGCCCGTTGACATGCTGCGCGCCTGCCGCGAATACGCCGCAAAATACATCGATCTGCAACGAGCGGAGTTCCTAAGGCTCGGCGTATTCGGCCAGTTCGACCATCCATATTCGACCATGTCGAAGTCCTACGAAGCCCGTGAGCTCGAGATACTTTTACGAGTTCCTGGAGCGCGGCTTTGTTTACAAGGGATTAAAGCCCGTCTATTGGTGCATCCACGATCGCACCGCACTGGCGGATGCGGAAATTGAGTACGAGATGCACACCAGCCCCAGCATCTACGTGCGCTATCGCCTGACCAGCGATCCGGCGGCGCTCGATCCGGCGCTGGCCGGGAAGAAAGTCTCCACCGTCATCTGGACCACCACCCCGTGGACGCTGCCCGCGTCGCTCGCGGTGGCGTTCCATCCCGACTTCGAATATGTCGCGCTGGAAGCTAATGGCGAAGTCTATATCGTGGCGGAGTCGCTGGCGCAATCGGTGATGGAGACCTGCGGCATCACCGGCGCGAAAGAAATTGCGCGCTTCCCTGGTCGCAAGCTGGAGTACACCACATTCCAGCATCCATTCCTCGATCGCAGTGTCCTCGGTGTGCTGGCCGACTACGTCACCGCTGACCAGGGTACGGGCGCCGTTCACACCGCGCCCTCGCACGGAGCCGATGACTTCTACACCGGCGCGCGCTATGGCCTGGACCCAACCTGCAATGTAGACGCGGAAGGCCGGCTGCGCAACGGCCTGCCGGAGTATGACGGCAAAAGAATTTACGACGCGAATGAACCGATTATCGAGCTGCTGAAATCGCGAGGCGCGCTGCTGGCCCGCATCGATATTCAACACTCGTATCCGCATTGCTGGCGCTGCCATAATCCGGTGATTTTTCGCGCGACTGAGCAGTGGTTCATCAACATGGAAACGCCGATGCAGAATCCCGATGGTTCCGCGACCACCTTCCGGGCACGAGCGTTGGGCGAAATCAAGAAAGTGAAGTGGGATCCCGGCTGGGGCGAGGAACGCATTTCCAACATGATCGCCACCCGGCCCGACTGGTGCATCTCTCGCCAGCGTATCTGGGGCGTGCCGATTGCGGTGTTCCTCTGTCGGAAATGCCATCAGCCGCTGCTCGATAAGGCCGTCTTCCGTCGCGTAGTCGAGCTGTTTGAAAAAGAAGGCGCGGATGCCTGGCATACGCATTCGGCGGAAGAAATCCTTCCCGCGGGAGCCACCTGCGCGACGCCCAATTGCGGCGGGCAGGAATTCTCGAAGGAGATGGACATCCTCGACGTGTGGTTTGACTCCGGCACAAGCTGGGCCGCCGTACTGGGAGAAGAAGCGGGTTTTGGCCTGCCCCGGCCTGCCGATCTGTATCTGGAAGGCGGCGACCAGCATCGCGGATGGTTCCACACTTCCCTGCTTACCTCGGTGGGCATTACGAATGCGGCGCCGTATCGTCGCGTGGCAACCTGCGGATGGACGCTCGACGAACAGGGCCGCGCGCTTTCAAAGTCGCTCGGGAACTACATCTATCCAGCCGAGATTGCCGACCAGCTTGGCGCCGACATCATTCGCCTGTGGGTGGCCTCCGTCGATTTCCGCGAGGATGTGGTCGCCAGCATTCCGCTGATGAAGCGGCTGGCGGAAGACATCTACCGCAAGCTGCGCAACACATTTCGCTTTCTGCTGGGCAATCTCAGCGACTTCAACCCTTCGACCGACGCGGTTGCCATTGATCGGATGCTGCCGCTCGACCAATACATGCTGGCGCGGACGGCGGAAATTACCGGCAAAATTCTCCGCTGGTATGACGAGATGGAGTTTCATCGCGTTTACCACGCGATCACCGACTTCTGCACATCCGACCTGAGCGCCACGTATCTCGACGTGCTCAAAGACCGGATGTACATCTTCGCTCCCAATGACCCGGCGCGCCGCTCCGCGCAAACCGCGATCTGGCACATTACAGAAGCGCTGGTTCGCCTGATCGCGCCGTATCTAAGTTTCACTGCCGAGGAGGTATGGCAATATCTGCCGGCAGTGAAAGGTCGCGAAACGAGTGTGCACCTGGCACTCTTTCCGCGGCCGGAACAACTGGCTCCCGCCGATGCGGCGGAAATTCTTGGCGACTGGGCACAACTGATGTCAGTCCGCAGCGAAGTCCTGAAGAGCCTGGAAGAAGCGCGCAAGGAAAAGCGCATCGGCAAAGCGCTCGAAGCGAAGGTCCGGCTGGAATTTCCGTCAGAGCTCGAACCGCTGTTGAGGAAATATCAGTTCAGCCTGAAGGAGTTTTTCAACGTGTCCCAGGTTGAGCTCAGCGCGGAAGCATCGAATGCGCTCGGCGTCACCACGCTTCCCGCCGACGGAACAAAATGCGAGCGCTGCTGGAACTACTCCGTGCATGTCGGCGAGAACCAGCAGTGGCCGACCGTGTGCGACCGCTGCGTGGCCGCGCTGGAGGCGATTGGCGCCGCTCCCATGGCCGGCAGCGCAGCGGGCGGCGCGCAATGAGCGGCAGCCGCCTGCCGCAAACACGCCTGAAACTTCTGCTGATTGCCGCCGCGGTTATTGTCGCGGACCGGCTGAGCAAGCTGTGGATTGTGCGCCACATTCCGTCGGGGCAGGACATCACGATGATCCCGCGTTTTTTCTGGCTGACGCACGTCTATAACAATGGCGCGGCATTCAGCTTGTTTGCCGATACGCCTTCGCCGGACAAGGTTCGCTGGATGCTGATCGCCTTCTCCGTCATTGCGATCGTGATCGTGCTGGCGGTGCTGTGGAAAGCGGGCCGGGTCGTCAACGCCACCAGCATCGCGCTCGCGCTGATCCTGGGCGGCGCGGTCGGCAATCTTTACGACCGGCTGGCCTCACGGTATGTCATCGATTTTCTGGCGTTCAACCTCTTCGGTTATCATTATCCGGACTTCAACGTGGCCGATTCCTGCATCGTGATTGGCGCATTTCTGCTGCTGATTGAAGTCTTCCGCGCGCCGAAAATCCTGCGCGGCGAGTAATTGCCACCTCGATTGAAAGGACTGCCGGTGAAATTGATTCTCTGCATGCTGCTTCTACGTCTCCTTCGCATCCGCCCAGACCGCCACGCCGGTTCAGCCCCTCGCGCCAACCCCTGCCCAGCCGCAATCTTCGATTTCCACTCCGACACCCGGTGAGATCACCCACATGGAAAATATGCTTCAGGACTGGCCCGATCTGGCGCGCTACCGAGCGGAAAACGCAGCCCTGCCCGCCCCGGCTCCGGGGGAGAACAGGGTCGTGTTCATGGGCGACTCCATTACAGATGCCTGGGGCCACGGCAGCGATTTCTTTCCCGGAAAGCCTTACATCAATCGCGGCATCAGCGGACAAACCACTCCGCAGATGCTGATCCGTTTCCGGCCCGATGTGATTGACCTGAAGCCAAAGGTTGTCGTCATTCTGGCAGGCACCAACGACATCGCCGGCAATACCGGACCGTCCACGCCGCAAATGATCGAAGACAATCTGATGTCGATGGCTGAGCTTGCCAGGGCCAATAACATCCGCGTCGTGCTGGCTTCGATTCTTCCCGCCGCCAGTTATCCGTGGAAGCCCGGGATTGATCCGGCGGATGAAATCCAATCGCTGAATGGCTGGATGCGGAACTATTGCGGGCAAACCGGCTGCGTTTACCTGGACTATTACTCGGCGCATGGTCAACTCGCAACACGGCATGAAGAAGGATCTGACGATCGATGGCGTGCACCCCAGTCCCGCTGGATACCAGGTGATGGCTCCGCTGGCCGAGTCGGCGATTGCGCAGGCGCTCGGCGCAAAATAACCTGCGGCTACCGCAGTTTATTTTTCCATACCGGCAAAGTCGAACGTGCCCAGCAGAAACGGATGAGAGACTGGTGGCTTCGTGCTGCCTATATCCACCGGATAGGGTGAAGTGGTCAGCGTTGGAAAGCCCCAGACTTTCCCGTTCTGCAAATCCACGACGACTCTGCCGTAAACCTGGCTGCTTCCATCCGGCGCGCGCAACATCTGCACGCCGGGCTCAATAAATACCGCATATGCGCTGGAGGTGTCCGCGCTGGCTGCACGTGGCGCAAAATATGGCCGGACGGCAATCGCAATCAAAGCGCCTGCAATCAGCAGCAGCAAAAATTTCGTGGTCTTGTCTGTTTTCATTTCTCTCCTTCGATGGTCCGCCGCACGCACTTTCTCCGGCTCCATCACACCGTTTGAATATATCGCGGAGCGCCAGCGGAAACCGTTCAGACCGCCGGACTGGCGCCGTTGCCGACCTTTTCGCCGGCATTTAGGTCAGCGAACAGGGCAGTCGCGCAAACGTTTGCTAATCCCTTGACAAAGGGCCTACAATTCGCACGTTCCAAGTTTCATGCCATGGAGGCATCCAGCTATGACAGGCCAGAATTTCGACCGATTTCCTTCTGTCGAGCGTTCGTCGCGGGCTTTTTAGCGCTCGCCGTATGCGCGATTCCATCGTTCGCCCAAAACCAGAATCAAGCAACTCTCACCAACCAGAAAATACTCGGCGGGTGGTTCGAGGAGTGGAGCATTTATTACGCCGGCTACAACATTGCCAACCTGCAGCAGAACCATGTTGCCGACGATCTGACGCATCTTTTTTATGCCTTCGCCAATGTGACCGCGTCCGCCACGGATCCTAGTTCGGACACATGCGCGCATCGCGGACTCATGGGCGGATTATTCCAGCCCATATCTTCCCAGCGTCAGCGGCGCACCGTATACCGCGCCTCTTTACGGAAATTTCGGGGCCATTCAACAGCTCAAGCAACTGCATCCGAATTTGAAGGTTTTAATGTCGATCGGCGGCGCCTCGGCGGCAAATACGGCCGCTTTCTCAACCGCGGCCAGCACGCCGGAGGGCCGGAAGGCGCTGGCCTCGTCCTGCATCAATATGTTCGTCAAAGGCAATATTGCTCCCGGGATGACGGCTCCCGGGCTGTTCGATGGGTTCAATATCGACTGGGAATTTCCCACCGCCGCCGACAAAGACAATTTCACCGCTCTGCTGGCGGAGTTCCGCAGCCAGTTGAATGCGCTGTCGCGAACCACCCACAAACAATACATGATGTCGTTCGACGGGCCGGCGGGATCGCAGAATTACGTCAACATCAATCTTGCCGCGGCCGCGGAGCAGGTGGACTTCATCACCGTCGACGGCTACAACTATGCCGGATCGTGGGAGACGCAGACCAACCACGCATCGCCGCTTGTTCGACGATCCCAGGACCCGCTGTACGGGCAGGGTCTCGACATCAACGACACCGTGACGGCATACCTGAAGGCCGGTGTTCCCGCCTATAAGTACACGATGGGAGTGCCGCTGTACGGCGCGGGCTGGACGGGCGTGCCCAACATCAACAACGGTCTGTATCAGAATTCGACCGGTCCCTCGCCGGTGCTGTTGGCGAATGGGACCGGGCTGTGTCCTGATCTCAGCGGAAACACTCCCGGATGCGACCTGCTGCTGACGCCGGGGCTGGCAACCTATGCAACGCTTTCCACGCTGACGAACAACGGATACACTCGCATTTCGATTGGCAGAGGGTGGCGGTGTGGCTCTACAATCCGACAACGAAAACTTTCTACACCTACGACGACCCGATGACCGCGTTTCTAAAATGGTTTATGTCAACCATCGTGTTCCCGGCGGCCTGGGCGGCGCATATGTCTGGGCGCTGAAGGACGATGATGCCAACGGCACCATGGTCAAGACGATGGCAGCAGGACTGAAATACTAGCGAAATGCGAATTTTCCAATATGATCGGAATCGCGAGGCCGTGATCAAATGGCCTCGCGATCGTTTTCCTGAAATATCCGTTGATTTCAACTATGCAGACCCATTTGCACAACGACGGTTTCGGAAATAAACACCCTGCCCGATTGCCGCTCATCGTATTGCTCGTCTTACAACTCGCGCTGATCGGCGTGTTCGCCTGTGGCTCGCGTCCAAAGTCCTCACGGCCAGTCTCAGCGACAGAGCCGGCTCCGGCAGGCAATTCCGATCTTCAGAGCATGCTGGGCGGATCGAAGAAATCACACAAAGCGAAGCCGACCAGGAGCAGTGCCTGGCGGAGTGGAATCTCCTTCCAACAGCATCGATCTGGACCAGAGCCACGAGCAGCAAGCTTTTCAGCAGATTCTCAAGCGAGCGAAAACCGGCGGCATTCAGTACTACATTCCTCCAAACATGACCGTAGGAACGCAGGCCAGTGTTGATGTTGAAATCTACGGCGCAAACGCCAGCGCGGAACTAAAAAAGCAATTCCAGGCGACCGGGTCCGGAACCCTGAAGGTCATCACTCCGATGCTTGTCGAATTGAGTCAGCCGGATAATCCTGGCGCGTTCAAAATCGTACCGGACTCAACAAAATCAGGAGACCAGTTCCTCCCCGACGACGGCAAGGCCGATTGGGTTTGGAGCGTGACTCCCTTGCAGGCAGGGCCGAAGAAACTCAGAATTGACGCTTACATGGTGCTAAACGCGAAGCTGCCCGACGGACAACCCATGATGAGGGAGGTCCAATCGTACACCGTCCAGGTACCCGTCAAAGTTCGGCCGCGCCTCCAGACGGTCGGCGATTTTTTCGCGACGAATTGGGATAAATTGCTCGGATACATCCTGCCCAGCGGCGCCGGAGTAATCTTTATCCTCTGGCTGATCTCGCGGCGAAAAGGAAAGCCCACGCCCTGACCGTTGCGTCCTACAAAACCTGCACAGAATAAGAGATTGCCGTCTCCCCGCACTCCCAGTGCTCCCCCACGCACCCTGTAAACTAAAGAATGCGGCCGTGTGCGTTGCACGCTGCCAGCTTCTCCTGCAAGGTGTCTCCCAGATGGATCGCATTACCGTTCAAGGCGCGCGGGTCCACAACCTGAAAAATATCGACTTCGAAATTCCGCACGGCCAGTTGACGGTCGTCACCGGGGTTTCGGGTTCGGGGAAATCCTCGCTCGCCTTCGACACCATCTATGCGGAGGGGCAGCGGCGGTATGTGGAATCTCTTTCCGCCTATGCGCGGCAGTTTCTGGAGCGGATGGAGAAACCGGACGTCGACCACATTGACGGACTGGCTCCGGCGATCGCCATCAAGCAGAAAAATACCACCCGGAACCCGCGCTCCACTGTAGCCACGGCAACGGAGATTTACGATTATCTGCGGCTGCTCTATGCCCGCTGCGGAACAATGTATTGCCTGACCTGCGGCGGCGTCGTGAAGCGCGACAGCGTGGATGAAATTGCGGCCGCGGTGCTCGCATTGGGCGAGCAAACACGACTGCTGGCGCTGTTTCCGGTGGTACTGCCGGAGATAGGCGAAGGAAACAGCAAAGGCGCGAACAAGAAGAAGATTGCGAAATCCACAAAAAAAAGCGCGGTAAAGCCGGCAAAAAAAGATGGCAAGCCGCTCACAAAGGCAGCCGCCGCTCTGGCTGCGTCCGCAAACGGCAGCCAAAACAAATCGCTATGCCGGCGACTACGTTCCAGACGCAGCCGAGCCTGAGACGCGCCGCCGATTCGATCCGCGCAAGCAGCGCCTGGGCGAGTTGCGTCAGCGCGGCTTCAACCGCCTCTACCAGAACGGCCGCATCGTGGAATTTTCTACGCCGGAATCGCTGCTGGAGCTGGATTTTTCTCAGCCGCTGTTCGTGCTGATCGATCGGATCGTGGTCTCCCCGGACGCGCGGGCGCGCATTGTGGATGCGGCGGAAACAGGCTATCGCGAGAGCGGCGAAGTAATCTTTGAAATCGTGCCACGGGCCGGAGAAGACGCCGCGCCCAGGCGAATGCGCTACTCCGGCGCCTATGCTTGCAAGACCTGCAACCGGGTATATCGCGAACCGGAGCCGCCGCTGTTTTCCTTCAACAATCCTTACGGCGCGTGCCCGCGTTGCGAAGGCTTTGGCAACACCATCGATTTCGATCTTGACCGCATCATTCCCGACAAGACGCGCACCCTGAACGATGGAGCCATTGATCCCTGGGTGCGGCCAAAATACCGGCCCATGTTCGGCGAGCTGCGCCGCGCGGCAAAAGAAAAAAACATTCCGCTCGATGTTCCCTGGCAGCAACTCACGCCGGCGCAACAGAATTTTATTCTGGACGGCGAAGGCTCGTTTCCCGGCGTGCACGGATTTTTTGCAGCTCTCGACCGCAAGAAATACAAGCTGCATGTGCGCGTGTTCCTCAGCAAATATCGCGGTTATGCGCTGTGCCCGGATTGCAAAGGTAAGCGCCTGCGGGCCGAAGCACGCGCTGTCAAAATCGATGGCCGCGACATCTGCGAAGTCACCGCATTGACGGTCGGCGAGGCGCAGGCATTCTTCGCGCAACTCCGCCTGAGCCCGGCGCAGATGGAAGTCGCCGGGAGAATTCTGGAGGAGGTGCGGCAGCGACTGCGATTTCTCAATGAGGTCGGTCTCGATTATCTATCGCTCGATCGGCTCTCCTCGACGCTTTCCGGCGGGGAGGCACAGCGCGTACAGCTCGCCACTTCTCTCGGCTCGCAATTGGTCGGCGCCATGTACGTGCTGGATGAGCCGTCGATCGGCCTGCATCCGCGCGATACCGGCCGACTGATCCGCATTCTTGAAGGACTGCGCGATCTCGGCAACACGATCCTGGTGGTCGAGCACGATCCGGACATCATTCGCTCCGCGGATTACCTGCTCGACCTGGGCCCCGGAGCCGGCGAGCTGGGCGGCAGATTGCTGGCATCGGGCACGCTGCCGGAACTGATGGAATCGCCCGATTCTTTGACTGCGAAATATCTTCGACGCCAGCTCTCCGTAC
This sequence comes from uncultured Acidobacteriota bacterium, assembly GCA_963823295.1. Taxonomy (GTDB): domain Bacteria; phylum Acidobacteriota; class Terriglobia; order Terriglobales; family Acidobacteriaceae; genus JAKAAZ01. The sequence continues at coordinate 145,028 of CAWGLF010000007.1, forward strand.
CCTTTCCATCGCGCCGCCGCACGCCCGGGAATGAATGGCTGCGGCTGACGGGTGCGCGCGCGCACAACCTGAAGTCTGTCGACTGCGAGATTCCGCTCGGTACGCTGACGTGCATCACCGGCGTCTCCGGCTCCGGCAAATCCACGCTGGTGCATGATGTGCTGTATCGTGCGCTTTCGCATGCGCTGGGCGAAACCGACATCCCCGATCCGACCCATCTGTATGACACGCTCGAAGGCACGCGGTATCTGAATGGAGTGGTGCTGGTCGATCAGTCGCCGATTGGCCGAACGCCGCGCTCGAATCCCGTAACCTATATGAAAGCGTTCGATGGCATCCGCGATCTCTATGCGTCGTTGCCGGACGCGAAGCGGCGCGGCTATACGCCTGGATTTTTCTCTTTCAATGTGCCCGGCGGCCGCTGCGATGTCTGCCAGGGCGACGGCACGGTCACGGTCGAAATGCAGTTTCTGGCCGATGTCGAGCTGCCCTGCGAAGAATGCAACGGGACCCGCTACAAGGCCGGAATTCTCGAAGTTCGCTATAAGGGCAAAAACATCCACGACGTGTTGAACATGACGGTGAAGGAAGCGCTGCAGTTTTTCGCCGGGCATGTGAAAATTCTGGACCGCTTGCGCGTGCTCGCCGATGTCGGCCTCGGTTACGTTCGGCTGGGCCAATCGGCCACGACACTTTCCGGCGGAGAGGCGCAGCGCGTCAAGCTGGCGGCGCATCTTGCGAATGCCAGACCGGCAGGCAATCACAGCGGATCGAAAGGTGCGAAGAACCGGCTGCTTTATATCCTGGATGAACCAACCACCGGCTTGCATTTTGACGATGTCGGCAAACTGCTTTCCGCGCTGCGCCAGTTGATCGACGGCGGCGGATCGCTGCTGGTGATTGAACATAATCTCGACGTGCTGAAAGCCGCCGACTGGATCATCGATCTTGGTCCGGAGGGTGGCACGGCGCGGCGGAGAAGTGGTTGCCACCGGAACGCCGGAGCAGATCGCCACGGTTGCTGAATCGCACACCGGTCAATGGCTGTCGAAGGCGCTGAACGCTGCCGCTTTACCGGCCGACAGCCTGGCAGCGGCGGGAGACTGATATGCGTGCTGTCCTCGGCGGCATCGTTTTGATGGCAGTGCTGCAGTGCGTGAGCTGCCTGCCTGCGCAAACGACTCCGTTGCCGCCTGGAACTTCTTTGCCAGATGCGAATTCCGGCCGCACATCGCCCGCCACCAGGGCGGAAGCTCTGGTGTCCAAGGCGGAAGATGCGATTGTCAGCCGGGACTATGGCAAAGCGCTTCCGCTGTTACAAAATGCGCTTGCCATTGCACCGGCAAATTCAACCGAGGCGGCGCGGGCGCTGTACGATCGCGGCTACGTGGAGCAGGCGCAGAAGCAGGACGCAGCCGCGGAAGCGGATTTTCGCAAGGCAATCCTCGCCGATCCCAAACAGTTCGAGTCCCATGCAGCGCTGGGCCGTCTGCTGGCGCAACAGGAAAAATGGGAAGCGGCGCAGCAGGAGTTGAAGTTAGCCGCCACATTACAGCCGGCCAGCGGTGACCACGCGCAGGCGATTGCGGGCGTCGATCGAACGCTGGCCCGGGTGGATGCACAATTGCACGACACCGCCGCGGCGAGCGATGCATTGCTGGCCGCTCTGAAACTAACGCCGGAGCAGGCCGACGACACTTTCCTGGCGGCCCAACTGGCAGAGGACCAGGAGAACTATCCGGACGCGGAGAAGGAATACCAGAAAGCGCTCGCAGCCGATCCGAAATCGATCGCGGCTGCGGAAGGACTGGCGCGTGTGCTGATTCACGAAGGAAAATTCGCGCAGGCAGACCCTGTACTGCAGCAGGCATTGCAGCAGGAATCGAATAATCCGGTGTTGCTGGCCGAGTCGGCAACCGCTCTGGCCGGTGAAGGGAAAACCGCAGCCGCGATTACACAGCTCGAAGCCCTGCATCGGCAGAACCCGAATCAGCCGGCGGTGACGCGCATGCTCGCCGATCTCTACAGCGGCGCGGGAGATGCGGCCAAGGCCGACCCTCTTTATCGGCAATTGATCGCCGCCGATCCGAAAAACCCCGATCTGCTGACTACGGCCGGAGAAAATCTGATTCGCGAACAGAAATGGTCCGAGGCCGTGGCAATATTTCAGCGATCGCTCAATCTTCAGCCGGCACAGGGCGATGCGTGGAGCGGGCTGGCTTTCGCCGCTTCCCAGAACCAGCAATATCCGCTCGTCTTAACCGCGCTCGATCACCGCGCCCAATACCTGCCCGATCTTCCGGCGACACTCTTTCTGCGCGCCGCTGCGCTGGACCATCTGCACCATACCAAAGATGCCGTCACGTACTATCGAAAATTTCTCGCCCAGGCACAAGGGAAATTTCCCGACGAAGAATCGCAAACCAGACAACGTCTGACGGAGCTGAGGAATTCGCACTGAGAATTCGCCGCGATAACAGCCGCAAAACTTCTCTACAATAGAGTCTGAACCACCGCTAGAGAAGGGATCTCGACTTGCCCGCATCCTCGCCAGCACTCCTCCCCATGCTGGAATTTGAAGCAGCAGAGGCTGCTCTGCCGCGCACTCTCGAAAGCATTTTCGCCGCCGAGTATCGGCTGCTGCGTCCGCGAGCGCCCATGCCCTCCTTCGAGGTTCGCTTTTATCCGTTTACCGGCATCAATACCACGATTCGCCTTCGCGATGGCAAAGCGCTGGTCCGTCTCTCCGACCTGCTGGAGGGCGCGCCGGAAAGCGTGATCCGCGCCATTGCGCATATCCTGCTGGCGAAGCTCTACCGTAAACCGATCGAAGCCATCCACGCGAACCGCTACCGGCGTCATTTGGGAAGCGAGGCGGTCACCCGGCGCGCGGAGCAGGTTCGACGGAGCCGCGGCAGAAAGAACGTGCTGACAGCGCGCGGTCACCATTATGATCTGGAAGAGATTTTCGAGGATCTCAACCGGCGATTCTTCCACGGCCTGCTGGGCCGTCCCGTGCTTACCTGGAGCGCTCACTCTGCCCGGCGGCTGCTCGGCCATTATGACGCCGCGCATAACACCATCGTGGTAAGCCGCGTCTTCGATCGCGCAGAAACGCCCCGCTACGCAATCGAATATCTGCTGTTTCACGAGATGCTGCATTTGAAACATCCCGTGCAGATGCGCGGCGGACGCCGCTGCGTGCATTCGCGCGAATTTCAGCGGGATGAGAAGATGTTTCCCGAGCTTGAACAAGTGAAGGCGTATCTGAAAAGGCTCTAGCCTTTCCTTCGGCTTCGCTCGGCACAGGCCCTCCTCAGGCCGCCACATGGGAACAGTAGCTCCGCTTCCGCCGTTAAGATGAATCTGAATTGGAGCCGGTACGCATGAAGTCCTACATCCGCAAATGGCCGCTTCTTTTTCTTTTGTGGGGCTCTTTCTTCGCCCGAGCGCAGAACGCGATCGATCTGAAGCCAAGTCCGCAGCAGGTCGCATGGCAGGATCTGGAGATCGGCGTCATCATCCACTTTGGCCCGAACACGTTTCTTAACCAGGAATGGGGCGATGGCACGGCCAGCGCAAAAGTCTTCAATCCCACGGACGTGGATACCGATCAATGGATGAAAGCGGCCAAGGCCGCGGGAGCGAATTATGCCGTGCTGGTCGCCAAGCACCACGACGGTTTTGTGCTATGGCCCAGCAAATATACCGACTACGGCGTGAACAGCAGCCCATGGCTGGGCGGCAAGGGAGATCTGGTGCGCATGGCGTCGGATTCGGCGCGCGCCAACGGGCTCAGATTCGGCGTGTACCTGTCTCCCTGGGACCGTCACGATCCCCGCTACAAAGACCCGGCGGCCTATGATAACTACTATCTGGCGCAGCTGACCGAATTAGCGTCGAACTACGGCAATCTGACCGAATTCTGGCTGGACGGCGCAGGCAGCGCGGGACGCACGTATGACTTCAAGAAGATCGTCGATACGCTCCGCACGTATCAGCCGAATACGCTGGTCTTCGCCGATGTGGGGCTATTCAAATATGCGGACATCCGCTGGGTAGGTTCGGAGAGCGGCAAGATTCCGTATCAGAACTGGAACGTCATAGACCGATCCGGCTATCTGCGCTGGCGTCCGGTGGAGGCCGATACGCCGCTTCACGCGTATCACTGGTTCTGGCATTCGAACGACGAAGCAAGCCTCAAGTCCGTTGCGGAGCTGGTGGACATTTACAACAACACCGTGGGCCATGGCGGACAGTTGATGCTGGGCATCGCTCCCGACCGAACAGGCCGCCTGCCGCAGGCCGACGCCGCGCGCCTGCAGCAATTTGGCAGCGCCATCCAATCGTTATACGGGCACAACCTCATCGTTGAAGATCACGCCCGGGCCGGTTCAGGTGCAGAGGCCGCCGTGGATGGCGATGCGGACACGTTCTGGTCCGCGCCTGCAGGCTCTCATCATGCCGTCATCGAGGTCGTATTTCCGAAGCCCGTGACCTTCGACCGCTCGCTCACGATGGAGTGGCTCAACGACGGTCAGCACGTGGAGAAGTATGCAATTGAATCCTGGGTGAACGGTAGGTGGAAGCGACTCGTCACATCGCAGGCAATCGGTCACAAAAAAATCGACATCTTCACGCCCGTGACTGCCCAACGGGTGCGGCTCGATTTGCTTTCCACCGCCGGGGAGGCCCATATCCGGGAGTTTCAGCTCTTCAACGACTCCAGGGTGAAGTTGCCTTAAGCAGTTTGATCCCTCCGGACGATCGCCGCGATCGCTGGAGCGGTCCTCTTTTCAGGTGTGAACAGTACGCACTGAGGCTTTACTGGTCCGCGCCTGCGTTAGCGTTCGGGCATGCCTTTGCGCCCACACGATCAGTACAACGCCTGCAATCATAGAGCCGATGCTCGCGACCTGAGCATTGCTCATCCCGAAATAAATGCGCGGGTTGATGCGGATAAACTCCACCAGGAACCGCGCCAGCCCGGTCCATACCAGGTATTCACCGGTAATCTGACCGACCGGCTTCTCGCCTTTGCCGCGCCGCCACAAATACCAGGCAATGAGCAGCGCAACAATGAATTCATACACTGGCGTCGGCTGCACACGCTGCATCGTAGGCACCAGGCCATGGGGGAAACTGACGCCCCATGGCAGCGAAGTGGGAATGCCATAGTCGCCGTCACCGGAAATCAGGCAACCAAGACGTCCAACGCCATAGCCGACCGCAGCCGCAGGCGCTGCCAGGTCCAGCATTCCCAGCGCGCCGATCCTGGCGCGGCGCCCCTGCCACATTAAAACCAGGATGGCCGCGACCAGTCCGCCAAACCAGGCGAATCCGGCACGGTCCAGAAGCAATTCAAGCGGCACCTGCATCAGCAGATGTGGCGACTCGAAGACGTGCCACAGCTTCGCTCCCACGATTCCCGCAACCGTAACCAGCGCGGTTACATTGATCGCATCGGCATGCACGCCCTTGCGCTGGAAGTTCTTATAAAGCACCCAGCAGCCCGATACAGCCGCCAGCCAGAGCAGAATGCCGAACGTGCCGATCGAATACTGCCCGATATGAATGAATGGATACATGAAACGGAGTTTCCTATCTGTCAGTATAAGCGACCTGGCTTATGTGCCCGGATGAGCCCTTCACCGTGCAGAACATCGGCGGTACACTCCAACCTGCATGGCTGATCCGTCTACGCATGAAAACCTCGAACTCTTCCTCCGCCGCGATCAGATCGAACAGCGTATTGAGCAGATGGGCGCCGAGATCAGCCGGGACTTTGCCGGGCAGACGCTGGTGCTGCTCGGAGTCCTGAATGGTGCCGCCATCTTCCTGGCCGATCTTGCCCGGGCGATCACAGTGGATTGCGCCTTCAATTTCATTTCCGTTGCGAGCTACGGAAAGCAGCAACATTCGTATAGCGATGTCCGCCTGCTTAGGGGACTTGAAGAGAAGTTGGAAAATCGAAACGTCCTCATCGTCGAAGACATTCTCGACACCGGAGCAACCCTTTGCTATTTGCGCGAACTATTGCTGGCACAAAGGCCCGCTATACTGAAAACTGCGACGCTGCTGGATAAACCATCGCGGCGCGTACGAAACATTGAGGCTGATTATGTTGGCTTTACTATTCCCAACCGGTTCGTTGTCGGTTACGGAATGGATTGCGCGAATCGTTTTCGAAACCTGCCGGATATCTACTTCCTGCCGGCGAACATCCAAAGAGAGTAATCTATTTTTCGGTTCACAGATTCACGGCTGCGACGTAGGATAGAACGACGAAAACCATGCAGCGCGAAAATCAATTGGATTCCCGGCAATGAGTGCATCCCTTTCGCCTTTTCTCTCCAACTCTGCTCTCGCAGAGGAATTCGACGTCGGCTTCGACATCGCGGGATTCGCCGCCAGTGCGCTTCAGGATTGGCAGAGTCTGGCCGCTACGCTGGACCAGACCTTATTGAAACCTGGGGCAACTGCAACGGACATCATCCAGGCCTGCCAGCAAGCTAGCGAGTATCGCTTTGCCTGTGTAGTCGTGAATCCGTACTGGATTCCGCTGGCCTACAGCGTTCTCGCTGGTACCGGAGTGCCGTGCGCCTCTGTCGTAGGCTTTCCGCTCGGCGCTTCTCTCACCCGCAGCAAGCGCGAGGAGGCGGAATCCGCTCTTCGCCTGGGAGCGCGCGAGTTGGACATGGTGATGAACATTGGCGCGCTGAAAAGCCGCGATAACGTAGCCGTCCAAAGCGATGTGCGAGCGGTTGTCGAGGTGGCTCACGATGCTGGCGCACAGGTCAAAGTCATTCTGGAAACCTGTTTGCTGACCCTTGAAGAAAAACTGCGCGCCTCGGAAATCTGCGTTGCGGCTGGAGTGGATTTCCTGAAGACCAGCACCGGGTTTTCCACTGCCGGCGCTACTGTGGAAGACGTAAGCCTGCTTCGCGGCGTGGCAGGCGGCCGCTGCGGGGTGAAAGCAGCCGGTGGCATACGCTCGCTTGAAACCGTTCGGGAGATGCTGGAGGCGGGCGCCAGCCGGATTGGAACCTCGTCTGCCGCAGCGATTGTGAAAAGCTATATCGACCAGAGCCGCGGCTTTTCTTAAACCACCGTATGGTAATCCGACCAGGCGTCTTCCAGGTTCTTGGCGAGTTCCTGCACAGGCTTGCGGCTGGGCTTCAAGATCAGAAATGTTGCAATCGCGCCGCAGAGGCCTCCCGTTATTAAAAGAAATCTGTTCATCGCGTTCTCCTTCACAGCCTTGTCATTCAGCGTTTGGATGCGGTAAACGCAAAGCTTGTTGCGCAGCAATGAACTGTTGGTGAGCCGATTCACTTTCACCCGGACAAGTTTGCAGATTTTATTCTGCTCCTGCGGGATCGTCCTCTCTGGCTGCCAAAACCCGGAGCGCACTGCGCTATCCTGAAAGCGCCACATGAGTTCCGATAAAACAAAATCCGCTGACGGAACGGTTGCAGCCGACCGGCAGAAACGCGCGTCTGCTCGCGAGCTCTTCCTCCACCTCCGGCCAAATCTGGCCGGGAAACAACGGCGGAGGGAAACGAGGCCGTATCGCATGCCGCCGGACATCATGCTTTCGAGGGCGATTACCGTCCCGTTTCGACCGAAATGCCTCCTCGCGATGAGCCGCGGGTCGACTCGCTTCAGATCGATTTCCTTACCCGCCTTGCGGACGCGCTGAATACCACCCTCGACCTGCAGACGCTGCTGCATCGTGTCGCGGATCTTGTTCGCGCCGTCATTGATTACCGGATTTTCGCCATCCTGCTGCTGAACGACCGCACCAACGAGCTGCGTATGCGATTCCAGATCGGCCACACACCCGAGGCCGAGCGCCTGCGCATCCGCATGGGCCAGGGCGTTGTCGGCCAGGTCGCCGAACGCCGCGAAGCCATGCTGATCAACGACGTCAGCACGCTTTCCAATTACATCGATGCCAATCCCGAAGTTCGGTCCGAACTTGGCCGTCCCTCTGGTAACGAAAAATCGGGTGATCGGCGTCATCGATATTCAATCTGAGCAGGACAACTATTTCCGGCCGGAGCATCTGCATCTTCTGCAGCTCACTGCATCGCGGGTCGCGATCGCGGTCGAAAATGCGCGCCTGTACACGCGCATTTCGCGGCAGGCGCAAACGCTTGAAGTGCTGCATGAGATCAGCCGCGAATTGACGTCGATTCTCGATCCCGACGAATTGCTGCAGCGGGTCGGCACCACACTGCAGCGGGTCATACCCTACCAGATGTTCGCCATCTGGATGCTGGATGAAAAGCGCAACATGCTGATCCACCGTTTTTCCATCCGGTTCGGCAAGGCCAATCATGAGTTTTCCGATCCCGTGCCCATCCAGCGCGGACTGATTGGCGCCGCCGTAAGCAGCCGCCAGACCATCACCGTAGGCGATGTACGCCGCGATCGGCGCTACATCATGGTGCACCCGGAGACGCGCTCCGAAATGGCCGTCCCGTTAATTTACAAAGGGAAGGTCCTCGGGGTTCTGGACCTGGAACACACTCGCCAGAATTTCTTTACCGAGGACAATGTGCACGCGGTCAGCACGCTGGCTGCGCAATTGGCCATCGCCATTGAAAATGCAAACCTGTATCAGCGCCTGGCGCAGGAAGAGCAGCGCCTGGAAGACGATCTTTCTATGGCGCGCAAGGTGCAATTTCGGCTGATGCCGCAAATCATGCCCGACCCGGCGCACGCGCAGTTGGCGGCGCGCTTTGTCCCGGCGCGCACCATCGGCGGCGATCTGTTTGACTTTCTGGATTATGGCGAAGGGCGCACTGCGATCGTGCTCGGGGATGTCAGCGGCAAAGGGGCAGCCGCCGCGCTCTATGCCGCGCTGGTCAGCGGAATCATGCGTTCGCTCGCTGCGCAGCGGCCTTCGCCGGCGCAGATGTTAGCCACGCTGAACGAGCAACTGCAGGAGCGCAAACTCGACGCGCAATACGTCACCATGCTCTTCGCAATCTGGAACGATAACGACAGGACTCTGCAGATTGCCAATGCCGGCGCATGTCAGCCGCTCTTCTGCCGCGCGAAAGACGTCGCGCCGATCAACGCCGCAGGAATTCCGCTGGGCATGTTTTCGGATGTCCAATATGAGGAATTCACCGTCTCCACTCAGCCGGGCGATATGATTGTCTTTTACTCCGACGGAATGATTGACGCCGAGAATGATCACGACGAGATGTTCGACATCGACCGGTTAACGATGGTCCTGGCGAGAAATCGCCGCTGCTCGGCGACTACTATGGTGGCCAATATCCTGAAAGCAGTTTCCGCCTTTCAGGGGACGGTGGAGCATTTCGATGATGAAACCGTCATTGCTCTGCGCGTGACCGATTCGAAAACATCGGCTGAATGCTGAAGTCTTTTCGGTGCAGCATAGGTTTCGACAGACCTCAAACTCGCAGCACAAAGCGAAAGCGCATATCCTCACCGAACCACATGATGTAGTTCGTGCCCCAGGCATTGTTGAAAAGACTGCAATGAACGCCAGTCGAGAGATCCGGTTGTGACCTTGGAGAAATTCAGCGGAGACTTCTCGCCCAGGACAATTTGCGGCGCATCTATGGTTTCCACTGCGAAGGAACCTTTTTCGTCGTTGTAATGAAAATCCTTCCAGACAGCGTGCATCTGCCGGCTCCCGCCGGAAACGACGTCGAACGGCGACACCTGTTCGCCGGATTTATCGAGCATCCATCCCCGCGGATCGGACACGACCGGATGAAAGCTGAGCCACATCGCCTCCGGCATACGGGTAGCCGGCTTCTGAAACCAGTAAAAATTTAGATGAATCACCGGCTCCGCGTTCGGCAGCAGCAATTCCATATACATCTTTTGGGGGAACGCGGCTCGTCCCGACTGGAGAGCTTCTGGATCGCGGATTTCCATACGGGCAAGAAGATGATGACCCTGTTCATCTTCTTTGGCATGCAATGCAGCAAGCGAGGGCAGCCAATCCTGACTCTTCGCTCCGTATCGGTCGATGTTCGGTTTTCCTAAATCCTTGTTGACCCAATCGGCGTGAAGGATGACGTAGTTCGAAAAGTATCGCGAATAATCCTGCTGCGAAAGTGTTTGGTAGGAGAACAACGCAATGGGATGAGCGGGAGAGGCCCACTCACGTCCGGATTTCTTATCGCGAAGGCGATGAATCGCGCCGGTATTCGGATCAATTTTCAGGATGAAATGTGGAGTCTCAATCTCCCTTGCTGCCGAAATCTCCGATGCATTCGCCAGCTGCGGCTCTTTTGCTGCCAGCCCGCGTACAGCCTCTTCCGCCTGGCTGCGAAGCGGCGCAGGGAGTGCGGCGATCCCATCGAAAAGATCCTGGCGTTTTTCCTCCCAGCTAAACTCGACAACTTTGTAGTTCTTCGTATTCAGCATCTCCGCCAGATCCCGCGGAGTGTAGTGGTCGAAATCCAGCCATGTCTTGGTATCCGTTCCCCACGTGTGCTCCGCCTCCAGCAGAAGATGGCGCAGCAGAGCGACATCCGTCGCGTCTCCCACGCGAAACTTGCCCTGCGAAATCCACTCCTGACGCAGCCGGGCCACCTCACGGTAACGCGCAAGTTTCACCGGATCGCTCGAAACGCCGTAGATCCAGGTGTCGCCAATTTCCTGGGTGACAACCGGCAATTGATTCCGGTAGGGCTCAACGGCGTTCGCAATCTCGGTGAGATTCGTGGCGATAATGCGGGCATTCGGAAATCGGCGGCCCAAGGTCGGAATAGATTTTTACGATCTCTTCCGGCGTATGCGGACCGCTGTTGTCTCCTCGAACGACAACGGCAATGGCCAGGTCGGAACCCGGCACACGCACCACGCCGCTGTAGCCGTTGTGAAACATTACGATGAGAGTGGCTCCCGACGAATCTTTCCAGACGAATAGCGGAGGAACGTCGGCAACAACGGTAGCGCCGTTCGCCCCGATATCGAGGAACTTCACGTTCTCTGCCGCCAGCGGACTCACCAGGCCGCGCGTATGGCCAGTGACATCGGTCATCTTCGCGCCAGTCGTTGTGCGCCCAAAACGACGGTCCAGAGAATGCGATAAAGCGATACTCCCCCGGATCATCGAAGCATCCATCATCTCGGTCTGCCAATTGAAAGGGATGGCGTGCCAGGCGATGTCGCCCGCGGAAATCGCCTGCTCCATGCGTCGGCGCTCCTCCGGGGTCGCTTGCTCCAGGTATTCATAGAGCAGCCAGGAGCCTGTCGTCCAGACATAACGCTCGCTGCCGGTCTGACGCATATGCGTCGCGGTTTGGATCGCCTGGGGAAAATATTCCGCGAAGTATTTATGAACGACCGCGGTCTGGGTATTGATGAAGCCTGCGTCGAAGTGGCACTTGAACATTGCCAGAACGCGCTTCACTCCAGGGTCGGGTGGCAGTTTGCATCGCAGGCGATATGCCTTGACCGAAAACCGAAACACCGCCGAAAGCCACTACAGACTTGATGAAATCGCGACGCTGCATGCGTACCCGGGAAACTGGGATTGGAAACCACTACGATTCTATTCTCCAGTCCTCACCCAGTTCACGCTGCGAGTCAGTTCGCCAATGCGTTGTACCCGGGAACCGCCTCCGATGCAGGTGATGCAGCATCGCTTTCCTGCAATTCACGAAGTTGCTGCAGCTCGCGCGTCAGTTCCGCGCGCTGCGGCGCGGTCTTGCTCAGTAATTGCAGATAAATTTCCAGCTCATCGGCAGCCTGCAAATTCTGATTTGCCGCCAGCAGAGCGCTGGCACGCAGCAGATGCAGCGGAGCGAAATCGGCTGGCGCTGTCAGCGCGGCGCGGTTCGCCCATTCCAACGCCTCCGCGGCGTGCTCCTGGCCGGCTTCCGCTCTCGCCAACTGGTACGCCGCCTGCCAGGTCGCCTGATTCTGGTGCTCCAGATGATTCAATGCGTACGCTGCATCGGCATACTTACCGAGATAATTGTCCGCCGTCGCCAGAATCACCCACGCTTTTTCGTCGTTTGGATCAATACGCACCGCCTTCCCCGCCTCGTCGCGGGCTCGGCTGAATTGGCGCTGCATTAAAGCGCCCGTCGCGGCCAGTGCTTCGGCGTCGGCGAATTTCGGATCCAGTTTGACGGCGCGATCGGCATCTTTCTCAGCGGAAGCGGCCTTACCCTGATGCATCTCGCGGATCGCACGCTGGTACATCCGCGTCGCCTTGGATTGCGTTTCCGGTTCGGTGATCGACATGACCGGAAGCTGCTCGGTAAGGATCGGGCCCATCTGCACAGATGCCGGCGTGTTTGCTGCTGCTCCCGTGGGCTGCGCTTGTGCAAAGGAAGCACACACCCCAAAAAATCCAATCGCCCCTGCGACTGCTACAAGAAACCAATCGATGATCGCCCTGCGCTGACGTAACATAGATGAATCCGCCTTCGTTGGCTGCTGAGCTTTCGCGAGCATAACCAACTGGTCAGTATTTCGGCGGAGACATGCCAATCATTCAGAAGAATCGGGACGCGCTCCATTACCAATTCCCGTTTCGGGATATTCCTGAAATGGGAACGGCTTGGAATTGTGAACTTTCGCAGGGATATCCGGTTCAACAGGAAACCTTAAGGAGAGCTGTCTTTTGTCGCCAGCAAAGCCATCCGCTTCATCCACTCGTCTCATTTCTCCCGCAGCCAATGTGCTCGGCAGTCTGCGGCTGCCGGGGGACAAGAGCATCTCCCATCGCTACGCGATGCTGGCGGGCTTTGCGGAAGGCAGATCGCAGCTCAGCAATTTTTCGAGCGGCGCCGACCCGCACAGCACTCTTGCCTGCATGGAGCAGCTCGGCGCTCGCGTCGAGCGCCAGGACAACGGAACGATCGCCATCACCGGCCGTGGCGGCGAATTTGCGGAACCAAAATCGGCGCTCGACTGCGGCAACTCCGGCTCAACCATGCGCATGCTGGCCGGCCTGCTCGCGGCCCAGCCGTTCACCAGCACTCTGGTCGGGGACGCTTCCCTCACCCGCCGGCCCATGGAGCGCATTCGCGCGCCACTCTCTGCGATGGGCGCGAGGGTCGAGCTCACGGACGGTCATGCTCCTGTGACCATCCACGGCGGTCCGCTGCGCGGCCTGGATTATCAAACGCCAATCGCCAGCGCCCAGGTGAAGACGTGTCTGCTGTTTGCCGGCCTGCAGGCCGAAGGCGTGACCGAGGTGCACGAGACGGTTCATACGCGCGATCATGGCGAGCTGGCGCTGCGGGCCTTCGGCGCACATCTGACGCGAAGCAAAAACAGCGTCAGCATTCAAGGCGGGCAGAAGCTGCACGCGATTGAGGCGGCGGTGCCGGGAGACATCTCCTCCGCCGCATTTTTTCTATGCGCCGCGGCATTATTTCCGGAAGCGAACCTGGTGCTCGATGGCATTGGGATGAACCCAACCCGCGCTACGCTGCTCGATGTATTGCGCGGCCTGGGCGTTTCGCTGAACGTATTGCAGTTGAGCGAACAACATGGTGAGCTGGTCGGGAACGCTTCAAGTCGTCGGCACACCGGCGGGGCTGCAGGGGGCCGAGATTTCCGGCGCGCTTTCCGCGCAATTGATCGACGAATTGCCCGTGCTGGCCGCCATTGCTCCCTATACACGCGAGGGGATTCGCATTCGCGATGCGCGCGAACTGCGCGTGAAAGAGTCCGATCGCATCGCGCTGGTGGCGAGAAATCTGCGGGCGATGGGAGCGGCGGTCGAAGAGTTCGAGGATGGACTCGATGTGCCCGGCAACCAGCCTTTGCACGGCGCGGAAATCGATTCGGGCGACGATCATCGCATCGCCATGGCGTTCGCCGTGGCGGCGCTGCGCGCTTCGGGAGACACTCAGATTCACGGCGCGGATTCGGCGGCGATATCGTTTCCCGAGTTTTTCGATTTTCTGGAGCGGATTACGGAGCGATAGTTGAAGGATTGTGCGGAATAGTTGAAGGATTGTGCAAGAAAGTTGAAGGATTGTGCAAGAATAGTTGAAGGATTGTGCGGAATAGTTGAAGGATTGTGCGGCGTGCATTCGGCGATAAGTGCTTGTGCTATAACATGATGAGGAAAAAACTACAAGAAATTTCGCTCTCGAACCGCCTTTCGAGCGAAGACATGTTCGTGGGGCGGGTGCCCACCCCAACGCACAAAGATCGCTGCCCGACCGTGCGCTCAGGAGGACAAACTGCGGTTAGGAAGGCGCTCGAAGCTTCCTGAATGTAATTTTATCAATTCAGAGGCAATCAGAGCGCCAGTTCCATACCAGGTCTTAGAAGCGAGACCCGGGGCATCCGGCAGCCGGCAGTCACTGACGCAATGCCCGTTTCTCGATACCTAACCTGCTTGCCGGGCGCAAGTTGGACTCATTGACTGTCCTGCGGAGGCCCTACGCATACCCATTTTTCTCCGCTGATATGTATGCCGCAGAGATACCATTGCTACTATCCCTGAATAGAGTTTGTATCGGCACTTTGTGATAACGCTGCTAGATAGGTAAATGGCCATGCATGAAATTAGCTGCCCGCATTGCGGGAAAGCATTCAAGATTGACGAGGCGGGGTACGCAGACATTCTGAAGCAGGTGCGAGATGCCGATTTCGAGCGCCAGTTGCAGCGAGCGGCTCGAGTTGGCAGAACAGGATAAGCGGAACGCTGTGGAACTCGCCCAAACAAAGGCTGCCAACGAATCGCAAAAGGATGCCGCAGCCAAGGACGCTCAGATTCAGGAACTGAAGGCCAAGCTGGATGCCGAAGAGGCTGCGCAGAAGCTCGCCGTGACGGAGGCCCTAAGCGCCTTGGAGAAAGAGCGCGATACGCTTGCTGCGGAACTTGAGCTCGCCAAGCAGGATAAGCGGAACGCCGTCGAACTCGCCCAAACGAAGGCCGCCAGCGAATCGCAAAGGGATGCCGCAGCCAAGGACGCTCAGATTCAGGAGCTGAAGGCCAAGCTCGACGCCGGAGAGGCTGCGCAGAAGCTTGCGGTTAGCGAAGCGGTTAGTGCAGTCGAGAAGGATCGTAATAAGCTTCAAAGCGAGCTCGAAAAAGCTGAAATTGAGAAGCAGCTTGCTGAAAAATGCCTGAAGGACAAGTACGAAACGCAAATCAAGGATCGCGACGATGCGATCGAGCGTCTTCGCGATATGAAGGCTCGGCTATCGACCAAAATGGTTGGCGAAACCCTCGAGCAGCATTGCGAAACTGAATTTAATCGAATTCGAGCGATGGCGTTTCCACGGGCATATTTCGAGAAGGACAACGACGCCAGAGCGGGAAGCAAAGGGCGATTACATTTTCCGCGATGCGGACGAGGTTGGAACTGAGATTGTCTCGATCATGTTCGAGATGAAGAACGAGGATGGTCGTACCACTACGAAGGGAAAGAACGAAGATTTCCTGAAGCAGCTTGACAAGAATCGCACCGAGAAGGGATGCGAGTATGCGGTCCTTGTTTCCCTGCTCGAGCCTGATAGTGAGCTCTACAATACGGGGATCGTTGATATGTTCCATCGGTATACGAAAATGTATATGGTACGTCCACAGTTTTTTATCCCGATCGATCACACTGCTTCGAAATGCCGCGATGAAGTCTCTTCAATACAAATCGGAGTTGGCGCTAGTTAAAGCGCAAAACATCGACATCTCAAATTTCGAAAACGAACTCGTGACGTTCCAGACCGCATTTGCAAGGAATTATGATCTGGCTTCTAGGCATTTTCAAACTGCGGTCGATGAAATAGACAAGTCGATCGATCACCTGCAAAAAACGAAGGAAGCATTGCTCGGCACAGTTAGGAATCTTCGTCTCGCAAACGACAAAGCTCAGGACGTGACGATAAGAAAGTTGACGGGTGGCAACCCAACGATGGCTGCTAAGTTTTCAGAACTCAAGGATAGTGCTCCTTCCGAGGCTGGATGATCTGGGCTATTGGTTTACGAGTCGAACCTAGGGTATGCCCAGTGGGTTAAACTCCAACACGCTCAGCAACAAGCGTCGACGGGCGCATCCGCGCACACAGATTCGACTAAGTCCCGTCAAGTCGGCTTCTTATGAGCAATCCGTTTGCTTCTGGCGAGCGCGTTTGGAGGCGAGGGAGAAAATACGAGTACGGCCCAGAGTTCTTGTACGGAAAGGGACCTACGCTTTTCGAGGCTCATTGAACGAACACATCGAGCGCGCTTCGCGTGCGGGCTAAACAGGCCCACGTTGGTTCGCCTCTGGCTCGCTGAACATGGGGCACCCGGCTGGTCAACAATAAGATTGCGACTCCGGCGAAACGTGCATCAGGCCGCAGGTTTCTAAAATACAAGAAGGCGATGAGGCCGGCATTGAATTTCCCGCCCGTAGTCCTGAGTACATCTGATTCGGCCTTAAATCGTGCGATCTCGCGAACAGTCAGACGGTTAACACTGTGCCTGATGCTCATGTACGTCGTGTCATTTCTCGACCGCTCGAATATCGGTTTTGCAAAACAGGCGCTGGCGAGATCAGAAGGAATTTCCGAGAGTGTCTACGCTTTAGGCGCGGGTCTGTTTTTCGTCAGCTATTCGTTATGCGGATTCCCCAGTAATCTGATCCTTCATAAGGTGGGCGCGAAAAAGTGGCTTGCTCTACTCATGGTGGGCTGGGGAATGGTGTCGATGGCCACCATGTTCGTGAGCGGCGCCACCTCGTTTTACCTGTTACGGCTGCTGCTCGGCGTGTTGGAAGCAGGTTTTTTCCCAGGTGCGATTCTCTACCTGACCTATTGGTTTCCCAACAGGGCTCGCGGCCGGGTACTTGGACTGTTCTACCTAGGTGTTCCGCTTGCGCTGATTGTGGGCGGCCCGCTCTCGGGTCTGCTGCTGGAGATACGCCCGTTCTTCGGGCTTCAAAGTTGGCAGTGGATGTTTCTTGTGGAAGGCTTCATGGGAGTCGTTCTCGGGCTGTCCGCATTTTGGTATCTGGATAATAGGCCGCGGAATGCCTCATGGCTGCCGACCGAGGAGAAACAAGCGCTGGCGAATGCATTGGCGCTTGAGGAGGAGGAGCGCCGCTCCGTCGGGCCCGCGAAGCTTCTCCCCATGTTCCGCGACCTTCGAGTCATGCAATTCCTGCTGATCTATACCCTCATTCAGATCGGTACATATGGGGCGGTTTTCTATCTCCCTGCCGAGATATCGGCCCTTCTGCATAAGCCCGTGGGGATCGAAGTCGGCTTGGTATCGGCCATACCATGGATCTGCACGCTGGCCGCTGTCTATTTCCTGCCGCGCGCTGCCGATAAGTTCGAGAAGCATCGTCAACTCGCATCGCTGACTTTAGTGATTTCGGGTTGCGCAAGTTTTGCATTTCCCACCGCCGGGCCGCGCATGGGACTTCTCACGCTTTCGCTTGCGGTAGCTGGCCTTATTGCTGTGCAACCGCTTTTCTGGACGTTTCCAACGGGACACTTGGCAGACCGCGCAGCGGCTGGCGGTATCGCCGTGATAGGAATGGGCAATCTGGGCGGATTTCTTGCACCCAACCTGAAGGTCTGGACCGATGAGTATTTTGGCTCACAACGCGCAGGCTTGTATCTTCTTGCTGGGCTTACGATTTTAAACGCAGGCTTGATCGCACTAACTAAAAATCGCCGCGCAGTCAAAAGCGCAACGTGAAACTCCCACTCGAGGACAAGATATTTCCAGCCATTCTGCTTCCTAGCTTCATTGGAGGGTGATTCTTGATGAAAAATCCGGTCTGGCAATGCTCCTCGCTGGGTACAGCAGTTCGAGTTCCGCTCTAGCGAGCGCATTGAGCGCGCTTCGCGCGGGCTTAATAGGCCCACGTTGGTTCGCCTCCGGTTCACTGAACATGGGGCACCCGCACCCGGCGTATCGCCGCAGAACGCGAGATCCTTCACTCCACTTCGTTCCGTTCAGGACGACAGTGCTTTTGCCGCGAGCAGAAACGCGGCCCGCCCCGTCATTAAGACTTCGCCCTGTACTCTTGCAAGTATGGGGCCATAAACCGGGAACTCCACCGGACTAACAACTGATTTGATGAGTCGAGGGCTTTTGCAAAAAAATTCAATGCAATGTCCTTATTTCGCGTGTATGATCAAGTCGTTTCGCCCCCCTCTGCTACCCCCAGCGACGGAAATCAATCCTAACTTCCTTCTACTCGGCGCGTACGCGCGCGGAAGAGAGAATTGCCGGTGAGGTGTATAGTCTTGAAACTCTTCTGTTACGTTCTCTCGATACTTCTTCCATGCGCGGTTCCCGCGTTCGCAGGTGCCGGTGTCAGCGGCCAGACAGTTGGACCGGCAGTTAGCTCGCCGGCGCCAACCGTCACGATCAGCGGCAATCCCACAACGATCACCAAGGGAAGCTCTACTGTCCTGACCGTGACTGCGACGAATGCCACATCGGTCGCAATCGACCGGAGATCACCAAGGGAAGCTCCACTACCTTGACCGTGACTGCGACGAATGCCACATCGGTCGCAATCACCGGGACCAATGGCAGCAAACGTACGACGGCGGCTGGTGGCGGAGCTATAACGGCCAGCCCGACCTCCACGACGACTTACACCGCGACTGCGACTGGATCTGGAGGCACAGCTACGGCGTCTGTGACGATCACGGTGGGAAGGGGCGGTACGTCTGGCACGCCAACCGTTACGATCAGCGGCAATCCCACAACGATCACCAAGGGAAGCTCCACTGTCCTGACCGTGACTGCGACGAATGCCACATCCGTCACAATCACCGGAACCAATGGCAGCAAACGTACGACGGGCGCAGGTGGCGGATCCATAACGGCCAGCCCGACCTCCACGACGACTTACACCGCCACGGCGACTGGATCTGGAGGCACAGCTTCGGCATCTGTGACGATCACGGTGGGAACGAGTGACCTCCCCTATCCAACTGACGGTGAACAGCGCAGGCAGCGGCGCAGGAACAGTTACCAGCAATCCGGCGGGGATCGACTGCCCGGGAAGCTGCAGCGCCAGTTTCCCCAGTGGAACAGCCGTCGTATTGACGGCGACTTCCGACTCGGGCAGTACCTTTACAGGATGGTCCGGCGGATGCACGGGTACGGGAACGTGCAGCCTGACTGCCAGTGCTACGGTGACGGCGACATTCACGCAAGGGACGGCAGGTATCACGTCGCTGAATCACATCATATTTTTCGCCCAGGAGAATCGCTCGCTCGATAACTACTTCGGCGCGATGCGGCAATACTGGAAGGACAACGGAATTCCCGACCAGTCGTTCGACGGCCTGCCTCAGTTCAACCCGACCAGCGGGGCGGCTCCGCTCTACGGTCCGCCTCCCGCCATCCCCGGATGCGACCCCACCAGTCCTTACCCCGGCAAATGCATTTGGGATCCAAGTAACACCGTGGCCTCATTCCACATGATTTCGGTGTGCAACGAAAACACCAGCCCTTCGTGGCAGGAGGCCCATAACGACTGGGACTACACGGATCCGGTGGGCACGCGTCCGGCAAAGAATAATGGGTTTGTGCACACTGCCGCGGGCGACGCCCGCGACAACAACGGACATCCGTTCTACGACACGGACGGCATCCGCGCCATGGGCTACTGGGACGGCACCGACCTCAACTACGACTACTTCATGGCTACCAATTTCGCCACGTCCGACCGCTTCTTCCACCCGGTAATGTCTCGTACCCAAATCAACCGCGAGTATCTCGATGGAGGGACATCCGGAGGATATGCGTTGCCGATCGGCTCTAACGCCAATGATGCGGCCAAGCTGAAGACAAAGCCGATTTTCCAGGAGCTTCAGGAAGCGGGTATCAGCTGGAAGGTCTACGTCGACCCGAAGGGCACCGGTTGTGCCGGGCCGCCGTATCAGGTGTCCTGCCTGATCAAGACGGTTGCAATTGACAGCTTTACCTATGCAGCAACCATCCTGGCGAACTATCCGGAAAAAATCGCCCTCACCTCCGATTACTTCACCGATCTGACCAACGGCACTCTGCCCCAGGTCGCGGAGATCTACGCTCCATCGGACGCCGGGCTGGACGAACACGGATCCGACTCTGACTCCAGTCCAGAGAATGTCCAGAAGGGAGCGCAGTTCACCTCGCAAATCATCAACGCACTCATGCAAAGTACTTCGTGGCACGATTCGGCGCTTATCTTTACCTTCGACGAAAGCGGCGGTCTATACGATCACGTGGCGCCGCAACCGATGCCCAGTCCCGATGGCATCCCGCCGGTCGACCTGCCTGCGGGCTACATCTGTACCGGGAAGACGGGTCCGATATGCGATTTCACATATACCGGCTATCGCATACCCTTGACTGTCATTTCCCCATACGCCAAGAAGAACTATGTCTCCCACACAGTGATGGATTCGACGGCCATCCTGAAGTTCATCGAAACGCGGTTCAGTCTACCGCCCCTCACCAAGCGGGATGCGGCTCAGCCGGATATGACGGAGTTCTTCGACTTCAACAATCCGCCGTGGATGAATCCGCCGGTGCCTCCAACACAGAACCTCAGCAACCCATGTTACCTGGACCATCTGCCCTAGGGCCTGTTCACCCTATCAGGGCGAGCGTTACGTCCCGACGCCGGTTTCATGCTTGGACGGACAAGCATGAAGCCGGCCTTCGGCTCCGGATTTACCTCAGCATTTCATGGCTCTCGAGCTTCCTTGATCAGGTCTGGGAAATCAACCTGAAGCTCGGTGGGGTAGTGGCGACGCTGGCGCTCACCGTGCAGGAAACGGGAGATGGACCCCTTTACCATCATTCACTGTTGAACGGAATGAGCTGATAGACGAGACCGCACACCACGCGGGAGTTGGTCTAGCGTCGCTAGTCCTCGCCGACGGGGTACCCGTTTATCAGGACCACACCCCTATTCGCTGCCGAAACTCGATTCGCATGAGTGACTTGGCCTTTTCTCAACAACTGAGAATAAAGGCAGCTGTCCGGATAGCCGCCTTCCGGTCCAACTGGATCACTTCCGGGTTGCCGACCACGCGGGAAGCAACGATGACATCTCATAGGAGTACGGGAAAGGCTCGAATTGGTCATTCCAAGGCTTTCAGGTTGACGGTATGCAATTGAGTCGCAGAGATTTCACATGGTACGCGCTTGTAGCTGGGGGCTCGGTTGTGCTGGGTTGTGCAACGCGCGTTCCACTTATTCCTCCAATCACTCCACCGAGCTATCCAGGTCTCCCTCCTCCGGCATCTTCCGGCATCGACCATATTGTCGTCGTCATGATGGAGAATCGCAGCTTCGACCATTTTCTGGGCTGGCTGCCGAACGCGGCGGGCAAACAAGCCGGGTTGAACTTTACCGACAACGGCGGCGCATCGCATCCGACCTACTCTCTTTCGGGCGACTTTACAGGTTGCCCGCACCCCGATCCCGATCACACCTACGGCGGATCACGCGTCGCGTACGACAGCGGCAAGATGGACGGCTTTCTGCGCGCCGGAACGAACGACCTCTACAGTATCGGCTACTACGGAGAGAAGGATATTCCCTTCTATGCGGCCCTGGCGCGCAACTACACGACTTGCGACCATTACTTTGCCGCTATACTTGGCCCGACCTTTCCAAACCGGATGTTCCTGTACGCGGGCCAGACGGATCGCCTTGACGACAGCCTTGCCATCAGTTCGGTGCCGACGATTCTGGACCGGCTCGCGGACGCGAAGGTGAGCCACAATTACTATTTCTCCAATGCGCCCTTTCTCACGCTCTGGGGAGAGCGATATGTTAGCATTTCAAAGCTCCACAGTGATTTTTTTGCGCAGGCGAGCAATGGTACCTTGCCTTCCGTCTCCTTCCTGGACCCCACCTACACACTTCTGGACGACGGAACCGGTGATGACGATCATCCCCACGCCGATATTCGCGAGGGCGATCGCTTTCTTTATGATGTGTTCCAGGCCGTAGCCAACGGACCCGCCTGGTCAAGGACTGTGCTCGTCATCAATTTCGACGAGTGGGGCGGATTCTTCGATCACGTCGCGCCCCCGCGCGCAGAGGCCGCAAACGCGGTCGATACGGACATTGTGAATGGCAAGACGCTGCTCGGATTCCGCCTGCCGGTTGTGATCGCGTCTCCGTACAGCGGCGGCGATGCTCAGAATCCACGGATCAGTTCGCTCGTCTTCGACCACACGTCCGTGCTCAAGCTGATTGAATGGCGCTGGGGCCTTGCTCCGCTGACACCGCGAGATGCGAGTGGTGACATCAACAACCTTGCCTATGCTCTCAACTTCAATCAGCCGCAAACGGCAGTCCCCACCCTGCCCAAACCGAACACGCCCGCGATTCCGGCCCCTTGCCTTCAGAATGTGAGTGGCGTGTTCGGCGCGGTGCAACCCGGCAGCCGAGCTGGCCAGTCAAGTTCGAGCACGACGGCGAAGTGGAAAAACCTGCAAATCCAAGCGGCGAAGTACGGATTCAAAGTCGGATAGAAATTGACGCTCTTAAGCTGTTCTGCAACAGGGATATCAGGGTCAGTGGGCGATAAATCGCCGAGTCGCTCATAGAACGTAAATTGGTACCGATATGTCGGCTGCTCATGAGCAATCCGGTGTTTCTGAATGGGCCACCCAGGATTTTCTGGGTGACGGCAAAAAAACCCAGGTTAGCCCTTCGATAAAGCCGGCGGCCGAACCTGGGCACCCGCTTCGTTGCTTATCGGCCGAATCTCTAAAATGCAGAGGTCCTTCGCTACGCTCACGATGACGAGGTATTTTTGTCTGGGTAATGTCCCGGAAAATGTCATCCGGCAAAACGCAGGTCCCTCCACTGCATCATTGCTTCCCTGCCCCAGCACGCAGAAAACGTGTGCTGGGGACCCATTCGCAATGACTCCGGTCGGGATGACGGGAATTTAACCGCGTTTTACATCGCCGGTGGCGCGGGCTGGACGGAATTGCCGGGGTTGGCGTTGCCCGCTCCCGGAGCTGGGCGCAGCGGCTGCGGTTGCGCCTCCGGGTGCGGGGCCTCCAACCCCGGTACCAGCGGCTCGTGGGATATGTTTCCTGTGGCCGCATCCGTGATGCTGATGTTGTACTTATCCAGCGTATCGGCCACCAGCCGGGAGAGCGCCGCGCGATCCACCGCGTAGGTTGTGTGGGCGGCGATCAGGTTGTCCTCAGCAGCCTCCAGGTTGCGCGTCTGCGACAGCACGTTGGCGGACGTCGATGCTCCGAGATGATATTTCTTCTGCTCGGCATCGAGGCTCTGCACTGCATATTGCTGACTGGCTTCGGCCGACTCCACCTGCGCGCGGTCATTTTTCAGCGCCAGCAGTTGATTCGTCACCTGCATGCGGAGCTGCACATAGAGCTGCTGCAGGCGCATCTGCGCCTGCCGGTACTCGATCACCGCGCGCGCCTGCTGCGCCTGCGCCTGCCGGTTGCGGATGGGCACGGTGAAGTTGAAGCCGACGCCTTTGTTCGCACCGGAGCTGTTGACCAGATTCCCCAGGACGTCTGTATACGGGATGTTCAGCCCCGGGGTACCCTTGCAGGGATCGAAGTTGAATCCTGGAATTGTCCCGCAATGGACCAGTGGATTTTTAGCGCCTCCGATCGCTTGCGCCCCATAAAATCCGTACACGTCCAGCACCGGCAGCAGCGCATTCTTGACTGACTTCAGAGTGATTTCCTGATTCTTCAGGTTCAACTGCGCCTGTTCCACGTCCGGACTGTTGGCATACGCCTGCTGCACCATGTCTTCCACGCTCTTGCCCTCCTCCGCCGTCGGCGCCAGCGAGATACGGTCGGTTGGAATCACGGGAGCGGCCGCAAACGTGGGATCATCCAGGTTCCGGGCAATGGCCTGTTTGATAATCAACTGCTGATATTGCAGCTTGGTCTGGGAGGTGGTCAGGGCCTGCTGATCGCTGGCAACCTGCGCCTTCGCGTTCACCACGTCGAGCGGCGCCAGGGTTCCAATCTGCAACTGGCGCTGATCATCCGCGAGCAACTGGGTCGATTGTTTTACCGCGCCTTCCTTCGCCTTTTCGTCCTCGTAGGCGCCGACCAGCCCCCAGTAGATGTTCTCGATCTGGTCTATGGTGTAGAGCAACTGGGCGCGGAAGGCGGAGTCGGTAATGCGGCGGTTGTTCTTCGTGATGGCGATAAAGCGCCCGTTGACCGTCCATCCAAAACCCTGCAGCAAATGCTGGGTAATTTGGGCATTCAGTGTGGAGGTCAAGGCCGGACTGTAGAAATTGCTGAAAGGGGAGCTCTCATTCGTGGTAGCACGATCGTTATTGAAGGTGACGGCCAGTAATTCTCCGGGCAAAAAGCCCTGTTGATAGCCGAAGTTGTATTCATTCACGTTCTGGTTCAGCTGAAATGACCCGGTAATGAGATTGGAAGTCTGGGGAATATAAGCCCGCGCCAACTGCACCGTACCGGTCAGCACGGGATCAAGGGGCTCGATCGGCACGTTCAAAGGACCCGCGCCCAGCGTGGAAAACGTAATCCCATTTGGACCGGAACCCGCGCCACCCGCGCCCGCCGAGGTGCCGCCAGGGCCACCGCCGCCTGCTCCTGTTGTTTGAATCGTGGTCGTGGTAGAAGAACCTGACCCGGTTGCGCTGGTGGTGGCGGCCGGCGCGGCGCTCGCCACCGGGCTGGTGCTGCCGCCCAGGGTGCCCGTTACTAATCCGGTATTCACTCCAAGATAGGAAAGACCGGATCTCGCGCGCAGCAGGTCCGTATCGGCAATGTCCAGGTTATAGCGCGCAATGGCCACGTCGAAGTTGTTCTGCAACGCCAGCATGATGGCGTCATCCAGGCTTAGATAAATCTTGCCGTTGCGATACAGAGTGTCGAGCAAGGAGGAATTGCTGAGGCGCGGCGGAGGGACTTTGATGCTGGTATAGACGGCAAATGGATCGGGAAACTGGGACTTTCCTCGCGAGAAATCATGGCTGGTCGGGCGAAGGGAATACGGCTCGGTTGCGATCGAAGGCGAAGGGCTGGGAACGGCTACGGTCGCGGAGGCCGGAGCCGGCGCATTCGGTACCTGCTGGCCTTGTTGCTGGGGCTGCGCGGAATTTCCGGCTGCTGTCGATTGCGCGCCAGCCACGGGCACCAGAATATTCAACACCATCAGCCCGACGGCCAGCGCACCTTGCAGTTTCTGGGTGTTCACAGTTTCCCTACCTCTTCTTTCCCTTACCCGGAATCTCTCATGAACCATTTCCCATGATCGCAGACGCGAAGCGATCCCTCTATGGATCGCGAGCGATTTCTTAGATTTCTACGAGATTGCCACCCGGACGGTTCCGTTTGACGTTCTATACCATGAACCTGCGGACAGGCCCATTCAGCCCAAAACCCCATGTACCCTTTAACCGGATGAGTATATCGTAGCCGGGTCCGGCTCTGAGACCGGCGTCCATCGGCGGAAACCGAATGAAGATGAACTGGAAGGTGACACTCGCCTACGATGGCACGGAGTTTCACGGCTGGCAGATACAGCAAAGCGATGTGGCGACGCCGACCATTCAAGGTACGCTTGCCGCCGCCATTGAAGCAGTTACCGGCGAGCGCGTGCTTCCGCAGGGCTCCGGCCGCACCGATGCCGGCGTCCACGCTGCGGCGCAGGTGGCCAGCTTCGCTCTCGCGGCGGGCATTCCCGCAGAAAATCTTCAGCGCGCCTTGAACCGCATTCTTCCCGCGGCGATACGGATCCTTGCGGCGGAACCGGCTCCGGCGGATTTTCACGCCCGGCACAGCGCGGTCGGCAAGGTCTACCGCTATCGAATCTTTCATGGCCCGGTGTGTTCGCCATTTCTGGCTCGCTACGTCAGCTGTTCGCGCTGGCCGCTGGATTTCGAAGCGATGCAAACGGCGGCGCGGGCGATCCTGGGCGAGCACGATTTCACGGCGTTTGCCGCGCTCGATCCCGATCGTGCGGCGCGAGTTGAGGAACTGTCGCCGGCGGGGTTGAACATCCGCCGCATTGATCGATCACAATGGTCCTGCGAATCGCTGTCGTCCTCCTCAACGAATCCATTCGCCGAGCACGATGCGAACGAAGGTGGCAGCTCGGGACAGATCTTCACTTATACGGTGCGCGGCAATGGCTTTCTTCATCACATGGTTCGCAACCTGGTGGGGACTTTCGTGGAAATCGGACGCGGAAGGCTGGCGCCCGCAGCGATGGCGGAAATCCTGGATTCACGCAATCGCGCCCTGGCCGGCCCGACGGCGGCCGCGAAAGGCTTGTGCCTGATGGAAGTGTTTTACTCGTGAAATAGCCGGGGCTGAAGCCCCTTTGACTGGTTCACTGTTTCGCAGGACTGAGCCCTGCGCCTCCAGCAAAGACAAAGCAAATGCGGAGGTCCTTCGCTTCGCTCAGGATGACGATATTGGGAGTGTCGGCAGAAGAAACAAAGACAAATACGGAGGTCCTTCCCCTTCGGCAGGCTCAGGGTCGGGATGATGATGTTTGGGCTGTCGGCGGGCCTTTCATGCGATGCTTAAGTGATCGCGTATCGCCATGTCCGACACTTTCGCCAGCTCCGCTTTTCAGACCATTACCCATCTGGCGGGGCAAACCGCTGTGCATCGCGCCTTTCAATGGTTCCATCTGCAGGAGCCGAAATTGCGCGACTGGCATCGCGCCATTGTTTCGATCCCGGCGCCGCCTTTCGGTGAAGCGGCCCGCGCTTGCTGGCTGGCGGAACAGTTCCGGTGCCTCGGTTTGGCAGATGTCGAGATTGACGCGTGTGGGAACGCTCTGGGCTGGATACGCGGTGGGTCCAGTCCTGACCCGCAAGACAAAGATGGATCTTTCACCTCTGTGCCCTGCACGCTGCTCTCCGCCCATCTGGACACAGTTTTTCCGGGCAATGACATCAGAGATCCGGTGCAGGACGGCAGCAGGCTTCTCGCTCCTGGCGCCAGCGACAACAGCGCCGGAGTTGCCGCGCTGCTGGCGATTGCCGCCGCGATGCAGTCTGCCGGGTTGACGCCGGCCACTGACATTCTTTTCGTGGGGAATGTGGGCGAGGAGGGCGAGGGCAATCTGCGCGGCATGCGCTATCTGTTCAGCGAATCTGCTGCCGCGCGACGTATTCGTTGCGCGGTCGTTCTGGATGGTGCGGGCACGGAGACGATCGTCACCCAGGCACTCGGCAGCAGACGTTTCAGCATCACCGTGACCGGGCCCGGGGGGCATTCCTGGACGGATGCCGGAGTTTCCAATCCAATCCTTGTCCTGGCCAACGCGCTGGCGGAGGTGGGGCGCGTGGAGCTGCCGACCTCGCCGCGCACCACGTGGAGCATCGGTCACATTGAGGGAGGCACGGCCATCAACGCGATCCCGCAGCGCGCGCAGGCACGTCTGGACACGCGCTCGGTTGACGCGGCTCGGCTGGTGGATCTCGAAAGAACGATCCGCAGCGCGGTGGAAGATGCGGTATTGGAAGCCAACCGTCCCATGGGCGATGCTCCCGAACGCGCCGCGGACCGCCAGCCTATTCATGCAGAAATTGAAATCATCGGGGAGCGTCCCGCGGCAGCGCTTCCAGACAATGCCGCGATTCTGACATGCCTGCGCGCCGTGGACCGTCATCTCGGCATTCAGAGCCATACGCGGATCGCCTCGACGGACGCAAATATTCCTCTCTCGCTGGGGATTGAAGCGGTGAGCATCGGCAGCGGAGGCAGCGGAGGGCGCGTACACACGCCGCAGGAATGGTTCGACGCCACCGGACGCGATCTTGCGCTACGGCGCATTCTGCTGCTGGTACTGGCTGTGGCGCAGGCGGATGATGGAGCGGCCCTCGATTAGAGCAAGATCGGCATTCATGGAGTGCGCAAAAAAGCAGGTCCCTCCACTTCGTCCGCTGCGCGGACTTCGGTCGGGATGACAGCGCTTTTGACGTCACATATCTCCGAGACGTTGTAGATTATTGAATCGAAGATTGCCCCAGCGAACCTATGTCTACTTCGCAAAAAATGTCGCGCAACACGCTTGCCCATCTGTTGATGTTCGCCATGGTGATGCTCTGGGGAACGATGTTCGTGCTGGTGAAGGAGGCTCTCCTCCAGATCGAACCCCAGTGGTTCAATTCGCTGCGCATGACTGTCGCCTTTTTTTGCCTCGCTGTCGTTTACAGCAGGCAGTGGAGGCAATTGACGCGAACAGCGTGGGCCGGGGGCGCCGTTGCGGGGGCTTTGATGGGCTGCGGATTCTTTTTCCAGGCGCAGGGGCTGCTCTATACATCGGCGACAAATTCAGCTTTCTTAACAGCGCTGGTCGTGGTGCTGGTTCCTTTTTTTGCCAGCCTGCCCGGTCTGCGGGCTCCGGACGCGGGTCTGCCGCAATGGAGCGCCTGGGCCGGAGCGCTGCTGGCCTTCGCCGGCGTGGGTCTGCTGACCACACCTGCGCATACGCAATGGGCGAGCATTCTGCGTACCCTGAACCGCGGCGACCTGCTGACGATCGGCTGCGCGGTGGGGTTTGCGCTGCAGATCATTGCACTCGATCGTGGCAGTAAAAAGATCCGCTTTGAACAGCTTTCGATGCTGCAGATCGGCTTCGCCATGGTGTTCCTGACTATAGGAGCATGGCTGACCGAACCGCCCCGGCCCGGCGCGATGGAGCATTTATTTTCCCCGGGCAGTCCACTGACCAGCCCGTTCGTGTTGTTTGCGATCGCCATTTCTGGAGTTCTTGCGACGGCGCTGGCCTTCAGCGTCCAGACTTGGGCGCAGCAGGTGATCCCGGCAACCAACATCGCCGTTATCGTGACGCTGGAGCCGGTCTTTGCCTGGCTGACGGCTTTTATCGTGCTTCATGAGCGGATGCAGCTCCGCCGCGGACTGGGCGCGATGCTGGTTCTGGCGGGTATTTTTGCCACGGAAATGCTGCCCCGGTGGCAGCGGCGTATCCAGCAAAGTTAACTTCGGCCGACAAGGAAAAAGTCGCGGCAAGTTACCGCGTCATGAAATCCCATCAAGATACCTGCAATCGTGTGATACGCTTTTCCTCCGTACCGCGTCTAACAAGTTGAGTTCAGGCGAGCCACTCGCCCGCAGAGCTTTGAAGTCATACCCGATATACTGTTGAATTGTTGTCCCACCAAATTTCGCCGTATCCCTAACGAGGTTCGATCAAAACCATGAAAGTCTGGATAGATAAACTCCGCATGCGCCGCCTGACCATCACCTTCGCAATTCTGGCGACGCTATCTGCCGGTATCCTAATCGGCTCGGTCTTCGCCCACGGGGTAGATGGAAAAGACGCGAAGGTCGATACTTCCGACGCGCGGCCGCTGGAGATGCCCAGCCCCGTCAACCTTTCCACCACTTTCACCCAGATCGCAAAACAAGTTGGTCCCGCGGTGGTGAACATCAACACCGTCTCGATTCCCAAAACCCACAACAGGCGGTTCCACGGACGGATGCAAGGCCCTGACGAGAATGGACCTGACATGCAGGGTCCCGGTGACGATCAGGAAGGCCCCGACCAGGGACAGGGACAGGGTGGCCAGGGCGACAATGGAATGCAGGATTTCTTCAACCACTTCTTTGGCTTCGGCGGCCCAGAAGGGCCGCAGGGAGAAGAACCGGGTGGTGGCGAACGCCAGGCGCTTGGCTCCGGGTTCATCGTGGACCCGCGCGGCTACATCATCACCAACAATCACGTGATCGATAAGGCCGACAAAATCTGGGTGAAGCTTACGACCGATGCTGAAGCCGACCAGGGCCACCCCGCCACGCTGGTCGGGACCGACAAAGATACGGACATCGCCGTCCTGAAGATCAATGTGGACCATCCCCTGCCAACGGTGAAGCTGGGCAACTCCGCCGGAACACAGATCGGCGACTGGGTAATGGCCATCGGCAGCCCGTTCGGCCTGAACCAGACTGTTACCGCCGGCATCATCTCGTCGGAGAACCGGTCGCTGCCCCAACAAGGCCCCGTCGGCACAGGGGAGTTCCAGCACTTTATCCAGACCGATGCCGCGATCAATCCCGGCAACTCCGGCGGACCGCTTTTGAACATGGACGGCCAGGTGATTGGTATGAATACCGCCATCTTCACCCAGTCAGCCGGTAATGAGGGCATCGGCTTTGCTATGCCTTCCGATACCATTGTCAACGTCTATAACCAGTTGATCGGACCGGCCCACAAAGTGGTGCGCGGATCGATCGGCATCACCTTCCCGGCCATGATGTCGAGCGCTGTCGCCCATGTTTACGGGATCAAGAACGGCGTCATCATCAGTTCCGTCCAGCCGGGATTCGCGGCGGCCAACGCCGGACTGAAGCCGGGCGACATCATCATCAGCATCGACGGACGGCCAATCAAGGGCGGCAACGACCTGATTGCCGATATCGCCAATCGCAAACCGGGAAGCAAAGCGACCATCGGCTACATTCGCAATGGCCAGCACGAGACGGCTACGGTGACGATTGCCAATCGCGCGGATATGATGGCTGCGCTTAACAACGGCAATCCTTCCGGCAATACCAACGGTCCGCAGCAAAGTGGAACCAGCAAGCTGGGGATGTCCGTCAGCAATGTTCCACCAGAACTGGCTTCAAAAGCCGGGATCAACGGCGGGGTTATTATCCGGAGCATCCGTCCAGGTTCGTTCGCGGATGGACTTCAGGCACTGGCGCCCGGAGAAGTAATCCTGCAGATGAACAAGCAGCCGATCGCCAACGTGGACCAGTTCCAGCAGATGGCCGAACGGCTGAAATCCGGCGATGACGTGGTTTTCCTGATCATCGACCCACAGCACCCGGACCGTGGAAACAACTACATCGGCGGAACCTTGCCATAAGAGCCTTGGTACGGTTAAGTCGATACAAACAAAGCAAATGGTTGGATAATGGAAGGGGCGGGGAGGATTCCGCCCCTTTCATCGGGGTCTTTTAGCCTGGTGACCTGCGGGCACCCGAGATGCGTTTCATGGTTGCGATTGGCCGGAATTACGTTTATTTTGACACTATGCAGGACCCCCGCCTAACCCGATTTCAGCTGGCCGCGGTCATCCTCGCGCTGGCGATCCTGCCGGGCCCGGTCCTGAGTTGGGCGGCTGGAGTTCACCACGCGCACGGGCATAGCACCGCCAGGAGCCGGCAGACCGCCCGCCATGGATCTCTTCATCACAGTTCTTTCGGGTTTGGCCGCCACCATCGCAGGTCCAGGCACCGCCACGTCATTCTGGGTCAGCGCGTGATGGATTCCCAACGCACGATCGAGATTCAGCAGGCACTGGTTCAGGCTCATTACCTGACCGGCACTCCAACCGGCCAGTGGGACCCCGAAACCCAGGCCGCAATGGAAAAATATCAGGCTGATAACGGCTGGCAGACGAAGATCACGCCGGACTCTCGCGCGCTGATCAAGCTCGGCCTCGGACCCAAGCAGGATGAAGGCGAGTATTCGACCGCTTCTTCCGGAGTCTCAAAGCTTTCCGATGCGGCTTCTGCCGATCCAATCAGCACCATGGCGACCTCCGAAATGCCCGCCACAACCATTCAAAATTAAGGAAGCTCTGATTCGTTTATTCAGCACCCCCAGCGGCTAAAGCCACCTCTCATCTTCAGTGACTTATCCCCGGCCTGAAGGCCGGGGTCTACTCGAACCTCTCAGATTAGCCACTGATCAGACTTTCCTTAAGAGTCACGTTCGAGAAGGCGGTATCTCGAGGCTGATCTGCTTAGCCCTACTCAAGCAACAGAAGCTTGAATGGGCCACCGGTCCTAGAGCGAGATCGACCTTGGTGCAGTGCGAAGCAACGCAGGTCCCTCGACTGCGTCATTGCGTTGCAATGACTTCGCTCGGGATGACAGCACCTTTTCATATCGCAGTATCTCTGAAACCTTTATACGTTCGCCAAGCTAACCTGGGTCTTTTCCTGTATTTGACAGTGGGCTTCAAAAACTCAGCCCAGCAAAGCGAGTTCCGCGGCCAGGAGGTCGCGCATGGTTTCACGGCGGCGGATCAGGCGGTGCGCGCGCCCCTCGACCAGCACCTCGGCTGCGCGCGGGCGGGAGTTGTAATTCGAGCTGAGCGACATTCCATAGGCGCCTGCGTCGAGCACAGCGATCGTATCTCCGGCTCTCATCTGCGGCAGCTCCCGGTCTCGTGCGAAAAAGTCTCCGGTCTCGCAAACCGGGCCAACGACATCGACCGTCACCGGCTTGCTGGTTTCGTCGCGTCGCACCGGCAGAATGGCATGGTACGCCTGGTAGAGCGCCGGGCGGATCAGGTCGTTCATTGCGGCGTCCGTCACTACAAAAATTTTGTTGCCATTGCGCTTTTCATGCAGCACCCGCGCGACCAATGCCCCTGCCTCCGCGATGATGAATCGTCCCGGCTCCAGCAACAATTCACCGTCAAATCCGGCCAGTGCGGCGCGAACCTGCTGCGCGTATTCCTGCACCGCAGCTTCCGCATCGAACGGCTCGGAATCCGGCTTGTAGGAAATCCCGAGGCCACCGCCGGCATCGATGTGCTGGATTTCAATGCCAAGGCTCGTCTTCAAATCTCGAACCAGTTCGCCGACCCGCCGCAAGGCTTGACCAAAAGGTTCGGCGCTGCGAATCTGCGATCCGATATGGACGCTGACGCCAATCGGGGCCAGGAATTTGCTGCGCGCCGCCTGGCTATACAGCGCGTTGGCTGCCCGCATTTCGACGCCGAATTTATGTTCGCTCATGCCGGTCGAGATGTAGGGATGAGTCTCGGCAAAGACATCCGGATTGACCCGCAACGCCACCGGCGCGCGTTTGCCGAGGTGTCGTGCCCGCTGCTCCAGCAGGTCGAGCTCAGCGGCGCTTTCGACGTTGAATACCAAAATGTTCGCCGCCAATGCCGTGTCGATCTCGGGTGCCGTTTTGCCGACACCAGAAAAGACCACGCGGCGCAAAGACGGTTTGGCGGCCTGGCGAACGCGCTCCAGTTCCCCGCCGGAAACGATGTCGAAACCGGTTCCAAGATCGGCGAGCAAACGCAAAATCGAAAGATTGGAATTGGCTTTTACCGAATAGCAGATCGTGTGGCGCAGCCCGGCAAAGGCTTCGGCAAAGAGCCTCACCCGCTGGCGAATCGTGGTAGCGGAATATACGTAAAGAGGCGTGCCGTACTCTTTCGCCAGCCGCGCCAGCGGTACGCGATCGCACAACAGGTCGCGGCTCTGTGCGCCGCCGTACTGGAACGGGCGCACATGGATTTCCGGGCTTTTGGCCGGCGGATTTGGTTTCAATGGGTTGGACCTGCGCCGGACTTCGCGGCGGATTCAAGATGCCGCCGATCGAGAAATTCGCCGAGGATGGCAGCCACTCGATCCGGCTGCTCGAGCGGCGCGTAGTGTCCGGCGAACGGCAGCACGTGAAACTCGGCGTTTGGAAGCTGTTCCGCAATGACGCGCATCTCTGCCGGAGTGCTGCTCTGGTCTTCTCCTCCGGCTACCGCACACACCGGCACGTGGATCGTCTCCAGCGTCGGCACAGAGTCCGGACGCGACATCAGACCCTGCTGCACGGCGAGCATGGCATCGAGCGTTACGGCATTCATCATGGCGCGGGCGGTGGCGCGAACTTCCGGGTGACGCTGCCGCGCCGTCGACCCTACGAGCGTGTCCGCCATCAGATCGAAGAATTTCCCCAGGCCATCCGGCTGCTGCGCCGAGCGCATCCACTCTTGTCTTTTTTCACGATTCGCCGGGGAGTCCGGCTGCGGCTTGCCGCAAATGATCGCGAGCGCGGTTATCTCTTGCGGAAAACGACGCCAGTATTCGTACAGCACATAGCCGCCGATGGAGCAGCCGGCAAACGCCGCGTGTGTAATCCCAGACGCTTGCAGCACGGCATGGACATCCTCGGCCAGTTTCTCCATGGTGGCCGGTCCGCTTCCCAGGGTGGATTGGCCATGCCCGCGCAGATCGATGAGCGTCAGCCGGTAACGCCCGGCCAGCAGGCCGGCTGCCGGCAACCAGAAAGCATGGTGAGCCGGGGTGGGATGCAGCAGGACCACGTCCGGCCCGGTTCCCATGGTGGTGAAGAACAGCCGCGCTCCGTCGCGTTCGATATGCAAGCGCCACTCCTGAAGTGTCTTACCGGAATGATATCGGACCCGCAGCGCGAAACATCTGACCGGCCGCTGTTTTCTTCGGAATTGAGGATTCTGTGCCAGTGATCTGGAGATTAAAGCACAGATACTGTGATGTGGTGAGTTATGTGCAGCCGTTCTTTGGGGAACGGCTGCGCCAAGAGAGATTTCCTAGCTTACACCTTCTGTGCTTTTGCTTTAGCGCGGCGGTGGCGCGCCCGGATCCGGGACGTTGACGACCGGATTTGGAACGTTGACCCCGGGCTGCGGCACGACGAACGGAACTTCTTCCGGAATCAAAAGCCAGCAAATCAGATACGCGAGCTCCGTCAGCGGGAACAGGAAAATCGCGAGGATCACGGTTACGATGCGCGTGGCCGCCAGGTCCCAGCCGTAGCGCAACGCAAAGGCCGCGCACACGCCGGCCATCATACGATACCCGCGCGGCCGGTACATGGTATTGACCGCAGAAGCGGTGAACACATTCGCATTCGCGCGCACGCCGCAAGTGGGACAGAAGTTCGCCCCTACCGGTAAAGCCTGCCCACAGTTGTGACAAAACATTAGATTCCCTCCTGACGATGATCGCCGCCGGCGCTCTTCTGTGTCGCCGAAGCCGAGCGCTTCACCGCATAGTAAATCTATACGCAGGCCGACGCTCGCCGGTTCCAGCCAATTCGTTCCGGCTTCCGACAGCGCGGCGCATTCACTGTCCCGTGTATGGGGATTGCTCGAGTTTCCTGGCCATTTGGGCCTGACTGAAATCGGCCCCCAGCGCGAGAACATCGTCATACTGCTGTTTTGCCTGGGCATGCTGGCCCAGCAGATCGTACATTTCGCCCGCCCTGAGACCCGCTCGCCGCCGCATCAAGGGCGAAGCCGTGGGTTGGGCAGCAGCCGATGCATACGCCTGTGCCGCTACAGCAATCTCGCGCTGGCCGCGCGCCGCTTCCGCCAGGCCATAGTAGGCCATCTCCAGATGCGGATTGGGAAAATATCCGCCCGGCTTGCTGGACTGATCGATGAGCGCCTGATAGGCCGCGATGGCCTGCATTCCCTGACCGGAATCCTTCAACAGGTTGGCCTGTTCCTGCGAGAACAGAAAATCGTGTGGATACTCGCGGTGAAGGCCATTCACCACCTCGATTGCCTGCGGATAGTGTGCCTCCCGCCGGAGAAAAATCGCCAGCGCCGTTCTGGCTTCGACGGAATTCAGAATCCCATCCTGGCCGACCCGGCGCAATTGCGTCAGTCCCCTGGATTTCGATCCATGAATACCGACCAGCCCGGCCAACACTTTGTAGGGAAACGACAGGTTGCCAATCACGTAATTATGCACGCCGACGATCAGATAAGAATCCACATACTTCGGATCGAGTTTTAAAACCTCATCGTTATCTTTTCGGGCCGCCAGCGCCAGATGAAGCGCCGGAACATATTTCTTTTCGACCATGCCCACGTACACGGTCTCGAGGCTGGTGGCATAGCCACCGGCGAACAGTGCATCGATATCATGCGGATTCGCGCGCAATCTGTCGCTGCTCAGTTGCATGGCCCGGGTGTACAGGGCCTCAACTTTCGCTGTTACCTGCGGGTCTTCGACCACGGGATGCTTGCCGGAAAGAAAGCCATCCTGAACGTACAGCGTGGTATCGAGCAGGTCCAGCCGGTACAGCTCACTGAATACCGTGTTGTTCAACAGGTAATCGGCGGCCATTGGGTCGGCAGGATGCTCGTCGGCAATCTTCTGAAAACGCGCCTCCGCGTTTTGGTAGTCCAGATCGTAGAAGTGCTGATAGGCGGCCTGCACCTCCGGCGTTAGATTCAGAGGATCGGTATCGACGCCATTGGGTGCAGTCACGACGGCCCGTAACGGTGGCATGGCGGCGCAGAGAAAGGCTGTGAGCACACCGACAGACATCCAGCGGGTCAGCCACCCGCACGATGCCGGACGTTTGCCGGGATCGGCGTGAAAACGATTGGATAGAGCCTTCCAGCATGGCAGCATAAGGATTGGGCGATCACTTCAAGTTTCGGCTTCTCTTCAGGTTGATGCAAGCCGGGACCCATCTCGCGAAAAAAGTCAGGTCGCTTTTGGGACGAAAACGGCAATTCCATCAGGTTCTATTTTCAATTCAATCTTTTCTGCACCATTTTCATCGACTAAGCTAAAAAAATAATGACACGAGTTGAGTTGTTGCGTGCGCTGATCCGCCAAGCGAAATCCAACGGCTTTGAATTTCGCAAATGGTATACGAGCCGGATCATGGAGCCCTGGACCAGTTTCGATACCTCTTTGCAGACCCTTTCCGAACAGCGGCGCTACTATGCGCTGTTGTTTGCGCACGAATTCGCGCGGACATTCTGGCGCGAAGGCAGCAAGATGGTCTTCGTCGTGCCGAACAATCAATTCACGCGTATTTCCAAAGACGGTACGCCGAGAACGGTTGAGCGGAAGGGGCACATTCGCCGCACGGTGCTGCCAGACGCCTGGCGATTTCATCTGAAGGCGATGGCCGTCGCCGACGACCCATTACGCTACATCCGGAAATTTCTGCTGATTGAGGAGGACCTCGGCGGCATCCAAACTATCAGCGACGAGGAAGAATGCGCAGCGGAAAACCCAAAACATATTGCCGGAGATCGATCCCGAGATGACTCCGCAGAAGATTTCAATGGAAGCGAATGACGGGCCGCGACCGCATCTCACCGCTACTTTCGATTCATATTGATCGGATGGAAATGGGCGCTGGAATAAAGGGGCTGCGGGTTTATCCTGAAAGAGACAGTGGTTTCGCGATATCTGTAAATGATCAATAAGAATGTGCAATAAAAAATTGGCTGCAGTTGGTCTGCTCTATTTTTTTGCAGGCGCGTTTTCGCTCAGCGGCCAGACGCCTCGATTGAAGAGGCGCACAGTTCCAACGGGAAGTAGTTCCCCCCGACCTGCCACCTCCCCCGCGGGTCCCATTTCTTCGAAAGCAGCTTTCACGGCCGCGCTGCCCGCTGGTTTTCCCCTGCGGGTGCAACTGGATCGCCGCTACCCGATGCGTGTTGGCCAGTCGATTCGCGGCAGATTAATCGATCCGGTCTACTCGGGCGATCACGTCGTTCTGCCGGCGAACACGGTCGTTGATGGCACGATTTCCGGCCTGAATCCTATCGGAAAACAAACGCGGACGTGGGCTCTCCTCGACGGCGATGTCACTCCGCTGAAACAGCCTGTACTCACGTTCAATGCTCTGGTATTGCCTGGCGGCGTGCGTCTGCCGCTGACCGCCGATGCCATCGAGCGCACCGCCGGCATCGTGAAAATGGCCAGCCGGCAACGCAAAGAATCGCTCATCGGCAAGGTCAAAGATCAGGTCGAGGCCAAGAAACAGAGCGTCGAAGGCATTGTTCATTCGCCTCATAAATCCGATATGGCCATGAAATTCGCTTACGGCCAATTACCTTATCATCCTCAGGACATCTGGGCTGGCGCCCAGTTCGATGCCGTACTTGTAAAGCCACTGATCGTTCCCGACAATGCGCAGGAGAAAATGCCGGTCACGCCGCCGCACGGACATATTCCTCCGGGAACGCTCGATGCGCGATTGACGACGACCATCAGTTCGGCAACGGATAAAGCCGGCGATCCTGTGGTCGCGGTGCTGACGCGGCCCTATCTCAATCAATCGAAGACCGATGTGATTCTGCCCACGGGAACGCAGCTCCGGGGAGTGGTCACGCAGGCGAAACCGGCGCGCTCGCTGGATCGCAATGGAACATTGCGCTTCGCCTTCCGGCAGATCGTGCTGCCCAGCGGAACGCTCGAAAATATGCATGGCCAGATGACCGCGGTCGAGGGCGCATCGGGGCAAAACGTCACGGTCGATTCTGAAGGCGGCGCCAAGGCCAACTCCGCGCAGGGAAAATTTGTGGCGCCGCTGTTGCTGGGAGCGCTGGCCAGCAATTCGCTCGACTCCGATCAGGATTCTGTCCACGCGGGCGTTTCCAGCAATGGCTTCGGCCTGGTGACCCGCATTGTCGCGTTCGTGGTGGTGGCCCCGGTGATGACCGCCACGTTTGCCTACTACTCGGCTGGAAAATCCATTACCCGGCGGTGGCTTATGCCCGGGCACAATGTGGTTTTCGAGAAGAATACGCGGATGGAGCTGGCGGTTGCGGATCGGTGAAGCGGTTGTTATGCTCCAGATCGGCAACGCGGCTAGAGAGTTTCCTCCTGATGCTCTAGTCTCGTATCTCAGAAATACGCGGCATATCAAGAATCAGCGAATTCGAAGTACCCGGGCCTAAAGGCCCTTTGTTTGCTGCTTGGACGCCGGGCTAAAGCCCGGCTCTTCCACCTAAAAGCGCAACAATAACAATTATGGCGGGGGCAGCCCAGGTCTCAGAAGCGAGACCTGGGCACCCGGCAGGTCCCTCCACTTCGCTACGCTCCGGTCGGGATGACAAATTTATGAAGTGAACTTCAGAGACACATCGACGTCATTCCCATTCGATCGTGCCCGGTGGCTTTGAAGTGACGTCGTACACGACGCGATTGATGCCCTTCACCTCATTCACAATCCGGCTCGACATCTGTTTCAGCACCTCGTACGGCAGTGGTGTCCAGTCCGCCGTCATGCCATCTTCTGAATGCACGGCGCGAATTGCGCAGGTATAGGCGTACGTGCGCTGATCGCCCATTACACCGACACTTTTTATCGGAAGCAGCACGGCGAAAGATTGCCAGATCTTGCGATAGAGTCCGGCTGCCTTGATTTCATCGACGACGATCTCATCGGCTTCCTGCAGAATGGCCACACGCTCTGGAGTGACTTCGCCCACAATCCGCACCGCCAAACCCGGCCCGGGAAATGGCTGGCGCTGCAGAATGTCTTCCGGCATCCCCAGGTCGCGACCGATGCGTCGGACCTCATCCTTGAACAGATCGCGCAGCGGTTCGATCAGCTTCAGCTTCATCGTCTCCGGCAGGCCGCCAACGTTGTGGTGACTCTTGATGGTTTGCGATGGTCCCTTCACGGAGCTGGACTCGATGACATCGGGATACAAAGTTCCCTGCACCAGCCAGTTCACCGGGCCGGTCTGCTGGGCAATGCGATGCGCCTCGGCGTCAAATACCGTGATGAATTCCGTCCCGATGATCTTGCGTTTCTTCTCCGGGTCGGCTACCCCTCGCAGCTCGGAAAGGAATCGCTCGCTGGCATCGACAGCTACCAGGTTCAGCCCCAGCTTGCCGCGAAGATTCTCCTGCACCTTGCGAAATTCATTCTTGCGCAGCACGCCGTTGTTCACAAAGACGCAGGTCAGCCGGTCGCCGATGGCGCGGTCCACCAGCACGGCGGCCACCGAAGAATCGACGCCGCCGGACAGCGCACAGATCGCGTGACCCTCGCCAACCTGCTCGCGGATGCGCTCCACCGTTGTCTGGATGAAATGTTCCGGAGTCCAGTCCGGCGCAACCTGGCAGATGCGAAAGAGGAAATTCCGCAGCAGCTCAGTTCCCTGCCGGGTGTGATGGACCTCGGGATGAAATTGCACCGCCCAGATGCGGCGGGATTCATCAGCGATGCCAGCCACGGCTTGTGCCGTTTTCGCGGTCAGCGAGAAGCCTTGAGGCAGATCGAGCGCCTCATCGCCGTGCGACATCCACACCTGCAAATTGAGCGGCAGTCCCGAGAACAACTCGGTCTGGCTGACGATTTCGACATCGGCATACCCATATTCCCGCCGGTCCGCGGAGCGCACCTTGCCGCCGAGATGATGCAGGATGAAATGCAGGCCGTAGCAGATGCCCAGCACCGGAACACCCAGGGCCAGCACGCGCGGATCGGCGGGCGGGGCATCCGCGTCGTAAACCGAACACGGGCCGCCGGAAAGAATGATACCCGCGGGGTTGGCCTGCTGAATGGTTTCTAAAGCCGCGGTGCAGGGCAGCACGACCGAATACACGTTCTGCTCGCGAATGCGGCGCGCGATGAGCTGCGTATATTGAGAACCAAAATCGAGAATGACAATCGTGGAAGGATTCACGTGCGGCAGCGGCTTTCCGATGGAGTATGGCTCAGTGTACCGCAGGAATTTGGACGGGACTTCGAACTTTGCAACTCACGAGACGGCTTCAGATGCCATTTGCAGCGCCGAACGTTGTCTAACGCAACCGAGCGGGCATGCCCATTGCTGCATCATCAAACAAAGCTCCATTGCGACGGCTGAATGAATGCATCCGATGTTTATGCCTGTGCAGCCAATCGAGCCTGGATTGCTTGCAATCCCCGGCGCGCTTTCGGCCAGTGACTGCCGGCGGAAAGAGGAATCTGCGATGAGCAACTTCAATCTAGATGCGCCGTTTACACGGCGTCGTGCACTTGCCCTGGGCGCAAGTGTTGCCGGCGGATTTATCGCCACAGCCACCCTGGGAAAGAAAATCGTGTGGGCGGATGACACCGCCGGATCTGCAATGACGCCGGAGGTGATCCACCGGGTCGAAGAGATCATTCAGGCGGAGGGGAACGGTCTCCAATGGAGTTTTCACCATCGAGATCGACCGCAACGACATCACCGACGTGACGTTACACGGCGTCCAATCGATCCAGCCTTTGAGATGAATGGCAATATTGTTTTCCAGTCGGCGAACGGGACCAGCACCCTGGCTGCGATGAACGCGGATATGGCTCTCAAACCCGAGCGAACTTGATCCTTCATCCACGAATTGTTGCAGCACAACTTCGTTTTCCAGGCGGAGCATCAGCACTTTTATGATTTCAAGCCGCTGGTCTGGTTTGTCCATTTCCGCGCGGTCGGCGATCCAATCGCAATTGCGCGCGCAATTAAGGCAGCCTTGAATGTGACCTCGACCCCATTTCCCCAGACGTTGCCGAGCAATCCGACAACGCCGCTGCCGGCGGAAGAAATCGGCGACATCCTCGGATCGAAGCCGGACATCGGTTCCGACGGGGTGGTGACCTATCGAAGTGCCCCGCAGGGAGACGATCCGGCTGGGAGGGATGGTCATCAATCCGTATCTCAATGTTCAAACCACGATCGCCTTTCAGCCGCACGGCGGCGGGAGCAATGCGGCGGCGGCTCCGGATTTCGGAATGATCTGCATCTGAAATCAACCCCGTCGATCTGGACAATGCAAAACCAGGGCTGGGACGTCGGATGTCTTTACAACCAGGAGACGGATGAATTCCCGCAGCTGTATTTCTCCCATCAGTTCAAGACCGGAGATTCCATTGAACTGGCGCGACAGATCCGCAAGGGACTGAATCATATGAATTTGAAATTCAGTTGATAGAGATGAGTCGCCCGGGTGTTTGCTTATGTTTCGATTATCCCCATTCAAGCCAGCAGAGGCTTGGATGGGGCACCCTGGGCGGTTCGGGGCGCCGGGAAAAATGCAGAGGTCCCTCGCGTTGCTCAGGATGATGGTTGACCGGTATCTGCGCTGCGAACGGCAGAATTTCCATTGACCGCGCGCCACATTTCAATGAATCCAATCACTCGCGCTACCTGAAAAAAATCGGAAGCGATGAGATACCAGATGGTCACCAGCGCCCACCAGGTATAGAGCGAGAGCCCGTTGATTTCTTCCTTGAACGGCACCGGACTGGCGCAGAAGACCATGGCCAGCACGATCAGAGCCGCCTTGACCACGCCCAGGACAAGATTGATCTCCACCAGCTTGGGACGAAGCCCGCGCAGCGATCCATGGCCAAGCCGCAAAGAGGCGCGCAGACTGGCGAAGATTCCCGTACTCTCCAGCAATCCCAGCAGGGGCGCGATGCTGAACACCCAGCTCACGATCGCCCAGAAGAAGAAGATGGCGAAGGAGAGAAAAATCGCCTTTACGAAATAGCCCACCAGATTTGGCTCCGCGCCGCCCAGCGACGACAATGCCGCCCAGTGCAGACACGCAAACCAGAGAGCGAAGCTGCCGCCCAGCACGACGATCCGAAGCAACTGCAAAGCAGCCATCCGCCACGGGGTAAACGGTAAAGTGCGGTCGTACCGGCGCAGAACCAGCGAGCGTCCGAACCCGGCAGCAAGCGCCCAGGCCACGGCCAACGCAGGGACCAGCCACACGGCAACTGCGCGCACCGGAGAAAGCAGTACATCGAAAGTTGCCGAAAGAGTCTGAGCTGCCGCAACTGTATCGATCAGCGAGAATTGGTAGATGCCGGTTTGCGCCAGCGAAACCGATTGGCAAATTTTCGCGGCTTCCCAAGCCACCAATGCGAGCATCGGAATGCCGACTCCCCATCGCCAGAGCAATTCGAGGCCCAGCAGCGAGGGCTGATGCCAGCACCGTGCAATCGTACCGAGAAATGACTGCGTGCCGTGGACGGGCCCGGATTGCGCGATGCAGCCTCGCGACCTGTGGCGGGCCAGAGGTTTCAGCAGGATGAACGGATTCGATTTGGGTTGTCATCAATGGCAAATTTTAGGATTCTTAAATTCCGATTTCTAGAGATTGCTACAAGATATTATTACGCCTTCGACGAATGGATCCGGTGGACTTAGAAGCTTGGTAATGGGTCAGTTTGAATGGGGGTCCCTCGGCGGCTGAAGCCGGGCTCTACCCATTCTCTCTCCCCCGGCTGAAGCCGGGGGTCTGCCCGAGAGTCTACCGAGAGCCAAACTGACCCACTGCAAAAGGCTTCCATTCCGCCCCGAGACAGAAATGCAAAAACAAGAGCGGCCTCCGAAGAAGCCGCTCCTGGGTCTGCCGTGCTTGCGCGCGGGTGGGTTTATTTGACGGTGGCGTTGACGACGGTCTCCAATTTTTGACCGGCGGTATTGATCGCCAGAACCGCGAAGCGGTGACTCCCCGCGGTCAGAGTGAGAGTCGTGTTCAGAGTGGATGTTGCGCTGGTGAATTTCTTTACGCCATCCACATAGAGTTCCATGTGCGCCAGCGTACCGGTGACCTTGCCCGCGGCCTGCACACTCACCGGCGAGGAAACGGTCGATCCGTTCGCTGGACTGCAGACGTGCACTCCCGCAGAGGTCGGAATCGAGCAGGAAGAGGACCCGCCGACATTGAGAGTGAACGACTTCGATTGCAGGGAGCTGTCCCAACCGGTGGCGAGGACCGTGATTTTATGCGATCCGGCGGCTA
Organism: uncultured Acidobacteriota bacterium; assembly: GCA_963823295.1. Lineage (GTDB taxonomy): Bacteria > Acidobacteriota > Terriglobia > Terriglobales > Acidobacteriaceae > JAKAAZ01. The sequence goes on from CAWGLF010000007.1 coordinate 188,248, forward strand.
GCGGGAGTGAATTGTTGAAGAAGGAATAGTCGGAGAACGCGCCCGCAAGCTGTTCCGCCTGCTTTTTGCCATCGGCCCACACCGCGACTGTGCGCATGGGGGTATCGCCTGAAGCGCCGATCGCGAAGTTGACCGGCGAGCTGACACTGCTGCCCGATGTTGGACTGCACACATTGATTCCAACGGCAGCGTTTGGAGCAGTGCAGGTTGGGAAGTTACCGGTTGTCGTATTCAGCAGCGTGATGATGTGATTCGAAGTTAAAGGACCATTTGTAACAGAATTTTGCTGATTAACAACCAAATCCGCTTTGGAGTCTCGATTGCCGCGCAGAATGTACGCTGGATACGAGTGAAATACGTAATGCTCCTGCAGGTGGAATGAAGGTGTAGATCGAAGTCTGGGAACCGAACTGGCCGTTGCCCTTTCCGAAAAGTATCGAGATGGTGTCTGGCTGCGTGTTGTCGCAATCGATTCCACCAAACGAGATATCCGGGATTCCGTCGCCATTGAAGTCCGCGACCACCGGAGTGTATATGGGGCAACCGCCGGCCGTCGGGACCTGAGTGCGCTCCACGGTGCCATCGCTCTGCCCGTAATAGACGGTAAAATACGGCTCCAGGGCGACGTTATTGGTGCAAGAGCTGCAATACTGATTCGCGGTGGCAATTATGTCTGATATTCCATCGCCGTTCAAATCGGCAGCCACGTACTCGAAATTCTCCACGCTGCCATCGGAATAGGACATTTTGAAATTGCCCGTGCCATCGCCGAGCCAAATCTCGAGCTGGCTTCCTGCGTAATAGCCGTAGTTTGATGCGAAATCCGTTTTTCCGTCACCGTTAAAGTCGCCGGTCAGAAGTGCGCCTCCTATAAGGTTGTAGGTGAGCGGGCCGGCAGTGAAGGTACCGTCGCCGTTGGAAAAGAACACCTGGAGATCGTAGTCGTCTCGTTGGTCGGTGGTCTCTACGAGGAGATCGGTTTTGCTGTCGCCGTTCACGTCTGCGGCGGCGATGGCACATACCACTGGCAGTGGTTCGGTCACGCTGTGGGCGACAGGGGCGCGAAATGTTCCGTCTCCATTTCCCAGATAGACCGAAAAGCCGCCGTCATAGGCACTTTCGACGACCATGTCGAGCTTGCCGTCGCCGTTGAAATCGGCGAGCACGGCGTTCGTGACATTACTCCCGGTTGGAAGCGTGTAGGTGATGGGCGCACGGTAGGTGCCATCGCCTTTCGATAAAAGGACGCTGAAGGTGCGAGGGGCTGTGAGCCCGCCGACCGAGAAATTAATCAGATCCTGATAGCCATCGTTGTTTAGATCTCCGATGGCCTGGATGTAATTCGAATTTTGAGTGTAAACATTATGGGTTGAAAAGGTGGCGGTTTGAGAGAAACCGGCGAGTGGGAAAAGAAACAGAATGCAGAAGGTAAGAAGTTTGGACATGGCAGGGCCTCCAAGAAAATTATGGAGGAGTACTTTGGGTGATGCGACGAGCGCTGGTCGGGGTTGTTTTGAGGCGCGACCCCGGCAATCTCCGGCAGACGGGACCGGCTCCCGAACACCGCGCAATTGCGCCGAGAAGAATTGCGTGCCGTGGACCGACGTCGATTGCGCTATTGAAGCGTCTCGACTTGCGCAGACTCAAGTTGCGTAGTCATAGAACGGACTCTTTGCCCAGGATGACAGATCAAAAATGAGGGCAGCCCCATCCATCCTATATCGCATCCGTGGGTACAACCGGCGAGACCGCCTTCACCACCAGGTTCACTAGCTTCCCCGGCACGACGATCACCTTCACTACTTCCTTGCCTGCGAGGGCGGTTTGTATCTTCGCGTCTGCCCAGACACGCGCCCGCAGATCGTCCTCGCTCGTCGCCACCGGGACCGAAATCAAACTGCGCAGCTTTCCATTGATCTGCACCGGCACTTCGATCATATCTTCGGCGGCGAGGCCTTCATCGTATGCAGGCCAGGATGTGCGCAGCAGCGGAGTTTCCTCTTCCATCAGCGACCAAAGCTCGGCGGCAAGATAGGGCGCGAACGCCTGCAGCATCAGAACCAGATCACGCGTGATGGCGTACAGGACCGGGCCGCGGACAGATCCCTGCGCGATGGCGCTTTCCTCCGCTGTCAGATCGTTCACCAGCTCCATAATGGCGGCGATGCAGGTATTGAAATGCCAGCGGCCTTCAAACTCCTGGGTCAGGCGGCGGATGGTCTGGTGCAGCTTGCGCAGCAACCGCTGTTCGAGCGGCGTGAATTCCGGCGGCAACTCCTGCGCGCGTCCTTCAATTGCCTGAGGCATTGCCTGCGCGGCGAAGCGATAGACCCGCGCCAGAAACCGGCTGACGCCGGCAACGCCATCCTCCTGCCAATCGAGATCGCGGTCCGGCGGCGCCGCGAAAAGCGCGTACATGCGCGTGGCATCGGCGCCGTAGCGGGCAATCATCTCGTCGGGAGAAACCACGTTGCCCTTCGACTTCGACATCTTCGCGCCATTGCGGATGACCATGCCCTGGGTGAAAAGGCGCTCCACCGGCTCATCGTTTTTTACCAGGCCCATGTCGCGCATCATCTTGGTCCAGAAGCGCGAATAGATCAAATGCAGAATCGCATGCTCAACGCCGCCGATGTATTGATCGATGGGAAACCAATATGCAACAGTATCGGTATCAAATGGCGCGTGCGAATTCTTCGGATCGGTGTAGCGGTAGAAATACCAGGAAGAATCGACAAAAGTATCCATGGTGTCGGTCTCGCGTCGCGCGTCGCCGCCGCACTTCGGGCAGGTGACATGGGCAAACTCCGGCACACGGGCCAGCGGCGAACCCCCTTCCTGCGTGATCTCGATTCTTTCCGGCAGCAGCACCGGCAACTGGTCTTCGGGAACGGGAACCAAGCCATCTTTCCCGCAGTAGATCATCGGAATCGGCGTGCCCCAGTAGCGTTGGCGGCTGATGCCCCAATCTTTCAGGCGATAGGTGACCGAGGGCTTGCCGAAGCCGTGCTGCTCGGCATACGCGGCCATCTTCGGTTGCGCTTCCTGGCATCCCAACCCGGTAAATGTGCCGGAGTTGATGAGCAAGCTGTCTTCCCCGGTAAAGGGCAACAGCGGTTCTGTCTGCTTGCCATCCTCATTGCGCGGCTGGCGCGGCAGAACCACAATCTTCGTTTCCAGGTTGTATTTCTTCGCGAACTCAAAATCGCGCTCATCGTGCGCGGGCACGGACATGATGGCGCCGGTTCCATAATCCATCAAAACGTAATTCGCCACCCAGATCGGAATCGGCTCGCTTGTAAAAGGATTGATGGCGAAGTGGCCGGTGGCGAAGCCGCTCTTTTCCAGGTCGCCGAGCACACCCATTTCCCGCGCGCGCTTCTGTTCCGCCTGCATGTCCTGAATCTTCCTGGCGAGATCCTCGCTCCTCGCCGCGAACTCGGCGATCAGAGGATGCTCCGGAGCGAGTTGTAGCGAAGTCGCGCCGAAGATCGTATCGATACGCGTGGTAAAGACGGTAACTTTCACCGGTTCCGGGTCCGGCTCGAGGAAGGTCTCGGTCAGCTTCAGCTTGACTGGCTCGAACCTGGGTCCGCGGCCATCTTTTTCGTCGGGCACAACAGTAAAGTCGACCAGCGCGCCTTCGCTGCGGCCAATCCAGTTGCGCTGCATGGTGCGAACTTTTTCCGGCCACTCGGGCAGCTTATCCAGATCGCGCAGCAATTCCTCGGCGTAATCGGTCGTGCGCAGAAACCACTGCTCCAGCTCGCGCTGTTCGACGGTGACGAGTTCATGCCGCCAGCAGCAGCCGTCCACCACCTGCTCATTCGCCAGAACCGTGGCGCATTCCGGGCACCAGTTCACCTTGCTGTTCTTGCGGTACGCGAGGCCGCGTTCGTACAGCTTTAGAAAAAACCACTGGTTCCAGCGGTAATAGTCTGGCAGACAGGTGGTGATTTCACGCTGCCAGTCGTAGCTGAGGCCGAGCCGCTCCATCTGGCTCGCGCATGGCGGCGATGTTGCCCAGCGTCCACTCGCGCGGCGGCGTGTTGTTTTTGAGCGCGGCATTTTCGGCGGGCAGGCCAAAGGCATCCCAGCCCATCGGATGCAGCACGTTGTACCCGCGCATCCACATATGCCGCGCCAGCGCATCGCCGATGGCATAGTTGCGCACGTGGCCCATGTGGAGCTGGCCCGACGGATACGGCAGCATCTCCAGCACATAATATTTCGGCTTGCCGCTGGTGGGCGGCTCGGCGGCATAGAGGTCCGGCTGCGCATCCCAGGCAGCCTGCCAGCGCGGCTCGATCTCGGCAGGGTTGTAGCGCGGGGCGCGGTCTGCAACCGGCGCGGTTGGGGCTTTATGGGAGACTGCGGTCGGAGCACGCTTGCTGGTCTTTTCACTCGGCATACTGGTTTGATTCTAAATGGGAGGTGCGGATAGCCGTGGCCTAGATAATCTCCAGACGCATCTGATACATGACCCTACTTTTCAATTCCCATTCCTTGTCGAAACCACTCGGCTAATTGTTTCTCTGTGAATGTGCCCGCCGCGGCAGCTTCCATGACCCGGATCGAGTCGTGCGGATTGAAACGCAACCGGTATCCGTTATCGGCCAGGAACAAGCGCGCCACCACCCAGGCGGTGCGCTTGTTGCCGTCGACAAATCCATGAGTTCGCGCCAATCCATAGGCATAGGACGCGGCCAGGTCAGCGGCGTCCGGGTTGTTGCCGTAGGTTAGGAGATTCTGCGGCCGGTTCATTGCCGATTCCAATGCGCCGGAATCGCGAACACCGCTCACACCGCCAAATTCGGCAAGATGTCTGTCATGAATAGCATATAAAACATCGAAGCCAACCCAGCGCCAGCGTGATCCCGGCCCGGTCATTTCGCTAAAGCCCGGAGGACCTCTCGATCGTCGTGAATGATGTCTTCAGCCAATTTCATCTGCCGTTCAAAATCGGGATTGTACGGTGTGAGACGATATCCGCCCTCGGGCGCTTCCGTCAGGTAGACGGTATCGCCTTTCTCAACTTTCAGGCGCGCCATGGCTTCTTTCGTCAAAATGAACCCCGCCGATGAACCTACTGTGGTTACTTTGAATGCCAGCATCAGTCCTCTCCTATATAATGGTTATTATATACATTCACAAAGAAATTACTGCAGCAATTTCAGCAGCGCGCGCACGTTTCGCTCCTCATCTCCGGGCGCATCGACGGGCGTTTCCGCGATGAACGCGGCGTGGGCGAACTTCGGTTCCCGCAGCAGCCGCCGAAACGGTTCCCGCCCGATCTGGCCTTCGCCGATATGCTGATGGCGGTCGAGCTTCGATCCGCGGGCAGCCTTGGCATCGTTGCAATGCCAGACACGCACGGTTTCGCAGCCGATGGTGCGCTCGATTTGCGCCAGGGTGTCGGCCCAACCCGCGTCGCTGAGGATGTCGTACCCAGAGACATGCGTATGACATGTGTCGAGACAAGCTGCTACGGGCGCGTGGGGTCGCAGGTGCTCGATCAGCTCCGCGACTTGTTCGAATGAACCACCCAGCGAATGCTCCGCGCCGGCGGTATTCTCAATCAAAATGTGAAAAGGCGTCTGCTGCCACGGAAGGGCCTCGATCGCTTTCGCAATTGACTCAGCGGCGAGCTTCAGCCCCTGGTGGCGGGTCATTCCGCGAAAAGAGCCGGGATGGAGCACGAGGTATTCCGCGCCCAGCGCCAGCGCCCGCTCCATTTCGCCGCGAAGCGCGAGAATCGATTTTTTGCACACCTCGTCGGACTGGCTGCAGACATTCACCAGATAGCTGGCGTGGATGACCAGCGGACAAATGCCGAGCTCCGCGCGCGCCGCCCGGGTCTGCTCGGCGTGCTCGGCGGAAATTTTCGAGGCGCGCCACATGCGCGGGCTGGAAGAAAAAATCTGAAGAGTATTCGCGCCGATCGCGGTTGCCCGCCGCACGGCTGCGGCGACTCCGCCGGTGGTGGAAAGATGGACGCCGATCCGGCGAAGGTCGCTCGGCTGCAAGGTTGGATCATTTTTCATAGAGACAGAATAGAGGTGGGCGCACACTCACGCTTGTGAGTGTGGTCAGATCAAATCAGAATCATTCTGAACGGGTGAAGAATTCAGAGGGTGCTGGCGTCGGATCCGAGGCGCGAATTCTCTGGATTCTTCACTCCGCTGCGCTCCGTTCAGAATGACGAATTTTATTTTTTCACGGGCACAGGATTCGTGGCCAGGAAATCCTCGATGCGCGCAATTTCTTCCGGTTGCAGCCGGAAGGTTGCCGCGCCGATGATTCCGTCCACCTGCTTCGCGCTGCGCGCGCCGACGATGGCGGCGGTCACCGCGGGCAAGCGGAGTGTCCATGCGATTGCGACTTCCCCGGGCGAGCGCCCGTGGGGTCGGCCGATCTCCCGCAAGAGTTCGACCAGCTTCAGGTTGCGGCTCAACTGCGGCTCCTGAAATCGATGATTATTGCGCCGCCAGTCGTCGGCCGGGAGATTCGCAATCCGCTCCGCTGTCATCGCACCTGTCAGCAGCCCCGAGACCATCGGTGAATAATTGATCACGCCGATATTGTGCCGCTCGCAGTAAGGCAGAATCTCCTGCTCCACCCCGCGGTTCAGCATGGAGTAGGGCGGCTGCAGTGATGTAATGGGCGCGATCTTCGCCGCGCGCTCCATCTGCGCGACAGAGAAATTCGACACGCCGATATAGCGGACCTTTCCCTCCTGCTTGAATTTCGCCAGCGTTTCCCAACCTTCTTCAATATCGGGGTCGGGATCGGGCCAGTGGATCTGGTAAAGATCGATCACATCCATCTGCAAGCGGCGCAAGCTCGCCTCCAGTTCCTTGCGGAGGGAGTCACGTTTCAAACTGCGAGAAATGGTGCTGCCTTTGCCGAGGAATTTTTTGTGCCAGATCATTGAGCACTTGGTAAACACGAACGGCTTTTTCGTCCGGCCCTGCAGGGCCCTGGCTACAACTTCCTCGGAATGTCCCAAGCCGTAGATTGCCGCCGTGTCGATCCAGTTGATCCCAAGATCGAGCGCGCGCTGAATGGCGGCAATCGAGTCGTTATCATCCTGCGGACCCCAGCTAAACTGCCAATCGCCGCCGCCAATCGCCCAGGCGCCGAAACCGATGGCGGTCGAAGTGCATGTCCGAATTGCCAAGCTGTCGCGTTTGCCGCGAGACTTCTTCTGCATTCTGCATAATTTTTTTGGATGCAATCGACACGGGGAAGACACATTTTGCCGCCCAGAGCGGCTTGGAAACCGGAGATGGATTGCACGCAATCTCACATGGGTCGCCAATTTCGTCCAAAGAACGTCCTGTCCTGAGCGGCAACTCCAAATCAATTGTTATGGGAGTCGCTTCTCCTGTTTTTCCGAGTTGGATTTGCGCGGTCATCGGCCAGAAGCGGAACGCCATCTCTCTCGCACGCGACCACGAGCGCTTTATCGAGGGTTGCCAATTCCATCCGCCTTCTCATAGCAAGCTCCAGATAGACCGCGTCGTAAACGGACAATTTGTGCCTGCGCGCGAGCCGTAGAACTTCTGCCTCCTCCGGCGCCGGATCCGGTGTAATGCCCAACAGGGCAATGTCCCGCAAGAAAGCTGCTGTATCGGCTTCGCAAATTCGACCGCTACGTTCGCGGACGACCAAAACGTTCCGCAGCTCAAACCAGAAAAGGGAAGGAACCAGGGCGGTCTCTTCTCTGCGTATCCGATCGAGGGCCAGCTCCGCGCTGGGATGGTCTTCATCGTGGAAGGCCCAGGCACATGCGATCGACGAATCGAGGACAAAGGCCATCAGCCCTTACGTCCTTCATCGCGGGCTGAAAGCAATTCGGTCACGGTGATGGATGGCATGCGTTTACGCCGCTTTTGAATGCGTTCGATCGCCTGCAGGATTTCTGTCCGTTGCCGATCGATTTCCGGAACGATGCGCGCGATTGATCGACCATGGCGTGTAATCAGAATGGTCTCTCCGCGCTCGACTTGATCGAGCAACTGAGGGAGGTGTGTCTTGGCGTCGGATGCTTGGATAGATCTCATATCGACTAGTCTATCAGACCAGTCGATATGAGTGTTGTGCGCGATTGTTCAGTGTCGACAATCTGCAAATTGCGCCGGGGTGCAGGACGAGAACGTTTTATCCGGCCTTTTCCAGCAGCGTAACGGACAGGTCGCGTTTCTGCACCATGTCGGCGGTAATCTCGATCTCCTTCACCTTCTTGTTGCTGGGCAAGTGGTACATCAGATCGAGCATCAGCTCTTCCAGAATCATGCGCAGGCCGCGAGCACCCACCTTGCGATTCAGAGCCTCGCGCGCGATGGCTCCGACAGCGTCCGGGGTGAAGGTCAAGCGCACATTTTCATACTCGAACATGCGCTGATACTGCTTCATGATCGCGTTGCGCGGCTTGATCAGAATTTCAACCAGCGCCGCCTCGTCCAATTCGTCCAGAATGCCGATGACGGGCAGGCGGCCAACGAATTCCGGGATTAGACCGAATTTGATCAGATCCTGGGGCTCGGTCTGGCGCAATAACTCGGTATCCCGCAGCGAGGGAACAACGACGGTGGTCGGAGCATCCTTATCGCTGATCGCTTTGAAGCCGAGCGCCTTTTTGCCGGCGCGACGGCCAACGACACGCTCGAGACCCACGAAGGCTCCGCCGCAGATAAACAGAATGTTGGTGGTATCGACGGGAGTAAATTCCTGGTGCGGGTGCTTGCGTCCGCCCTGCGGGGGAACATTCGCAACCGTGCCTTCGAGGATCTTCAGCAGAGCCTGCTGGACGCCTTCGCCCGACACGTCGCGGGTAATGGAAGGGTTCTCGTCCTTGCGGCCGATCTTGTCGATTTCATCGATATAGATGATGCCGGTCTGCGCGCGCGCCACATCGCCGTCGGCGGCCTGGAGCAGCTTCAGAATGATGTTTTCGACATCCTCGCCGACATATCCGGCTTCGGTCAGCGTGGTCGCGTCCACAATGGCAAAGGGCACATCGAGCATCCTCGCCAGGGTTTGCGCCATCAGGGTTTTGCCGCTGCCGGTAGGGCCGATCAGCAGGATGTTCGACTTGGTCAGTTCCACGTCGGTGGTGCGGGCGCGGTTCATCTGGATGCGCTTGTAGTGGTTGTAGACCGCCACGGCCAGCTTCTTCTTGGTGGTCTCCTGGCCGATGACATATTCGTCCAGAAAAGCTCTTACTTCATGGGGCTTCGGTAAGTGCGCCGGCGCTGTTGTCGGCCGGGCTTCGGTCTTGTCATCTTCCAAAATCGAGTTGCAGACGGCGACGCATTCATCGCAGATGTAGGCCCGGGGATAATCGCTCGGGGAAGAAATTAGCTTAGCCACGGCATCCTGCGATTTGTGGCAGAAAGAACAACGGAGCACGTCATCGGTACCAGCGCGGGTCTTCATCATAGTCTCCTACTCCCACTACAGCGGACATCGACTCCGGCTTCGTTCCGGTCTATGTTCGCGGCCGATCAATGATCTCATCGATGATGCCATATTCTTTCGACTGTGGCGCATTCATAATGAAATCTCGTTCCACATCTCGTTCTATTCTCTCTATCGGCTGTCCGGTGTGTTTCGACATCAGACGGTTCGTTATTTCGCGAATACGAAGGATTTCGCGAGCATGGATATCGATATCCGTTGCCTGACCGGACAAGCCGCCCATGGAGGGCTGATGAATCAAAATTCGGGAATTGGGCAGCGCGAAGCGTTTTCCTTTGGTGCCGGACATCAGCAGAAACGCACCCATACTTGCCGCCTGACCGATGCAATAAGTCACAACATCATTTTTGATGAACTGCATGGTGTCATAGATTGCCAGCCCCGCGGAGATCGACCCGCCGGGTGAATTGATGTACAGCTGAAGATCCTTGTCTGGATCCTCGCCGGAAAGAAACAGCATCTGCGCGATGATGAGATTGGCAATCTGATCGTCGATCGGAGTGCCAAGGAAAATAATGTTATCGCGCAGCAGACGGGAGTAAATGTCGTAGGCGCGTTCGCCCCGGCTCGTCTGCTCAACCACCATTGGAACTAAACCCATACTGATTGTCCCTATACCTGCCTGGTTTGCTTTTCTGCCGCTCCATTTTCCGGAGATCGCTTGCAAAACGCAAGCCATCTCGAAGAGATCACTTGCATTTTGCAAGTGATCTCCGGACTTATGCGCTCAGCCGGTCGAAAAGCTGGTTCACTGTTTTTTCCCTACGTAGTTGTTCTCGGATTCTAGCGATCCCGCCGTCATCCGTCAAACGTTTCCGTAGTGCCTCAATCGGTTCCCGTGACTGATATGCCAATAGTTGAAGTTGCGTGTCGAGTTCCTCATCATTTACAGACACATTTTCCGCGTCCGCGATGCGGTCGAGAATCAAAGAACTTCTCACTTCATTCAGCGCCGAATCGCGCTGCGCGGCCCGCAACCGGGCAAAATCCAGGTGCCGCATCTGCTCGGTGGACATGCCCTGCGCAGCCAGGGCGCGCAGTCCGCGGTCCAGGCGGGCATCAATCTGCTGCTGCAGCAGCGATTCCGGAACCGGGAACTGGAAGCGCTCGGCGAAACCGGCCAGCATCTTGTCCTTGGCTTCGGATTCCAGGCGGCGGCGCTTGTCGTTGGCCATGTGCTCGCGCAGCTTTTCCTTAAAAACGTCCAGGGTCTCGTATTCGCCCATCTGCTTGGCGAAATCGTCGTTCAGCTCGGGCAAAATCTTTTTGCGGATTCCCTTCACTTCGACATCATAGGCAACCGTCCTGCCCGCCAGCCGCTTCTCGGTGAAATCCTCCGGATAGCTCACGGTAAACTCCAACTGCTGGCCCGGCTTTGCTCCCCGCAGCGCGTCGGTGAAGGCCTGAACGGTGTTCGCTCCCCCGATTTCGACGGTGGCGTCGTCGCTGGCGATAGGATTTGTCGCCGGATCGTCCACTTCGCCGGTGGTGGCCTCGTCATGAATCCGCCCGGTAAAGCGAATTGCCGCGAAATCTCCATCCGTCAGAGGGCGATCTTCCTCAACCGGCTCCATGGTGGCGTGCGATTCGCGAATCTGGTTCAGCTCGGCCTCAAATTCCGCATCGGTGAGCGTCGCATCCGGACGCTCCACCTTCCCCTGGTCATAACCGGAGACATCGATGGCCGGCAATGCTTCAAACGCGGCTTGAAAACGCATCGGCTCGCCATCGGCCAGTTGCAGGCTGGTGACCTGCGGCTGCGATACCGGCTGCACGCCTTCCCTTTCAATCGCCGCGCGGAAGTGGGCGGGCAGCAGTTCTTCCAGCACATCCTGACGGATGGCGTCGGCGAACTTTCTGCGGATCACGGATTCCGGCACCTTCCCTGCGCGAAAGCCGGGGATGTTCGCCTTGCGGCGGTACTGCTTCACGACGCGGGTAAAGGAGCGGCTGACCTCTTCGGCGGGCACTTCGACGTCCACCTGGCGGGTGCATTCCGGGTTCAGCGTGGGAGCGTGATCGTGCGCTTGATCGCCGCCTTCGTGATCGTGGCTGCCGGGAGGGTGGCCGACGTGGGCGGTGTAACCCTGGAGCGGATGCTCGCCGGTCGCATCCTGGACGTCCGGCTGAGTTTGCTCAGGTTGCTGATTTTCCTGCGCGGCGGAGCCTTCCGCCTGCCCGGGTTCTGGAGTGGTAACAGGTTCTGTGGGATTCAAAGGGCTGCGCCTTCCGAGGGGTAAGCTTGATTGCATTCACAGGCAAAAGGAACCCGGTAAAAACCGGGGAACATCGTGCGAGAGAGTGCGATTCCTTCTGCTATGGTAGGTCGTTCCAGGGGGCGGGTCAAACAGCGGAAATCTGGTGGAATGTGTGAGTTTCCGGGTTGGCGAATGCAGTTTACAAGCCCTCAGCGTCTGCCGGGGGCTGTGTACCTGGCTGTTGCTACTTGACGGTTGCGTTGACGGCCTGTTCCCACTTGGTTCCCGCGGTGTTGATGGCGAGAACCGCGAACCGGTGGGTGCCGGCTGCCACGCTGAGGGTCGTTTTCAGCGTGGTGCTGCTGGTTTCGGCGTATTTCTTCACGCCGTCGATCCAGACCTCCATCCGGCGAACGTGCCGGTCACCTTGGCGGTGGCCTGGATAGCTACCGGCGACGACACGCTGGCCCCGCTGGCCGGAGCGCAGAGATGGACGCCGGGCGAGGTGGGCGCGGAGCAGGATGCGCCGCTGCCAACGGTAAGGGTGAAGGTCTTCTTCTGCTGGGTGCCGTCCCAGCCGGTGCCGAGGACAGCAATGCGGTGGCTGCCCGCCGCGATCGGAACGGAAGTATCGAGGAAGGAATAATTCGAGAACGCGTGCGTAAGCTGTTCGGCAGCTTTCTTGCCGTCGACCCATACCTGCGCCGTGCGCATCGGCGTCGGACCCGCCGCGCCGACAGAGAATTTCACCGGCGAGGTTGCGGTTGCGCCGGGAGCGCAAACTTTGACGCCCTCAGCGAAGCCGCTCGGCCCGCAGCCAGGAAAGTCGCCCGCGCTGGTGTTGGTCAGCAGCTCGAGCACGAGGTTGCCTCCATTGTTTTCGGTTTCGGAGAAGACGATATCCGGTTTGGTGCCGAGGGTGGATTTGATCGCGAAAGGCGATCTGAATCGCTCAAGGTTTTGATAGACCGCCTCTTCCGCGCCGAATTTTCCGGCGCCTTCTCCCAGCTTGATAGCGATGTCGGTGAGGAGGGTTGGGGCTTCATCGCAGGGAGCGTCCGCATAGGCAATGTCATTCAGGCCATCGCCGTTAAAATCGGCAACGGCAAGACCTCGGGGGCACTGGTTGGTCGGAATCGTGCTGTAGCCGAGGGTGCGGTTGGCATTGCCGGTAAAGATCGTCAGGAGCTGAAGAAGGCCGGCCGCTGTCGTCGCCATGCGGATACGATATCGCTTCGGCCGTCGTTGTTCACATCTGCGACCATGGGCCACTTTCGCTGAAATGCTTGGGGTCGGCAGTCAGAGAGGGAGATCCCAGGTGTCCGGCGCCATCGCCATAAAAGACCTGAACGGTGGTCCCGAGGATTGGCTGTGTACGTTGATAGATGACTGCGACATCCGGCTTGCTGTCTCCGTCGAAGTCGCCGGTTAGAACGGTCCCCAGAGGCATTCGTTGGCGAGCGAGCCAGTGGCGGCGACGATGGTCTGACCCTTTGCTGAACGTGCCGTCACCCTTGCTGATCAAGAGTTGCAACCTGGCGGGAATAGTAAAGGCCATGTTACTCGAATGGACGAAAAATAAATTCGACGAGATCGGTCTTGCCGTCGTGATTCAGGTCTGCCGGAACCAGTGAGAAAGGTAGTTCATCGATTCCCGGTGGTGTTCTTGGGGGCCTGGAAGGTGCCGTCGCCATTACCCAGAAAAACGGTTACGGTAGTGCTGTTATCCGTGCTGTTGACAAATTTGCGGTTGCAAAGTCGAGCTTGCCGTCGCCATTGAAGTCCCCGATGGCCTGGACCAATGCGGGCAGCTCGATCGGCGCTCGATAGGTGCCGTCTCCGTTCGAGAGATACAGGTGGTCGGCGCGCTGGAAGCTGGTGTCATCCACGGCCACCAGGTCTTCACGGCCGTCATTATTGAAGTCGCCATGGGCGACGAGGACATGTTGGCATGGAACGTGATCTGGCTGGGTTGGAAAGAAAGCTGGGCGAAAGAACTGACTGGCAGAAGGGCGCAACCGAGAAGAAGCGCCGAGAATAGTGCGACGAATTGTTTGACTGACATAGGGCCCCCTATGGTGGAAAGTGGATGTGAGGAGCTCCCGAAACGGAAGGGGCTCCGCCATGGGGGAGAGCGACGATCCCTCTGTTTCCATCGGCGACTGGCTTTCTCAAGCCTGCGGAAGCGGAGTGACCGGATTATACATACAGTCCATACAAGTCGGTTTTCCGTAGCGACAGGTTGGATCTGAACCATCCCGCGCCTGCGTGCACTTTCAAAAGAAAAGCCCGCGGTTTTGGCCGAGGGCTTTTCTCCAGAGTTTTTGCAGTTACTTCACATATGTGATGACTTGCCGCAATGACATACGACCTCCGATCACAATGCAGATACGAGTGGACTTCGGAGGGGAATCAGCAAGCCGAGGCAAGCACTGGGATGCATGTCCAGGCGGCGCAGGTTGTATTTTCGCGAGCCATCTGATGGGAAATTATGGTGGACAGGCCTCAGCGGCAGCTTGCCTGTCAAACCGTCAGCGGCGACCGCTTCCAGTGGAGATATGCTCTACGCCCGCCCACCTTTGAGATCTCAGAACGAGATACGTCCGGAGACCTGGACGACCCGGGGTGCGCCAATGGCATTTGGGCCACCCGTAAGAGGATTGCTTACCAGGGCGGGCAGCTGGCCGAAGTTGCCGGGTTGAGTGATGTCAACGTTGTTGGGATAATCGTTGAATTCGAGCTGGTCGAAATTGGGGTGGTTGAGGACGTTGAAGGCGTCGGCGCGTACCTGAAGTTGAACGCGCTTGGACGGCACCAGCGCAAAGCTCTTGGCCACCCCGGCATCGACATTGAAGAATTTCGGGCCGCGCAGGGTGTTACGGCGGCCGATCCGGAGACCGACCGGTCCGACGAAGGCGGAGGCGGCGGCGCCGGGATCGGCGTACAGTTGCACTGCACCGGTGGGGTCAACGTGTTGGCGATGCCGCAACGCGCTCTCGGGGCCGACGAAGATGCCGGGGGCCTCGTTGGCAAAACCTGCGACAAAGGCGCTGGTGACGGCGGTATATGCCTGGCCGGTGTGGAAGCTGGGAATGCCGCTGATGTCCCAGCCGCCGATCAGCTCATCGAGGTACCAGGGAATGTTGCCGCCGAATTGCCGCCCTCGCCCGAAGGGCAGCGAGTAGGTGAAGTCGCTGGTGATGTAGTTGGTGACATCGAAGTCGGAGTTGCCGCGGCACTCGCGCGGGTGCACCGCATCGCAGATGAAGCCATACCCGGCAACGGCCGGTGCATTAGCGATCACCGAAACGTTGTCGATGGAGTGGGACCAGGTGTAATTGAAGTCGAATTGCAGGCCGTGGGTCAGGTTCTTCTGCAGGGTGACGAGCATTCCGTTATAGCTGGAGAATCCCTTGTTGGTGTAGATGGTGTTCTCCGCGAATTGGGAGGCCATGCCCACGTTGTCGTTGAGCAGTCCGGCGCCGGCAAGCGCCTGGATGGTGTCGGCGAAGTCTCCTTTCGTGATCAGCGACTGAAGCGCGGTAGCAATGAATGAGGTGGTATTGGGGAAGCCCTGGGCGACCCCGATTCCTGCCGGGAGCTGGTTCTCCCACCACGGCTGCGCCGGCAAATTGGTAGGATCGGCGCCGCTCCGCAGAGCGAGCGTAGTGTTCCCCATTGCCTCCGACATCAACTGCCCTGAGGCCTTGTCCGGGAAATCGATCAGCTGGCTGGAGTCGGCCTGCGCCAGCAGGCGGCGACCCAGGCGGCCGACGTAGTTGATCTTGAGGATGTACGATCCCGCGAACTGATGCTGCATGCCGAAGTTGATCAGGATGGAGTAGGGGTCCTTAAGGTTAGGATCGATCATTTCGTTGAAAACGCCGTTTGCCAGACCGTACGGCGTTCCGGTGCTGTCGACATAAGGTCGGAATGGAGCCTTGGGCGGTGGCGGCGCCTTGGCTATCGGCGGATTCGCCAGGCGGGGATCGGTGGCAAGCGAGCCGACCGGATCGCTGCCGTTGCCGAAGTTCCCCGGCTGGTTCTGCGCGAACAGATAGGAGTACTGGGTTTGCTGATACTGTACCGCGTCAATGATGGTGCGGTCGTAGACGATGCCGATGCTGCCATTGAAGACGGTCGACGGAGCGGAACCGGGGTTGTAAGCAAAGGCGAAGCGCGGCGCGAACTCATGCGGGTTCGACTTATAGAAGCCCGGACCGTGGTTCTTTGGACCGCCGAGAACATAGGTGAAGAATGGAAGGGACTGGGGGCCGCTGGCGCCGGCGGCGCTCTGCGCCAGACGCTCGGCAAAAGTACTTGTCGAAGCCCATATTCTGGACCGTCTCGAGCCCATGGGTTTCGTAGGGCACGGAGAAGAACTGATAGTTCAGACCGTAACTCAGGGTAAGGTGCGGAGTCACTTTCCATGTGTCGGCAACGTAAGGCTGGGTCTGGTAGTACCGGTAATCCTGCACGGTGCTGGAGGGCTGCGGGAGCACGTTGCCGGCGGCGTTGTAGTTGAACGTGCTGTTGACGGCGCCTACGCGCCCCAGCATGGCGGCGAAGGCGCTGTCGTAGGTGACCTGGGCTGTGGCACTGGGGGTAAGAAGATTGGCCGGCCGCACTGACGCATCGAGTCCCGAGACATTGCCGCCAAGACCGAGGACGTAGCTGTTGTAGCCGAGGGTGCTCTGGTCATGGGCCAGGATCCACTTGAAATAGCCCCCCAATTGGATGGAGTGGCGGCCTACCGTCCAGGTAAAGTTGTCCTTGACTTCAGGAATCGGCACATAACGAGCCTGCGAATTGCTCGGGCTGGTGTACGGGTCGTCGATCAGCGTGGTCGTACCAGTGGCGAAGGTCTCCTGATAGATGCCCAGAGGGTTGGAAGGCTTGGGAAAGGCGTAGTCCTGCACGGTGCTGCCGTAGATAAACTGGTTAAATTTGTTGTCGCTGATCTGCCAGTCCATGCCGCCGAGATAGGCGTAGCTGCGGTCGACGAACATGGTCGCGGGTGGGAGACCGGGGAACTCCGCGGGGTCACGTACCGCATTTTCGCGGGCAACGGTGCCGCGGCCATATACGTGGATATGAGGGCTCAACACCCAGTCGACGCGTCCTACATAATTGGTGAGGTTGGTGGGCAGGGGCGCATTGAAACGAAAGCCGCCGGTGTTGACGCCATCGCCGTTGGTCAGGTCATTCGCGGCAGGATAGTTTTTCTTAAATAGAGCAAGGATCTGCGGGCTGTCTCCGATGTGGGCGGGGTCCAGCGCCTTCACCTGTGCGGGGGTCAGCATGCTGATGCAGCCCGGTGTCGTATTCTGCCGGCTGGTGAATGTGCAGCCGGGATCATTGTTGATATAGGAGACGTTGCCCGCGGCGAACGACGGCAGGGGCACGATGCGCAGCACGGATCCCTCCTGCGCGATGCGAGAATTGAAATCGTCGAAGAAGAAGAAGAGCTTGTCGTGCTTGATGGGGCCGCCGAGTGCGCCGCCGAACTGGTTCCGCACCAGCTTGGGCGCGGGGGTATGGGTCTGATCGTTGAAAAAATCATTGGCGACGGTGGAGTTGTCGCGGTGGTACTCGCTGACGTTGCCATGCCACTCGTTGGTGCCGCTGCGGGTGACGAGCTGGAACTGCCCGCCGCCGCCCGGACCATTGTCCGCGGTAAAGCCGGCGGTGGTGCCGCGGAACTCCTGCACCGAATCGACGGGGGCGTTGGCGGTGATGGCCTGGAAGTTGCCGGTCGCGAAATCGTTGACATCCAGGCCGTCGACTGTAGTGTTGGTCTGGTCGACGCGCGCGCCGGTGGTCGCGCCGGACATCGTAATGCCGGGCTGCAGAACAAACAGCACCGCGGGCGATGTTCGAACCTGCACCGGAAGATCGTTCAGCTTGGATACCTGGAAGTTATTGCCGATGCTGGCGTCCGTGGTGTTTAGGGTTACGCCCTGCGCGCTGGCGGCGACACTGACTTTGGTGGTGGTGCCCGGGGTCAGCTTCGCGTTCTCAGTGCGGGCGTTGGCCACATTCACGTAGAAATTTTTGATCGTGTACGGGGAGAAGCCGCTGTACGTGAACTCGATATCGTAGCCCGGGCCAGGCGGAACATTGGGCACGCGATAGGAGCCCGCCGAGTCCGTCTTCACCGTGTAGGTGACTCCGGTGGAAGGATTCGAGAGCACGACGGTTGCTCCTGAAATGACGGCTCCCAGGGAATCTGTAACGACACCGGTGACCGTTGCGGTTGTCTGTGCGGATGCTATCGTTGCGCCTAAGGCCAAAACGGACAAAAGAAAAATTCGGTACGAGAAACGCTTCATCAGAACGCGATCTCCTCTTAATTTCACTACGCGATTTGTTTGCGCTCCACAGATGGAAACCAGCATTCCAAATGTGTCCGCGAGCCCTCGTGAGAGGCGTCTACAGCAAGTTTCCCCAAGAGTGACCCGCCCGTCCGTGAATGTCAAGAATTAATCCCAACCCCTTCGGTAATTGTGCCGAATCGATAAATATCCGCGATTATCCCTGGTTATCCCTGGTTGCATGATCCAAATTCAATTTGACGTACTCAAATATCTTGACAATGAAAACATGGTTGGCCGTTGCCGGCGTCGGCAATTCAGAACAGACCGCTCTGCTGACCGGCTCCAGCCGGAGTGGCATGATCCGCTTTACTGAACCGGCGGATGGGGCGGGGTGCCCACAACTTCATTGGCCGGCTGGAAGAGCTGCAACTGCACCTTCCAGGTGACGGACTCTCCGGGTTGCAGCGTCACCATGCCGGTATCGGCGCTATGCCACTCCGCGCCGAAGGGATCTCCGTAGTTGAACTGGGGCTCGAGCGCGATGAAGGATTTCTCCACCGGGGAGTAGACCTGGAAGGCGCGTATCCTCGGCGTCATGGCGGTAATGCGCAGGCCGTAGTTGGTCCCGAGATCGCGAATCTCCGAGACGGCATGGCCGTTGGAATCGCGCTTCAGATCGATGAATGTATCATCCACCAGATTGTCGGGCAACGGACCGCCCTCGATCGCGTTGAAGTCATACGGGGTGCCGGTAACGGAGAGCAGCCTGCCGGTAGGGAAATACGTCGTCATAATTGTTCACTTCCAGCCGCGTGGGAGACGGGATGTGAAGCCGGGCGTTCGCCCGAACCCCGCTCGGCAACTGGAAATAGGGATGCCATCCGATACCGACCGGTTCCGGCAGGCCGCCGGTGTTGGTGGCAGTGATGGTGGCGGTCACGGTGTTCTGATCCAGCGCTACGTCGATGTTCAACTTATTTTTGGAGAACCACTGGCCGTTCGCCGGAACATCGTAGATGGCGGTCGCCTGGCTGGAATCTGCATTCCCTGTCACATGTACGCTGGCCGCATTGTCCGCGAGGATTTCGCCGTGCATGGCGACCCAGGGAGCGCCGGGCAATTTGCCGCGCCAGTTGGCGGGGATGTGCAGGGTGCGCGCGTGCCACCGGACGGTGACGTCATGCTGGCCGGTCTTGCTGTCGACCGTCACCGGGCCGCGAATGCGGTTGGCGAAGGGAAAAAGAAATGCTCCGCCCATAGAGAAGCTTTCATTTCCATGCTGGTCCTCGGGTCCGCCGTTCAGCAGCTTCGCAGCCGCATCCACGGTGGGCGAGGCGAGCAGCGGAACTTCACCTTTGCCCGGCAGGTAGGCGGTGATTTGCAGAACATTCATGCCGCGACCGGGAAGGAGGGTGACACTCAGGAATTCCGGTTTGGCTCCGGTCCCGCTTTGCAGACGGCGAAGCTGGATGGCTTTCTGTCCGCCCACCATCGGCAGACTCTCTGAAGCTTTGGCTGTGGGAGAAGGCGGAGGCGCGGGACGGTGGGAGCGGCAGCCGACATTCAAACTCAGCATCGCTGCGGCCAGCACGTTGAATGACAAAAAACGCCCGAAGCTTTTCATCTGCATGAACCTCCAAAAACCTGGCGAAAACCTGATGAGGAGCAGGTGGATATCGTCTGCCCTCTTGTTCTATAGCAATTTTACGCTGGCCCTTTCCGACGGAAAGAACGGCGCACCTTTTATGGGCCGGCGCAGATCGTACAATTTTGATGTGGCCCGCACGCAATCTTCGCCAGCTTCTGCAGCAATCAGTGACGTGGTCAGCGTTCTTCCACCCGGCGCCGCGCTGGACGATCTTGCCTCCCGCATTGCCGGCTGTGAGCTGTGCCCGCGCCTGCGCGCCCATTGCACAGAGATTGCGCGCACGCGCAAGCGAGCCTACGCGGACTGGGAATACTGGGGCAGACCCGTTCCCTCCTTTGGCGACCCGAACGCGCGCGTGCTGGCGCTGGGCCTGGCGCCGGGCGCGCATGGATCGAACCGCACCGGGCGGCCGTTTACCGGCGACGGCTCGGGGAACTTTTTGTATCCCGTCCTCCATGCCGCCGGGTTCGCCTCGCAACCGGTGGCGCATTCGCGCGCCGATGGCATGCAGCTGCGCGATCTATGGATTACTTCGGTCGTCCGCTGCGCGCCGCCCGGGAACAAGCCGCTGCCTGCGGAGCTGAAGAACTGCGCTCCGTATCTGGACGAGGAGATTGCGGGCCTGCATCAATTGCGCGTGATTGTGTGCCTGGGAAAGATCGCGTTCGACGGATATCTGGCGCATCTGCTACGGATGAGAAAGATCAGCAGCCGAAAGGGATTCGTCTTCCGGCACGGGGCTGAGTACGAGATTCCCGGTGGCCATCATCTTCTTGCGAGCTTTCATCCCTCGCTGCAGAACACGAACACGGGCCGGCTTACCAAGGAGATGTTTCGGGATATCTTCGAGCGGGCGAAGGTTCTGGCAGAACTGCCGTTGTTCTAAGGCAGGTAAATCTACTGAAAGTTCGCAGCGTCATCTGGCAGCTTCAACCGCAGATCCTTCGACTGCGTTTGGCGCGAAAAAATGCGCCAAACTTCGCTCAGGATGACAGCAGCTTTTATTCAGCGAACTGTCGACCCAGGAGACTAGCGAGGGACGCGGGTGGAAAAGTTAAGCCAGCGCCTTCTCCACCGCTGCGGTCAGGAGCTTCAATCCCGCTTCGACGTCGGCGCCGAGATGTGCGCGCAGGGCGCGGCGGCCGCGCTGCTGCAGCACGGCGAGATCGCCGGCGGCCTGGGCATCGATGACAACGCCGAACGTGTACTTCTGGCCGGGGATGGCCAAATCCTCGGCATGATCGGCGGTGATCTGGAGGAACACTCCGGTGTTTGGACCGCCTTTATAGTCCTGCCCGGTGGAATGCAGGAAACGCGGGCCAAAGCCGAGGCAGGTTGCCACGAGTTTCTTATCGCGCACCTTGTGGCGCAGCTGCTGCATGGTTTTCTCGTGCTCGCGGTCGCGCTGGATAAAGCCGAGCACGGCGAAATAGTCGCACGGCTTCAGCTGCGCAAGATGCGCCCGCAGATAGCCGGGGAGATCGGGCTGGCCGACATCCTGACCTCCGTGCAGTATGGCCGCAAAGGCGGGATCGGCGAATAATTTGATCTGACCGTCGTCGAAAATCGGCGTCTGTGCGGGCAGCTTGCCGGTCTTTTCGTATTCGTCGGTCAGCCGGCGCGCTTCGATTTTGGCGGCTTCCACATCAGGCTGATTGAAGGCGTTGATGCCGATCACCGAACCCGCAACCGCGGTCGCGATCTCCCAGACGAAGAACTGCTGGGCGGCATCGTATACGTCGCGCATGGTCAGGCGCACCACCGGCTGGCCAGCCTTCTCCAGCTTCTCCACTCCGGCATCCAAAGGCGCATTGTCATCGCCCTCCAGCCGCACATATGCGAAGATTCGATCGTCGCCATAGCAGTCAACCGCGGCAATGTGCTCAAGATCGACCGGCGTAATGCCCTTGCCCTGCTTGCCGGTCGATTCGGCAATCAACTGTTCGAACCACGCGCCCATATCGCAAATGGCCGGCGAGGTGAAAAAAGTGATCTTGTCATGGCCGGCGTTCGCCGCTGCTCCCAGAATCAGGCCCAGTTGCACGCCAATGTTTTTCTTCACCTGAGTGGCATGGCAGAGATCGACCGCGGATTTCGCTTTCGTCAGAAGCTTCTCGACATCGAGGCCCATGACTGCCGCCGGAACCATGCCGAAATTCGACAGCGCCGAGTAGCGCCCGCCAATCTGCGGGTCGCCATAGAAGATGTGCCGGAAGCCGTCGTCCTTCGCTACCTGCTCCATATGCGAACCGGGATCGGTTACGGCGATAAAATGCTTGCCCGCGTCCGCGCCTACGGCTTGCTTCATCTTCTCCATGAAATACGTCTTCAGAATATTAGGCTCGAGGGTTGAACCCGATTTGCTGGAAACGATGATGACAGTCTTGCTGAGATCGACACTCTGTTCCGCCGCCCGCACCTGCGCCGGATCGGTCGAGTCCACAATCGACAATCGAGGAAAATCATCCTGCTTTCCGAATGTCTCCGCCAACACTTCCGGGCACAGACTCGATCCTCCCATCCCGAGCAGCAGTGCGTATTCGAAACCGGCCTGCTGAATATCTTTCGCCAGCTCCTGGAATCGCGTCAGGTCTTTCTGCTGGCGTTCAACGATGTCGAGCCAGCCGAGCCATTTCGATTCATCCTCGCTGGTCCACAAGGAAGCGTCGCGCTCCCACAGGCGTGCAATCTTGCCGTTCTGCCAATCGGCGGCGGCGGCGGCGAAATCCTGTTCAATTTTTGCTGGAAGCGTGTAGCGGAATTCCATAGGGTCCCACTCTCTCTCTCTCAGTTCTATGTCAGCACAGGCTATTTTAGATGCAGTCGTTTGTTGGCCGGTGCAGGGAGAGGGCGAGTGAGCAGAATCAGTTTGGGTTAGAGAGCTTGGGGTCCGCCGATCCAGATGTTGGACGAGCGTTGGGTGATGACCTGATCAAGACGGACCCCACTCAAGCCAGACGAGGCTTGAATGGGGCACCGTCTCACCGAGGATTCTCTCTGTGGCGACAAAAAGACCCAGGTTAGCTTCGCGAACCTGGGGCACCCGCTTTATTGCTATCGGGCGGATCAATAGCTTCTAGGCTCGCCGGACCAATTGGCGGACGCGGCTGCTTTGTTCGCTTATTCCGTCGAGGACTCCTTCGAGTCGGCCAAGAAGCTCATGGCCATCTTGAAGATACTCCGGCACGCCGTGCCACAGTTCCTTCATGGCTTCCGGGTCTTCCGCGAGAATGACCGCGGCTCCGAGCCCTGAGACCGTCAACGCGGCTTTGCGGCGTCCCGTAAGTAATAGTGCAGCTCCGGTAACCAAAGAGCCCGCGGCCAATGCTCGTAACCAAGAAAATTCGTGTTCCATGTGGGGTTACTCCTTATCGCAAAACTCTACTGGTAAAAAGAGATGCACGCGCATGCCATCCAGTTGTGGAGAGCAGGCGCGAAATCTGTATTGTGCAGATGAACCGTTGCGCAGATTATCGCAACCGATTCGCGTGTTAGGCAAGTGTTTTCTGCGCATCTTGTTCGCCCCGCGGTTCGGACAAGAACATTAGGGATGCCATCCATGGCGGAAACGGGTGATATAAACGACCAGATTGGCAGCACATACAGCCACACCGCAGATGGTCAGGACAACAACCGGGATATCCGGGTAAACGATCGCTCCGAGGTAATGGAGCAGGAAGCTTCCCCGGTAGGGAGCGAGCCCTGCGCTGCGCTGCAGGGATTGTTCCGCCATGGTCAACGGGCAGGGCCACGGGCCAACCTCCACCAGGATTCCCCAAATAAGGGATGCGATGTGAAAAGTCGTCAGCCAGCGATGTCCGCGCGTCCAAAAGGCGCCGAAGATCACCCAAAGGATCCACGCCAGATGGAGGGCGAGCACAAAAATAACCGCCGTGTCGTAGAAAGCCGACATGTTCCGCTCGAATTTTCCTGAAAATTCTGTCTCATCGACCAGTTTATGTAGCGTCTTCGGATCGACAGGCTTCCCCGCCTCCGAGTCCCGTGACAGGAACCTTCCTGTGAGCGGATTGTGTAGTACCGTGCCTGGAGATAGTACATCCGTAAATCTGCGTACTGTAATCGCCACGGTAGAGGTTGTTTGCGGAGTCGTACCGGTGACTTACACGATTGCAACGCATCGTAGTCGTAGATGTCGGTCACCGCGCGCGGATAGCGTCAGCGAGCGCACAGTGCCATGCCGTCGTAGCCGTAGAAGCTGGTGTCCGGGCGCTGTTGAATGAGCTGGTTTTAGTCGATCGGCCGCACAGGCCGCAGAAATAGGCTGGATGAAGATCGCGAAGCGAAGCCGTTGAATGCCGCTCTCGCAGGGCTGAAGCCCTGCGCTTTCACTAAATCGCAGCGACGAGCTTTCTGCGCTCTGTGCAGACCGTAGGTGTAGGTGCAGTCGATTGCGCCGTCCCTTCCACCACCCGCGCGTATCCGGTCGGGTTTAGATCGTCAACGAGATAGCGTAGAAACCGAAGATAAATTTGAATCTGGTTCCGGGAAATTTTTCGCCCTTTGCCTAGCGGGAGCGGCTCCTGCTACGCTCAGGCGTTGGTAGTTGTTGACAGTTTCAGACAAGGAGAGTCTCGCATGAAACACAAGATTTCAGGCAATCTGTCTATCCTCGCCGCCGCCGTCCTGGTGACGGCTGCCGTGCTGACAACAGCTCCCCGGCTGCAGGCGCAATCGAACGCTTCGGCGCGATCTACCTCAACGACGACACCGGCCCAGGTTGTCAACCAGCTGCTGAATGCGGTCGAAAGAGACATCGTTCCGCTGGCGGAAGCCATGCCGGCGGATAAGTACAACTTCGCTCCTACAAATGGAGATTTCAAGGGCGTGCGCACGTTTGGCGATCAGGTCAAACACATCGCCCGGGCAAACTATTACATGTTCGGCGCGGCGGCTTCAATCAAACCCTCGAACATGCCGAATATGAACGACCTGAAGACGAAAGATCAGATCGTACAGACGCTCAAGGATTCCTTCGCGTTCGCCCATCACGCCATTGACACACTCACCGGCGATAATGCTATGCAGACGGTCAAGCCGGTGGACGGAATGAGTACTCGCGCCGGAGTCATGGTATTCGCCATTGTTCACATGAACGACCATTTCGGCCAGATGGTGGAGTATGCGCGCATGAACGGAGTGGTCCCGCCATCGAGCCGTCCCAAGGGAAAGTAGCTCGATCGGAAGAGCGGTGCTGAAGAGCTAAGCCACGCCTGGCGGTTGTCTGCGCCGGGCGTGGCACTCAGCGTCCTAATATCTGGGAGCCGATTGTGACCGATTCCGGGGTACCGGCGTCCCGCTGAGAACGCCACGCCAGTTTCGATCGAGACTTAACTCATTCCCGGGGAATCTCATTCGTCATCCCTCGGTCAACCTTGTTCCCTTTTTCAGCGTCTTAATAATATGTAGGGCGATTCTTACGCTGTATCGGACAGAAATACTGAGCAATTCTGCTCTTCACCGCGAAAGCGCTTTGACCGGTTGTTGTAAAGGAGTTTTCCCATGGTCAATCATTGCGCGAACCCGATCTGCCACAAGCCTCTACATTATCTGCGGGAAGGCAAGGTTTTTCTGTTTTCCCGGAAGAACGCACCGGGGGACAAGTCGCCGCATCAGCTGGAGCACTTCTGGTTGTGTGGAATTTGTGCGAAGGAGTGGACGCTTACCATGGAGGGTGGCGGCGTCAAGCTATTGCCAACCAGGCGAAAGCGTCACTCGCGAACCGGATACGCGGTCGCATCCGCAGCGCCTGCTTCCTAGCTCTTCTCCAATTTTCCGGGGTTTAGACCTTCGACCTTGAGGCTGGGGTGATCTTTTCTTTTCTGCAGCCGCATCCAGCTTTTTCCTCGCCAAACGGATCGGCATCATAGCACCCGACCAGTGAATTGAAGCGGACGCGCACCAGATCCTGCATCATTCTCAGGCCATCTTTCAGATAGCTGATGCGGGAGCGGTCGTCATGTCCCCAGGTGACCGGGACTTCCTTGACGCGCAAACCAAGCCGTAGAGCGATGTAGAGAATCTCTGGATCGAAACCCCAGCGCTCAATGCTCTGCCGCAGGAAAATCGTCCGCGCTGCTTCTCGCCGAAATGCCTTGAAGCCGCATTGCGTATCCGCGAATGGAAGATTCATGACCAGCCTGGTCAGCCAGTTGAAACATCTTCCAAAAAACCGCCGGTACATGGGCTGCTCCAGCGTCTGGCGGGAACGGTCCAGCCAGCGGGAACCGATGGCCACGTCCGCACCATCCGCGACGGCGGCAAACAGGCGTGCGGCCTGCTCGATGGGCGCGGACAGGTCGGCATCGGTAAACATCACGACGGCGCCACGCGACTGCAGGATCCCATGGCGAACGGAATAGCCTTTGCCGCGATTTCCCGGATTTTCAATCAGCCGAAGATTGGGGTATCGGCGCGCAGCTTCCAGAACGATGGCAGCCGTCCGGTCGCGAGAACCGTCGTTGACCACCAGCACCTCTGCCGGCCAGCCCCGGTCATGCGCACACTCCATCACGCGGTCAAGCGTATCGCCGATGCGCGCCTGCTCATTGAACGCAGGGATTACGATGCTGTATCGGATCTGTTCCATGATGGCTGCGCGCGATGCTCCGATCTTCAGCGGCAGTTCCCGGAGCGCTTCAGTTTGAACATTTCCCGGATGCAATAAACCAATCCGCAAACCATGACGCTCATTATTACGTCCGCAACATACGGGTGTCCGTGCATCAGAGTCGGGACCAGGCCGCTTATAGCGGCAATACCCCCGGCCAATACGACTACCCTTCTACGTTGCGGGCTTATCTGTCGTGGCATTCTCTCTCCGGCTCGTGGACACGATCGATTCTGCGTGAATTTCCCATTGCGGGGTATTTCACAAGTGGCGCCGCATGTCTGCACCAATTATGGGGGAATGTTCCCGTTTCCGCAATGTGGATGGATACAACGAAAGCTCCGATCGTAATGTTTCTACAGCACCTTTTCAAGCCGGGCAGGAGCGGCGGAATGCTACACTCGCCCGTATGGACGTGCAGACGGAGACGAATCGCGGGCATTCATTCTGGTTCTGGCTGGGCTGGATTGGGGGATTGTTTCTTCTTTTCGCCGCGCTGTTGTGGACGGCTGCATGGTACACGCTGAAATCTTCCACGAGTACTACCACCTTCAACGGCTTCGGTTCCGGCAATATCGCCGTTGTGGATCTGAAGGGTGTGATCCTGTCCGCGGACAAAACCGATGAGCAGTTGGAAAAGTTCGCCGACGACGACTCCATCAAAGCGATTATTCTGCACATCGACTCGCCCGGCGGCGGTGCGGCGGCCTCGCAGGAGATTTATCACGAGGTGCTGCGCATCCGGAGAAAACATAAAAAACGGATCGTCGCCTCGATCGAAAGCGTGGGGGCCAGCGGCGCCTACTATGTAGCGAGCGCCACGGACCGCATCTATGCCAACGAGGCCAGCATTGTCGGCAGCGTCGGCGTGATTATGGAATGGGTCAACTACGGCGATCTACTGAAATGGGCGAAGCTCAAAAGCATCACCATCAAGGCCGGCGCGCTGAAGGATGCCGGCTCCCCAACGCATGACCTGACCCCCGCCGAGCGGGTTTACCTGCAGGGGCTCACCGACAACATGCACACACAGTTCATCGACGATGTGGCCGCCGGACGCAAATTGCCGGTTGAAGACGTTCAGAACATCGCGACCGGTCAGGTTTGGACAGGGCAGCAGGCGCTTCCGTTGCATCTGATCGACCAGATTGGCGGCTTTCGCGTGGCATTGATTGATACCGCTCGCGCTGTCGGCATTCGTGGCGAGCCCTCCATTGTGCGGCCCCGCGAACCCCATCCGGGGCTGATCGAGCTGCTCGTGGGCGCCAACTCGAAACTGGCCTTTCCCGACCCCAGGGAGGAACTGCAGTCGATGCTCGAAAAAAGCCCGGGGTTTTATTTTCTCTGGCAATAACATTCCGCTGGAGCAATTCGCACTCTCCGGCGCGCATCCTATACTCTTGAAAGTGAAGGTGCCGACCCTATGACCAAAGCCGATCTTGTAGTGGATGTTATGCGCCTGGGCGATCTGACACGCACGGACGCGGAGACAATCATCGAGACCATTTTCGATTCCGTTGTAGGGGCGTTGCGCTCCGGAGACAAGATTGAAATTCGCGGCTTTGGAAGTTTCCGTACGCGCCAGCGCAATCCTCGCATCGGCCGCAATCCAAAAACGGGAGCCCGCGTGGAAGTGCCGGCAAAGCGCGTTCCGTTTTTCAAGCCCAGCAAGGACCTTCGCGACCTGGTGAACAATGCAACCCCGGCTGCCGGCGAAGCGGCCGCAGATTCGGCAGAGCCGACGCATACTGTCCAGACCACCTGAGCCGTGTGCCTCATGTCTGATCTGAGACATGGGCTCTGTTCACGGTAGAAGAAGAATCTTTCCGATCCCGCCCTTTTCCGCCGTTGTCTGGGCTTCGCGCGCCTGGGATAACTTCATGCGTTTCGCAATCGGGATGGAGAATTCTCCCTGAGCAACGGCTTCGGCCAGTTGCTCCAGCCTTCTCGCATCGGGCTGCGCCCATACCTCGCGAACCTGAAAGTCCTTCCCGTCAGCTCCTTCGGGTTTACCGAGTACCGAGGCCAGGACTCCGCTGTGCCGGATGTAGGGCATCAGCTTGGTGATCGTCTCGTGCCCTACCGTATCTGCAATGGCATCGAGTTCCCCGAGAGACGCGATTCCCTGCTCTTCATCAATGGCGACGACCCTGTCGGCACCCAGCGCTTCGGCCGCTTTGCGCTCCTTCGCGCGAACTCCGGCGATGACTGTCATACCATGCTTCTTTGCTACGTACACCGCCGTTCTTCCTACGTTGCCCAGAGCTCCGGTAATCAATACGGTTTGCCCGGCGCGCGGCTGGACGCCTTTTTCAATCAGTTGCACGCCAGTTGTAAGGACGAGAGGAAGCGCGGCGGCATCTTCCGTTTCCAGACCATGGGGAATGCGCGCCAGCACATCGCTTTTTGCAACAAGAAACTCCGCATACGCATGGTTGACCAGGCCCATGACGCGGTCGCCGGGCCGGAAACCCTGGGCGCCTGGACCGAGGGAGGCGATCGTGCCCGCGACGTCACGCCCCAGGATTGCGGGCAGCGGCAGCGGCATACCACTTTTCATGTCGCCCCGCCGAATTTTCCAGTCGATCGGATTGATGCTGGTCGCTTCTACCTTGACCAGCACCTCGCCCGCCTGCGGCTTCGGATCCGGCGCATCTCCGTAGGAGAGTTGGTCCACCCCCCCGTACCCGTTCAATAGAACGGCTTTCATACGTCGCGCCTCCTGGATCTAAGGACGAAATGAATGATGAGCGAAAGGATCGCCAGACTGAGCAAAAGCCAGGTAGCGATGCCAACAGTCAAAAAGAAGCCGCTTGCGAGACACCCCAGGAAAAGGATGATTGCGATAGCGACGAACATAATGTTCCTTCCAATTACTGGTCTCATCATTGAGCCGTGCGTTTGGAACGCCGCCGGTACATGAGGATGAAATGGATGATGATGGAGATAATCGCCAGGAACAGAAGAACGTACGTTGCGATGTGGGCGATGGTGAAAAAGAAGAAGCTTGCCAGCCAGGCGAGGAAGAAAATAATTCCGATGACGAGAAACCACATAATGATCCTTCCAGAGAAATGTCCGCGAAGCACCGATGTAGCACTGCAACCCTTGTGATTGGAGGCGCATTGCCGCGCGATTGTTGCCTTTTAGACCGGTTCTCTTTCAGGTATGGACAAAAGCTGCCATTCTGAACGCGAAGAACCCAGAGAGCACCGGCCTCCTGGATTCTTCGCTGCGCTCAGAATGACGGGCCTTGGTTGATCCGACTCCATGTAAATGGGAACTGCTTAGCGGTAGATTGCGGCCCGGCTCCCACTGAGTCGATGCCGCCGTATCATTTCCTATGCCCATCGCACTTTTAACGGTGGAGATCAGGCTCGAATATGCGCGCTCGCTGAAAGACCGGCGGCAGTGCGTTCGCAGTCTCAAGGACTCACTTCGGCATAACTTCAACGTTTCCGTGGCGGAGATGGATGAAGCTGTCGTCCTGCAGCGGGCAACGCTCGGGATCGCCGCCATTTCGGCCTCTCGCGACTACCTGCTGGGGCAGTTGCGGCAGGTAGAGGAAGCCTGCGTTCGCATCGCGGAAAACCATGGCGCCCATGTGAGCGACAGCTTCGTGGAGTTCTTTCCGGAAGAATAAGCGCGCAAAAAAGATAGACCGGCGCGCAAATTTGATATCCTCATTCGTTTGACCGGTTCTGTGCGGCACAAGCCGCGGATGGGCCGATTTGTACAGGTGAAACTATGCCGGAGCAACGGGGACGTACCTATCACCGGAACCGCGTGGCGGAAACGCTGCGGGAAGAAATCAGCGCCATGCTGGAAGGCCAGCTGAGCGATCCGCGCATTCGCTTCGGCTATGTCAGCGAAGTGGTGCTGGCTCCCGGCGGAAAGTCCGCGCGCATCTACGTGGCCGTCGATGGCGACAGTAAAGACGAAGCCGACATGCTGGCCGGCCTGGAAGCGGCCCGCGGTTATATTCGCCATGAACTGCTGCAGCGCATGGGCGTTCGCCATGTTCCAGAGCTTTTTTTTCAGGTGGACCACTCCGAGCCGGCGCGCGCCAGGATCGATGAATTGCTGGGCCGCGTCGAGCGCCGCAATAAGCAAAGGGAAAGAGTGGCGGCGCAGACAGAAACAACCACAACAGAATGAGCTATACGGCGCCAACACGATTGCTGGAACAACGGACGCAGGCCGAAGCCGCGGTGCTCGAAGCGGTTCGGCAGCGGGAACGCTTCCTGATCACATCGCATGCGCGGCCCGACGGAGATGCGATCGGGTCGATCCTCGCGCTCTGGATGGCTTTGAAACAGATGGGCAAGGACGCGGAGATGCAGCTCTACGATCGCGTTCCCATGATTTACCGCACGCTCCCTGCAGCCGACCAGATTCGCACCGCGCCGTGCCTGCTCCATGGCTTCCAACCTGACGCGGTCATCCTGCTCGAGTGCGACAGCATTGAACGTTCCCGGCTGAAAGGTCTGGAAGGATCTTTCCTGATCAATATCGACCACCACAGCAGCGGCCGCCGCTTTGCCGACATCAACTGGATCCATACCGATGCCAGCGCCGTCGCCGAGATGGTGTACCGGCTGGCGGTAAATGCCAATGTCGTTATCACTCCGGAGATGGCCACCTGCCTGTACACCGCGCTGCTGAGTGATACCGGCTCGTTCTGCTATGCGGGAACTGGCGCGCAGACCTTCGCTCTGGCCAAGGAACTGGTGGAGCTGGGCGCGCGCCCGGCAAGAATTGCGCAGGACGTATATTTCAGCAATCCGGCGTCGAAGATGCGGCTACTGGGCGCGGCGCTTACTACGCTGAAACGCGAAGGACGCATCGCCTGGCTATGGGTGACACACAGCGACATGATCCGGCTGGGAGCCGCGGAAGAGGACTGCGAGGGCATCGTGAATTATGCCATCGGCATCTCCGGCGTGGATGTCGCGGTGTTTCTGCGCGAGCTGCCCGATCACCGCGTGCGCCTCAGTCTGCGCAGCAAGAATAACGTCGATGTGGCCGAGATCGCCGAGCGGTTTGGCGGAGGCGGCCACCAGAATGCCAGCGGCTGCACTCTGGAGGGTCCGCTCTATTCGGCAATGGACCGCATTCTCGAAGAACTGCGGCGCAATCTTCGCCCGCATGCTGTTATGGGATTCGCGTAGAGCGATTCGGGCTGATGTGGGAATCAATCAGTATTCAGTACGCTCGTTAGCTTGCCTGCAAACCTTTTTCAAACAGTCTGCTCAATGTATTATACTTTTGTATAATATTTGAGGTTGTAATGCATACCACCATCCTGCGCAAAGTCGGTGGCTCCGTCATGCTGGCTATTCCGCCCGTTCTCCTCAAGCTGTTGCGGCTGGAGCCAGGCGCAACGGTGGCCGTGGATGTCGAAAGTGGCCGTTTGATTGTCGAAGCAAAGCCGCGGCCACGCTACACAATGGCGGAGTTGCTGGCCGCTTCCGATTATTCGCAGCCGCAGCCA
Source organism: uncultured Acidobacteriota bacterium (assembly GCA_963823295.1). Taxonomy (GTDB): domain Bacteria; phylum Acidobacteriota; class Terriglobia; order Terriglobales; family Acidobacteriaceae; genus JAKAAZ01. Next base: position 220,016 of record CAWGLF010000007.1, read on the forward strand.
CAGGAAGAACGGGAGTGGGTCGATGCCCCGGCGGCCGGCGGCGAACTGATATGAACAGGGGCGATATCTACCTGGTCTCGCTTGATCCCACCCAAGGACATGAACAGCGGGGCCATCGCCCCGTCCTGATCGTATCGCCGACGGAATTCAACCGGGCGACCAAACTCCCCGTGGTTCTGCCGATTACAAGCGGCGGTGAATTCGCCCGCCGGATTGGTTTTGCGGTCCCTCTTACAGGAATCCGAACTGCGGGAGTTGTGCGATGCGATCAGCCCCGCGTGCTCGACATAGACGCGCGGCAGGGCAGAAAAGTGGATACGCTTCCGGCGGAGATTCTGGATGAGGTGCTGGCGAAAACTGCGACCCTCTTCCAGTGAGCCGGACTCAATGAACTGCGCCGTTATCTGCTCAGCCCGCAGTGGTGGGCTTCGCTTCATTCTGGCTGTAACTACACATCGCAAAGATTTGCGGCCTGCAGCAGCGACTGGTATGGATCGCCGGTGGGAAGAAATTCGTGCGCGACGTAGCCCTTGAAATTGGTCGCCACAATGCCGCGCATCACGCCGTCCCACTGCACTTCCTGAAGATCGTTGAGTTCATGCCGCCCGGGAACGCCGCCGGTGTGGTAATGGCCCAGCCACTGGGCGTTCTCCTGGATGGTACGAATCAGATCGCCTTCCATGATTTGCATGTGGTAGATGTCGTAGAGCAGTTTCACATGGGGTGAGTTGACCGCCTGTGTTACTCCTACGCCCCAGGCGGTGTGGTCGCACATATAGTCCTTGTGATTGACCTTGCTGTTCAGCAGCTCCATGCAGATGGTGACGCCGTTATCTTCGGCAATTTTCTTTACGCGGTTCAGCCCCATGATGGTGTTGCGCGCGCCTTCTTCATCGGACATGCCATTGCGATTCCCGGAAAAAACAATCACATTCGGGACACCGGCTTTTGCCGCCAACGGAATGTTCTGGCGAAACGCTGCCTCGATCGCGGCGTGATTTTCCAGCCGGTTGAGGCCGTTTTTGATGTCGCCGGCACCGGCGTAACCCATGGTGCAGATCAATCCATAGCGCCGCGGAATCTCGTATTGGTCGGGATTCAGCAGATCGACTCCCTTCAACCCGATGTGCGCCGAATACGCGCTCAAATCATCCACACTGATCTTCGGATAGCACCACTGGCAAACTGATTGTTGGATCCGGCCCTTCCGCTGGATCGCAGGGCCGCTGAGTGAGCGGGCGATTTGCGAGCTGGAGGCCAGAGCTGCGCCGGCAAGCGCGCCCTGCAACATGCGGCGTCTGGAGATAGAGGACATATCAATATTCCTAGGTCATTCCTGGATCCAAAAGAAACGGGATCAGGAATTCTTCGAATGGTGCTGCTTCAGGTGCAACCATGTCCGATGAAAGAACGCGCGATCATGTCCCCGAATCCCCAGAATGCAATGCCGACTGCTGTCGCCAACGCAAGGAGAATGTTCTGAGCCCTCTGAATTCTTGCGTCCGCATCCATCGAATCCAAAACCCATATCATATCGTCTTTCACGATTTGCAGGACTTCTGTTCTATTTACCGACTGCGCTGCACCCTTGCTTTGTCTCTCACGCAACCTGGCCTTCAACCTGTAAAGCCGTGACGCGTAGGACTGCGCCAGAAACATCAGAAACAAAGAAATTGCGTCCGCGATGGCACCCCCTCGACCCGCATCGGCGTCGCATCCGGTGACGTGGACCGCGTAGTACACGCCTCCAACGGACAAGAGGACGGACAGCACGAGGATGGCAGCGGAGACGGATATGCGCCATGTTCTCTTCCAGGCATCCATCAACTTCTTCCAGGCGTCACCCATGGCTCTGCCGATAATACGCCAGCTCTGTTTCCAGCTCAGCCAGGATCCCAGCCTGTGAAGACGTGGAATTGTGCAGGACCAGCAGGGCGATGGCTGTGTTCTGCTCCCCGATCAGGCTCACGAAGTAGAAGGCATCCCACTCGCCGCACCGTAGGCGATAGTAGTTTTGGCCACTTGCATCTCTGGCAAAAAACGTGAACTGTTTCTTCGGGTCCGTGGACTTCAGAAGATTGTCCATCGCATGGGGCTTCGCAAGATCGTCCATCGCGTCGCGAAATTTGTCGAATGCTTCGCCTGCTGCCAATGCTTTGTCAGGCGACTGAAGATACCTGCCCCTGGCATGTATAGCCTCCAGCCCTTTTGCGAACCCGTCGGTCAGGGCCTCTAGCTGCGCAAGCAGCCTGGGCGATACAGTGATCACCATGCCGTCACTTGAGCTCGCGCGTGCGTTTCCGGATGTCCACCTTTACATCAGCGATGGCCCTCTTTAATCTGAGTCGGCTGGGTGACGGCGTCTCAGGAAAAGGCACGAGCGGTCCTGACTGTGCAATCTCCAGAAATGCGGGCAAAACAGATTTCAGTATCCGGTCCGTCGATTCCTGTTCATCGGCTGCCTTCGGAGCTGCACTTCCGGCTTCCATAGCCGCCGCGATGCTACGGAGGAGGAGGGGCGCAATGCCGCTACCTGTGGTCAGGTCGACAACCACATCGGCAACGGCCCGTTTCGCCGTCTGGGAGCTGATGCGGACTGTGCCGCCAGGCGTCTGAACTTTATACGTTCCGGTGGCAGCAACAACTTCGTACTCCACAGGAGGAGTAACGATTTCAAATTCCTCTGCGATGCCTTCCATCTTCGCGAACTCCGAAGGCTCATTCTGGAGGGTTTCACCAGCCGCGTTTTTCCGTTCGCTATCGGTGGCGCTCATAGATCAAGTTTAGTCTTTTTCGGCCGCAGGTATCGTTTTTTTGGTCTGAGTGCCGGGAAAGCTCCTTTGGCTGCGTGCCGGACGCTCCGGTATATGGGCTGGCATCTATCGACTCAGCGGCTGCAAGAATTCCTGCTTAACTGTTTGGACCTCAACCCAGCTATTCCGCTGGCTTCATCATCGCTCGCCGGTTTTGGTAGGCTGGATAGTGTTTTCGCCTGCATTCCGTCGCAGGCGGGGTCTTTAGACGAATCAGTGAAAGAAAAGCTGCTCGATAATTTGAAGCAATATCTGCCGGGCGGAACATTCTGGCAGCAGCTCACCGCCGCCATGGTGGCGGAGTTCGCAACTCTGCTGGCCTTCACGACATTTTTTATCGGCTATGGCCTGGTGCCGTACCTGGGAGGCTCGGTTCTTGGCCTGGTCGGCGCGGATGAGCCGCGCTATGCCCAGGTCGCGCGGGAGATGCTGAAGCGGCACGACTATATCACTCCCGTGCTTTACGGCAAGCCATGGCTGGAAAAGCCCGCCCTCTATTACTGGCGGGCCATGTTCACGTTCAAGGACTTCGGCATCCACGACTGGTCGGCGCGGATTCCGTCCGCCGAATTCGCATGGATTCTGATCTTCCTCATTTATCTGCACATGCGCCGGTTTCGTCCCGGCGGGCAGCTCGACGCGGCTCTGATCACGGTTTCCTGCGCGGGGATCATTGGATTTGCGCGCGGGGCCTCGACGGACATGCAGCTCGCTGCCCCGTTCTGCATCGGCATGCTCGGCTGGTACGCCTGGTATGAGACCGACAAGAAATTCTGGCTCTTCGACATATATTTTTTTGGCGGAGCGGCCACCCTCGCCAAAGGTCCGGTGGCGCCATTCATGGCCGGCTGCATCATTCTGCTGTTCGCCGCCCTGCGCAAGGAATGGTCCCTGATTCGCCGAACAATCTGGATTCCCGGCATCGTTCTGTACCTGGCGATGGTGCTCCCGTGGTTCATTGCCGTCCAGCATCGCAACCCGCAGTTCTTCCGAATATTCTTCTGGGAACACAACCTGGAGCGCTTCGCCACGGATCGCTTTCATCACGCCAAACCGATCTGGTACTACATTCCGGTGATGGGGCTCGCGTTGATGCCGTGGCTGGCCCTTGCCTGCGGGGCCATGTGGGACGCGGTGCGGACTTCCATCGATGAATGGAAGGTGCGCCGCAATCCGGACCGCTATGTTGGCAATCCGCGGACCGGCGATGCCTTTCCGGAGTTTCTGGTCCTGTGGGCGATTTTTCCCGTCATCTTTTTCAGCTTTTCCGACTCCAAGCTGCCCGGGTACATCCTGCCGTCGGTTCCGCCGATCACCATCCTTTGCGGAGATTATCTGAATCGCGTTCGCAAGCGCGGGCTGCGCCACGGACTGCTGTACCTCCACGCGCTCACCGTCGGTACCCTGGTCGGCGGAGCACTGATGCTGCCGCAAATTCTCGTCCATTCCGGAGCGTGGCCGCCTGCCCGCGTGATTGCCTCAGCGGTGATCGTGGGGGCAGCGGTTGCAGTTGCGGTGGTGGTCATTGTGCTGCGTTTCGGGACCGGTCGCCTGCGCATCGCCACCCTGGTCCCGGTCGCGTTGATTCTGGTGTTCGTGCTCGGCACCCGCAACGGAGTGCTGCTCGATCAGAAGTATTCCGCGCGCACGCTGGCCCATGAGTTGGCCGCGCTGCCTGATGAGCCGCACCTCGTGGCCGTGTTCCAGGCGCGACGCGATGTGCAATACGGGCTTGCGTTCTATCTCGATGAGCCTATCCACAACTATGAGCATTCCGGCGTGCCCGCCCAGCCGCATCTGCTGGTGGCGCAGAATTACCCTCCGGGGCCGCAGGAGGATCAGTCGAAAGCCGAACTGGAAAAGCTGCTCGCCGGCCGCCAGTACGAACCGCTGTTTCTTTACCGGCCGCAGGATCTGATGGTTTACCGCGTTAACGCCCAGATCGCTCCGCCACAAGGGATGGCAGCTTCCCAGCCGTAACGAATGGCTTTCCGGGAATCCTGCAAGCCGGTCGAATTCTTTTTCAATTTGTAGTCTTTCGATTTGCGGTATGATGCCGTACACTCGCGCAATACGGCTTTTAGACCGGTTTTCCTATAGGTGTACGGCGATGGGGATGAGGCTTACGTATCCGTTCCTTAGAGAACGGATACACGTAGGATTTCGTGCCAGTTCAGTAGTGATAGGAAAACCGATTTAGCTGCGGCACCAAAATACCTCTCGCATGACTTGCTGCGAGCCGATACCCGATCATGACCTCGGCCCTGCAACTCGAATTTCTCGATCTACGCCACTTCTCCGCCCAGCATCTGCGGCCGTTGCTGGACGAGGAAAGCGCGCTGTGGAGCCGGTGGCTGCGTTGGGATTATCGCAATTCGGCCAGCCTGGTGCTGCAGTATGTCGAGTCTCATCTGCTTACCGGCTATGTGGCCCTCGATCAGGGCCGGGTGTGCGGCTACATATTCTGCGTGTATGAAGGCCATAAAGCTGTCATCGGGGACGTGTTCGCCTCGCGCGCGGAGACAGACGAGGCCGCAGCAGCCGCTGTCGAGGCGCAGCTGATCGATCGCCTGCTGGAAACCCTGCAGCACACGCCCGGCCTGACCCGCATCGAAGCACAGTTGCTGCTGCATCCACATGGACAGCACCGCGAGCCGTTTGAGAAGGCGGGCTTCCGCCTTTTTCCCCGGTTATTCATGACTCGCGATTTGCCCGCGCCGAATCCTTCTCAGGCAATTCGCTCTTCTCCGCCGGACGTTATCGAGGGAATTGGCGGCGGCAGGTATCGCCGCTGGATAGCGTCGGATTTCGATCTGGCGTCGCACGTAATCACCACGTCCTACGGCGGCCATATTGACAGTGAAATTAACGATCAGTATTTGTCGGCCAGTGGAGCGCAACGGTTTCTGCATAACATCGTGCGTTTTCCCGGATGCGGAATTTTTGAAGATTCGTCGTCGTGGGTGCTGGCTCCGCCGGACAGCCGGGAACTCTACGCGCTGCTGCTGTGCTCGCGGGTCAGCGCCAGCGTCGGTCATGTGACGCAGCTATGCGTCATGCCGGAGTTTCAGCATCGCGGAGTGGGAAAGAAACTGCTGGAGCTTTGCGCGGCCTCGCTGCAGTCACGCGGCTGCGCGGCCATCACACTGACGGTAACCGAGCAGAATACGGCGGCGGTCAGCCTGTATCAGCGGCTTGGGTATCGGATGCAGCACCGTTTCGACGCCATGCTATGGGAGAAGAAGTAGAGAGCTGTGGGACAGGCAACGGCTAATGATGAATCAGCCACATCAACCAGCTGGCGACAATGGTTCCCGCCACAAACAGGCAGAAGCAGTAAACGCCATAGCGGATCATGGCGCGTGTCTGCGACCGCTGGGTAATGCCGAAAACGATCGAAGCAAACAGCGCGAACAAAAGAACCGCCGTGAAGTGCGAGGGAGTATACATCTATCGCTTTCTCCCCAGCTTCAGGCTGTGCGCGTCCACCGCGGAAATAAAATTCAGCAGGCCGGCGACCACGATAAACTTCGTTCCGTAGTCCGCCGCAACCACCTGCACAATATTCTGTCCCCAGCCGGCGAAGGATGACAGAAAGAACAGTCCGCCGTTGCCCAGATCGCCGACGAATCCCAACATGTCCAGCGGGTCTCCCGTATTGGCGGCGTAGATTTTCCCATGCATCGCCAGGCCGAGCACAAACATGGCAACGATGGAGCCAAACAGCAGAACGGCCCGAATCCAGCGGCCCTGCAGCAAATGGCCCAATCCCGGCACCAGCCATCCCGCGATCAAAACGATGCCGGCAGCAAATCCCTGAGTACCGGCCTGGGCTCGCGGAGAACCAGTCTGGGCTCGCGCCGTGCTTTCTTTCACGTTGGCTTTCGTGGTGGGCATCTGCAACGAATATATCAGTTCATTGGCGGGCGTTCAGGTGTCTGCGTCACGCATCGGAGAGGTCGTCGTTCTGAGCGAAGCGAAGAATCTCCACGTTTGAACTTTCCGCAATACAGAGGTCCTTCGCTTCCCACCCCAACGCGCGAAAGCCGTGCGCGTTGGGGACCCCGGTTTCGCTCAGGATGACAACGCTGAAAATCTAAATCCGCACCAGCTCGCGCTGCACCCGTCCGGTGACGCGAGCTTCTCCGGGGCGGGTCATCATATCCACTTCGCTGCGCACGCCAAATTCCGGAAGATAAATTCCCGGCTCGACGGAAAAGCATGTATTCGGCAGAATCAGGCGCTCGTCGTGAGTTTCAAAGTTATCCAGATGCGCGCCGTTGCCGTGAATATCGGTCGCAATATTGTGTCCCGTGCGATGAGTAAAATAGTCGCCAAATCCGGCGGAACGGATCATATTGCGGGCTGCGTCATCGGCTTGCCAGCCGGCGATCGGCTGGTTGGCAGCGAAGGCCCGCTCGATGGCCTGGATCGCCGCATCGCGCGCCGCTGCCACGGCTTCGAACACCTGCCGCTCGCGCTCGCTCGGGCTCCGGTCCACGACGCCGGTCCAGGTGATGTCGTAAAAAACGCTGCCGGGCGTGTTCTTTCGCGCCCAGATATCGATCAGCACAAAATCCCCGGCTGCGATCGGCTGAGTGTGCTCGGCCGTGGGCTCGTAATGGGAATCGGAGCTGTTGCGATTGACGGAAACATTTGGCCCGTTGTCCCACACCAGATTTTCGCGGCGCATTGCCTCCTGCAGCCACTGGACCATGGCAAATTCCGTCGTGCCATTTGAGCGCACGCGGCTGCCGATCTCGCGAAAGCCCTCCGCCAGAATTGGATCGAGCGCGCGCTGGGCCGCATAGTGGCTGGCCATCTGCTCTTCACTCAGCACCGCTTCAAAATGGCTGACCAGGTCGGCGGAGCTGACAATTTCCTTACCCATCCCGCGCAGCACTTCGATCGTGCCGGCATCGACCAGCGACACATACATGATGGCGTTGCGCGGCGAATACTGCATGGCCAGCCGGGTTGTGCCCTGGAGCATCTCGACCAGCTGCTGTTCAAGCTCCTGCCATGTCGAGTAGACGGCCTTCGTTCCCGGCAGCGGATCGAGCCTGCCCTGCTCGACGCGATGCACCAGCTTCTTCGGCTCGCCGTGGGCGGGGATCAGATAAAACCAGCGCCGCGTGATGTGCAGCGAATCGCTGAGACCCAGAATGCGATAGGCCAGCGGATCGCGATGATGATGATCGTAGAACAGCCAGCCATCAAGGTGGGCTTCTCGCAGCGCGGATTGGATGGCTTCTAGGTTCATAGGAACGCTTCCGCAGAACGTTCGATTGTAGCCGCTCGAATGCACCGCTGATAGCGCAGCAGCGAACTCGATACGATTGTCATCTCGACACGCGTTCGCCGCTGCGGACCGGGTGAAGGGATCTGTATACCGTTTTTATTGCTCCGACGTTCGGAGTGAAGCATAATAAAACAGGTGTCTCCTATGGACGTGCAGCTGGAAATCCCGGATGATGTCGCACGGATCATCCAGATCGAACAGCCCGACCTTCCACGGGCAGCCATTGAAGCGCTTGCGCTGGAGGGATACCGGAGCCGACACCTGTCCGAATCGCAGATACGGCGTCTGCTCGGATTCAGAACCCGTATGCAGGTACATGCTTTTCTGAAGGCCCACAATGTGTACCTGAATTATTCGCAGGAAGAACTGGATCGCGATCTTGAATCGCTGAAGCAATTTGAAGAAGCGCCGGGAGCATAGACTTCTGCATGATCGTCGTGGCGGACACGTCGCCCATCAATTATCTGGTGCTCCTGGGGCATGTCAAAATCCTGCCGCAAATGTACGGCGATGTTTTGATTCCACAAACAGTTCTTGAGGAACTTCAAGATAGCGATGCCCCGGCCATGGTTCGGGCGTGGCTCTTGGAGAAACCGGCCTGGCTGCAAATCCGCGATGTCGCCCTCCAGTCCCACCTATCGCTCGACCGTCTCGATCGCGGGGAACAGGAAGCGATTCTCCTCGCACAATCCGTCAAGGCCGATCGCCTGATAATCGATGACCTCGATGGCAGGCGAGAAGCCGCGCGTCGCAAGCTTCCCGTCATTGGAACTCTTGGGGTTCTCGCGAAAGCGGCTCGCCGCGATTTGTTGAGCTTGTCAGAAGCCTTGAACGCTCTGCAGGCTACAAACTTCCATGCAGCGCCGGAGCTTATAAGAGCATTGATGGAGACCGAAGCGAATCGGCATACCTGATTCCCAGCAATGCTGCGCGAGAGCGCAGTCGAATGCGACACTGAGATAACAGAGTGGCAATGGAGGACAGTGGCACGATGAAACGTCGAATGGCGCGCTTTGTATTGGCAGCGGCAATTCTTGTGGTTTTCTGTATTCCACAGGCCAACGCACAGGACTTCTCGACAATCGAGAAGAATTTCGCCCAACACGTCACTGTGAAGAAGCTGCCGAACGGCTTGACGTTGATTGTTTGCGACCGGCCAGAAGCGCCTGTCTTCAGTTTCTTCACCATTGTGAATGCAGGCAGCGTGCAGGACCCCAAAGGCGAAACCGGTCTCGCGCACATGTTCGAGCATCTTGCCTTCAAAGGAACGCACGACATCGGCACGACCGACTACCCGGCTGAAAAAGTCGCGCTGGCGAAAGTCGAACAGACGTATGCCGCCTATGATGCCGAATATCGCAAGCGTGTGGGTCGCGATCCGGCCACATTGAAACAACTGAAGGCGCAATTCGATGCGGCCACCGCCGCCGCCGAAAAGTATGTGGTTCCCAATCAGTTCACCCAGATTGCGGAATTGAATGGCGCTGTTGGAGTGAATGCGCAAACTTCGATGGATGACACGGAATATTTCTGGAGCATGCCGGCCAACCGGCTCCAGCTCTGGGCCTACATGGAAAGCGACCGCATCGCCAATCCGGTACCGCGCGAATTTTATAAGGAGCGCAGCGTCGTGATGGAAGAGCGGCGGATGCGCATCGACTCCAATCCCATCGGCTACATGGTGGAGCAATTTCTGGCCAGCGCGTACGTGGCCCACCCGTACAAGAATCCTGGGGTGGGATGGATGTCCGACGTCAGCCAGCTTTCGGCGACGGAGGCCAATGCATTTCACAAACAGTATTATGTGCCGGCAAACATCGTGGTGACGGTGGTGGGTGACGTGACCGCCACGCGTGCCCTGCCGATGCTGGAAAAATATTTCGGCAGTATCCCGGCCGGCCCGAAACCGATGCCGCTTGCCACGATCGAGCCGCCGCAGGAAGCCGAGAAGGGCGTCACCCTGGAAGAACCCACACAGCCCTTTTACATCGAGGGCTACCATCGCCCCGACTACCTGGACAAAGATGACGCGGTGTATGACGCCATCACCGACATGATGTCGAACGGCCGCACATCGATTCTTTACCGCAGCCTGGTGCGCGACCAGAAAATCGCCGCTGAAGCCGCGGGATTCAGCGGATTTCCCGGTGACCGATATCCGAACCTGTTCGCCTTCTATGCCGTGCCCACTCCCGGCCACACGCCGGAGCAGATGCGAGCTGCGATCCACGCGGAGATCGATAAGTTGAAAACCCAGGACGTGAGCGATGCCGAGCTGGCCATGTTTAAAACGCGCGCCCGCGCCCAGATCTTGCGCAGCCTGGATAACAACCATGGATTGGCCGAAGAGCTGGGGACCTACCAATTGCGTTATGGAGACTGGCGGATGCTGTTTCAGCAGCTGAATAAAATCGACGCGGTCAGCAAGGCCGATATTCGCCGCGTGGCAAACGAGGTGTTCACGGCGAAAAACCGCACGTATGCGATGATCGAATTCACGCCTTCGAAGCCGCCGTAAAGCCGAAGCCTGCCGCTCCCGCCCAGCCTTCACCAAAATCTGCTCATCCGGGAGCCCACTAATGCGCCGCTTCCTTGCTATTGCCGCTCTCGCAAGTCTATCCGCCGTTAACGTGGTCTCCGCGCAAACCGCCGCGAGCCTCCTCTAGTCCCAGCTCGTCCGCACCGTGGACCTCGTGGAAGAAAGTCCCCATTCCTCCGCTTCCCGCATTTCATCCGCAACAGCCCACAAAAATTACGCTGCAGAACGGCATGACGATTTTCCTGCAGGAAGATCATGAGCTGCCATTCATCAACGGCTTCGTCATTATCCGGGGCGGCTCGCGCGATGAACCGGCGGCGAAAACCGGGCTGGTCGATCTCTACAGCCAGGCCTGGCGTACCAGCGGCACGGCCAAGATGAGCGGCGACCAAATGGATGATGTTCTCGAAGCCAAGGCCGCCAAGATCGAGACCGATGGCGATGCCGAATCCACAACCCTCACCTGGACCAGCTTCAAACAGGACTTCGATCAGGTCTTCGGCATGGCGACGGATCTGCTGCTGCATCCGCAATTTCGCGCCGACAAACTGATGCTGGCCAAACAGCAGGAAGCCACCGGAATCATTCGCCGCAACGACGACCCCAACCAGATCGCCATGCGCGAGGCGCAGATTCTCGCATATGGAAAAAACAGTCCCTATGCCCGCGTGCCGGAGTTCGCTACCGTGCAGGCGGTCACGCTTGACGACTTGACCGCGTGGCACGCCCGCACCGTCACGCCCAACAACATCATCATCGGCGTCAGCGGCGACTTCAACACGGCGGAGATGGAAGCCAAACTGCGCGCCGCATTCAATGATCTGCCACGCGGCCCCAAGTTCGTTCCGACGCCAGTTGACGTTTCCCGGCCCTACGCCGGGCGTGTACCTGGCGCAGAAAAGCGATGTGAATCAGAGCAATGTCTGGATCGTCGGCATGGGCACGGAGAAAAATAACCCCGACTACTACGCGCTCAGCGTGATGAACACCGTCTTCAGCGGCGGCTTCGGCTCGCGACTCTTTCAGGACGTGCGCACGCGACTGGGGCTGGCGTACTCCGTGTTCGGCGTCTATGGCGCGGACTACGACCATCCCGGAATGTTTTTCGTCGCCGCGGGAACGAAGAGCGACAGCACCGTTGCGGCGACGAATGCGATGATGGCGCAGATTCGCGATTTAAAAACAGATCCGCCGACGCGCGATAGAACTGCAAGAATGCGAAGGATCAGCTGCTGAATTCCTGGGTCTTCCATTTCGACTCGCCGGAGAAAATTCTGCGCCAGCAGGCGACGCTCGCTTTTTTCGGATATCCGGCGGACTATATCGAAAAATACCGGGCCGGGATTGAGAAGGTCACCGCCGCGGACGTATCGCGCGTGGCCAATCAATACGTCCACCCTTCGAAGCTCGCAACTTTGGTGGTAGGGAACGCGGCGCAATTCGGCACTCCGCTTTCGACTCTCGGCCCGGTGCAGACGCTCGATATCGCCATTCCCATGCCGCCGGGAATGCAGCAATCTCCGCAACAATGACTTGGAGGCCCATGTCTCGATTTGAGACGCGGGTTTTCTTTTGCAGGATCGGCCCGGCTTACTGCTTCTCAAACTTCAGCGATGCTGAATTGATGCAGTAGCGCAGACCGGTCGGCTCCGGCCCGTCCGGGAAAATATGCCCGAGATGAGCGCCACAGCGTGCGCACGTCGCTTCGACTCGGCGCATTCCATGGCTGGTATCTTCGTGGGTTTCGACAGCGTCCGGCGTGACCGGCAGCCAGAAGCTCGGCCAGCCCGATCCCGACTCAAACTTGGTGTCGGAGCGAAACAACTCCGCATCGCAGGCAACACAGCGATAGATTCCGTCGGCATGGTTCCTGTACAGCGCGCCGGAGAATGCCGGCTCGGTTCCCTTCTCCCGGGTGACGTGGTACTGCTCCGGCGTCAATTGTTCGCGCCACTCGGCATCTGTTTTTTCGATTTTTTTACTCGTCTGTGCGGTATCGCTCATGGATTTTCTCCTCGAACTTCAGACTATGCCTTCGGCGAATGCTCACTCAAGTAGGGCATCTATGCCATGAACGCCATTCGTTCCGACGTCGCGCAGCAGCCGCGTATGTTGGCACTGGGATGATGGATTGATATACTCACGATGAAGCAACCGCTCAGAAATTCTTCCATTCGTGCGCAGAGTTCCCCTCCCAGGAAAATCTCCACGGCCAGGTAGCTCAGTGGTAGAGCGC
>CAWGLF010000008.1:0-317302 GCA_963823295.1 uncultured Acidobacteriota bacterium
AGATTCGCGGCATATTCAGCATCAGCCAATTTAAAGTACCCGGGCCTAAAGGCCCTTTTGTCTGCAGCCTGGACGCCGGGCTAAAGCCCGGCTCTTCCACCGAAAGGCAAAAACAACGGAAGAACGGAAATACAGAGATCCTTACTCCACTTCGTTCCGTTCAGGATGACATTGCTGTTGTCCGTTCAGTATGTCAGCAGAGCCGGAGCATTTCTATACCACTGCTTGCGTCTGCTGAAGAGCGTCAGCGTGTGCGTCGTAGATGGCCAGCACTTTTCCGGCTCGCCCCGGATCGGTTGACCAGCTTTGCGATACAGCGGTGACATATCGCTCGCCATCGGCGGCTTCGATGGCCGCCAAGTAGTGCGGAAAGGCCTGGCTGAGCCGCTGCAGCAGTGCCATGCGGGCGGCAAAACAATCGGCCCATCCGGGAAATTTCGTCCAGTTTGCGGGCACGGTCATCCAGTTGCCATGGAGGTATTCCCGCGTCGGCATGGTGATCGTTTCGGTTCCGGGGAGTGGGGGATGGCTCTGCTTTTGTCCGAACAGGTTGTTGGCCTGGACTGCCAATTGCGAGCAGCCCCAGCCCGACTCGAGCGCCGCCTCGCAGGCTGCATACTGCGGGAAGATATGATGGGCGGCTTGCGCGGCGAGATACGCGCGTTCCAGGAATACGGATTGGATCGACATTGAATCTCCTCAGGGGAAAGAGTCTAGAGCAAAGCAGCGTTGGTGTCACGAAGGAAAAACGCAGGTCCCTCGATGTAGCTCGGGATGGCAATTGTCTGGGGCCGTTTTCTCGCCCACCACAGGCCATGTTTGTCGTTCGCCAGCCCGAAAATCGCTAAACTTCCGCAACGCCACCTCGCATTTTTGCACTATTGATAGACGGGCGGTATCCCCTAACCAACCCGGGCGAGAAGGAACTAGGCGTCGAGCTTGTTTCAGTTTCTTCTCTAGAATCCCACGTGGTCACAACCCGAACGAAGAAGGGACCTACCTATGACTCGCTTCAAGACATTCCATCTGTTTCTGCTGCTGCTGCTTCCCGTCTACAGCTTTGCCGCAGAGGCCCACTACTGCATCGCAGTGAGCGGCGGCTTCGGCCATGGCGGCACAACGTTCGTCGGATTAGGCTTTGCTGTGCCGGCGAGGGGCAACTGCACACCGTGGTCGGGCTTCACGAAAACCGCTTCCACTGTCATAGCAACATCGACCGGGACCGGTTGCCTTTCGAGCAGCGGGAAAGTGCTGACCGTCAGCGTCATCAACTCCGATCCCTCGTTTTTCGGGTCGGACGCGCTCCGCTCGGATTACATTACGTTGTCCCGCTCGGGAACAACAGGATCGTTCAGCTCGGGCCAAGACAGCGGTGTTTTTGGTGGAAGCGCCGAACCGGTGACCTGCACAAGTACTCTATTGAGTCTTCCTGGATCGCACGATTGACGATTAAACAAAGGCGACCATCGTTGTTCGATCTGAATGACTGTGTTTTTTCTTCGTCAGCCGCGGGCGCGCTGAATGGCGTGATGCCATGCAGCCAGTTTGCGGCTTCGTTGTTCCGGGCCGGACTACCAGCTCAGGTTTCGCAGCCGTTCGCAGGCTTCGGCCAGTGGTTCAGACCTTTTCGCGTAACAGAAGCGCAGCAGATCTTCGCCGCGGCCCCCGGTGAAAAAAGCCGTCCCGGCTACGGCGGCGACGCCACAGCGGGCAAGCAGATTGCGTGCTTTTTCCCGTGCGGTTTGGCCGGGCAGGCGGGAAGCGTCGGCGAGGATGTAGTAGGCGCCGTCGGGAATCGAAGGGGTCAGTCCGGCTGCGGTCAGCGCATCCACAAGCTGATCGCGTTTCTGCTCATAATCCCGGGCCAATTCGCGATAGAAATCATCGTGCAGTTGCTCCAGCCCGGCGGCCGCTCCGTACTGAAAAGGCGCGGGCGCGCACACGTAGACCATGTCGTGAAAATAGCTGATCGATGGAGTCCACTTTGGGTCGGCGGCAAGATAGCCGAGCCGCCAGCCGGTGACGCTGAAGGTTTTTGAAAATCCGGAGATGGTGATGGTGCGCTCCGCCATATTCGGGAGAGAAGCGAAGCTGACATGTTCGGCATCTCCGCAGAGGAAATATTCGTATATCTCATCGGTGATGACGAAGAGATCGTGCTGCTCGGCCAGCGCGGCGATGCCTTCCAGTTCCTTGCGCGTAAAGACTTTTCCGGAGGGATTGCAGGGGGTGTTGATGACGATGCCGCGCGTCTTTGGGGTGATGGAATTTCGCAGCCGGTCAAAATCGAGTTCCCACCGGGGCGCGTCGAGCGATACCGGAACGGGAATCGCCCGTAACGATTGAAGCGTATTCCAGTGATAGCCATAGAACGGTTCGAAGAGCAGGACCTCGTCACCAGGATTGAACAGCGCCATGCAGGCGGCGTAGTAAGCTCCGGTGGCGCCGCTCGTTACCAGAACACCCGAGGCAGGATCGCATTCGATGTGATTGTAGTCGGCGAACTTCCGCGCGATTGCGGTGCGCAGCTCGGCGATACCCTCGGCACGCGTGTAGATGTTCTGACCGTTACGAATGGCGGCGATGGCAGCTTCGGCGACGGGCGCGGGGACCTCTGTGTCGCATACTCCCTGGGCCAGGTTGATGCCGCGGATGCGGTCGGATTCGACGGACATGGCGCGAATCTCCGATTGCACAACATTCGCGGAAAGTTCGCTGAGGGAAAGGGGGGCGACGGCGGTTTTTGTCGGCATGGCTCGCAGTGTATCGCTTTTCCACATGGAGGCAAAAAAACGAGGTTACTTCGGATTACGGCGAGGGGAAACCGCAGGTCCCTCCGCTTCGCTGCGCCGGGGCGGATTCCGGTCGGGATGACAGATTTCGGTATATTCATCTTCTTTTCACCTTGATGTCGTAGAAAGGGTGCGGGAGAGGATTTCACTATGGTTCGACGACTTCTGGTGCTGGCGCTGATGGCGAGCGCGACCGCCTTCGGGCAGACGATTTCGCTTACCGGAGCGGGATCGACATTTGCGTATCCGCTGTATTCCACCTGGGCCAGCCAATACAACAAACTCCATCGCAACGTGGAGGTGAATTATCAGTCGATCGGCTCGGGCGGCGGCATTCGCCAGTTGATTGCGGGAACGGTGGACTTTGGCGCGACCGACGGCCCGATGACCAATCAGGAACTGGCCGAGGCGCAGCAGAGGCGCGGGACGGCGGTTCTGCATTTTCCGACGGCGCTGGGCGCGGATGTGCCCTCCTACAATATTCCGGGCGTGAACGCGCAGTTGAAATTTACGCCGGCTGCGCTGGCTGGTATTTATCTCGGGCACATTACGAAATGGAACGATCCGGAGATTCAGAAGGCGAACCCGGGAGTGAAGCTGCCGAATGCGGGCATCATTGTTGTCCATCGTTCCGACGGCTCGGGTACGACGTATTGCTGGGTGGATTATCTGTCGAAGGTGAGCCCGGAGTGGAAGAGCAAAGTGGGCGTGGGAACCTCAGTGAAGTGGCCGGTTGGGCTGGGAGGAAAAGGCAACGAGGGCGTCAGCGGCTTGATTCGGCGGCTTCCGAACTCGATCGGCTACATTGAGCTGATTTATTCCATCCAGAACCACATCCTTTACGGAGACGTGAAGAACAGTTCGGGCAATTTCGTCAAGGCGAGCCTGAATACTGTGACCGCTGCCGCTGCGGACGCTATCAAAACAATGCCCGCGGATTTTCGCGTCTCGATCACCAATGCTCCGGGAGCGCAGGCGTACCCGATTTCCACCTACACATGGCTGCTGATTCCAGAAAAGATGAGCGACAAAACCAAGGCCGCCGCGCTCAAGGCGTTTCTGCGCTGGAGTTTGACGGATGGCCAGAAGTACACGACTCCGCTGGCGTATGCTCCGTTGCCCGGGGTCGTGATGCAGAAGGAACTGCTGCAGATGAAGAAGCTGCAGTATTAGCGAACGAACCACTTGCAGGAGCAGCCGATGAGCAACGCCGCGTTTGCAACTCCAGATCTGCCGATTCCATCCCGGGGTCTGGATAGGAAACAAACATTGCTGGAGCGTCTGCGCAAGGGAGATGAGATCGCCCATCTCATTACCCTGGCCGGCGGCTGGTCCATCATTGTTATTACCGTTCTGCTGGTGCAGCATCTCTGGGTCTACTCGCGGCTGGCGCGGCATGCGTTTGGGTGGCACTTTCTTTTCACCAGCACGTGGGACCCGGTGAATGGTCAGTTTGGCGCATGGCCTTTTGTCTATGGAACCGTTGTGACCTCGGCGCTGGCGCTCGTCATCGCGATACCGGTCGGGCTGGGCTCGGCGATATTTCTGGCGGAGCTGGCGCCGCGGAAACTTTCGAATGGGCTCACGTTTCTGATTGAACTGCTGGCCGCAGTTCCCAGCGTCGTCTATGGCCTGGTCGGAATTTTTCTGCTGATCCCGGTATTGACCACGGCCATGCCGTACTTTCAAAAAGCGTTTGGCTGGCTGCCGATTTTCCAGGGAACGTTTTATGGCGTCAGCTATTTTTCCGCCTCTGTCGTGCTCGCGATTATGGTGGTGCCGTTTATCGTCTCCATTTCGCGCGAAGTGTTGATCGCAGTCCCGGTTTCGCAGCGCGAGGCGATGATGGCGCTGGGGGCGACGAAATGGGAAGTGACCTGGCGTGCGGTGGTGCCTTATGCGCGGCAGGGGATCATGGGATCGATTTTTCTGGCGCTGGCGCGCGCTCTGGGCGAGACCATGGCGGTGACGATGGTGATCGGCAATGTGCCGCAGATTTCCACTTCATTGATGGCGCCGGGCTATACGATTGCGGCGGTGATCGCGAACGAATTTACCGAAGCCACGGGCGATCTCTATCTGCACGCGCTGATCGAGCTGGGCCTGGTGCTGTTCGCGGTGACGATGATCATCAACGCACTGGCACGGCTTTTAATGCTGACGATGAAGGCGCATGAGGCGACCGCATGAGCTATTCCTATCCTCCACGGCCTCTTTCCGATGTATCCAAGGGTGCTTCCTACCCTCCCATCTTCCGCAAGATTATTAACGTCGTGATGCTGACGTTGACCGGGTTTTGCACGCTGCTGGCGATTGGGGTCCTGTTCACGATTCTCATCTATCTGTTGTGGAATGGCGCCCACGCGCTGAACTGGAACTTCTTTACCAAGCTGCCTGCGCCGGTTGGCCAATCCGGCGGCGGCGTGGTGAATGCAATTCTCGGCACAATCAAACTGCTGGTGCTGGCCAGCGCTATCGGTGTACCGATCGGGCTGATCGGGGGAATTTATTTATCTGAATTTGCCGGGGGCTGGTCGGGCTTTGCGGTCCGCTACACGACCGATCTGCTGAACGGCGTTCCTTCGGTGGTGATGGGGATCTTTGTCTATACCCTGGTGGTTCTGCCGATGCACCATTTTTCCACGTTGGCCGGAGGTATCGCGCTCGGCATCATGATGATTCCCATTGCCTTGCGCAGCACAGAGGATTTTCTGCGCGCGGTGCCGCGCAGCCTGCGGGAAGGCGGGCTTGCACTGGGCGCCAGCAAATCCGAAACAATCGTGACAATTGTTATCCCGGCGGCTATTTACGGCATCATTACAGGGGTAATGCTGGATGTTGCCCGCGTCGCGGGGGAAACCGCGCCGTTGCTGTTCACCGCGTTCGGCAACCAGTTCAACAGCCCGGGGTGGCTGCAGCCTACGGCGTCGCTGCCGGTCGTGATTTACAACTACGCGATTTCACCTTATGACCAGTGGCACCAGCAGGCGTGGGCTGCGGGCTTCGTGCTACTCTCAGGGTTGCTGGTGGTCAGCATTGTGGCTCGCGTGATTTTGGCCCGCGGAAAGAAGCTGTCCCATGGATAGCGGGGCGGGTCCAGCGATGAAAACACTGATGAAGCCTTTCGATATCAATCAGCTGTCCAAAGCGCACGAAGTTCGCTTTCCCGGCGCTGAAAATCGAGAAAACGAACAGCTGCCGTGGCCGCAGTTTACCGTGGCCGATCTCAATTTCTTTTACGGTCATCACCAGGCGCTCAAAGATATCAATCTGATCGTTCCGAACAGGCGCGTGACCGCGTTCATCGGCCCTTCAGGCTGCGGAAAAACGACACTTCTGCGAACCTTCAATCGCATGAATGAAACCATTCCGGGCACGCGTGTCGAGGGCAGCATTCGGCTCGGACAGCAGGACCTGTTCAGCATTCCGGCGACCACGCTGCGGCGGGTGGTGGGTATGGTGTTTCAGAAGCCCACGCCGTTTCCCAAATCCGTGTTCGACAATGTGGCCTACGGTCTGCGTCTGGAACACAGGCTGAGCCGCGGCCAGATCGCGGATAAGGTCGAGCACAGCCTGCGCCGGGCCGCCCTGTGGGATGAAGTGAAGGACAAGCTGCATCAGTCGGCAAATGGAATTTCCGGCGGGCAGCAGCAGCGTCTTTGCATTGCGCGCGCGCTGGCGGTCGATCCCGAAGTGCTGCTGCTGGATGAGCCCTGCTCGGCGCTCGATCCTATCTCGACGGCAAAGATTGAGGATCTTCTGTTTGATCTGAAGAATTCCTGCACCATTGTGATGGTGACGCACAACATGCTGCAGGCGGCGCGGGTCGCCGATTATGTTGGATTTTTCCTTAATGGTGAGCTGATCGAGTTGAATCGCGCCAAGCAGATTTTTCAAAATCCGGAGAAGCGGCAGACGCAGGATTACATCACCGGGCGGTTCGGGTGAACTGCGGTTTATGGCGGATTCAGGGTACTGTGGTCCCAAAAACAGCTCGTCATTCTGAGTGCAGCGAAGAATCCAGAGGGTGATCGCCCTCATAGCTTCGTTCAGAATGACTCCGGTGCGTTCGATTACGCTGATTATGAATCCGCCTGGTTCAGATGACAGCAGCAATGTGCGCCGATAGTATCTTCGTATGCCGGATTCTTCAACTCCCTTAGACATCCATGAAGCACGTTTTCACGCTAGAGGCGCAGCTTTTCAGGCGCCGGGGCGCGTGAATCTGATCGGCGAGCATACGGACACAAGCGAAGGCTTCGTCATGCCCGCGGCGCTCGATCTGCGGACAATTTCTGTATGTGAGCGCGCGCGAAGATGCGACAGCGAACATTTATTCGGCAAATTTCGATGAGCAGGTGAGCATCGACCTGCAGCAGCTTCCTTCGAAACCGCGCGAGCACTGGAGCGATTATCCGGTCAGCGTGCTGTGGAGCCTGCAGCGGCGCGGCATCCGTTTTGGCGGATTTGATATGACGATCTCCGGGGACGTGCCGATCGGCGCCGGGCTGAGCTCGTCTGCATCGATCGAAGTTGCGGTTGCGATCGCCGTGCTGGCGATGATGAAGACCGCGATGCCGAAGCCGGAGATCGCCAAGATGTGTCAGTTCGCGGAGAACAAGTTTATCGGCGCGCAGAGCGGGATTATGGATCCGTATGCCTCCTGCTGTGGAGTGAAGGGCCACGCGCTTTTGCTCGACTGCCGCACGCTCGAAGATGAACTGTTGCCGCTGCCGGAAGAGGTGTTGATGGTGATCTGTAACTCGATGGTGAAGCATTCGCTTTCCGACGGCGGCGCTTACAACCAGCGGCGTTCGGAATTTGAACAAGGTTTGCGGATTCTGCAGAAGCGTCATCCGGAGTTTCGCACGCTGCGGGATGTGAGTGAAGAGCAGTTGCGCGAGGCGAAGGCGAGATGCCGGACAATATTTTTCGCCGCTGTCTGCATGTGGTGACGGAGAACCGCCGCGTTTTAGCGGCTGCGGAAGCACTGCGCCGGCACGATCTATCGAGCTTTGGTCGGTTGATGCTGGAAGCCCACATCAGCATGCGCGACAACTACGAGGCGAGTTCCGCGGAGACTGACACCCTGGTAACGCTGGCGGGAGAGCAGCCCGGCTGTTACGGCGCGCGGATTACAGGAGCGGGTTTCGGCGGCTGCACGATCAATCTGGTAGCCGCGGAACATGCGGATGAGTTTGTGCGGAAGGTTCGCGAGGGGTATCGGCAAGCCACAGGGATTCAGGCAGAGATTTATCGAAGCCGCGCTTCGGATGGGGCAGGAGATTTCGATGCGGCATAGATCGCGGATATCATGCAGATACCCTTCCTTCCTGTATGTTTCCAACTCCAGCGTATGTAACGATCACAAGTGCACCGAGTAGCACTCCGATAAGCGGAACCGCGACATATCCAAATCGCTTAAGTGTTTTCATTTGGCAATTTTCTATCGGCCGATTCAGAATGATATCCATTTATCTGAGTTCTATCTCTGCGCTTGCCAGAAACTTGCGCCGCGATTTTCATAGTCGACGCGCACGGTGTTGATGGAATACGGTCTGACCGGAATTGTGATGCGGCTTCCGGAAACGGCGAGCGGCGCTCCATCTGTGTGTTCCATCAGGTTCGCCGCCGTGGCGGTGGATGCTCCGCCGGGTACCGTGATTTCCGCGCTCGTTTTCTTTCCCGCCGATTCATAGAATCGCAGGATCAGAGCGTTCCCGTCCTCACTCTTCTTCATCGCGGTCAAAATCAAGTTTTCCGGCCTGACAGTCACGAAGGAGTGGCTCGCGGGCAGCTCGCCTGTGTGCGCATCGACCTGCGCCGCCTTCAGTTTGTAATTGAATGCAAGGCCGTGCCGCACGGTGTTGGCCTCTCTCCATGTGCCGGCGTGAGGATAGAGCGAGTAGCGGAAATGCTGATGGCCGCGGTCGGCATTTGGATCGGGCCACACTGGCGAACGCAGCAGCGAGAGGCGCAGCACGTTGCCGATCACATCGTAGCCATACTTCGAGTCGTTGATGAGGCTGAAGCCGTGCTGACCGTCGCCCAGATCGGCCCAGCGCTGCGCCGGAACTTCAAACTTTGCATCTTCGACGGAGTTGTTGCGCGTGGTGGGCCGCTCGATGGTTCCGTAGGGAATCTCGAACGTAGCTTTGGGGCCGCTGGCGGCGAGAGGGAAAGCGGCTTTCAGCAGGATGTGAGTTTCATGCCAGTCCACATCGTTAATGACATCGACGCGGTCCATGCCGGCGTAAAGCACAACATCCTGCACGAAGGTCGATTTGTCCCAGTGGCGAGTGATGCGAACGACACTACGGACCGGCCCCTGCTCGATAAGCCGCACACTGTCGGCCATGGTCAGGTCGGTTTTGTGCTTCACAAAATCCGCATCGATATTCCATGCATCGTAGTCTTTCGGCTTATCGACAAATGCCTGCAATAAGTTACCGCATTGTCCTGAAGCGATACTTTCAAAATGCGATTGCTTGTCGTAGAGGCTGGTGATGCAGCCATTTTTCGGGTCGATGACGACGCGCAGCAGGGAGTTTTCCATGGTGGCGCCATTCGTTTGCAGATCGCTGATGATTTTTCGCGAGCCGGGAATGACATGCAGCACGGTGTAGCCGATCGAGGGAACATTCTTCGGCTGCAGCAACAGGCGATAGCTGTGGGTGGCGGCATTGCTCGACAGTACCTGCATCGCGACCGGTCTGCCTTCGCCATCGAGCACGGAAATTCCGTTCGGCTCGGCCTGCGGCATCTGCACATTGGCTTCGACGATGTCGGTGCGGTTCCAGCTCATGGAGTTCCAGATGATGATGGGAACGCCGGCGTGGGCGCTGGTATCGATGTGGCTGTCTATATCTGCAAGGGCGTTGCGGGTGGCATCGTTCGCGGTCCAATGAACGACGTTGAACTGCTTTTGCGCGTCCTTATAGATGACGCCGATTCCGGAGCCTGCGGCAAGATCGTGGAAGCCATTGAACAGTTGAAGCTTCCACGCGGCCGTCAGTTTCGCATCGGGATAATTGCCGCCGCCAAGCCATGCGAGCGATGAGTATTTCTCCGCGTTCAGCAGCCATTCGGAGCCGTGGCGGAGATTCCACTTCTGTTTCGTCTGCGTCGTGTAAATGCCGCGATGGAATTCGAGATAGAGTTCATCATTCCATACCGGAAGACTGATTTTGCCGGCGGGCGCGGGCGGAAGCGCGGTGTTGTGCGCGGCCAGCGTTTCGTAGTTCCACACGGGAGCATCGGCGGTGTTGACGAGTTTCGCCTGACTGTCAAAGAAAGTTTGCGAGACGCCGAACTCCAGGTGAGGGAAGACCTTGTTCGGTTCCATCCAGCGCAGACCGCTGTCGAGCATGTCGCGCGTTGGACCGCCGCCGTGATCGCCGATGCCGTAGAGGTGCATCATGGCGTGCTGGCCGGGGTTGAGCGTGATGGCCGTGGCCAGATCGCTGGCCATGCGCACGGGCTCAATCTGATTTACGTAGTCGTGCGGGAAGTAGGTCAACACCCGGCTGCCATCCGGCGATTGCCACCAGAACAATTTTAGCGGCAGTTGATTGGTTTCGTTCCATGCCATCTTCTGCGTGACAAAATAATCGATGCCGGATTTTTTGTAGATCTGCGGCAGCTGCCAGTTGTAGCCGAAGGAGTCGGGATTCCAGCCGACCCGTACATCGACGCCGAAGTTCTTCTGAAAGTAATTTTTGGCAACCAGAATCTGCCGCACCGTCGATTCGCCATCCGGCAGGTTCAGGTCGGGCTCGATCCACATGCCGCCGACGATTTCCCACCGGCCTTGTTTGACGCGCTGCTGAATCTGCTGAAAGATGTCGGGATATTTGTCCTGCATCCATTCGTAATACTGCGCGGCGGATGCCGAGTAGGTGTAGCCGGGATATTCCTGCATCAACTGAAGCGCGGTCGTAAAGGTGCGTTTCACGACATCGACGGTTTCCGTCCATGGCCAAAGCCAGGCCGCGTCGATGTGGGCATTGCCGGCCATATGGATGTTGTACTGCTGCAGCAGCGGCCGCAGAGGATCGAGTTTCGATTGCGCCTGCTGGAGCGAAGCATCGAAGGCGGCCTGATTGCCTTGATCGAGCGCGGCCATGTTCACCGACGTTGCGGCGGAGTCGAGCGTCTGTTCCTGCGACGCAAGCGTGGCGGCGCTCTGCGGAATCGACGGCAGCAGGTCGGCGGCGGAAATCAGCTCATCGCGCAGGTCTTCTGGATTGGGACGGTTTGGGGCAAAGACCACCTGCAGGCTGGCGCTCTGAATTTGCTTGTCATCCTGCGTCGCCAGCATTTTGACGGCGATCAGGACCTTCTCTCCCGGCCTGGCATCGTCGAAGAGCAACTGCTTTTCGAGGTCGTCTCCCATGGCGACGCGTTTGCCGTTGTAGTACAGGATGACGGGGACAGGCCCATTGGCGTTAGCTTTCATGGAAAACCAGATTTGCGAGCCGCTCAGGTCGTAGCCGTGCACGGTCTTCGGCACCTCCACCCAGCTGCGAAGCCAGACGGCATCATGGGGCGCGACGAACGGCGGGTGGATGGTTTGCCAGCCGTTGGTATCGAGGTCGGGCCGCTCGCCATGCGCCAGATCGCCAAGGTGATACTGCCATGTATCTGCCGGGATGCTATCGAACGTGGCCAGCCGGTCAACGATGGTTTTCGCCTGTGGGGAGAAGGCATACGATTTCTCGGTGATGTTCTGCGCGAGGGCGGAAGAGCCGAGGCTGAATAGAGCGAGAACGCAGATCAGGGAAGAAGTGAGTCTGGCAGGACGATTCAAAAGGTGCTCCATGGCAGAAATTTTTCGTCGTTTCAAAAATACACTAAAGGGAACGGGATGGTGTGCACTGCGTTGCGCTTTCCCTCTTTATGCCGCCATCTCTATGGCTCGTTTATAGTATGGATGCTCGTGGTTGCAGCATTCGTTGACATGAAGCTGAACCGCAAGCACGGGAAAGGCAATCATGAGCGACGAGTTCGAACAGGCGCACGAGAGGCTGGAGAATGCAATCGAAGGACATGGAGCGGGAGGTCACAACCGGCGAACCGCGATCATCATCGCGGTGATGGCGGCGGTGCTGGCGCTTACGGAGTTCGGCGAGAAGGATGCGCAGGCGAACTATCTGTCGAGTCAGATTACGGCGAGCGATATCTGGGCGCAGTACCAGGCCAAGTCCGTTCGCCGCGCTATCCTGACGAATGAGGCCGACCTGCTGGCCAGCCTGCCGGGGGCTGCGACTCCTGCGGTGCAGGAAAGGATCGCGAAGGCGCGCGCCAATGCCGCGCGGATGAGTTCTGAACCAGGCGGCGATGGGATGCAGCAACTGATGGTGCGGGCGCGAGCGCAAGAGCATCTGCGCGACCACGAAGAACACCGCAAGAACATGCTGGAGACCGCGAGCGGCGGCTTGCAAATTGCGATCGTCCTGGCTTCCATTTCCATCGTGGTCGAGTTGCCGATTTTCATGGTGGTCAGCGTGATCCTGGGGCTGGCGTCGGCCATTTACGGTTTGGTGGGGGTGGTGGCTCCGCTATAGCTTAGCTGGTCCGGATGCTGGACAAACTAGCGGCTGGACCATTATGGTCATGTAACTCGAGATCCTTCTGAGTTCAAACCGAAATGCAGGATCCTGGTGTCTTGATCTTTAAGAAACATGCTCCAAGGAGTTCTCTACGTTTGCTTTCGTATCCGGCCATTTCTGGACGAGGCAGAAGTTCGCGGTCAGCAGGACCAGGCAAATCCAGAAGATATCTGCCCCCAGCAGATGGAGCACCTGGAGCCAGGTTGGGGCGAGCAGGAGCACATCCGAGATGCCGAGCAGATATTGCACGAGCAGCGTGCATAGCACGGCGATGCCCAGATTGCGTGTCCGCGAGGGTGCGGTGCGCCGGAATGATTGCGCCAGCAGCCATGCGATGAAAGCTCCGGCGATGAAGGCGCTGACGGGGTGAATCCAGCGCAGACGCAGCAGCATGGAAGCTGTGGCGGAAAAGTCCTGATGAAAAGCGCCCGCGAGAGAGGTTGACGGGAAGAGTGTATCTCCCAGCGCCGCCAGCGAGCCGGAGACGCCGACAATCAGCGTGGCGATAATTCCCAGCGTGGGGAAGAGCAGGCTGCCATGGCGGAGCGCTGTTGTGGCGCGGTCGAGCGGGCGGGAGAGGAACTCCGCGGCGAGCGCAAGCGCGGCAAGCAGCAGCAGGGTGTTGGCGAAGTGGAAGCAGAGATACACGGCACGCCCGGCGGATGCATTGTGCCCGACGAGTTGCAGCAGCACCAATAGCGCGCCCAGCAAAGCTTCATTCAGCACCAGCACCATGGCGGCGCCGCTGGCCCAGCGCGCCAGTTGGCCGCGCCGGGTGGAGCGCCACGTCCAGACCAGCAGGATTGCAATCAGCGCGAGTGATGCGCCGCTCATCATGCGGTGGGTGAATTCGACGACGGTATGAAAGCGGGCCAACTGCGGAAGCACGACCCCATTGCACAGCGGCCAGTGATCGCCGCAACCGCCGCCGGAGCCGGTGGCGCGGACGAATGTTCCCCACAAAACGACCAGTACGTTGTAGGCGAGGACGAACCAGGCGTAGCGGCGGAGGGCGGGAGAAATGGGTCGGATTTTCGCCGGCGCTTGCGGGATGAGCGTGGGGCTGGTCATCACTTACTCATCCATTATTGTAGGCCCGGGGTGTAGCAGCGCCGCGAGAAGACCACAGGTCTCAGAAGCGAGATCGCTTCGGCAGGCCGAGGGAAGTTCTGCGGCATCCGGCTCGCCCGCGACCCCATTTACGCGAAAGAGGCTGGAGTGAGCCGGCCTCCGGCCTGGTATATACCCGCAGGTCCCTCCACTTCGCTGCGCTTCGGTCGGGATGACACATTCGAAAAAAATCACGCGCCGGGTGAGAGAGGCCGATCTGTCAGCAGCTCTTTATCGGAGACCTCCTGCACCAGATAGCCGCGCTTACCCAGCAGACTTGCAACGTGAGCGCGATATTGCGGGGGAACGAACAGGAAATGGCGCGGGCCGTGACCCCACATCGCGAGAAGCTGCGCGTCGTTGAGGAAAATGTGCGGCGCGTCGGGATAGTCCGAGCCCCACAGCATGGAGCTGCTGCGGCCGTTGACAAGATAGGCGCGGCGCTGGGTGTAGAAGAGAATCGACGAGCCGTAGGACTGGTCGCCATAGAGCATCAGCACGTCGCTCGGCGCGGCGATGCGGTTAAGAGTGTCGGCCATGGCGCGAGAAGACATCATCGGCTGGAAGCGGACAAAGGCAATATGCGCGGCGACCAGAAACATGGCGGCTGTCATGGCCGTCGTGAACGTAGCGCGCAGGTGCTGTTTGCGCATACGCATCCACCAGGCCAGACTGGGCCCGATCAAAAATGTCGCGGCGGCGAGAATCGCGGGCAGGCGCAGCGCGGCGAAGGATGGCCCGGTGAGATCGAAAAAGTGGGACATTGAAAGCGAGTAGCCGCCGACATCGCGACGAGCCAGCAGCGCGCCGATATCCGGTTCAAAGGGCAGATGCCGCGACGACCACAGGCCATACGCCAGCAGAGCCGCCGCGGCGAGGCCGACCAGGGCGAAGATGGCATGAGCGCCCTCCAACCAGCGCATGTCAATTCTTCGTTGATTCGCGGGTTCCGTGGCGACGTCGGTTTCAAGTTTCGCCAGCGCCATGGCGGTCAGCAGCAGCAGCGGCAGGTACGCCGGATACGTGTAATATTCCTGGTTTGTGGAGAGCGAAAAGAACAGCAGAATAAAGGCCGCATACAGCGCCAGCAGCAGCGTGGATCTTTGCGAGAAGTTGAGATGCCGGCGACGCGACCAGGCGGATGGCTCACCGGCGGTGCGGCGTTTACGCCAGCCAGCATAGAGAGTCGCGGGCCAGTAGATGCTCCATGGAAACAGCCAAGCCAGATGCAGGCTCCAGAACAGATAACCCGGCAGCTTGTTGTAGTCGTGCGGGTAGCGCTTGCCGAGGAAGCGCAGGACGTGTTCGTTGATGAAGTAGAAATAAAAAAATCCGTGGACATTTCCCGGGGAAGGGATGTTGCCGACAGGATGGCCCTGATCGGGATTATGGAGTCCGGCAAGGATGTGCCAGGGCGCGCCGATGGCCAGGAAAAGCAGAATGCCGGTGGGCAGATGAAAGTCGCGCCAGCGCCGCCATTGCCCGGTAATCAGCAGATAGGGAATTACACCGCCGAGAAAAAAAACGGGCGCGATCAATCCCTTGGTCAAGAGCGCCAGGGCCAGCAGACGCATAAGTGGCGTAGATGCGCACAGGTGCGTGGTCTTCAAGCCCGGTGAGGAACAGATAAAGCGCCAGCGCGATCAGCAGGGTCAGAATCGCTTCCGGAATAAACCAGCGCGTGAATAGAAAGGTACCGATCGAAGTAAGAAAAGCCAGCGCCGCGTAGAAGGCTGCGCGCTCCGTGTAAGCGCGCCTGCCCCACAGCAGGCCCAGGATGGAACATCCCAGCACTGCCAGCGCTTCCGGCAGATGCGTGGCGAAGGCATTGAAGCCGAAGATGCGGTAATCGATCGCGGCCAGCCAGTAGGGAAGCGGAGGCTTCTCGAGATAGCGAATGCCATTCACCATCAACGTGACCCAGTGGCCGGTGAGCGCCATGTGCTGGGCCGCCTGCGCGTGGGTGGCGTCGGCATCGTCGATTAAAGAAGGCGTGAACAGCGCCGCGAAGTAAACCGCGATAAACACGGTGAGGATCAGCACCCATTCCGCGCGGCGGGAAAGAGGAAAAGTGTTCAAGGGGCGTCCAGAGGTCTTCCCGGAGACAACAGCGGCGGGTCTGGCGAAGGGACTGGCAGGTTTCATTGAATGATCGGCAAACAAAATTAGGATAGCAGTCCGCTCCGCCCGCATTTTGGCGCGATCTTCGTGTAATTCTTGAGTCGTGGCTACCGTACACGTTCAGGAACCGACGACCTACGCCGCAGTCGATATCGGATCGAATTCCGTCCGGCTGAAGATTGCCTCGGCGCGCAATCACCGGCTGAAAACACTGCATGAAGATCGCGAGATCACGCGTCTGGGCGAAGGCGTTTTCGAGAGCGGGGCTGTGTCTCCGGAGTCGATGGCGAATACCGTTCGGGTGTTGCGGCGATTTTATCGCGCGGTGCAGGCGCATGCGGTCGACCGGCTGCGCGTGGTGGCGACCAGCGCGCTGCGCGACGCCAGAAACCAGCACGCATTTCTGGCCATGGTGCAGTCCGCCACGGGATGGAAGGTGGAAATTATTTCTGGCCTTGAAGAAGGCCGCCTGATCCACCTGGGCGTGGTGTCGAATGAGCCGGCAGCGCGGGGACGCTGTCTGCTGATCGATCTCGGCGGCGGGAGTTGCGAGATTACGCTTTCGGACCATTCCGCCATTCGGGAGATGGTCAGCGTGCCGCTGGGAGCAGTGCGGCTGACGCGCGAATTTCTGCGCCACGATCCCGCCAGGCCGGAGGAAGTGGTGCGGATGCAGGACTGGATTCGCCGCGAGCTGCGGCGGGCCGAACAGCAGCTTGGCGGCGAGCGCGCGGGGCAGGTATTTGCCACCTCGGGAACGGCGGCGGCGCTGGCGCTGGCGGCCCAGGCCAGCGCCAAAGCGAAATCCAAAGCAAGGTCGAAGGCCGGATTAAAGGGTTTGCCGCAGCATCACGATAAGAAAACCGGAGTGCGAGCGTGGGGACAAACCCCAACGCCCGCTGTTGCAAAGCTGGCGGACAAATTAAAACGCATGTCGCTGGCGCAGCGGAACGCCGTTCCAGGGATCGGGCCGAAGCGCTCGGAGATCATCGTCGCCGGCGCGCATGTATACGCGGCGATTCTCGAAAAATTCCATCTTGCGGGCTTCCGGTATTCTCCGATGGGATTGCGCGATGGCATTCTGGCGTTGATGCTGGCCGAAGGCGACACCCACACTTCGGCGCACCAGCACTTTGAGCAGGAGCGCTGGGCAAGCGTGCTGGAGTTGTGCCGCCACTATGGGGTCGATCCGAAGAAACAACAGCCGGTCGTCGAACATGCGACCCAATTTTTCGAATGCCTGAAGAGCGTTCATCAACTGCCGCCGGAGTACAAGTTGTGGCTGGAGGCGGCGGCGATGATGCACTCCGTGGGCAAATTTATGAACTACCAGGGCCACCATCGCCATACGCAGTACATCATTGCCAACTCCGAACTGTATGGCTTTACGCCGGAGCAGCGGCTGATCATCTCCGCCATTGCGCGCTATCTCGGGAAGTCGCGGCCGGTGTCCACGGACCGGGTGCTTCGGCTGATACCGATCGAGCAGCATGTCGATATACGACGTGCCGCGGTACTGCTGCGGCTTGGCGGTGGCGCTGCACCAGGATCAATCCAGCGCGCGATTGCAATTCAGCATTCGGGTCAGTCCGAAGCGAGTGACGATCGCACTGATGCCGGGGCGGCGGCGGGCGGATCTCGAGCTATGGTCCTTGCGGAAGGAAGCCAGTTATTTCCGCGAGGTTTTTGCGCGGGATCTTTTCGTGGAACTGGACTGAACTGCCCGCACCACTCGTGGATCGAGCAGCCATAGCAGCTTGGCTGACCCGCGTTCGAGATTGACGGCGGCAATCGCGCCCTTGCGCAGGCGCAGAACCGAATTCGCATCCTCCGGATAGAGCAGGCGATTTAAAAACTCCGGCAAGTTGGGCCGGTGGCCGACCAGCAGAACATCTTCCGATCTGGCAAGCTCCTCCAGCAGGCGTTGGAAATCGCTCCACGTACCGGTGGGAGCGAGCGCCTGCGAAAGCTGAATCTTCTTTTCAAATCCGGTTTCCGTTCCCACCAGCGCAGCGGTCTGCAGCGCGCGCTTCAGCGGGCTGGAAAGCACGTGATCGAACTGCAGCTTCAGAGAACTGAGTACGCTGCCGAGCAGAATGCACTGCTGCTTTCCTTCCTTGTCGAGCGGCCGTTTGTGATCCGCAACCGGGTTCGATTTGCGTTGACCCGCGCTTCCATGCCGCAATAAATACAGATTCATGCTTCATCCTGTGGGTTGAATGTAACTCTTCGGCTCGGGCTTCATGCCGAATTCTAAGGATAAACCAGGCTGGTGTGGGTTGTTCTTTGGCTCAACCAATAAGCGAGGTCAAGTTCTGAACCGGCATTGTCTGGATTCCTCGCTGCGCTCGAGATGACGGGCTTCTGCGTTCTCCATCGAGGCTCACGGTTTGTTCCAACACCAGATTTCGGCAACCAGCAGACCTCCGAGCGAGTGGTACTGTTGCTGGCGGCGGAAACCTCTCGCGGTGAGAATGCGGGCATAATCGGGAATCTGCCGCACATGCAAGCGCGTCATCTTTTCGAAGGCGAAGTAGAGAAAGCGGACGAGAAGGCGCCCGCCGATGCGTCGCCAGCCTTTTTTCGGAATCGCAAATTCGGAGATGAGCCAGGTTGCGTTGGATGCCAGATGCGGAATTATTCGCTCAACCAGGGCGGCAACTTCGTCGTCTGTCAGGCAATCGAGGAAGAAATGCGAGACCACCAGATCGTAGCCGCTGCGGATGGGGATGAAATCCCGAAGATCCGCGCGGGCCGTTCGCAAGCGTGGTGTCTTGCCGATCGATTGGGCCTGCGCGCGGCGTTGCAGTTCCGCAAGCATGGCTGCGCTGGAATCGACAGCATCGATTTCGACCTTCGGGTTTGCAGCCAGAAGTCGCGCGGTAAAGCGGCCATCTCCATCGCCGAGCACGAGCGCATGGCGCGCGCCTGCGCACTGCGGTAGGAAATGGAACCGGCAGCGTTCGAGCATCGGGCCGAAGGTGAGATATTCCATCCAGCGGTAGAGGCGCGCAATGGGGTCGAAGTCCGGCGTGTTTCGATGATGCGTGGGGGTGGTTCCAGCGGGCATCTGTTTTAAATTACATCCGGCGCCCCGAAAGCGAGTGTCACGGGATGATTGTAAGAAACCGCAGGTTCCTCAATTTCCCCTCGACTACGCTCAGGGTCCGCTCGGAATGACAAAGGATGTTTGCTGTCGCTCTTATCGCAGCCGAAACAAAAACAGCAGCGGAGTCAGCAGCGCTGCATCCGCTGCAATGCGAAGCGAGAGCGCGCTGAAGCGGGAGCTGCAATGAATCAGGCCGAGAAACAGGGCGGCGCTGAGGACCACGGTTGTAAACAGCAGCGACACGGGATTTCCCGCAGTCGCAACAGCCAGGACCAGAGCTGCCGTGCCGACGGCGATGGCGAAAGCTGTGAGATGTGCGCCCAGGAATTCCGTTAAGCCGCGCGGCGGGTCGGTGATGTCCGGATACGGATTTCCGGACAGGATGGTGTGGACGATTTCCTGTGCGGCTTCCGCATCTTCCCAGGTCTGAATGGCCACGCAATTCAGCCAGCAGACCGCGCCGAAGGTGAGGACGGCAACGGCCAGAAGGACGGGGCTTGACACGGGCGAAACAGCAGCATTCAATCGCGCCCACGCGGGCACGGCAGTCGCTGTGGCAAACAGAAAGCCAACGGCCATTTCTTTGGGCAGCCAATGGGGGAACAGGCGCGCGCCGCCGCTTGGAGAGGAGGGGCCTTCGATCCGGCCCCGCACTCGACCCTCGATCCGGCCATGGATCAGGAGAAAATAGGCGACGCCGATCAGACATAGAACGATGTCGTCGGTTCGCACCGACGATTCCACCCGAAAGAAAATCAGATATGCCAGCGGAACCGCCGCTATCGCCCAGGCAATAACGAATAGTCTCCGGTGGCGGAGGTAAAACCAGTGGCGGTCCCGCAACGCAATCGTGTCAGTGGAGCGCCAGCCGTCCAGCAGACGGTCTGCGACGTACACGCACCAGGTACCAAGCGCCAGCGTCGGTAGCGTTACCCAGGAGAAATGAAGCTTTAAGACCGCGCCGAAAAACCAGCACCACACCACCGCCACGGTGGGCGCATCCAGGCTGAGCAAATGCCACCACACCCAGGGTGAGCGCCTTCCGAGGTCCCGGACCTGAAAGTTCGACTCACTCGTTGCGGGTGAAGCGCTTCTAAAAAGGCCGGTGGGCACAGCAGAATTTCCCTTCGTCTACAACAATCTTAACAATCGTCGAGACGGGGCAATCGTTGAGACGACCAGAATTCGGTTGGTCCGCAAGCGCTGGATGTTTCACCTGCCGCCGCTGGAATCGCGCGACTCTTTCGCGGAGGATAGAAGTTCGCCATCCACATCGCCCGGTATTGTTTTGCCCGCGGATGGCGTGTTGCCTTTGGGCCTTTTCGAGAGACGGCGCTGCCATTTCCCGTTTTGCTTTTACCTGAAGGCTTGGTCACAGCAGGTGGAGCGGTGTAGTTTTCTATCCACGGCGGCGGAATCTCGTTCGTGGTCGCTTTTCCCTCCGCCAGCCTGATAAGAAATTTCTGCGCATGGAACGCGGGCAGCGGTTTTCCGGCACGGCTGTGTCTGCTGATATGAATGTATTCGCCCGATGGCTGCAGGAATCGCGACTCGGCTGTGTCCGCCAGGTATGCCGCCAGAATTTCATCGCGGATGCGTTGCCGCAGCTGGGAATCGAGAATCGGGAAGGTGATCTCACAACGCTCGAATAAATTTCGCGGCATCCAGTCAGCGCTGCCGCAGTAGATTTCTTCCTCGCCGCCATTTTCGAAGTAGAAGATGCGGCTGTGTTCCAGGAAGCGGCCGACAATGGAGCGCACGCGGATATTCTCGCTCAGTCCTTTCACTCCCGGACGAAGGGCACAAATCCCGCGCACGATTAAATCGATGGACACGCCGGCCTGCGAGGCCGCGTACAGTGCATCGATAATGCTCTGATCGAGCAGGGAATTCATCTTCGCGATAATGCGCGCGGGGCGGCCTTCGGCGGCGTGCTGCGCCTCGCGGTGAATTCTTTGCGCGAAGCCTTCGGCGAGATTCAACGGCCCGACCAGCAGAGGGGAATAATCGTCCGACTGCGCATGGGCGGTGAGATAGTTGAAAACGTTGTGGACCGCGGTGGTAATGGCGGAGTTTTCCGTCAGCAGACTGATGTCCGTATAAAATCGCGCGGTTTCGGCGTTGTAGTTGCCGGTCCCGAGGTGCGCATATTGCCGTACAACACCGTCTTCCGGGCTGCGGCGGGCCAGCAGCGCAAGCTTGCAGTGCGTCTTGAGGCCGACGACGCCGTAGAAGACCTGGACGCCGGCGTCTTCAAGATCGCGCGCCCAACGGATATTGGAAGCTTCATCGAAGCGGGCCATCAGCTCGACGACAACGGTCACCTCTTTGATCTGCGCGGCTTCCCGTAGAGCTTGAAAAATCGGCGAATTGGCGCTGGTGCGATAGAGAGTCTGCTTGATGGAGAGGACGGCCGGGTCTTCCGCCGCGGACTGGATGAATTCGACGACGCTATCGTAGGAATCGTAGGGGTGATGGAGCAGGATGTCGCGCCGGTGAAGCTCATCGAACAGGTTGGCGGAATCGCGATGCAGTCGCAGTCCACGAGCGGTGAACGGCGGATATTTCAGTTCCGGCCTGTCGGTCTTGGTATACAGATTCATCAGCCGGGAGAGGTTGACAGGGCCGTCGGTATAAAAGATCTGAAAGTTGTCGAGTTCAAAATTCGCCCGCAGTTCTTCCACGATTTCCGGGGCGGCGTCGCTTTCGATTTCCAGGCGGACGGCGTCTCCCTTGCGCCGGTTGTGCAGTTCCGACCGCACGCTTTCCAGCAGGCTGCGCGCTTCTTCTTCCTGCAGATAAAGATTGCTGTTGCGAGTGACGCGAAAGGCGGTGCGGGAGAGGAACTCATATCCCCGGTACATGGCCGCGGCCTGGGACTCGATTAGATCGTGCAAAAAGATGTAATCGAAATATCCATTGGTGGAGGGCAGCGCGATCAGCCGCGGCAGGGCCCGCGGAACCGTTACAACACCAAGCACCGGGCCGGAAACGGATTTGCGCCTGCGGTTCAAAAGCAGCGCCAGACACAGGGCCTTGTTCAGGACGCGCGGAAACGGGTGCGCCGGATCGATGGTAATCGGCGTCAGCAGCGGATCCACTTCGGTTTGAAAGAAGCGGATTGCATACTCGCGTTGTTCCTCCGCCAACTCTTTCCAGGCCAGCACGCGAATGCCGGCGGCAAAAAGCGCGGGCAAAAGCTGCCGGTTCCAGCAGGCATACTGGTCGGAGACAAATGCGTGGGACTTGGCGGTGAGAGAGTCCAGCGTCTGCTGCGGAGTCATCAGGTCCGGTCCGGGCTCGTTGTAACCATCCTCGATGCGTTGCAGGATGCCGGCTACGCGAACCTCGAAAAACTCATCCAAATTGCTGGCGGTGATGGCAAGGAATTTAACTCTTTCCAGCAGCGGGTTGGAGTCGTTCTGAGCTTCTTCCAGAACGCGCCAATTGAAATCCAGCCAGGATTCTTCCCGGTTGAAGTAGCGTTTTTTGACAGGCGGAGTTTTCGTACTTCGAGGCGCCATACGTGCAAGCTCGTCTTCCGGGTTCGCCAGATGCGGCCGAAAACGGATTAAGTTTAGTTTCTCAAATCCGCTGCGTCGAGGGTAGCAGCCGGCGCATGGCGGTGTGAGAGTGCGAAGGGAAAATCGCAATCCGGTATCATACTCTTTGCGACTTCTTAGAGCGTGTTTCAAAGATAGATTGTCATTCCCGGCCCCTCGGCTTCGCTCGGGATGACACATGAGTACTCTGAGAATTTTTGAAACAAGCACGAATCATTGATGATCGAATCTCAGACGATGTCTACTGCCGGAAATTAAGCGAAGATTTTTTCAACTCTTTTGTCTGCTTCTTCATCTACTGTCTAGTACCTATCTATTGTCATCACGCGGTTCGATACGTGATCAATCTTTGAAAGAACGGAATGTTGCTGAAAAAAACTATGCGCCGCCGACTGCCGATTTTGACAACGTTGACGGTGGCGATATGTATTGCCGAACCGGTTGTGCGGGCGCAGACATCCTCGACGACTTCCTATCAGGGCAGCGTCGTGCAGCAGAAGGCCACGGCCGGTGTGCTCCCGCTTTCGCTCGATGACGCTATCCGTATGGGGCTGCGAAACAATTTAGGCGCCATTCTTGCCGGCACGAACGTCAAGACAGCCGGAGGAGAAAAACTGCAGCAACTGCAGCCTTTGCTGCCGACGGTCACCGGGACCGCGCAGGACTCAGTGGCGCAGGTCAATCTGCAGGCTGAAGGATTGCGGCTTCCGGGATTTCCGGCGGTGATTGGCCCCTTCGGCTTTACGGATTTCCGGGCCACGCTGAATCAGGCCTTGCTGAACGTTTCCTCTTTGCAGAATTATCTGGCGGCGCGTCACAATTTCGCGGCCAGCAAATTTTCGGCGCAGGATTCGCAGGACCTGATCGTTTTGACGGTGGGTAATGCATATCTATTGTGCCTGGCCGATAACGCGCGGATCTCGTCTCTACAGGCTCAGGTCGAGACGTCTCAGGTCTCTCTCAATCAGGCGATTCAGAACCACCAGAATGGGGTGTCTCCCCGGCTCGATGAACTGCGCGCCCGCGTGGATTACCAGACGCAGGAACAATCTCTGATTGCTGCCCAGGATCAGTATCAGAAAGACAAAATCGCTCTGGCACGGGCGATCGGTCTGCCGCTCGATCAGAAATTTCAGCTCACGGATCAGGTTCCTTATGCGCAGTTGGATACTCCAACCATGGAGCAGGCGATGGGACAAGCGCTCAAGAACCGTAATGACCTGAAAGCCGCACAGCAGCAGATGGAGGCGGCCGAGCGATCACTCTCCTCGGCGCATGCCGAACGGCTGCCTTCGGTGACGGCCGAGGTCGATTACGGTTATATCGGCGTGAACCCCAGCAACTCCTATGGAACGTTGAATGCAAATGGCAAAATCGGCGGACCCATTTTCGAAGAGGGAAGGCTGCGCGGGGACGCTCAGGTCGCCAGTGCGCAACTGCAGCAGGCCCGCGCTCAGTTGAACAATCTTGAGGGCCAGGTCCGAGCCGACGTGAAAGATGCGATTCTCGACATTCAGGCTGCGCAGCAACTGGTCAAGGTTTCGCGCAGCAATGTCGAGCTTGCGAATGAGGCTTTGAAGGAGGCGCAGGAACGCTTCCAGGCCGGCGTCTCGGACAATCTGCCGGTCTCGCAGGCGCAATCTTCAGTAGCGCAGGCGAACGACCGGTATGTCAGCAGCCTGTATCAGTTCAATGTGGCGAAGCTCTCCTTAGCGCGGGCAACAGGCGTGGCGCGCGCACAATATAAGACATATCTGGGAGGACAGTAGGCGTGGCGGAATCGAGAACGGAAGAACAGCAACAGAACTTGAACCAGGGCGGTGGACAGCCGGACCCAGCGAATCGGGACCAGCATGGCCAACGCGACCATCAGGGTCCGGACGAGACGGAACTGCGCGAGCGGCCGTCGCGCAAGCGGTTCTTCATTATCGGCGCGGTGGTTCTCGTTGCCATTGCGGCATTTCTGTACTGGTGGCACTCCAGATATTACGAGAGCACGGACGATGCGCAGGTCGCGGGCAACCTGGTGCAGATCAGCGCGCGCATCAAGGGCAACATCATATTGGTGAATGTGGAGGAAAATCAGCAGGTTCAAAAAGGGCAGTTGCTGGTGGAGATCGATCCGCGGGATGCGCAGGCGGCGCTCGATCAGGGGGAAGCAAACCTGGCTACCGCGAGGGCGAATTACGAAGCCGCGCTGGCCAATGTGCCGATCACTGTCCGATCCACAGGGGCGACGCTGAGCGGGGCGGGCGCGGATGTGCAGGCTGCTTTATCGACGATCGCCGGGTCGGAAAAGCAGTTGGACGCGGCCCAGGCGCAGGTATTCGCTGCCCAGGCAAACAACACCAAGGCTCAGCTCGATCTGCAGCGTTACACGCCTCTGGTGCAGCGAGATGTGGTTTCCAAGCAGCAGTACGATGCGGTGGTGGCGACGGCAGCCAGCGAGAAGGCGCAGCTGGCCCAGGCACAAGCGAATCTAGCCGGCGCGCGCGATCAGGTAAGAGTTGCGAACGATCGTCTGGCAGCGGCGCGGGCGGAGTATAACTCCGCGCAAAACGGGCCTCGCCAGGTTGCGGCGCAGCGGGCGCGAGCCGATGCGGCAGCGGCCGAGGTGAAGCAGGCCGAGGCGGCGCTTGAAACCGATCGCCTGAACCTGAGCTATACGAGAATTGTGGCGCCTGAGTCAGGCATTGTGAACCAGAAGACCGCGCAGGTGGGCCAGAACGTAAGCGCCGGGCAGACGCTGATGACCCTGATTCCGCTGACCGGGGTCTGGATCACGGCAAATTTCAAGGAAACGCAACTGGATCACATGCGCGTCGGTCAGCCTGCGACCGTCAGCGTGGATGCTTACGGTGGACGTACATATCACGTGAAAGTCACGCAGATCGGCGGCGCGACCGGCTCCATGCTGAGCCTGTTTCCGCCGGAGAACGCGACCGGCAACTACGTCAAGGTGGTGCAGCGCATTCCGGTGCGTCTGGACTTCACCAATCCGAAGGAGGATAGCGATCAGCTGCTGCGGCCGGGTATGTCGGTCACTCCCAAGGTGAGGGTGAGATAGTAGACTTCGCTGGTCCGCGCAAGGCCGCAAGAACGCGGCCAGGGTTGGGCACCCGCATTCCCGTCGGATATGGGATCGCTTATCGACGCGACTGAAAAAAACGGCGCAACAGATCGCCGCATTCCTCGGCCAGCACTCCGCTGGCCAGCTCCATTTGATGATTCAGGCGAGGATGGTTCAGCACGTCGAGAACACTGCCGACGGCGCCGGCTTTGGGGTCAAGCGCTCCAAACACCAGCCGGGCGATGCGCGCGTGGATCATGGCTCCGGCGCACATGGCGCAGGGTTCAAGAGTGACGTAGAGTGTGCAGCCTTCCAGGCGATAATTGCCGAGCGCGCGGCCCGCGTCGCGCATGGCGACGATTTCCGCGTGGGCGGTTGGGTCATGATCGCGAATCACCCGGTTTTGACCGCGACCTATAACCGCACCGGTCGAGTCGAGAACTACGGCACCGATGGGAACTTCTCCGGCGGCCTGGGCCAGTTGGGCTTCGGCAACGGCGAGGCGGAGCCAGGCTTCATCGGTCGATGGGATCTCCATTGTTGCAGTCTAAAGGGTGTTTGCGTAGCGGAGGGAAACGCAGGTCCGCATTCGACTCGCCCGCTGATGGCGGGTTCGCTCAGGCAGGCTCTCGACTGCGCTCGAAATGACAGTTATCTTTTGTTGGAAACTGCTGTCGACGGCGGAGCAGCTTCGGCAATCGCTTCCCCCGGCGCAGGTGGATGCCTACGCTGTGGGGAAGAGATCGCCGAGCAACCGGGAGGACAAATTACGGCTGACGGCGGGAAAGCGAATTACGGCTAGGGCAATTGCCATACCAGGAGCGTACTCGTGTTGTCATCTACAGCGGCGAAGGTCGAGATGTTGTTCACAGTCTGCACGTTCAGTCCGAAGGCACCCCCGGGTGCGGGATTGACGTTGAGCTGTTTGACAAATTTTCCAGCCAGGGTGAACTCGACAATTTCACTTGGATGCAACGGGTCGGGATTGACGATATCGTTGTTGCTGACCAGCAAATCGCCATTGGGCGCCATGACCATGGCCAGCGGCCCATGCAGGTGGGTGTTGTCTTCATAAAGGACATCGCCGGTCCCTTCATCCGTGGTGGTCGTGGTCGCGTGGTGCAGAACGAAGATCTTGTTGTCCAGGGTGGATGCAACATATAGATCGTCGGTCTTCGAGTTGTAGACCAGGCCCGTAGGCGCGTCCACAAACGTGACCGGGTCGCATTGATGCATGTAGCCGGAGCCGATCGTCGTGCCTTTCACAGCTCCGCCGACAAGCGTCAGGCGACTGATCGTGCCGTTCAGGGCATTGGCGACGAAAAGAATGGAATTGGGCCCATTGTCGATCAGCGCGGAGTCCCACGGCCCGTCAACATATTGACCGTCGATCGCGCTGACGAGTTGGCCGCTGGAGTTGATGAACAGGATCGATCCCGCTGTTGCGTTTCCGCAGGTGCCGTCTGTGGAGGGAAAACTGCCCACGATCACGATTCCTTCCTTCATGACATGCAAGGCGGTGGAAAGGCCGATGGCGGTGCTGGCACTGCCTCCGCTGGAGAAGAAGAGCGTGGGCTGGCCGGTTGCGGCGGGCACCTGAACGATGGTGGTCCCCGTTCCCTGGAGGTTCGCTTTGTTGTTGAAGTTGGAAACCAGGATGTCGCCGGCATGCAGCATTCCGGAATTCACGCCCGGCGGGACAAAGGCCACTCCGTACGGGTTCACATCGCCGTTGGCCGGTACGGTGGATACAACGCCAAAGTTGGGAAGGAATCCGCTGTTCTGCGCAGACAATGTAGCGGTGCAGAACGCCAGCAAAAACACGATGCAGAATGCCACGGCGCCGGGACGGGTCATAGCGGAGTTCATAGACGGTAGAGAAATGGAAGAGGAGGCCTTCGAGTCAGAAGTGTTGCTCATGGGAATCTTCCTTTCATACATACTTCGCAGGGGTGAGTGGGAGATCAGGGGACTTCAGGGGAAAGCCCTGGGGAGGGAAAGTCCTGGGATGTGCGCCTGAGCACCGCGAGGGGAAGGCGGCACGCGCAGCAGGAAATACTACTGAGCACGTCCGTGAACGTCAATCGGGGATTTAATGATTTTACTTTTATGAAAACCTTCTTTATGGGAAGAGGTTTTCGCAAGTCGATGCAGGCTAGCTACACGAGCTATCTCACACGAGCTCTAATTGGGCGGCTCATCGAGAGCGGCCTGGAACATTGCTTCCTCGTAGGCAGTACGGGCGGCCTGGAACGATTCCAGATCTCTTCCGCTTCCGGATCTTGCGGACAGGTCGGCCATGGTTTTGTGCCATGTCCGGTGGGCGGAG
This sequence comes from uncultured Acidobacteriota bacterium, assembly GCA_963823295.1. Taxonomy (GTDB): domain Bacteria; phylum Acidobacteriota; class Terriglobia; order Terriglobales; family Acidobacteriaceae; genus JAKAAZ01. Next base: position 27,706 of record CAWGLF010000008.1, read on the forward strand.
GCCAGTCTCGACCCAGCGGAACCCGCGGCACCCAGGCTGGCTTCGATCTGATGTTCCCAATCCGCGCCGGCAGCGAGCAGATGTTGCAGAAACGAGGGGCGCTGCTCGAGTATCCGTCCGCTGGCGTCGAGGCCGCGCAGCTGGAGCGCGACGGCTCCGAGAACAGATGTTGGCCGGCTCCAGGGCGCGGGCCGGTATTGCTTCAGCCAGTGCAGAAGATCCTCCAGCGGCATGGGCCGAGCGAAGGAATATCCCTGGGCCAACTGCACTCCCAGGGCAGCGAGCGCGTCTCCGGAGGCGACCGATTCAATGCCCTCGGCGACCAGCCCGAGGCCTAGCGCCTGGGCCAGATGCACCAGGTTCATGAGGAAGCGCAGTTCCTTCGGCTGCTGCTCCAGACCGATGAGAAAACTGCGGTCCAGCTTGATCATGTCGACCGGCAATTCCTTCACGCGTAAGAGAGACGAATAGGCGCTGCCTACGTCGTCGAGCGCGATGCGCGCGCCGCAAGACTTCAGGTCACGAAGAGCCTGCTGGGAACTGGCGACCGAGAGGGTATCGGCACGCTCCAGCAGCTCCAGAATGATGCGCTGCGGATCGAGGCCGCTGGTTTCGACCTGAGTCCGCAGGTCCAGCATCGCCTTCGGGTCGGCCAGCGTGGTGGGTTCAAAATTTATCCCCACATTGAGCCGGAACCCGGCCTTATCGAGACGGTGAAGGTCGTGAATGCTTTGCGACATCACCTGATGGGTCAATATCACGAGATCGGCGGCGCTGAATTGAGGAAGAAAGTCGCCGGGCAGCAACAGGGTGTCTCCGGTGTTGGCCAGCCGCGCCAGGGCTTCGATGCCGGCGACCTCGCCGGTCTGCAGATTGATGACCGGTTGATAGTAGATGCGGAGATTGCCGGAGCGAAACAGCGTAAGAATGGTTTTCTGGCGCACGTATTTCTGCTCATCCGCCTCGGCGTGGAAGACGGTCCATCGCTGGGCAGGCTCATCCTTACTTTCCTTCAAGGCGTAGAGAGCGCGGTCGGCATGCCGCAGCAATCGTTCGGGAGCGGAGTCGTCCTGGGGAAACAAGGTGACGCCAATGCTGCTTCGTACGGCAATGATGCGGCCATTCGAGAGATAGATGGGGCCGGCGACAGCGGCCTGCACGCGCGACAGCATGATAGAGAGGCCGTCTTCGGAATCGAGATCTTCCAGGAGAAGAACAAACTCATCGCTGCCCAGGCGGCCCACCGCATCGGTCTGCCGCAAGGTCGATTGCAGGCGGTCAGCGATGGTTCGCAGCAGCAGATCGCCGGCCGGCCGGCCATGCAGATCATTGATGGTCTTGAAACCATCCAGGTCCATCACTGCGACGGCGAGCATTTTTTTATGGCGCCGGGCGCGGGCAGTGGCTTCCTCCAGTCTTTCAACGACGCCGCGTCGATTCAAGATGTCGGTGAGCGCGTCATGGCGCGCCAGCCAGGACTGGTGCTGGCGTTCTTCATCGAGAATCTGCCGCAGATCAAGAGAATCGAGGCCATGGCCGACGAGCCGTCCAATGCGCTCTAAAAGTTCCAGCAGCTCCGGATTGAAGATGTTCGATTCATGCGAAAGAAGTGTCAGTAAGGCCCATAGATCGCCGTCGCGGTAGAGCGGAACTACCGCGGCGGCCCGGAGATTATGTTCGCGGCAGAAGCTCTGGATGGCGGGATGGTCCGGCCCGGCGGTGCGGTCGTTTGTGTACTGCAGGCGGGACTGGCGCCAGGCGCGCACCGCCAGACTATGGTCCTCATCGCCGGTATATACGTTGGGCAGAAACTGGGATTTTTTCAGGCTGACGGTACTGAAGAGCGATTGGATTTCGAGGTCTCCGGCCTGATTCGGGCGGGCGACCCAGACCTGAGAAAACAGTTCGCTTTCGACGACCAGACGGCACAATTCGTCGAGCAGCTCCCGCTCGGACTGTGCCCGGACTACCAACTCCGCCGAGCTCATGAGGGCGCGGTAAAGCGCTGTTGCCCGGGCATTTTCGCCCACTGCTGCGCGAAGTTCTTCTGCATACGCGGAGGAATAGGCCGCCGTCTGCATCGAGAGGTCGCGAAAAAGGCGGTCGCTCAATCCGGCAAGAAATTCTTCGATTTCCGTTCTTGAAAAGTAAACGGTATTGAGCTGCGCGGCCACATAGCGCGCGAAACGTCCGTAGCATTTCGAAATCGATTCGACGGGCATGCCGCAGCGCGCGTTTTCCTGGCCGAGAATGCGGGTGGTTTTCCGCCATTCGGCCTCATCGAGGATGGGGCTGAGCAGATAGCAAAAATGGACTTTCTGCGCTTCGTGGTAACACCGGACCTGCTCCACCGTAGGAGCGCAGATGGCGGGCGCACACTTTGCATCCGGGTCGGGAAATGCGGAAAGTTCGGCAATAAAGCCGTCGACCAGAGCCGCCGTTTGATCGGCGGAAAAGATCTGGGGCAAGCTCCAGCCCTCAACGGATTTGGTGGAACTCGTCATAAGAGCATTGCCGGAACAGGGACGGCATGATCTGTCAGGGGCCGGTACCGGTCATCGGGACAGAATACCTCTATCTTTCTGTATTTCAACAGAAAACGGCGGTTCGTAGCATTTTAATGAGATCGACCGGCAGGGGCAAGAAAAATCAGATATTCGCCTGATCGACAGATGTTTTGGCCTGATGCACAGCGCGTTTTCTAGGATTCTTCGGCTGCGCTCGGAATGATGATTTAGTCGGATATCGCGACTGCAATTTTGTGACTTGGGCCTTCTTGCATTGGGGACCCGCTCCGCGCCATAATATCTTTACACGGGAAAGGAGGGCGATCCATAGAATGAACAATATTGAAGGTTGTAGTACGAAAACACGTGAGGTGACTGGGGCTTAGGCGTCCATCGCCAGTCCTGACGGTCGCAATACCATCGTCGAGGCCCACCTGCGGGGATGCCTCCGGTCAATCTAACCACTCACCGGCCACGGCCCGCCATCTTGTTGAAGATGGCGGGCCGTTGGTTTTTCTGGGGCTTGTGAATCTGATCCTTTGGAATAACGATTGTATCGACGGAGCCGACAAACGCAGGTTCAACTCGCCTGCGCTCGTTCAGGGCAACTTTACTATCGAATGCGTTACTCTCGATTGCGCAGCGCTCCGCTCGCGAATGACAACGTATTACTGATCGAATGACAATCAGCAAATAGCTTTAGCGTTTTGCGGCTTTGTAGCCGGCCTTCTGGGCATCGGACAGGGTCATGAACTGGCCGTGTTTGGTTTTGCCGTAGTATCTGCCGCCGGTGTGGTAAACCCTGGTTTGTGTATTGGCCCAGACCATGCCTTTAGCCTTGGCGTCCGCGATCTGGCTGGGGCTGGCGGCCGGGGTTGCACTGGCTCGTCTGTGGGAAGACTTGTTACTGGCGGTCTGGGCGGTTGTGGACGCCTGCGTTGCAGGAGCGGGAAGGGCGTCGGCGTGGATGAACCCAGTCCCGCTGAAAAGCGCGCATGCAAGGATCGTCGTCAACGAATGGGACAGGATTTTCCTGGGACTGATCATGATTTCTTCTGTGTGTGGAATGTGTTTCTCTATCGTCTGTCCGCAAAGATCGGCGGACTATTTCGTGTGCGCGGCCAGCAGAGCATTGGTCATCGTTGCTTGGAAATTCTGCAGGCCCTCGGGGCCCGACGGCATGAACACCATGGTCGAGTTGGTCGAGCTGCCCACTTTACCCAGCATGTCGGTCCAGTTGGTGAACAGCAGAAGAAACGCCGCCTCCTCATCGTTCAGGTCGGTCTTGTCCTTTACTGTCTCAATCGACTTTTGCCAACCTTCGGCAATGGCTTCCCGCTCCTGGGCGACGCCCACGCCTTCCAGCCGCTTCACCTCCGCGTCGGCTTCGGCCTGACGTACCTTCAAGATGTACTCCGCATCGCCCTGCGCCTTGTTGGCGACCGCCAGCCGCGTCTGCTCATTGATGCGATTCATGGCCGTCTTCACCCCCTCATCGGGAATGATGTCGGTTATCAGGACTTTCACAATTTCGTAACCAAAATCCTTCATCTCCGCCGACAATTCCATCGTCGCGCGCTGGGCGATTGCGGGTTGCGTCGTGAATACATCGTCCAATGTCGTTTCTGGAATGTGCCCCAGCAGAATGTTGTACAGATAGGACTCGATCTGCTTCTGTGGGCTGGCTAATTTGTAGTAAGCATCTTTAATTGCCTGCGGGTTGTCGATGACACGGTATTGCACCTTGACCGGCAATTGCACAAAGACATTGTCTTTTGTCTTGGTCTCGATGGAGCCTTCCAGTTGAAAGGTGACCAGGCTGACCGGGTGCTGGGTTTCGATAAACGGAGTTTTGAAGTTGAGTCCCGGTTCCGCCACCCGGCTGAACTTTCCGAACCGCTCAACCACTGCGGCCGACTGCGTCTGTACGGTGAAGAACGATCCGAGAAAGATGGCCAGCACGAGCACCGCGACAAAAATGCAATCACAAAAAGACAACGTAGGTCAGCATTCCATTCTCCCCTCCCGGATTTCGGCTCCGGCGGGCCGCTCGCCCTGAGCTGCGAGAACATCCAGTGGGGAGTCGTCTCACACGATGCCTGAGTCCAGCCGAAGCATACAGCCCTGCTTGCACCATGGCAACGGATATTTGCCTCTGCTGGTCGGTCCTATCGCCTTACAATAGGGATATGGAACCTCTGGTTATCGCGGGAAAAGCGTTTCAGTCGCGGTTGATTGTTGGGACCGGCAAATATAAAGACGGCAGGGAGACTCAGCGTGCCATCGAAGCTTCCGGAGCCGAGATGGTGACCGTTGCCGTGCGGCGCGTGAACCTGGATCGTAGCAAGGAAAGCCTGCTCGACTTTATTGACCCGGAGCGATATTTTCTGCTGCCGAACACGGCCGGATGTTATACCGCGGAGGAGGCGATTCGGGCAGCGCGGCTGGGGCGCGAGGTGGGGCTGTCGGACTGGGTGAAGATTGAGGTGATCGGAGACCAGAAGACGCTCTATCCCGATGTTCTGGCCACGGTGGAAGCGACTCGCGTGCTGGTCAAGGAAGGCTTTACTGTTCTCCCGTATACAACTGATGATATTGTGATTGCGAAGCGCCTGATCGATGCTGGTGCGGCTGCGGTGATGCCTCTGGGTGCGCCGATCGGCAGCGGGCTTGGGATTCAGAATGCGACCAATCTGCGGATTCTGCGGGAGCTGATAACGGAGGTGCCGCTGATTGTGGATGCGGGCGTGGGGACGGCCTCGGACGCGGCGCTGGCCATGGAGCTGGGAGCGGATGGGGTGCTGATGAATTCCGGGATTGCGAATGCTGAAGATCCGATTCTGATGGCAGAGGCGATGCAGCATGCGGTGCTTGCCGGCCGGCAGGCCTATTGCGCCGGCCGGATGCCGCGAAAGCTGTATGCCACCGCGTCTTCTCCGTGGGAGGGGATTTCGCGGTAACGGAATCAAAGACCCAGGTTAGGTTTCCAAGCCAAAAGGGCTTTAAAGGGGCCACGTGGCGACCCGGGATACCCGTGTTTCTGCTTCGAAGGAAGAGAATGCGAGTTTTTGGGATCGATTGCGGTACGGAATGGACCGGCTACGGCGTCGTCGAGACTGATTCCGGAGGCGAGCTGCAATCCGTTGTGCACGGCGCCATTCATCTTTTGAAGCGGGATAGTCTTCCGCATCGTCTAACGGTGGTGTTCGCGCGTCTGAGTGAGTTGATGGCCGAGCACCAGCCGGACATTGTGGCGATTGAAGAGGTTTTCCATTCCGCCAACTCGAAAACCGCATTGAAGCTGGGCCAGGTGCGCGGGGTAGCGATGCTGGCCGCGGCCACGGGAAAGCTCGCTGTTGCGGAATATGCGCCGCTGGCGGTAAAGTCGGCGGTTTGCGGTTACGGGCTGGCGGATAAGCAGCAGGTGCAGTTCATGGTCACGCGGCTGTTGCGGCTGGCGGCGCCTCCGGAGTCTCCCGATGCCGCCGATGCGCTGGCGCTGGCCATCTGCCACATTCATCATGCGCAGACGGAATTGGCGCAGGGAATCACGCGGCAGCAGGAATTTTCATCCGCTGCAAAAAAGCTGAGAGGGCGCCGGAACTAAAGTAGATATTCCGTGTTTGAATCTACGTAGACATAGGAGCAGCCATGCGGGCATTTCTGGAATTGAAAATTTGAGGGGTACGGCAGGTAAAGGGGTACGCCGCGCTTCAGCTACAGGCAAGCGGAAGGCCGGAGCCGCAGTGCTGGCCCTTGCGACCGGCTTTTTCGTGCTTGCGCCCATAAGTCGTGCGCAGACAGATGGACCGGGAACAACTCCGCCTCCGCCGCCGCAGGCGCAAAGCCAGGCGGGCGGTGAGGCGCAGATGGTACTCCGGGTCCGGTGGTGCGATTGAGCGATGTCGAAGGAATGGTGCAGATTCTGCGCGGGAATAAGACGGAGTTTTCGCAAGCGGTGATGAACATGCCGCTGATCCAGGGATCCCGGATAGAAACCGGTGCCCAGGGCCGGGCGGAAATTGAGTTTGAGGACGGCAGCGTTGCCCGGATTACGCCGAACAGTTCGCTGACCATTACCCGTCTGCAGGCTACTTCCGACGGAACGTTTGAGACCACGGTCGAGCAGCTTTCCGGGTTGATTTATTACGAATTGCGCAGCGATGTCAAAACGCCTTTTCAGGTGATCGTTGGCGGCCGGACGATCACGCCGCTGGCCAACAGCACCTTCCGTATCAATCTGGATGGAACGCCGCAGGGCCTGGCCGTGATGGACGGCAGAGTGCAGGTGCAAGGCGCGTCCAACAGCTATCTGGCGGAGGTGCGGCAGGGGCAGACGATTCATTTTGAGACCTCCGGAAACGCCCAATACACGATCGCCGACGGGATCAGGCCGAACGGCTTCGATGAGTGGAACGACCAGCGCGACCAGGAAGCTGCCAAAGAAGCGCAGAACCAGACGCCGGCCCGCGTGCAGCAGGGCGGCGGCAGCATCATGGACAGCGGGATCGGCTGGAGCGATCTGGACAATTTCGGCGGATGGTATCCGCTTCCCGGCTACGGGATGGTGTGGCAGCCCTATGGTATTGGGGCGGGATGGGATCCCTACGGGTTTGGCAATTGGGTGGATTTCGGCGGCGGGTATTCGTGGATTTCGGGGTATCCCTGGGGCTGGCTGCCTTTCAACTGCGGCGCATGGTCCTACATCGGCAGCTTCGGCTGGGGATGGATGCCGGGCGCGTATGGCTGCGGTGGATTCGGCATCGGTTTCGGCTACGGCGGGTACGGTTACGGAGGCCGCGGCTGGCGGTGGAGGAACCATCGGTATCCGCTATACAAATATCCATGGCGCACCGACCGGGATATCGTGCGCCGACGCCGCCCAGCATTGTGAAAGGGCAGCCAGCGCCACGAATGGTTCATGTGGGAACGCCGGCGGCTGGTGCGGCGGGTGCGGCCGGACGGTTGCGCGCAAACCAGACAAGCGGACGGCATGACAACACCGGTCCGCGCCCGGTGAAATTCAACGGAACAAAAGTCGCGCCGCTTCACTCCATGATGACGGGGGTGCGAGTTCCGGTGCGGAATGCAGCGCTGTACAACAACTATCCCGCGCACGCGTTTCAAGGCGGTGTTCGGAACGCGATCCTGAACCATACCGGTGCCGACTATGGATTCATTCCCACCTGGTGGAATCCGTTCCAACCCGGGCGGCCTGACTGCCGCGATGCGCGGGCGTCAAAGCATTGGTCGCGCGGAGTCATTCCGCGGGCATCAGGCTGACAGCCTGGCCAGCGCGATGCGGGCGAATGAAGTGAATCGCGCGGCGGCGTTCCGCGGCTCCGAAGCCGCGAATCGCGGAGCAGGGTTAAATACGGCCCGCGGCAACTCCATGGCCGCTCGTTCGTTCGGCTCGATGAATCGAGCGGGCTTCGGTCAGCACACTTCTTTCGGTCCGCGCGGCGGCTTCGGCGGAGCTCGTTCGAGCTTTGCCGGTAATCGTGGCGGCGGCGGGTTCCACAGCGGCGGCGGGTTCGCTGCAGGTGGCGGCGGTTCCCACGGCGGTGGCGGCGGATTTTCAGGTGGAGCTGTCGGAGGCGGTCACGCTGGCGGTGGCAGCATCGGCGGCGGCAACGTTGGCGGCGGTCACTCCGGACACTGATTTGTTTCGGGTGCTAACAATAAAGCCGGCGAGATTACTCGCCGGCTTTTCTTTTGTGCTGCTGGACCATTCCTTGAAAAACGCGGATATCGGGGCTCGCTGGATTCTTCGCTGCGTCCAGGATGACAAACTTTGTCTATACCACTATTGAGGGTAGTTGCGGTTGAGAAACTTCAATCGACTTATCGCTATCCATACGATGCACATATAGATTCCCCACATCGCTACAATTCCTGGATTGGCATACTCCATCATCCAGCTGAATAATCCGCTGGAGTCGTTGTTTGGCGAGGTTCCTAACGGCTCAGGGATTGCGGACAGCAGGTGCATCAGGGGCACGGTCAATAGAAACAAGACGGCCACATAGACTTTGTTGAATCCTTTTATCGCCAGCAGCATGATTGGCATAAGGAATGGAAATCCGCTCCAGAGTATCTTGTCCATGTCGGCTCCGGCGAGAAGGCCGAACGCCAGGAACACCAGCGAAAACAATCCTATCTGCTGATAAGGCTGGCGGCGAACTATCTGCGACAGACATCTTCTAAAGTAAAAAACCAGCAACAATCCAAAAGCGCCGAAGGCAGCGAAGTACGCGACCACATAACGGACAAAGGAGAGAGGATGCGTGAGGCGTTGATAACCCCACCAGACCAGTGTCAGCACGGATGTTAATGCGGAAGAGCCTGGAGCTTTGAAAACGTGAGCTCGGACGTAATGGTTGGTGGCCAGGTCGAGCGCGATCGAAATTGCTATAAGTATCAGTTTTTTTCTGGCGAGTGTCCTACGTGCGACAGCGCTCCAAATTTCATAAAAGAACATGACAATTAAAAACGCCAAGAATTGTTCTTTGACCAGGCATCCGAAAATTGTTAAAACCGGAAGAACTAAATATTTGTCACTAAGGACCACATAAAGGAGAAGCGCAAGCGACAGGGTTGCCAGAGGATCGACCATGTATGGATAGAAAGTCGTGAGTCGCGCATAAGAAAGGGCGTGGAAGAGGAACCAGAAGAGAGCCAGCGAAGAAAACAACCTGCTGATCCCGAAATATCTTGCGGAAGATGAAATAGAGAAGCCCGCTTGTAACTGCTATCGAGAAAACATGGACGACCTTGAAAGAACGAACTGGTGTCCATAAGAGATGGCTGGAGAGGAAAGCGGCGATCAGCGGTACCAGGGGGCGCTGATTAAATGGGAAGAGCGGTCCGCTTCCTACCGCATTGGAAAATGTTCCATAACGGAAATAGCTGAACATTCCGAAGTATTGGGTCCCGTCCCATCCCTGGCCATGATCGAGTTGGATCATCGGTTGGAAATGGTTGAAGAGTAAATAGACCAGGAGGCTGACGGCAGACCATGCCAGGCTTTCAAAATAGAGGCGTTTGCCGATCATTCTTTCTCTTTCCTGGGCAAATTCTGCAGAGTGAGATACAGCTGGGCCATGGCGTCGAGCGAAACCGCCTCGGCGCGAACCGCTGGGGGGAGGCCGGCAGCTTCCATCGCGGCGAGGACATGCGCTGGATCGCCAAGGCCGCCGGCCTTGAGATTGTTGACCAGGGTTTTTCGCTTCTGCTGAAAACAGATTTGCAGGAAGCGCAGAAAGGGCGCGCGTTCCACTCCGAGTTCCGCGAAGCGGGGGCGCATATCAATCCGCACCACGGCGGAGTTGACGCCGGGCGGCGGCGTGAAGGCATCGGGCGGCAACGTGAAGAGCTTTTCGACGCGGGCGTGCATCTGCGCGGTGGCGGAGAGCAGGCCGAACTCGCTCGATCCGTGCGACGCGGCGAGCCGGTCGGCGACTTCCTCCTGGACCATGACGACGGCGCGCGCGATGGAGGCGGCCTGCGCGAAGAGATGCAGCAGGATGTCGGAGGTGATGTAGTAGGGAAGATTGCCGACGATGACCAGCTTTTCCGAATCGGAAACCAGGGCGCTGAGATCGAGCGCGAGAATATCGGCTTCCATAATGCGGACGTGCGGCGCGTTCGCCCAGGCGGCAGCGAGCCGGGGGGCAAGAGCGCGATCGAGCTCGACTGCGATCAGGCGATGAGCGCGGGCAGCCAGCAGATCGGTGAGGGCGCCGCGGCCGGGGCCGATTTCTACGACGGTGTTGGCGGAAATATCGCCGAGGGATTCGACGATGCGCTGACGGGCGCTGGGGCTGGTGAGGAAGTTCTGGCCGAGCTTCGGTTTTTTTCGGGGCATCGGGTTGAAAGACAATCTTACATTTGCGCGGTGAGGGAGGAATGCAGATCTCTCGGGTTCGTTCGGGATGACACAATGATACCGAGGAGAATTCCATTGCGAGTTGGATTGATGACGCGCGAGTACCCGCCTAATGTTTACGGTGGCGCGGGCGTGCACGTGGAGTATCTGAGCCGCGAGCTGGCCAAGAAGATTGAAGTGGAGGTGCACTGCTGGGGCGAGCAGCGGCTCGATGCCGGCAACCTGCACGTGCGCGGCGGAGAACCGTGGGCGGAGTTGGCGCGGGGCGGCCAGAAATTTCAGACGGCGCTGGAAGCGATGAGCCTGAACCTGGCGCAGATGACGGCGCTGGGGCCGATCGACATTGTGCATACGCATACCTGGTACGTGTCGATGGCGGGATTTCTGGCGAAGAAACTCTTCGGGATTCCATTTGTACTGACGACGCACAGCCTGGAGCCGCTGCGGGCGTGGAAGGCGGAGCAACTGGGCAGCGGATATGCGATGAGCTCGTGGATGGAGCGCACGGCGATCCTCGACGCGGATGCAGTGATCGCGGTGTCGCACGGAACCAAGGCGGATATTCTGCGGGCGTATCCGGAGGTGCGGCCCGAGCGCGTACACGTGATTTATAACGGCATCGATCTGGCGGAGTATGACCGCACGGCGAAGACGGAGGCGCTGACGAAATATGGCGTCGACCGGGCGCGGCCGTACGTGCTGTTTGTGGGGCGGATCACGCGGCAAAAGGGAGTGACGCACCTGGTGGACGCAATCCGGTATCTGCCGCCGGGGACGCAGATGGTGCTGTGCGCGGGCGCGGCCGATACGCCGGAGATTGCGATCGAGATGCGGGCCAAGGTGGAAGCGGCGCGGGCGGTGAATCCGCACATCGTGTGGATTGAAAATATGGTGACCAAGGCGGAGGCCATCGAGCTCTACAGCCATGCGCAGGTCTTCTGCTGCCCCTCGGTATACGAGCCGTTCGGGATTATCAACCTGGAAGCGATGGCGTGCCATGCTCCGGTGGTGGCGAGCGCGATTGGCGGGATTCCGGAGGTGGTGGTTGACGGCGAGACGGGATACCTGGTGCCGTTTCTGGCCGATGCGGTGACGGGATTTCCGGCCGAGCCAGAACGGTTTGCGCGCGATCTGGCGGCGAAGATTTCCGAATTGCTGGCGGATCCGGAGAAGTGCGATCGCTTCGGCGAAGCAGGGCGTAGACGCGTAGAGGAAAAATTTGCGTGGGCGGCGATTGCGGAGCAGACGATTGGGTTATATCGGGAGCTGATTGCCGGCCGTTAAAGACAAACTCGTGCCTACACTCGTCTGGATTCTTCGTTTGTGCTCAGATGAGACATTCAATGCTTACCCATTTCTTCGGCTGAGGGAATCGCAGGGTGGAAGTGGGCGCAGATGGCTTCGGCGGTTTTTCTGGGGACAACGGACATCAATGTTTCGAGCGAGGCGGACTGGATGGCGCGCAGGCTGCCGAAGTGGGTGATGAGGCGGGTGCGGGTTTGCGCGCCGACGCCGGGGATGCGGAGCAGATCGGAATCGCGATCGCGCATTTCGCGGCGCTTGCGATGGTAAGTGACGGCGAAGCGATGGGACTCGTCGCGGATGCGCTGCACTAAATGCAGCACCGGGGAGCGGCGGTCGAGCACCACCGGGTCGTCTTCCTGTCCGTAGACGTAGATGACCTCCTCGCGCTTGGCGATGGCGGCGAGCGGCTGGCTGGTAAGGCCGAGTTCTTCAAGCGCCGACGCGGCGGCGTGCAACTGGCCCAAACCGCCGTCGATCAGGATCAGGCTGGGCATCGGCTTGTGCTCTTCCTGGATGCGGCGATATCGCCGCAGGACGACTTCGCGCATGCTGGCGAAATCGTCGACACCCTCGACGGTCTTCACCTGAAACTTGCGGTACTCCGATTTGTTCATCGCGCCTTTTTCCCATACCACCATGGAGGCGACCGTCTCCGCGCCCTGAATGTGGGAGATGTCGAAGCACTCGATGCGCTCGGGCAGATCGGGCAGGTTCAGCGCGTCCTGCAACGATTCCTGAATGGCGCTGATGCTGGGCTGCAGCACGCGAAAGCGCTGATCGTACGACTGCTTTGCGTTCTGGCCGGCGAGATCGAGCAGGGAACGCTTTTCTCCCCGCTGCGGCACGGCGATTTCGACCCTGTGTCCGCTGTGTTCGCAGAGCAGATCGGCGAGCGGCGCGCGATCGGAGAAGTCCACGGGCACGTAGATGTTGCGCGGCACGTAATGCTGGTCGATGTAAAGCTGCTTGAGCAGCGCGGAGAAAAAGGCGGCGGGATAGAAACCTTGTGGCGCGTCGGCGGCCTGCGCAGCATCTGTCAATGCCGACTCTTCCGTTGCTGATGAATTTTCGAGTATCTGCGCTTCGGGGAACTCGGGCAGATCATCCCAGAAAAATTCGCGCCGATCGACGATGCGGCCTGCGCGCACGTGGAACAGATTGGCCGCGAGCATTCCATTCTCGTAGTGATAGCCGAAGACATCGGCGTCGTCGTCGGAGGCGCCGGCGATGCGCTGTTTTTCCTGCAGCTGGCTGAGTGTGATGACGAGATCGCGATAGCGGCCGGCGAGCTCGAACTGCTCGGCAGCAGCGGCGGCGCGCATGCGCTGTTCGAGGGATTTTTCCAGCTCGGCGGCGTGACCTTCCAGCATGAGGCGGACATCGCGGACGGCCTCGGCGTAAAGATCGGGCGTGGTGAGATTTTCCACGCACGGACCCAGGCAGCGATGAATGTAAAACTGCAGACATGGCCGGGGGTGATAGCGGGAGAGATCGACCTTGCAGCTGGGAATCAGGAACGTGCGGTGGATCAGGTCGACGATGCGATAGGCGAGATTGCCGGGGAAATATGGCCCGTAGTAGAGACTGCCATCCTTGCGCAGGCGGCGCGTGACCATCACCTTGGGATATCGATCGCCCAGAGTGAGCTTGACGTAGGGATAGGTTTTGTCGTCGCGCAGCAGCACGTTGAAGCGCGGCTTGCGTTTCTTGATGAGATTATTTTCCAGCGCCAGCGCTTCGTGCTCGTTGGCGACCAGGATGTAGTCGAGATCGACGGCCTCGCGCATCAGCGAGCCGGTCTTGGCATTGGCCTGCGCCGCCTGAAGAAAATACGAGCGCACGCGCGAGCGCAGGTTCTTCGCCTTCCCAACGTAGATGATGTCTCCTTCCGCATTGCGGTAGAGATAGACGCCGGGGCTGGTGGGCAGGGTTCGGATTTTCTCGTGTAAATCCATGCGGCAGGGACTGTTTACAGTTTATCGCTGAGTAGATGAGCGAATCTGGCGGACGGCTCGCAGCATTACGGCTGTGTGTAAAAAATGCATGTCAGGAACTTTCCCGCAGGAGTATCAAACTGGAAACCGGAGGTAATTGGCTGATAACGCGAGTATTACAAGCACACAGGAAAACTGGCTGACGAATTGCTGCATCTCCCCTAGAGGGCGTGTCCATTTAGCCGCCAGGGAGAACTGCACGATGAAAAGCAACTGTAAAGGGATGGGGGCTCTGCTGGGCAGCGCATCGGTTTTGCTGATGCTGACTGCGGGCTGCGCGACGAAAAACTATGTTCGCAATGAAACGACGCCTTTGATCCAGCATACGAATGAACTGGAAGATCAGACGGCGGCGAATCATCGCAATATTCAGAGCGTCGATCAGCGGGCGACGCAGGGCATTCAGCAGGCGCAGACTGCCGCAACTACGGCCGATCAGAAGGCGGTGACTGCGGGGCAGGCAGCGAACCAGGCGCAGTCGTCGGCGCAGGAGGCGCTCAATCACGCCGATTCACTTGCCAGCGTTGTCAGCAATCTGGACACATATCGTCAGGTAGCGGACGCGAACGTGCATTTTGCCTTCGACAAGGCCACGCTGACAAAGAAGGATAAGCAAGATCTTGACAACTTCGCCAGCCAGCTCGGGAACACCAAGTCATACATTCTTGAACTCACCGGGGGTACTGATTCGACCGGCGATAAAGCCTACAACTACCAGCTGAGCGAGCGCCGGGCAGAAGCGGTCGCGCAGTATCTGGCAACGAAATACAATGTGCCGCCGCACAAGTTTTACCTGATTGGAATCGGCAAAGATGTAGAGGTGGCGAGCAACAGCAGCCGGAGCGGCCGCGCCAAGAACCGCCGCGTGGAAATTCAATTGTTGTCGAACAGCCAGCCCAATGGAGCTTCGCCGCAACCAGGAGCGGAGTCTGGCGCCGCGCAGCCGCAGCAGGGTCCCGGCATGGCGAGTGAGACGGGTGGAAATGGACAACCGACGTCGGCCAGCGCGACCGGCGCACAGCAGTAAGAACGAGTTTGCTCCGCCAGCATTAAGCCGGAAGCCGTTCGCTTCCGGCTTATTTTTTTGGGCCCGGGAATCCACTCAAGCCGACGGAGTCTTGCTGCGGCGCCCGGCATTCCTGGGTTCTTCACTCCACAGCGCGTTATTCAGCACACTCAACATGAATTCCCTCAGACGCGCTCACGCACTGAGCGGTACCAGTACGTTATCGTGCAGCGCGAGGTACTGGTGAATAAATGCGATTGCCATGCTGCCTTCCCCTACGCCGCTGGACACACGTTTGATGGAATTGTGCCGCACGTCGCCGGCGCAGAACACCCCGGGCAGACTGGTTTCCAGGGGAAATGGTTCACGTTCCAGCGGCCACGCCGTAACGCTGCGGCCAGTACAGATGTAGCCCTTGTCGTCCCGCTCGATTTCGTCCGGCAGCCATGAGGTGCTGGCGTCGGCGCCGATCAGAATAAACAGAGCATCTGCTTCATAGCGGCGGAGTGTCTCTGCGCCGTTGCGAGCCCGCGTGCGCACCACGATTCGCTCCAGATGATCCTCGCCTTCGGCGGAAACAACCTGGGTAAATGGAACTACCTGAATATTGGCCTTCGACGCCATCTCTCCGATTAAATATTGCGACATGCTCAGCTTCAGTCCTTCTCCGCGCACCAGAATTTTGATCTCGGCGGCATAATTCGAAAAGAACATGGCCGCCTGTCCGGCGGAATTTCCTCCGCCCACGATAAAAACTTTTTTGCCATTTACATCGTGGGCTTCGGTGCGGGACGCTCCATACAGCACGCCGCGTCCCTGCAAGCGGTCGGCGCCGTCGAACTGAAGGCGACGCCAGTCGACGCCCGTCGCCAGAAGCACGGCCCGGGTGGTGACTCGCTGTCCACCATCGAGGTCCAGCTCATATCCGGCATCGGTCTGCCGCAATGCTTCTACGCTGCGAGTCATGGCGATTTCAGCACCGAACCGGTTTGCCTGCTTCAGTGCGCGCCCGGTTAAATCCTCACCCGAAATGCCCTCCGGAAAACCGAGATAGTTTTCGATGCGCGTGGATGTGCCCGCCTGTCCACCGGCCGCCGAGCGTTCCACCATCAGGACTTTCAGCCCCTCCGAAGCGCCATACACACCGGCGGCCATGCCTGCCGGGCCGGCTCCGGCGATGACAAGGTCATAATGATTGCTCTTCGGCTCTGTCTGTAATTGCAAGGCCTTGGCGACCTCTCGCAATGTCGGAGGGTGCGTGCAGTGTTGCCCGTCGACGACGACGGCCGGACCAGGAAAATCCTTTGGCAGACAGGCGGGCACCCGCTCCGGCTCATGATCGCGATCCACCCACTCGTACGGAATCCGATTTGCCGAAAGAAAGCTGCGGATATCGCGGCAGTCTGTATCGTATCTCGTGCCCACGATCAGCACTCGGGAGGAGGGAGCCGCCGCCGCATACTTTTGCACGCGCATGACCCGCTCGTTCATCGTCTGCAGGACCAGGGCGCTGATCTCTTTCGAGTCGCGAATCAGCTCCTGGAATTGCTGCCGGTCGAAGCGGGCGGCGCGGCACGCGGTGATGGCCTGCAGAGAAACCAGAGCGGCGGTGCCGAGCAGAATCGGCACTTCACCAAAGAAATCCCCAGCCTCGTAGTGGTACTCGTGCAGGTTCTGCTGGCGGCCGAGCACGTCTTTCAACATCTGCAGCCGGCCCTCAAACAGAACGTAGAACCACGGCGGCTCGCCTTCGCGAATCAGCCATTCTCCAGGCTCAAGCCGTATGTCCGCAGCCTTCTGCGCAAGCCGGAGAAGCTCGGCATCTGACAGGCCGCTGAAAATTTTGGCGCTTTTTAGCTCATCGATCGTAATCATGTAACTATTTTGTCATCCCGCAAGGACCTGGGGATCAGAACTATGCCGTTCCGCTCTTATCCTGCCGGTAGAGAACGGGATTCAGGTCGGGGTCATTGTACATTTTCAGCTGGCGATAGAGCTGAAAGCGGAGTTCCCCGCGAAGTACGTGCTGCCATAGCCGGTCGAGGCACGCCGCCAGATCGCCGCGCTGCGCTTCCAGGATCGCCAGCCGCTCCCGATTGCGCCGATCGTGACCCGGCGGAGCTTCGGCACGGTTGATTTCTTCCACCGTGTGAAAGCGTTTGAGGCTGAGGATCGAGAGACGATCGAGCATCATGCCCGGAGTTTCCGAATGCAGTTCCGCCTGCGGGTTGGGCAGATTGTGACGGGCAAGTTCTTCAAGCAGCAGCGCTATCGCATCGCTCGATCTGATCATTCCGCTGCTGATTGACGCTGTCGATGGCGCGTTTGGCGGCGGCGACTCCGCTATCTCCGGCCTGCGCGTCGCGGGCATTGTCTTCCTGATGCCAGAGCTCGAAATTTGCGCCATGCAGGTTCTCGATCGCTGCGTGCAGTGGGTCCATTGAACTGGAGCTTGTTGGGGGCGTACGTGGTTCAAGATGCCAGCGCGTAGTCCAGCCGTCGTATAAATCCACGATGCGATTTCCGTCGAGCCGGGCGGCGAAATCCATATCGAACATCATACGCATTTGGTAGTTGCGCTTTGATCGACGTACAGAAGCGAAACTCTTCCCGCTCGATTAGCATGGGGAGTGGTCTTTTCTCCTTTGCTCTCATGACTCCAGCGAAAAATTCTCCGAGCACGCCGGCGACGTGGCTCCAATCTCCGCATCGCCGCTATAACCCTTTGATCCGGGAATGGGTGCTGGTATCGCCGCATCGCACGCAGCGTCCGTGGCAGGGCGAAGTTGCCAAAAGGGACGAAACGCCGACGGTGCATTACGATCCCAGTTGTTATCTCTGTCCCGGCAACACACGCGCGGGCGGGCGAAAAAATCCGGACTACACGGGCATCTTCATCTTCGACAACGATTACGCGGCGCTGCTGCCGGAGACGCCGGAGTTCACCGATGCGCCCGCATGACGATTTGCTGCGGGCGGAGCGCGAACGTGGAATCTGCCGCGTGCTCTGTTTTCATCCCGATCACAGCCTGACTCTTGCGCGCATGGAAACCGGCGACATTGAGCGCGTGGTGGAGGCCTGGGCAGAGCAGTATGCGGATTTGGGGCAGCGGCCCGAGATCGGCTACGTGCAGATATTTGAAAATCGCGGTGCGATGATGGGCGCCAGCAATCCGCATCCGCATTGCCAGATCTGGGCGACCGAGCATGTTCCAGATGAATCGCAGGCGGAGACGATTGCGCAGAGCGAGTATCGGGCTGCGCATGGCAGCTGCCTGCTTTGCGACTATTTGAAGAGAGAGGTCCAGCTTGGCGAGCGAATCGTTTGCGGGAACGAGGAGTTTGTGGCGCTGGTACCCTTCTGGGCGGTGTGGCCATTTGAAACGCTGATTCTGAGCCGCCGTCATGCGGGCACTCTGGGCGAGATGGACGCAGCGCAGCGGGCGGCGTTTGCGGACATTTTGAAGCGGCTGACTACGCGCTACGACAATCTTTTCGAGATCAGCTTTCCCTACACCATGGGTCTGCATCAGAGTCCGACCGACGGGCGGCCCCATCCGGAATGGCATTTCCACACGCACTTTTATCCGCCGCTGCTGCGCTCCGCAACCGTGCGCAAATTTATGGTTGGGTTTGAGATGCTCGGCATGCCGCAGCGGGATATTACGCCGGAAGCCGCTGCCGAGCGGCTGCGCGGGCTGAGCGAAGTTCATTACAGCTTGAAGAGCTGAAGAGGAAATCCATTGCCTCCTGCGGGTCTCGAATTGAATGGTCAGCCTCTCACGCTGGAAGAACTGGCGGCGGTAGCGTATCGAGAGTCTGCCTGTGGCGCTGCACCCGGAAGCGCGGCAGCGCATGCAGGCTTCGCGAGCTGTGGTCGAGCGCCTGCTCGCCGAGGGCGCGACTGTTTACGGCATCAACACCGGATTCGGGAAGATGTCCGACGTGACGATTCCGCCGGATCAGCTCGTCGATCTGCAACTGAATTTAGTGCGCAGCCATGCCTGCGGCATCGGCGAATCTTTGACGGAGCCGGAGATTCGCGGCATGCTGCTGCTGCGCGCCAATGTGCTGGCAAAAGGCACCAGCGGGACGCGGGTTGCGGTTGCGGAACATCTGCTGGCGATGCTGGAGCGGCGGGTGCACCCGGTGATTCCGGCGCGGGGATCGGTGGGCGCGAGCGGCGACCTGGCTCCGCTGGCGCATCTGGCGCTGGGACTGATTGGCGAAGGCGAGGTTTTTTATCAGGGGAAGCGTGTTCCCGCCAAAGAGGCGCTGCACGCCGCCGGGCTAAAGCCGCTGCAGCTGGCCGCCAAGGAAGGACTGGCCTTGCTGAACGGGACCCAGGCGATGGTTTCCGTCGGAGGGCTGGCGCTGTTGCGCGCCGAGCGGGTGACGCGGCTGGCCTCGCTGGCCGGTGCGATGACACTGGAGGCGCTGAAGGGAACTCCGGTTGCTTTCGATGAACGGATTGCAGCCGCGCGTCCGCATCCCGGCGCGCGGGAAGTGGCGCAACACCTGCGCACTTTGCTGGCGGACAGCGAAATCCGCGAATCGCATCGCGAGCATGATCCGCGGGTGCAGGATGCATACTGCCTGCGCTGCATGCCGCAGGTCCACGGAGCGGTGCTCAACGGGCTGGCGCATGGGCGTCGCGTGCTGGAGATTGAAATGGGCTCGGCGACGGATAATCCGCTGGTGTTTGTCGGGGCAGACGGTTTGCCGGATGAGATTCTTTCAGGCGGCAATTTTCATGGCGCGCCGCTGGCTCATGTCTTCGATACTGCGGCGATCGTGATGACAGACCTGATGAGCATCGGCGAGCGACGCATCGACCGGCTGGTGAATCCCGATCTGAACGAGGGCCTGCCGCCATTTCTCACGCCACAGGCCGGCGTCTCTTCCGGCTACATGATCGCGCATGTAGCGGCGGCATCTCTGCTGGCGGAGGCACGCGTGCTTGCGCATCCGGCCTCGGTCGACAGCGTTCCGACATCCGGCGGCAAGGAGGATCATGTGTCGATGGGAATGACGGCGGCGCTGAAGCTGCGGCAGATTGTCGAAAATGCGGAGAGCATGCTGGCGATTGAACTGATGGCCGCCGCCGAGGGACTGGAATATCGCAGGCCGCTCCGGCCGGCTGTTCGCGTGGGGGAAGCCTGGGCGCGGGTGCGGCAGATTGTCGCCAAACTGGAACGTGATCGCGCGCTGCAGCCGGATATTGCCAATCTCCATGCCGCGATTGTTCGTGGAGATTTTGATTCGTGGATGGAGTGAAGATCCCACCCGCTCAAGCCAAAAGAGGGCTTGAATGGAGCACCCGGCGATGACTTCGCTCGGATGGCAATCACTTTTGTGCCACAGTATTTCGGAAATCGCAATAGTGCGGCTGCAACGGCCTCGCAGTTGAAGCCACCAAATCTTCCGGAACTCGATCCAACTTAACGTAACCTGCGCACGCGCAACTGGCGCGATGGGATGGATATGTACCGTGACCCGGATTTTCCAGAAGAACATCGTCTCGAGGCGCTGGCTCGCGGACAAGGTTTGCCTGCGGCTCAGAATGAAGAGCCCGGATCGAGCGGCGACTGGGCGGTATCGAGGCGCACCTTCGTGAAGGGCGCAGGTGCAACCGCCGGTGCCGCGATGCTGGAGTGGTCTGCCTTGCCGGTGACAGTGGAAGCGCAGCCGGGCGTGGATGCGCCGGTGAAAAAAGTGCCGATCACGATCACGATCAATGGCGAGGAGAAGAATCTGTCGATCGATCCGCGCATCAGCGTACTCGATCTGCTGCGCGAAGATCTGAAGATGACGGGAACGAAAAAGGGCTGCGATCACGGCCAATGCGGCGCCTGCACGGTGCTGATGAATGGACGCCGCGTGAACAGCTGCCTGGCGCTGGCAATCGTTCATCAGGGAGAACAGGTCACCACGATTGAGGGGATTGCTAAAGGCGATGTTCTGGACCCGGTGCAGGAAGCGTTTCTGGAACACGACGGCTACCAGTGCGGGTACTGTACGCCGGGACAGATTTGCTCGGCGGTTGCGCTGATCGCGGAGGCCAGGAAGGGAAGCGCAAGCTATGTGACCGCCGATCTGGCGAAGACTGGCCCTGTCGATCTGACGCTGGAGGAAATTCGTGAGCGGATGAGCGGCAACATCTGCCGTTGCGGTGCTTATCCAGGGATTGTGGCCGCGGTTCAGCAGGCGTACAGGAAGGGCTAGGAGACACATCGTGCACCGATTCGAGTACCAGCGCGTGGAAGATCCGAACGCGGCGGTACGGGCCGTGAGCCACTCGCAAAATGCGAAGTTCATCGCGGGCGGGACCAATCTCGTCGATCTGATGAAGCAGGATGTCGAGAAGCCGGCGCGGCTGATCGATGTGAATCATCTCCAATTGGCGGAGATCGTGGAGTTGCCCGACGGGGGTTTGCGGCTGGGCGCTCTGGCGCGCAATTCCGATACCGCGGACCATCCCCTGGTACGGAAGAATTATCCGATGCTGGCGCAGGCAATTCTGTCGGGCGCTTCGCCGCAGTTGAGAAACCTGGCTACCAATGGCGGCAATCTGCTGCAGCGCACGCGCTGCTATTACTTCTACGATCCCGCATATGAGCACTGCAATAAGCGCAAGCCGGGAAGCGGCTGCGATGCCATCCATGGATACAATCGCATCCACGCGATTCTGGGAGCCAGCCCGCAGTGCATCGCCACCCAGCCTTCCGACATGTGCGTGGCGTTGAGTGCGCTGGGAGCAACCGTCCGCGTGCAAGGCCCGCGCGGCGAGCGTACGATTCCGTTCACGGAGTTTCACCGGCTGCCAGGCGATACTCCGCAGGTCGACACGAATCTGCGGCAGGACGAGCTGATTCTCTCGATCGATCTTCCGCGGTCTCCCTACGCGGCGCACTCCACCTACATCAAGGTTCGCGACCGGGCCAGCTATGCGTTTGCGCTGGTGTCTGTCGCTGCGGCTTTGGAACTGGACGGCAACACCATTCGCAGTGCCCGGCTGGCGCTCGGCGGTGTGGCGCACAAACCGTGGCGCGCGGAGAACGCCGAGCGGGTGCTGGCGGGCAAGCCGATGAGCGCAGATACATTTCGCATCGCCGCCAATGAGGCGTTGACCGGCGCTGAGCCGCACAAATACAACGGATTCAAAATCGAAATGGCCAGGCGGACGATTGTGCGCGCATTCACCGTCGCGGGAGGGCAGCAGGCGTGATAACGATCGGGGAACCCATCGTCCGGGTGGACGGCAGGCAGAAAGTAACCGGTGCGGCAAAGTATGCCGCGGAATTTGACGTGCCGAATGTTGCGAACGCGGTGATGGTGCTGAGTACAGTGGCAAACGGGCGCATCACGAAAATGAACACCACGCAGGCCCAGCGCGCGCCCGGAGTTCTGACCGTGATGACGCCATGGAACGCGCAGAAACTGCCCCAGGGCGGAAAAGCCGCGGTCCATCCGCCGGCGGGACGCGTGCTGTCGCTGCTGCAGGACGATCTGGTCCATTACAACAATCAGCCCATTGCCGTGGTGGTTGCCGAGACATTAAATCAGGCGCTGTTTGCGGCGTCATTGGTCGAAGTGCAATACCAGACGGAGCCGCCGAAGCTGGATTTTGAGGCGGGATTTCCGACCGCGCATCCGGGCAGCCACGGCAAGGATCCGGCGGATGAGGGAGTGGGGAACATCGATGCCGGGCTAGCTGCCGCCGAAGTCAAAATTGACGAGGTCTACAGGACGCCTAACCAGAACCACAATCCGATGGAACCGCACGCCACCATCGCGCAGTGGGAGGGAGACAAGCTGACGCTGCATGACGCAACCCAGTACATCTCGGGTGTGAGACAAACGGTGGCGAAGGTGCTGGGGATTCCGGAAGATGATGTTCGTGTTTTGTGCCCGTTTACCGGAGGAGGATTTGGCTGCAAGGGTTCCACCTGGTCGCATGTCGTGCTGGCGGCGATGGCGGCGAAGATGGTGAAGCGGCCCGTCCGGCTGGTTTTGGAACGTCCGCAGATGTTCGGCCCGGTGGGTGGGAGGCCGCAGACGTATCAGCATATTGTGCTGGGCGCCAAGCGCGACGGCAGTCTGACGGCGATGCGGCACGATGTGTATTCCCAAACATCCGTGATTGAAGATTGGACCGAGCCTTCCTCGGTTCAGACCCGCATGCTCTATGGCTGTCCGAATATCGCAACCTCACAGAAGCTGGTGCCGTTGAATGTGGGGACGCCTACTTTTCAGCGTGCGCCTGGAGAGGCGACGGGAACATTTGCACTGGAAATTGCGATGGACGAGCTGGCTTACAAGCTCAACATGGATCCAGTGGAGCTGCGCCTGAAAAATTATGCGGAGATTGATCCTACCGACTCCAAGCATTTTTCCAGCAAGCACCTGAAGGAGTGTTATCAGCAGGGAGCGGAACGATTCGGCTGGGCCAAGAGAAATCCGCAGCCGCGCAGCCATCGCGAGGGAGACAATCTCATCGGTTACGGCATGGCCACGGCGACATATCCGGCGAACCGGTCGGAGGCCATGGCGCTGGTGCAGTTTGAACCCAACGGCCGGGTAACGGTCGCCTCCGGAAGCCAGGACCTGGGTACGGGAACCTACACCATCATGGCGCAGGTCGCGGCGGCGACATTGAAACTTCCCATCGATGTAATTGACGCGCGGCTCGGCGATACGCGACTGCCGAAGGCGCCTGTCTCCGGCGGCTCGCAAAGCGCGGCCAGCGTATGCCCGGCCGTGCAGGCCGCGGCACAGCAGGCGCAACTGAAACTGTTGACGCTGGCGGGAAGCGGGGCCTCATCGCCATTCCATGGCGCGTCACTGGAAGATCTGGATTTCAAGGACGGCAATATCTTCCGCAAATCAAAATCGGACGACTCGATCCATTACACGAAATTGCTGACGGCGAATGGCAATCAACCAGTGGGGGCAACAGCCTCGGCTCAGCCCGATCAGGACGCGGAACAGTACTCGCTGCATTCCTGGGGAGCGGTGTTTGCGGAAGTCGCGGTCGAGGAGGCTTACGGAATGCCGCACGTGCGGCGAGTCGTCGCTGTGTACGATGTGGGAACGTTGCTGAGCGGGAAGACAGGACGCAGCCAGTTGATTGGCGGAATTGTGTGGGGCGTCAGCCTGGCGCTGCATGAGAGCACCCACATCGACGCGCGCGATGGCAGGCCGGTGAACAACAATCTTGCGGAATATCATGTGCCGGTAAACGCCGACATCGGCGAGATCGATGTCTCCTGCCTGAATATTCCAGATAAGAAATTCGACCCGCTGGGCGCTCGCGGTATCGGGGAGATCGGCATCACCGGAGCGGGAGCAGCGGTTGCAAATGCCATTTATCACGCGACCGGGAAGAGGATTCGCGAAGCTCCCATCACACCGGACAAGCTGATGGCGTGACTCTCTCGCGTGCAGTGCTCCAGCTCAGCGCGATCATCTATTGAGAACGCATGCTTGCCGCATCCCGCAGCGGGCTTTGATTTTGGATGTACACGGGAATAATCAGCGGCTACATTAGACCTTACGAGCGATCAGGTCATTCCGGTCAAATCCAAATCCGCGAGCTCCTATATGCCGACTGGTGGCACGACTTCCCATGATACGGGCCGTCGCCATTCGTTCGGTTTATTGCTCCCGCTCTACGTCGTCATCTTCGTAGGGTTCGCGGGCTATAGCCTGATGATTACCGTTTTCACGCCCATGCTGCTGCGGGGCGACAGTGCATTGATCGCAGCCAGCGATCCTATGCAGCGGCGCACGATCATTCTTGGCATCCTGCTGTGCCTCTATCCGCTGGGCCAGTTCGTCGGTTCTCCGACCGTGGGTTGGCTTTCCGATCGCTTCGGGCGCAAGCCGATTTTGCTGATTTCCCTCACAATCACGACTGTGTGCTACGCGCTGATAGCGTTCTCACTGAGCATAGGCAATCTGGCTATGCTCGCAGGCGCCTCGCTCATCGCAGGCATCGCAGAGGCGAATATTGTCACCGCGCAAAGCGCCATCGCCGATGTGGCCGCTCCTGCCGACCGCAATCGATTTTTCGGCTACATCTATATGAGTGTCAGTGCCGCCTACATCATCGGTCCACTGGTGGGCGGCAAACTCGCAGATCCCGCGATTGTGCCCTGGTTCAATTACGCCACGCCGTTCTGGACGGTCTGCTTTCTCCTGGCGTTAACGACAGCAGCGACGGCAATTTTCTTCCACGAGACGCATCCCCCAGGAGCAAATCACGGCAGTGTCATCAAAGCCTTTACCAATCTGGCGGATGTCTTCACCAATCGCCGGCTACGGACTTTATACTGGCTGAATTTTCTGTTCTACCTGGCGATTTTCGGGTTTTTCCGTTGCTATCCCATGTACCTGGTCGACCAGTTTCACCTCGGCGTATCGCGCGTGTCTGAATTCATCGCCTGGGTGGGCGTGCCGATTGTTCTTGCCAATCTGTGGCTGACCAGTTTTCTATCGGCGCGCTTTTCCATCAGAACCCTCACCATCTGGTCGGGATTTCTCACCGGCGTGTTCATGCTCGTGGTGGTCATACCTCGGCAGGTGAGTGCGTTGTGGGTCACACTGTTTCTTACGTCCGCGGCACTCGCGCTCGGTTTGCCTTCCTGCGCGACGTTGCTTTCCACCGCTGCAAGCCGCGACGATCAAGGTCAAGTGATGGGGAATAATCAGGCTCTTCAGGTAGGCGCCGAAGCTCTCTCTGGGATTGTAGGAGGGTTATTGGCTGCTGTGATGATCAAGCTGTCGCTGATCGTGATGGCTGCAGCGGCGATCGCGGCGGCCCTGCTGCTGAAGTTTCACTCCAAAGCAGAAACCGTGTAAACGAAGGCAAGTAAAACGTTATCTGGTGAGCGCGCTGGGACTCGAACCCAGGACCCACGCCTTAAAAGGGCGTTGCTCTACCATCTGAGCTACGCGCTCTCACCACGTTTCAAAGTATCACAGGAGGGGCGCCAGGCTCCCGCTGGGCAGATGCAGGCGGTCTCCGTCTGGCCAACGTAGGCAGCAAAAATATTTCCTGCAAACCGGCAGGAAGTTTGCTAAGCTCTTTCCAAGTTTCCAGCAACTCATCAAGCTGTTCGCGGCCGGATCGCGGTCGCGTTCCTGCTCATTTTTCTCTCGATTTCCGAATCGTTTGTATACATTTTTGCGAGTACGAAGAAAGATCGTTTGACAACCGAACTGCCCATCTTCGCCCCGTCACGGATGAGTGCGCAGAAGATGTGGTTCGAACGTGGTCTTCTATCCGCTCCGAATGGAGCCTTGAGGAATTGTGACCCGCCGACTCTATAAATTCATGCTGAAGACGCAGAAGGAAGTTTCGTTCATTGGTACACGGTATTATCCCGTGGATATCGACCCCTGCCTGTCCCCTTACACCACGATTCTAGCGACCATCTGGGATGAAGATCACATGGTGGGGCAGGTCAATCAGACTGAGATTCTGGCGTGGTGGTCGGAAGTGTATGAGGCCCCCAAGCCCGGGAGCGGCGCTTCGGATATAGGCGCGGAGGTGAAGGACCGGGTTGAAACGCCTTCGGGAGCATCCGAAGATATCCTGCAGACCAGAAATTCCTGATCGACCTCGAAAAATGGTCCGGCGAACGTTGCAAAAAGCTTCGCCGGGAAACACCTGGTCCAGTGCAAGGCTGGGCTGTGCTTCCAGGTTAGGCAAACAGCTGTTCAAATCCCGCATGCACGTGGTATGATCCGCACCGCAGTGAGATGAGATATCTCCGCGTCGCGTATCGGCTTGCCCTCTTGGCGAATTCCTACCTCCTCTGTTCAAGGTACAGCGGCAACCGACTCGACCCGCGAAGCTGCCACCCAGATCCTGATTCGTTCTAAAGCGCCGCCCGGCGCGGGACGGTCCATAACCCATTCAGGTGAACCTCCATGCGAAATCGAATTCTCTGTTCTGCAATTGCCACGGCGCTCCTGCTGGTATCCGGACTTGTAGCCGCGAAGGCTTGGGCCGCGCCTCCATCTCCAAATTCCTGGATCCGCATCAGCGCTTTCACCAGCCACCCATTGGCGGGAGCCGATGTGGCGATTTTTGGCACGGACGGCCAACTGCTCTTCGAGCAGACGAACGCCACCAACGACCGGGGCATCTATCCCGCCAAGCTCGCGAACATGCCGCGGAATTTCCGGGTAGTCGTAGTCTGGGATTCGAACGGGCAGGTGAATCTGTCCGATCTTCGGTCTCTCGGCCTGGTGGTGTTGAGCGCCGACGTGCGTAATTACAACCCGATCACCGACATTGTATACGTCAACCCGGTGACGACGATCGTGACGGGGGTGTTGCTGCGCCATCCGGAATTCGACCTGGAGCAGGCACGGGCGCGGGTGCGACGATTTTTAGACATGCCATATAATGCCAGCCTCGGCGCGGCTCTGCGCCAAAACCCGTTCTTCCAGTCCGCGTATTTCTCCGAATCGGGGTTTTTGAAGCAGGCGAGCGAGCATGGCGGCCTGCTCGTCTACGTAGAGAGTCTGCTGAACCAGTTGCTGAGCAACCCGCACTCGACTCATCCGTTCCCCTCCACCGTACTGCAGAGCGGCGCCGATAACGTCGTATCGCAGAGCCCTGCCGGTGGCGTCGTATTGCAGAACGCTGCCGGTTTGCTCGGCGGCGTCGAGTCCTTTGTCGCGAAAGGACTGATCAACGGCGCTCTCTCGTACGCAGGCGGGCAGGGTGTGGGCTGGGTGGCACAGCTTGCGGGAGCGCCCTCCTCCGGAGTGACCCCGGAGCAGATCATGCAGTTGCAGAATAGTCTGGACGCTTTGCAGAGCAGCGTCGACCAGCTGAAACAGCAAATGGATCTGTCCACGCAGGAGATTCTGGCCGCGTTGACCCAGACCCAGTACAACACCATCGCCACCCAGGCGATTGCGTTGGCTTCGGACGTGAATACTGCCGAAGGCAACCTGGCCTACTATGCCGACGGATGTCTGAATCCGGAAAGCGCAGACGCCGACTCGTGCGCCAAACAGAGGGCCCTCGTCCTGTCGCAATTGAGCGATATCCAGATCAACGGCGCCTACGAGAGGCTCGCTGGGTGGTTGGAAGATACCCAGGCGGTGGGCTTCCACGGCATGATCCACCTGTTCAGCCAGTCGGCGGGCCAGAGCGTGCGCTTCTTCCGGCCGGCCGACTCGACCCGGGTGCAGAACATGTTTGACTATTGGGACGGGGTCGAGACCCAGGCGGCCAACCTGAAAGTGGAGCTTTGGCACTTGAATTGCAATCAGGATTGCTTGCAGAAGAATGCGGGCCTCAAAAAGCAAGTCACCGACTTTCTCGGGAATCCGGATCTCGGCACCACCGGAAACTTTCAGGCCACGCAGACGGCCGAGCAGAAGTTAATGTTTCCCGCCGTCCCGATCAATACGGTGATCAATACCAAGGACCGAACGATGTGGCTGACCAGCTATCCATCCATTCTCACCTATGACGCTTGTTTTGGGCAGCCTCCGGCTGGCGGCGGCGCCTGGAACTATCCGATAACACAATATGTTCCCCTTCACCCACCGCAGGTCTTTTTGTCTCCGACCCTGGACCAGGCGAACGCGCTGATCTATGGCTGGACGGGAACGACTCCGAACCAGTGGCTGATCGATCAAACGAAAGCAGTGGCGCCGGATTCGCCGGTGAGCGCAGGTTTCCCCAACATCGTTGCCGCAACTCCCCCCTCTGGGATCACCTGCACCGGGTATCCCGCGATTTGGACGCGGACTCAAAACGGCACTTACTCGATCTATGGCAAAACTTATCAGCAATATTACGTCCTGAATCTGGGCACCGCGCAGCAGAACCCTCCCGCTTCCGACGGCGCGACGCGATACCCAAACTGGGAGTTCGTGGATCGTACCCTGGATCCGGGAGAACAATACTACTGGTATCCAGGGCAGTAGGGGATTGCACCGCGTCGAGATGTTTTACGGCAGTCGTGCGCCGCTCGTGGGCTGTCCTGCTAAACTTGACGGTTTAGCAGGGAACCCTCCGAATGAATGCGACAAACCTTAAAACAAACCTAAATACCGATGCCTTTCGGCACACCGCACCGGACACGATGCAACTGGTGGGCAATACGCCCATCGTTCACCTGGGGCGGATTTCTCCGCCCAACGGCGCGGGCGTTTATGCGAAGCTGGAATTCCTGAATCCGGGCGGAAGCGTGAAGGACCGCGCCGCGCTGGGGATGATTCTCGACGCCGAGCGGCGCGGTGCATTGCAACCGGGCGGAACGGTTGTCGAGGCAACCGCCGGCAACACCGGCGTTGGGCTCGCGTTTATCGGCGTGCGCCGTGGGTATAAAGTCATTCTGTTCGTGCCCGAAGGCTTTGCGGAAGAAAAATGCATTCTGATGCGCGGCTTCGGCGCCACCGTTGAGCGCACGCCCGAGGACGAAGGGATGCAGGGCGCGATCCGCCGCGCTCTCGATCTGGCGCGCTCGACCCCGGGCGGCTGGATGGCGCGCCAGTTCGACAATCCCGCAAATCCGGAATTCCATTTCCGCACCACCGCGCAGGAGATTCTCGATCAGATGGAGGGCCGCGTCGACGCGTTTGTCGCCGGGGTTGGAACTGGAGGAACCTTCAGCGGCGTCTCCCGCCGGCTGAAGCAGGAATTGGATCGGGTGTGGACGGTGGCGGTCGAAACCGAGGGCTCGGTTCTGCAGGGCGGTCCCGCGGGCAAACACAAGATCGAAGGCATCGGAGTCAGCTTTATCCCGAAGACGTTTGACCCATCTGTCTGCGATGCGATTGTGAAGGTGGCCGATGGCGATGCTTTTGGAATGGTGAAGCGGCTGGCGCGGGAAGAAGGAGTGCTCGGCGGCTCCAGCGCTGGGGCGAACGTGTTTGCGGCGATGGAGCAGGCGCGCCGCATGCAGCCGGGCCAGCGGGTGGTGACGATCATTCCGGATTCCGCCGAACGCTATCTCTCCAAAAATATCCTCGACGGGGACATATCTTCTCCAGCCAGCGACAAGGAACGCGATTAGCAGTGGCGAGTCAATGTGGTGTCTCTTAAATTCGTGACATAAGTTTGTCACCCCGACCGGAGTGTAGCGGAAGGGAGTGACCTGCGTTTTCAGTCATCTCCGCTCCATGTACATGCCTTACCTTATGCTGCGAACTTCCCGGACACCGCACTAGTCTCGATCCGGATCCCATCAAGAAAGACGATCTCATGGCTGAAAAGAAAAAAGGATTTTCAACCCGCGCCATTCACGACGGCCAGTCGCCCGATCCTGTAACGGGCGCGGTCAATGTTCCCATCTACGCCAGTTCGACTTATGTGCAGGAAGAGATCGGGAAACATAAAGGGTACGAATATTCCCGCGTGTCGAATCCGACGCGGACGGCGCTTGAAGAAAATTTTGCGTCGCTCGAAGGCGGTACGTCGGCCCATGTATTTTCGAGTGGGATGGCGGCGATTACCGCGCTTTGCACCATGATGAAGACCGGCGATCACATCGTTTGCAGCGATAACATGTATGGCGGAACGACGCGCCTGTTCAACCAGGTGCTGGTAAATTACGGTCTGGAATTTTCCTATGTCGATACTTCGAAGGCGGAAAATGTCGATCGCGCGATTCGCTCCGAAACCAAGCTGGTGCATATCGAAACGCCGACAAATCCCATGATGGCGCTGACGGATATTCGCGCGGTTGCGGATATTTGTCACCGTCACGGTGTCGAATTAAGTGTCGACAACACATTTATGTCGCCGTATTTTCAGCGGCCGATCGAGTTGGGCGCCGATCTGGTCATGCATTCGACGACGAAGTTCCTGAATGGCCACTCGGATGGATTGGGCGGCGTATTGATCGGCACCAAACCCGAACACGCGGAAACATTTGCGTTTGTGCAGAAGTGCACCGGCGGTATTCTGTCGCCGTTTGAATGCTGGCTGCTGCTGCGCGGAGTGAAGACGCTGGCGGTCCGGATGCGACAGCACGATGCGAATGGCCGCAGGGTGGCGGAGTGGCTCGTGGATCAGCCAAAAGTCCAGAAGGTTTTTTATCCGGGCCTGCCCGATCATCCGCAATACGAGCTGGCAAAGCGCCAGATGAGCGGATTCGGTTCCATGATCAGCTTCGATCTAGGGTCGCTGGCGGCAGCCAACCGGCTGCTGAAAACCGTTCGGCTGTGCTCGCTGGCGGAATCGCTCGGCGGCGTGGAGACACTCATCTCCCATCCGGCGACGATGACGCATGCGGCGATTGGAGAGCAGGGCCGGCGCGAGCTCGGCATCACCGATGGGCTGGTGCGGATTTCCGTGGGGATTGAGGATGTCGAGGATATTCTTGCGGATCTGGATCAGGCGCTGCGCGCGGTGTGAAGCAAATTTGGGGCGGTGAATTCGGCTTGTTTATTTTTGCATCAGGACCACCGCTGACCGCGCCGGGACCGAAACAGAACCGGTGGAGGGTTGCGCGATTGGCCGCTCTGGGCTCGCGCTGACATAGTCCTGCGCGCCATCCATCTTCACAGTGACATTGAGTGGATGCCGCTTCTCATTGACCAGCACGACGGCATGTTTCCCCGCGGAGGTGCGGAAGACGCTGTAGTCGCGGTACGGTTTGCCATCCTGCGTAACGGACGCTTCCAGCGTGTCGCGGAACTCGGCGTCCCAGAGATACTCCTTATATTTCCGCCGCAACGCATCGACCTTCTTGCCGTATTCCAGAGTCAGTGGAAAATCCGATAGATTGCCTTTGAAATTGAACGGCTCGTAACTGATGATGTAGCGGTCCATGAGCGCGCGATTGATCATTTCCCGGTCGTTGAATCCCGTCACGGCAATCATCATCGGTTGAAAGGGAGCGTCATAGCGTTCCGCCGGAATATTTCCGGGCGAAATACGGAAATAGGACAAAGCATACGTCTGGCTTTCAAGATCGTAAGGATCTTCGCCCGCGAAGAGAAATTCGCCTTGCCTCCCGGTCTGCCGGACCATGTCGCTGAAACGATTCGCAAGGCGCAGATCGCCTGACCACAGGCTTGCGGGCGAATGATGACCGTGTGTTTTGGAGAAGCAATAAAACGCGCCGCCGTGATGGAAGACTTCGTCGTACAACATGCCGGACGCGCCAAGATTGAGCACCTTCTGGAACTCGTTGGCGGAAATGTCGAGCCAGTGCTGGTCGTTCATGCAGCCCGGCGCGAACCGGTGGACATTCATTCCATTCAACTGCTCTGGCGTCTGATACTGATAACCGGGATGCTGATAGGGAACGCCATAAGGGTCCGTCGCCACGTAATCGTGCAGTTCCCGTTTGTACCAATCCGTGGTGATATCGGCCCAGGTGTATTTGTTGAAAAGGATCACATGGACGCCCATCTTCTGGATTTTGGCGATGGCGTCTTTCAAATCCTCGGTGGTGCCCAGCCTGGGATCGGTGTCGTGTGATGGATTGTTGCGGTCCTGGCCGCCATTGTTCCAGCCAACCAGTTGGATGGCCGCCACACCATTCTTCGCGGCCTCTTCGGCGCGGCGCGGCAGGTCGCGGTAGGGTGTCCGAAGATCGTCTTCCGGCGAGTTAATCTGAAGTTGCTGCCAGGAATTTACATCTTTGACCCATGCGGGCATGGGCGGCGGTTTGAACCATGTCGCCTTCCAATTCTTATAAATGTCCGCGCCGTTGTGCCAGTCTCCCTCGTAGGGGCTGAGGACAACTTTTTCCAGTGAGCCGCTCTCACCCGCGTTCAGGAATGGAAAATGAACGGCGCCCAGCACCAGTCGCACCGGATGGCCGCTGATTACAGGCCTTTGTGGCACCCCTTGCCAAAAACTGTCCCCATATCCCGGCTTCAGCACGGTCGTGTAGCTGACGAGTTCGCGACCGGTGGTGTCGTGCGTGCCAAGATAAAGGCCCTGATCGGGCGCGGCAATCAGAACATAGCGGATAAGCCCATAGCCGCTGGCTATTTGTATTGGATAATTTGTCCCATAATACCCGCGACCGTTGTCCATCAGGGGCCAGAGCGCAGTGTGCGTCAGATTGCCGTAGTTGGGGTATTCCTGTGTAAGAGAGTCCTTTCGGGACGGCGGCTGAAGATCTCCCAGAATTGGCCATTCCACTGAACTGACCGTGTACTTCGAATGATTGACGATCCTGGCGTTGAAGATAGCGTTCGAGCCATCCAGAGTCACTGTCGCTTCCAGACGCACGTTCAGCCTGCCGGCATATTCGCTCTGAAGATTGTCCCAAACCAGCGTCAACTGTTTGCCGTCCGGCGATTTCGTGATGGAACGTACTGGATTCCGCGCACCGAGCACAGGGTTGTAATCCCGATCCGGGATAGGAACAAACATTTCAAACGATTCGGCCAGCTCCGCGCGCGGGGTAATCGACCAGTGGGTGCGCTTGTTCTCAAAATGTGTCAGCGCGCCTGTCCTGGAATCAAACTCCAGAAGCACGGCGTCATTCTCAAGAGATATTCGCTTCTGCCCCAGCGGATAGAGCCGGTCCGAATCGTGTACCGGAGAACCCTGTCCCGATTTCCATATAGGGCTGGCCGCCACAGCCAGTGGCGCGAAGGAAATAGGTACGAGAATCATCAGCACGAGAGAACAGATCCGAAACGCTCGTGAGGTTGAAAGTAGGCACGCATGTGATCTGGAAATTCAGCGTAGTTGTCGTTTGCGATTTTCAATCCGGGAAGATCACTCGCGCTGCTTTTTGCGAATTTCGATATTGAGGCGCTTGATTTTCTGGTTGAGCGTGGAGAGTGGAATACGAAAAGCTTCCGCCGCATCGGTCTGATTCCAGTTGCAGCCCTCCAGGCGGTCGGTGATGATGCGCTTTTCGATCTCTTCCAGAATTTCGAACAGCGATGCGTTGGGGCTGTGTTCCATCAGGCTGGCTGCATAGTTGCGTCCCGCTAGATGGTCGGGCAGCAAATCCTTGTGGATGGCCTGGTCGGTAGAAAGCACAACGCAACGCTCGATTATATTTTCCAGTTCGCGGACGTTTCCCGGCCAGGAGTAATCCATCAGCAGCCGCATCGTGTCGGGCGAAATGGTGCGCAGCGGAAGCTGATTTTCCTCGCAGAATCTTTTCAGGCAATGCGCGGTGAGCAGCGGAATATCTTCTCTGCGATTGCGGAGCGGAGGCAGATCGATGGTGATGACATTGAGCCGGTAATAGAGGTCCTCGCGGAACCTGCCTTCGCGGATGGCCAGGCGAAGGTCGGCATTGGTGGCGGCAACGATGCGAACATCTACCTGCACCTCCTGCACGCCGCCGACGAGCATGAATTTGCGATCCTGCAGCACGCGCAGAAGTTTGGCCTGAGTGTCGAGCGCCATAGTGCCGATCTCATCGAGAAAGAGCGTGCCGCCATTGGCGATTTCGAACAGGCCCTTCTTCGATGCAATCGCCGAGGTGAACGCGCCCTTCACGTGGCCGAACAAAGTGCTTTCGAGCAGGTCGGAGGGAACAGCGCCGGTGTGGACGGGGACAAAAGGCTTGTCGCGGCGCGGAGAATGCGAGTGGATGGCCTTGGCGATGAGTTCCTTGCCGGTGCCGCTTTCACCCTGCACCAGCACGGTCGAGCGGCTGGGAGCGACCTGGCCTACCAGATCGAGGACGGCCTGCATGGAGTCGCTTTTTCCAATGATATTTTCAAAGCTGTAGCGCTGTTTCAGCGCCCGCTTCAGGTGAACATTTTCCGTTTCCGCGCGATGCTGACCGATGGCGGCGCGAATATCGGCAAGAAGCTTTTCATTGTCCCACGGCTTCTGGATGAAATTGTTGGCGCCGTACTGCATCGCTTCCACGACGTTCTGGACGGTCCCATACGCCGTGATCATGACGACGGGAAGGTTGGCGTGGCGCGCGCGGATTGCCTGCAGAATCTCAAAACCACTCTGACCGGGCAATGCCAGATCGAGCAGCACCAGATCGAAAACGGATTCTTCCAGAGTCTGCAAACCCTTTTCGCCGTCGGGCGCAACCTCGACGATAAAACCCTCCAGTTCGAGCAGAATTTCAAGCGACTCACGAATGGCCGCTTCATCGTCGATGATGAGCACGCGGGGCGGCAGCGGCGTGTCCTCGGAAGTCGATGGCCTGGCGGCGCTGACAGCAGTATTAGACATGGACGGGCTTCCTCAATACGGGGAACTCCAGATGAAATACGGTTCCATTCCCCTCTTTACTCTCCACCTGAATTTTTCCGGCGTGCTCCTGGATGATTCCGTAGCTGATCGAAAGTCCCAGCCCGGTGCCACGCCGGCGGCCATCCACGTGGGCAGATTTGGTGGTGAAAAAAGGATCGTAGATGCGGCGCAAATTTTCGGCTGCGATTCCGGAACCGGTGTCGCCGATAATGACTTCCACGTGTCCGTTCGTCACCGTTTCAACGCGAAGCACGCCGCCGCCGGCCATGGCATCTTTCGCATTCAGGAAAAGGTTGAGAAAGACCTGCTGGAGCTTTCCGATATTGCCGAGAATATCGGGCAAATCCTGCTGCAGTGAGAGGTCGACGACGATGTTCGCGGTGCGAAACTGGTGCTCCAGCAAAGCCAAGGTTTCCGCCAGTACCTGATTCACGCTGACGGCCTTGAATTCAATGGTGCTGGTACGGGAAAAATTCAACAGGCTGTTGACGATCTCCGAGGCGCGGAAGGTCTGCTGGGTAATTTTGTCCAGCATGGGACTGACGCGCTCATCGCCGCGAATCTGCTTGGCCAGCATCTGGGTGTAGGAGGAGATGACGGCGAGCGGAGTGTTCACCTCATGGGCGACGCCGGCCGCCAGCAGACCAATGGATGACAATTTATCCGCCTGCATCAGCTGGCTTTCCAACTGCATGCGCTCGGTGATGTCATCGACCAGGATGACACGTCCGACTGCTGTGAAATCCTTATCCACCAGAGGAGCGATGGTGATGTTCGCGGTGCGTATTTCGCCCGCCCGCGTCGCCAGGTGGAATTTGTAGAGGTTATGAACGCCGGTATCGTTCTTGACCCGCTCGTATTCCACCATAAAGTCGGGCGGAAATAGATTGGCCAGCGGAGCTCCCAGCGCCTCGCTGCGTTCCACGGCATACATGGATTCCATCTGCGCGTTCCAGCTGTCGATGCGGTCGGCGAGATCGACGGCGAGGATGCCGATGTTGATGGACTCAACGATATTTTCGTTGAATTCTTTCAACTGCTCATATTCCCCAATTTTTTCCTGGAGGCGGGCATAAAGTCGAGCATTCTGGATAGCGATACCGACATAGCTGGCCAGAGTTTCGAGCAGCTCGACATCTTCGCTGGAAAGAAAATCTCCATTGGTCGTGCGGCCCAGGCCGAGCACGGCGATGGTGCGCTGCTGAACCCGGCAGGGCAGGAAATAGTTCAAATCCAGCAATTGAATCGCGCGCTGCTGGCTGTCGGGCAGGTGGGGCGCATGCTGCGTGCTCTCGAAGAAGATATGCGATCCGTCGCCCAGCCCATCGAAGCGCAAAAATCCGGTGTCGAGATTTTCGGCGAAGCTCTGCACCGTGGCCGGAATTCCATGGCTGGCGGCCAGCCGGTAATGATGAAGATGGCCGGTTTCGTCGTCGAGAAATACGCCAACCCTCGCCACCTGAAGGATGCGCGGCAGCCGGTCTACCAGAGCGCCCAGCAAGGCCCGGAGGTCCGTTTGCGTGTTCAGACTGCGAGCGAATTCGACCAGGGTGGCGCGCGAGTCCAGCCGTTTGCGATCGAAGATACGATCGACGCGGTCCTGGATGGCGCGCTTCATAGGATCGAAGGCCAACGCGGCGACAATGATGGCTGCCGCCAGTCCCCAGCCGCCCGCGGATGGCAGGCGGGTATGGACCACCTCCCCGGCAAAGGCCACCGCGCCGAAGTAGATGGCTACGAGCGCTCCAGTAGCCAAGGTGTAGGTGACACCGCGTTTGAAGATCAGATCGACATCCATCAACCGGTAGCGAACGATGGCATAGCTGAAGGTGAGGGGCAGAAATACCAGGCAGAGCACGCCGGCCTGGCCGAGGAGGGAGGCCGATCCAGGCCCCGCGATCAGGTAAGGAATGGCGTAGAGCAGCGTAAACGGTAGAACGGCCAGCAGTGTGCCGCGCGACAGCCACTTCAATTGCTGGCGGGTCAGCGGGTTATCCGCCCGCCGGTAATTGAGCAGAAAGACCAGCGCCGCGGCGAGGTAGTAAACGGTCATGTAGCCGAGCGCCACCTGATTCAGGCGGTGCAGCAGCAGCTCCGTCGCCGACCAGAAGCGGATTGCCGCCACGAAAAGGCCGACCAGCGCGACTCCGGGCAAATAAAGCAGCCAGGCCAGACGCCGCCGTCGCATGGTGGGATTCGGTTCGGGAAAGGTTAGGGCGAAATGCAGGAACAGGGCCGGCTGCGCGGCGCTTGCCGCGATATTGCTCCAGAAAATAATCCAGTCAAACAGATTCAGTTTGCCGGTGAAAATAAAGGCATACAGAACAAAGGAAGAAAGACAGAAGATATAGAAATGGACGGAGCGCGGAGCGGTCCATCGACGGAACAGGATATATAGCCCGATCAGCAGGTAGAACAGTGCGATGAGCCGCAGGCCGTAGTTGATTTCGCGGTCTTTCGGCACCAGGACAACGGTGATATCGAGGCGCACGCCCGAACGCGTAATCGAGTAGATCGCCTTGCTGTAAATTCCGGTGCTGAAAATCTGGCGCTGGAGCGACGCAATGCGGGGTGTGGGGTGATCGTTGACCGCCGTCAGCAGGTCTCCATCCTGGATACCGGCGCGCTCGCCCGGACCGCCCGCCAGCACTTTTTGCGCTACAAGCCCGCCATTGCTCTCAGCCCACCAGACGCCATCGGTGGGGAGCTGAAACTGAGTTTCGTGAGTGTAGTTGATGGACGCGAAAACGACCGCTGCCAGCGTCAAAACCGCCAGGACGATTGCGGCAATTCGGAATGGTACGTTCCGCGGCATCTTGAAAGCACATCTTTCCGCGTCAGAATGCCAGGATTATTTTCCACAGTCTGAGGCAGCCAAATATCTAATGTGTGCAACTAACGTGCCATCATTTCGTCGCGACAGAAGTCTGAGGGCGGCTGAATACAGGCTGTTTCCTGAAGTAAATGCCTGCCGGCAGAATTGTTATCCACAATTCTAAAACGAAATCTATGATTTATGGAATTTTGGAGAGGAGTCTTCGGGCAAGCCTTCGCACAGCAGGATCCGTAAATCGCGGAGATTGTTTCCCGATGGGCCGGTGGTAATGGTCGCATTTTCGGCTGAGAGGAACGTGTGGGCATCGAAACCCGCCAATGCCTGGAGAGCTGCGGCTCGGGACGCCGCGATCACTCATTAGATTTTGATCAACAACCGCCCCGGCCGCCGGGCTATTGCCGTCGATTCCATCGGAACCGGCGGAAAGAATTGCGATTTCACCATCTTCCGGCGAAAGCAGGCTGGCGGCATAGAGCGCGAATTGCTGGTTGCGGCCCCCGATTCCGACCGGCGCGGAACTGGCTGGGGGAAGTTTGACCGCGATTTCTCCCGCAGAGACCAGGCAGACGCGCGAATGCCGCCGGCGCAGGTCCCGCACGCGCTCCAGCAGATATGTCGCGGCATCCTGGTAATCGCGTTCATCGCAGGAGTTGTCGATGATGGCCGTCCATCCGAGCGACTCGGCTCGATGCGCGGCGGCACGGGCGAGATCCTCTGCGCTGAGCAGGACGGCGGCCTTGCTGTTCAGGTCAGCCGGCTTGGGAGTCTCCGGTAACGCGCCGCTCTCGAAAAAATTTCGTACGGAAGCAGGGAATTGCGGGAGCAGGTGATAGCGGGCAAGAATCTCCCGGCAATCGGCTACGGTGGAGCTGTCCGGCAGAGTCGGCCCGGAACCCAGGGCGTCCTCATGCCCGGCGGGAACGTCGGAAACCAGCAGCGTGTGGCAGAGCGCGTCCCCAGCCGCGAGCGCAAGACGGCCGCCTTTGACGGCGGAGAAATGTTTGCGGACACAATTGATTTCCGTAATAGACGCGCCGCTCGCGACCAGCGCCTGATGAAAGGCCGCGGTCTCGGCGAGGGAGACGGCGGGGTCGAGCGGCAGCTCCATCATGGCGGAGGCTCCGCCGCTGATCATGAAGAGACAGGCTGGTCGTTTTTCCGGCTGCGGACTGCACCGTGTCGAGCGCGGCTCGAGCGCCGGCGAAGGAATCTTCATTCGGCATGGGATGGCCGCCGGCGAAGTACTGGAATCCTGCGGGGAGCGGCGATGGAGGCTCCGGTGCGATCACAACTCCGGCGATATCGCAGTCCGGCAGCGGAGGCAACTGGCGCCACACCGCCTGCAGCATGGCATTGGCTGCCTTCCCCACAGCGATGATGCGGAGGTGCTGCAGATTGTCGAGTGGAATCGTTTCATCATCGATGGTCAGAAATCCATCTCGCGAGGAAACACGGCTCGCCATTGCGCGCTCGATGCTGCAGTCGGCGAGCGCCTGCTTGAAGATTTCTCGCGCTGTGTCGGATAGACTCGCCATGAAATTCTGTGCCGATCAGGAAATGCTGGAATAAAAATTCTGCTTCACCCATTCCACGATGACTGCCTGCACCTGATTTAATTTGCCGACGAAAAAATGGTCCGCACCCGCAATCCAGACCAGTCGCTTTGGCTCGGGCGC
This sequence comes from uncultured Acidobacteriota bacterium, assembly GCA_963823295.1. Lineage (GTDB taxonomy): Bacteria > Acidobacteriota > Terriglobia > Terriglobales > Acidobacteriaceae > JAKAAZ01. The sequence continues at coordinate 67,097 of CAWGLF010000008.1, forward strand.
CGTCGCCACGACGGCTTCGACGGCTTCGACCGGGCCGTACTGATCGTGATCGCCGCTGATGAAAAGCTTCGGCTGGCGGCACGATGGCAAGGTACTTGTAGGTGTACCGGCGGCCCTCCGCCTCCACCGGAAGCCCGAGAGCAATCAGTCCCCGCACCCGCGCATCGCCGCAGCAGGCGCGCAGACCGACATTCGCGCCGAAAGAAAATCCGCAGAAGAGAATCGGCCGGTGAAATTCTTGGTCAAGCCAGTCGAGCGCCGTGCGCACATCCTCCTGCTCGCCGCGGCCCTCGTCGTGCGAGCCTTCGCTGCGCCCGGTGCCGCGGAAGTTGAAGCGCAAAACCGGAATGCCCAGCCCATGGAGCGCCTTCATCGCGTGATACACCACCTTGTTATGCATGGTGCCGCCGCCCATCGGGTGCGGATGACACACCAGCGCGCTGTACGGCGCGTCCGCGCTGCCGGAGTTCAGCAGCGCCTCGAGACGGCCGACGGGACCGGCGAGGTCGACGGATTGAATCGATGGAGAAGACGAGGCAGTTTCCATAAATAACGGACATTGGGTGCCCCATCCTAGCCGCGCATTTTGCGGGTAGGGTGGGATCGATAGATTGCTGCAATTATTTTACGTTGCGATGCGCTGTATGCTGGGAATGCATGCCAATCGACCCGGTTGCACTCACACGCCAACTCATCGATATCGAATCAATCAGCGAGAACGAAGCCGCCGTCGGCCATTTTCTTTCGACATATCTTACCGGCCTCGGCTTTGAAGTGGAGACAACGCCGGTGCCCCAGGCGGACGGGCGGGAGCGCTTCAATGTATACGCAGGTCTCGCCGGCCAGACGCCCGATATTGTGCTCTCGACGCATATCGATACGGTGCCGCCGTTCATACGAAGCAGCGAAGATGAGACGTACATTTATGGCCGCGGCTCCTGCGATGCCAAGGGAATCGTCGCCGCGCAGATTGCGGCCGCGGAACGGTTGCGCGAGCTCGGCGTGCGTGTCGGCCTGCTGTTTCTCGTTGGAGAAGAGCGCGGCAGCCACGGCGCGAAGATCGCTAATCTGCAGCCGAAAGGGAGCCGATTCCTGATCAACGGCGAACCCACGGACAACCGGCTGGCGCTGGCCTCAAAAGGCGCGCTGAACGTGACGATTCGCACCCACGGAAAGATGGCGCATTCGGCCTATCCGGAGCTGGGAGACTCCGCGATTCATAAACTGATTCCCGTGCTGGACAGGATGCTGCGCGTCAAGCTGCCTTCCGATCCGGACGCGGGTCCCTCAACGTTGAACATTGGCCTGATTGAAGGCGGCCACGCGCCGAACGTGATTGCAGATGAGGCTTCGGCGACGCTGCTGATTCGCCTGGTCGGACCTTCGGATGAGATTCGCACCGCGCTCGAACAGGCGGCAGCAGGCGATGCCGAAGTGGATGTCACGCTCGAGATTCCTTTTCAGCGACTCAAGCGAATCGAAGGACTGCCAACGATGGTGGCTGCCTTTACGACCGATGTTCCCGCGCTTACGAGCTGGGGAGAACCGCTGCTGCTCGGGCCAGGCTCGATCCACGTGGCCCATACGCCGGGCGAGCGGCTGTCAAAGCAGGAGCAGCGCGAGGCCATCGATTTGTATACGAAGGTGGCTCTGCAACTGGTGCGCTGAACGAGAGAGGTTCGGAATGGAACAGCAGCACGGCACTGAAACCCACAGCAACGCATTGGCGAATGCATCGTCTTCGTATCTGCGCTCCGCCATGCATCAGCCGGTTGACTGGCAGGAGTGGGGCGAGGCTGCGTTCGCGCGTGCACGCGAGGAAAACAAGCCGGTGCTGCTCGATATCGGCGCGGTCTGGTGTCACTGGTGCCATGTGATGGACCGCGAATCGTATGAAGACGCCGAGATTGCCGAGATCATCAACAGCCACTTCATCGCAGTGAAAGTCGATCGCGATGAGCGGCTCGATGTGGATACGCGCTATCAATCCGCTGTCCAGGCGATGAGCGGTCAGGGCGGCTGGCCGCTGACCGTGGTGCTGACGCCGGAAGGCAAGCCTTTCTTCGGCGGGACATATTTTCCCAGAGAAGAACGCTATGGGCGGCCGGGATTTGGTGGCGTTCTGCTGACCATTGCGCATGCGTATCACGAGCGCAAGGATGAAGTGCTCGAGTCCGCCGACAGCGTGATGGCGGCCATCGAATACAACGAATCGTTCTCCGGGCACTCGGCGGATTTGAATGCAGGGATCGTCGCTAAGCTGGTCGAATCGGCGGTGCAGCAGTTCGACAAGCATCACGGCGGATTTGGAACGCAGCCGAAGTTTCCCCATCCGTCGATTCTCGATCTGCTGCTCGATCACGCGACGCGCACCGGCGACGAGACCGCGCGCAATGTGGCGCGGATGACCCTGGACCGCATGGCCGCGGGCGGGATGTACGACCATCTGGCGGGCGGATTCCATCGCTACTCCGTCGATGAGCGCTGGATCGTTCCGCACTTTGAAAAGATGTCGTACGACAACTCCGAGCTGCTGAAGAATTATGTCCACAGCTTTCAGAGTTACGTCGAGCCGGAACATGCGCGGGTGGCGCGGGAAATTATTCAGTGGATGGATACGGTGCTGAGCGATCGCGAGCGCGGCGGATTCTATGCCTCGCAGGATGCGGATGTGTCGCTCGACGATGACGGCGATTATTTTACCTGGACGCTTGATGAGGCGGCCGCCGTGCTGACGCCGGAAGAGATGGCGGTTGCGGGCGCGTATTACGACATCGGCGAGTTGGGAGACATGCACCACAACCCGCGGAAGAACACGTTGCATATCGAGCATTCTCTGGCGGAAGTGGCGCGACGGGCAGCGGTCAGCGTCGAGCAGGCGGAAGCGCTGCTGGCCTCGGCAAAGCAGAAGCTGTATGCAGCGCGGCTGGTGCGGCCTACGCCGTATGTGGACCAGACAATTTATGTGAACTGGAATGGGATGGCGATCTCCGCGTATCTTGAGGCCGCGCGGGTGCTGGGGATGAAAGAGGCTCGCCGGTTTGCGCTGTTGTCGCTCGATCGGATTCTGCGCGATGCCTGGAATCCGAATGGGAAGGAAGACGGCAGCCTTGTTCGCGTGGTGGCCTACGGCGATGGCCAGCGGCCGAAAACGCCGGTGCAGGGAATGCTCGATGATTATGCGGCGCTCGGTCTTGCGTGCGTGGATGCGTGGGAGGCGACTGCCGATCTTCGCTACTATCGCCAGGCGGAGAATATTGCGGACGCCATGGTCGCGCGCTTTCATGATTCCGCCGGCGGAGGATTTTTCGATACCGCGCAGAAGGAATTTGCCGGGGCCCCGCTGGGAGTGCTGGCAGCGCGGCGGAAACCGCTGCAGGACTCGCCAACCCCGGCGGGGAACTCGCTGGCGGCCATGCTTCTGTTGCGGCTGGCGGAGTTGAGCGGCCGGGCCGACTGGAAGGAAATAGCTCAAGTAACACTTGAAGCTTTCGCCGGAGTGGCTGGCCAGTTTGGCCTTTATGCGGGCGCGTACGGGCTGGCGCTCGAACGCTATCTGCTGCCCGCGGTGCAGGTCTGCATCCTTGGAGAGGATGAGAAGGCGGAGGAACTGGCTGCCGCCGCAACCGTGCGATATGCGGTGAACAAAACCGTGCTGCGTCTGCCGCGGGCCGTCGTTGAGCAAGGCTCATTGCCGCCCAATTTGGCAGAGACGCTGCCGCATCTGCCGGAGTTGAAGCAACCTCGCAGCTTCGCTGTCGTGTGCAGCGGAACGAGCTGCCAGCCGCCGGTTTTCGAGGCGGAGGCGCTGATTGAACTGCTGAATCATGCTGGTGTTGTGAAGACAGACATGGGTGAGGGTCGCTTTTGAGGTAACCAGCTCTTTAGCTGAGTTACTCATGAACTCTCTTGAATGTCGGCTTACGCCATATTTGTCACGGCAAACACTAGCCACAGATACCCCACCACGAAGCAGATCAGGGAGCTATACCCGAGCGTCTCATTCAACGCATAGCGAAATGCCGTGCGGATTGCCGTGCAGCCCCATCTTCCATGGTCACGAGCTGCACTGCCATGAACCCGAGGCCATATACAACACAACTTGCTATCAAAATCAGTGGTGAGGCATAGAACCACGGAAGATGTCCTTCCTGTGCATGAAAGGCCGACGATCCCACAATGAGGACAATGGATCCGGTGGCCAATCCGATCATGAACTCTGCGAGACGGATGTAGCGAGCAGGAATCGGCTCATAAGATTTGGGGTCACCACCCGCCCGAGATTGTATCTCTCGAATTTCTTAGTTATCCGACAGTACAACCCTATAACTACGCCCACAGCTATTGAGCTAACCACGCCGCTAAAACCTGGAAATGGGTGGATCACGTTCAACCGAGCCTACAACCAAGATTTTTCCTTACAAAAACAGCGGCGCCAGCACCAGCGTAATCGTAGCCAGCAGTTTGATCAGCACATGCAGCGACGGGCCTGCGGTGTCTTTGAATGGATCGCCAACGGTATCGCCGACAACTGCGGCTTTGTGAGCATCCGATCGTTTGCCGCCGTACTGGCCGCTCTCGATGAACTTCTTGGCGTTATCCCAGGCCCCGCCGCCGTTGTTCATCAGCATGGCCATCAGAATGCCGACGATGGTTCCCACCATCAGCAGCGCGGCCACTGCTTCGGCGCCGCTCAGGTTCACCGGGATGCCATGGATCGACGGCATGTTGATGCCCGACCCCACGCGGAAGGACCTGCTGAAGTGGCGGAAGACCTCGCCCACGATCAAAGGCGTAAGGACGACAAGCAAGCCGGGAAGAATCATCTCCTTCAACGCGGCTTTGGTAACGATGGAAACGCAGCGGCCGTAATCGGGCTTGCTGGTGCCAAGCATGATGCCGGGATTTTCCTTGAACTGCGCGCGCACATCCTGAATGATGTACTGCGCGGCGCGACCGACGGCCTGAATGGCCATCGAAGAGAACAGGAAAACGAGCACCGCGCCCAATAGAGCGCCGACAAATACGGGGACGCTGGCCAGGTTGATGTTGTCGAAGCTCCAGTTTGCCGGCATGAAGCCGCCGGGCACGGCCACGCGTTCCGCGACGACGTTGCGCACCTGATCAAGATACGCAGAGAAAAGCAGAAAGGCCGCCAGCGCAGCGGAGCCGACAGCGTAGCCCTTGGTCAGCGCCTTGGTGGTGTTGCCCGCCGCGTCGAGTTTATCGGTGCGCTCGCGGCTGATCTCCGCCTGGTTCGACATTTCGATGATGCCGCCGGCGTTATCGGTGATTGGCCCGAAGGTGTCCATCGCCAGGATGTAAGCGGCGGTGGACAACATGCCCATTGTCGCGATAGCGGTGCCGTAAATGCCCTTGGCATAATTCGACACATGCGCGTCCTCCAGCCCGCGCACGCCGAAATAGTAACTGAGCAGCAGGGCCGCGCTGATAGCCAGCACCGGCAGCGCCGGGGTTTCCATGCCGACGGCAAGCCCGCTGATGATGTTCGTCGCTGGGCCGGTGAGGGACGCCTTTGCAATCGACTGCACCGGTCGATAGCGCGATTCTGTGTAGTATTCGGTGATCACAACGAAGAGATACGACGTCGCCATACCCAGGATGCCGCAGCCGAACAGCCACCAGCGCCCGCCGAGCATGAAGTAGACGGCAATCGCGAAGCCGATGATCGCCAGCACGCTGGTCACGTAATAGCCCCGGTTCAGAGCGCGCATCGGTTCTTCGCTTTCTCTGCTGCGGACGACCATGACGCCGATGGTGCTGGCGATCAGGTTGATGGCGTGGACAACGAGAGGAAATAAAACTCCCTTGAGCCCGAAGACCGGATAGAGCGCCGCGCCGAGAATCATGGCGCCCACGCTTTCCGCAGCGGTCGACTCGAAGATGTCGGCTCCACGGCCGGCGCAGTCGCCGACGTTATCGCCAACCAGGTCGGCGATGACGGCAGGGTTGCGCGGATCGTCCTCCGGAATTCCTGCTTCCACTTTGCCGACCAGGTCCGCGCCGACGTCGGCGGCCTTGGTGTAGATGCCGCCTCCAAGCTGGGCAAACAGCGCGACCAGAGAGGCGCCGAATCCAAACCCGACCAGACGATAGGGAACTTCCTGCGGATGATTGAATCCGCCAAAGGCAAGGAACAGAAGTCCCAAACCGAGCAGAGCGAGCGAGACAACGATGAGTCCGGTGACCGCGCCGCCGCGCAAGGCGGCCTGGATGGCGCGACTCAAGCTGGTGCGGGCCGCGCTGGCGGTGCGGATGTTGGAGCGGATGGAAACATACATGCCGGTATAGCCGGCGAAACCGGAACAGATAGCTCCGATCAAAAAGCTGATGACCGTGACCGCGGCATACGGCGCGGTGCGCGGCGAAATGCTATATCCGCCGTAGAGCAGGGCGGCGATGATGATCGCCAGCACGGCGATGGTGCCATATTGCCGCTTCATGAACGCTTCCGCGCCTTCACGAATGGCATCGGAGATGACCTGCATCTCCCGGGTTCCGGCATCGGAGGCGAGCACGGAACGGGCAAAAAGCAGAGCGGCAATCAGACCTAATACTCCGATGCCAAGAGCGATCCATAGATATTTCTGGTCGGATGTCGAAGTGGCTGCGGGCGGGACGGTTTGCCATAGAAGGGTGGCAGCCAGGGAAAAGCGGTGCATTCAATTGCCTCCAGAGAAGTGGGTGCTTACGGCGGGGAAGGTAGACCCAAAGGGTTCATTACAACATGCCCGCAAAACTAGGGTCAACCGCGAGCGGATTGCAGATTGCGTCCATTGGTCGATATCAAGCGCCGGAGTGTGCGAAATTTCTGAGACCGGTTCAACTGAAAGCTGCTGCACAGTGAGATGTGAAATTGTCGCCAGGGACACTGTCCAACATAATGAACGAATAGTCTGGAACGGCTCTGTCAGGGATATTTCGTAAGAATTCCTGTCCGTAAGATAAGGCGTGCGCCCTTCAATATCTGCAATGGCAGGTTTTTACAATGGCTTCCAACGTTCGTCCAAAACTCGCTTGACCGAACATTACCCGTCGCGATTCGTTAGAATTCGCGCTCCGGCTATCAAGGAGAGCACGCTAAGAGTGCATTCCCGATGCATTTCTTGCGGATCAGACGGCCGCGCGATGCTATCCTCCGGCCAGGACTGGACCGGCTACGGCGGAGTTGGCGATTACGCAAACTCAAATGGCAACGTTTGGGAGGTCATGGTAGCTGGCCACCGCATTCGCGATCACTCCTACGATGCGCTACCGGATGACATCACCGATACACGCGAGGAGTATGACCTGGTGGTTGTGGGTGGTGGTATCAGTGGACTTGCCGCGGCGCTTTTTCACCAGCGGGAAACCAAAAAGCAGCGCCGCTGTAATGCTGGAAAACCAGCCTATGTTCGGAGGAGATGCGAAACGCAATGAATTTCTGCGAGGGTCAAAACTGATTGCTCATCAGGGTTAAACATGGGATCAGCCTCCATTACCTGGCACATTCTTATCGGATTTCTACGATTCCATCGGCGTAACTGCCCGCGAGTTTGAATATCAGCGATGGGGCGGCCGCGCTCCGGAAATTCCTCTGGGTCCGCCCTATTTCGAAAACGACAACGCCGATGCCCACTCCGCCATGTTCTTCGGTGCGGAATTTGGATGCAAGAATGGCCTGTTGGTTCGCAGTCCCTGGACGAAGCGTTTGGCGGGAACTCCTATTTCCGCCGCGGACCGGTCCGCCCTGCTCAGAATGCAGGCGTTTCCGATCGCTGGTCCGAAGCGGGATGGGGATGCACTCGCCCGCCATTTCGATAGCATCACTCTCGAGCAACATCTGATGCATTCTTATGGACTCAGTCAAAATACGGTCCGGACATACTGTTTAGAAGTTAGCGACAGCTACGGCACTGGTCCGGATGTTGTTTCCGGTTATGCGGAATATGCATATGATCTTCTTTTGCCCTGGGATCAATCCAAAGGCATTCAGCTGTTTCCAGGCGGCAACGATGGGGTGTCCCGTCACATTGTACGACGCTTACGTTATCCAGGGCCGCGTACGCTGGCATCCGTTTGCCAGACCCCCGTCAACTTTGCCGCTCTCGACCGGCCTGAACAATCGACTCGCATCCGTCTCAAGGCGACTGTTGTTGCCGTCCGACATGAATCTGGCAACCTCCGGATAGCCCAATTTCCGATTGTCTATACACGTGGCAGTGGAGCTCTACAGTGTTAAAGCCAGCAGCGTCGTTATGGCTGGTGGAAGCTGGACGACGCGCTCGATTGTCCGCGATCTTCCGGATGCACAGCGCCATGCATACGAGCAGTTTTTCCGTTCCCCTGCTATGGTGGCTAACGTAGCCCTGAGGAATTGGCGGTTTCTCTACAAATTGGGTATCGTTGAGTGCCAATGGTTTCACGGAATCGGCAGCAGCTTCGCCGTTCATAAGGTTCCTATCTTCGGCGGTGTTTCTCGCACCATCTCGCCCGATCTGCCGGTCGTGCTTAGTCTCAAGATCCTCTTCAACCATCCTGGTCTGTCTCTTTCGGAGCAGACAATGCGCGGCCGATACGAACTGATTTCTACCACGTTCCGGAGCTACGAACATCGTATCGCAGGGAAGCTTAGCGCTATGTTCTCCGGTTCGGGATTCGATGCCCGCCGTGACATTGCCGGAATTATTCTCAACCGTTGGGGACATGCCTATCTGAGCCCCCAACCGGGATTCTTCTTTGGCAAGGATGGACAACCGGCGCCGCGTGAATTCCTGCGGCGCGCCCCATTTGGCCGCATCGCGTTTGCCAATACAGACCTTGCCGGGATTATGGACCACTGTGCATCCATTCAGGAAGCGCATCGCGCGGTCAGCCAAATCTTAGAAATCGCCAGGACCTGAATATTCATTCCATCCATTCTGGCCCCGAATTCGACTGGCCACAGTGGAATCGAGCGTGTGGTCGTGTTCCGGCTGACAGGCGGACCAGGTAGCCGCTACAATACTCGGTTCGCCATCTGATTTGATAATGGCGAAGTCGCGCCCACGCTCCGGTCTAACGAGGATTACAAATGGCAGCAGCCCGCACCATCTCCGCCGAGCCACCGGCCAGCGCTCCTTCGGGACTCTCTGCCGCGCAGATGATCCAGATGTATCGGTGGATGTATCTGTCGCGTCGGATTGATGACCGGGAGATCATGCTGAAGCGGCAGCAAAGAATCTTTTTTCAGATTTCGGGCGCCGGTCACGAGGCGTTGACGGTCGCTGCTGGCATGGTTCTGCGGGCTGGGTATGACTGGTTTTATCCGTATTATCGCGACCGCGCCTTGTGCCTGGCACTGGGCGTGACGCCCGAAGAGATGCTCCTGCAGGCAGTGGGCGCAGAGTCCGATCCGGGCAGCGGCGGCCGCCAGATGCCGTCGCACTGGGGAAGCCAGCGCCTGAATATCGTGACTCAGTCGTCGCCTACGGGATCGCAGTGTCTGCAAGCTGTGGGCTGCGCGGAAGCGGGCCGGTATTTCGCGCGTCATCCGGAGGCGGCCAGAAAACCCGATAGAACCAGCGGAGAGGATGCGGATTACCGCGCGTTCAAAGACGTCATTTTCCATGACGACGAGGTGGTTTATTGCTCGCTGGGCGACGGCACTACCAGCGAAGGCGAGTTCTGGGAGTCGATGAACACCGCAGCGAACCTGAAGCTGCCGGTGCTCTTTGTCGTGGAAGACAATGGTTATGCCATCTCGGTTCCGGTGGAAGTGAACACGGCGGGCGGCAACATTTCCAAACTGGTCGCGGGCTTTCCGAATTTCTTTTTTGCGGAGGTTGACGGCACCGATCCAGGCGAATCCTACGCCGCCCTGCAGAAGGCGGTGGCATACTGCCGCTCCGGACAGGGACCAGCGTTTGTGCATGGTCATGTGACCCGGCCTTACTCGCATTCGCTCTCCGACGATGAGCGCTTTTATCGCTGCGAAACTGAGCGCCAGCAGGATGCTATGCGCGATCCGCTGCCGAAATTGCAAATGCAGCTTTTGCGCGAGGGGCTGCTCGATGAGGGCGGCATTACCCGGCTGGAACGCGAAGTGGATGAAGAGATTCGGGTGGCGACCGAGGCGGTTCTGCGCGCCGCGCCACCTGTGCCCGGGACTATCACCCGGCATATCTACTCCGAGAAGCTCGATCCCACGGCCAAGTCGTTTGTAAGAGAACCGCTGAAGGGGGAAGATGCTCAGGGGAGCGGCACAATACCACGGGCTGTGCAGGAACGCACCATGGCGGACCTGATCAACGCCTGCCTGCAGGATGAAATGCGCCGCGACAACCGCATCGTCATCTTTGGGGAAGATGTCGCCGACTGCAGCCGCGAGAGCAGTCTGTTACAGGGCCTGGTGAAAGGCAAGGGCGGCGTGTTCAAGCTGACCTCCGGCCTGCAAAGCACTTTTGGCTCCGACCGCGTATTCAACTCGCCGCTGGCGGAGGCCAACATTGTCGGCCGTGCTGTCGGGATGGCCACACGCGGCGTCAAGCCTGTGATTGAAATTCAGTTTTTCGATTACATCTGGCCCGCGATGCATCAACTGCGCAATGAGCTGCCGCTGATCCGCTGGCGTTCCAACGGAACATTTTCCTGTCCCGCGGTGATTCGGGTGGCGGTTGGCGGCTATCTTACCGGTGGGGCCATCTACCACTCGCAATCGGGCGAAAGCATCTTCACCCACACGCCTGGCATTCGCGTCGTGTACCCCTCGAACGCGCTCGATGCGAACGGCCTGCTGCGTACCGCCATTCGTTGCGACGATCCGGTTCTTTTCATGGAACACAAGCGTCTCTATCGGGAAACGTTTGGCCGCGCCGCATACCCCGGTCCGGACTACACCATTCCGTTCGGCAAGGCGAAGATCGTTCGCCCCGGCAAACAGCTTACCCTCATCACCTTCGGAGCAGTAGTGCCCCGCGCGCTGCAGGCGGCGCAGCGTGCCGAGCGCGAAAACTGGCTTGATGTCGAAGTGATCGATCTGCGGACCCTGAATCCCTACGACTGGGAGGCAATTGCGACCTCCGTTCGCAAGACCAGCCGCGCTCTGGTTGCGTACGAAGATATGCGGAGCTGGGGTTACGGCGCCGAGATCGCGGCTCGTATTGGCGACGAGTTATTCGATGAGCTGGATGCGCCAGTGCGGCGCGTCGCTGCGCAAGATGTATTCGTCGCCTATCAGCCATCGCTGGAGGACGCAATCCTGCCTCAACCCGAGGACATTCGCAGGGCGATGGTGGAGCTGGCCGGATTCTAAACCCGGCCCACCCTATTTCCCCGGCAGTTCAGGTTTGATTCCTGCCTGAAGTTTCCAGCCGGGGTTTGTTCCCTCACCAGCGTAAGCGCCGCGGAATACGACCTTGTCGGAGAAGCGGTTCTTCGAAGTTCCATTGAAATCCAGATCGTAATCTACGTCCGACCTGAATGGGGAGAGGTCCACAGGGGTTCCTTTCGCCGTGCCCGGCAGCGGGTAAAAGCTCATCAATCCCAGGATGAACGAAGGCGAATTCACATAGTGTGCGGCTCGATCCAAACCATCGATCAGGTTGTCGGATGGATGGGTGATCTTCCCGGAAATTGGCGTCGCCGCGAACACTAGGTTACCCACAACATTCGTGGTTGCATTGGCTGCTGCGTCGACCATGATTCCCCGGTTCGAACTGTAGATGGTGTTGCTGTAAACGTCCGCAGACTTGAGCGGCAGGTCCTGGTCCTTCAACACCACCGCGGCAATGTGCCCACCGACAAACACGTTGTCATGGAGCGAGACCTGCCCGGATGCCTGAAAAAGCGCCTCGCGCGGGTTGTGATAAAAGAAATTTCCATAGATTTCGTACAAATCGCCAGATCCCGGACCGGAACTGGGAAAGCCGCCGACCAGAACATTGGGACGATCTCCGTCCGGACTGGGTCCATCTCCTTTGATGAAGGTATTGTTCCGGACAATCGTGATGCTGCGTCCCGTCGGCATTCCCGGAACGCGGGGACGGGGATTCTGATATTTAATTTCCATGTCGTAGCCGATGGGATCCTGGACAAGATTGTTTTCGATCACGCCTCCGACAAACGGATCGGTTCCATCGGAATTGCCGAGATAGATTCCTGTTCCCGCGCCCAATATTTTATTTCCGCGGATGGTCCAGCTCCATGTCGGAGTCTTGGTTGAAATTCCGTCATTCTGCTGGCTGGCGTGCTGACCGATAAGAAGATTGTTTTCGATCAGGATGTCGTGCACCAGATTGCGGGTACCATTTCTCGCACTGATGCCGAACCGGCTATCAGGTTGTCCGCCGCTGTCGACTCGCAGCTTCGCGATGGCGAGATAACTGGAATCGCGGATTTCCACGGTGTTGACGCGCGGATCGCCGGTGATAATAGACGCCCTCGTTCCCTCGGGGGAATCGGCGCCCGTGACTCGAATCCATGCGTGCGGTCTGCCATTTAACTGCGATAACGAGAGAGGACCATAGATTCCTGGCGCCAGAATCAGGGTGTCTCCTGGCTTCAACACGGCCAACAGGCGGTTCACATTGGAGGGATTTGCCTTGATTACTTTCGCGTTCGCCTTCATGCAGCCTAGGATCGCGAACAGAATAGCGATTGGAATGGCGGAATATCTCAGAATAGATTTCCGCCTCGATCCCTCACACATAATTACCTCCACTAAATTTTGAAATCGTTCACTGACGCGACCGCAATGCAACGATATACGTTCGGTCATTCTGATCGAAGAAGCAGGAATGGGAAAATTCGTTGAACAGCAGTTTGGAAATTTACAAACGCGGGGGACGCTTCCGCGGCGGTTCAGGTTTGATTCCTGCATGAATCTTCCAGCCTGGATTGATTCCCTCGCCGGCGTAGGCTCCGCGGAACACAATGTGTCCGGAGAAGCGGTTTTTCGGCGTGCCATTGAAATCTCTGTTGTAGTCGGCCTGTGCGGCAAAGGGAGAAAGGTCAAGCGGCGGTCCCTGGACATCCCCGGAAGCCGGTATCGGATAGAAATTCATCAGCCCGAGCACAAAGGATGGAGACGTCACATAGACCGGTGCGATGGCCACAGAATCGACGATATTGTCCGCCTCGTGCGTTATTGTTCCGGAGATTGGCTTGGCGGCGAATATGAGATTTCCCACGATATTCGTGGCGATTTTCGCCGGCGTCTCCACCGCGATTCCGTGCTCTGTGCTGTACACAGTGTTGTTGTAAACGTCGGCCAGTTTGAGCGGCAAATCCTGATCCTTCAAAACCACTGCCGCTAGCTGGCCGCCAACGAAAAGATTGTCATGAATCGCCACCCGGCCAGAGGCCTGCAAAAGCGCTTCGCGGGGATTGTGATCGAAAAAATTTCCATAGATCTGGTACAGGTCCCCGGATCCGGCTCCTGAATCGGGAAAGCCGCCGACTAGAACATTCGGACGATTGCCGTCCGGGCTCGGCTCATCGCCTTTAATGAAAGTATTATTTCGGATAATCGTGGTGCTGAATCTGGTGGGCATCCCCTCGATATGCGATCGGGCATTCTGGAATTTGATTTCCATGTTGTAGCCGATGGTGTCCTGAACAAGATTGTTCTCAATCACTCCAGCGACAAACGGCTCGCTTCCATCCGAATCCCCAAGATAGAGACCCGTTCCGGCGCCGAATATTTTGTTTCCGCGAATGGTCCAGTTCCAGGTTGGCGTTTTGGTTGAGATTCCGTCGGTCTGCTGGCTGCCATTCTGGCCGACGAGAACATTGTTCTCAATCAAAATGTCGTGCACGCGATTGCTTGTGCCGCCCCTCGCGCTGATACCGAAAACGCCACGAATTCCCGCGCTGTCGACACGGAGATTCGCCAGTGCCAAATAGCTGGAATTCTGAATTTCTACCGTGTTGCAGCATGGATTGCCGACAACGATGGCCGCTTGAGTTCCTTCGGCAGAGTTGGTGCCGCGCACGGTAATCCATGCGGCAGGTTTTCCGTTCAGATGGGAAAGATGGAGCGGCCCATAGATGCCCGGCGCCAGCACCAATGTGTCTCCGGGTCTTAATGTCGATAACAATCTGTTCACGGTTTCGAGGATTCGCCTGATGGATCGAGCTTCCGCTGCCGTGCTCGAGAAAAGCAGCCAGCAGAATGGCGGAGATACCGAACTGAAATCTGCGAGCCGATTTCCTTCTCCATTCCATGCCAGTGGTTCTCCTTGATTAGTTCAGCAAAAGAATTCCGCCGGGACAGCCCTCAATCATTGCCAAGCTGCACGTTTTAGCGACCGTTCAGCGATCCGCCGGGCGAATCGCATTAAGGAAGGCTACTATGGCCTGCCGCCATTCCGATTGCGCGTAGAGCGGTTCCGCATCGCCGGCAGCGATCTGCACTTTTTGCTTCGGCGCTGGAGTTTCGTCGTATATTTCGCTTGCCCCTTTCAGATATTCCGGTTTGGCCGAAGTTGCAATCACCAGCTTCGGCATTTTCAACGACGGCACGACGCTCAATATGTCAAAGCGATCGCGGAAGACCAGCCACATCGGCAACAGATGGATATGCTGTTCTCGTTTCACCTCTTTTGCCAGGGACGGCTGCGGATTCTCAAGGATCACTCCTGCGATCTGAGGAAACTGCTGCGCGACATGTACGGCCACCGCCGAGCCAACCTCTGCGCCGTAGACGATGATGTGACCGGGATCGACGTGCCGCGTGCCAATCAGATATAGCAGCGCAGCCGAGCCGTCCTCATACGCCTTCTGCTGCGATGGATGGCCGGCTTGGCTGGCGCCGAATCCACGGTAATCGAAAGCGAAAACGAAAATTCCCAGCGCGTGGAAGGCACGAAATGCGGGGATGTTCTGCGGGAGGTCCGAGCGGCCGTTTGGACAGAAAACGATGACCATCGATGAAAGCGCGCTTGCCGGCGGCGGAGAGTTATTGTCATTCGCAGCCGGAATCCACCAGCCGTCCAACTGTGCAACACCTTCTTCCGTGTAGTCGAACGGCTCATTGTGGATCGGCAAACCGCTGGCGGCTGCTGCTGCGGCTGCGCTGATGGGCGCCGGAGCTGGGCGCGGCGCAATCCGCCTTGCCCAACTGGATGCGATTGAATCTTTATGCAAAGCCTGTCGATTCCAGGAGCCGCTGGGCGGAAAAAATACGAACTGCCATTGTCCCTGGTAAAAGAGCAGGCAAACCGTGAGATAGAGGGCGACGCCTCCGATAACAAACGCCGCGATCATGGCCTTGACCAGCCAACGGCCGCTAATCGTTTCGGCGCGATTCAGTTCCGAAGCGACATCCCCCGAAGGGCGTTTTCGGCGTGGCTGTTTTTGCGAAGATTCCGATAGCTTGGCCACAAAATCGACTCTAGCATGCGCGCAACCGCTTTCGACGCTTCCCGTTCGGCACTCAATTCGCGCAATCCGACGCCTAAAGTTTTCCATTCAGGAGTGTTTGCAACGCGACTGGCAGCATCGAAATCTATAATGAAGAATGGGGGAGGGTGTATGGAAGCTCCTCCAGAGTGTTGCCTATCATTCGCACGAAGGGGAACTCCTCGATGGCGTTCGAAGATGTCGCAGAGGGTATTCAGGCCGGAACCGCTCCTGCGCAAGCTAGCTCCAGCAAGCGCATTGTCAACGACTTCAGCATCCAGGCCGGAACGGTCAACGGCTCGGGTTCTCAGTCCGCCAACAATGTGCTGCTGCGCAGCATCTTCCGCATGGGCATTCCCGTCAGCGGAAAGAATCTTTTTCCGTCGAACATCGCCGGCCTGCCCACCTGGTACACGATCCGCGCCAGCAGGCATGGGTACGTCGCGCGCAAAAAAGAGATCGACATTGCCATTGCGATGAATCCGGAGACAGCAAAGGAGGATATTCTTTCGCTGCCCCCAGGATCGGTCGCCATCTATGACGAGCCGCTGAATCTCGCGCAGTATCGCGACGATGTCACCTGTTACCCGGTGCCGTTCGACAAGTTGACCGCTTCTGTGTGCAGCGACGGCAAGCTGCGAAAGCTGGTCAAGAACATGGTGTACGTCGGCGTCGCGGCGCAGCTTCTGCAAATGGATATGGAGTGCGTGGAAAAGGCGCTGCGCAAGCAGTTTGCAAAAAAGCTGAAAGCCGCCGATTTGAACTGGGCCGCGGTTCAGGCCGGACACGCATACGCCGCGCAATCCCTGCCCAAGCGCGACCCCTTTGTGCTCGAACGGATGCACGCAACGGAAGGCAAGATCATCATCGACGGCAATGCCGCTGCCGCGCTCGGCGCGATGTTTGCCGGGGTCACGGTGGTGACGTGGTATCCGATTACGCCGTCCTCTTCTGTGGTGGAGCAGCTGATCGACTACATGAGAAAGTATCGGATCGAGCCGGATGGAAAGGCCACATTCGCTGTAGTGCAGGCGGAAGATGAACTGGCTGCGATCGGCGGAGTGATCGGCGCGGGCTGGGCGGGAGCGCGCGCGATGACCGCGACCTCCGGCCCCGGCATTTCATTGATGGCGGAGTTCGCCGGCCTGGGCTACTTCGCGGAAATTCCCGCCGTCATCTTCGATATTCAACGCGTGGGGCCTTCGACCGGAATGCCCACGCGCACCATGCAGGGCGATCTCCTGAGCATTGCCTATCTTTCACACGGCGATACGAAACACGTGATGCTGTTGCCTGGCAACGTGCGCGAGTGTTTTGAGTTTGCCATGCTGGCATTCGATTTATCGGAGCGCCTGCAGACACCAATCTTTGTGCTGAGCGATCTCGATCTCGGCATGAACAACTGGATGTCGGAGCCGTTTGGTTATCCGGAGAAGCCGCTCGATCGCGGCAAGGTGCTCACTGCCGCGCAGGTGAAACAGGCAGGAGGGTTTGCGCGTTACCGCGATGTGGACGGCGACGCTATTCCATACCGCACGCTGCCCGGCACCAATCATCCGCTGGCGGCCTATTTCACGCGCGGCAGTGGACACAACGACAAGGCACAGTACAGTGAGCGGCCCGACGATTACGAAGCTTTGATGGAGCGGCTGGCGCGCAAATTCGATACGGCCCGCACGCTGGTACCCGCGCCGATTGTGGTGCAGACAGGGAAATCGAAGATTGGGATCATCGCTTTTGGGACTTCTGATTTCGCGGTCGAAGAGTCGCGCCATCAGTTGCTGAAAGAGTACGGCGTCGAAACCGATTACATGCGAATTCGCGCCTTCCCGTTTACACACGCCGTACATGATTTTATTGCCAGCCACGAGCGGGTCTACGTTGTGGAACAAAACCGCGATGCACAGATGGTGAGCCTCTTGAAGCTTGATCTGCCGGCCGAAGAGACGACGAAGCTGCGCAGCATTCGCCACTTCAACGGATTGCCGATCGACGCGCGTTCCGTAACGGATGCATTCGTGATGCAGGAGGAGATCTAAACCATGGCTACCACCGTAAACCCTACCCCGGCGGCACCCGCTCCAAAGACGAATCGCATCGGCCTGCAGGTGCTCGATTATCGCGGCGGCAAGACCACGCTCTGCGCCGGCTGCGGACACAACGCGATTTCCGAGCGCATCATCGATGCGTTCTATGAGATGGGCATAAATCCGGAGCGGGTGATGAAGCTCTCCGGCATCGGCTGCTCCTCGAAGAGCCCGGCGTATTTTCTGAACCGCTCGCACAGCTTCAACAGCGTGCATGGCCGCATGCCCTCGGTTGCAACCGGGGCAACACTTGCAAACCGGACCATGCTGGGTCTGGCGGTCAGCGGCGATGGCGATACGGCTTCGATCGGCTTCGGCCAGTTCGGCCATCTGATGCGCCGCAATCTGCCGCTGATTTACGTCATTGAGAACAACGGTGTGTACGGGCTGACGAAAGGCCAGTTTTCGGCGACTGCCGATGTTGGATCGAAGCTGAAGACCGGCGTCGTCAACGATCTGCCGCCGATCGATATGTGCATCATGGCGGTGGAGTTAGGCGCGACCTTTGTGGCGCGTTCGTTTTCCGGCGACAAGAAACAGCTGCTCGCCATGTTGAAGGCTGCCATCGCGCACAAGGGCACCGTGATCCTCGACGTGATTTCGCCCTGTGTCACGTTCAATGACCACGAAGGCTCGACAAAAAGTTACAAATACATGCAGGCGCATGAAGAGGCGATTTCGGAGGCGGGCTTTGTTCCGCACTTCGAGGACATCGCCGTCGATTACGACCCCGGCACCACTTATGACGTCGAGATGCACGACGGTTCGCATCTGCGTCTGCGGAAGCTGCATGAAAGCTATAATCCGGGCGATCGGATCTCCGCCGTCCACGCGTTGATGGAAGCGAATCAGAAAGGCGAAGTTCTGACGGGGATGTTTTACATCGACACGAAAAAGCCGGACTTCACCGACATGCTGAACCTGGTTTCCGAGCCGCTGGCGACCCTGCCGCAGGAACGCGTCCGGCCAGGAAAGAAAGCACTGGATGAAGTGATGGAGTCGCTTCGCTAGAGCAGTTCCACGGTAGGTGTACTCGGCGGATGGGATTTTCGCGCAGCTTTTCCGTTAAGAAGAGCTGCACTTGGCTGTTCTGGGCCGGGGACAGGAACCGTGGAACTGCTCTAACCACCGGCACACTGTATCTCCTTGAAAAAAAGATAGTCATGGGATGCGGCTATGAGTATGATGGGGCCGATCAAATCGGGGCCTGTTCCCGGCACGGTTCCCCAAGTTCCGGCCAGTTCTCCGAATGACGACGGCACAAGGAGAATACAGATGAAGCGCTGGATGATATTGGGATGTCTATTTTGTTTGATCGGAGCGACGGGATTCGCTGTCGCCGAAAGTCCATTTGTCGGGACGTGGAAACTCAACCTGGAAAAAAGCCATCTGACGGGACAATCGATGAAGTTCTCTCCGGCCGGAAATGGCATGATACGCGAGACGGTCGCGGAAGGCTCCTACACATTCAAACCGGATGGGCAGTCCTATCCCTCGCTCTTTGGTGAGACAGAGAATTGGAAGTCGCTGAGCGGCCATTCCTGGAAGGTTGCCATTCACGGCAACGGCGGATATACCTACACCGAGACTTTGAACATCTCCGACGATGGCAAGTCAATGACGGTGACCACCGAAGGCAGCAATCCCGACGGATCGTCCATGCGCGATACCACCGTTTACACCCGGATGGGAGCAGGCAAAGGACTGATGGGAACATGGAAAAGTACCGCGGTCAAGAATACTTCGGAAAGAACGCTGGAGTTTGCGGCCAATGGCGATAATGGAATCACCTGGAAGCTGCCGCAGATCAAAGCCACTCTGAACGCGAAGTTCGACGGTAAGGATTACACACCGGATGGTCCCACGGTTCCCAAGGGACTGACGCTCTCGATGACGAAGGGGGGACCGAATTCCTTCCACATGATCGAGAAGATGAACGGCAAATCCATCTATCAGGGCAAATATACCGTGTCGGACGGTGGCAAAGTGCTCACGCAAACGGGCAAACCAGTGGGTCAGGCGCAGATGGAATCGGCTGTTTACGACAAACAGTAAGCCAATCTGCCGGATAAGGGAGTGGGGCGGAGCCTATGGGCTCCGCCTCATTTTATTGCGCTATACCTTTTTTGAACACGGATGAAAGCGTGTCAATCTTCCAATATCGAATCCTTCGATTTGCGGAAGAATCCGGTCGTCGGGAACCGGTTGTTCCACGCGGGGGCGGATGGGCACAACGCCGGCCCAGATCGGCAGCGCATAATCCTCTTCATCATCCAGCGGCGGCCCGGTGCGGACTTTTGCGGAAACCTCTTCCAGCGGCAGCGCCAGCACGCTGGTGCTTTTCAATTCCTGATCGGTGGGATGACGGGCCTCATCCCAGCGGCCGGGAACAATGTGGTTGGTGAAACTGCGCAATGCCCCAAGTTTTTCGTTGCGTTCCGTCACCAGCCGCGCCGTGCCCAGCATGACCACTGAGCGGTAATTCATCGAGTGGTGAAATACCGAACGCGCGAGCACGAAACCATCCACCAGCGTCACTGTGACGCAGACCTGAATTCCCTGGTCGAGATTGCGTAGCATCCGGCTGGCGGCGGAACCGTGGAGATAAATCTGCTCGCCAGTCCGTACATACCCGGTGGGGATGACGTAAGGCTGTCCATCGATGACGAAGCCCACGTGGCACAGAAAACCCTCGTCGAGGATGGCGTGGACTTGCGCTTTGTCGTACACGGCCCGTTTCGGGAGCCGCCTCACCTTGCTTCGGTCGGTTACCGGATAATTTTCCATGTGTCCTATGCTGACAATCAATGTGCCTCAGAATTTTAACGCACGGTCTGGACCAATAATAGGGCTCCAATACCTGCCAGGCCGAAATAAACGTACTTAAGAAACGCCTCGCCGTGCATGCGGCGATTCCATGCCCTGCCGATGAAAATCGCCGGCAGTATCACCGGAATCGATAACAAGTAATAATGTGTGACTGCCGGAACCCACAGGCCGGCCAGCCAATACCCGGCCATGCCAAGAACGCTGGCCGGCAGAAAATATGCCTGCAAGGTCGCACGGAATTGCTGCGCAGACCAGCGGCGCATCGCTCCGTATACGACCAGCGGCGGCCCATTCATTCCGTAAGCTCCGCCGAGTATACCGGCGCAGAATCCGCAACCGAAAAGCCATATTCGGCTGTCAGTTTTCAATTCCGGCGGAGTTCGACCGAGGAGTGAGTATGCCGAGAAGGCAAGGATGATGATCGCCAGTCCCGCCTTGACAAGGCGTTGATCCCCAGCCGTTAGCAATAGGAGGCCCAACGGGATTCCGAAAAGCGTGGACAGCACCAGCCAGCCCGCGCTGCGGACATGGATCTTTTCCCGGTCCTGTATTACGACCACGCCAGCGATAGTAATAGAAACAAGTACGGCAAGCGGGGCAGCTATCTCAACTGGAATGCGAAGCGCCAGCAGCGGAACGGCAATGAGCGCCTCGCCGAATCCAAATGCGGACCGGATCAGGGTAGCGATCAACACCACCGACAGGACGTGCAGAATGGTGATGTTCATTGCGTATTCAGCCCTGCAGCAATCGCCGTCGCCGATCTGTAACGAGTCGTCTAGCTGTGCTGGCCGCTGTGCTCCGGGCTGGAACCCGGCTCGGGATAATCAGTATCCTCTCCGTCGGACATCTCGTCCGCGTTGCGATGGCCGAGCTGTCCGCTCAGGGATCCGTGAGGAACATCTCGCCCGCCAGGCAGCTGCGGAGAATCGTCCTCGACCGCTCCTTTATGTTCATCGCCGTCAGGGTGGGGAACTGGATGGCCTGGTTTTGTCATAGAGATTTGCAAATCCTCGTGAGCCGAATGGCCGATCATTATTTCACTGGCGACCCGCGGCAGGTTTGACGTAAATGCGAACTCCCATTCCATTCAGCTTACTGCGCGCCTGCATCGCTTCCGGTGTCTGCGGATGGCGATAAATCAGAGAGCGCAGATCGCGGATGCCGGCGTCGCGCTGGCCCAGGGCAAGCTCGGATTGGCCCTTGCGCAACATGGCCGTCGGCGCTTTCGGGCTGCCGGGATATTGCGACAGCACCTGCGAGTAGTTCTCGATGGCGCTCTTGTAATTTCCCGCGCGGTAATCGATTTCGCCGAGATAGAACTGCGAGTTGCCCGCTTCCGTGCTCTGCGGATAGAACTTGATGACGTCGCCGAATTCCTGGCTGGCCAGGTTGTACTTGGCAGCGTTGTAATCGCTGGCGGCGGACTGGTAGAGCTGGTCGAGAGGTGGCGCCTGGGGCGCGGGCGGCTGAGCTGCGGGTGCGCCCTGCGCCTGGTCTGCGCCAGAGGAAGGGGTGCCCGGCTGCGCAGCTTGTCCCGGCTGCCCAGGCTGTCCGGACGATCCCGGCGGCATCGCCTGGCCGGCTGTCAGGGACTGCTGCTGCGACTGGATATTGTTCAGGTTCTTGTCAATTTTATCGAGGCGCGCCCGCAGTTCGTCGAGCGAATCGTTCATCGATTGCATCTGGCTGGACAACTGCTGCAGAGAGTTTCCCTGTGTCCCTTGCTGATCCTGCACAATTTTCTGCATGGAATCAACTTCGCCGGATATTTTGGTGATGCTGGCCGATGTCTGCTGCAGCAGGTTGTGCATGGTGGCGAAGTGGTCAGCATTCGCCTGCTGCATGCTCGTCATCATGTCCTGCAACTGCTGCACCTGCGCCTGCAGAGCGATGATGTCTTTGTTGGCGGCGAAGGCGCTGGGAGCGCCGATCAGTCCGAGAGCACAAACCGAAACAATGGAAATTCGCGAAATAGATCGCATACGACACCTGGTTGAAGCGCAATAAATGCGCCGGAATTCTGACACTGATAAAAGTGTACGGCAGCAGACTCGCTCAAAGTAAGCTCCGCGAAGGATCCCTCGTGCTGCGATGACGAACCGCAAGATCCTTCGCGATGCTGAGGACGACAGAACTGCTCATCCAGCTTGCCTTCTACTGGTCGAGGCTGAACTGGGCGCGCCGGTTCTGCTGCCAACAGGACTCATTCTCCTCCGTGCAGAACTGCTTCTCTTTTCCATAGCTGATGGTGCGGATGCGGCTGGCATCCACGCCCGCCTGGGTCAGGGCCGTCTTGGCTGAGTTTGCACGATTCTGGCCGAGCGCCAGGTTGTACTCCGCCGAGCCGCGATCGTCACAATATCCGGCGATCAAAATCTTGGCACTCGGATGCGATTGCAGGAAAGAAGCATCCTGGGTGATCGTCTGCTGGGCATCGGGCCGCATGCTGTAGCTGTCGTAGTCGAAAAAGACCGGCTTCACATTCTGCTCGAACTCGGATTCAGAGAGTGGTCCTGTCGTGGGCTGCGCTTGCGCCGGGGTCACCGTAACTGTCGCGGTCGCGTCTCCCGAGCCGCCGTCTCCGCGCGCGACCAGGTGATAGGTGGTCGTGTCGGTGGGGGTTACCGTCTTGCTCCCGCTGGCGGGAACCTGACCGATTCCGTCGATCGAAACATCTGTCGCGTTCGTTGTCGTCCAATTCAGCGTGGCGCTCTGGCCCGGATTGATGCTTTGGGGAGTGGCGGTGATATTTGCGGTGGGAGGGGGCGCCGTTTCGGTAGCTGGGGCCTCGGGCGGTTCCGGCGCGGCTGCCTGCTTGTGGTGGCAGCCCGTCACGATCAGAAAGGCAGCAAGCGCGGCACCGGCCAGCGCAGAATTCTTCCGATACTGTTTCATTCACTTCTCCTGAATGGGATTCTTCATCCCTAGTGTAAAGCGACAAATCTCTTGTCAGCGCAAATTTTTCACGATCTGCGTGCTACTTCCAGCTCCAATTGGGCATTCGATCGCTTCCGGACTTGGTAAGCGCATGCTGCCCGGTTCCGTCGGCCAGCATGGTCCATATTTCGCTGTGCCCGCGATGGCCGACCTGAAATACGATGTGGCGTCCATCCGGCGACCAGGAAGGAAAATCCGTGCGCCCGATGTCATGGGTCAGCTGGATCCAGCGGTGGCTGGCGATGTCCATCACGTAAATGTCCTGACCGCCGGGAGCGCCGGGACCATAGTGGCGCGACCACGCGAATGCCAGGAACTGGCCGTTCGGCGACCAGGAAGGCGAAGTGGCATAGCCGCCGTCGGTCAGGCGTTGCACGCCGGTGCCGTCGGAGTCCATGATGTAGACCTGCGGCAGCCCGGTGCGCCCGCTGATCCACGCAATCTGGGTTCCGGTTTTCGGATTCCAGACCGGCGAAACATCGGGGCCGCGATAGGCCGTGGCCCGGCGCAGATTGAAACCCGCAGCCGAAGAAATCCAGATCTCCGGGTCGCCGGTGCGAGAGGAAGAAAATGCGAGACTGTTGCCGTCCGGCGACCACGCGGGCGAGAAATCCGTTCCATCGTGGATGGGGAAGCTCACCATGCGGTGCAGGGTCATCGAATAAATTCTGATCTCCGATCCTCTAGAGCTCAGCTCGTTAAACGCAAGGCGTCCTCCATCGGGAGAGATGCGCGGGGATAACGCGATCTGCCCGAGATGGGTGATCTGGTGCTGGTTGGCGCCGTCGTAATCCATCTCCCAGATTTCTTTATTGCCGGTGCGGCCGGAGACGAAATAAATCTTGCTCTCCGCGATTCCATTGATGCCGCCGCCGAGACGCGCGATGATGGCGTCGGCAAATTCATGCGCGATGTGGCGCGCCGTGTCCGGGCCCGCGACCTCGTTATACTGCTGGCCGAGCACCTGCGGCGATTGCGTATTTTTCGCGTCGAACAGCCAGCCGAAAACGATAACGCGGCCATTTGCTACGTTGATCGCTCCGAACGCGACCATGGCTGCATTGGCCGGCGGAGCGCTCCACTGCGAAAGATTGATCTCCTGCGGCGAGCCCGGCATCACAGGCGGCGCCATGCTCTTCGACACCATGTCGAAGATGCCGGCATTGGTCAAATCCGAATACAGCACCTGATTGAACGTCTGCTGGGCATTGCTGAGAGCGGGATCGTTGCCCACCATTTTGAAATCGGCCGCAGCCAGTCGAATCTTCTGCGCGCCAAGATTGGTGCCGGTGTGGACCCAATCCTGGGCTCTCACGGCAGTCGCGGCGATCAGGAAAATAGAAAAAATAAGAGCGGCGGCTTGCCTGGCGTGTAGACGTTTCGAAGCTGTCATTGTGCACTCCGTTGGACGTGACTCATGAGAGTTTGGCTGAACTAGGATTGTTTACGAGTATGGTTCCATCTTACCGTCAATGCCGGGTGGTTTCGTCGTAAGTAAACGTATACGCCACGGATACCGAGCTGCCTGAATATCCGGCCGGCAATGGTCCGAACGCGTTTGTTCGCTCGACGGCCTGGATGGCGGACGTGTCGAGCGAGGGCACGCCGCTCGATTGCGCAATGCGCGGATCGCTGACCGAGCCGTCGCGATGGACGACAAAAGTCACAATGACAGAATGCCCCATCGATGCATTGGGATCGGCGAGCTGGCTATACCAGTTCTGCGAAACGGTTCTTTTAATCACATCTACGTACCAGCCGAAACGCGAGCCGAAGTCGCCGTTCTGAACGACTACACTTTTATTCGCTGCGCTCGGGCTGGACATCGGAATGCTCGAAGGAGCCGCTTCGCCATACGCCGCACGATATTGCTGCTTCGGCGGCTGCACATATTTGGGCGGTTTCGGGTGGGCCTTGGGAGCGATTTTTTTCACGATCTGCGGCTTGGCCTGGATCGGGATCGCCTTTTCCTCGGGAGCCACCTGCGCCTTTTCTTCAGGAGGCAGCGGAGCCGGGCTGGGAGTCTCGGTCGCCAGCACGTTGTCATTCGTCATCTGGGTGTTGGGCAAGGGAAGCGATGGCGCGGAGGAAACCAGGGTGGCGTTGATGGCGGTTCCGGAACTCATCTGGCCCCAGCGATCGCCGTGATAGGTATGCAGGTAGAGCGCGGACCAGATAATCGCCGCGCCCAGAACCGCGTGCAGCACAAGCGAGCCGAACCATGATCCTGCAACTGGTTCGTGGTGGTCCCATGTCTCGCGAAGGTATGGCATCGTTATATCGGCTGCGGTCTTTTATTGCCCGGAATGGCTGGTGATCGGCTGCGTCACGATGCTGATGTTCGTAATGCCGGCCTGCTTCACCGCATCCATGACAGAGGCAAAAGCGCCGAACGGCACCCGCTGGTCGGCGCGGACATAAATCACCCGATTGGCGGCGTTCTTCGAGGTCTGCTGCAGCATCGAAGGCAGTTCGTTTACATTCACCGGCTTGTCATCGAGGTAAACGCGCTGCTGGCTGTCGATGGTGACGACAGTGCGCTGCTCGGTGATCTGTTTGACGGTCTTGGTCTTCGGCACCGCGACTTCAATGCCGGATTGCAGCACCGGCGCGGTGATCATGAATATCACCAGCAGCACCAGCACCACATCCACCAGCGGCGTGATGTTGATGTCGGACAGCGCCGTCTGCGTCCTGCCGTTGCTAGCGGTGAATGCCACGCGGTATCTCCCTCTCGCGTTCGCGGCAGGTCCCGTTCTCCCCGAACTGGCTCTCTGTCCCTTTGAACTGGCTCTCTGTCTCCCCGAACTGGCTCTCTGTCTCTTGGACGGGCATAGTCATCCGGCGGCAGCGGGGCAGGGCCAAGGTGGATGTCCTCGATCGAGGTCAGCAGCTCGCGGCTGAAGTCATCCAGACGCGCAGCCTGTTCGCGCAGCCGGGCGGTCAGCTGGTTGTAACCCATCACAGCCGGAACCGCAACGACCAGGCCGGCAGCCGTAGTGATCAATGCTTCCGAAATGCCCGGAGCCACAGCGCGCAAAGTCGCGCCGCCGGAAGTACCGAGTCCATGGAACGCATCTACAATGCCCATGATGGTTCCGAACAGGCCGATAAAGGGCGACACCGCGCCGATCGTCGCCAGCCATGTCATGCGCGTTTCCATCGCGCTCAGTGCCTCGCTGGAGGCGGTCTGAGCGGTGCGCTCCAGAGACTTCAGACTGCGGATTTCGCCGGTGCCGTCCGTCTGGTGGCGATACTCGTCGTAGGTCTCTTCAAACACCTGTACCAGCGGGCTGGGCTTGAACTGTTCGCTGACCGCGGCAATATCCTGCAGCCGCTCTGCCTTCTGAAAGGCCCGCAGGAACCGTCTGCTCTGGGTACCGGCACGGCGAAGCGAAGACCATTTGCCGAGGATGATGGCCCAGGACTGGATACTGCCAATCAGCAGAATCAGCAGCACGGCAATGGCGATCGGGCCCAGGTTGTGGCCCATATCGACCAGTGCGCTGCCGCCGATCGGCTGGGCAGCGGGTGCGGTCGCATCCGGCGCCTGGAAGAGGAACAGAAGAAGAACGGACATGGCGGTCATAGCTGATTTGAGTGTACCGGCGCGGGCGGAATGCTCCAAGTTACCGTCCGGTGGCCATCTTGATTCATGGTATGCTGCGCTTCGACTAACCGTCCTAAGGCATCGACATCGAGGCGTTGCGCCGGAGTCCCATGCTGCTCGAATTGCGCGCGGAAAATTACATAGTTGTGGATAACGCGACCGTTTCTTTCGGTCCCGGCCTGAATCTGCTGACCGGAGAAACCGGCGCGGGCAAGTCCATCCTGATCGACGCGCTGGCGCTGCTTCTGGGGGAAAAGGCCTCCGCCGAAATCGTTCGCCATGGAGGCGACCGCGCGGTGGTGGCGTGCGTGTTCGAAGCCACGCCCGGCGCGCTGGCGATTCTCGAAACGAATGGCCTCGACGCAGCCGGCGACGAAATCATTCTGCGGCGGGAAATTTCGAGTAACGGCAAGGCCCGGGTTTTCGTCAACAACCAGGCAGCCACTGTCTCGGTGCTGCGCTCGCTCGCTCCGGAACTGGCCCTGGTCCACGCGCAGAGCGATACGCTGGGTGCCTTCGATCAGGCGCAGCAGCGCAGTTTGCTTGATCGCAGCGCGGGAATATCGACCGACGGAGTCACGGCTCGCATATGATGGCGTGGCAATCGCTTCGCGAAAAGCTGACCTCGCTGCAAAGCGACGAGCAGGACCGCCTGCGCATGGCGGACTTGTGGCGATTTCAGTCGCGGGAAATCGAACAGGCGCAGCTCGAAGCCGGCGAGGAGGAGCGCTTGCTTGCGGAAAAGCGAGTGCTGGCGAATTCGGAAAAGCTATACGCCGCCGCCATGGGCGCGCACGATGTGCTGTATGAATCGGCCACATCCGCCGAGGTTGCGCTTCGTGCCGGGTTGAAGCAGATGGAAGAACTGCTGCGCTACGATGCGCAGTGGGAAGAGGCAGTGCAGCAATTGATTGCTGCCCGCGCCACGGTCAGCGATCTGGGCCAGCAGGCGCGCGAGTTTGCGGAGAAGATTCAGTCTTCTCCCGAGCGGCTGGAAGAAATTGAAGATCGCCTGGCGCTGCTCGATCGGCTCAAGCGCAAGTACGGCGCCAACATCGCTGAAGTGATTGCGTACGGCGAGCAGGTGCAGGGCAAGCTCGATGAGATTGAGAATCGCGATCAGTTGCTGGCCGATTTGACCGCGCAGCTTGCCCAGGCCGCAAAGTCTTATATCGCTGCGGCGGAGGCGCTAACCGCCCAGCGCACCGCCGCCGCTTCACGGTTATCGAAACGCGCGGAAACGGAAATCAACCAGCTCGCCATGAAAGCGCGTTTTGAGATTACCGTGAATCGCTCAGCGTGAGGAGCAGAATTGGACTGCGCACGGCTGGGACGTGGTGGACTATCGCATTGCGACCAATCCCGGAGAGCCGCTGAAGCCGCTCGACAAGATTGCCTCCGGCGGAGAAATGTCGCGCGTGCTGCTGGCGTTGAAGGTGAGCGTCGAGAACGCGAATGCCGCGGTAAAGAGCAAGAAGAAAACCCCGCTGCCGCGCACGCTGGTTTTCGATGAAATCGACATCGGCATCGGAGGCAGCGCGGCGGAGGCGGTCGGCCAGAAATTGAAATCGCTGGCGCGAGGCCAGCAGGTGCTCTGCATCACTCACCTGCCGCAGATCGCCGCCTTCGCCGATCAGCATTACGCAATTGAAAAGCACTCGCAGGGCGGCCGCACGCGAACCAGCATCCGCCAGCTGACGAAGGAAGAACGCCGCCAGGAAATCGCCCGCATGTTGAGCGGCGCACAGATCACGGAAACATCGTTGAAGCACGCCGAACAAATGCTGGCGAGTAGCCGGATATGAGGACGAGAGCATACACCGGTTCTCCTGAAGGTCTATATCGAAGGAAAAATGTAAGCGTAGCCTTTCCTCAAAGAAAGGCTGCATGAAAATGAACTTCGCAACCTATGGGATCAGGAGAACCGGTCTAGAATCGGTAATGTTGCCAAACAGATTTCAATCCTGATCGGACAAGAATGAATCTTCAATTCGACGGAAAAGTTGCGATTGTCACCGGCGGCGCAACCGGCATCGGCGCGGCCGCGGCTGAGAAACTCTGCCAGCTGGGCGCTTCGGTAGCGATCCTCGACCGCAATGCCGAAGCGGCGGAAGCAAGGGTCCGGACGCTCAGCGAAGCGGGGCATACGGCGACTTTCCATCCATGCGACGTTGCGGTGGAAGACGACGTGAAGCGAGCCGTCGATGCGGTTGTGCGGCAGCATGGCCGGCTCGACGTGCTGGTCAGCAATGCGGGGATTCAGACTTACGGCAACGTGGTGAGCACAACGGATGAACTTTGGGACAGGACACTCGATGTCCACGTAAAGGGCTGCTTCTACGCCACGAAATTCGCGATTCCGGCGATGCTCGCATCGGGCGGCGGCGCCATTGTCATCATTGCCTCTGCGCTAAGTTTTACCGCGGTCCAAAACTCCGCCGCGTACGTGGCGGCCAAAGCACGCGCAGCTGGGTATCACCCGTTCGATCGCTCTCGATTTTGCCCGGCAAAATATTCGCGCCAACTGCATCTGTCCCGGGGCTATCGACACGCCCATGCTGCGCTGGAGCGCGGACCGGTCCGGCTCGCCGGAGGCGTTGCTCGAATCTCTGGGGCGAAACCACGCCATGGGCAGGATTGGACGGCCGGAAGAAGTCGCGAATGCGGTTGCATTTCTGGCCAGCGACTGGGCATCGTTCATCACCGGAGCCAGCCTCATGGTGGATGGCGGGCTGCTGGTTCCCACCGGCGGCATGGGTTTTCAGGAATCTGGAATCGGCAGGGAAGAAGCATGATGTCAACTGGTGCATTGGCGGGCAAAATTGCGGTGATCACCGGAACCGGTGCGGGTATCGGCCGCGCTTCCGCCCTGCTTTTTGCAGAGGAGGGCGCGTCGGTAGCGGCGATCGATCTCGACGAGGCCCGGAACGCGGAGCTTGTTCAGGAAATTCAAAGCAAAGGTGGAAGCGCCGAAGCTTTCACCGCAGACGTCGCGTCGACCCGCGATGTGGAAGATGTGGCGCGCCAAATCCAGCAGCGATGGAAACGGGTGGATATTCTCTTCAACAATGCCGGCATCGTGACCGGCGGCAAAGTGCATACGCTGGAGGAAGAAGAATGGGACCGCGCCTTTGCCATCAACGTGAAAAGCATGTTCCTGCTGAGCCGCGCCATCATTCCAATGTTTCTGGAACAGGGCGGAGGAGTGATTCTGAATATGTCCTCGACAACTGCCATCCGGGTCGCGCCGGATCGCGCGTTGTACGGCGCCACCAAAGGCGCGGTCTTCGCACTTACGAAATCGATGGCTGTCGATTACGCGGCGGATAACATTCGCGTGAACTGCCTGTGCCCGGGGACTGTCGATACACCCTCCCTGAATGCCCGCCTGGCCGCGAAGGGAAATGCGGAAGAGGCACGGAAGCAGTTCATCGCGCGGCAGCCGTTGCGCCGTATAGGAAAAGCTGAGGAAATTGCCAAGGCGGCGCTGTATCTGGTTTCAGACGACGCCGCTTTCGTCACCGGAACCGCGTTTCAGATTGACGGCGGAATGTCGCTTTAAGGATTAAGGAGAGAATCGCTGTATGCGCTTGATACGATTTGGCCCAGTTGGAAACGAGAAGCCGGGAGTTTTAGACAGCCAGGGAGTTCGCCGCGATCTGTCTGCGAGCTTCGACGATTGGGACATGAAATTCCTCGGCGGCGAAGCACCTGGCCGGCTTACCGACCTTCTTGCCCGCTGCTCAATCCTTCCCAGCAGTGCCGGAATCCGAACGCTGGGCCGCTCCCATCGCACGGCCGGGCAAGATTATTTGTATTGGGCTGAATTATTCCGATCATGCCGCGGAATCCGGCATGCCGATTCCGACCGAGCCGATCATTTTTATGAAGGCGTCGAATACCGTCGTCGGCCCTTATGACGAGATTCAGATTCCCCGCGGCAGCGAAAAAACGGATTGGGAAGTCGAGCTGGGTGTGGTGATCGGCAGGGAAGCGCGATATGTCGCCTCGCCTGAAGCTGCCGGCCGGCACGTTGCCGGATATTGCCTAACGCACGATGTATCGGAGCGCGCGTTTCAACTGGAGCGCGGCGGGCAGTGGACCAAGGGAAAGAGCTGCGATACGTTTAACCCGCTGGGGCCGTGGATGGCGACCCCGGATGAGCTGGAGGACGTGAACGCGCTTTCAATGAAGCTGTGGGTGAATGGTGAACTCCGCCAGAAGGGCACCACGGCGAAGATGATCTTCAACGTTTCCTCTCTCATCCATTACCTGTCGCAATTCATGACGCTCGAGCCCGGCGATTTGATTTCTACCGGCACGCCGCCCGGAGTCGGCCTGGGAATGAAGCCGCCGCAATATCTAAAGGCTGGAGACGTTGTTGAACTGGAGATGGATGGACTGGGGCGGCAAAAACAAACTTGCATTTCTGCGCGATAAATCGAATCGACGATCACGCGTACCGCACGGGAGAGAAATTGAAGATTCGCAACGCGTCCGTTCACGTAACCAGCCCCGGACGCAACTTCGTCACACTGAAAATTGAAACCGATGAAGGCATCTATGGCCTGGGGGATGCAACCCTGAATGGCCGCGAGCTTGCCGTTGCCAGCTATCTCAAGGATTCCATTGCCGACGCCCTGATCGGGCGCGATCCCTTCCAGACCGAAGACATCTGGCATTATTTTTATCGCGGCGCATACTGGCGGCGCGGTCCCGTAACCATGGCGGCAATCGGCGCGGTGGATACGGCGCTGTGGGATATCAAGGGAAAGGCGCTGAACACGCCGGTTTACAACCTGCTCGGTGGCCGCAGCCGTTCGGGCGCGATGGCCTATGGCCACGCGTATGGACGCGACATTGAAGAGACCATGGACGAGGTCGCTCGCCTGGTCGATCTCGGCTATATAGCCGTTCGCGCGCAGGTCGGAATTCCCGGACTGCCGTCAACCTATGGCGTGGCGAAGGACAAGGCAACCTACGAGCCGGCACAGAAAGGGCTGGCTGCGGAGGATAGCTGGTCAACCGAGAAATATCTGAACCATGTGCCGAAGCTATTTGAGCAGCTCCGTCTCCGCTTCGGCCATGATCTGCACCTGTTGCACGATGCGCATCATCGGTTGACTCCGATTGAAGCAGGCCGCCTGGGCAAGTCGCTGGAGCCGTACCATCTTTTCTGGCTGGAGGACCCCGTTCCCGCCGAATTGCAGGCGAGCTACCGCCTGATCCGCCAGCACACCACGACCCCGATTGCGCTGGGCGAGGTCTTCAACACCATCTGGGATGCGGAACAACTTCTACGCGAACAGCTCATCGACTACATCCGCATGGCGGTGGCGCATGGCGGAGGGTTGTCGCATCTGCGCAAGGTCGCCGATTTTGCCGCAATCTATCACGTGCAAACCGGAGTCCACGGGGCCAGCGATTTATCTCCTGTTTCGATGGCCGCCGCTCTCCACTTCGATATTTCCGTGCCGAACTTCGGCATTCAGGAACACATGGGGCACACGCCCGAAACCGATGAAGTTTTTCCGCATACCTATCGCTATGCTGATGGTTATCTGCATCCCGGGGAAGGCCCGGGCCTGGGCGTTGAGTTCGATGAAAAGCTCGCGGCGAAATATCCCTACGTCCGCGCCGATCTACCGATCAACCGCAAGCTCGATGGAACGATGTACCACTGGTAAGCCAATTACGGAACGCACGCTGTTCCTATTGCATGGATCTCGCAATCTGATAGGCTTCGAAAAGCTCAGGAGCGATCGATGGCATCGACAAAGCAGGTCTCTGGCGGAACTCCGGCTAATGGCGAGACCGCGCCGCATCTTGTTCGCGCGCTCAGCCTGTGGAACCTGATCATCATCGGAATGGTTATCGTCCAGCCGACGGCGCCCATGGGCATCTATGGCGTCATCAGCAACAAGGCGCATGGCCATGTTGTCTCAACGATTCTAGTCGCGATGATCGCCATGCTGCTGACCGCGATCAGCTATGGCAGAATGGCGCGGGCTTACCCCAGCGCGGGCTCGGCCTACACGTATGTCGGCCAGGAAATCCATCCGGCGCTGGGCTACATCACCGGCTGGAGCATGGTGATGGATTACATCCTGAACCCGCTGATCTGCACCGCGTTCTGCGCCAAGGCCGCGATGAATGTCGTTTCCGGGCTGCCGTTCTACGTCTGGATTATTGTTTTTGCCGGCTTCTTTACCTGGGCAAACCTGCGCGGCATCAAGACCTCAGCACGCATCAACGAAACTCTGTGCGTGGGGATGGTGATCGTCGTTGTGATTTTTCTGGCGGCGGTGGGCCAGTATGTCTGGCGTCTGCATCACTACGGTCCCGGCTTCTTCACCCATCCCTTTTACAACCCGCAGACATTTCGCACGTCCGGCCTGTTTGCCGGCACTTCGGTCGCGGTGCTCACCTACATCGGCTTCGACGGAATTTCCACGTTGTCGGAGGAGGCCGAGAATCCCCGGCGCAATATCCTGCTGGCGACCGTGCTGGTCTGCCTGGTTACCGGATTCCTTTCTGCGCTGGAAGTGTACGGGGCGCAACTGATCTGGGGAGGGAAGGTATTTCCCCTCGAGCAGGTGGAATCCGCCTTCGCCATGATTTCGCAACGTGCCGGAGGCGTGTTCCTGTTCCAGTTGATCAACGCCACGCTTTTGGTTGCAAATATGGGCTCCGGCATGGGTTCACAGCTGGCTGCAGGTCGTCTTCTCTATGGCATGGGGAGAGGCAACGCGCTGCCGAAATCGTTCTTCGGTAAGATCGACGCGAAAAGCAAAATTCCCCGCAACAATATTCTCGCGGTGGGCGCTTTCGCGCTCGTGGGCGCCGGTATTTTGCAGTTGTTTGCAACGCAGCTCGGAGGCGGCGCGTTTGAGATCGGCGCGCAGGCGCTCAACTTTGGCGCATTCATCGCTTTTATGGGCGTCAATGCCTCATCGTTTGTCCGCTATTGGCTGCACGCGGAGAAGAGAACCGCCAGCAATCTGTTTGTGCCCGTGTTCGGATTTCTGATCTGCGGATTCATCTGGCTCAATCTCAGCAAGACCGCGATGATTCTGGGTGCGGTGTGGATGGCAGCCGGCATCACCTACGGGGCGATAAAGACCCACGGATTTCGCGAAGACCTGGTCCGGTTCGACATGCCGACGGATGAATAAAGCAGCTAGCTATCACAACCCGATCTGGAATTACCGCGCGGCGGGCGAAAATCGGCGGCTCGAAAAAAGAGCGATGTCGTGTTTGGTGTGTCTCTCCATCGCCAGGTCCGCAAGGACCTCGCCGACCACGCTCGAAAACTTGAAGCCGTGACCGGAGAATCCGGAGGCGATACTCACCTGCGGATAATCCCGGTGCTGTTCGATGATGAAGTTTTCATCGGGGGTCATCGTGTACATGCATGTCATGGCTTTCACCAAAGGGCCGTTTAACGTCGGAATTCGCTCCGCAATCACCGACCGGATTGCCAGTTCGTCATCTTCGCGAATCCTGCGGTCGACTGTTTCCGGACTGCACGCTTCATTCCCCTCGTGGATCGCCACCTTCACGCCGTCGGCCGGACCACCGGAGGCTGGAAAACCATAGATCTGCGCCGCGCCCGCGGGCTGCCAGATGTAAATCGGAAAGCGCTCCGGGAGAAATGGCTCGATGCCGCCCACCGGATCGAACCAGAACATCACCCTGCGATACGCGGCAATGGGCAGGCCGAGCGCAGCGAGAATCGCGGGCGACCATGCTCCCACCGAAAGGATCAGGTGCTTTGCCTGATACGTTCCACGGGATGTTTTGACCGTCACTCCCTCGCCTGAATCCGCCGCGGTCCACGATTCCATCGGCTCTTCAAAGTGAAGTTGCGCGCCAAATTTTGCCGCCTCTGCCAGGTTCTGCCGGATACATTCTTCAGGCCGCAGATAACCAGCTCTGGTTTCATACAGCGCGATCTCCTCCGGCGACAAAACAAATGGGGGGAAACGCCGCCGCACCTGGGCGGCATCCAGGATCTCGTGTTGCAACCCATATTCCCGCGCGCTGCGAATGCTTCCACTGACGGTGCTACTCGACGGCGGCCCGATCATCAGGCCGCCGGTCAGACGCAGCAGATCTGTTCCGGTGTCCGCCTGAAGACGCTCCCACAATTCATACGAGCGCATCAGAAGCGGCACGTACGCCGGGTCTTCGTAATAAGCCTGGCGGATGATGCGGGATAATCCGTGCGAAGATCCGTTGTCGTGCGCCGGCGTGAACGCTTCCAGGCCTAGGACGTTTCTGCCGCGCTGCGCCAGTTGATATGCGGCCGCGCTGCCCATTGCGCCAAGGCCGACGACGATTTCATCGAAGATTGCAGGCAATTTTATTCCCCCTGAAGTTCTCGCTTCCGGCGCTTTCATGCACTACAGGGAAATTCCGCGCTTCCAGGGAATGAAGTCGTCCTGATGATGGGTTTCCGCTTTCGTTTGCTTCTCGCCGCTCGCCACCTGAATAATGAACTCCAGAATCGCCTCTCCCGACTGCTGGATCGTCTTTTCTCCGGTGACAATGGTGCCGCAATCGAAGTCGATGATATCCGACATGCGGTTGGCCAGTGCCGTATTGGTCGACAGCTTAATGACCGGCGCGATGGGATTTCCGGTCGGCGTTCCCAGCCCGGTGGTGAATAAAACGATGTTCGCTCCCGCGCCTACCTGGCCAGTCACCGCCTCAACATCATTGCCGGGGGTGCACAGGAGATTCAGCCCCGGCTTCGTCGCATACTCCGGATAGTCGAGTACATCGACCACCGGCGACGTGCCGCCCTTCTTCACCGCACCGGCGGACTTCATCGCATCGGTAATTAATCCATCCTTGATATTGCCCGGCGATGGATTCATGTCGAAGCCGCTGCCGACCGCTTCCGCTCGGGCAGAGTAGGCCTTCATCAATTGGCCAAACCGCTCTCCCAGCCGTCATCCACGCAGCGGTCGATCAGGTTCTGTTCCACACCGCACAGCTCCGGGAATTCCGCCAGAACGCTTTTGCCGCCGAGTGCGGCCATCATGTCCGACACATGACCGATGGCTGGATTGGCGGTAATTCCGGAGAATCCATCCGATCCTCCGCACTTCAGTCCGATCGTAAGCTGGGAAAGGGAAGCCGGCGCGCGCTCCAGATTGTTCGCTTCCATCAAGCCGAGGAAAGTTTCGTGGATCGCCTGCGACAGCATGGTGGATTCAAGCTGGCTTTGTTGCTGGTCGAGGACGAGCAGCGGTTTGTCGAGCGCGTCCGTGCGCTTGGCAATCTCTTCTCGCAGCATGGAAATCTGCGCGTTCTGGCAACCGAGGCTAAGAATGGTTGCCCCGGCGACGTTCGGATGATGAATGTAGTCGGCGATGAGACCGCATAGTATGCGCGCATCTTCGCGGGTCCCGCCGCATCCACCCTCGTGAGTCAGAAACTTTACGCCGTCGATATTCGGAAACACCTTGCGATTGCGAGGTGACGCCGCCGCGACATCGGGCTGATAGCTGCGAATCTGGTCCGTCTTTCCCTGCGCGTAGAGATCGGAAAGCTCTACAACCTGGCGCCGGTAGGCGTCGCTGGGAGCAAAGCCCAGCCCCTTTTCAAACGCCTCCTGAAGAATGCGAACGTTGCGGTTCTCGCAGAAGACCAGCGGAAATACCAGCCAGTAGTTGCGGGTTCCAACCTGCCCATCGGAGCGGTGATAGCCGAGAAACGTCCGCTCCCGCCAGCGCGATACATCGGGAGCCGTCCACTCGTACTTTTTTGTTCGGGAATGAAAGCCCGTTGCCTGATGATGCACGTTTTCTGTGCTGATGCGCTCGCCCGTGCGGATCGGTCGAATCGCTTTTCCGACCACCACGCCATACATCACGACCGTATCGCCAACGGAAAAATCCCGCAGCGCAAATTTGTGTTTGCTGGGAACATCGGTAACCAGCGTATACGCCTGGTTCCGTACAGTTACTTCTTCCCCCGGCGTTAAATCCGCCAGCGCAACGGCAATGTTGTCGTTCGGATCGACTTCCAGGGCTTGTTTTCGCAGCAATTGAAGTTTGCTCATCATGGTATCCGTAAGAGTTGATGCGGTGGGCACAGATGCGTGACCGCTAATTTACCATGGTATCTTTATTTGCCTTCCTGCGACTGCGTTAAATCTGACGGCGAAGCAGTGATGCTGAAGAGAGATTCGATTCATTCCGAGGTAGCAATCGATGATGAGATTCGGGCCCGCGTTCGTTCTCTCGGCATTCCTGCTTCTGGCTTCGGCAACTCCGGCACAGCAGCGCGGCATCCTTACCCCACCACCGGCGGCAACACCGCAGGTGAATGGGCCCACCATTTTTGGCGTGCGTCCCGGCCATCCATTTTTTTACAGAATTCCGGCAACCGGGAATCGCCCGATGAAGTTTTCCGCCGAGCGGCTCCCCCATGGACTGAAACTCGATGCGCGCACCGGGATCATTCGTGGAGTTCTGCAAACCCGCGGCGATTATGATGTCACGCTAAAGGCGCGCAATTCTCTGGGCAGCGCAAAAAAGAAGTTTCGAATCGTCGTCGGCGACAAACTTGCTCTGACTCCGCCCATGGGGTGGAGCTCATGGTACAGCGCCTATACGAAAATCAGCGACAAGCTGGTGCGCTCGGAAGCCGATGCCATGGAATCCAGCGGACTGGTGAATTATGGATATTCCGACATCAACATCGATGATGGCTGGAACATCAAGCCATCCTCTTCAGATCCAACAATTGGCGGCGCGCCGCGCGATGCGGCAGGGAATCTCAGATCGAACCGGAACTTTCCCGACATGAAGGCGCTTGCCGAATATATGCATCGCAAGGGCCTGAGAATCGGCATCTACACCTCGCCCGGGCCCTTGACCTGCGGAGGATACGAGGGCAGCTACCGCCATGAAAGCCAGGATGCGCGTGTGTTCGCGGCGTGGGAATTCGATTTTGTTAAATACGATCTCTGTTCCTATCGGAAGCTGATGAAGGACCAGAACGACGCGGAGGAGTTGAAGCGGCCCTATCGTTTGATGGGATCGGAACTCCAGAAGCAGGATCGTGATTTCGTCTATAACCTTTGCGAATACGGATTAGGGGATGTATGGAAGTGGGGTCGCGAGGTAGGCGGAAATATGTGGCGCACGACGGATGACGTGGGATCGCAGAAGCCCCCGGAGGCTGATCGACTCTGGAAGAATGTCGCAGCGTACGGATTCGGACAAGCAGGAATTGAGAAATGGGCCGGGCCGGGCGGATGGAATGATCCCGACAATCTTCTGATCGGGCAGATTTTGTGGAATGGCAAATTGACGGCAACGCCGCTGACGCACAATGAGCAATACAGCTATGTGACCTTGTGGTCCCTAATGGCAGCGCCGCTGGTCTTTGGCGGTGACATGACAAAGATGGACCCTTTCACGTTGAGCCTGCTGACCAACGCCGAGGTGATTGCCGTGGATCAGGACGCTCTCGGCCGCGAGGCCGCGCCAGTTTACCAGCAGGGTGATATAGCGGTCTGGGCGAAAAATATGGAAGATGGCTCAAAAGCAGTGGGCCTGTTCAATCGCGGCGAACACGAGACGGAAGTTACGGCCCGCTGGTCCGATCTTGGCATTCAAGGGCGGCACACCGTGCGCGATCTGTGGCGTCAGAAAAATCTAGGCACATTCGATCGAGAATTCCACGCCTCTGTTGGACCGCATGGCGCCGAAATGTTTCTTGTCGAGTCCACGCGATAGACCGGTTTTCCCATAGGTGTAGGGCGATGGAATGAGGCTTACGTATCCGTTCCTTAAAGAACGGATACACGTACGGATTTCGCGCTATCTCACAGTAATAGGAAAACCGGTCTAGCGGGACTGAAGGCCGCCCCGTTCAAAAAAAGCTGCCTCGGTTCGGCGGCACCGGCATCATTTGACTCGCGACGCTTGAATGCGTGGCGCTGATGATGTGCGGGCTGATGACGATCAAAAGTTTTCCGATCGTCACGTTGGTGGTCGGACTGGCCGTCCACGCAAATCCCGGCAATTCACTCAGCCCGGGAATGCCTGATAGAGATCTTGCTTCCGATCGGCTGACGCTGCCAGTGATCAGTGCGCTGCCGCCATCATGCACCTGAATCGCGGTCTCGAAGGAACGGTTGTTGATAATCGGCGACTGATTCAGGCTGGCCCCGGCCAGGGCGGCGATCTTGATCTGGAGCTTTATCTGGACCTCGTTATTCTGCAGAACGCGGGGGGTGGCTTTCATGGTCAATCCCAGATCTTCATATTGCACGGTAGGCGCCAGCGCCAGGGGATTCACAGCAGAAAGATTGCTTTGATTGGAACCGTTCAGCAGGCTGGAGACGCTGGTAAAGCTGGTGGGACTCTGGGTTCCCGCGGAATAGCTTTGCGTCACGAAGGGATAACGCGAGCCGACCAGAAAACTTTGCGCCTGAGAGTCTTCGGCGCGCAGCTGAATGTGATCCAATTGCCGCGTCTTCGAAATGTTGAGCGAGGCATTCACTGTTGTTGTGCCGAACGAAAGCCCGCTTAACGTGAGGCCGTTGCCGAACATTGCAAAAGGCTGGTTCAGGACCGACCCATTCACCAGGCCAAGCCCCACCAGCAAGGCCGCAATTCCGGCAAGATCGCCCGGGTTTACCAGGCCGCTCGCAATCAGCTGGGCGATGGTGCTCTGATTCTGGCTGATGACGCTGGAAAGTTCCGAGGTGAGATTGAAAACGTTCAGCGTCTGCGGGAACGAGACGCCCAGATTCTGCTGAAACGAGCTGTTGATCTGGTAGACGCGAACATCCAGGACGACCTCCGGCCGGTCCAGGTAGAGCCGCGCCAGGGTGGCATTAACGGCGCGCAGCGTGGCTTCTGGCGCGCGAATGCTCAGTGTTCCGCTCTCGGGACGGACCGAAACCTGCCGCACACTGAACACGGTCCTGATCATGTTTACCGCCTGCGACATGTCTTTCGAATCGACCCCCGGCAGGAACACAGTTTCCAGCAGCAGCCGTTCGAATTTCTGGCGATTTGCGGGCGTGTCTTTTGCTACGACGGCGTGTTGCGGGTCAAGCGGAACGATGAAGGTATCGGTTGCAAGCTGAACCGCTGTCGAAGCTTCGGCAAACGGCGCGTTGGTCAGATCGATACGAACGTCCTTCGTGGGAACCGAATCATCGAGAATCGCCGTAATACCATAGGCGAGAAAAATCTGTTGAACTACCTTCTGCATTTTGCCGCGAAGATGGAATGTGGCTCGAACGTGATTGGGAGCCAGTTCAACAAGGCCGCTGGAAAATTGCGGCATCGGCATCGAATTCACGACGGCGGGCTCATCTTCCGCAGCTAAAGATTGAAGATGTTCCTGGACAAACGGATTGCCGGCATCCACATTGAGCGCGGCCAGCAGCTTCTGCTTTGCGGCGGCGGACTTGCCGTTGTTGTGATCCGTGTTGGCCTCCTCGAGCATTCCACCGACCTGCTGTTGCCGCGCAATCTCGTACGCTGCCACGTAGGAGCCATTGGCGGGATCAAGCCTGCGGGCGGCGGCAAACATCTTCAGCGCACGCGTGGATTTGTGTGCGCGCAGCGCGTCCGTTCCTTTGCGAAAAAATTCTCTTGCCCTGGCGCTTTCCTTCGGGCTTGGCGGCGGCATGGGAGGAACCGTTGCTTCCGTTTTCGCCGGCGAAGCGGCAGGGGCACCGGCATGGGCCGCAGCAGCGGTTGCTGCAGGGGGTGCTTGCTGCCCAAACGCTGCCGGAGCACAGGGAAAAATTCCCAGTGAGAGCGCGAGACTGACTGCGGTCAGCTTTTTCATCCAGGGCTCGAATGAGCCAAGGGAAAAACGGTGGAATGCACGCGAGCTGTGAATGCGCAAGGATGAAAGAGAATTTTGCAGGGACCGGGGCGCAGGCGTGCTTCCGCGAACGAAGCTCAATGTGCGGTCTGAAGCAAGGAGTTCGCAGGTGAAACGCTTCTTTGCCACTGGAAGGAAAGACTGCCTTTGCCGGAAAACGTAACCTATTTCGAGCGTATCAGCTGCACCGGCGGAAGAACAGCACGCTCGCCGCGCGGCGGACGTTTCAGGCCAAGTTTGATCTGCGTGGGGTCGAGTTCAAGATCGGCCATGATGCGGCTCAGCGTGTTGCGATGCACGCCCAGCTCGCGCGCCGCCTTGCACTGGTTGCCTTTGTTGTGGCTGAGAACTTCCTGAATGTAACGGCGGCGAAACTCGCGGACAGCCTCGTCATAGGTGATACCGCTGGCGTACATCTGCAATACCAGATTGTCCAATTCGCGTCTCACTATGACCCCTCGCTTAAATGTCGACGGTTATTGCTGCCCGATTTATTTTGGAACGTCTGAAATCTGTCTGGGAGGAAGGACAAAAGTCCGTTCAGAATGTTCTAACGTGTTCCGGGGTGTCGATGCAAGTTTAATTGTATCCATTCCGGCCGAGCGTGCTCAATCGCGGCAACGCCCTGCTGAATTTTCAGGCGCAATTCAGCCGGCGCGCCGGCTGAACACTGGTTGGCGGCGGAAAGAAAGTATGGCGCGAGCCTGGAACCATTCATCCAGGTTTTCTGCGGCATAAACGCGGCAATCGCAATGATGGCAATCACCACCAGCACGCAGCCGCGAATGATTCCGAAGATCGCTCCCAGCAGGCTGTCCAGTCCCCCCAGCCCGGCGGTGTGCGCCAGCCTTGATATCGCGCGCCCAATCAGGCCCACGGCAATCATGATTCCGAAGGCAATCAACAGAAATGCAAGCGCATCCGCGACATGTTGAGAGTGGATGTAGCGCGTGAAAGGGACGGCCAGGACGCGATAATTCCAGAACGCCAGCCACAATCCGAAAATCAGTCCGCCAAGAGAGATGACCTCCAGCAGAAAACCCTGCGAAGCGGCCACAATCGCGGACAGAACGATGATGGCAATAATGGCGCAGTCAAAAATCGTCATAAATGTCCCATGGGTACGCGCTGAAGCATGGATGCGCTGCGCCCCTCTTCTCACGCCGCGTCATTTGCAGCAGGTGGAGTATCCCAGGCCCATTCTAAACAGAAATGGATCAGCCCTCGATAGAAAGACGGCCGGTAATGCGGCGGAATGCCTCCAGATATTTCTCCTGGGTCCGCGCAACGATGTTCGCTGGCAACTCCGGGGCTGGAGCCTGCTGATTCCAGTGGCTCTCAACCAGATAATCGCGCACGAACTGCTTGTCGAAGGAGAGCTGCGGGCGTCCGCGATGATACTTTGACTGATCCCACAAGCGCGAAGAGTCCGGCGTAAGCACTTCATCCGCGAGTACGACTCCTTGCGGAGTCACGCCGAATTCAAACTTGGTGTCGGCCAGAATCAAGCCCTGTTCGGCCAGGTGCCGCGAGGCGCGATCGAAAATCATCAGGCTGAGATCGCGCAGTAAATCCGCGTAGTCTCCTCCGATGCGCTCCCGCATGTCATGCATGGAGATGTTGATATCGTGGCTGCCCTGATCCGCCTTGGTTGCGGGAGTGAAGAGCGGCTCCGGCAAACGATCCGACTCCACCAGTCCGGGCAGCAGGGCAGTGTTGCACACACTGCCGGTCTTTTGATATTCCCGCCAGGCGGAGCCCGCCAGATAATTGCGAACCACGCATTCGACCGGGATCATGTCCGCGCGCCTGACCAGCATGGAGCGATGCCACAATTGGTCGCGATAATTTTGCAGCGGCGGAGGAAAGAGATCGACGTCCGCGGTGATGAGATGATTCGGGACCAGATCGGCCAGAAAATTGAACCAGAACAGGGAAATTTGGGTCAGAATTTTCCCTTTGCCGGGAATGCCGGTCGCCAGAACATGATCGAAAGCCGAGATACGATCCGTGGCGACGATCAGGAGATCGTCGCCGACCGCATAAATATCGCGCACTTTACCGCGAGCGTGAAGCTTAAAATCCGGGAGATCAGTTTTCAGCAGAGATTCCGGCATTCAGGTCAGCCTTTCGTCAACGGTGTTTTTGTCAGCAGTCAGACGCTGGGATGCCGCGAATGGGGAGCATTGTTGCATAGCAAAATAGATGTGTCATCCCGAGCGAAATCCTTGCGGAGCAAGGATGCAGTCGAGGGACCCGCGTTTCGCCTGCGCTACACCAAATTGCAAATCCGCACTAGTTGCGCTCCGGTCGAGGGGGCACATCGATTGAGCAAATTATGCGGAGGCTTTCTCCCGCGAATGGTCTTTGCCCAGGCGCACCGAAACGATCTTCGAAACGCCCGGTTCCTGCATGGTGACGCCGAAGATAGCGTCGGCGGCCTGCATCATCCGTTTGCTATGGGTGATGACGATGAAATGGGTGCGGTCGCTCATCTTTTCCAGCATGTGCGCAAGCCGGCCCACATTGGACTCATCCAGTGCCGCATCCACTTCGTCCAGCACGCAGAAGGGACTGGGCTGAAACTGGAAGATGGCCATCAGCAACGATAGCGC
The DNA here is from genome assembly GCA_963823295.1 of uncultured Acidobacteriota bacterium. Lineage (GTDB taxonomy): Bacteria > Acidobacteriota > Terriglobia > Terriglobales > Acidobacteriaceae > JAKAAZ01. Next base: position 110,428 of record CAWGLF010000008.1, read on the forward strand.
CGTCAAAGCCTTTTCTCCGCCGGAAAGCAGCAGAACATTCTGCAGTTTCTTTCCTGGTGGCGAAGCGATGATGTCGATACCGCTCTCGTCGGAGTTGTCCTGGTCGGTCAGCTTCATGAACGCCTGCCCGCCGCCGAACAGATGCGTAAAAGTGGCGGAGAAGTTTTCATTGATGGCGGTGAAGGCCTCTTCGAATTTGCTGCGCAATACAGCTTCGATTTCGCGGATGCTGCTCTGTGTGTTATCGATCGAATCGATCAGATCCTTGCGCTGGGTCTCGAGGAATTCGTGACGCTCCGCCGCTTCCTTGTACTCGTCGAGCGCCATCATGTTCACCGGCCCCATCGATTCGATCTTCTGCTTGATCGACCGGCAGGCTTCTTCCTCGATGGCCAGCGGTTCCGACTCCAGGCGGGTCAGCGACTCGTCCGCGCGCAAATCGTGGGCGCTTACAGAAAGCTCCTGCAGGCAAGTTTCTTCCAGATGCGCCAGGTCGGAGGACAGCCGCGCGGCGCGCGTGGCCTCTTCACTGCGTTTATCGCGGAACGCCTCCAGGTCGGCACGCAGCGCGCGAACCTGCTGCTCGACTTCCTGTGCCTGCCGCCGCAGAATCGCGGTCTGCTGCGCCAGCTCCTCAGCCTGCCGGCGAGCATCTTCGCGCGTTTTTTCGAGTTCCTGGCTGCGAAGCTGCAGCCGCTCCTGTTCCAGCACGCGCTGCTTCTGCTCGGCATCACCGGAGGCGATCTGCTGTTCCAGCTGATGCACGCGCTGCCTGAGATCCTGAACCATGCGATCCAGCCGCTCGGCGGAACTGGCCGCGCCTCGCCGCCGCTCTTCAAGACCGGCCAGCTCCGCGGAGGATTCCGACAACTGCTGCTGCGCGGTATCACGGGCTGCTCGCAGCATTTCGAGTGAATCCTGCGATTCATTCAGTTGCTGCTCGAACCTGGCGTGTTCCTGCTCGTGACGCTCAATTTCTTCCCGCCGTTCCGCCACCCACGCGACCTTTTCCATCTGCGCCTGCTTGTTGCGTTCGGCCTGCAAAGTCGAATCGCTCATGCGCCGTTCCAGGCGGTTTACCTCGGCTTCCAGTTGGCGCAGCGCGGCGCCGGTGTTGGCCGACTCCTGCTCTGCCCGGCGCCGTTCCGTGGATTTCATCTCAATCTGCCGCGCCAGTTCCGTCGTCGTCCGGGCCAGTTCAGCCGTAGCCAGGTCGGCCTTCGCCAGGGCCTCTTCCGTTCGCGCGAGTGCCTGTTGCGCGCTGCGCAATTCGCGCTTCAGTACCAGCGGCCCTTCAACGCTCGGCTTGCCGCCAGTCACCGTCACGTTGTGAAAGCATTCCCCATTCGGCGCGAGAAAAAATGCCTCCGGGTTTTCGAGCGCAAGGGACCGCGCCGTATCGGAATCGGGAGCGACATATCCGTGGCGCAGCTTGGGCAGAATCACTTCGAGCGAGCTGCCAAAGCCGTCGAGCACGCGGATGCAGTCCTTCAGCCGGATGACTCCATCGCGGACTTTCGCTGAGCGGCTGCACCAGGCCGGGCGCGAAGGAAAATTTCGCCTGCGAATCGTCGGGATGGACGAGAAATGTCGCGCGGCCATCGACATCGGTCTTCAATACACGCATGCCTTCCCGGGCATCGTTCCAGCTTTTTACGACGATATAGTTCAGCTCATCGCGGAGAAATTCATCGACCACGTTTTCATACTGGCCGGAAACTTCAAGGAAATCCGCCAGCACGCCCACCGGTGCCTGGCCACCTGCCATGGTATTGGTCCGCAGCAGCTTGCGAACGGTATCGGTCGAGTAGCTATGCTCGCGGATTAAAGCCTCCAGCGAATTGTGCCGCCCCTGCAGAGTCGCCTGCTCGGCACGAAGCTGATCAGCCTGGCGGCGGGACGCGGCTTCTTCCGTGCGCTGGCGTTCCAGTTCGGCGCGTAACCTGGTCAGCTCGGCTTCCGTCGATTGCAGAAATGTGCTGGCCGACTCGAAGGTGAGCGAAACCTGTCCGCGTTCGACGCCCAGCTTTTCAAGTTCACTGTGCAGTCCTGCACTGCTCCGTTGCCAGCCGGGTGGCTTCGCGCTCGAACGCCTCCAGGCTGGCTTCGCCCTGAGTGATCTGGTTGCGGACCTGATTTGCCTGCGTCATCCAGTGGAGCATCTGCCGCCGCGCGGTTTCAATCTGCTGATCGACCGCCGACAGCTCATCGCCGGCCTTGCGTGCCGCGTCCTGCCGCGACTGCATGTGGCGGCGCGCTTCATCAACGGCCTGTTGCGCCTGCGCCAGAAAGGCCTGCTGCTGGGTGCATTCAGCATCGACCGAAGTCAACTGCTGCTGCGTTTGCGCAAGCTCGGCCTGTGCCGCCTGCAGACGAATCGCGAGATCGGAAGCGCGGTCGTCATTGGCCTGCAGCTGCGCCAGCGTACGTTCCAGCTCCACAGAAGCGGCATTGGCGCGGGCCGCGGCATCACGAGCCTGCTGCTCGCAGGTGTAGCCTTCCGCCACGGCGGCCGCACGTTGCTGATCGACAGTCGCGATGGTCTGGCTAAGCTGATCGATCTGCGCCGTCAATTCCGCAATCTCATTTGCCGCGGCCAGCGATGCCGCATCCATCAGCGAAAGGCGCGTGGCAATGACGACGCGCAGGCGCTGGTGAAGCTCGTCGCGGAGCGCGCCGTAACGTTCCGCCTTCGCCGCCTGCCGTTTCAGCGAATTCATCTGCCGCGTGACTTCGTCGAAGATGTCGTTGACCCGGGCAAGATTCTGCTTCGCCTGTTCGAGCCGCAATTCCGCCAAATGCTTTTTCGTTTTGAAGCGGGTGATCCCGGCCGCCTCTTCAATGATGGTCCGGCGGTCATGGGGCTTGCTGCTCAGCAGCTGACCGATGCGCTCCTGCTCGATGATTCCGTAGGATTCCGCGCCCAGGCCGGTACCCATCAGCACATCGTGAATGTCGCGCAAACGGCAGAGTTTTCCGTTCAGCAGATATTCACTGTCGCCGGTGCGGAACAGGCGGCGGGAAATCACGACCTCGCCATCCTGGCATGGTTGCGCTGGAACTTGCGGCGCCGAACTTTCAGCACGACCGAGTTTGCGTCGATAGCCGCTTCGCCGTTGTCTTCGGAATTTGCAGCGGACGCGGACAGGTCCACCTCGTTCTTCCGGCATATCTGTTCCCTGATGACCTGTCCGGGCTGCAGTTCGGCGATGATGGCCTCCGTCTCCTGAGCGGCCTGCGATCGGACGGCTGCCTCATCCCAGTCGTCTTCAACGCGATGGGTCCCTCGGAACGGGTGGCGGGCTGGTACACCTCGGGGTCGACCAGGACCAGCGTCACCTCGGCCATGCCGGTCGGCTTGCGCTCCCGTGTTCCGGAGAAGATGACGTCTTCCATCTTGGCGCCGCGCAGGCTTTTGGCGGACTGCTCTCCCAACACCCAACTGATGGCATCGGAGATGTTCGATTTTCCGCAGCCGTTCGGGCCCACGATGGCGGTGACGCCACGGCTGTCGAGAGACACATCTGTCTTGTCGCAAAAGGATTTGAAGCCGAGGATGTGGATGCGCTTCAGTTCGAGCAATCTGGGCTCCTTGTTCCGGCATGATGGCCACAGGCTCCGTCCGCCGTTGGCTTCACTTTAGCCCGGCAACGGAGCAGGGTCAACATATCTCGTACTACATATTGTGGATAAGCCGTCCGAAACGCTAGCTGCTGGGCACGTAAAGCAAACAATTCGCCAAATCTGCTGAGTTCGCTGTATCTGTGTTGGTCGGGACGGATACGAACGGTTACTTCTTCAGCGTCGGACGCACCATGACTTCGCTGATAAATGATTGGCCGGGTTGGGTCGCCAGGAGCACTACAATCTCCGCGATATCTTCCGGCGCAATCGCGCCCAGCGGGGACTTCTCTGATGATAATCCCGAGCCGAACTCTGTGCGCACCGACCCAGGTTCAATAAGAGATACCCTCACCTGGTGCGCGCGCAGTTCTTCCGCGGCGGAAATCATCATGCCATTCAGCCCCCACTTAGAGCCCGCGTAAGCGGCCGCGTTCGGCACCGGGTTTTTGCTTGCCAGAGAAGAAATGTTGATGATATGGCCGCGCTTCGCATCAACCATTGCCGGCGCAAATGCCCGCAACAGAAGATAAGGCGCCCGCAGGTTAATGGCCATTAGGCTGTCCCATTCTGCCGGAGACATGGTGTGCAAAGGCCCGTGGAACCAGCCCACGCCGGCATTATTCACCAGGATGTCGCAGCGTCCATGCTCTTTCAGCACGGCTTGCGCAAAGGTCTCGATCTGCGCCGGGTCGGAAATATCGCAAGCGTGGATTTCCGCATTCCAGCCGCAGCTGCAATTTCCCGGGCGATTGTCGAGTGCCGGTGGCGGTCTCTCGCCGTCAGTACGACGTGCGCGCCGAGCGATCCCAGTTTCCTGGCGATGACGGCCCCGATTCCGCGGCTGGCTCCGGTGATGACGGCAATTTGTCCGGTGAGAGGAGATTTTGTTTCCATTACATTGAACTCGATTCTGTTGCCATAGCAACAGCGTCCTTATGCCTCTGAAACCGGGCTGATGGCTAGCGAAAGATTTGCCAGATCAGCCACATGGTTACCAGCAGTAATGCGACAATTCCGAGTACCATCAATGGCACATTGCCGAGTTTTTTGTCAGACCCATTTTTCATCTCGCCCCGCTTCCTGTAGGAATCGTACACGGCATCGCCGCTATTGCATCCTATCGAATCGTAATGGAATACTCACAATATAGGAGTTCGGCTTTATAATCCCCATTACCCGCACGAATGTGCCGAAGTCTGCGCATCGCAATTTCCCGCTCAGGCGTTCCCATGATCATGCCGAAGCTGGAGCGCAGGTGCGATTTACTCGAACATGCGTGCTGGACCATCTAAGGTTTATTTGAAGACTCGTTCGCGAGGAGTGACTGATGAAGAAAAAGATTCTGTATGTTACGGTGCTGGCGCTGGCCTGCTCCGCAATGGGTGCCGCTCCTGTGATGCTGGCGCAAGCTTCCAATTCAAGCACCATCACAATTAAAGATCCTGCCGAATACAATGCCTACAACTCCGCCATTGGCCAGCCGACGCCACAGGCCAAGGAACAGGCGATCGAGAGCTTTCTGCAGCAATATCCGAACAGTGTCGTAAAGAAGCAGATGCTGGAAGTGCTGATGGATGCCTACACGCAGACGGGAAACACCCAGAAGGCGCTGGACACGGCGCGCAAAGTGCTGCAGATGGATCCGAACGATATGCGCGCCCTGGCGCTGAGCGCGTACGTGCTGCGTGCCCAGGCCGGGCAGAAGACCAATCCGGCGGAGGCGCAGCCGTTGCTGGATGAAGCGGCCGCCGACGCGCAGAAAGGCCTGAACGCGCCTGCGCCGGAGGGAGCGGACGCGGCCAATTACGACAAGATGAAAGCAGCGGTGACGCCGCTGTTCGAAGGTGCGATGGCAGCCGACGATCTAGGAAAAAAGAACTATCCGGACGCCATCAAGGACTTCAAAGCCGAATTGCAGGCGATGCCCGAGCAGCAGCAGACTGCCGGCCCCGGCATTGAAGATACCTATCTCCTCGGGACCGCTTACACACAGGAAAACCCGCAGGATCTGGTGAATGCCATCTGGTATCTGGCCCGCGCCGCCGCCTATGCTCCAGAGCCGTTCAAGGACCAGATCCAAAAGGCTGCGCAGTACTGGTACAAGAAGTATCACGGCGGCACGGATGGCTTCGACCAGGTGCAGGCGCAGGCCAAGGCTTCGCTGAACCCGCCCTCCGGCTTTACCATCACTCCCGCCCCGCCGCCGCCCTCGCCGCAGCAGTTGGCCCATACCGCCGTTACAACCACGCCGGACCTGAAAACGATGGCCCTGACGGACAAGGAATTCGTATTGGCCAATGGCACAACGGATGACGCCAGCAAGGTCTGGGACACGATGAAGGGGTTGACGACCAAGGTTCCGGGAAAGGTGGTCGCCGCGACGCCCGACTCGGTACAACTGGCGGTTTCCGATGATGCTCAGCAGTCGAACAAGGCGGACTTCACCATCAACATGAAGACTCCGCTGCGCCGGCCGCCGACCATCGGTTCCATGGTCAATTACATCGCGACGTTCGATTCTTATACGCAGAACCCGCCGATGATCATCATGAAGGACGGACAAGAGTCGGTCACGGCCAAGCCACGCGCCGTCCACCGTGCCCCTCGTCGCGGCACCCGGCAGTAATTACTGCAAGTCTGTTGTTCTAACCAGAGCGGCCATCTCCAAAGATGGCCGCTCTTGCTATTGCAGGCTGATGTTGAGTTCCCGGTGCGCCAAATGGGAGTGCGTTTCTTCTGGTATACCAACGCTCTTTTGCTCTATAAGGTCGCGGAAACCTGTCTTTGCCGGGAGCAGAACAGGGCTTCAGCCAGCTGGAAAAGGAAGCAAATTAAGGGGCCCCCACTTACCATTTTCCGCGATCGTCGCGCTCATTCTCCCAGCATGAAATGCCGAATCGAACTTGCCCGGCCCGTGGCAGCATCGCACTCGATCAGCGCCGCGCACATCTTCGGATTCTTTCTGGAAGCGTCGAACTTCGCCGGCATGCCTTTCAAAAAGCGTTCGAGCACCTGCTCGACTTCGACTCCGATCACGCTGTCATACGATCCGCTCATGCCGACATCGGTCTGGAACGCGGTGCCGTTCGGCAGAATGCGCGTATCCGCGGTGGGAACATGCGTGTGGGTGCCGAGCACCGCAGTCACCCGGCCGTCCAGATACCAGCCCATCGCGACTTTTTCCGAAGTAGCTTCGGCGTGGAAATCGACCAGGATAACTTTGGCCCGCAGCTTTTCGAGAATCGCATCCGCACAGCGAAAGGGATCGTCGCTGGCGCCCATGAACACGCGCCCCTGCAGATTGATAACGGCATACTCCGCGCCATCGGTGAGCGTGCCTTCATACACTCCGTGTCCGGGAACTCCCGGAACATAGTTGGCAGGCCGCAGCAGGCGCCGCGGCCGCTCGTGGCTGTCCGCCGGAACGGATTTCATCCAGTCGATAACTTCGCGCTTATCCCAGATGTGGTTTCCCGACGTAAGAACGTGCGCGCCGAGATCGAAAAACTCTTCAGCAATCGCGGGCGTCACGCCGAAACCTCCGGCCGCATTCTCCACGTTGATAACCACCAGATCGACGCGAGCGTTTCGATAACGTGATGTAGATGGGCATGGACGATTCTGCGCCCGGCACCGCCAAAAACATCGCCGACAAACAGTATTCGCAAGGGGAACCGGCTCCGGGATGAAGCGAATCGTTGAAACCAAGATGGTAGCACTCCACGCACCGCGGAGAAACGCCATCCCTCTAGATGGAAACCGGGCACACGGTAATGGTCCGTCTGAATTTGTCTTGGAGGGGCGTGGCTTCAGCCACGCCGTATGAGCTTTGGCTGCAATCCGGCTTTACAATCTGCGGAAAAACTCGTTGTCTTTGCCTCTGTGTGGAAGCGCGGGGCTTCAGCCCTGCGGAGCAGTGAACAAATTGAAGGGGCTTCAGCCCCGGGTATTTCTTCGCGATCTTCATCCAGCCTTTTTCTGCAATCTGTTTAGCCGTTGACGGAACGTATCGTTTAACTGACTACTGCCGCGAGGATTAGCCTTTGTAGAACAGGCCGGTCTGTTCTAGAATCTCTATGGGCGATGGAGTTCGCCTCTTTTCTAAACGCCTCTGGCTGATGACTCCTACCAATTCTCGGTAGGAGTTTGTCATGGTGCAGAATATCCTTCTGGTTGCGCTCGGAGCCATCGTCGGCGCTATTGCTCGTTTTCTCGTCACTCATTACTCAAGCACAGCATCCCACGCGCATGGTTTCCCATACGGCACGCTGATCGTCAACGTGGTCGGCTGTTTCATCGTGGGCTATGTCCTTACCTGGACGGCTGACCACAGCCATGACCGATGGAGGCTGCTGTTCGCAACCGGGTTTTGCGGCGCGTTTACCACTTTCTCGGCATTCGCCTACGAGAGCATGGCTTACTGGCACGAAGGGAAAATGGGGCAATTCCTCCTTAACGTGATGCTGACCAATACCGTGTGCATGCTCGCCATTGTGCTCGGTATCCAGCTTCATCGTTCAAATTGACCGCGCCGCCGCGTTGAAATCAGAGGTCCAAAACTGTGGTATTTTGGGCCACATGGCGACCAATCTGCGGTTTTCCACTGGAATTGAAGCGCTTGTACTCATGGCCACCGAGCCGGACAAGTACCACACCTCGCAGGCTCTGGCAGTGGCTTTAGCGACCAATGCCGTCGTGGTGCGCAGGCTCCTGTCCGCGCTGAGTCATGCCGGCCTTGTGACCAGCGCCAAAGGGCCTTCCGGCGGTTCGCGGCTGGCCCGCAGCCCGAAACAGATCACTCTGCGAGATATTTATCGCGCGCTCGGCACCGGCGATCTACTGCACCGCAGCAAGCATGAATCGGCGGAGACTAAGGACCTGAGAAAAGCGATTCAAAGCGCATTTCGCAAAGCGGAGAAGTGCCTGGAAGGGGAACTCGATTCGACGACCCTGAATCAATTAATCAAGAGAGCGGGCAAGAAGACCGCCAAAGCCTCCGCCGCGGCTCGCGTGCCCGATGCCGCCGAAAGTGTGGCTGCTGCTCCATCGGATCAGAACTGACTATTCTCGAAATTCCTCCACTCGCAATTTTGTTTCGGCTCCGGAACCTACTTTTCGCCAAAGAATCGATTGGGCCTCAGGAATCTAAAGCTTTAATATGCAACCATAAGGTTGCATATATAATCCAAGTATGGATGAAGTGTTCAAGGCGTTGGCCGATCCCAGCCGCAGACTTTTGTTGGATCGTCTGTATGCCCGCAATGGCCAAACGTTGGGGGAGCTGTGCACGAACCTCAAGATGACACGCCAGGCGGTCACGAAACATCTCGTACTTCTGGAATCCGCAAACCTGGTTGTGACCGTTCGCCGGGGGCGGGAGAAGTTGCACTACCTGAATCCTGTGCCGATTCACGAAATCTACGAACGGTGGGTTCGGAAGTATGAATCCAGCCGCCTGAACACGCTTGTCCAACTCAAAAAAATGCTGGAGGAAGCTAACCATGAATAAAGCGAGTTTTGTCTACGTCATCTATATTGCCGCTACAGCAGAAAAGGTATGGGCCGCATTGACCGATGGGAATTTGACAAAAGAATACTGGGCCCATCGGAACGTGTCCGACTGGAAGGTTGGGTCGAGGTGGGAGCATCAACGGGTGAACGATCCTTCAAAAGTTGACGTTTTCGGAAAGGTCGTAGAAAGCGTGCCGCCACGGCGGCTGGTTCTGACATGGGATCATGCCGCCCACGGCAAAGGGGAAACAGGTGTTTCGCGAGTGTCGTTTGAGATCGAGCCCATGTTCGACGACGTGCGCCTGACGGTCACCCACGAAGAACTTGAGCCTGATTCCGCCATGCTTCAGGGCATCACGCAGGGATGGCCTGCGGTCCTCTCCAGCTTGAAGAGCTTTCTTGAGACAGGGAACGGACTGGATATAGTGAGGCGATGGACTGAGGAACGGAGCTGAGACTCGCCTCAGCATTTCACGGAATTGGAGCCTTCCTCTTCCGATGTAGAAAAGCACCACATCTCAAAATCGGGATGTGGGGCACGCGCCTCTATTCGCGACTCTGGAAATTCCGCCTGTCCCGACTAGTTCCGGCTGCCGCGCCGATCCGTAGCGGGTTTCGACATATTCATCCAGAATCTTCGTGAATTCCTGCACGATCTGATCGCCCCGCAAGGTCAGGAACAGGCGTCCGTCCACGTATACAGGGGCCACTGGTTCTTCAAATGTGCCGGGCAGGGAAATGCCGATGTTCGCGTGCTTCGATTCTCCCGGTCCGTTGACGATGCATCCCATGACCGCAAGCTTCAATTCTTCGACCCCTGGGTATTGCTCGCGCCATACGGGCATGGACTCGCGGACATAGCCCTGAATCTGCTGCGCCAGCTCCTGGAAGAAGGTGCTGGTGGTGCGGCCGCATCCGGGACAGGCCGTCACCTGCGGAGTAAAGCTGCGAATGCCGAGCGACTGGAGAATCTGCTGCGCGGTCAAAACTTCTTCCGTGCGGTCGCCGCCCGGGCTTCGGCGTCAGGCTGACGCGGATGGTGTCGCCGATGCCGTCGAGCAGCAGCGGCGTCAATCCGGCCGTTGAGGCAACGATGCCTTTCATCCCCATGCCGGCTTCGGTCAGGCCAAGATGCAGCGCATAATCGCAGCGCGCAGCCAGCATCCGGTAGACGTCGATAAGGTCGTGCACGCCGCTGACCTTGGCGCTCAGGATGATCTGGTCATGCCGCAAACCATAGCGCTCGGCCATGGCGGCCGAATCCAGCGCGCTGACCAGCATGGCTTCCATCATCACGTCGCGGGCCTCGCGCGGCTTCTCGAGCTTCGCGTTTTCATCCATCATGCGCGTCAGCAAGGCCTGATCGAGCGATCCCCAATTGACGCCGATGCGAACCGGCTTCTGGTTTTCGACGGCGCACTCGATCATGGTGCGGAAGTTCTCGTCGTCCTTGCGTCCGATGGAGCAGTTGCCGGGATTGATGCGGTACTTCGCCAGCGCCCGGGCGCAGTCCGGATATTTTTTCAGCAGCAGATGGCCGTTGTAATGGAAGTCGCCGACGATGGGAACATGGACATCCTGCCGGGCAAGAGCTTCGACGATATGAGGAACGGCCTTGGCCGCGTCGTCGTTATTTACCGTGACCCGGACGATCTCCGACCCGGCGCGATGGAGTGCGGCCACCTGCTGCACCGTCGAGGCAACATCAGCGGTGTCGGTATTCGTCATCGATTGCACAACAACCGGGGCATCCGAGCCCACACGAATGTTGCCAATCCGAACTGTCGGGGTCTTTCTGCGAACAGTTTCTGGCATAAGCCGATCCGATCTGATTTTAGCATCGTGGGTTGCCACGGGGGAGATCAGGAACCGGATTGCAGTGCAGGAGCTTTCCTGTTACGTTTACCATGGTTGGGGGTCCCCGGCGGCCGCTATGCCGGAACATAGATGACGAATGGGTCTGCAATGAAAGAAGCGCAACCGAAGAACAAAACGACATCGATGCCGCGCACGCTCGCCGGCAAGTCTCCAGTCAGTCTGGATCCGGGAAGAAAACAGCGCATCCAGCAATATGAGGCCGCCGTACGCCTGATGCGCGACGGCAAATATGAGAAGGCCAAGGCCGCGCTGGAAACGCTGCTCTCTTCCGGAGCGGGCGATTTGCTGGACCGGGCGCGTGTCCATATGACGGCGTGTCAGCGGCAGCTGGAAAAAAGCCAGGTCAGCTTCGACGGTCCCGAAGAGCAGTACGACTACGCCATTTCGCTGCTGAACACCGGCTACTACGAAGATGCGCGGGAACATTTCGAGGCGATCCTGAAAAAAAATCCCTCGGCGGACTACGCGCATTATGGCCTGGCGGTGATGTACAGCCTGACCAGCCGCGCCGAGGAATGCCTGGAGCAGCTGGGCCGCGCCATCGACCTGAACCCCAGAAACCGCATTCAGGCCCGGCTCGATTCCGACTTCCAGGAAATGTTCGATGATCCGCGCTTCACGGAGCTTTTATACCCCGAGGTTTCCTGATGCTAACCTCGTAAATTGTCATTCCGAGCCCGTCGGCTTCGCTCAGGATGACAGATTAAATTGAGGTGCATCGAATCATGCCCATAGCACTCCAGGAACAATCCGCCGCTGCGGCGAGCCACAATCTCGATTGCATGCGCGTGGCGGCGATCGGCGGCGGCACCGGTCTGTCCACTTTGCTGCGCGGGCTGAAGCGCCACACACGGCAATCCTCGGCCGCCGTTGTTCACTCTTCCGACGCCGTCGATCCGTCCTGCGCCATCTCCGATCTGGCCGCGATCGTGACCGTAACCGATGACGGCGGTTCCAGCGGACGCCTCCGCAAAGACATGAACATGCTGCCGCCCGGAGATTTGCGCAACTGCATGGTCGCGCTTTCAGAAGACGAGCATCTGCTGTCGCGCCTGTTTCAGTACCGCTTCGAGAGCGGCGAGGGCCTCGAGGGGCACAGTTTCGGCAACCTGTTCCTCGCGGGTCTCACGGCCGTGACTGGAGACTTCGCGTTGGCGGTGAAGACTTCCTCGCAAATTCTTGCCACCCGCGGCCATCTCTACCCGGCGACCAATTCGAACGTAACTCTTGCCGCCCTGATGGACGATGGCTCAACCGTTCGCGGAGAGACCAATATCACCGCCAGCAAGCACCGCATCGTCCGTCTCATGCTGGAGCCGGAAAAAGTTCCAGCACTGCCGGAAGCGATCGAAGCCATCCTGGGCGCGGACATCGTTACCCTCGGGCCCGGTTCGCTCTACACCAGCCTGGTGACGAATCTGCTGGTGGAAGGAATTGCCGATGCTCTGCTCGCCGCCCAGGGTTTACGCGTCTTCGTCTGCAACCTGATGACGCAGGCCAATGAGAGTGTCCACCTGACCGCCTCGCAGCATATCGAGCGCATCTACGAACACGCCGGCGGCGCCATCTTCGATACTGCTCTGGTCAATATCGCGCCCATTCCTGAATCCGCGCGGGAGCGCTATGCCGCCGAAGGCGCGGAGCAGATCGTCGCCGACATCGAACAGGTGGAGCGCCTCGGCGTACGCTGCATCACCGGAGATTTTCTCCACGCCGAAGGCGTTCTGCGCCACGATTACGAGCGCGTCACGGAAGTTCTGCTGGAACTCGGCCGTGAACGCGCGTCAAATCATTTGACAGCCCGCAGCTCGGTCCAGTGCGGAAATCCTGTTTACCTCCGTCCGGTCAAACGGCAAAAAGATGGAAAATACCGTGCCGCTGCGGCCAGCCGTTTGCCGGCTCTTTACCCGAATTTCGCCGCCGTGCTTCTGAACAATCCCGGAGCACAGCCATAATCCCAGCCCGGTGCCGACGGAAGCTCTGGTCGTAAAGAACGGCTCGAATATCCGCTTCATGGTCGAGTGATTCATGCCGTGGCCAGTGTCCGCGATGGTAAGCCGCACCCCTTTGCGTCCGGTCTTCCAGTTTGTTGCTTCCTTTGTTCGCACCAGCAGCCGTCCACCCTGTTGCATGGCGTTCATGGCGTTCAGGACCACATTCACCAGAACCTGCCGCAGTTCTCTCCGGGCGCCGAGGACATGAGCTTTCTGCCGATAGCGGCGCTGGACCTCAATGTTCGAGGCCGCCATCCGTCCCGCAAGTGGAGCAATGGCGGAATCGATGATCTCCGCCACATCGCATTGGATCGGAGCGCCCGGATCATGGTAAAAGCGGAGCGTCTGGACGGCGATGTCGATCACACGCGCCAATTCCTGTTCCGCCATCTTGACGTAGCTGCGCTGGTCTTCCTCCAGAGAACCTTCCTGCAGCAGATAGAGCAGGTTGGTGATGGCTTCCAGCGGATTGTTGATCTCATGGGCCAGCGAAGCCGCCAGCCGGCCGGTTACCGCCAGCTTTTCCGTCTGCAGCAGAGACGCATCGGTTTGCCGGAGGTCGGTGATATCCAGTGCAATCCCGATCAGCCGGGTTGCCTTGCGGCGTCCGGAAACAGCGGAGAAGAAGGCGTGCCCGGTGGCCGCGATCCAGCGCACCTTTCCATCGGGAGACAGTACGCGAAAGTCACTTCCAAATTCGCCGCTGCTGTCCGGGTTTAGGCTTTGCTGAATGGCTCGATCCGTCCGCGTACGATCTTCCGGATGAAGAACACGCAGAAAGGAAGCATAGTTGAAGTTGCTGCTCCAGTGCAGGCTATAAAGTTCTTTCGTCCGTTTGGAACACTGTATCTTGCCCGTGTCCGGGTCCAGATCCCAAATTCCGACCGCCCCGGACTCGATGGCCAGCCGAATCTGTTCTTCCTCTTCCTGATTCGACGGTTCCGCAGGAGTTTGCGACGTAATATCGGTGAAGGTTATCTGCGTTCCATCGCCGCCGGCCAGCGGAATTGCCCACGCTTCTACTTCCAGAGTTAGCGTGCGGTTGTTGCGGCGTTTCCATGTATCTTGGCTGGGGGGCCAGCCCTTCTCAGGAATGGAAATCCTCTCCGCGTGTTTTTTCCAGGCGGCAATTCGTTTGCTGCGGACTTCCTCGTCTGCTTCGGAATTTGTCCACCCGAGGATGGACCGCCGAAATACCTCCTCGGCATCTTCCGGACCAAGCAGGGCACAGCCGGCAGGATTAATGTGGAGAACTTTATTCCATTGCACAATGGCGGTCGGAACCGGAGAAAATTCCAACACAGCACACAGCTGCTCCAGTGTGATACCTGGAGGGGATGAGATTTGAGAGCCCCTGAGCATAGTTTTTCAACGGGATGGGGTGTCCCGATTTCCAATGCCGGGATTATACATCTACAAAGAAACCGCGAAAGGACATCTGTTTATTGCTTTTGCCGTCGAATGCCGGTTATTTTCGTGCGCAACGACGGCTAGTCAACACGATTTGCAACGATTGCAGCAGCAAGATCGAAAGAACCAACGAAACAGGCGACGGAAAAACCCGTTGTCTTTGCATTTTGGTGGAAGCGCAGCGCCGGTGTCTTTGCATCCGGTGGAAGCGCAGGGCTTCAGCCCTGCGAAACAGCGAACAAATTCAGAGGGCTTCTGCCCCGGGTATTTTCGTCACCATAAAATGCAATTATTTTTAACTTTTTGCATTCTGGAACAACGTGACTTGCGTATATGCAGGTACAGGAGAAATTCCTGGAGAGGCGAAAACGAATTGAAAGCATCGCCGGCGCCAATCCGCAGACCATCCGAGCGGGACTTTCGCGAACTCGTCGAGGTGCATCAGTCGCGCGTGTACAGCATCGCTTTTCGGATTCTTGAGGATCGTGGCCTCGCCGAGGAGGTGGCGCAGGATGTCTTTCTGGCGCTCTATCGTGATCTAGGCACAATCGAGTCTGACACTCATGTACTCGCCTGGTTGCGCCGCGTTGCCGTCCACCGTGCGTTAGACGCGCACCGGCGGCGGGCCAGCCGCATCGATTTCGCCGCCGAGGAATTTCATGAGGATCTGACAGGAGTTCCGGCAGGAGCGGGAAATGGGTTTTCCTCTGCCAACCGTTCCTTGACAGATGGTCACATTGAGCAATTGGTGACGAGTCTGCCGGCTGTGCAGAAGGCGGTGATCCTGCTTCGGTATCAGGAAGACATGCTGCCGGCCGAGATTGCCGCCGCACTTTCCATGCCGATGGCAACGGTGAAGAGCCACTTGCAACGGGCGCTGAAACTGCTGAGAACGAAAGTCGAGCGCCAGATGAAGGAGGTCGCCAATGGTCGAATTTGATGAGAGACATGGCCCCGACGACGAATGGGAGCAGGCGCTGCGATCGGCGCTGCGTCCGCGCCCCGCGCCGGAGGGTTTCGCGAATCGCGTTCTGGCGCGCTCCCAGGAATTGCCGCCGGCGGAATCACCTGCATTTCGCAAGCGATTCGGATTTCATCCCGTGCTGCGCTGGGCAATTGCCGCCGTCCTCCTGCTGACGGTCAGCATCGGCGGATTCGCGTTCCATCAACGCCAGCGGCGCATTGCAGGAGAGCGTGCGCGCGATCAGGTACTGCTCGCACTGCGCATCACCAGCATTACCATTCGCGCCGTGCGGAACCAGGTCGGCAGAGACAGTCACAATACCGGACAACAAGGACAACAGGAGACGCCATGAGCAAATCTATTTTGAAACCATGCACCCGAATCGCCGCACTCGGCTGGATACTTGCCGGCGTGTTGCTGGCGACTGCACCTGCCTTCGCCCAGGATGGACAGTCGGATTTTCCGACGATTCCAGCGGCGCTCGAGAAGCAACTTGCCTCGCGCGCGTCGAATGTAAACGAGGTGACGCTTAACAAAAATATGCTGAACTTCGGCGGTCAGTTCCTGGATTCCAAGAAAAAGGACGATCGTCAGGCGCAGCAGCTCATTCATAAACTGGATGGCATCTACGTGCGCGACTATGATTTCGACAAGCCCGGCGCGTACACGGACCAGGACCTCGAAACAATCCGCCGGCAGTTCCTTGGGTCGCAGTGGAAACCGATGGTCCACGTGCGTTCCATAAAAGATGAAAAGAGCACTGACGTCTACGTCAAGATGATCAACGGCGAGGTTCATGGAATGTTCGTGCTCGACGCTGAACCCAAGGAATTGAACTTGGTCTATATCTCCGGGAGCATCGACCCCAAAGAGCTGGGACAGTTAGGTGGCAGCTTCGGAATTCCGAAGGTTAACGCCGACGGCAATTCCGCGAAGTCCTCGTCGGGGAGCGCGAAATGAGAACATCTGTCGGGCTCATGCTTGGATTTGCGGTTCTTTGCTCGACTGGCTGCTCCGCCGCCAATGATCACGACTTCGATTCTGTCGTTACCGGCGTGGAGCAACGTTATTCGCCCGCATGCTCAGCGTGTTCCCTGATGGGCTTTATCAGTCTTTGCGCCCGCGCCACAACCCACGGCGGCGTTAGAGACTTGCACATCGTACAATTCGATCACATCGGCAACCTGGATGCGGAGGACCTCGATTCCATGATGCAGTCGGAACTCGGTGCCGAATGGCAGCCAATGGTGAAGGAACGGAGCCGTAGGCATGAGTTGCTTTCGGAGATTTTCGTCCGCCCGGGTGAGGGTTCCGGTCGCTCGATGCAGATGATGATTGCCAATTACAGCAATGGTGAACTAAATCTGGTGGGCATGGATATGAATGGATCGGCACTAGCGCAATGGATGCACGACCCGCAGGCGCATGGAGGGCCATTTCATTCAGGCAATCTCTCCCATAGGCAGACGGATTAAAGCGGGTTCCTGGGTATGGAAAGACAAAATAGAGGAATGTCATTCTGAGTCCTTCGGCTTCGCTCAGGCTAAGCTCCGCAAAGAATCCCGAGGGATAGAGGAATGTCATTCTGAGCGGAGCGAAGAATCCAGAGAGTAGCGGCGGCGCAATTCAAGCGAATTATTCTCTGAATTCTTCACGCCGCTCGCTTCGTTCAGAACGGTTGTCATCCCGAGCGAAATCGAGAGACCTGCGGTTTGTCATTTGCATTCGCTCTGCAAAAGTCCTACGCGACCGTTCGCTTCAACTGACCGCAGGCGGCGTAGATGTCTCGTCCACGCGGGCGGCGGATGAAGGCCGGTACGCCGCTGGCGATAAGGTGCTGCTGAAACGCGGCGACATCTTCCGGCGCGGGCATCTTATAGGGAATCCCGGGACCCGGATTCCAGACAATCAGATTCACCTTCGCCTGCAATCCGGAACCGCGCAATAAAGCAGCTAGCTCCCGCGCATCTTCGCGCCGGTCATTGACGCCGCCGAGCAGCACATATTCAAACGTCATCCGCTCGCGCGGGCGCAGCGGAATCGCACGCAGCGCAGCGAGCAGGTCTGCGATGTTCCACTTGCGCGTGACCGGCATAATGCTTTCGCGGATGATATCGTTCGGACGCGTTCAGGCTCAGCGCCAGCTTGGGCCGCAGCTTTTCAGTGGCGAAGCGTTCGATGCCGGGCAGAATGCCGGAGGTAGAAACAGTCATGCGCGACTCGGGAATGCCAACACCCTCCACCAGCAGATGGACTGCAGCGATGAAATTGTCATAATTCAGAAACGGCTCGCCCATTCCCATAAAGACCAGGTTGATGCGATCCTTGCCTACGCGAACATGATGACGGTTCAATACCGCAACCACCTGGCCGGCGATTTCTCCCGCAGTCAGGTTGCGCTTCATCCCCAGTTTCGCAGTCAAACAAAATTGGCAGTTCACTGCACAGCCCACCTGGCTGGAAACGCAGATCGTAGCTCGCCGGTATGGAGGCGAACCATCCGTTGAACGTTCTGCTCGCCTCTCTTCAGCTTCTTCTTCGGCAGCTTCGGAGCCATCGCCCAGTTCGCCATCATCGCCGTTCGGCATCCAGACGGTTTCAACCGTCTCACCATCCGCGCACGCAATTAGATATCGCTCCGTTCCATCGGTGGAAGTGAAAGTCTGCGCGATCTCCGGCAAGCCGATCGAATAACCAGATTCGATCAGGCGATTGCGGATAGATTTGGGAAGAGTAGAGATTTCCTCAACAAAGTTAACGCGTTCCCGATAAAGGGCGTGCCAGATTTGCCTGGAGCGGTATGTTTCAAATGTAAAACTTGATGAAAGTTCCTCAAGTTGCTGCAAACTATAGCCAAACAGAGAAGATGTCCCATTTTCATCCGATCGCAAATCATTTCGGTCGAATTGTGGAAAACTTAGCATAAAATGTGGATAACCGCTTCGTTCCCCGTGGTTTGTACCTCAAGCCGCACGTCCGGCCACTCTGTGAAAAAATTATATAGAGATGAATACTACGTTCAGTCCGCAGGATACTACCCATTTCAGCACGCATGGAAATGCGCCGAATAGCGCTCAGCAACGCAATATTCGCCGCACGGAATTATCCAATGGTCTGATCATTCTTACCGAGCGCATGGAGCACGTCCGTTCCGTTTCGATGGGTGTCTGGGTCAAGACTGGTTCACGCGATGAGCAGCCGGAGATCAACGGCGTTTCCCACTTCGTCGAGCACATGGTCTTCAAGGGAACAAAGTCGCGCTCCGCGAAAAGCATTGCCCGCGAGGTGGACGCGATCGGCGGAAACCTTGACGCGTTTACCAGCAAGGAAACAATCTGCTTCAACGTGAAGGTACTCGATGAGCATGTACCGAAGGCGCTCGACGTGCTGACGGATCTGGTAATGCATCCTGTCTTTGCGCCGGACGATATCAATCGCGAATGCAAGGTGGTCCTGGAAGAAATCAAGATGGACGAGGACAACCCGGACATGCTGGTGCATGAAATTTTTACCCAGAGCTTCTGGAAGGATCATCCGCTGGGCAAGCCGATCCTGGGTACGCGGGAGACCGTGCGGCGGCTGGATCAGGGAACACTGTTTGATTTCTATGGCGGCCGCTTCCAGGGCGGTAATATGATTTTCTCTGCTGCCGGAAATCTCGATCACGAGGAGTTTGTCAATCTGGTCGCCGAAAAGCTGGCGCATCTTCCCTCCGGGCCGTCAGCGGACAGCGCGATTGAAGTGGTTCCGCCGAGCCGTCCCAAGGTGCATGCGCGCATCGTGTCAAAGCAGAAGAAATCGCTGGAGCAGCTGCAGCTTTGTCTCGGAGTTGCCGCGCCGCCGGTCAACGACGAGCAGCGTTATACCGCTTCGCTGCTGAATGCGATCCTCGGCGGCGGCATGAGTTCTCGTCTGTTCCAGAATATTCGCGAGGACCGCGGGCTGGCCTACTCCATCTTCAGCGAGCTGAGCTCGTTTCGTGACACTGGCTCCCTTTGCGTCTATGCGGGCAGCTCCGCGCAGAATGCCGAGCAGGTGATCCGGTTGACGGTCGAGGAGTTTCGCCGTCTAAAGGAGGAAGCGGTGCCGGAAGAGGAACTGCAGCGCACCAAGGACCAGCTCAAGGGAAACATCCTGCTGAGTCTTGAAAGTTCTGGAGCGCTGATGTCGAACCTGGCCCGGCAGGAGATGTATTTTCAGCGCTTCGATGCTGTGCCCGAGATTCTGGACCAGATCGGTCAGGTGACGAGTGCCGACCTGATGCAGATGGCGCGGCAGTTGTTTGTGCCGGGCTCGGTTGCGGTGGCGATGCTGGGCAACCTGAACGGGCTGAAAGTCACACGCGACCACCTGGCGTGCTGATGCATTTCGCCTTGCATACTGATACAGTGGATACATAATATCTGTTGTGACCGTTTCATTCGTCAAGCGCAGGTGCCAGAAATCATGGGTATCGTTATAGAAAATCGCCGTAAACGGCATCTCCAGGCGGGCTTCACGCTGATGGAGCTGCTGATCGTCATGTCAGTCATTTTGATCCTGATGGCGGTGGCCATTCCGAACTACATGAACATGCGCAGCCAGGCGAATGAAACTGCTGCAATGGAGGAGCTGCGCACACTGAACAGCGCGGAAATCCAGTACCAGACGAATTATCCCGGGAATGGCTTCTCCTGCAATCTGTCGCAGCTCGGCGGCGATCCCAAGACTGGGGCGCCGAGCCCGCAGGCAGCGCAGTTGATTCCGGCGGATCTGGCCAGCGGCAACAAGAGCGGATATGTGTTCAATATCGTGAATTGCACCAAGGTCACGGTCAACAACCAGGATGTGTACACCTCCTTTGAAGTGACGGCGGTGCCACAGGCGGTCGGCAAGACGGGCCATCGCGGGTTCTGCATGGACCAGACCGGAGAAATCAAATCCGATCCTTCCGGCGGCGCGAACTGTACCCAGCCGGTTTCCTGACGTCGATTGGTCCTGGAATGGCCCTGAACACTCAGGAACGGCCCTGAACACTCACGAAACCGTTCCAGAAATTAACTGGAATCTTCTGCAGTTTACGAGCGCCGTATACGGTTCGCATCTGGCAGGTGTGCCGATATCACAAGGCCGTCGCGATCACCCAAATAGAAAGCTTGAGAGGGACGGCAAGGTGCGAAACAAAAAGCTCACACGTCGTGGATTTCTGGGCGCGGCTGCTGGAGCGGGGTTGGGCGGACTCACTTTGCCTGCGTTTCCTGAAGCGATATCCGCCCCAGATGCAAGCAGCGGCTGTGCGGAGTTCTGGGAACGGCGAAGCACCTCAAACCAGTTGCCGCGTAAGGTAATCATCGGCACAGTGATGCAACCGTTCTGGGGAAACTATCCCGGTCTGGATCAACGCTTGCGGCAGTTGATGGAAATTGTAGATCGACTGCAAGCGCAATCGCAGAAGCAATACGGACGCGGATTGGATCTCGTCGTATTACCGGAGACCTCAATAACCGGGGAAGGTCGATCCACCGGCGAAGTCATGGATTGGGCGTATCCGCTGGAAGGACCTGTGAGGGAAACCTTCGCAGCGAAAGCGGGCCAATACCATTGCTATATCGTGGCCCCTTTGTTTTTGCTTGAGGACAGAGCCACGAAACTCTGCTCCAACGCCGCAGTCCTCTTCGGACGTCGTGGTGAAGTCACCGGTATGTATCGCAAAGTACATCCGGTGGTTGATTTAGATACCGGATATATGGAACACGGCGTCGCTCCGGGAAAAGAAGTGCCGGTCTTCAATTGCGATTTTGGCAAGTTGGGGATACAGATATGCTTCGATATCAACTTCGACTACACCTGGAAAGAATTGGCCCGGAAAGGAGCGGAAATTGTGGCGTGGCCCACTCAATCACCGCAGACCACGATGCCGGCTTGCCGCGCGTTGGACCACAATTACTATATTGTTTCCAGTACCTGGCGTAATAATGCTTCCATCTTCAACCCGATCGGCAAGATCATGTCTCAGGTCAAGTGGACCCCAGCTATGGGTTCGGTTGAGAGTGTCGGTGAGAAATCCCTGACCGACAATATCCTGGTGCAGGAAATCGATTTGAGCTACGGCATTCTTGAATGGGGTCCGACACTCGGGAATGGAGAAGCCTTTACCAAAGCTTTTGGCGACAGAGCCGGTTTTCGTTACTACGAAGATGATGACCGAGGAATCTTCTGGTCCAATGACCCACAGACCACGGTTCGCCAGATGTTTCGTAGTCTGAATCAGGTCGAGCAAAGAGAATCAATGGAACTCACCGTCCAGAATTACCGCAAAGCAGGGGTTCCAGGTTACTAAGTGTGGGATGATTGATAATAATCCTTCTATTTTCTCAGGTTGCTGACATTTCCAGACTCACGAACATTTCGATAAGCCGACGTGCCCGTCGGCAGGCCATGTTTGTAGTGGCTGCCGGAGGGTTTCTGTCCGTCTCTAACGCGCGATGCGCAAGCGCGGCCGCCAGCCCGGTCGTGCACGCAATTGCCGCCAGAGTGGACGCGCACTATAACCATCTGCGCAGTCTCCGCGTCCAATTCACAGAGACGTATCAGGGCATGGGAATGACGCGGACCGAGAGCGGCACGCTGCTTTTGGCCAAGCCAGGCCGGATGAAGTGGAGCTACACGCAGCCGGCAGGCAAGATTTTTGTCATTGATGGAAAGTACGGGTATTCCTACACTCCCGGAGATGCGCAGGCGGAGCGTTACCCGGCAAAGCAGCTGGAGGATTTTCGTTCGCCGCTGCGCTTTTTATTGGGCCACGCGCAGATTGAAAAAGAATTGACCGGCCTGACGATGACTCCGGATGGCGCCGACTACCGCCTGCAGGGAGTTCCGAAGGGCATGGAGCGACGCATATCGGAAGTAGACCTGACGGTAACCGCCGAGGGAACGATCAAGTCGATCGAGTGGAAGGAAGCGGGTGGCGCAACCACGGAGTTCCGCCTGGCAGACGAGCAACCGAATCCGCCGCTGCCGCCGGATGCGTTCTCCTTCCAGCCGCCGCTGGGCGTGGTGGTGGTTCACGGCCTGGCTCCGATGTGACACGGAGATTTCGAGATTTGAAGATTGCTGGTGGAGAGCGCAGGTTTTGGATATGTACCGCGGCGCTTGTTTTCCTGCTTTCCGGGGCGATGTTGGCGCAGTCACAATGGCAATTGCAGGCGAGTGGGACGACGGCCAGCCTGCGAGGAATTCATGCCGTGAGCGGACAGATTGCATGGGCCAGCGGCACAAAAGGAACTGTACTGCGCACGCTTGATGGCGGCCGAGACTGGCAGACCTGCAGCGTACCGGACGGCGCGGCCACGCTGGATTTTCGTAGTGTGTGGGCCTGGGATGCGGATCATGCGATGGTGATGTCGAGCGGGCCGGGCCAGCAATCGCGGCTCTACTCGACGCATGACGGTTGCCGAAGCTGGCGGCTGATTTTCACCAATCCGGACGCGGATGGATTCTGGGACGCGCTGCAGTTTGACGGCGTGCGTTTTGGCGCAATTTTGGGTGACCCGGTGCACGGCAGGTTTAGCCTTTTTGCAACCTATGATGGAGGTTCGAACTGGACTCGGCAGCTCAGTCCGTGTCTGCGGACGATGGAGCCGCAACAGGGAGCATTTGCCGCCAGCAATCAGGCGCTGGTGGTGCTTCCGATTGAAGATGCGAATTCGCCCCCCGGACCGGCGGCAGATCATCAAATATGGTTTGGCGCCAGCGGTGGATGGCTGTATGGACTGCAACTTACTCCGCTGCAGATGATTGCCGCAGCGGATCCGGGATGCACACATGCACGCGTACTGATGGACGGCCGCAGCCAGACGAACGCAGCTGCGGCGGGAGTTTTTGCAATTGCATTTCGCGGCAGCACGAGCGCCGTGGCGGTTGGTGGTGATTACTCGAAGCCGCATGATGGAGCCGACACCGCGGCGTATACGACAGACGGCGTTCACTGGCAGCAGGCGCTTCGGGCCCCGTCCGGATACCGCTCCGCCGTCGCTTGGAACGCGAGCGATACCAGTTGGATCGCCGTAGGGCCGGGCGGCAGCGATATCTCCCGGGACGGCGGAAAGACCTGGCAGCCGCTCGACCAGGAAAGCTGGAATGCGCTCAGCCTGCCCTTTGCCGTGGGGTCGGACGGACGCGTGGGAAGGCTGCTATCGTGGGGGCAGCTACGTACGGAATCAAGGGTGCCGTCGACGGGTACCCACCGCAGTACAAGAACTGAAGAAGCGCAGGGGAACTGAAATTGGCTGAATACATGGTCAAAATCGCGGACGAGCGTGGGCATGTGCAGGAGAACGTCCACTTTGCGAACTCCGCGGAGGAACTTCGCCAGCGGTTTGCGCAGGCGGGCCAGTATGTCTATTGGGTCAAGCCCAAAGGACTGGCCGCCAGGGGCGGCACGGCGAAGCGCGTCAAGCTGGAGCCATTCCTGATTTTCAATCAGCAGTTTCTTACCCTGATTCGCGCAGGCCTGCCGATTCTTTCATCCGTCGATCTGCTGGCCAAGCGGCAGAAGGCTCCCACATTGCGAGCGCAGCTGGAGGATGTGGCGACTCGAGTTCGCACCGGGCAGTCGCTTTCGGCTGCCTTTGAGGCGCAAGGTGGATTTCCTCTCATTTACACTACTTCGCTGCTGGCCGGGGAGCGCTCGGGCAACCTGGAAGAGGTCCTGAGCCGGTATCTTGCGTTTCAACGTATTGCGCTTACGTTCCGGAAGAAGCTGATTGCGTCGTTGTTCTACCCGGTACTGCTGGTGGTGATGGTCACTGGTCTGTTTATATTTCTGATCAGCTTCGTGGTGCCGCGATTTGCGGCGTTGTATGACCAGATTGGGACCAAGCTGCCCGCCATTACGGTTTTTATGCTGGATATGGGCAAGGATTTCCAGTCCTATCTGCCGTATGGTTTGGTAGCGTTGGCCGCCCTGGCGTATGGTGCCTTTCGCTGGAGCAGGACCGACGGCGGCGCGAACCGCATCGACCGCGCCCGCATAGCAACGCCCATCTTCGGCAGTATCTGGGTCAAGTACCAGGTGGCGCTGTTCTCGCGCACGCTTTCCACCCTGCTCTCGGGCGGCCTGCCGCTGGTGCCCTCGCTTGAGACCGCGGCCAGCTCGATCGGCAGTCGCCAGTTGAGCAGGGCGGTAACCCGGTCGGTGGCCAACGTGCGGGAAGGCAAGGGGCTTGCCAGCAGCTTGAAAAATACAAAGATATTTCCCGAGCTGTCGATTGAGATGATTGAGGTCGGCGAGGCGACGGGCGCTCTGCCCGGAATGCTGAATTCCGTGGCGGAGTTTTTTGAGGAGGACGTGCAGACGGCGCTGACTGCGGCGCTCTCCCTGATCGAGCCGGCAATTCTGATCGTGATGGGCGGACTTGTTGTCACAATTTTGATCGCGCTGTATCTGCCTATTTTCAGCCTGGGCGCAGCCGGCGCGATGCAGCACTAGAAAGGGTTTTCTAATGGCGGAGATTGCAGTAATTCCCAACGTACGATCGTCCGCCACGGACGAGACTGCGCACGCCAAGATGATGGCGGCGCGTTACCGATGCGAGTTTGTCGATTTGAAAAACTTCCGCATCCAGCATGAGCTGTTTCGCAGCGTGCCGGTCGACATCATGTTCCGCTACAACTTTGTCCCGCTGGAGCAGCAGGAAAACAGGCTCGTAATTGCCGTCAGCGACCCCAGCCGGTTGATGGTGATGGATGAAATCGCGGGGCTGCTGGGGCAGCGGATTTCCGTTCGCGTCGCGACCCTGAGCCAGATCACCGATCTGCTGAAAAAGACAGAGCAGTCGCAGCGCGTGCTGGACGAGGCGAGCGAGGGCCTGACCTTCGACGTGCTCTCGTCGGAGGACAACCAGGACGAGAATCTTTCGATCGAAAAGCTGACGTCGGAAGAAGACATCAGCCCCATCATCCGGCTGGTGGATACGATGGTTTTCACCGCGCTGGAGCGGCGGGCGAGCGATATTCACCTGGAAACATTCGACGATAGCCTGCTGGTGAAGTACCGCATCGACGGCGTGCTGCAACAGGCCATGGCGCCGATTGCGCGCGAGCATCACCAGACAATTCTTTCCCGCATCAAGGTCATGAGCGAGCTCGACATTGCCGAGCGCCGCGTTCCCCAGGACGGCCGCTTCCGCGTCCGCTACAAAGGCCGCCTCATCGATTTCCGCGTCTCCATCATGCCCACCGTGCATGGCGAAAATGCCGTGCTCCGCGTGCTCGATAAGGAATCGATGAGCGAGACCTTCCGGTCGCTGACGCTTGATGTCGTCGGCTTCGCGGAAAACGATCTTCGCCGCTTCCGGCGCTATATTCGCGAGCCTTATGGGATGGTGCTGGTGACTGGGCCGACCGGTTCCGGCAAAACGACGACTCTTTATGCCGCGCTGAACGAAATCAAAAGCGATGAAGATAAGATCATCACCATTGAAGATCCGGTGGAATATCAAATCCGTGGCATCACGCAGATTCCCGTCAACGAGAAAAAAGGGCTGACATTTGCCCGCGGTCTGCGCTCGATTCTGCGCCACGATCCGGACAAGATTCTGGTGGGAGAAATCCGCGACCAGGAGACGGCGCAGATCGCCATCAACTCCGCGCTCACCGGGCACCTGGTGTTTACCACGGTCCACGCCAACAACGTCGTCGATGTACTGGGCCGTTTTCTCAATATGGGTGTCGAGCCGTACAATTTTGTTTCCGCGCTCAACTGCATCCTGGCGCAGCGGCTGGTCCGCACGATCTGTGAGGACTGTAAACGCACGGTCAAATACGATCGCGAAACACTGGAGCTGAGCGGCCTCGACCTGCGCGAATGGTCAGACTTCCCCTTTAAGGAGGGGGCGGGCTGTATCGAGTGTGCCGGCACCGGTTATAAAGGCCGCACCGCCATTCACGAACTGCTGGAGTTGAACGATCGCATTCGCGAAATTATTCTGGAAAAAAGGCCGAGTTCTGAGGTTCGCAAGGCAGCAAAGAACGAGGGTATGTCGTTTCTGCGCGAGTCGGCGCTCGATCGCATTCGCCTCGGCTTGACCACGTTGAAAGAAATCAACAAAGTTACCTTCATCGAGGCTTCACGGTAAGCTAATCAGACATGCGTCTTTTTCCATCCTCACTGCTCACGGCAGTGCGCCCGCGGCTGGCATGCGAAATTGCTCCGGATGGCATTCTTGCGGCTGGCTCTGCAAACATGGAGTCTCCGCTGGATGCGACTGCCTACGTTCCGCTGCGGGGCTCACTTTCCGCCGGGCTGGTCTCGCCGGTTTTCAGCGATCGGGCAGCGGTTTCCGCGGCTTTGAAAACGGCCCTTGATACGGTGAGCCAGAATGGGCGCGACTGGACGTTGATTCTGCCGGACGCCTGCACGCGCGTGCTGCTGCTGGACTTCGACACGCTTCCGGCAAAGCCGCAGGAGATTCTGCCGCTGGTGCGCTTCCGTCTGCGCCGCATGATTCCGTTCGATGCGGATACGGCGGCGGTATCGTTTCAACTGTTGAATGCGTCCAATGGCGCCCCTAAGGAAGGACCCATCCAGGTCATCGCGGCGGCCATGCCTGCCGAGGTGCGGGAAGAGATTGAATCGCTGATGCGCGAAAATGAACGCGAGCCCGGAACCCTGCTGCCTGCCACCCTGGCGGCGCTGGCGGCGGTGCCGGAAACCGGCGCGCATCTGCTGGTGCATACCGGGAAGGACTCGATCACGACCGCGATTACGCGCAATGGCGAACTGCTGCTCTATCGCCGAACCGAGCAGGCGGCGGCTGAGCCGGGAGAGATCGCGCAGGCCGTGCTGGTTGCCGCCGCGTATTACGAAGACACACTGCACGCGCCTCTGGAAGAGGTCTGGGTGGCGGGGTTCGAGACGCCGGAGGTCCTGCGGCTGCATCTCGAAGTCGATGGGCCCTGGCAGATTCCGCTGCGTAGCCTGATTACCTCCGACGCGTTTTCCGCCGGAGCGGTGCCCAGCCAGGTTGCGGCCAGCCGCTTTACCAGCGTGGTGGGGGCGTTGCGCGGCTAATGCGGATTACACTCAATCTCGCGTCACGTCCATTTTTTGAGCTGCGCCCACTGCTTGTGCGGCTGCGCGTGCTGGCGGCGGCACTGGTGGTCCTGGCGGTCGTGCTGTTTTTCATTTTGCAACGAGCCGAATATAAAGCGCAGCAGGCGAAGGCGTCCGTCCATGGCTGGACCACGGCAACCCAGAATCTGCAGCAGGAGTGGCAGCGCGACCAGACGCTGATGCGGGAACCGACCAATGCCGCCACGCTCGAACGGGCGCAGTTTTTGAATGGACAATTCAGCCGTAAAGGTTTTTCCTGGACGACGGCGCTGATGGATCTGGAACGAGTTCTGCCCCAGGGTGTGCAGGTGATGAGCATCGACCCGCAGATCACCAGTAACGGCCGGGTTCAGGTCCGCCTGCGCGTCAGCGGTCCGCGCGACAAGGACGTGCAGCTGGTATCCAACCTGGAGAAATCTCCGCATTTCCTCAACCCGCAGGTGTCGGGAGAAACGGCCGAGGTGCAGGGCGAGAACCGTGCTGGATTCCGCCCGACCATGTCCGCTTCGACCGACGTCACCATGACCATTCTCGCCCAGTTCAATGCGGGCGATCTGGCTTCAAGGGATGTGAAGGCGGAAGAAACGAAATCCGGAACCCACCCGATCGGCGCGGTTGAATCGAGGAGTGGCGCTCGAACCGGCGCCGACAGAAAGCTCGGACGAACTGCGCGAAAAAGCCGCCCGGGAATCGCGCCGCGCGTCAGCGGGGGTGCGCAGTGAAGCCCAGATCGAATTGGAAGAACGTTCGCATCACCGCGCGCCACTGGCATTATGCCGTGATTTTGCTGCTATGCGTTGTGATTCTTGTACTGGCCGTGCGGCTGGTGTATGCGTGGCAAAGCGCGCAGGCGGGAAGTGCGCAGAATCTGGCGCAGCACCAAACCGAATTCAGGGCCATGCAGTTGAAAACCAGGCCGCTGCGGGGATTGGACAAGAAGATCGGCCAGGCCCAGGTGGACGAGCAGGCATTCTATGACAAGCGGTTTCCGGCAACGTACTCCGCTGTGCTGACGGAGCTGGGTAAGCTCGCCGTACAGAACAATGTGCTGTTGGCAAACGAGCAATACGCGCAAGGCAAACCCGATCAGGGCTTGTATCAAATTCGTATGAACGCGAACGTGACCGGGGATTATGCGCCCATCGTGCGCTTCATCAACGGCCTGGAACGCGACAAGATTTTTTTCCTGATCGACGGGATTGCACTGAGCGGACAGCAGAGCGGAATCGTAAGCCTGCGCATGCGGCTGACGACTTATCTGCGCGCCCCCGTCAACAAAGCCGGTAGCCTGCCCGCTGCCGCCAACACCAGCATGGCAGCGGACAATAACGCCAGCCCGGAGCAACCATAGCGCGATGGCATTCCGTCTCGGTACCGAAGACAAAAAGAAACGCGTGATCGCGCTCGTCCTCGTGTCGCTGGCACTTACGTTGATTGCCCATACAGTATGGCAGCTGGCCAGTGGATCATATTCCTCGCCGGCAACAGTGACCGGCGTGCCCGCTCCAACTCCTGCGGCCGAGGTAGGGAATCAGGGAACGGCCGGTCACGCTGCGCAGCACCTGGAAAGTGCCTCGGCACTCGATCCGACGCTTCATCCCGAACGAATGGCGCTGGCCGAAAACACAAAATATTCGGGCACCAGCCGTAATATTTTCTCAAAGGATTCTCTCCCGCCGGCCGCCATGGCCGCGATCGAGAAACCGCTTGGCTCGGTCCGCACGGGGGGACCCGCTGGTCCCGCGGGCCCTCCTCCACCGCCTCCCATCGATCTGAAATTCTACGGTTTCGCGACCGGGGCAAATGGCCAGAAGCTCATTTTCCTGCTGCATGGAGAAGATCTGTTTATCGCCGGGACCGGGGACATCGTGGACGGGCGATACAAGGTGCTCCATGTCGATCCGACTTCGGTGCTGGTCGAGGATCTCTCGTACAACAACACACAGACGCTGCCATTACAGACGACATGAAGGCCTGAAATCTTCCTTTCGCAGTCGTCTGGGGCATCTGCATTGTCTACCCAACCTGCCGCAAATTCGGTGCAAAAACTGGGCTGTTCCAGTGGCTCATCGCCTCCCGGGCCGGTATACTGAAGAAGTGACGGATATCGCCCAGACTCCCGCCCTAACCCCCTTCACCTCTGTCGATTCTGACCGGCGGATCCTGCTTCTGAAACCCCGCGGTTTCTGTGCCGGCGTGGTCCGGGCGATCGATGTGGTCCAGATTGCTCTGGAGACATTTGGCGCGCCTATTTATGTGCGCCGGGAAATTGTTCATAACCAGTTCGTAGTCAACGATCTGGCGGCAAAGGGCGCAATTTTTGTGCATGATATCGACGAAGTGCCGGAAGGCGCGCGCGTGATTTACAGCGCCCACGGTGTCTCCCCGGCGGTCCGGGAGAAGAGCAAACAGCGCGGGCTGCGAGTGATCGACGCGACCTGTCCGCTGGTCACCAAAGTGCATGTCGAAGCGGTCAAGTTCGCCCGTCAGGGATATTCCCTGGTGCTGATCGGTCATCGCGATCACGATGAGATTGAAGGAACGCTGGGCGAAGCGCCGGAAGAAACCCAGGTGGTCTCCACGGTGGAAGAAGTGGAGGCGCTGGAGGTGCCGAATCCCGAGCGCGTGGCCTACCTGACACAGACCACCCTGAGCCTGGACGAAGCGCGAGACATTATCCACGCGCTGAAGGCGAAATTCCCCGCGATTGTCGGGCCGCACTCGCAGGACATCTGCTATGCCACGGAAAATCGCCAGGTTGCGGTGAAGAATGTGGCGCACCAGGCCGACCTGGTCCTGGTAGTGGGATCGAATAACAGCTCGAATTCCAATCGCCTGGTGGAAGTCTCCCGCAATCTCGACACAATCGCTTACCTGATCGACGATTCCGGAAAGATTCGCCCGGAATGGCTGGAGAATACCAAAACCGTGGCGGTGACAGCGGGTGCCTCGGCGCCGGAGGTTCTGGTGCAGGACGTCATCAATTACCTGCAGGCAAACGGCTTCGGAGACGTGGAAGAAGTAGAGGTTATGCCGGAGAATGTACGTTTCGGCCTGCCGCCGGAGATTGTGCGGGCAATTGCGGTGGCCCCGGCACAGGGCGCGACGGCAACTCCTTAATTCCGCGGAGGGAATTCTGAAGCCCACTGGCAGTTATTTCCCCGATCCTGCCGATTTCCCGGATCAATTCTGTTTTTCGGTCCGGCATCTTATAAATGAATGAGATTCCGTACCGGTCCTTAAATCGACTGCCGATGAACCCATTTCTGCCAGGCCAACGATCCGTCGCGCAAGCCGCTGCACCGGTGCCGGCAACGATGCCATCGGTCCGATTCGGCAGGCTGGATGCCAGCCTGGATCGTGTCGCGCGCGCCATCGAAGCGTCTTGCAAATTCCTGCTCTCCCGGCAATGTCCTGAGGGTTACTGGTGCGGTGAACTGGAAGCCGACACGACGCTTGAATCCGATTACATTACACTCCATACACTGCTGGGCACCGGCGACACGCCCCGGATGCATCGCGCTATTCAGGAGATTCTGCGGCACCAGAAAGAGGACGGCGGCTGGCCCATTTACCGCGGCGGACCGTCGAACATCAGCGCCACGGTGAAGGCCTATTTCGCTTTAAAGCTCATGGGCTGGTCGGCGGATGATCCCGTGCTCAAGAAAGCGCGAGAGTGGGCGCTGGCCAATGGCGGCGCAACCGAGGTCAACACATATACCAAGCTCTATCTATGTTTCTTCGGGCAATATGACTACAACGCTGTCCCTGCGATCCCGCCCGAGATCGTGCTGTTTCCGAAATGGTTCTACTTCAATATTTACGAAATCTCTTCCTGGTCGCGCGCGATTCTGGTTCCGCTGTCGATTGCGTACGCCAAGAAGCCGTACAAAAAGATTCCGCATGAGCAGGGCATCGATGAGCTGTTTGTCGGCGGACGGGAAAATGCAAATCTGCATCTGCGCTGGGAAAAGAAAGTTCTCAGTTGGCGGAATTTCTTTCTCTTCTTCGATCGCATGACCCATTGGTGGGAACGTATTCACGTCCGGCCGCTTCGATCGATTGCGCTGAAGCAGGCGGAAAAATGGATTCTGGCGCGGCTGGAAATGTCCGACGGTCTGGGCGCTATCTACCCGAGCATGTTGAATTGCATCATCGCGCTGCGCTGCCAGGGATACTCGCTGGACGATCCTCAGGTGATCCGGGCACTCGATGAATTCGAGAAGCTGGGCATTGAAGAGCCGGGCGTTCCCGACAAGATACAGCCGGCATTCCGCATGCAACCCTGCATGTCGCCGGTCTGGGACACCGCCTACGCGATGTTTGCGCTGGGCGAGGCCGGTATCCCGAAAGACGATCCGCGGCTGCTGAAGGCGGCCGACTGGATATTGTCGAAAGAAGTGCGGCATAAAGGAGACTGGTCGGCGAAGGTTCGTAACGTCGAACCGGGCGGCTGGTATTTCGAATTCAATAACGAGTTTTATCCCGATGTGGACGATTCCGCCCAGGTGCTGCTGGCTTTGAACAAGGTGGAAAATCCGCGCGAGCGCTATCAACACGACGTTTGCCAGCGGGCGATCAACTGGATTTGGGCGATGCAGTGCAGAAACGGCGGCTGGGCCAGCTTCGACAAGAACAACACGAAGATGATCTTCCAGCACATCCCCTTCGCCGATCACAATGCGATGCTCGATCCGCCGACGGTCGATATCACCGGGCGGATTCTGGAGATGCTGGCCACGTACGGGGTGAGCCGTGAAGATCCGCGGGTGAAGAAAGCGATTCGCTTCATCTATAGCGAGCAGGAGCCGGACGGGAGCTGGTTCGGCCGCTGGGGCGTCAATTACATTTACGGGACGTTTTTGGTGTTGCGCGGACTGGAAGCGATGGGCGTGTGGAATCATGAGCCGCAGATTCAACAGGCTGCGGAGTGGATCCGCATGGTGCAGAACGCCGACGGGGGATGGGGCGAGAGCTGCGCCAGCTACGATGATCCCACGCTGCGCGGTATCGGTCTCAGTACCGCCTCGCAGACTGCCTGGGCGATTCTCGGCTTGCTGGCGGCCGGCGATAATCGCAGCGATTCTGTGGCAAAAGGTATACGCTGGTTGCTGGACCAGCAGCAACCCGATGGGTCCTGGGACGAAGACCAATATACCGGAACGGGTTTTCCCCGGGTGTTTTATCTTGCGTACCATATGTACCGGAATTATTTTCCCCTGCTGGCGCTGACCACGTATAAACGCGCCATGCAGGCGGAAGCGGTTGGAACGTAAAGCAGCGGAGCGGAATCTAACAAGTTGTGGGCGCGTGTCGCAGGACACGCGCAACGGGAGGAAGATCTCGATGGCAGTGCCAATCTCACAGATGTGGACGGTAGCAACCTACGTGCTGCGCCAGCGATGGAGCGGCCGCAAGCGCTATCCGCTGGTGTTGATGCTGGAGCCCCTGTTCCGCTGCAACCTGGCATGTGCCGGCTGCGGAAAAATCCAGTATCCCGCACACATCCTGAAGAAGGAACTTACACCGGAAGAATGCTTCCGCGCCGTCGATGAGTGCGGCACGCCGATGGTTTCAATCCCGGGCGGCGAGCCCCTGATGCACCCGAAGATCGGCGAGATCGTCGCCGGCCTGGTCGAGCGCAAGAAGTATATCTATCTGTGCACGAACGCATTGCTGCTCAAAGAGAAGCTGCATTTATTCAAGCCGAGCAAGTATCTATCTTTTTCCGTCCACATGGATGGGCAGCGCGAGCATCACGACTTCTCCGTCTGCCGTGAAGGCGGCTACGAGATGGCCGCGGAGGGAATTCGCGAGGCGGTCAGCCGCGGTTTCCGCGTGACCACCAACACCACGCTGTTCGATGGCGCCGACCCGAACAGCGTCCGCGCCTTCTTCGACGAGATGATGGAGATCGGGGTTGAATCCATGATGGTCGCGCCCGGATATACCTACGAAAAAGCGCCGGATCAGAAGCATTTCCTCGGCCGCGCGCGTTCCCGCCGGCTGTTCCGCGCCATCCTGTCGAACCGCAAGAAGAGCTGGCGCTTCAACGCATCGCCGATGTATATGGAATTTCTGATGGGCAAGCGCGACTTTACCTGCACCCCGTGGGGCATGCCGACGTACAACATCTTCGGCTGGCAGAAGCCCTGCTATCTGCTGCAGGATGGCTATACCGACAGCTTTGCCGAACTGCTGGAAGCAACCGAGTGGTCGCACTATGGCACGGAGTCCGGCAATCCGAAATGCGCCAACTGCATGGTCCATTCCGGCTATGAAGCCTCCGGCGTGAACTACACTTTCAGCTCGTTGAAAGGGCTGTTGGCCACCGCTAAGGCCACTTTCACCCTGTATCCCGATCGCGGCGCGCGCGAGCTTCTGAATCGGCCCGTGAGTCCGATCCACGCGAAAAATCCGCTGATCCAGATCAAAGCTTCTACAGCCGCCTCCGTCAATTCCATGGAGGAGACGCACGCATGACGGACCGTCATCAAAACCCCGCCGAAAGCCCGGATGCCATGGAGATTGCGCCGGGAACGGAGCGGGCGATGCTGGAAGGCTGGATTCCGCCGCTGGCGACCGAACAGGAGATTCGAGAAGCTCTGGAGCAGGCCTTCGATTATCGCGGCGACGTCACCATCACGCTGAAGACCGGCGTCAGGATCGAGGGCTACATCTTCGACCGCCGCCCGGCGCCGGAGCTGTACCGTTCCGTGGTGCGAGTGCTGCCCAAGGATACGGCGGAGCGCATCTCCGTTCCGTATTCAGAAATCGCCGGGCTGGCCTTCACCGGACGCGATACCGCGGCCGGCAAAAGCTGGGAAGCCTGGGTGCGGAAATACTGGGAAAAGAAAGCAGCCGGCGAGAAAAACATTGGCATTCACGCCGAGGCGCTCGATTAAGAGTGTCATTCTGAGCGAAGCGAAGAATCCAGAGAATCTTTCTAGCCACATATGCAACCGGATTCCTCTTCGCATTCCGAAAGTGCAGCTCCTCTAAATTTTTCCTCATGCGCGTTTTCCTTACTGGAGCCACGGGTTTTGTCGGCAGTCATGTCGCCCAGGCGCTGCACGCCGCGGGCGCGGACCTGCGTCTTTTGACTCGAAAAGCCAGCCGCACCGAACATCTGCGTGCTCTCAACGCCGATCTTCTCGTTGGCGATCTGCGGGATGCGGAAAGTTTTCGAAATGCGCTCGCCGGCTGCGACGCCCTAATCCATGTTGCCGCGGATTACCGCCTCTGGGTCCGCGATCCTGAAGCGATGTATGCGGCCAATGTCGAGGGCACGCGGAAGCTGTTGCAGCTGGCCCGCGACACTGGGATAAGCCGAGCCGTCTATACCTCGAGCGTGGCCACCATGGGTTTTCGCTCCGACGGCACCATCGTCGATGAGGAAACGCCGGTCTCGCTTGCCGATATGATCGGCCACTATAAGCGCTCGAAATTTCTGGCCGAACAGCAAGCCATCGAAGCGGCGAAAATGGGGCAGCACGTCGTCATTCTGAACCCGACCACCCCGATTGGCGCGAACGACGCCAAGCCCACGCCGACCGGCCGCATCGTGGTCGATTTCCTCAACGGAAACTTTCCCGCCTACGTCGACACCGGTTTGAATTTCGTCGATGTCGAGGACGTGGCCGCCATGCATGTCGCCGCGCTTGAACGAGGCACGCCCGGCGAGCGCTATATTCTCGGCGGAGAAAATCTGACATTGAAGCAATTTCTGGATCGCATGGCGGCAATAACGGGTCTGCCTTCGCCGAAGATGCAGGTGCCGCATTCCGTCGCCACGATATTTGCGTATTTTGATGAATGGTTCACCGGCCGGGTGAAGGGACGTGAGCCGCGCGCCACCGTGGAAGCCGTGCGGATGGGCCGGAAAAAAATGTTTGCCAGTTCGGCCAAAGCCGAACGCGAGCTCGGCTATCGTGCGAACACGATCGATGCCGCGTTAAAATCTGCGGTGAACTGGTTTCGCGCCAACGGGTATGCGCCCACGTGATGAAGGCCCGGGTCGCCATCGTGGCCGCTCTGCCGCGGGAAATCGCGCCGCTGGTCCGGGATTGGCCGGTGCGGGTGAGCTCGCGCCGCGACGGTACGATGCTCTGCGAGTGCGACCGGGCGATTGCCGTCTGCGCCGGGATGGGGCGCGAGCGCGTGGAGCATGCGTTGGCATTGGCTGCGGGAAGGGGTCCACTCGACTCGATCATTTCGATAGGGTATGCGGGCGCGCTGCGTTCCGGCGTCGCGAGAAATACAATTCACTGGCCGGCAATGGTCATCGATGAACGGACCGGAAATCATTATGAATGCGAACAGGGAAGCGGCACACTCGTAACAGCCGGCCATGTTGTCGGACGCGAGGAGAAGCCGCACATGGCGGAGCGCTGGAATGCCGACCTGGTCGATATGGAGGCGGCGGTTGTGGCCCGGCTGGCAGCCGAACGCGGACTGCCGTTTCGCGCGCTGAAAGTGGTGAGCGATGAAAGCGCCGAAGCGCTGCCGGACTTCAATCGCTTCATCGACGCCAACGGAGCGTTCAGAGAAGCAGCATTCGCCGGATACCTCGCGCTTCATCCCTGGCTGATCCCGAACGCCATCCGCATGGGCCGTGCTTCGGCCCAGGGTTCGCAAGCGATGGCGGAGGCATTACGAAGAGTTTTATAGCGGTCCCAAATTGCTGTGGTCCAAAAGCAACTGTCATCCCGAGCGAAGCAGGGCACGCGTTTCTCGGCCCCGCGTAGTCGAGGGACCTGCTTTTTTGCTACTTTTGCTTTAGAAAACGCATAATAGAATGGCCACTGTGACAATGACGACCAATATCCCCTCCACTATGCAGGCTGCAGTCTATCGCGGCGTGAACGATGTCCGCGTCGAAACAGTTTCCGTGCCCGAGATTGGGCCCGGCGAGGTGCTGGTGCGCATCCGCGCGTGCGGCATCTGCGGCACCGATTTGAAGAAAATTCATACCGGCTCGCACTCCGCCCCGCGCATCTTCGGTCATGAAATGACGGGAGAGATCGCCGCCGTCGGGCGGGATGTTCAGGGCTGGAAACCCGGTGATCGCGTGATGGCGTTTCATCACATCCCGTGCGGCCGTTGTTACTACTGCCGCAAAAAGACATATGCTCAGTGCGAAGTCTATAAACACGTCGGCTGCACTGCGGGCTTTGAGCCTTCCGGCGGCGGCTTCGCCGAATACATGCGGGTGATGGACTGGATCGTTGCACGCGGTCTGGTGCGCGTGCCCGACGATGTTCCGTTTGAGCAGGCGGCGTGGATTGAGCCTGTGAACACATGCTTCAAGGCCATTCGCAATCTTCATCTCGAAAACGACGAAACCGTGCTGGTCATCGGCCAGGGTCCGATCGGAATTCTGCTGGCGACACTGGCACAAAGGTCCGGCGCCACCGTGCTGACCTCGGATCTTTATCCTTCGCGCCACGCGGTGGCCGCGCAGTTCGGCCTGAATCATCCCATCCACGCCGGCGAAGAGGATGTTGTTGCCGCTGCCAGACGGCAGACCGAAGGCCGGGGAGCGGATGTGGTTATCGTTGCCGTCGGTGGAAATGCATTGATCCGCACCGCGATGGATGCGGCCCGTCCCGGCGGCCGGATACTGCTGTTTGCGGCCACGCAGCGAAGCGAGGTGGTGATTGATCCGGCAGTGGTCTGCATGGATGAAAAGTCGCTCCTCGGCTCCTACAGCTCTTCAGTGGACGTACAGGCGGAGGTCTCGCAGTTGGTCCTCGAAGGATATCGCAACGGCTTTGATTTGACGCGGCTGATCTCTCATCGATTTCCACTCGAGCAGGCGCCGGAAGCAATCGTCTTTGCCTCCGAGCCGAAGCCTGATTCGATGAAAATCATGCTGCAGCCGTAGTTTCGGAGAGCCGGCAAACGCTGCAATCCGGGTGCCCCATCAAGCCCACCCTGAGCGAGCGAAAGCGAGTCGAACGGGTTGGCTTGAGTGGGAGTGCGTTTTCCGACCGACGGCGATCTCCAGGCTGCGATCGCTATTCGCTCTCTGCGAAAATATCTATATGGCCGACATGAACGCCGCCGTCCTGTACGGCAAGGAAGATGTGCGAATCGAACGCCTGCCGGTGCCCCGGGCCCGGGCCGGCGAAATCGTCGTGCGTGTTCATGCGGCGCTCACCTGCGGGACCGACCTGAAAGTATATCGGCGCGGCTACCACGCGAAGATGCTGCGGCCTCCTGTCCCGTTTGGCCATGAAATGGCCGGCATTGTCTCCGAAATAGGCGCCGGGGTAACGGAATTCAAGGCCGGCGATCGCGTCGTTGCGGTGAACTCCGCGCCCTGCGGCGTGTGTTATTTCTGTCGGCGCGGGCAGGAAAATCTCTGCGACGATCTACTCTTCAACAACGGCGCCTATGCCGAGTACGTCCGCATTCCCGCGCGTATCGTCGAGAAAAATACCCTGCACGTTCCGGAAAATGTGGCGCTTGAACATGCGGCCATGACGGAACCGCTGGCATGCGTCCTGCAGGGAATGGATGAAACCGCGGTACGCGCCGGCGACCAGATTGCCGTGATCGGTGCCGGCCCCATCGGGCTGATGTTTATTCATTTAGCAGCTTTGATGAACATCGATGTCATCGCCGTGGTGAAACGCGAGGAGCAGATCAGGCTGGCACGTTCGTTCGGCGCGAAACATGTCGTCCAGACTTTGGCCGGCAACGATGTTATCGCCGAAGTCCGCGCTCTGACTCCCCAGGGACGTGGAGTGGATGCTGCCATTGAAGCCGCGGCGCTGCCGCAAACCTGGCAATGGGCGGTAAAGATGGTGCGCAAAGGCGGTGTGGTAAATTTCTTCGGCGGCTGCGCCGCGGGCACGCGGGTCGAACTCGATACCAACCATATCCACTACAACAGTCTCACGCTGCGGGCCAGCTTTCACCATCGGCCGTCTGTCTGCCGCCGCGCCTTCGAATGGATCGCCAGCGGGCGTTTTAACAATGAGAGATTTATTACCCACCGCGCTCCGTTGGAGGAGCTGGTTCCTGTATTCGAACGGCTGACGCATCGCACCGGCGATATCAAAACGGCAATTCTGCCCGGCGGAGTTCCGCATGTACATTAGCGCCACCTCCGAGGCGCTTCTCGCGGCGGCGTGGAGCAAGCTGCCGGCAAGCTATCGAATGCCGGAGCGGGCCCCGAGTCTCGCTGAAGCGCAGGCCTGGTGCCGCACGCTTGCCGAATCGCATTACGAAAATTTCCATGTCGCCACATGGTTTCTGCCGAAGCGGCTGCGCACGCATTTTTACAGCATCTATGCCTACTGCCGCGTTTCCGACGATCTCGGAGATGAGGTGGGTGATGCCGCGCAATCGCTGGCGCTGCTCGATTTCTGGAACAGGGAACTCGATGCCTGCTACCGCGGCGAGGCGCGGCATCCGGTATTTGTCGCGCTGGCGGAGACGATCCGCGTGTGCGATATCCCCAGGCAGCCATTTGCGGATCTGCTGGTCGCATTTCGCCAGGACCAGACGGTTACGCGCTACCGCACCATGGAAGATGTTTTCGGCTATTGCCGCAATTCGGCCAATCCGGTCGGGCACCTGGTGCTCTACGCGTGCGGATATCGCGAGCCGGAGCTTTTCACCCTTTCCGACTTTACCTGCACCGCGCTGCAGCTCGCCAATTTCTGGCAGGATGTGCGCGAGGATGACCGCCGCAATCGCATCTATCTGCCGCTCGCCGATATGGAGCGCTTTGGCGCGACCGAGCAGCAGATTCACGAGCGCCGCTTCTCACCGGAGTTTCGCGCCCTGATGGAATATGAAGTGACATTTGCGCGGCAATTGTTTCAGCAGGGAATGCCGCTGATCGAGCGCGTGGACCGCGAGCTTGCGGTGGATCTGGCGCTGTTCAGCAGCGGCGGCCAGGAGATTCTGCGAGCCATCGAGCGGCAGAATTATGACGTTCTGCGTGCGCGGCCGGTAATCTCAAAACCGCGAAAGGCGGGGCTGCTGCTGCGGGCGCTCGCAGGCAAACTCGCGGCGAGGCCTGCGTCGTGAGCATTTCTCTGGCAGAGGCTTATGCGGAATGCGAATCGATCGCCCGCCACGAAGCAAAAAATTTCTACTACGCGTTTCGCGTATTGCCGAAGCCAAAGCGCGCCGCCATCTGCGCTGTTTACGCGTTTATGCGGCATGCGGACGATCTGGCTGACGACGAGCGCCTGTCCCGTGATCAGCGACGGCAGAAAATGGAACAATGGCTGCAGCAGTGGCATCGCGCAGCTGCCGGCGAGCCTTCGAATCACGCGGTCTTCGTTGCACTCCGGGATACCCAGCAGCGCTTCGCCATCTCCACCGAACTGCTCGATCAGCTTGTCCAGGGCACGATGATGGACCTGACAGCATCGGCGGGCGATGCCGTTTACCAGACCTTCGATGATCTCTATCGGTACTGCTATCTCGTCGCCTCCGTTGTTGGCTTGGTCTGCATCCGCATCTTCGGTTACGCGGAGACGCGCGCGGAGAAACTGGCCGAGGAGACCGGCATCGCATTTCAGCTGACAAATATTTTGCGGGATGTGCGCGAGGATGCGGAGCGAGGAAGAATTTATTTGCCGCTCGACGATCTTCGCCGGCATCATGTCACGCTCGAGCAGCTCCGTTCGATTCGCGGCGCTCGAAAATTGACAGACGACGAGCGCGCGCTGCTGAAGATGGAAGCGGATCGGGCGCGTACGTATTACGCGGCTGCGGATCAGCTTCTGCCGCTGATTGCGCCGGACAGCCGCGCGGCCTTGTGGGTGCTCGTCCGGATTTACCGGCGCCTGCTGGAACGGATTGAGGCCGCCCGCTATGAAGTGCTTTCGACGAGAGTCCGCGTATCCACGCCGGAAAAAATCGGCATTCTATTGCGCGGACTCTGGATGGCATTCTGGCTGCGCATTCGGCAAGGAAATTAACTTCTGACAACCTTCCCACAACCCGAAATGGACTCCGTGCATGGTCAACGCATTCACGATGTGGTGGTTGTGGGCGGGGGGCTGGCGGGATTGTCGGCCGCATGCGCGCTGGCGGACTCCGGCTATCGCGTTCACCTGATCGAGCGCAGGCCCTACGTTGGCGGCCGCGCCTCTTCCTATCAACATCCGGGGACCGGCGAAGTTGTCGATAACTGCCAGCACATTCTTCTTGGCTGCTGCACCAATCTGATCGGCTTCTACCGGCAGCTTGGCATTGAAAATAAAATCCGCTGGTTCGATCGCATTACATTTCTGGAGCCGGGCGGAAGACAAAGTGTGCTGCAGCCGGGCTTCCTGCCTGCGCCGTTTCACAGTTCTGTTTCATTTCTTTCCGCGTCCGCGCTTTCCGTGGCCGATAAGCTCGCCATCAGCCGCGGCGATGATGGCATTTCTCCGCGGCATTCCGCAGGACAGCGATGAGAATTTCGCGCACTGGCTGGCCCGGCACGGTCAGACGAAACGCGCCATCGAGCGGTTCTGGAAACCTGTCCTGGTCAGCGCATTGAATGAAGATTTGGACCGTGTCTCCGTGCATTATGCCGCCATGGTGTTTCGCAGCGCTTTCATGCAGTCGGCACAAGGCGGATCGATGGGTGTACCGACGATTCCGCTGAGCGAGTTGTATGGGCACGCTCTTGAATACATCGAATCGCACGGGGGAACAGTCACTCTGCGCAAGAGTGTCACGGCCATTCAGCAGGACGGGACAGGCCGCCGCTGGCAGATCCAGCTTGACGACGGCAGCATTGAGGCCGACGCCGTGGTGCTGGCGCTTCCATTTGAATCGATGACAAAGTTGTTGCCCGGTCTGCCGCCCACGCCAAATGGATACTCGAACAGGCTGGCACAGCAGCTGGAGCATTTTGAACACTCGCCAATTACGGGCATTCATCTCTGGTTCGATCGTCCGATCACGAGCCTTGAACACGCGGTTCTGCTCGACACCACCATCCAATGGATGTACAACAAATCCCTGCTGCAGCCGGAAACGCGGGCAAGCGGCTCCGAGAAGTTATCTCGAACTGGTGGTGAGCGCATCGAAGTCGCTCGTGGGAAAATCCCGCGAGGAAATTATCGAACTGGCATTGCGCGAGCTGGCGGAATTTTTTCCGGCTGTACGGGAAGCAAAACTGCTGAAGGCAGCGGTGGTGAAAGAGGTGCGCGCAACATTTTCCGTTACGCCTGGTCTGGATGCGTATCGTCCCGGTCCGGAAACAGAGTGGCCGGGGATTTTTCTTGCCGGTGATTGGACTGCTACGGGATGGCCCTCGACAATGGAGGGCGCGGTGCGCAGCGGATATCGGGCGGCGGAAGCTTTGACGAAAGCCGCCGGAAAACCAAAAGTGTTTCTACGTCCGGATTTGTCTTCGCGGGGATGGATGCGCCTGTTCGGCTAAAGCAGTTTTCGAAATGGTATGGCTCAAAAAAAGCAACTGTCATCCGAGCGAAGTCATTGGACGCATGACGCATCGAGGATCTGGTTTTCTATCCTTACACCAAGCGCTTCAGCTTACCGCGCCAGAAAAAATACTCCGGCACATACGCAACTCGCGGCCAGCCATCGCCGGCGATCTACATTTTCCTTCAGAATCCACTTCGCCGCGAATGCGTTGGTGACGAAGGTCAAGGCTGCAGAAGCCGGAGCGACCAGGCTGACATCGGCCCAGCTGAGCGCGAACAGCAGGGAAAAGAAGCTCAACGCCATACAGACCACGCCGACCATGAAGCGCAGATTCCGCAACACTACGGCAATCGCGCCGCCGATCCCCGCCCGTGCGCGGATCTGATCGAAGTCGCCGACCTGACGAATGGCGCTCGCGATCAGCACATCTCCGGCGGTAGCGAGAACTACGATCGCGCCAATCATCAGCCAGACCGCGGTGCCGGTCCCGTGAGTCATGCCGAATGCCCCTTGGCGAGCTTCGGAGCCGCGTCCAATCCGGAAGAAAGCTGGCCAGGTTGTTCCGTATAGGCCGGTCCTCCGGCCACAAAGCCCACGCCCAGCGTGATCAGCAGAATCCCAAACCAGCGCGCCGGGTCGATGATCTCATGCAGCCAGAACTTCGACAGCAGCGCGATGATGACATAACCGAAGGAAGTGGCGGGAAGCACAAACGTCAGGTCCGCCCAGGAAAGAGCGGTCAGGTAGCAGGCGAAGAAGGCGGTCAGCAGAAGAATTCCGATCGAAATCCAGGGAACCCGCAAACAGACCAGCAGAGTGGAAAGGTGATGAACGGAAACCGGGCCCACCTGTTTCATTCCGATGCTGAGAAATGTATCGCCGAGCGATGCGGTCAGCATCACTGCGATCAGGATCATGTAGCGTCGAAATGTCATGGTGGAATGCATAAAGGTCATAGCAAAACTCCCCGCGTTCTGCGCTGGAATTGCCGTTGACTACTGTTCCGGATCAAACCTCCCGTTTGAAAGTGCAGCTCAGGCGCCCACCTGCTGGGCCTCTGCAGCCGCCGCTTCAGCTTTTAGAACTTTGCTCTGCGCCACCGCCCGGTTCCGCTGCGCCCGCAGCTTCATAAAGGCCCTGGCCTCGACATACAGGCGGGGCAGATCGCGATTTGCAATTGCCTTGCTGATGACGCGC
Organism: uncultured Acidobacteriota bacterium; assembly: GCA_963823295.1. GTDB lineage: Bacteria > Acidobacteriota > Terriglobia > Terriglobales > Acidobacteriaceae > JAKAAZ01. Next base: position 153,509 of record CAWGLF010000008.1, read on the forward strand.
CATGCCGCCTTGGGACGGAAGTAATACTCGTCGTAAAAGCGATGCACCATTTCGAGCACGTAGTCGGTCGGCAGCCCGGGGTATTCCACGTGCGCCAGTTGGTGACCTTCCGCATCGACCATGGCTCCGTTATTGATGATGAAGCCGTTGTTCTTGGCGTAATCGTAAAATTCCGTGCCGGGATAGGCATGCGCGATCGAAACCTGGATCGTCTCCATGTCGAGAGACTTCGCAAATTTGATGGTGTTGTGGATCGACGCCTTCGTTTCGCCCGGCAGCCCGAGAATAAAATCGCCGTGGATGGTCAGGCCGAGATCATGGCAGTCGCGTGTAAAGTCGCGCGCGCGTTCGATCGTCGCGCCCTTCTTGATATTTTTCAGAATCTGCGGATCGCCCGATTCATAGCCGACAATCAGCAGGCGGCATCCCGCCTCGCGCATTGCCTTCAGCGTTTCGCGGTCGGTGGTCACGCGGGAAGTGCAGGACCACGTCAGCTTCAGAGGCTTCAGCTTGGCGCAGAGTTCAACCGTGCGCGCCTTCTGGATGTTGAAAGTGTCATCGTCGAAAAAGAATTCTTTGACATGGGGGAAAAGCTCTTTGGCGTGCGCCATCTCGGCCGCCACATCGTCGGTCGAACGCTTGCGCCACGCATGACCGCTCAGAGTCTGCGGCCACAGGCAGAAGGTGCACTGCGCCGGGCATCCGCGGGTCGAGTAGAGCGAGACAAAAGGATGCAGCAGGAACGGGACATTGTATTTCGTCACGTCCATGTTCTTCGCGTACACATCGGTCACCCATGGCAGCGCGTCGAGATTTTCCACCTGGGGCCGATCGGGATTATGCACGATCCTGCCATTTTTCCGGTAGCTGATGCCGAGAATCTCATCGAGCGGCTTGCCATTGGCATACTCGACCACGGAAAAATCGAACTCGCGGCGGCAGACAAAATCGAGCACCGGACACTCGTTCAGCGCGCGATCCGGCGATGTCGTCACCGGCGGCCCGACGAAGGCAATGCGAATCGATGGATTGGCATCCTTAATCGCTTCGGCCAGTTTCTGATCGCCCTGCCAGCCGGGAGTGCTGGTGAACAGCACCAGGAACTCATACTGCTTGCAGATTTCGATCGTCTCTGGCGCGGTCACATGGTGCGGCGGCGCATCGAGCAAGCGGGAACCTTCCAGCATTCCCGCCGGATAGGCCAGCCATACCGGGTACCAGTAGGATTCAATCTCGCGAGTGGCGGGCCAGCGCGAGCTGGCGCCACCATCGAAATTCTCAAAAGAAGGCGGGTTCAGAAAGATAGTTTTAAGAGGCATCGGATTCACACTCAGTTTACCATTCGCGGAGCACTATTTTCTCTTTCGCGGGTTACATTAAAAGGTTCCATAGCAAAGAGTTAGAGGGAACTCACTCCGCGCTTCCGGCGGCATCGGCAAAGTTGTGCCGCAAGCGATGTTCCAGGGCCCGGAACATGGCTGCAAAACTCATTCAGCCAGCGCATCGCCGGGATTATTGACTGCTCTGTTTGGCCCAGCTTTCCAGCTCTCCCACGGCGTTTAGAAGATTCAATTTCACTTTGGCCACATTGAATTGCGCATCTTCCAAATCGACGTAGCTGTTGCGCTCATCGATGCGCTGCTGATCGGCCTGCTGCGGAGTCACCGGAGCGCCATTCACCGTTCCCGGCCCCTGATTCATCTGCGTCACCATCGAAGCCAGCAGTGCCCGGGAGAGCTGCTGCTGCAAATCCGCAACCTGTTCCTGGGCCTCCAGCTCGCGCAGACTGTGCCATAGGGCGAAATTGCTTTCGCTGTTCTGAATCTTTGTCAGCTCGGCCTGGCGCCGCTCGCGCGTGGCCTCGGCCCGCGACTCCTCGGCCTTGCTGCGTTTCACTGCATCGAACAGCGGCAGAACTGCCTGAATGCCGATACCAAAATTGTTGTAGCCGAAAGCTCCGTTCGCGTTTGATAATACGTCTGATAGCCGTTGAAGGTGGAAAATAGCTGGTATTGAAAGACAAAGTTCACCGTCGGCCGATAATTCTGTCGTTTGTCTCCCCAGTATTGGTACAGACTCGCTTTGGCTCTCGCAAACGATGCCTGCACGGCGGGAGCATTCCCGCCTTTGGTCGCGAGCATATCGAAGTTCAGATCGGGCACCTCTGGAATCGAAGAAGCCAGCGGAACAATTGCAGCCGGATCCAGTCCCGTCAGGTCTGACAGATGCCGCCGTATTTCATCGGCATGGTCTTCCATCTGTATCTGCCGCAGCCGAATCTGGGCCTGCCCCAGCCGCGCCTGCGTCATCTGGATATTCGTTTCGAAGCCCGCCTGCTGGCGCTCGTTCATGATGGAGAGCAACTGATCGCTATCGGCAACGGCTGCTTTCAGAGCCGCAATCTGATCCAGCGTCTTGTTCAGGTCGATATAGTTCAGGGCTGCGTCCAGGATGACCTGCTGGCGCGTGTCTTTTAAGGACAGCGTGGCTGCCTGGATCGCCGCCCGAGAGGATCGAATGTAGTCCCGCTGAGAAAAGCTGAGAAGCAGGCCGGTCGAGGTGACATTGAATATGTTGGGCGTGCCGAGCGGGAAACCGTAAGAGTAGCCCAGTCCGGATCCGACGGCAAAGCTGGGGACGTAGTAGTCGCGGACCTGGCGCAGGCTTGCCTCCAGCCGCTGCACATCCGCTTCGCCCATCATGACTGATTTGCTGTTGCGCAACGCCAGATCGGCGACGGTATAAAGAGAAACCGCTCCCGCCGCAGGTTCTGCAACTCCGGGAGAGTTATTGGTATCGGCAAATGATGCCGAGTTATGCGCGAGCTGTGCCTGCAGCAGCGATGAATCCGGCAGCGGAGCATCCGGTATGCGGGGCTTCGCTCGCTGAGCATGGACGCTCGACGCCGACAGCAACGCAATGACGACCACGCATCCCAGAATGCCTGATCCGGGTTTTCGGCCGGACGCGAGCGGCCGGCAGCGTGATGAGACCCAACAATCCATAAAGCTATTCAGCGCGGCTCACGGCCATACCGTTATGCAACGGGGAACCATCCGGTGCGGTGAGCGCAACCGCATCACCCTGGGACAACCCGGAAAGAATCTGCACTTGGGTAAGGTTCAGATTGCCCACTTTGACAGGAGTACGCCGCAGCCGCCCATCGATGACGCGGAAGACATAATTTCCTGTGTCATCCGCATGCAAAGCCTCACGGGGAACGATCAGAGCGTTCGGCACATCCAGAAGCGTGACCGTAATGGTGACATTGGTATTCGGCAGCAGGGTTTCATCCGCATCATCGACGGAAATCAATGCTTCTCCCACATTTCGCGTCCCATAACCGATGATCGTGGTTGGCGTGCGGATGACGCGGCCATGCCAGACCCGGTGCGGCTCAGCCTCCCACACAATCTTTACCGGCTCGCCGATCGTCAGGTTCCTGATCTCGGGCTCATCGAAATACGCGCGAACCTGAATCTGCTTCAGGTTTGCCATCTGCAGCAGCTTGTCTCCAGCCTGCACAAAATCGCTGGCATGCACCAGTACGGAATACACCGTCCCGGCAAAAGGAGCGCGCACATTCTCTCTTCGAAGAACATCCATCTGCGCATCGTATGCTGCCTGCGCATTGGCGACGTTGGCCTCGGCGTGTTCTAAATCGATGGGAGCGTAGTTCTGCGTCTGCTGTTGCTGCAGGACCTTCAGGCCGGCATCATCCGCGGCCAATGAATTCCGGGCAGCTTCCACTTCGCTGGCTGAGGCCGCACCCTGCTTCTGAAGATTTTGCAAAGTTGCCAGCGCGGCTGCCTGCTGATCGCGCGCCGCCTTCGCCTTTCCGATATCGCCCGCAAGAGTAATCTGCTGCGGACGCGTACCGCCATGCCGAAGCGCCTCCAATTGCGCCTGGAATCCGCGCAAGGCTGCCAGAGCTCCGGAGGCGTCCGACTTTGCCTGAGCATCGTCAAGCGCAATCAGCAACTGCCCAGCCGCCACTTTTTCGCCCTCATGCACATAGACGGCCTTTACCGTGCCCTGCTTGGGGCTATATGCGGCAAAGTTATGGATCGGTTCCACTTTTCCGTTGGTGCTCCGTGTGCTGATCAGCTCTCCGCGCTCCGCTGTAGCCATGCGCACCGGCACCACGCTGCGGGTGGAATAACGCAGAACGAGAATCACGGCCACAACTACGAGGGCGAGAATGATCCCCATTTTAAGGCGATTTTTGCGGGGTTCTCGGGAAGACGGGTCAGCCATGTCGTATTTGGGCAGCGATCAGAAGAATCAGTATATAAGACGACAGAAAGACAGTCAGACGATGCAATCCATGGTTATCCAATGGGTTATATTCATGCGCGCGACGCAGAAGAGATGAGGCGTCTTAACGCTGGTCGAACGGAATGCTGTGCGTGATCTATCCGCGGAAGCAGTGGCAATTTTCGTACAATCGAAGGGTATGCCATCCAAAAATAAAGTTCGCCCGCGATACACAGAAGACCATGCCAGGTCCGGTCTCGATTTTTCATTTCCGTCGATCGAAACCTGGCCGAACCAGTTTCCCGCCTATGAAATCGTCATCGATAGCCCGGAATTTACCTCCGTCTGCCCGAAAACCGGCCTGCCCGATTTCGGCGTCATCACGCTGCGCTACATGCCTCGCAAGCAGTGCCTCGAGCTGCGGTCGTATAAGGAATATCTCTTCAGCTACCGCCAGCTGGGAATTTTCCAGGAGAACATCACCAACCAGGTGCTGGAAGATGTCGTGAAGGCATGCAATCCAGTATGGGCCATCGTGCGCGGAGACTTCCGTCCCCGCGGCGGCATCTCCACCACAGTGGAAGCACGCTGGCCGCGCCCGAAAGCCGTAGAAAGCCGATCCCCATCAACCTGGCAAGCCGGCAACCTTATATCGACACTCGTCATCGAAGGCGTGAACGGTCTTCCAGTTCGTGCTTCGATTGAGGTCGATACTGACTCGCCTCTGAGATGTGGATTCGCACGTCTCCCCGAGCAAACACTTTCTCTGTGGCGGATGAATCGCGACAGCCGCGGCGCAATGAGCCGAAAGGCTCTTCTTCCATTTTCCAGCCCGCACAATCCTTCAACTATTCCGCACAATCCTTCAACTAATTGCGAATTTCAATAATGCGGAAATCGGCGGCTTCCCGTCACATCTCCCGGCGGCCCTCCATTGCGCGGGTCATCGTCACTTCATCGGCATATTCAATATCGGCTCCGGCAGGAATACCGGTTGCGATCCGCGTAATGCGTAAAGAATTTCCCTGCAGCAATTGCGCAAGATACCCGGCGGTTGCTTCGCCTTCCACGGTCGGATTGGTCGCCAGGATAATTTCCTGCAAGTCGTCTTTGCGTACCCGCTCCTGCAGGCTGTCGATGCGGAGTTGGTCCGGGCCGATCCCATTCAGCGGCGATAGCGTTCCATGCAGCACGTGATACGTGCCGTTGAAATGCCGGGTCTTCTCAATCGCGGCAATATTCGAGGGCTCCTCCACCACGCACACGATGGCATGATTGCGCGTCGGACTGGAGCAGAACTGGCATGGATCGACATCGGTGATGTTGTGGCAGATCGAGCAAAGATGAAGCTGCGCTTTCAGATCGCGGATAGCGTCGGCCAGCGCGAACGCATCCTGCTCGCTGGCGCGAAGAATATGGAAGGAAAGCCGCTGCGCGGATTTTCTTCCGATACCGGGCAGCTTCGACAGCTCGTCGATCAATTGGTGGAGCGGTTCTGCAAAACGTGACACGAATTTCCTCGAATTTCTAAAGCGATTTCGCGCATACTGCAATGGAAAATAAGTTCTGTCATTCTGAGCGCAGCGAAGAATCCAGAAGGTGATAGCGGCGCAACCGAATCCAATGGAACGCGAACTCAGCGGCCCAGCATCCGCATCCAATCCGCGCCGCCGAACATTCCCGATAGTTTCCCCTGAAGAGCTTCATCCACCCGCCGGGAAGCATCATTGACGGCGGCCGCAATCAGATCCTGCAGCATCTCGAGATCGCTGGCATGGTCTCCTTCGCCGCTCCCCACGGCCGCCGCGGAAGGGTCGACATGCACGCTCAATACATGCTTCTGCCCATTCATCTTTACAGTGATGGCGCCCCCACCCGCCGATCCTTCCACCTGGGTCTGGGCCATGGTCTGTTCCATCTGCTGCTGCATCTGTTGCGCCTGTCCCATCATTTCCTTCAGCTTGTCAAAGTCCATCGGAAATCCTTTCTGCAAAATTGTTAGCTCGGATCCCGCAGGGAGACGACGCTGCGAACCTCGGCACGAAAAAGTTCCTGCGCGTGGCGTATCAGCGGATGGTCCTGCGGGCGCGCCTCCGGGTTTGCGGGATCGCGCGGAGTTGATTTCGTCTGCGCTTTTCCCGCATCTGTATTGGATGCTTCACCCGGTTCCACCTTCACCGCGCGGTTGGAACCGGTAAGCCGCCGAAAGTTTTCCCGCACGATCTGCTGCGCGTGCGTGGTGTAGACCAGGTCCAAAAGAGTTTTGGATGCGCCCACCCGGATCCGCAGTTCACTCCCATTCCACTCCCATGTTCCCGCTTCAAACAGGGAACCAGCCGTTTCGTGGCCGCCCTGGACCATGGCCTCACAGATGGGGACGCGCAGCATTTCGGAATCTGCAGGTACTGCGGCTTCCGACGTGTCTTCTCCGGGGTTGAAATCGGCCGCTGATATGAGCGCAGGATCGACCGCCGCAGATGGCGGCGTCGATGCGGAGGCGGACTGCGTTGGAATCGCAGCTACGAAACTGCCGCGGCTCGCGCTGCAGCGAATGTCCTGCGCCGGTGCAGAATTTGGCGTGCGACGCGGCGATGCACCCGATGCCGGCTGCGGCGGCACAGCATTCGATGGCCGCCCAAACATACCGTCCAACGGATGAGCGCCTGATGCGGCCGACTCAGTTTTCGCGTTGCTTGCGACAGCGACTGCGGATTTCTGCAGCGACAGGCGCTGGCGACGTCATCTTTGCCGCCGGAGCAGCGACAGAGCATGGTCGGCGACCCTGCGTCGCCGCCCGGCGCCCGCGCCGCCGGAAAGCTGGCGAAACAGTTCCTCAAACGGCAGCAGCCGCTGCATGTGGACCAGCTTCAGCAGTCCAAGTTCAAGATGGAAGCGCTGCTCCTGCCGATAGCCGAGATCGTCGAACGTGCGCAGCATGGAATTCAGAAAGCGCGTCAAATCTTCTTCGGAAAATATGGCGGCGATTCGTCCGGCGCGCGCGCTTTCTTCATCGGAAACCTGCAGCAGTTCCGATTTCGTCCCGGCCAGCCGCGCCATCAGGCAGTTGCGCAGAAAGCGCACCATCTGCCGCGCAATCTGCTGCGGGCTGTTGCCGGCGTCGAGCAGTTGCGCCGCCTGCTGCAGCATCGACGCCGCGTTGTGCTCCTCGACGGCTGTCATCATGTGTTCGAAAACCTGGTTGGAAACGGTGCCCATCAAGGAGCGAATCTGCGCGGCATCGAGCGCATGTTTTCCATCGACCAAAGGAGCGCTGGCGATCGCCTGGTCCATGATGGAAAGCGCGTCGCGCATGGAGCCGTCCCCGGCCTCGGCCAGCAGAGACAGCGCGGCTTCATCCACGCCGACAGATTCCTTTTCCGCGATGCTGCGCAATTGCGCGACGATTTCCTGAAATCGCACCGCGTGAAAACTGAAGTGCTGGCAGCGCGAGCGGATGGTCTGCGGAATGTCTTCCGGCTGCGTGGTCGCCATCATGAAAATGACGTGCGCCGGCGGCTCTTCCAGCGTCTTCAGCAGCGCATTGAAGGCGGCGTCGGTGATCTGGTGCGCCTCATCGAGGATGTAGATTTTGTATCGATCGCGGGCCGGGCTGTAGCGCGCGCCTTCGCGCAGTTCGCGAATCTCATCGATGCCGCGATTCGTCGCGGCGTCGATTTCGATGACGTCCATCGCATTTCCGGCGCGGATTTCCACGCACGCATCGCAAACTCCGCAAGGCTCCGGCGTCGGCCGCTCCGGCGTGCCTTGCGGAGTGCGGCACTCCAGCGCCATGGCCAGAATGCGCGCGATCGTGGTCTTTCCGATGCCGCGATGACCGCTGAAGATATAGCCGTGCGCAATGCGGTCCTGCGTCAAGCGCGTTCAGCAGGGTTTGCGTGACATGGTCCTGTCCGATGACGTCCGAGAAGCGCTGGGGGCGGTATTTACGCGCTAAAACCTGATAAGCCATAGGGTCGTTCCAGCTCACGAAGAGCAGTTACAGATCTTGGATCGGCCAGATATTTCGATTGTAGTCGCTTCAATGCAGATGGCGCGGGTGGGAATCGGGTGTGTAACGCCGGCATGATTTCTGAACCGTGCTTGTCGAGCTTTGCTGGTGAAGATCGCTTGAAGCTTGCATTTGTTCGCGATCACTTGCGTCTTGCGCGCTGTTCTGCTTTCTTTGAGCTGTCTTTTTCGCCGGCTTGTATCGTCGACGTCGATTTGGCCGCTGCTTTTCGCTGCCAGCTCGCTTGCGCCGTTTCAATTCTTCCGGGGAAAACATCGACCCACGGCAGGTCTTCGCTCCGCAGTTGCAGGGAGCATCCTCTTCATCGCCGTCGTAGAGGCGATAGTCATAACAAAGCTCCTCGCCGGCCGCGATGTCGCGGAGCGCAATGATCCAGACGTGCCCGTCGATCTCCTCGGTTTCGCAGTTGGCGTCGCAGGAATGATTGATAAACATCGCCGTCCCGTGTCCATCGATCACTCGCGTACCGTCGCCGATGCCAAACAGATAGGTGATCGGCTTGCCTTCATAGCGAAGATCGGCTTCGTCCTTGTCGATGATCGGACCGGTGTATTCGACCACATGCGTGCCTTTTGCGAATGGGAGCGGTGGTGTAGCAGCCGGCGGCGTGAATTGTGGAGGAGCGAATGATAAGACCCATAACTGATTGGAGCAGAACTTCTGGAGTATAGCAGCCTGGAAGCGCCGAATTTTCCAGCGCCGGGCTGCAAATGATCTACCCGATCCGGGCGAATTGCGTCCAAAATAGGAGATATGGTGTTCTCGGAAAACCTCGGTCGCCTCGTGTTCGTTTTTGCCGCATCGCTGTGGATCGCTCTGTTCCGCGGGAGCGCTCTGCCAGCAGAGCAGCTCAGAATGCCGGGCAGCGGATCGTCGGCTCCCAACACTCAGATCAGACCTGGCCGAAGCCGCAGCAGTCGGCAGCCGGCCGCTCCGCCAAATGGCGGCTCCGGCAACAACGCGTTTCCCATGGCGCAGTCGGAAGCAGCGGCGAAAGCCGCGGCCCAGCAGAACCAGCGCGAACCAGACGCAGCCGGACAACTCGTCCAGCGCAGTCCAACGCGTCAAACCGGCAACGGCAATGCAAGTCCAGAGCAAGTCTTCGCCGGCGAAGGACAATCCGTTCCCGGAGGCGCAGTCCAAGGCCGCGGCCAAGGCGCGATAACGGCAGCAGCGCACGAGGATCGACCACGCGCAGACAGGGTCTTCTTCCGCGCGGTTACAGCTCCAGCGACGCCAACCTGCCGCCGCCGGATCTCGGGCAGGGAAAACTCGGTTCGCATCCGAAGCTCGATTCCTTTACCCGCGATCAGACGCAGGACGGGCGTGTCGAGGACGATCTGAAGGTCGCGGATCTTTACATGAAGAATGGAAATTATCGGGGCGCGCTTCTGCGCTATCAGGATGCGCTGCAATACGATCCGCAGAATGACACCGCGCTGTATCGGCGTTGCGGATGCGATGTGCAAACAGAATCTAACCGGCGAAGCCATGGCGCATGTTCAAGAGCTATGCCAAGAACAATCCGCAGGGAAAGTACGCGCTGAAGGCGGAGAAGATGCTGGCGCATCCGAACAAATGCATGCACAACTTTTAGCTCAGTGAAGCAGCGCCAGGTACCACGCGAGCACGGTCTTCCGGCGAAGATGGCGAAAATGCCGGCGGCGGCAAGAAAGCTTCCAAAGGGAATGCGATCGAACCCGCGCGCTTTCCGGCGCGCCACCAGAACGATGGCAAACAATGCGGCCGCCAGCACGCCCACAAAATAGGCAAACAGGGCAAGCGGCAGTCCCATGAATGCAGCCATCATCGCGAGCAGCTTCACATCGCCCATGCCTACCCCATGGCGGCGGCGCACCAGCCAATAAAGCGCCCAGACCAGCAGCAGCAACGCCGCCGCAATCGCCGCGTCCGCGAGCGTTTCCAGTGCAACGTAGCCGCGCGCGCTCGATCAAGTCCCGGCGCGCAGACTTTCAGAACAAATGCCAGCGCCAGCCCGGTCAGCGTAAAGCTGTCCGGCAGCAGCATCGTTTGCGCATCCATCACCGCCAGCCCCAGCAGAAAAAAGCAGGCGACAGCATCGATCAGCGTCTGCCATGCGATCCCGGTCTGAAGCACGCAGGCGACGAACAGCAGAGCCGTGCCGAATTCCACCAGCGGATACTGAATGGAAATGCGAGCCTTGCAGGCGCGGCAGCGGCCCCGCAGCCAAAACCAGCTTGCCAGCGGGATGTTGTCCAAGCGAGCGAATCTGCGTTCCGCACGACACGGCAGCGGGAGCGCGGCGTGACGATCGATTGATGGGCGGGCAGGCGGGCGATGCAGACATTCAGAAAGCTGCCGAACAGCAGGCCCGCAACCATAGCGGCCGCCAGCGCCGTCCAAAACAGAATGGGAAAGCTAGAAGACATGCAGCCGCAGTATACGCAGTCCGCAAGCGATGCCGATAAGATGTTGAGCATGGATACGACACCAGCACGGGGCCGCAGAACATGACGGCGCCGCTCGAAGTTCATCGCAGGCAGTGCCTCGCTGGAACAGGCTTTTTCCCGCGCAGTTGAAATCATGGCGCGCCTGCGCGCGCCCGGCGGCTGTCCCTGGGATCGGGAGCAGACGTTCGATTCCATTCGCCGGTACACGCTGGAAGAGACCTACGAAGTTCTCGATGCGATTGAGCGCGAAGACTGGCCCGGCTTAAAGGATGAGCTGGGCGATCTGCTGCTGCAGGTGCTGTTCTATGCGGAGATGGCGCGCGAGGCTGGATATTTTCGAGCTGCAGGATGTGATTGAAAATCTGAACGCCAAGCTGATTCGCCGGCATCCGCATGTATTTGCGGATCGCGCAGGTGTCGAAAACGCTGATCAGGTGCTGGCGAACTGGGAGGAGATCAAAAAATCGGAGCGCGCCGAGACGCGGCGAGTCCAGCAGAATCTTCCATGCTGGATGCAGTGCCGCGCAACCTGCCCGCGCTGATGGAGGCCAGCAAGCTGGGCAGCAAAGCGGCGTCGGTCGGGTTCGATTGGGAAAGCGCCGCGCCGGTATTCGAAAGCTGGAAGAAGAGATTGGATGAATTGCGGAATGCGATCGCCGACGAATCCAGCTGGAGAAGATCCGACGCGAAGCAGGAAGAGCTGGGCGACGTTCTGTTTACCGTCGTGAATCTGGCCCGCAAACTGGGATTGCAGGCCGAACTGGCTCTGCGCGCATCAAATGCAAAATTTCGGCAGACGGTTTCGAGCAGATGGAATCGCGTCGGCAGACCGTACCGGACGCTCGAGGAATTTCTGCGGCTGAGTTGGAAGAGCTGTGGAATCGCGCCAAGGCTCGCGAACGAAAGGGATCGTGCCATGATGCCAGACTTGACCGACAGGTTCCATCGCCATTCGAGAAGATCGAAACGCTTCGGAGAAATGGAAGCCTGCGTCAATTTGCAACAGTCAGTGTGGCAATTTCGCGGATCTCGATGTTATTCCGCGCAGAATGTTCGTAGTTGCGCGGGCGGTAGGCGGCCAGATCTTCGGCGCCTGGGATGGAGAACAGCTCGCCGGTTATGCGCTGGCGATTCCTGGCGTGCGGGATGGGCGGCCCTATCTGCATTCGCACATGCTGGCGGTTTCGCCGGAATATCGCAATCGCGGAATCGGCATGCAATTGAAGCTTGCGCAACGAGAAGATGCGCTGGCCCGCGGGATCGATCTGATGGAATGGACCTTCGATCCGCTGCAGATGAAAAATGCATATTTCAACATCGAAAAGCTGGGCGCGATCGTCCGCCGCTACACGCCGGATTTTTATGGCCCGTCCACATCGCCACTGCATGGTTCGCTGCCGACCGACCGGCTGCATGCGGAATGGTGGCTGAAGTCGAAACGTGTGAATCGCTGATCGCCGGGAACCGCTGCCGGAATATCCAATAAAAGAAACTGTCACTGTTACAAATCCAGCTCGCGGCCTGGCGGAAGCCGCGGGTCGCCCATCTGCGGCTTCGGGATTAGAATTGCTTCTGCAGGTCAGGCGTCAATTTCTAGTGCGTTTTCGAATGGGCTGACTGGTCTGCGGTTTCAATCTGTCCGACGGTGGAAGCTCCGACTATTTATTGGGAACGCCGAGCTCAGCTGGGCTGAACGGATAGCGGTATGTGCATCTCGAGGTTCGAGGAGGATTTCGCAATGAAGATTGACAGCATCGTTTTGCGGGAAATTCGCATGCCTCTGGTTCGGCCGTTTGAAACCAGCTTTGGACGCACCACCGACCGCCGCATTCTTCTGGTGGAAGTGCAGTCCGAAGGCGTGACCGGCTGGGGAGAATGCACGGCCGGAGAACATCCGAGCTTTCAGTGAGGAGTCTACCGATACGGCCTGGCTGATGTTGACCGGCGAGTTGATTCCCGCATTGCTGCGCGCGGAGATCGACTCTGCCGGATCGTGCCCCAAGGCGCTCGGCGCAGGTACGCGGAAATCGCATGGCAAAGGCGGCACTGGAAAATGCCGTCTGGGATGCGGAGAGCCAGCAGATGGGAATCTCCCTTGCGGAGTTGCTGGGCGGCGTGCGGAAGAAGATCGCATGCGGCGTGTCGCTCGGCATTCAGCCGTCCGTCGGGCAACTGCTGGAAATCGTCGAGACGGAGCTGGCCGCCGGATATCAGCGCATCAAACTGAAGTGCAAGCCGGGCTGCGATGTTGAATTGTTTGAAGCAGTCCGCAAGCGCTGGCCGGATATCTTGCTGAGCTGCGATGCGAATGCCTCTTACCGGTTGAAGGACGAGAAGCATCTGCGTTCCTTCGACAATTTTCGTCTGCTGATGATCGAGCAGCCTCTGTGGCATGACGATTTTTATTTCCACTCGTTGTTGCAGCGCCAACTGGAAACATCAATCTGCCTGGACGAATCGATCCGCAACCGGCGGGATGCGCTGGCGGCGATCGAGATGGAGTCCTGCCGCATCGTGAACATCAAGCTGGGCCGCGTCGGCGGATTCAGCGAGGCAATCCGGGTCCACAATGTCACTGCGGAACGCGGCGTTCCGGTCTGGTGCGGAGGAATGCTGGAGACCGGCATTGGCCGCGCGCATAACATCGCGCTGTCCTCGCTGCAGAACTTCAGCTCTGCCCGGCGATGTTTCCGCGTCCAGCCGCTATTGGAAGAAGACATTGTTGAACCGGCGGTGGAGGTTTCGCCGGCGGGTGAAATTGCCGTTCCGCAGATTCCGGGCCGCGGTTTTGAAGTGAAGCGGGACCGGGTGGATCAACTGACCGTCCGCAGCGAGCGATTTCATGCGCGGCAACCAGGCACACGGTCATTCGGCGGAAGCCGATGAGAGCGCAGGCGCGTGATAGCTACGGCGACCCAGGTTCCGATCGGCTCTTACGTTTCGCCGCCAGCGCCGGGTATTTGTGCAGTAGCCACTGGACCGCATCTTTATAGTTCCATTCCGCGGGCACCGGCTTGATAATCGGTCGCGGTTTCGTCCGTTTCGATATGGAGCGTTTTAAAAAGCAGCGCTTTGCCTCTCAGATGCAGGCTCAGATGTGTCATCTGCCAGCCGCAAGCGGGCGTTTTCGACTGCTCGATCAGCAGAGTGCCGCCGGGATAAAGCATTCCCAGAATGCCCCAGCCAAAATCGACACTTGGTGAAGGTATGCGGCCGTCGATTCGTTCGACACGCAGCTCCTGAGGATCGATCAACACCTCTCCGCGGATTCCAGTCAAAACGCGGGATTCAAAATCCGGCGGGGAGAATTTTGGATTCGGCGTAAAGGTCAGCCGGATCATCCTGCCCTGCGCGGTTTCGACCGCTCCCGCAGACCGGTACAGGAATGCGTCCGGCAGCAGGCGCATGAATTTCTCGACGCGTTCCGCGTCGCGCATTTCATTGCGGCGCCGGTGCGCCTCGATCGCGGGATCGGCATCGACGGCGTGCAGTCGCTCGATCTCCTGCTTTTCCTGCGGCAGGGGAAAGGGGACGGCCGTCAATCGCAATCAGCCGCGCCACTGCTCCGGTCGGGGTTTCGACAATCTCTTTCGTGGTGTCGGATTTGGCGGTGATTTTTCTCAACCGGTAGCGCAAGGACGGCCGATGGCTATAGGAATTCGCCAGTTCGTTATGCGAAGCCTGGCGCATCAGTTCCGCGGGATTGGATTGCGCCAGCTTCCAGCCTGGCGCCGCGGACTGTTTGAGCGGCGTGCATTTGGGTCGCCTGCGTCGCCGGGGCCATGGATACCAGACCGCAACTGAGCAGCAATGAAACGGCGGATTTCAAGCGGCGGTCCCCACAGATCGGACAGCAAGGCTGGCTCGCACCTATCTCCGAGAGGTGCTGCCGAGGCGGAAGTTCGATAAAAATGACTGCAGAAATCGCTTGCATTCTAAATTTAGGATATACATTAAAAGCGCAACCCAAAGTACAAACATGCAGACGGCGCGAGCAAGACTCGCCACCTTCGAGGCCGGATCGCGTTCCGATCCGGTGGCAGCGACACGACTGTAGAAGGAGATGAGGATTGGATGACTCCCCTGTTTCAACAAACAGATGTAAGGAAAAACTGGTCGCCAGGCACGATATCCCCCATCTCTTGCTCGTCCTCCCCGTCATTCCAGCGGCTGGATGAAGATTCTGGCGCGGTTGAAGGCGGAACCCGGATTGCGGGTGCTGGATATTGGTCCGACATCGCCGACCAACATCAACTTCTTAACCAATCTCGGGCCATAGCGTGTACATGGCCGATCTGGTGGAAGAGGCGGTCAAGCCGGAATGGATCAGTGCCGGCGAAAGACGGTGAAGCGCAGCACTTTCGACACCGCCGGATTTCTGCGGCGGCATATGGATTTCGGCGATCGTAAGTTTGACATCGTTCTTTTATGGGATGCGCTGGACTATATTCCCGGTCCGCTGGCCGACGCGATCCTGCAAGACTGGCGGCTGTGCTGGCGGAGACCGGCCAGACGTTAGCCTTCTTTCACTCTCGCACGTCCGGACCCGAGACAGTGTTCTGCCGGTATCACGTGCTCGACGGCGACTACGATCCAGACGCAGGAGGCATACAATCACCCGGTCCTCCGCAATTATCAAAACCGCCAGATCGAAAGTCTGCTGCAGGAGCTGGGTTCCTGCCGTTTTCTGCTGGCAAAGGACAATACCAGAGAAGTCGTCGTCAGCCGCTAAGGGCTGGACCACGGGCCGTCGCCCCGGATAGCGTACTGTATATGCAGGGTATCGTCGTATCCGGCCCCGTCTGTAAGGAAGGCTTGAATAACACCGAGTTGGCTGGTAACGGCCCCTTCCGCTACGGGCACGCCGGACGTGCTCCATTGCGGCCCGGTTTGACGTCCGGGTCAGTATGCGTGGCCACGTATCCGGTTGGTACCACGGTCAACTTTGACGCGCCCCTGCTGAATCGGGCGTCTCCTTCGGTGGATGGTCCTCCAACTGCACCCCAACCGCGCCGACACCGCCGCTGGACCCAACAGTTGCACCGATCACGTTGACGACAAACGACACCGTGGGAGCTATTTTCAACTGAGAACCGCATATTCGAGAGGGCCGCCTTCGTGGGGGCCATCTCTGCGTTATCCGGACAAGAACTGTATATTCTGCCGGTAATCTGCTCGCCTGACCCACCGATCTCCGGCAAATTACGCATCATCATCGGCAATTTGGGTTCGCGGTCAAATACGGCATTTTCAACTGAGTTCCTTCGAGCGAGCGCGCCGGTCGAGTAATCCTGTCGCCGGAGCTGCCGATCCAGCCATGTTTTTTCTTGATTGCGTCCAACAACTGCGCGATGCGCTTGCGATAGGCGGGACCGACGAAGGCATGGTTCTGGTAGCGTTCGCGATAGGAGGCCAACAGTTCGGGAAAGTTTTTTTCTATGAATTCCTCGAACACAGGTTTGGAGCAGGGCTTCAGGAAGAGGGGATTTCCGTGGAAGAAACATGCCCCTGCCTGCTTCGCCCCGGCCGCCACACTGTCGATGGCGGCGTAGGTATCGGTGATGCCGGGCAGAAGCGGACAACAGAGCACGCCAGCGCGCAATCCCGCGCGGCGCAGTTGATCGAGAGTCTTGAGCCGCAGGTCGGGCCGTGGCGCCCGCGGTTCCAGAATGCGCGCTAAATGCGTATCGAGCGTGGTGATGGTCAGGTTGACCGTGATGTTGTTGTGCTGGGCAATGAGCTGCAGCAGGTCGATATCTCGAACGACGAGCGTGGATTTGGTCACGATGCCAATATGCAGGCCGCGCTGGGTCGAGAAGACCTCGAGCAGGCTGCGCGTGATTTTTGCGTCGCGTTCGATCGGCTGATAAGGATCGGTTGCGGTGCCGATGGCGATCGCCTCGTCCGGGCCGAGGCTGCGCAGCTCCTGCCGCAGGAGCCAGGCTGCATTTTCCTTCATGTACACCTGCCGCTCAAAGGCATGCGGCTCCCGCAGCTCCATGAATTCGTGCGTATACCGGGCGTAGCAGTAATGGCAGCCGAATTCGCAGCCGCGATAGGGATTGATGCTGCGCGCGAAACTGAAACCGCGGCGCGATTTCGTGTGGTTCAGAATCGAGCGAATGGGCAGCGGCCGAAACTCGATGTTGTGACCTTCATCGACGACCACCGTCTGGGCGGCCAGGCGGGCAATTCCTTTCAGTTCCGACTGCTCGGGTGAGTCGGGGAGAATGGGGAATAAAGACGGTGTGCCGTCATGTTTCGCCATATGTTCGCCTCAGGCTCCAAGGCTATAGAGGAACGGTGAGGAATGCAACTCGCGGCTTCACGCAGTGGGGAAAAGCGGAACCGTCGCCAGAATGGAATTGTCGATCAATGAGTGAAGATTGCGAAATTTCGCGGGGACAAGATCGATAGGAATCTTTACGTAACCGATTTCGCTACGGTCAGGATTGTCGAGGTTGACGGCAAGGGGACTCTGTCATGTCGCCGGCGATCGATTGTCCAATCATGCTAGCTTGTCCCGCCGGGTCGCCTTTACCACAACGCCATCGCGGGGGCGCAGGGAAATCTGTGCGCTCAACGCGAGTTCTGTAGGAGCCGCTGCTGGAAATGTGATGCGCCAGTGGCGGACCACACTGGCCAGCACCAGGACAATCTCCATCCAGGCGAAACTTTCCCCGATGCACATGCGGGAACCGGCGCCGAAAGGGAAATAGGCATAGCGAGGCCGGGTAGCGACAGCTTCGGGCAGGAAGCGGTCCGGATCAAAATGCATCGGCTCGGGATAGAAGCGAGGATCGCGATGGATGGCAATTTGCGGGACCAGTAGAAGTGATCCGGCGGGGATGTGGAGGCCGCGGTAATCATAGGAAACTGCCGCAGTGCGAGCCGTGACCCATACCGGCGGATAGACACGCAGCGCTTCCGCCACAACGCGCCGCGTATAGGGGAGACGCTCGTAGACCTCGGCTGCATTTCCTTGCCGGCCACTGACGGAGGTCAGCGATTGCGGATTGCCAAATGCCTCGGCAGCCTCGGCGAATACCCGTTCCTGCATCTCAGGATTTTGCGCCATCAGGAAGAAGCTGAAACTCAACCCATTCGCCGTAGTTTCATGGCCGGCGAGCAGCAGGGTCAGACACTCATCGCGAACCTGCCGGTCGGTCATTCCGCCGGTGCTGCCTTCCTCATCGAGACTCGCAAGCAGCATGGAGAGTAAGTCTCCACGATCGACGCCGGAGCGTCGCCGATCTCGTAATCAGAGAATCGATTAAGGTATCGAGTTTCTTCTGGGATGCGCGGATCCTGCGAATAAAGCCGAATGGCATTTTCAGGATAAGACCGGGAAATGGCAGAAAAGCGATGGGAAGAAATCCCATGAAAGCGGTGACTGCATCGGAAATGGTCTGAACGTCGGATTGTACGTTGCTGTCGAAAAAACACTTTCCGGCAATTCGAAGCGTAAGTTGGAGCAGGGAACGATGGATGTTGAAGACTGCGCCACTTTCCCACTGGTTCGTCATTTCGCCGGCAAACTGCAACATAGTTTCGCCGTATGCTGCCACTCTTTCCCGGTGAAAGGCTGGTTGCACCAATCTTCGCTCGCGCATGTGGAGTGGTTCTTCGCTGGTCAGCAGCCCCTCTCCGAGCACGAATTGGGCACGTTGCATGACAATGCCGCGTTTCTGCATAGAGGCATCGCGGATTAAAACTTCCTGCACCATCTCCGGATGATTGAACTGAAAAACATGCCGGCCAAAGGCCTTGTAGTGGACCAGGTCGCCGTAGACGCGGGCATTCCGCTCAAGGAAATCGTGCGTGCTGAGCCGCAGCAGGCCAGGGTTGCGCAACCGGCTCCAATAGCTTGGGCCCGGAGGATACTGAGAGGATGAAACAGGGCTGGACGTATTTGGATCCTTAAATTGAAGAACTGGAGTAAGGTCGATAGCTCCAGAATGCATCCAATAAGAATTGCTCGTCTTCAGCGGCTATGGATCGCAGGAGAGAACTTGCTGTAACGCAGGAAGTTTCTATAGGCAAACGGGGAAATCAACCGGGAAAGTAGAGGCGGTTAGCGGCTCCGCCCCTCTCCTTTGAAGTAAGTCTCGACTTACTTCCCTGATTGCTGTTTCTTGCGTTCGGCCCAGCGCTTCCGCATAGCATCGGCGATGCGTTTCCGACCTTCCGGAGACAAACGGCGCTTCCGCCTGGCTCCCTTCGTAGTGGATGAAGCGGCCTTCTGCTTCGGTGCCGCAGCCTTTGGACGTCCCGGGCCGCGCTTTCCAGATTCACCGGTCAATAGATCACGAGCTTGCTGCAGCCGTGAAATTTCTGAATCAATTTCCTGTACGAGTCGATTGAAATCCACAGTTCCTCCATTGTCCTTTCCAGTGCCAGGTCCTATCGTTTCCGCAAACTCAACTTATTGAGCAGCGGAACTGACTCTATAACAATACAGAAGTCCCATACTATCCAGCAAATATTTCATAAATTGAAAAGGAGGAAACTGAGGAGCTACTTTCGGGCAGGAACCTTTAGTTAGGTTTTTTATCGTGCCGGGTACTTTGAACTAGCGCTTTGCCAGGCTCAGAAGGAGTTGTAACAGAGCGAGGCTCAATTTCTTCTCCATCCATATCCGCTTGCCTGCCCAGAATTTGCCGGTTATTGTCCACTGTATGTTTCAGGCCGTTCACAATATCCTGCTGGCTGGCATCATATTGCGCGGCCAACCTGGCAAGCGCATAGGTGACGATGTCGCTATGGTGCAGATGCTGCATTGAAGGATTACGGCGGAAATTCAACCACAGCTTGTGAACAAGCGCTACGTCCTGCGGCTGCAGAATCGGCGCGTGCGGACCTATATGGAACGATTTTGGCGATCCATCCGGCATCACCACATAGAAGGTAAACTGCCGCTTTGGTTCTGGCAGCGCTTCCCAGGCCTGTCCGGAATAGAATGCCTGGTCCTCGGCCGTCATCCTAGTTGAAAGTCCGGCGACAACCGTGGCTGCCTCTAATGAATTGGCGGTTTGTACCAGCGCTGCAAAAGGGTCGCCCGCGGGAACTACCAGCAGAGAAACGTGTCGGCCAAAGCTTTCGGCCACTGCTACCGCCTGAGTGAACACCATCTGTTCATGCTCAGTAAACGCAAGCTGGGATGCATCGATATAGTCTGGACCGCCCGCACCCATCAGCCGCGCTGTCAGTACTACGACATCCTGACTCTCCTCGGAACTGTGTGAAAGCGCCCAGCGCAGGGCAGTAGCTACTTTGGGATCGCGCATGGTGACCACGATGCATCCGGGCCGAATCTGCAGGCCTTCGCGGCTGACAGTGTCGTCATTTTCCATCTGGAAATGCTCTTTCATCTGGCGGACGGCTGCAGCGTGCCGCCGCGCATTGTCCTTCTCCGAGATAGTAAAGATGACATAAAAAGCAGCGGCAAAAACAATGCCGCTGATGGTTGCGATCTCCTTCGTAAGTAAGTTCACTACCGCGGTGCTGAGAAGAACAAGAAAAACGGACAGAAGTCCGATGGGTATTTCAGTTTTTCCAATACGAAGGTTGATCGGAACTTTCCAGCCGCGTTCGCCATGATAGCGATAGCGCAATACGAGCATGGCCAGGCCATTAAAGGTAAAACTCCAGATAACGCCGAAGGCATACGCTTCGCCGATGACGATAATGTTGCCGCGGCTCAGAATAATAGTGGCGAGTTGAAGAATTGTGACCAGGTTGATGATGCGGGTGGGAGTGCCGAAACGCTTCTGCGGCTTGCGAAACCAGTCGTGCAGCACGCCATCCTCGGCCACGCGCATCAGCACGCCGGTCGAGCCGATGATCGACGTGTTGATGGCGCCCGCAAGAATAAGGAATCCGACGATCACCACGAAGATGCGAAAGGCGACGCGCAGAGCCAACGGGCCGACCAGGTACATGGCAATACCCGCGATGACATTGTTGCCATAGACCGAGACCCGGACGCGATCGGGAATCAGCATGACGGCAAGCAGAGAAGCGCCGCCGGTAAAGATCAGACTATAGAGGGCGATGACAATGGCGGCGCGTTTCAGGTTCTTAAGCTTGGGATGCTCAATTTCGCGATTGACCTGCGCCAGTGTTTCCTCGCCGCTCATACAGAGGACGGTATGTCCAAACGCCGTCAGAATTCCGAACAGGCCGAAGTACTTCATCAGGCTGGTATGTTTCAGGAAGCCGAACGAATCGGGCGTGAACGTCAGGTTGGCGGGGATCGGCGGCGGAGGCAGATGCGCGCCTTTGTAGATCACCGAGAAGATGCCCCACGCCATCATCGCCAGCACCATCAGGGTAGTGATTTTCATCACATCGACGGCGCGCTTGCTGGACTCTTCAATTCCTTTAACGTTCAGCCACCAGTAATAGATCGTGACCACAACCGCGAACGCCGCCGAGGTAGCATTGACCGGCAGCTGCACAGCGTGACCCTGTGCATTCATAAACCAACCCGACAGCAGATCGTGCCGCTCGCAAATGCGCAGCAATTCATTTAACAGGCCGACGATATACTGGCCGGCGGAAACTCCCGATACCGGCCCGGTCAGAACATAGTCGAACATCAGCGCGGAGACGCTGACTTTGGCGAACGTGCCTCCCAGCCCTTCTTTCACAATGCGGTAAACGCCGCCGCGCGTGAACATCGAACAGCTTTCGACATAGATGGCGCGCACCGCGAAGGAGAACAGCATGACGGCGAGCACGATCCACGGCGCCGATTTCCCGAAATCCTGTTCTGCGATACCTACCGCGTAAAACGCGGAAGATGCGAGATCGTTCAGGACAACCGCCGCGGCGCTCCAGAAGGAGATGAATGTCAGCATCACGGTGGATGCGACTACGATGCGGACGCGGTCAGATTTTGGGGCGGAGACGGTTTGCTCGGGCATGGTTTGTGAGGCTACTTCAAAGCGCTTTCAGCCTGCGCTGAGATCACGGCTGGCCTCAACCGCAACCGTCTTGGAATCGCAGCTTCGGCAGTCCACAGCTGCTTGGAACGGATTTCCTTCAGAAGCAATGAATTGTTCCTCCCGCCTGTCCAGCATCGGATTCGAGCGCAGGCCCTCAAGTAGAGAATCAATCACTGTTCAAACCTTACGCGATTCCCAAGTCTGCGTAAACTGGGATAGCTGCTCTGACCGATGGATAACACGTACGATGCGCAAAATTTCCCATCAGCGGTAGCTTGACCCGGTCGCAAGCGAGGCAAGCGCCTTATTCATTTCTGGTGAATAGCTCATGCATGTCTTCCGCAAAACTGATCGCAATCACGAAAGCGGAGCCGATTGTTCCGACCACAAACATCGTCACCAGAATGTAGTCGAGAATTTTCAACGCCAAACTCATTTAAAGAGTGTACTGCGAACGACGGGGCATGTGTGGGAAGGTAAATAGCGGGGCTGTATTCGACCGGCGGATGTTAGACTGCATTCGATGCGGGCTGGAAAGAAGCTGAGCTGGTTACTGGCCGCGGAAAGCGGCGTCCTGCTCGTGCTGCCGTTTCCCGTGGCCGGTCCTCTACCGCATTGGCGTGCCGCCCTGGCATGGATTGCGCTGGTCCCCCTGCTGATCGGGCTGCTGGTACCGAGAAGCGGCTTTGCCTGGTCGCGGGTTGGACGCAACACTCTGCTTGGATATTTCTGCGGAATTATCTGGTACGCCGGCACCTGCTACTGGATTCAGTCCACAATGCAGCTCTATGGGAATCTTTCTCCCTTTGCGGCGACCGTGATTCTTATTCTGTTTTGCTTGTATCTCGGGCTTTATTTTGCATTGTTCGCCTTTCTCGTAAGCGTTACGCAACGAGCTACCGGGAGCACTGCGTGGACCTTGCTGTTGATTCCATTCCTGTGGGTTGCGATGGAGTTGGCGTGCGCACGTTTTACCAGCTTTCCATGGAATCAACTTGGGTATTCGCAGATCGACAATCTCCTGCTGACCCGGCTGGCGCCGTGGACCGGCAATTATGGAATTTCATTTGTAATTGCGGCGGTCAATTGCGCCATCGCGGGATTTTTTCTTTTTCGCGGCTGGCGAGCCAGAATGATCCCGGCGGCGATTGCGATCGCGTTTGTAGCAGCCGTGCAGAGGGGAGTTACCATTCATCTGCCGGAAGAACCGACGCATGCGACCGCAGTGTTGCTGCAGCCCAATCTGGATGTAGGCGGCGGAAATAGCTGGACGGCGGCGATGTTCGACCTGAACCTGCAGCACTTTTCCGCGCTGAGCGAGAATGTCTGCAATCCATATTTTGCCGGTTTGCCTGCGCGAGGCACGCAGCAAATTTATCCGCAATGCAATCCGCGATCGGCTGCCAAACCGGCGCTGAATGTAATCGTCTGGCCAGAATCACCCGCTCCGTTTGTGGACGGCGATCCGCTTTTTCGCCACTGGATTTCCGCGCTGGCCGAGGACGCGCGTGCGCCCATGATCGTCGGCGATATCGCGGTGGTTCACGTGCCCGGGCAGGTGCAGAATGCTTTGTATAACTCAGCTTCTTTCGTCGCGGACGACGGCAGTTTTGTCGGCCGCTACGACAAGATGCATCTGGTTCCGTTCGGCGAATATGTTCCTTTCAAGGCGCTGCTTTCATTTGCTGGATCGCTGACCGAAGAGGTGGGCCAACTAACGCACGGAAAGCGCCGCGTTGTATTCGATACGGATGGCCATCACTATGGAACCTTCATCTGCTATGAATCGATCTTTGCCGATGAGGTGCGTCAATTCGTCAACCTCGGCGCGGATGTCCTGGTCAATATCTCCGACGATGGCTGGTATGGGGACACGAGCGCGCCATGGCAGCACCTGAACATGGCGCGAATGCGGGCCATCGAAAACGATCGCTGGCTGCTGCGCGACACCAACAACGGCGTTACCGCCGTGATTGACCCCCACGGCAGAGTTGTCAGGAGCGCGCCACGCCACGTAGAGACTTCTTTATTCGTGCGGTTCAATTATCTGTCGCCGAGAACCTTCTATACTCGCCACGGCGATCTGTTTGCGTGGCTCTGTGCCATAATCGCAATAGTTCTTGCCGTCGATGGAGTGTTCCAGAACCGCTATCGAAGAGCTTGAAAATCCAATTCCAAGACGGATCCGCCGATGCTTACTGACTTAGAATTTGCCTATAACCCGGTAGAGCAAAAAGTCCGCGATCTGCAGGAGTATCTTTGACGCGGAACGCCTGCGTAAAGAACTTGCCTCGATCGAAAAGAAAGTAGCGGACCCCGCGATCTGGGCGAATCCCGCTGTGTCCCAGCCATTAATGCGAGAGCGTAAGCGGCTGGAATCGCTCCTCGCCGACGACACCGAACTGCGCCGCCGCCGGGAAGATATCGCTGCATATTTCGAGCTGGCCCGCGAAGGCGAAGCGGTCGAGACGGACCTGGTCCGCGAGATCGAGGGACTCAGGACATTCTCCGAGGCGCTTGAATCGCGCACCATGCTTTCGGAGGAAACAGATCCGCTGAACGCCATTGTTACAGTTCATCCGGGAGCGGGCGGTACGGAGTCTCAGGACTGGGCGGAGATGTTGATGCGCATGTATCTGCGCTGGGCCGAGCAGCAGCATTTCAAAACCGAGATAAACGATTACCAGGCGGGCGAAGAAGCCGGTATCAAGTCCGCGACCTTCACCATAACCGGCGAATATGCGTATGGGCTGCTTTCCGGCGAGACCGGCGTGCATCGGCTGGTGCGGATTTCGCCGTATGATTCCGCGAAGCGCCGCCACACTTCTTTCGCCAGTGTCTTTGTTTCGCCGGAGATCGACGACTCAATTGAGATTGATATCAAGCCGGAAGAGTTG
Organism: uncultured Acidobacteriota bacterium; assembly: GCA_963823295.1. Classification (GTDB taxonomy): domain Bacteria; phylum Acidobacteriota; class Terriglobia; order Terriglobales; family Acidobacteriaceae; genus JAKAAZ01. The sequence continues at coordinate 178,074 of CAWGLF010000008.1, forward strand.
CGGATCGATACGTATCGCTCCGGCGGCAAGGGCGGCCAGCACGTCAATACAACGGATTCCGCGGTGCGCATGACCCATCTGCCGACGGGGATTGTCGTCTCCTGCCAGAATGAACGCTCGCAGCATAAGAATCGCGAGAAGGCGATGAAGATGCTGCGCTCCCGACTCTATGAGTACGAACTCGAGAAGCAGCGCGCGGTGTCGAAAAAGATTGAAGACGCCAAGCTGGAGATTAATTTCGGCTCGCAGATTCGTTCTTATGTCCTGCAGCCCTATCGCATGGTGAAGGACCTGCGGACACGGGTTGAGACCGGGAGATGTAGATCGCGTGCTGAACGGCGATCTCGACATGTTTATCCGCGGATTTTTGCGGCTGCGGCGGGAAGGGAACTATCCTGCGGGTCCGGTGGAGGATTTGGATTAAACCTGTGCATCAGTGAACCTGGAGCCGAAATGAACGAACCGGAAATCATCGATGAGATTTTGCAGAACGTAAAGACGATTGCCGTGGTTGGCATCTCCAACAAGCCGGAGCGGCCGAGCTTCCATGTAGCGGCCGCGATGCAGCGAAGCGGCTATCGTATCGTGCCTGTCAATCCAGTGCTGAAGGAAGTGCTGCGCGAGACCTGCTATCCGTCATTGCGTGACATTCCATTCCCGGTGGACCTGGTCGACGTATTCCGTGCTCCGGAGTATGTTCCGGCGATCGTCGAAGATGCTATCGCGATCGGCGCTAAGTATCTCTGGCTGCAAGAGGGCGTCGTTCACCCCGAAGCAATTGCACATGCGGAGGCAAACGGAATCCATGTTGTCGCAGACCGATGCCTGTTCAAAGAGCATCGGCTCTGGCAGGCGACTCGTCGAGGTTGAACTGCATGTCTGACGAAAACCGTGAGCAGCTGTGAATTCTATCCTCAAGTCGCGCTGTATTCTGTCAGGAATTTTTAGCATTTTTGTATGCCTGCTGTTTCTCTTTGGTGCGTATGGTTATGCCCAGCCGGTCCGTTCGACTCACCTTACCGTCGAGCTGGTGACGGAAAGCGGCACCGTCGCTCCCAATCATGATTTCCTTGCCGGGCTGCATTTTGTTTTGGAAGAAGGCTGGCATATCTACTGGATCAACGCCGGAGATGCGGGCCAGCCTCCTCGCGTGGATTGGCAGCTTCCTGCGGGCATCACGGCCGGCGATTTGCAGTTTCCCGCGCCGCAACGGCTGCCGCTCGGCCCATTGATGGATTTCGGCTATGAGAATGAAGTACTGTTGCCGGTTCCGATGCGTGCCGCCGCCAGCCTGAGACCCGGCACGACGGAAACTCTGCGCGGGCATCTGCATTTTCTGGTTTGCAGTCGAGTATGCATTCCCGGACAGGCGCAACTGCAGCATACGATTTCCGTAGCCGCGAAACCGGGACCGCTTGATGCAAAAATCGAGCCGCTGTTCATCGCAGCGGAGCGGCATTTGCCGCGTTCGTTGCCCGCCGGCGCGACGGTTTCAGTGATGCAGACGAAGACGGCATTCGCGGTGACGCTTGAAACAGGCCAGCGTATCGCGTCGGCTGAGTTTTATCCGTTCGACCAGAACATCATCGCGAATGCCGCACCACAGAAGGTGGAACCGCTGGCAAACGGGATTCGCATCACGATTCAGAAGGTGCAAGGGTTGGAGCGGGTTCCGGCGCAATTGCATGGGCTGATCAAACTGCCGGATGGCACGGCCTATCAGTTCACGTCCGCTGTTACGGCCGCTCCCATCGCGCCCCGCACAAGTGGCCGCTCATTATTGAGCGTGCTGGGGCTGGCGTTCCTCGGCGGTCTGATTTTGAATCTGATGCCGTGCGTCTTCCCAGTGCTCTTCATCAAGGGTCTATCGCTGGTCCAGTCCTCGGGTGAGGAACGCAAGCGGCTGCGCGCTCATGGGGCGATGTACACGCTTGGAATTCTGGTTTCCTTCTGGGTTATTGTCGCCGCGCTTCTGTTGCTGCGCGCCGGAGGCAGCCATCTCGGTTGGGGATTCCAGTTCCAGTCGCCGTATTTTGTCGCCGTGATGGCGCTGCTGTTCTTCTTTCTTGGGCTCAGCCTGGCGGGGCAGTTTGAGATCGGTCTCTCCGTCACCAGCGCCGGTGGAGAACTGACGCAGCGGGGCGGCTACAGCGGCAGCTTTTTTACCGGCGTGCTGGCAACCGTCGTCGCCACACCTTGCACAGCGCCGTTTATGGGCGCGGCGATCGGCTTCGCGCTTTCGCAGAGTGCGGTGATCACCTTTGCCGTTTTTACGCTGCTGGCTCTGGGGCTGGCAGCGCCTTACGTGCTGCTCACGGTGCAACCGGCCTGGACGCGTCTGCTGCCCCGGCCCGGCGCGTGGATGGAGTATCTGAAGCAGGCTGTCTCGATTCCAATTTTCGTCGCCGTTATCTGGATGGTCTGGGTGTTTGCGCAGGTTGTCGGCGGCAACGGGGTAGCGGCGCTGCTGGCCGGCATGCTGGTCACGGCGATTGCGGGCTGGGTGCTGGGGCATTGGCCGGCGAAGTTGCCAGCCACCATCGTTGCAATTCTGCTGCTGATCATTGCGGTTGCTTTACCTAGCTCCGTCGCCAGGCAGTTTCGGGCATTTGCGGGCACGAAACATGAAACACTCGGCAGCGACGTTGCATGGCAGCCGTTCAGTCCGAAACATCTGGCTGCGAATCGCGCGCTGGGGAAAGCCGTGTTTGTGGATTTTTCCGCTGCCTGGTGCCTGAGCTGTCAGGTAAATGAGCGGGTCGTGCTCGATCGGCCGGATATTCAAGAAGCATTCAGGAAGACTGGCGTGATCACCATGCGCGCGGACTGGACGAACCACGACGATATGATTACGGAAGCGTTGACGCAATTGGGACGCAGCGGCGTTCCCACGTATGCGCTCTATGCAGGCAGCGCAGATAGCGAGCCCACACTGCTGCCCGAGGTGCTGACGCCGAGTATTGTCCTGAACGCACTGAAACGGGTAAAAGCGAAATAGCCGTAGGCCAGATCGTCATTCCGGCTTTACAGCGACGAATTCAACGGATATCCGGCCGATTCGATTCGAACGGCGTCTGCCCTGCAAAATCTGTCGCCTGGATTGTGAACTGCTAACATGTCACCGGGCCAGAATCGGTTTTGAGGGAGACACAAAGTGGACGATTCACCGGCAGGCGAGATGAGCAGAACCGCTACGGAAACCGGAAACGATCTCCGAGGTCGGCGTGCACAGGGGAATTCTTGAAGATTTATCGCTGAAGATTCTCTACCTGTTTGGACCCTTGTCGCTCATCGAATTGTCCAGTCGCATCCGGCTAAGCACCAACATAGTCGATGAACTGCTTCGCAGGATGCGATCCCAGCAGTTCTGCGAAATCACCGGAATGACCAACAATATTCCCGATATCGCCATCAGTTCTCAGGGGAGATCGCGGGCATTGGAGTTGTTGTCGCAGAGCCAGTATGCAGGGGCTGCGCCGGTATCTCTTGAAAGCTATGTGAAACAGGTTCGCCAGCAGAGTGTCCGCAATGTTGAAGTGCACCCGCCTGACATCGAACGTGCCTTTGCTCACCTGGTGCTGGACAGCACCATTCTGTCGCGGCTCGGAATAGCACTCAACTCGGGCACCTCCATTTTTCTGTATGGGCCAACTGGAGTAGGAAAGACCGTCATTGCCGAAACGTTGTCGCGCGTGCTCGCCCAGGACGAGGCATGGATACCCTTCGCGGTGGAAGCCGACGGTCAAATCATTACTGTCTATGATCCTGCGATTCACCAGGCCGCCGCAGAACCTGCACCGTGGAATAGCGATGGGCGTTGGGTGCTCTGCCATCGTCCTGCAGTTCTCGTCGGCGGAGAACTGACGGTGGAAATGCTGAATCTGCAATTCAATCCGGCCACGAAATTCTATGCCGGTCCGGTACAAATGAAAGCTAATAACGGGGTCCTGATCATTGACGATTTCGGGCGGCAGCGACTGCCACCGGAAGCGCTCCTGAACCGCTGGGTTGTCCCGCTGGATCGCAGAATCGACTTTCTCACTCTCGCCGGGGGAAAAACAATTGAAATCCCCTTTGAAATACTGGTGGTATTTTCGACCAACCTGGATCCTTCTCAGTTGCTGGACGATGCGGCTTTGCGACGAATTCACACGAAGATCAAAATCGGGGAGGTTTCGGATAGCCAGTTCTGCGAAATTTTTTCCCGAGTTGCCGGCGAATATGGCATTGAATGCGACATAGATATTTTTAATGAATTGGTAGATATCATTCGTAGCCACTCAACATTGCTGCGCCCCTGCTATCCCAGGGACATTGTCAACCAAATTCGTTGGGCCGCCAAATACGAAGGCAAAAAATTGCAGATCGATCACTCGACTCTAGTGCGTGCAGCGGAGGCCTATTTTCTGTCTGATTCGCCGAAGGCAAAGGACGCTGTGCGCACTTAGCTGCTGCCTGAGGGGGTGACACCGGGAATAGTTCTTGACCCGCTGCAGCAGGTGCAGAGTTATTGAGGCAGCATGGTGGTTATGTCATGAGATCTGGGGTTGGACAAATTGTTCTCGAATCGGAGGGATTTGGCGACGAGATTATACGCAATTGCTCTGCTGATCACGTTTAGCGCTGCCTACGCGCAGACATCATCTGACCAATCCGTGCCCACGTTTCACGCTTCAACGCGGATTGTGGCTGTTACCGTCGTAGCAACCGACTCTAACGGTTCCCCGGTGGAAGACCTATGCCCTTCTGAGCTTCGAGTCTTTGATAATGGCAAGCCACAAAAAATAGCCAGCTTTGAAGCGATGGTACCTTCCTCGGCGGAAAACTCAGCGAATGCAGGCACATCCTCGCCCGGGCAACTTCCTGTTGCCCGAAACTATCTTCACTATTCAATCATCCTGCTGGACGCTCTCAATACCTCGTGGAGCGACCAGATATATGCGCGACGAGCGGTGGAGCACCTTCTCGATTATTTTCCGGCGGGACAGCGGATCGCGATCTTTGTTCTGGGCGATCATCTCTACCTTTTGCACGATTTCTCCTCGAACCCCACGGAGCTTCGTGCCGCTCTGCGCCGGTTTTCCACCGGCCAACCGCAGGGCGGCGCATCGGCTATTCCCGGCCCGTTTTCAGCCGAGTCTTCCCATCCGAATCCGCCAACTTTTTTAAATCTGACACATTTGGAAGACGGAGGCTCCAGCAGCGAGACGCTTTTTTACCAGCGAAACCGGATTTTGCAAACCTTACAAACGCTGACCGTGATTGCGGGCCTGGCGAAGCACATCCCCGGACAAAAGGATCTGCTGTGGGTGTCGGCTGCCTTCCCGCTCAGGCTTTCAGGGAGGCACGGCGAACTTGACGGAGATTCATTTTACGATCAGATGGAAGAAACCACGCGCGCATTGAGCTCCGCTGGCCTGCGGCTCTACCCGGTTGACGCGCGCGGATTGTCGATGAACCCGGGATCTAACATTGATACGATGCGGGAAATGGCCGAACAGACGGGTGGAAGGGCTTTCTACAACAACAACGGCCTCACATCGGAAATGCGTGTGGCTTTGAAAGATTCGCGCGAAGGTTACCTCCTCACTTATGTCCCAAACAATTTCCGCAAAGACGGGTCTTTTCACAAAATCCGCATCCGAGTATCGCGCCCAAACGTCAAACTTCGCTACCGGCCCGGATATTCCGCCGAATTGCCTCCGGTTACTGACCGGCACAAAACAAAAGCGAGGATAAGCAGAAGGAGTAAGTGACATCCGATTCCGCGGACTTCAATGACGCAGGCTTCCATTATTATTTGCGGTTGGTCTTCCGCAACCGTGCGATCTCTTCCATGCGCTGTTGCAGCAGCTTCTCCCGGCCACGATCCGTCGGATGATAATATCGCTGGCCAATTAACCCCGGCGGCAGACATTCCATATCAGACACTGCGCCTTCCTCGTCGTGGGCATATCGATAACCCTTGCCGTAATCCAGCGACTCCATCAATCGTGTCGGTGCGTTGCGCAAATGCAAAGGAACCGGCTCGGCGCGGGTCTCCTCCACATCGCGATTGACCGCACCGAATGCCGAATAGAGAGCATTCGACTTGGGCGCAAGCGCGAGATACACGGCGGCCTGGGCCAGCGCCAGATCGCCTTCGGGCGAGCCGAGAAAATCCATCGCGTCGCGCGCGGAAAGGGTAAGATTCAGCGCTTCCGGTGAGGCCATGCCGATATCTTCCGACGCCATTCGCACCATGCGACGCGCCAGATACATCGGGTCTTCTCCCGAGCGCAGCATGCGCGCCAGCCAGTAGAGCGCCGCATCGGCATCGCTGTTGCGGATCGATTTATGCAGCGCCGAGATCAGGTTGTAATGTTCCTCGCCGCTTTTGTCGTAGAGCAGCGTCTTTTGCTGTACCGCGTCGGCGATCAATTTGCCGTCGAGCTGCGTCTGACCGAGACTCGCCGCCAGCCGCGCTGCAGCTTCGAGGACGTTATAAGCGCGTCGCACATCCCCGTTGGCGTAGCCGGCAATTACGTTCAGCGCGTCCTCCTCGGCAGTCACGCCGAGCGCACCCAGGCCCCGCTCGTTGTCCGAGAGCGCAATGCGCAACAGCTGAACGATCTGCTCATCACTCAGCGCTTCGAGTACATAGACACGGCAGCGGGAGAGCAGCGCGGCATTCAATTCGAAGGAAGGATTTTCTGTCGTCGCGCCGATGAGCCGAATCGAGCCGCGTTCGACGTAGGGAAGAAAAGCATCCTGCTGACTGCGATTGAAGCGGTGAATTTCATCGATGAACAGGATCGTCCGCATCCCAGAGGCAGCGGCGCGGTCGGCCTCACTCATCACCTGCTTAATCTCTTTAATGCCGCTGACCACCGCGGAAAACTCAATGAACGTGGCTCTCGTGGTGTGGGCGATAATTTTCGCCAGCGTTGTTTTGCCGACACCGGGCGGACCCCACAGGATCATCGAATTGGTTTCGTCTCCCTCCAACTGTGCCCGCAGCGCCTTTCCGGGCCCCAGCAGGTGTTGCTGACCAACGAATTCATCGAGTGTGCGTGGACGCATTCGCTCGGCCAGCGGCTGTTGCCGAAGATCGGTGGGAGCTTTCCCGTAGCCGGGGTCGCCTGGTGCTGTGTCGAAAAGGCTCATAGCTTTGTTGCCGTAGATGCCTGGGTCCGTTGCCGCGATGCTTCATAGAGCAGGATCGACGCGGCCACGGCTGCGTTCAGAGATTCGACTGGCCCGGAGCATGGAATGTGAATCGCGCTCGAACAGAACTGGAGGACATCATCGGGAATGCCCGCGCCTTCATTGCCGATGACGAATGCAAGCGGCCCGCGAACGTCCATATCAACGATCGAATCGCCAGTCTCGGCGGCACAGGCGTAGAGCGGAATCTGCTGCTGTTGCAAACTTCGGAGCAGCCCGATGTCTTCGAGTGCGATCACAGGTAGCCGGAAGCTGGAGCCGGCGGAAGCGCGAAGAACTTTCTGGTTCCAGGGATGAACGCTTCCAGGTGTAAGCAGAACGCCGGCTGCCCCAAAAGCCTCCGCTGTGCGAATGATCGTGCCAACGTTACCGGGATCCTGAAGTCCCGCCAGAATGACCAACAGCGGATCTTCCGCTCGTAACAATCGATCGAAGGACCACTGCGGCGCTTCGATCAATGCCGCCACGCCCTGCGGAGCTTCCGTGGCACAGGCGTGGTTGAAAGCATCGACGGCGACGATGAAGGTGGGCGGATTTCCTAACACAGGCCAGTATTTCTGTTTGGCCTGATCTTCGCGGAGAAACAGCGTGTTGATCCGCAGACCACTGCGCGTCGCTTCCTGCAGCAGGTTTTCGCCTTCAATAGCAATCAGGCCATCGTTGGCGTACCCGGAGCGCAGCAGCCGCTGGCGCAGGTCCTTAAGCCGTGGATTCTGGCGGCTGCGAATGTTTTCGGCGGACTCGGCGGCTAGCGGGCGCAACATACACCGCGATTTTACGCTGTACTCGGCAGGAGATTTCCTTGAAGATCGATGCAACGGAATTGCACGGAGAAAGGTCGGCGATGGATCAAGGAAATTCTGTAAATGCAATCAACACCGGCTGCTGTATTGTCGGCGGCGGCCCGGCGGGGATGATGCTGGGTTTTCTGCTGGCTCGCGCAGGGGTAGAGGTGGTTGTGCTGGAAAAGCATAAGGATTTCCTGCGTGATTTTCGCGGAGATACGATTCATGCTTCAACGCTTGAACTGATGTACGAGCTTGGCCTTCTGGAAGAGTTTTTGTGCCGTCCGCATCAGGAGGTGCGTCAGATAGGCGGCGAAATTTACGGCTTCCCGGTAACGGTTGGCGATTTTTCGCATCTTCCAACGCGTTGCAAATTCATCGCCTTCATGCCCCAATGGGATTTCCTGAATTTTCTGGTGGAAAAAGGAAGGCAATACCCCCAGTTCCATTTGCATATGGAAGCGGAGGCAGTTGATCTATTAGAAGGAAATGGCCGTGTGACCGGCGTGCGTGCCAGAACGCCCGACGGAGAGATTGAGATACGCGCTCTCCTGACCGTCGGCGCGGACGGCCGCCATTCCACCGTCCGCGAAAAAGCTGGATTTAAGGTCATCGATCTTGGTGCTCCCATCGACGTGCTGTGGATGCGAATGAGAAGGCAGCCATCCGATCCGGTGCAGGCGCTTGGCCGTTTTCAGGCGGGAAGAGTTCTGATCACCCTGAATCGCGGCGATTACTGGCAATGCGCGTATGTGATTCCCAAGGGAACATTCGACGCGCTTCAGGAAAGAGGGCTGGCGTCATTCCGGCAGGACCTTGCAGAGGTAGCTCCCTTCCTGGGCGAGCGCACACAAGAAATCACGGACTGGAATGAGGTCAAATTGTTGACGGTGGCAGTCGATCGCCTGCAACTTTGGTCGAAGCCGGGGCTTTTGTGCATCGGGGATTCCGCCCATGCCATGTCCCCGGTCGGAGGTGTCGGCATAAATCTTGCCATTCAGGATGCCGTCGCCGCAGCCAATATTCTGTGGTCGCCTTTGTTGCGCGGCGCAGTCAGCGACGGACAGTTGCGCCGGATTCAACGCCGCCGCACGTTTCCAACGCGAATGACGCAGGGTCTGCAGGTGTTTCTTCATAAGCGCTTCCTCGGACCCGCGCTGGGGCGGCAAACCCAGGCCGCGCGGCTGCCCCTGCCGCTCAGAATGCTTCGCCGGTTTCCCCGGTTGCGTCGCATTCCGGCCCGTATGGTCGGCCTTGGTTTCCGGCCGGAGCACATTCATACACCCGATTCAAAATCGAACCCAGCGCGCTGATCGAGGGTCAAAAGAGAACGGCAAATCGATTGCCGTTCTGCGTTCTTCGGCGAACGGGTATGATGGTTCAAGTTCGAAAGCGCGTCTGCTTTCGTTCAACTTCTAGTCAGAGCTTAACTGCTGCCCTTGGAGAGATTCATTTGTCAGCGGAACTACTGCGGGTGAACCCGGACGAGCCCGAGCCGGACAAAATCGAATATATCGGACGCTGCCTGCAAAATGGCAGTGTTGTTGCGCTGCCCACGGATACCTTTTATGGACTAGCCGTCGATCCGGTAAACCTGCGCGCCGTCGATCAGATCTACGTGATAAAAACGCGCATGCGGCACAAGCCGCTTTCCCTGCTTCTGGCCGATGCCTCCCATGCATATGAGATTGCCCGCAATCTGGATTCGCGGTTCGATCGCCTGACGGAGCGCTTCTGGCCGGGTCCGCTGACGATTATCGCCCGCGCCGGAACACGGCTGCCCTTGCGGGTTACCGCTAACACCGGCAATGTCGCGCTGCGCGTGCCGGATGCCGCAATTCCGCGAGCTGTGGTGCGGCTGCTGGGTTTGCCGGTTACCGCGACCTCCGCCAACGTAATGGGCGCGCCGGAGTGCACGTATGCGGTCGGCGTTCGAGACCAGCTTGGGGACCGCATTCCGTTAATTGTCGACGGCGGTCCGACTGCCCGAAGTCTCCCAACCACGATCGTCGATCTTTCCGCGCCAGGAATGTGGCAAGTCCTGCGCGAGGGTGCGATTCCCACCCATGAGATCGCACTCGCGCTTCAGTGACGGAGCTGCGATGCACACGCCGCCAGTCGATGACCAAGGCCAAATAGAAACGAATGCCGGAGGAAGTGAAATCGTTCGCCGCAATGCCCGCGTGATCATCCTGAGCCTGTTTTTCGCCGCATTGATTGTGGTATTTGTCTGGTTCTGGTGGCTGTTTCTTCAGATTCGCCACTCGGCTGGAATCGATCAGGCCGGTCACGCCGATGCGATTGCAGTCTTCGGTGCCGCGGAGTACAACGGGCGTCCCTCACCGGTATTTAACTCCCGTCTTGAACATGCGCTGGATCTTTATCAGCGCGGCCTTGCGCCTGTCATTATCACACTGGGCGGCGGCAGCGGCCCGCAACAGAGTGAAGGCGGTGTGGGCCGGGATTTTCTGCTGGCCCACGGCGTTCCCGATGACGCGATCATCGCCGAGACCAACAGCAGCGACACGCAGCAATCCGTCGCCAGGCTGGCGGCAATCGCCCGCGAGAATCATCTGCAAACCATCCTGGCGGTCAGCGATGGAACTCATCTATTTCGCGTCCGGCAGATGTGCCAGGCACAGGGTCTGCATGTCCTGCTTTCTCCGCGTGAGACCGGCAAATCGGTGGATGAGCTGGAGATTGCCCGCCGTTATGCCCACGAGATGATCGCCTACACGTTGTGGCGCCTGCATCTTTAGTGCACCAAATTCAAATTGCATGGAGATATGTGGCGAAACACAGGTCGGCTGCCAGCGCGAAGCCATGGCGCTGATTTACAATCAGCGATAGCTTCAAAGTGACTGTTGGGAATTATGGGGTATTCACGAGTGTTGTCAGTTTTTGGGCCTAAACGCCCATGGGTAGCAGCTGGATCGGTCCTTGCATTCGCCTCTTTATTGGGCTGCGGAAATATCTATAGACCGGTAGTCACGAGTATCCCTCCGGTCCAGCCGGCGCCGCAGCCGCAAAAATACGCGGTCGTTCTCTCCTGCGGCAGCAACTCGACTGTTCCACCCTCTGCGATTGTCCAGATCGATCAGGTCTGCGCTAATAACAATGTTCAGAACGTGGTTCCCGGGCTCGCATCGCTGGTGGATTTTTCCGGAGACTCGCTGACAGCGCGGGTGAATGTAGGGACTGGCGGTCCGCGCTGGCTGCAGTTGAGCAGCAACGGCGCGACTGCTTACCTGGTGAATGCCGATGGCACCATCAATTCTTTTCTCGCGTCCAGCAGTCCCAGCTCTCCTCTGGAGAACAACAACGTCGCCACCAGCACCCTGCTCCCCAATGCCGATCCGAATACCCTGCTCGTCAGCAACAATTACCTTTATGTTTCGCAGCCCGGCCGGAGTTCCGTCGAGGTATTGAGCGGTATTCTCAACGGGAGCTCGCTGAGCGCATTTCTTGAGATCCCCATTACCGATCCGGCAGCGCCGACAGTGCCGCAGAACCCGGTCAACCTGGTGGGGAACTACTCGACGCAGAGAATTTACGTCATCAGCCAGGGAGCAAATACAGGCGGGTGTCCAACATCCGGCTCGAATGGAATAGCGACCGGGATCGAAACCTCAACCAACACCATCTCGTCCACCTTGCCGCTCGGCGTCTGTCCTGTCTATGGCGTGATGAGTTCCGATGACCGGCGCACGTTCATCCTGAACCAGGGCAGCGGTACCGTTACAGTGATCGATAGCCAGCAAAATCAGATCGACCAAAATCCAAATTTAACGAACGGGACCATTGCGGTTGGGCAGGGACCGGTCTGGGCGGACATTTACAACAATGGATCGATTCTGGCTGTGGTCAACTCGCTCTCAAACACGCTCACACTAATTAACATCAGCGAGGATTCCTTCGGTCACGACACGGCGAACTTCGGGAAGATTATCGCCACCGTGCCGGTAGGCTCAGAGCCATCTTCGGTCTCGATTCTGCAGGATGGCACCCGGGCTTATGTCGCCAACCGGGGCGACGGAACCGTGAGCGTTGTCAGCCTGATCACCAACACAGTTACAAAAACGGTCACACTGCCGCAGGAGCCGTGCAGCCCCAGCAATCCAAACGTGCTCTGCACTATCCATCCAATCTCGATTGCGGCGACCACCGGCACTCCGCTCGGGAAGGTCTATGTCGTCTCGCCTGACACAAACATCCTGACGATCATTCGGACCGATACCGATTCGATCTACCAGAATCTGGCACTGACGGGAAATGGCATTCAGGTTCGTGTAACCGCACCTTGATCGGTCAGCGCACGAGATGGTCGGAGTGAAGCTTCGCCTGGACAAAGTGCTGGTGGAACGCGGTCTCGCCGCTACGCGCACCCGCGCACAGGAACGCATTGCCGCTGGGCAAGTCTGTGTCGACGGCGTGGCTATCATCAGGCCGGGCTTTCTCGTAGCATCTCATCAGCTCATCGAGCTTCACGGTAAAGATCTCCCATTCGTAAGCCGTGGTGGTCTCAAGCTGGCCGCCGCACTCGATCGTTGGAAAATTGACCTCTCCGAGCGGATTTGCCTGGACGTCGGTATCTCCACCGGCGGATTCACTGACTGCATGCTGCAGCGCGGTGCGGCGCGCGTCATCGGGATTGACAGCGGGCACGGCCAGCTGGCGGAATCGCTTCAGGCAGATCCCAGACTGCTGCTGATCGAACACAGCAACGCGCGTTACCTGACGGCGTCGATGCTGCCCGCGGGAATCAGCTTTTTTGCCATGGACGTTTCATTCATCGCGGCTTCCCTGGTGCTGCCTGCCGTGATTGCCGCGGCATTCTCGATGGCAGTGGAAATTTCTGAAGCGGCCGCGGCCACCGCGCGCGAAGCCATCATCCTGGTAAAGCCTCAGTACGAGGCTGGCAGAGAGTTCGTGGGCAAGCATGGCGTGGTCAAAAGCGAAGCCGCGCATCAATCCGCTATCGATCGGGTCAGGCAAACGGTATGTGCCTGCGGCGCGCGGAAGACGGACGTGATGGATTCTCCGATTGCAGGTGGAGAAGGGAATCGGGAGTTTTTGTTGTACGCTCGGTTTTGAGGAATACGCATGCGACGGATTGCAATCATCTCCAAACCGCAAAAGCCGGAACTGGCGACGATACTGCCGGAATTAGCGGCATGGCTGAAGCGGGGCGGCTTCGAACCAATTCTGGACCCCATCAGCGCGAGCTATATCGGATCTGGAGAAATCGTACCTCGGCATAAGATGCATGAGCGTCAGCCGGAGCTGGTCATTGTGCTCGGCGGAGACGGTACTTTGCTGGCCGCTGCGCGGGCGTTCGCGCGTTCCCGCACGCCGATCCTCAGCGTCAATCTGGGCTCGTTGGGGTTCCTTGCGGAAGTGCCTCTGGCTGAGCTCTATCCCACGCTCGAAGCCTGGTGTAACAACGGCTGCAATATGGATGAACGGTCGATGCTGCACGCGGAGGTCCGGCGGGACGGCCTGGTTTACCGCGAATTTGAAGCTCTCAATGATGTCGTCATCACCAAGGGAACCATTGCGCGCATGGTCAACATTCTGGTGCGTATGGCAGGAAGCACGGTCGCTCAGTTTCGCGCTGACGGGGTGATCGTCGCCACTCCAACCGGCTCGACTGCCTACAACCTGGCCGCCAACGGTCCCATTCTGGCGCCCGATATCGACGGCATGATCATCACCGCTGTATGTCCGCACCAATTGACAATCCGGCCGCTGGTTGTTCGCGGAGATGCGGAGATCGCATTGACCGTTGAGGGTGTGCCGGAACAGGCTTATCTGACCGTGGATGGACAGGAAGCGATCGAATTGCGGCTGGATGATGAGCTCTACTGCTGCCGTTCGCAATACACGATTCGCCTGGTACGGATGAGCGAAAACAGCTTCTTCGATGTGCTGCGGGCGAAGCTGAAGTGGGGCGAGCGCTAGATTCGCCAGTATCCCTAAATCATTAAGAGAATTGCCTTAGACAACGATCCGGTGTGGCTGATTTCTATGGCACGGGCAAAGAGTTGTTCAGCATCTCATCGAGCAGGATCTTCGCCTTGTTCGCCAGGGTTTGCGCGCCCACCAAGTCATTCATCGCCCAGGCCTGTTTGGCTTGCGCAAGAAAAGAAGATACCTGCGCAACCGCCTCTTTATGCTTGGCCTGCTGAGAGGTCGGAATCTTTTTCAGCTGGTCTTCCGTGCGCTGGATCAGCGTCTGCGTCTGCGCATTGTCGCGTGGATTGGTAGTGGCGTCGTCGGCGGACAGCTTTCCCAACACGGCGGCGCCTGTGGTCGGTGCAGCGTGCTTTGCGCCCGAAGTATCCTGTGCACCGGGAGGCGTTGTTCCCGACGGGGGATGTGCAGCTTCCGCCGTCGAGTCTCCCTCTTCTGTCTCCGTGGAATTCACCCGGCCTGGAGCAGATGACGATCCAGCGACCGTATTCTCGGGCGTCCCTTTATGTTTCGTGCGATGACGCTGGACTCGCTCAACCTGTTTTTTCTGCGGCGGAGGAGAGGGAGCCGGCTGGGTAACAGGAATCGCTGGTTTCGGCTTCGGTAACTCCACATTCGGAAATGTCAGCGGGGGCACCGGCGGCATGGTGGTGACGATCGGCGGTTGAGCCTGCGCCGGCGGCAGCGCGCGCACCCGACGGCGATGACAGCCGGTGATTGTGAAACTCAGCAGAAGTGAAACAGAAAACAGGCGCCAATACCGCATTCGGCCTCTTGCAACTTTCTTTATGACCTTTTTACGTCAACGTGCAATCGATCGACGAGCATACTACCCAGCACTTGTCTTTAAACTTGTCCTTGGCTCCGCCGCGGCGAAGATTGGAAGCCTGAGGGTAAATTGCGTTCCTACATCCATCTGAGATTCTACTTGAACCGAGCCATTATGGAGTTGCAGTATTCGATACGTCATGGCCAAGCCGATTCCGGTGCCGTCCCGTTTGGTGGTGAAGTAAAGATTGAAGATGCGGCCCAAAATTTCATGGGGGATGCCGCAACCCTGGTCACGGATGCGCAAGCTGGCCTCGTGCGCGTTCTGCCGCAATTCTACATACAGCTCGCCACCTTCGGCCATGGCCTGGGCCCCATTCAGCAGCACGTTCAGCAATGCCTGCTGGATCATGTCCGCGTCTACCCGGACATAGACCGGCACCGTCGGCATGGTGCTGCGGACGTACACGGACCGCTGTTCCAGGTCGGGCTCGGCGAGGGTTAGAACGGAACTGACGATTGAGCGCAGGTCGTGCACGCCCAAATCCAGCTCCACGGGACGGGAGAAGTCGATCAAAGTTTGAACGACTCTGTCGAGGCGGCGGATTTCGTTCTGAATGACATCCACGTGGCGTTCTGCGCTGCTGTCGCGCCGGGTCAGCTTATCGCGCAGCAACTCGAGATGGACCACGATGGCATTGATGGGGTTTTTCACCTCATGGCCCACCCCGGAGGTCAGCCGCCCCAGGTCGGCCAGGCGCCGGGATACTTCCAGCTCATTTTCGATCTGCCGCATCGATTCACTGTCGTGCAGCGTCAGCAGCGCGCCCAGGCTGTCGGAGGGCTTGGCCGCGTCGTCATGATGGATGAAATCGAGCGATACCTGAATTCGGCGGCCCGTCTCGGTAATGACTTCCTCCTGCATCAACATGAGCCGCGCATTGAAGGCGCGGCGAACCACCTGGCCCAGCGTCGATTGGCGATCGAAGATGTCATGCAGCTCCATCCCCAGCATCTCCTGCCGGGTCATTCCCAGGAAATGCTCGACGGAATCGCTGACCATCACCACGCGCGCATCCTGGGTGAACAGCATCACGCCATCCTGCAGGTTTTCAAGCACCTGGTCAAGATTTTCCTTGAGCGCGGTGAATACCTCTTCCACGCTGCGCATCCGCTTGCCGATGCGTTCGATTTTGCTGGACACCCGGGAAATTTCATCGGTCGGCGCCAGCAGCAATTCCGGTTCGGGAGGGGATGCGGGCTCGGCCAGCATGAATTGATCAAGGCGATCGCTGATGACCTGCAACGGGTGCAGCGCCATATTCGATAACAGTGCCGCCAGCACGATCGTACCCAACATCGACAGCACCAGAATGACGAGCTCTGCGTGCAGCCAGGGCGCCAGCTGGCTGCGGAGAAATGTGGTCCGCACGCCCACACGAATCGTAAGAAAATGAGCGGTTTTTCCGTTTACCTTGCGATCCAGCTTCGCATCCACCGCGTAGACCGCCGGCGGCCCGAACACGATTCGGAATTTGCGCCACGCGGTCATCTGTTCGAGAGAGGTGAAGGATGGCTCCGGCAACAAAGCGTGGCCCTGATAGAGCGGGTCCGTACTCAGCAGGATAACGCCTTTGCTGTTGGCTACATTGATGTCGTAAATTGTCGGGGCGTAGCGAATGAAGGAGTTCAACCAGAGCTGTAGACCGGCATCCCGATGCAGTGCAACAGTAACGGCGTGATCGAGTGCCTCGGGGTTATTGGGAGGCAACGAAAGACCGGCGAGACCGTGCTCGATTGTCTCTTGCACCGCCAGCAACACCTGATGGGCGGCAATATCGTTATGGCGGTAACTCTGCTGAATCCGTTCTGAGAGCAGTTGTGACAGATAAAGAATAGACAACGACACCACGATGACCGACACCATACCCGTGATTGCCAGTACGAGTTTTAGGCGGATTCTCATTCAGGATGACACGAGCGGTTATGAGGCCACAGCTAGTCGCTGGATGCCGAGCCGCCGTACTCCTTCAGCTTATTGTGCAGCGTTTTCAGGCTGATGCCGAGAATTTCAGCGGCACGCGTTTTGTTATTCCCGGTTGACTCCAGGGTGCGCAAGATGAGTCGTTTCTCGGCTTCATCCACGGTTGTGCCGACAGGCATCTGCACCTGGTCCGAATCAACGCCGGCTGCGACACGGATAGAGCCAAAGTTCCGCGGCAGATGCTGCTTACTCACGATTCCTGAACCGCACAGCACCACCGCGCGTTCGAGCACATTGCGGAGCTCACGGACATTTCCCGGCCAGTCGTAGGACTGGAATTCCTGCAGCAGGGCGGGATCGATGCCGGTAACGCTGCAGCCGTGGCGCTCATTCATGGCGCGGACCATCGCGTCGGCGATGAGGGGAACGTCTTCCAGATGGTCGCGCAAGGGCGGCAGCTCAATATTAAAAACATTCAGCCGATAATAGAGATCATTGCGCAGATGTCCGTCCGCTATGGCCGCTGCCGGATCCTTGTTCGTGGCCGCCAATACGCGCACGTTGATCTGCGATTCGACCTTGCTGCCGAGCCGCCGGTAGGTGCGATCTTCCAGGACGCGCAGCAGCTTGGCCTGGGTGGCGATCGGCATCTCGCCAATTTCGTCCAGCAGCAACGTACCTTCCTCCGCTAACTCGAAACAGCCGGCGCGTCTCTCTACCGCGCCTGTGAATGCACCCCGCTCGTGGCCGAAGATCTCGCTTTCAATCAAGGTCTCCGGAATGGCCGCGCAGTTAACCGCAATGAAAGGCTTGCTGCTGCGGCCGCTGAGTTCATGCAGGGTTCGCGCGACCACTTCTTTTCCGGTTCCGCTCTCGCCGGTGATCAGGACCGACACATTATTCGGCGCGATCCGTTCGATCAGCGAAAAAATGGACTGCATGGACGACGACTTTCCGACCAGCGAGCCTAAAGCTCCCGTCTCCCGCGCTCTGCGGCGAATTGTCTCGGTGTCCTGCTCGGATTGCTGCTGCGAACTTGCGCTGAGCAGCAAGCGTTTCAGCCGGATAGGATCGATGGGCTTCTGTATGTAATCGAAGGCGCCAAGCTTCATCGATTCCACCGCGCTTTCAATGCTGCCCTGCGCGGTCAGCATGATGACGGCGAGTTTTTCTTCGCGCCCTCCCAGCTGGCCCAACAGCGTCAGGCCATCCATGCGCGGCATCTTCAGATCGGAAACGAGAATCGTCGGATGCCAGTCCTGCACACGCTCCAAAGCCTCGACTCCGTCCTGCGCGACTTCTGTCGTGTAACCCCAGCCTGAGATCAACTCCGCCAATCCCATGCGGGCGTTAGGTTCATCTTCGACGATTAGAACTTTTTGAGTCATGATATTGGTTCAGAAGGCTCAACACGGCTCCTGATCTGCATAGGTATATGGCAAATCAATGGCCAACTTCTATTTTCACAGATAACGGGCAGAATCGTGTCCGTCCAGCCGGGTTGTTTCGCCAATCCTGTCCTGTTTGTACCACGGCTCCATGTTTGCCGCTTCAGGTGCTGGCTATGCCAGCAGCGGGGGTCTCCATGTATCCTGAACCCCGTATGGACCTGGATTTGACGGAATAAGGAGTACCGATGTCGACATCCGCTCTTGAATTCGCAAATCAAAACCAGCCACGCTTCCTCTCTGAATTAAAAGATCTGCTGCGCATTCCTTCCATCTCCACGCTCCCGGGGAATCGCGGAGACGTGCGCCGCGCTGCCGAGGTCCTGGCGCAGGAGTTGCAGCGGATCGGCCTGGAGCATATCGAGCTGATCGAAACCGGTGGGCACCCACTCGTGTATGCTGACTGGCTGCATGCCGCCGGCAAGCCTGCCTGCCTCTGTTATGGCCATTACGATGTCCAGCCGCCCGACCCACTGGATGAATGGATCAGCCCTCCTTTCGAACCAACGGAGCGGAACGGAAATCTCTACGCACGCGGCGCCGTCGATGACAAAGGTCAGATGTACATGCACATCAAGGCGCTCGAAAGCTTGTTCGCTGCCCATGGCGGGCGCCTGCCGCTGAATGTGCGCGTCATCCTCGAGGGAGAGGAAGAAGTTGGCGGCGAAGGGATTGCCGGGTTTGTCCGCGAGCACCCGGAACGGCTGCGGGCAGATTTTGCTCTGATCTCCGATACAGAGATGTTTGCGCCCGATCTGCCCACCTTATGCGTGGGGCTGCGTGGAATGATTTATACGGAAATCGAAGCGCATGGCGCGGCGACGGATCTACATTCCGGCATGTACGGCGGAGCGGCGCCCAATCCTTTCTTCGCGTTATGCCAGATTCTCGCGCAACTGAAAGATGCAAACGGACACGTCCTGATTCCCGGATTTTACGATGCCGTGACCTCGCCCTCGCGCGAGGAATTGGCGGCGTGGAAATCTCTGCCGTTCAGCGAAGATGAATTTTTGCGCAAGGAGGTGGGCTCGCCGGCTCTGACCGGCGAAAAAGAGTTCTCCGTGCTGGAACGCCTTTGGGCCCGGCCGACGCTCGAAATCCACGGCATGCCGGGCGGCTTTACCGGAGCCGGCGCCAAGACCGTGATTCCGGCAAAGGCGTTGGCCAAGGTTTCCATGCGGCTGGTCCCGGAGATGATTCCTACAAAGATCTTTGCGCTTTATAAAAACTACGTGGAATCCTTGCGCCCGGAAGGCATCTCGATCGAAGTCCGATTGATTCATTCTGGGGACCCGATTGTGCTGAGCGTCGAAAATCCGTATGTTAAAGCGGCCACCCGCGCCATGCATGATGTTTTTGGGAAGGACACCGTGTTTGTTCGCTCCGGCGGCTCCATTCCCATCGTTGGCGACTTTGAACGAAGCCTGAAAATTCCGTCCGTAATGATGGGCTTCGGCCTGCCGGACGATAACCTCCACGCGCCGAATGAGAAGTTCCATATCGCCAACTTCTATCGAGGCATCGAATCGCTGATCCGATTTTTCGAGGCGCTGGGCGCGTAATCGGGAGCCGAACCATGCAAACCGGGTGGCACAATACCGGAGATTTCCCTCGTCACGATATTTCTGGATTTGTGCTGGCCGGGGGGCGTAGCTCGCGTCTTGGTGAAGATAAGGTTCTCCTCCCATGGAACGGGCAGACGTTGCTCGAGCACGCTGTCGGACGTCTCCAGCAGGTCTGCGGAATGGTCCGGGTATGCGGCGATCGAAACGATCTGCGGCAGCACCCGGGATCATTTGTCTCGGGCACTCCTGGCTCAGATCAATGGATTCACGACGCAATTCCCGGTGCGGGGCCGCTCGGCGGAATCGTGGCGGCACTTGAGAAAACGCGGATGGAGTGGAATTTTTTTTTGGCAGTCGATTTGCCGCTGGTTCCCGTCGCCTTGCTGCGGGCCATTGCGGCGCGCGGCGAGACCAGCCACGCGACCGATGCGGGAAAGTTGTGCATCATCCCGCGGGCGGAAGGTATACCGCAGCCGCTCTGCGGGATGTATCATCGCTCCCTGGCCGCTGGCCTACGCCGTGCGCTGATGGAAGGGAAGTACAAGATTATGCTGGCAATGCGGAATGCCCTGGCGGAGATGGAAAGTCAGCCACCCTGGGGCACACAACCCGGGCTAGCGCCACAGGGCCAGCTTTTCGGAACCGCTGCGTCCCGCGTCGGATTTTTCGATGCGGAGGATTTTGTCGCCACTGCTGCGAAGGAATCGCGATTGTCCGCCGGGGAATACTTCGTAAATATCAATACTCCGGAGGATTGGCGACGCGCACGTGAGTTGGGCTCCGGCTGTCCCTCGCCTGGCCGTTGACCCTCAAGAAACGATTCCGCAACGTTTCCGCCGAACTTCGGCTATCTTCAAAAGAGTGGCCGAGCACCCCGCAAAATCCGTCCAGCCGTTTATTGCCTTCGAACATGTCTCCAAAGCTTTTGGAGATAATGTCGTACTCGATGATGTCAGCTTCTTCGTTCTGCCGGGGGAAACGCTCTGCATCATCGGTAGGAGCGGTGTTGGCAAATCAGTTTCCCTGCAGAACATTATGGGGTTCCTGAAGCCCGATTCGGGCCGCGTCCTGGTCGCCGATGAAGACATCACCGACTATACCGAAGAGCAGATGGAACGCATTCGCCGCAAGGTAACCATGGTCTTCCAGAGCGGAGCCTTGTTCGATTCGCTGACGGTATTTGAGAATGTTGCGTTTCCGCTGCGCGAACGCGGGGCACTGCAGGAGGATCAGATTGGTCAGATCGTCAATGGACTGCTGGGCATGGTCGGCGTAAGCGAAATGGCCGAGTCCCTGCCGTCGGACCTCTCCACCGGAATGCGCCGGGCGGTGGCGATCGGACGCGCACTGGCGGCCCAGCCGGATGCCATCCTGTACGACGAGCCGACAACAATGGTCGATCCGCTGATGGCTCATATGATCGGTAATCTGATCCAGAAAGTTAAGGTTCAGCTCAACCTGACCAGCATCGTGGTGACCCACGACATGCATTTTGCCGAGAAGCTGGCGGATCGGGTTCTGTTTCTGCATGAAGGTAAAGTTCATTTCTTCGGATCGGTGAAAGAGCTTCAGCGCACCCAGGATCCGGTGCTGCAGGAATTTCTACGGCTGGATGAGCGGACGCTTCCGGCCATGGCGCTCTGGAAGTAGTTGACGAATCCAATGCAAATCGTTCCATCGCCTGAGTTTTCATTGCGCCTCCTGTGTGGGTGGCGCACTATTTTCGTTGCAATAGAGCTCTTATCCGGCTACCATTGGTTTAAACATTCTGAGGAAAATCCCTGGGTGACTGATGCGACATACATGGCATCCAAGTGGGATAGTGGCCGTGCTGGTATGATGTGAGATCGGGAGTTCCCTCTGAGGTTCCCGGCCGCGATTCATATCGCTGCGGCTATCTGAACAAGTTGAGCCTTCAGGATGGTTGTCGTCGATCTTAGTTTTTCAGTCGCTGCAAGTCCCCGTATCTTTGAATTTTCTTGTTGTCATTCATCTGCCCTGATGGCACCGATTTTAAAATCGTAAAACAGAGAAGAGCAGAATGGCTTCCCCAGACTTAAGTCATTGGTTCCCGGCCAGGGGTGCAGATAATTTTGTTGAGTACGGCCCTCGTGCGGCAGGCAATAACCCGACCGGTCGTAACCGCCTCCGTACAATAGCGGTTTTTTGGATGGCAGTGGACGTGTTGACGGTTGCGATCGCGGCCGCCCTGGCGACCCAGCTCCGCAAAGACAACATACTTTCCTACTTCGACCATCGAGCCCGGCTGGAAGCGAATCCCTCCTCTTTTTTGCTATACCTTGCAGGCTTCTCCATCATCCTGATTCTGGTGAGCCGGACGCATGGGCTATATGGGCCTATCCAGTCATTCAGCGGGCTGCGGGAACAGCGTCTGACGGTTCAGACGTGTTTCACCGCCAGTCTCATCCTGGCAGGAGCGCTTTATTTCGGACGCGCGGACACAATCTCGCGGGCCGTCGTCATTGCCACCTTGATTACGACGACTTTTCTACTCTGCTGCCGGCGTGCGGTGTGGCGATTCACGCTCTATAAGCGATACGAGCGGGGTCTCGACACGCGCAATGTCCTCATCGTAGGAACCGGATCATCCGGGCTGGCGATTCGAAGCCATCTGCAGCGTATCCACCATCTTGGTTTCAGCTTCAAGGGCTTTGTCCGTACCGATGACCGCGAGGACAGCACCGCGGCAAGCTTCGAAACGGATGAATTTGCGCAGCTTAAGCCGGTGGAAATTCTGGGAGACCTCCCCGAATTGGGGAATCTGGTCCGGCGCCACTTCATCGACGAAATCTTTGTGACCGGTCCGTGTGAGCGCGGAGTGGTCAAGCGGCTGATTGCCGAGGCCGCCAACTGGGGTATTGACGTCCGTGTTGTACCCGATCTTTACGACGGCTTGGCCTGGACGGCCCCCATCGAATATGTCGGTCAATTTCCCACTATGCCTCTGCATCGGCACCACATCCCGGTCGCCGGGTTGATGCTGAAGCGCGCGCTGGATATTCTGATCTCGTCGGTAGCCCTGATCCTGCTCAGCCCTCTCATGCTGCTGATTGCCATCGCCATCCGGGTGGATTCGCCTGGCCCAATTCTTTACGGCGCGGAACGGATCGGCAGAAAGGGACGTACTTTCTGCTGCTGGAAATTCCGCACCATGGTTGCCAATGCGGACACCTTGCGGGAGCAGTTTGACCAAAGGAACGAACGCGATGGGGTGCTGTTCAAGATGTCTGAAGATCCGCGGGTGACCCCTCTTGGGCGCCTGCTCCGCAAGTATTCTCTTGATGAGCTACCACAATTCTTCAATGTTCTCGTTGGGCATATGAGCGTCGTTGGCCCTCGCCCTCCGCTCGCCGGGGAGGTTCGCCAGTACGAACTGCCCCACCTTCGCCGGCTGGAGGTACTGCCCGGCATCACCGGCCTGTGGCAGGTGCAGGCAAGGCAGGATCCTTCTTTCGACCAGTACATTTCACTCGATACTGCCTATATCGATAATTGGAGCCTGTGGCTCGATATCAAAATCATGACTCGTACTTTGGGCGTGCTTGTGAGCGGCACTGGGGCGTAGATCCTCCACCCATATGCAGGACAGATTCAGCGTAAGCGGGGGGGAGGGCATTGTGATCTTCGCGAAACCCAAGATCCTTCGCATTGCTCAGGGACGGCAACGGGTCCAGATCAATTTTGCTTCCGGTTGGGAAGAG
The DNA here is from genome assembly GCA_963823295.1 of uncultured Acidobacteriota bacterium. Taxonomy (GTDB): domain Bacteria; phylum Acidobacteriota; class Terriglobia; order Terriglobales; family Acidobacteriaceae; genus JAKAAZ01. The sequence continues at coordinate 201,525 of CAWGLF010000008.1, forward strand.
CAACTTCTCGAAATCGGAATGTCAGGCACCTGGCCCATCCCCTCTATGGCCGGGAATATTAGAACGGCGACATAGGGATGTTCGATCCGTTTGCAAAGCGTTCCACGTGCGCGGCGATCTCTGCTTTGATGTCGCTGAAATCTCGGGCATCGTCCTTTAGAAACCACTCCATCCAATGTGTCCCGTAGCGAACGTGATTGATCTCGTCCGACCAGTCGACATCTGCGAATAGCCGCGATCGCGTGTCACCTGCCTGCTCGTACTGCATCACTCGCGGACGCTTGCGCGCCATGTAGAACGGCTCAAGGTTCTGGGTCAGATGACAGAACCGATGCATAAACGGGAGACCCTCCACCTGCTCGTAAAGGATGGGATCGTAGCGGTCGGGCGGTACACCGAGTTCGGTCAAACGCATTTGCCCGAATTGAGAATGACGAGCTTCGTCCCAGCATTGATGCGCGACATCGACGATGAATTCGAGCGGCGCGTCTGAACTCGCGTCGAAGAGGATCGAGGCGAGAAGGCAGGCGGCATAGAATTCGTTAAAGTAGACCCGGAACTGTTCAATAAGCTCGCCGTCGTAATCCAGCGCCTGGCGCTCTTCCAGCGACAAGAGACCGCCGCGTTGCAGGCGCTCGTCAACGATGATGGTCTTCGGCCGTTGGAATCGTTCGTAATGTGGACGTGCGACGATGGACATCGCCGCGTCGTTATCCTCAAGTACGGACTTATCAGAATAGGCCGCCTGAACCTTCGAGTGGATATACCGCCGCCAGGCTGAAGGCGGTTCATCGGCAATTCGCGCGGCCGCCCATTTCAATTCCCCGCTTAAATCGGAAAGAATGTGACGAGCCAGCCTGATTTCGGACGCGTTCGCGACACGGTCGCCTGCGCGGATAATAAACTCGTATTCCTGAACCAGAGCGCTAAGAAGCTCCAGATACAGCCCCTCGATGAATTCGACCGTATTGGTCGCGTGCATCACCTCATCGAACAGTTCCACAAAAGCGGACGAGAGATTGGCGTCGGCCATGCCTCCGCGAAGCTCTTTGATGCGCGCGTGTACTGCTTGTGCATGTCGCGCATGGTCCCATAGGTGATAGGCAAACTCGTACTTATCCTCAAAACGCGGCGCTGCGATGAGCCAGCCGCTCAGCGCCCGCAGAATGGCGCGATGCACCGAGTAACAGCGCCGGAGCCGACGGCCGGCATCAAGAATGTCAATTCCCGCTTCAGATTGCGCTGCTTGAGTTTCGATCATAATTTTTCCCGGAATCCTGGATCTTAAACCGCATCAGGGACAGATTACACCCGCCGCTTACGTGGTTTGTCACCGCCATGCTGGCTGGTTACACTAGGTCAGTGAAGCTCGCCCTGGCGCAGATAAATCCGACGGTTGGAGATTTCTCCGGAAACGCCGCCAGGATCATTGAACGCAGCGCCGAGGCCCGTCGCCAGGGAGCGCAGCTTGTTCTTTTCCCTGAACTGGCGATCTGTGGTTATCCCCCGGCTGACCTGCTGGAAAAGCGATCCTTCCTCGCCCGCGCTCAGGAGTGCCTGCTCCAGATTGCCGAGAGCGCGACCGCCGGCCGCGATCTTGCCGTTCTCTGTGGTTGTCCAACACCGGCCGCCGGCAGCTCCGGGAAGCGGGTGATGAATTCCGCCGTTTTATTGCGTAACGGCCGGGTCGAATTCATTCAATCCAAGACGCTGTTGCCCTATTACGACGTGTTCGATGAGCAGCGGTACTTCGCTCCCGCCGAATCGCAAAGCGTGTATGAGATGGCGGGAGAGCGCATCGCCATCACCATCTGTGAAGATGCCTGGAACGACAAGAACTTCTGGCCGGAACGGCTTTACGCCGTCGATCCGGTTGAAAACCTGATGCGGCAGCGAGCAACCCTGGTCCTGAACATCTCCGCCTCTCCGTACTATCGTGGCAAGCGGGAGATACGCCAGCGCATGCTCTCGGCGCTTGCGCATCGGCATCAAGTGCCGGTCGCGATGGTCAACCAGGTCGGCGGTAATGACAGCCTGGTCTTCGACGGCAGCAGTCTTGTCATGGGACGCGACGGCCGCTGTCTCGCTCAGGGGAAATCTTTTCAGGAAGATTTAGTTCTCGTCGATACGGCAGCTTTGCCGCAGGCAATCCCCTCATCGCCAATAGAAAACGAGGACATCGCCGTCTACCAGGCGCTTGTACTCGGCACCCGTGATTATGTGCGGAAGTGCGGCTTTTCGAAGGCCATCGTCGGGTTGAGCGGCGGCATCGACTCGGCGCTGGTCGCCGTCATCGCGGCCGAAGCGCTGGGCAGAGAAAATGTCCTCGGTGTCGGCATGCCGAGCGAGTATTCTTCGCAGGGATCGATCGATGATGCACATCAGCTGGCGGAAAACCTCGGAATACAATGGGAAGTGATTCCCATTCGCGCGATCTTTGAGTCTTTCCTGGAGGCGCTGCGGCCTTCGTTTCAGAATCGCCCCCCCGACATAACGGAGGAAAATCTCCAGGCGCGAATCCGGGGAACGCTGCTGATGGCGCTTTCCAACAAACTATCGGCACTGGTGCTCACGACCGGCAACAAGTCGGAAATGTCCACCGGATACTGTACGCTGTACGGAGACATGGTCGGCGCTGTGGCGGTGATTGGAGACGTTTACAAAACCTGCGTCTACCGGCTGGCGCAATACGTGAACAGGGAAAGAGAAATCATCCCGCAAAATACGCTCTTAAAGCCGCCGTCGGCGGAATTGCGCCCGGGCCAGCAGGATACGGATTTTTTGCCTCCCTACGATGTGCTCGATCCTGTTCTGGAGGCTTATGTCGAGCGGTATGAGACGGCCGAGGAGATTGTCGAGTCAAGCCGGGATGTGCCGCTCGATCTGGAAATGGTCCGGAGCATTCTGCGGATGGTCGAGCGTAGTGAATACAAGCGTCAGCAGGCGGCACCGGTATTGAAGGTAACGCAAAAATCATTTGGTTTCGGCCGTCGTTTTCCGATCGCCGCAAAAGTTCAGATCTAAGCCTCACTCAAACGTTCAAAGGACACCCTTCATGAAAAAACGTTTTTTCTGTGTAGTTCCCATAGTGCTGGTTGCTCTCAGCGGATTCGCCGTGGCGCAGTCTGCTCAGACTGGCTCCGCCGCGACTTCCGCCGGGCAGTCTCAAGCTCCGTCGCAAACTGCTGCGCCTCCCGCGGCTCCGGCGCCCTTGCAGCTGAACAGCATCGCTCCGCCAAAGAAAATCCAATTTCCAGCCGCCGATCCTAAGAACTTCACCGCCTCGGCCCCGACCTCCCAGGAAGTCGACACATTCCTGAAAAATCTCTGGGGATATGATCCCAATCGCGTATGGCAGGTGTACGGTATCCAGACGACGAAGGCGCCGAATGTCAGCCGTGTGACCGTCCTGGTTGCGGAGCAGGGAGTCTCGCACACTCCGGCAAGCACGATTTTCTTTGTTACCCCTGACGGCCACCATGCCATCGCCGGCTCCGACGTCATCGACTTTGGCGCTCATCCCTTTGCCGCAACCCGGCAGAAGCTGGAGCAGCAGGCGACGGGACCCTATCGTGGATCGGCTTCAAAGGACCTGATGTTGGTCGAATTTACCGACCTTGAGTGCCCGCACTGCAAAGAGGCGGCCGCCACCATGGACAATCTGGCAAAGGATTTCCCGAATGCCCGCATCGTGTTCCAGAATTTCCCGCTGACAAACATTCATCCGGCTGCTGAAAAAGCCGCGGCGTACGGGGTGTGTGTTGCGCAGCAGAAGGGAAATGCGGCCTTCTTCCAGTATGTGCAGGCGGTGTTCGATACCCAGGCGCAGCTGGCGACCAATGCGGATGAGACTCTGAATAATGCCGTGACCAAAGCCGGCGCCAATGCCGCTGCGGTCGGTCAATGCGCGGCAGGCGCTGCGGCAAAAGCAGCGGTCGCGAGTTCGGTGAAGCTCGGGCAGGAGATCGGCGTCGATCAGACCCCGTTGCTCTTCGTCAACGGCAGGCCGCTTCCTGTGGCCGGCATTCCTTACAACACCCTCAAACAGATCATTACTTACGTGAACACCGAAGGCACCCCAGCCAGCGCCACTATATCTGGAAACGCAACCATTTCCGGAAAAGCTCAAATCAGGTAAGCCAGACCGTCAAAGGGCAGACCGAACAGTCTGCTCTTTGACATAACAACATGGCGCCGGGAAACTAAGGAACCATCATGAGCGAGATACGTACAATTGGGGTGATTGGCGCGGGCACGATGGGCAATGGCATTGCGCATGTGTTCGCGCGCGGTGGATACAACGTTCTGCTGTGCGACGTGGAGCAGCGTTTTCTCGATCGCGGACTGGCGACCATCCGCAAAAATCTGGAGCGCGAGGCGGGGAAGGGAAAACTGACTCCGGAGGCGATGGAGACAGCGCTCGGCCGCATTACAGGGGTGCTCGAACGAGAGCGGCTGTCCGAGTGCGACTTTGTGATTGAGGCGGCAACGGAAAAATTCGAAATCAAAAAGGAAATTTTTACCGATCTCGACCGGATCACTCGCGAGGACGTGATTCTGGCTTCGAATACGTCGTCCATTTCCGTCACCAGGCTCGCCAACGTGACCCGCCGGCCCGAACGCGTCATCGGAATGCATTTCTTTCAATCCTGTGCCGGTAATGAAGCTGGTCGAGGTGATTCGCGGCATGGCGACATCGCAGGAGACTTTCGACAGGGTTCGCGATCTGGCGCTCAACCTTGAAAAGTCCCCGGTCGAGGTAAACGATGCGCCTGGATTTGTCTCAAACCGCGTGCTGATGCCGTTGCTGAATGAGGCCATGTACGCCGTCATGGAAGGCGTTGCCACTCCGGAGGCTGTCGATGAGGTCTTCAAGCTTGGCATGGCCCATCCCATGGGCCCGCTGACGCTGGCGGACTTTATCGGGCTCGATGTGTGCCTGGATATTATGCGGGTTTTGCAGGAGGGTTTTGGGGACCCGAAGTATAGGCCGTGTCCGCTGCTGGTACGCATGGTGGATGCGGGCTGGCTGGGGCGCAAATCAGGCCGGGGATTTTACCAATACTAAATTCGTGGAGCGGCCTGGGGTGCTAGTCCCAGGTCTCGCTTCGGAGACCTGGGACCAGCAAACCTCAGGGAAGATTGTAGGCAGCCTTCACCTGGTTCAGTTCCGTTCGAATTTTTTGCCAGCGTTCGGTAACGCGCGGTCCAAGCTGGAGATTGTTGACGATCTGATCCAGTTGCTGCGCGCTGCTCTCCACTGCCTGCAGTTCGGGGGCGTTGCCTCTGTTTTTCTTGAAGCGGTTCAACATGGCTTCCGTCTGGTTCTCGAACTCCTTCGCCAGTCTTCGATCATCTTTCGCCTGGCTGGTCTTGCGAATAGTGCTTTTCTTAATGGCTGAGTCGAACTCCGGGCGAAAGGCTTTTGCATCGTCGCGAAGGTTTCGCATCATGGATTCGACGTCCTTATCGTTGACCCGCGTCTGCGCGCGCGCAGATGGCGCCGGCAGCACGGCCACAAAGCTGAATGCAACCGCCATACAGAGACAACAGGCCAGACTGCGATGAATACGCATAATTTTCCTTTCGAGGTCTGCGGCACTCGTTCCTACCGCAGGAGTTCATCGTAAAAGTAAGAATCGCTGCTTGACATTTTTGATGCGATGAGAATAGTGTCGGTTGCGCTTCGCGGGTTGTCAAATACTCTGCATGAAAGAAGAAGCTGTATGAACAGCAAGGGGAACAGTGTCGGCACGCGCAAGCATCTCCGTGTAGTCCTGGCAGCAATGCTGCTGGTGGGAGTTTCTCTTCCGAGTCTTGGGCAATCGCCGAGCGCATCGCCGGCAATCTCTCTGCCAGTGCTGCAGCAGTGCGGCTGGCCTTTCAAGACCACCCCTGAAACCTTGAATGTCATGTATCCCGATGCCAACGCGGTCTACTGGACTACGCTCTTCGTGATGCTTCCGGGAAGCAAGCTCGAAGTTGACGGATCTTTTTTTCAGGCGCGTTTTTTGTCGTTGAACACATACAACGCCCTGGGTGAGTCGTTGACGGGGACCCATGACACAGACTTTTCTCTGGACAGCGGAAGTGAAAACCCATATCTCGATCCCAGTGCAAGCGGTGGCAATTTCCACGCGACCATTATTCCGCCCCCTGCCGGTGGAGGAGTGCCGGCGCCCGGCATTCTATACGGTCCGCCGCTGAACAAGTATGGCTTTTCGCAGGGGTACGTTGTGCTGCGCGCGTATATCCCCGGCTTTTCCGTCGCTCAGCAACAGCTGCCCGACATCACCGTGAAGCTCAACGGGAGGACACTGGGAAGGTTCCCTCCATGCCAGCAGTTGTCTCCCTCCATTCGCCTTTTGGCCTATACCATACTGGTTCGCTTCTGGAACGGAAAATTCAGTGCGCCCGGCGGAGGAACGGCGCCTCCGGAAGCGGAGTTCTTCCCCCCGCAGAGCGCCGGAAATGGCGCGTTTCCCAATGAGTTCAACAAGTACGTCGTGGCGGTGGCGAAGTATCAAAAAGGCCGGATTGTGGTGGTGCGCGGAAAAGCGCCCACCTTCCCGTCGAACGGACCGAACGGCTATCCGCTGCTGGCCGGACAGAACCTGCGGTACTGGTCGCTGTGCAATTACGATTACGTTTTTCCTTACCCGGTCGTGCAGGGAGGATGCGCGGCGGATTTCCAGACCCCGCTCGATCCTCAGGGGTATTACACCTACGTGATCGCGACACCCAACGACACGCCGCAACGCGCGAAGAGCGACGAGACGGTGACGATACTACCTTGGGGAAGCCGCTTGGTCGAGAATGCGCTTATTCTGAGAAACATGCTGCCGGACCCGAGCTTTACCCAGACCGCGCAGACGGCAAATACCGAATGCACGGGTCAGCCGACCTTGGATGATTCGGCGAAATGTACCGCCGGTGTGATGGGCAGCTACTACCCACAAGCCACATATTGCGAGAAATCAGTGTACGAATCCGGAGGCTGGCAGGCCTGCTTCAACCAGTGAAAATTTGCGTCCTCGGCTGCAGGTGTTGATGGTGCGGTCCAGTTGCTCTGCGGTGCTCTCGACCGTCGTGAGTCTTCGTAAAAAGTCCGCATGAAGCCGCGCACGGTCAATGGCGAATCGAACGGACACCTGGCGCGATTTCTTCCTCGACTTGGTAGACTGGGAATGAAAGAAGAATCGCCCAGCGGGCTTTTTCTCGCGTCCCCCCGCACAATCCTTCAACTATTCCGCACAATCCTTCAACTATTCCGCACAATCCTTCAACTATTCGGCCATTTTGGGCCTGAAATGCGCCCAATTGCTGGCAAATTCGTTTTACTTTGTCACCGCAACCCGCCCGCCTCCGTTTCCACAAGAAAACGCGTTAATCTTTGCTTATGGTTCGCGTTACTGTACTGGCTTCCGGTTCCAAGGGCAACTGTACCGTTGTCACCACCAGCCACACCCGGATTGTCCTTGATGCGGGCTTAAGCTGCCGGGAAATAGTGAAGCGGATGCGGCTGAGCGGCGAAGAGCCGGAGAAACTGGATGCGATTCTGATCACGCATGAGCATCAGGACCACATTCAGGGCCTTTCCGTGTTGGCACGCCGCTGGAACGTACCGGTATATGCGACGGAGGGAACCCATGCGGCGTGGAAGCGCTGGATCACGCCGCGGAATACGATGAGCTTCCAGGCATGGCTGGAGGCCCGCCGTCAGCAGGCTCACTTCGGCTGACGGTCCAGAAGCAGATAGCTCCGGGCCGGCGCCAATAAGAGTCGAAGAAATAGCAGCATCGGCAGAGCAAGAATTGCCGCAACCGATCCACGATGCGCTGAAGGATTGCGAACAGGAGTTATTTCCGGCAACTGAAAACGAGGACCCGGCCTATCTACCGTGTGTGGAGTTTTTCCGTGCCGGCCTCTCCTTCGAGATTGGCGACATCTCTGTAACTCCGTTCACGATTCCGCACGACGCCGCGGACCCTGTCGGATTCGTTCTGCAGGCGGAAGGAGTGCGTATTGTCGTCGCGACCGATCTGGGATACCTTGCGCCGAATGTGCGGATGCATCTGCGACGCGCAGATTTGTTGATGATCGAATCGAACCATGATGTCGAAATGCTGCGCGATGGTCCATATCCATGGGCGGTCAAGCAGCGTGTGCTATCGCGGGTGGGCCATCTCTCAAATGATGCGGTGGGGGAGTATCTGGCGAGTGAGTACGATGGTGGCGCGCGTTTCGTCATTCTGGCGCATATTTCGGAGAGCAATAACCTGCCGGAGTTGGCGCGCATCTCCGCCGAACGGGCGCTTGGCCACAGGATGGGGCTGTTGGCAAATAAGGTGCTCCTGGCATCGCAGAACACGCCGCTCGAATCTATACAGTTATAAGTGTATTGTCGGGGGGGGAATAAGAATCCCGTTTTCGGCTTTCTTTTGCATTACAATTGAGTCAATATACAGCAGTAAGTTGTTGAGGAATCATAAGCCTATGGCGAAAATCCGTTGTATCGATCCCGTTGTCGGGGACATCCTTTCAGGATGGCGGTATGACATTTCCGGGCTGCATTCCGAAATGCGTACCGATTATGAAGACCATCTGAACGAATGCAGCTACTGCCATTCGCATCAGCGGATCCATCGAGCGATCGATGTGCTGCTGATTGGCGCCGCGACCGCTGGGATTGCGGCGTTTGTGCTTGCTCTGCTGATTTTCCACCATATCGAGCCGATCGGCGATTGGGTGGTTTTCAACCTGCAGCTCCATCAAATCTCGCTGGTGGTCAGCCTGGAGTTTGTCGCGATTTTAGGATTGCTGGTATCTCTGCTGGCGTGGATTATTGTGGCAATTATTACGCCCGCGCCAACCTATCTGAGCCAACAGGCCCGCGCCCTTCAGGAACGCATTCCAGAAGAGCTTCGGGACCGTTTGCAGAAATTGTCAGCCTGACACCTCCGAGCGACGTCAGCTTATGCTGCCGGCCGATCCGCCAGGATCAGCGGGGAAGGGCCACGAGCTCCAACTTTCCGCACATTCTCAAAGCCCGCTTGCTGTAGCCAGTCGCGAATTTCTTCAAACGAATATGTGTTGCCATCCGCAGTGTTCACCAGCATGTTCACCGCAAAAATGACCCCGTTTACAGGGCCGGTGCGGTCCTGGTTGACGAGAAATTCCGCAATCACGATTGTGCCGCCGGGAGCCAGCGCTTTGAAGGTTTTCTTCAGCAGAGACTTGCCCCTCTCCTCGCCTTCGGAGTGGAGGATATGGCCGAGGATCGCCACCTGGTGACCGGTTCCGAAATCGGCTTCCGATAGATCTCCGGCAGTATATGTATAGCGATCTGCAACCCCGTATTTCTTTGTGATCCGTTGTGTAACCGCAAGCACCCTGGGCCAATCGACGGCCTGCACCTTCACGTTTGGGGAAGCCTGAGCCAGGGCGATTCCCCAGACGCCGGAACCCGCAGCCAAGTCCAGTACGGAGACGGTCGATCGTGAGTTTGCGATTCCGAGATTCTCGGCAAGCACACGCGCCGACGGATAGCTCATCGGGAAAATATCTTCCACGAATTTTTCAAAGAACGCACTGCCGTCGGATTCTCCGTTCACGGCCGCGGCAGGTTTTCCAGTCCGCACGACCTCTGTCAAAGAAAGCCATTTCGGCATCAACTGCTCGCTCATATGCTTAAACATGCCACCCAGAAAGCCGGGCCGGGTGCTCACCAGAAAGGCCTCGCTTTCCGGCGTCAGCCCATACTCATTTTGCGACGATTTTTCGAGGAAGCCGAAACCGACCAGCAGGTTTAGCAACGCGGAGATTCCACGCAGGGAACACTTGGTGGCGGAAGCGAGTTGCTCAGCGGTTTGCTTCCCCCGGTCGAGAATCTCAAAAATACCGAGTCGTACCGCCGATTCAATCGCAAGCGGCGGAGCGTATCCCCAAGCCAACTGCATCAGCCGTTCGGGAGTAACCTGTTCGTTTTTCGATGGTGCGCTCGTGCTCATATGTCGTGCTCCTCCTCTGAAATTCGTAAGGCGTAGGCTACCAGCACGGCGCAACCGTATCAAGAAAAAGTCATAGCGACTGGAAACATAGTCAGGAGGGAACGGAGTGAAACGGGGAAAATAAAGCCGGTATCGAGACGCCGTGCCTCAGGCCTGGCGGCTTGCCCTTTCCCGCTTCAGCTTTGCTTTGGCGCATTTCTTCAGAACGGCCTGCTGCAGTTGCTGCCGGATCGTCTCAGGAAGCTCGAACAACTCATCGTTACGATAGATCTCAATCGTCTGCCGGGTCGTATTCAGGGTGACGTAACAGTGGCTGCAATTCACCATATGCTGTTCGAGCTCGCTGCGGAGCGTGGCGGCGGTCTTCGCATCGAAATAGTCGGTCAGATTGGCTAAAAATTCTGTGCAGTTCACGCCTGTTCTCCTGTGGGAACCCGGAAATAGCGGCTGAGCCGTTCGCGCAATTGCAGGCGGGCGCGGAGCAAGCGGCTTTTCACCGCGGGCACGCTCAATCCCAGGGCCTGTGCGGTTTCCTCGGTGGACAAACCATCGATATCGCGCAGTGCAAACACCGTTCGGAAGTTGGGTGGCAATCCTTGGATCGTTCGGCGCAGGATATCGGCCAGTTCCGCCTGGTTGTAATTCTGCTCCGGATTTGGCATCCAGTCGGCGAAATCCCTGGGAATCGCGCCTTCTTCGGTCTGGATATCTTCATCCATAGATACGGTTTTCTGCGAGCGCCGTTTGCGCAGGCGCATCAGCGACTCGTTTACGGCGATGCGCACCAGCCAGGTGTAGAACTTCGAATTGCCCTGAAATTGATCGAGCTTCTGGAACGCCTTGAAAAAAGCGTCTTGAACGACATCCTCCGCATCCTCGCGATTCTGCGTGATGTGAAGCGCGATGCGGAATACCTGCCGATCATACTGACGCATGAGTTGTTCAAAGGCGGACAGATCTCCCGCCCTCACCTTTTCAATCAGCGCAAGGTCGGGATGAATTGCGTTTTCGTCCGGAGTTGCAGTTGTTGCCATGGGAAGGGCAGCCTCTCGATTTTGCTGCTCGCCATGGCGTCCGGTCGAAAGCGACGTCACGATGCTTGCAGTAATTTGATGGTAGACCGGGACAATGGTTGCGGACAAATTCGCGGAGACATCTTTTGCTGCCAATTACTCCGCTTTGTTTTTGAACTGTCTCCCGCTACATTCATAGATATATGCCCTCCTCTTCCCTTGCCCTGGTGGTTGACCATTTTCGCAGACTGTATCTTCAGCGGCGAAGCGCTCACCGGAAGCGGCGCTGCCATTCCTGGACGATCATGCTGATTGCGATCGCGGTGATGATCGCGTTATCTGGTTCTGCAGGCCTTGCGCAGCAGAGTAGTACGGGACATCGAAAAGAGCATGCGGCAAAGCATCGGAAACGGGCGCATCACACATCGGAAACTCATCATCACAGGTCCTCTTCTTCGCGAAAGCGCCCGAGCCGCGAACGCTACACCAGCAGCAGGTCCCGTCGGCATCGCCGGTCGAGTCGCCATGCCCGACGGCGTCTAACCGGCTCGCGAACGGGCGCGTGTGCATCAGCTCCACCACGCGTTTGTGGCTTCATCGCAACTGCGGCCCATGGCGCAGCAGTTGATTACATTGCGCACTCCGCAGGCGTATGCAGGCGTGCTGCATTATGCGCGTACGCATACGGGCGAGGCATCCGCGGCCGCCTATATGGCGCTTGGGCAGGCGTATTTCGACGACGGCAAGTATGCGCAGTCAGCCGCTTCCTTTGTGCAGGCTAATCGCGCCGGAGAGGCTCTGGATGACTATGCGGATTATCTCGCCGCCAAGGCCAACTTTTCGCAGCAGCAGTATGGGGCGGCGCTGGAAACGCTGCAGAATTTTGCCGCGCGTCATCCGGACAGCGTTCTGATCGATCGCGCCACGCTCCTGATGGCCCAGATATCGCTGAGCCAGGGTGACCCGCAGGGGGCGCTGGAGCAGCTGGCGAAGCTGCGTGGCGGAACGCTCGCGGCGTCTTCGGCATTTCTGTTTGTTCTGGGAAGGGCCAACGAGCTGGCCGGAAACCGCAGCGAGGCCCAGCGAATTTATACCCACATTTATCTGGATTATCCGGTGAGCGCGGAGGCGGGGGAAGTAAAGAATCGGCTGCAGCAGATGGGGATCGCCACGCCATTTACTGTTGCACAAAGCATTCGCCATGCAGACGGGCTGTATCTGGCTGGCCGCTACGGAGCGGCAAGTGCTGAGTACGAAGCTCTCGCGCAAGACCCCGCGGTGACCGGAACCGCGCAGGCAAATAATCTGCTAGCCAGGGCGGCGGTGGCAAACTTTAAGCAGTCGCATCACGTCGATCCATCGCTGCTGGCCCGGCTCTCCGACACCAACGACCAGGCCGGCGCAACCCGGCTTTATCTGTCGATGGAAGCGGCGCGGGATCGAAAAGATACGGACGAGGTGAAAGGGTTGATCGGGCAATTGGAACAGCGCTTTCCGACCAGCCGATGGACAGCGGAGGCGCTGTTTTCCGCGGGTAATATGGCTCTGGTGGCGAATGATTTGCCTTCCGCGATTGGATATTATGGCGATCTCGCGACACGATTCCCGGATAGCACCATGGCACCGGGTTGTCATTGGCATGCAGCATGGTTGAACTACCGGCTGGGCGATAAGAAGGTTGCCGCGCAATTATTCGATGAGCAGATTGCGCGCTATCCGGACGATCCGCATCTTTCGGCAGCTCTTTATTGGCGCGGCGTCGTGTACCAGGAAGCCGAAAATAATCCCGCAGCCGCAGCTGCGTATTACAAGAAGCTGGTCGATGCGTTCCCTCATTATTATTACGGAGGTCTGGCGCAGCAGCGGTTGACAGCTCTAGGCACGGTTGTTCCGGCAACGCTGCCGCAGCTTGAGAAGATCGGCGATCCCGATCCGCCGGAACTCAGCGACCAAGTTCCAGACGACGATATCCATGTTGAACGTGCGCAGCTGCTGGCAAATGCAGGCTTGAATGAATACATTGTGCCGGAGATGAGCGCCAGCCCGGACAGCGCGTCGTGGCGGGCGTATGCCGAGGCCCAACTCTACAGTTCATACGGCGAAAACTGGCGGGCGCTGCATATTTTGAAGCAGAAAGTCCACGCGTATTTCGCGGAGCCGATCGATTCCATCCCGCGCAGCTACTGGGATCTTCTCTTTCCGCAGCCATACTGGCCGGTGCTGCAGCGCGAATCCGAGCAGCAGGGGCTCGATCCTTACCTGGTGGCATCGCTGATACGTCAAGAGTCGGAGTTCAACCCCGGCGCGATATCCTACGCCAATGCATGGGGATTGATGCAGCTATTGCCGCGTGTCGGCAGCGAGCTGGCGCGCAAGGAACATGTGCGCCCATTTCGGACCTCCTACCTGCTGAACCCGGAAGTAAATTTGAAGCTGGGAACGATATATTTTCGTCAGCTGATGGATGAGTTCCATGGGCAGCCGGAGTACGCGCTGGCGGCTTACAATGCGGGCGACGATCGAGTGAAGACATGGCTCGCCAATGGTCCGTACACCAGTTTGCCCGAGTTTGTCGAGTCGATTCCGTTCACGCAGACCAGGGAATATGTGGAAGCGATTCTGCGAAATCGCGAGGTCTATCGGCAGCTGTATGGAGCAGACTCTAAAACGGAAATGTCGCAGAACCGGCGATAGTTTATAGAGCTGAATCAGCCGGAGATATGCACTCCGATTTCTCACTGTATGGCTGATCCCACGATGACTGCGGCCTGGATTAGATTAAGGATACCGGCAAAGTTATGCCGCCCGGATGGCGAAATCGGCAGACGCAGCGGACTTAAAATCCGCAGACCTGAAAGGGTCATGGGGGTTCAAGTCCCCCTCCGGGCACCAGATAAGCAATTTATATTAAATAACTTATGGGCTATATAGCCTATCGCATCTGAGAGGCTTTTTGCGCCTAGTTGACGCTGGTGATACTTCTGGGGATACTTTGATACTGTATTGACAGGAGGAACGCCCATGCCTCGCAAATCGACAGTGAAAGCAACTGGAGTCTGGGAAAAAGAGCCTGGCAGCGGCGTTTGGTGGATCAGGTATCGCGTCGCAGGCAAACTCAAGCGCGAGAAGGTAGGACGCAGAAGCGATGCAATCGACCTGTACCGCCAACGGAAATCGGAGGTCCGAGCCGGGGTCAAATTGCCGGCCAACATGCGAACGAGTGGCGTTACATTCGCGGAGATCGCCAGCGAGGCAGAAGAATGGTATGTAAGCCACGGCAAGAAGGACATCCGCAATGTGAAGAGCCGGATGAAATTTCTCGTCAAGGAGTTTGGGAACCAGCACGCCAACCGAATCACTCCATCGCAGGTCGATTTTTGGATAGGGAGTCACAAAGACTGGAGTCCTGCAACCGGCAACCGCTATAAGGCACTGATGTCCAAAACCTTCAAGCTCGCGCTGGCCTCCGGAAAGGTTACGAGCAATCCTGCGCGACTTGTGGAGCAGAGGCCGGAAAACAATGCTCGCATACGATTTCTTTCCGATGGGGAAGAGACGAAGTTGCGGAATGCAATCAACAAGCGTTGTCCGGAGCATATGGAAGAGTTTGATGTCGCTCTCAACACAGGAATGCGTAAGAGTGAGCAGTACAAGACAGAGTGGCCCCAGGTTTCGTTCAAGAGAAAGCGACTCAAACTTGAAGGCACGAAGAATGGAAGCGACCGGGAAATTCCGATGAACAGAACTTGCCTGTGCGCTTTTGAAGCGCTCCACAAGAGGCGCCACCACGATGGACGCGTGTTCCAATCAAAATTTGGCGAGGATCTTAACAACCCAAGATCATGGTTCGATCGCTGTCTCGAAGATGCAGGAATAAGCAACTTTACATGGCATTGTCTACGCCATACTTTTATCAGCCGCCTCGTAATGAAGGGGGTTGACCTTCGGACTGTGCAAGAGCTGGCCGGGCACAAGACGATCTCGATGACGGCTAGGTATGCTCATCTATCGAGCACTCACCTCGACACCGCTGTCGAGAAGCTTGACGCCAAAGCGAAAGCCGATATTCGGCCCCGTGGTTCGCGACGCGCGGCGTAAAAAACCGAACGCCCAACGAGCGCGATCAGGTGACGATCTCGCTGTTTTCAAGAGGCAAGTGGTTTCGGATGATCGGCGCGTGCGTAGCGCTGTAGATCGGTGATTGCGATGAGAACCCGAGTCCCTATTCTGCGAGTCGTGATCTGCTTGTTGGCGATTAAGTAGTCTAATGATCGTTGGCTGATGGAGAGCATTCTCGCCGCCTCATGGCGACCAACCAACAGCTTGCCTGCTAAAGCGACAGCCTCTTTCTGGGGTGCTTTCTTTCGCTGTACAAGATCATTCTCCATCGTCCGCCTCCAAATGAACCCGCTATACAAGCCTGCGAGTGATCGATGCGGGTTGTCCAATACTTCTTTGCGATGGAATTCCATGCCTTTTGGAGATAGAGTTTGGCGTCCTGCATGCTCAGACTACTTTCGTAAGTTGACTAACTGGGTTGTCTATGCATAAAAATGATCACAGGGTTATGCTAAGCCCTAAGATTTACCGAGCATGCTACCGCCATAGTCGGCTGATTGGAGTGGCTGCATGAGTATCTACGATCACCTGGAATTTCGGCATCTCAAGTACATCGTGGCCATTGCTGAAGAAGGCAGTTTCACTTCTGCGGCTCTCAGGCTTCCCGTTGCACAGTCTGCGCTCAGTCGTCAGATCGGCGAGCTCGAAGACGTATATCGAATCCACATTTTTGACAGAACGCATGAAGGTGCCAACCTCACCACAACAGGACAGGCTCTTCTTGGATTTGCCCGGGATTTACTGAAGACAAGGGCGGAAGTTGTCGATGCGATACAAGCAGTTGAGCAGAGTACCTTCTTCCCCTTAAGGCTTGGTTTTTCTCCATACGTCGAAGAAAAAATACTGGAGATGGTCACGCAATCGTACCGCGACCTTTTTCCAAACGGGATCATCCGTCCAGAAAGCGGAAATCCAGATGATCTTCTAGCTCGCCTGCATGACGGCGAATTGGACGCAGCACTTGTCACCCTGCCGCTCGACACCGACGACCTTCGTGTGCAGAAGGTTATGCATGAAAAGTTGGTTGTCTGTCTGCGTAAGGACGATCCTCTTGCCAGCAAAGAAGCGATCTTGCCAGTAGATCTGAATGGCAAGCTTAGTATCTTTTGTGATCCGCGATACCATCCACTAGCCCACGCTCGCCTTTTGAAACTGCTGGAGGAGCAGGGCATAACTCCGAAGCTCAGCAGCCCTACGTTCAATGTGGAGCACATTCAATGGATGGTTCGAGAGGGTCTCTGCTATGCGCTCATCCGTGAACATGCGCACGTGCAAGACGATTTGACGATTAGACCCATACTTGGTGTGAACTGGACTGTCGATTCGGCCCTAATATACCGACCCAACTCTTCTCATCGGGCGTTGCCTTTGTTAATTCGAGACCTTGAGAAGCGATTTACGGTTGCGGAGGTCTCTTTAAAGAAGAGGCCGCCCATCTCCGTAATCCATGAGGAGAATATCCAGGGGCGTCTGGCATTTGAAAGTCACCCATCGGCGCGAGTCAGAACCAAGAAATAATCCCGGGATATAGTTCTGAGTTGCCATCTCCAAAAGGCATGGAATTCCATCGCAAAGAAGTATTGGACGAATCCGATAATGCGCGCCTAATCTCTCGGCATAATCACGGCCCGTCATGGGCCGTTGGAGGGTCCGATGCAGATTACATTCCAGTCTTCCAGTTTCCGCAACATCCTACGTCAGAGTCGTCGCCGCAATTGGTGGCCGACGATTCTGGTGGTGGCTCTACCGTTACTCTTTCCCATCGCCGCTCTCGCGCAGAGTGGCTCTCCCTTCGATACCGGCTTCACTAATCTGCAAAACCTGTTCACGGGAACCGTTGCTAAAGTCGCCAGTCTAGTTGCGATTGTGATCGGCGGCTACGGCTTCGCACACGGCGAGCCGGGCGCGAAGAAAGCACTCGCCGGCGTCGCCGCCGGAACCGGCATTGCGGTTATGGCAGTGAACGTCCTGAGCTGGCTTTGGGGTGTCTAGGCAGACTTCGCCTCAACCTTCCATCACAGCGAGCAAACCGAGGGGCTTATAACAGCCATGAAGCCAGAAATCAGACGAACCAATCGGGTCTTCAAGAGCCTGCACAAACCCCTCACCTATCTAGGCGTGGAGCGCACACTCTTCTATTTCGTATGCGTCGGAGCGGTGGGCGCATTCAATCTATTCAACAGCATCCTGGCCGGTATCGCGGTCTTCATCGGCGGTTTCGCTTTCGGTCATTGGACAACGAACAGCGATCCGGCTTTTCTTCGCATCCTCGCCAAATCGGAGAAGTACAAACTCCGCTATGACGCCGCCAAACAGAGCGTCCCGCGTGTGGAGGTGGTGTGATGCTGCGTCTCGATAAAGTCATCCAGCCGTGGAAGGAAGCGGCATCGCTCAATGAGCATATCAATCTCTATGGCTTCTGGAACGAAACTGCATTTCTCACCAAGAGCGGCGATCTTGGCATAGTGCTGGGTGTTCCCGGCGTGGATTACGAAAGTCTGGACCATGCCGAACAGGAATATGCCGTGAAGCGGTTAGAGGCCGCACTGAAAGCCTTTGGCCCAGGTTTCCATGTCTATCAATATCTCTTCAAGTCGAATCGGCCTGAGATTCCGTTCCGCAGCTATGACGACCCTATTGTGGAGGCGGCGATTGAGCAGCGGCGGCAGTTCTTTGAAGCCAAGCGCGACCATCTTTATCAGGTTGAAATCTTCTACTGCGTTCTGCTCGAAGGTGCGAGGTCGAAGACCGGCGTGGGAGCGGCGCTCGCCCGTCTCTTCCATGATCCCGCTAGCGCGGTTGGCGAGCTGAGAGCGCAGTTCACCAACAATAATATGAAGACGCTACTGCGGTCGCAGATAGAAACCGATCTTGTGCGGCTGGAACAACGGGTTCAAGCGTTCGCTCGTCAGCTCGCCGACTTCATGCAGATTGAAGTTCTCAATCAGCAGGGACAGCTTCGCTTCTTTCGCCGGCTGCTTAATTTTGACGAATGGCGTATCCCCGGTAAGCCGCAGAGCACTCAGTTTCTCGACTATCAGGTGCTGAACAGCAACATCGAAGCGGAACGCGATCACCTGCGCGTGGGCGATCACTTTGTTCGCGTGTTGACCATGAAAGAGGCCATCACGGAGACGCGGCCTTTGGTGCTCAATGCACTGCTGAAGATTCCTGCAAACTTCTACGTCGTCACGGAATGGACGCCGCTTGCGATGGACAAAGCGCGCAAGGAAGTGAACAAGCGCCGCCGCCACTTCAATATGTCGAAGACCGGCTTCGTCTCGCAGATCGGCAACGACGCGTCGAAGACGAATCCCCGCGATGTGTTGGTTGATGAATCGAAGCAGGCCGACATAGAGAATCTGGGCGACTGCTTGCGCGCTCTCGGCGACGGCCAATCGCTGGGAGATTTCTCGCTAACGATTGTGCTGTATGGCAGATCAAAAACCGAGATTGACCAACTTGTAGGCGAATTTACCGGCGTCTTCACCAATGCGGATGGCAATCTCTTTGCCGAGACATACAACCAACTCAACGCCTACTTCGCCACGGTACCCGGCAACTATGCAATGAATCTCCGCAAGCTCTATCTGCTGAATACGAATTACGCCGATCTCAGCTTTCTGTTTACGATCCTGCCGGGAGAGAAGACGAACGCACATCTCGGTACGGAGTATCTGGCTGTACTCGAAACCGACAATAGCACGCCATACTTTCTGAACCTGCATAACGGCGAAGTCGCGCACACGCTGATTTTGGGGATGACCGGGAGCGGCAAAAGCTATTTTTGCAATTTCATTCTGCAGAACGCACAGAAATACGCTCCGCTCACCTTTATTTTCGATATCGGCGGAAGCTTCCAATCGCTCACGACAATCTTCCGCGGTAGCTATTTGAATGTCGGGCAGGAGGCGCGGGACTTCACCATCAATCCGTTCTCGCTTACGCCCACAAAGGAAAACCTGCAATTTCTCTTCAGTTTTTTCCGCGTGCTGATTGAAGGCAACGAACAGCGTTACCGGCTCGATTTCAAGGAAGAGCGCAAGCTGTGGGACGCCATCGAGCGGGCCTACATGCTGGAGCCGGACCAGCGAACTATATCGAACTTCACCAACATCATCGGCGAGTTGAAGGAGCGTCTGCACCGCTGGACACGCGGCGGGCAGTATGGGTTCCTGTTTGATAACGCTGAGGACACGCTTTCATTCTCCCGATTCCAGACCTTCAACTTTGCCGGCTGGGGCGATGCGCCGGACGTGCTGGAGCCGTTGCTGTTTTACGTGCTGCACCGAGCCAGCAACGAAATCGCCGATCCCAAGAAGCTCGCGACGTTCAAGACGTTTCTGCTAGATGAAGCATGGCTCTTCGTCAAAAATGAGACCATCCGCAACTACATTGTGCAGGCACAGAAAACGTGGCGCAAGCACAATGCGGCGATGATTCTGGCCACCCAGTCTATCAAGGAACTGCAGGAGTCGGGCATGTTGCCGATTGTCTCCGAGAGTTGCCCGACGAAGATATTCCTTGCTAACCCGGAAATGGACCGCGAGGTATACCGCGAAGCCTTTCACTTGAACGACACAGAACTCGACCTGATTGCCGGGCTTATTCCACCCGGCCAGATGCTCATTCGCAAGGCACAGAGTTCCAAGAAGGTCCAGTTAAACGTAGATTCTGCTTCGCACTGGATGGCGACCAACAACGCGCGCGACAACCTCAAGAAGCGTGATTACTTTGAGCGTTTCGGCATTGCCGGCGGGCTACGCCGTCTCGCGGAAGACTTTCCCATCCAGGCTCGAACATTGGGCCGGGATGCTACAGCAAATCGTAAAGGAGCCACTATATGAACCGCCTATCTGCTGTCATCACCGGGGCCACTTTTGTCCTCGTCTCCGCTGTGGCCGTTGCGCAGGATGCGTCGGCGCGTACGGTGCAGTATCACGCCCAGGACATTGTTCCCATTCACGCCAAGCTGAAGTACACCACACTGATCGAGGTGCCGCCGACAGAGAAGATCATGGAGGCCGCGACGGGCGATAAGGACTTCTGGGTTGTGGATGTGGTCGGCAACTTCTGTTTTGTGCATCCTGCCAAGGCGGGCATTTCCTCCAATTTGAACCTGATTACCGACAAGGGAAACATCTACAGCTTCACCCTGCAGGACGTGTCTCGCACAGACGAGATGCCGGACCTCAAAGTGCTGGTCGAGCCCGCCGACCGCTCTTCCATCGTTGCATCATCCGGCCCTGCGCAGTATGTTCCCGCCGCACAACTGGAGCAGTCGAAGCAGCAACTCGCTGCCCTTCAGTCGCACGTTGAGCAAGCCGTCGATGCGTACAAGAGCGCCTATCCCATGCAGCTCAAATTCGATTATGTCTACAAGGCGAACGAAGCACCCTTCGATATCCAGTCGATCTACCACGACGACAAATTCACCTACATCAAGACGAATGCACCGGAAAAGTTCAGCTTGTATGAGATGAGAGACGGAAAGCCCAACCTAATCAACTACGATCTGCGCGACGGCACGTACATTATCCCGAAAGTCATGGATTCAGGCTATGTGGAGTTGGGCAAAAAGCGCATGGAGTTTTCGCGCAAGGGGTGACGGCGATGGCAGAGCATGGTGCTTCAGAAACACAGACATCATCGGAGCCTGGACTGACGAAGCGACTGCTGCAGCCCCACGGCGTTTTGCAAAAGAATCTCAAGACGTTCGTGTATTTGGGTGCGGCATTGCTTGTCATCGTGGCCGCGATCTTCAGCTCATCCGGCAAGAAGACACCCGCACAGCAAGCCGCCGCGAAGGACCAGCCGCCGCAACCGACCTTGCAGGACAACACCGACAACAACGTGCAGGACTTGAGAAACCAACTTCAGTCCGAGCGCCAGAAAGAGCAACAACAGGCGGCAATGGCCGCCGCTACAACGGGTGATCCCGCGCTCGCGACTGCGACGCCCGCCCAACAGTCCGCCGCCACGACTTATGGCCCTACCGGCACTGCCTTGCCGTGCGTCCCGGGCCAACCCTGCCCGCAGGCACAGCCAGGCAATATGCAGCAACTTTCTCCCGAACAGCAGCAGGACCAACAGCTTGCGGCGAAGGAGCGCGAAAGGGCCGATGACTCCCGTTTCGCCTCCAATCTTGTGTACTCTCGTACTCCCGATCAGCCGCAACAGCAGGGACCGGTACCGATGACTCCTGCCAGCCAACAGCAGCCGGAGAGCAGTCTTGTCTCGCCACGTGCTGCAGGGGAACAACAACCTGACGACTCCAAAAACTACAAACGTCCCGTGGAGGCCAATATCGATTCCGCCACCGGTCAGCCATATCTTGTTTACGAAGGTTCGGTTCTCGACACTGTTTTGATGAATCGCCTGGATGGAGATGCTCCGGGTCCGGTCAAAGTTCTTGTCTCCAATCCTTTGTATTCGCATGACCTTCAACACGTCCTGATTCCCGAGGGAACCATCGTGCTCGGCGAGGCGAAGAAGATTGGAGCGACCGGCTTTGGACAACAGCGACGAATGGCGGTCGTCTTTCACCGCCTGATTATGCCGGACGGCTACTCTGTCGATCTCGATCAGTTCAATGGCCTCGATCAGATTGGAGAACAAGGATTGAAGGACAAGGTGAACAATCACTATCTCCAGATCTTCGGCACTTCGATTGCTTTGGGCGTGATTGCCGGAGCGGGCGAGATCACCCAGGGCGGCGGCACCATCTCCACCAGCGGTTCGCAGGCATTCGCCACCGGAGCCTCCGGCAGTGCGTCTCAGTCGGCGACCACTATCCTTGACCGCTTCCTGCAGATTCCGCCGACCATCACCATCCGCGAGGGGCATCGGGTGAAGGTCTATTTCACGCAGGATATATTGCTGCCTGCGTACACCAATCACACCATCCCGCAGAGCTTTTGAGGAGTTGCTATGCGCTTGATACTTACGCTTCTATTTTCCAGTTGCAGCGTCCTTGCTGGTTGTCAGGGCAAACAGGCGCGGCTTGCGCAGCTCAACGCGAAATACAAGACGCTCCACCAGCAGTATTTCAACGATTGCATCGCGCCCATGCAGGGCGGCACCGATACGTACTTCAAAGGCGAGAAACCAAAAGTCGCATCGCCCAAGGAGGAGGCAGCGCATAACGGAAAGTGTGCTCAAGAGCTGGGACGGGTCACGACCATTGAGCAACAGATAGCCATGCTCTCGAAGTAGAGCGTACCAACAACTCATTCCAACACCCACTCAGCCAAAGGAGGCGGAGCCATGAAGCGTTTTTTTCTCAAATTTGCCACTATCGTCAGCTTGACCGGAGCGGTCGCGGGCATCGCCCACGCGCAGTTCGGCTCAGGCGTCGTCTACGACCCAACCCAATCCGTTCACGCTATTCAACAGATCGAGCAGGGACAAAACATCTTTACCAACTCCGTGAAGCTCGCGGACAACGCGATCGCCACCTACAACCTCGCTCACCAGATGGCGATGTCGCCGAGCAGCCTTTACCAGCCGTTCCTTTCCTTTTCCACCTACTGGATGGTGCTGAATCAGGCAGCCAACACCTATGGCAACTCGCAGGTGTGGATGAACTCCGCCAACACTGGCGCGAACGCATCGTATGCGTATCAGCAGGCATCGGTCCCGCGAACCGCGCAACTGAATGGCTACGGCAGTCTCAGCATCCCGGCGCAACAGCAGATCTCCGCGCAGGGCGCTACGGCTGACTTGAACGACTCTGTGACCGCCAGCAACATTCAAACGCTCGGTACTATCCGCACGAACTCCCTTCAGCGTCAGGCGGACATTACAGCACTGGAAAGTGCCACGCAGTCTTCCGACCCGACGCAGCACACCGAGCTGGCAACTCTCCAGCGCATCAATCAGGCTCTCTTATTGCAACTGCTGACACAGCAGGACGCCAACCAGATCAGCCAGGCATATGCCCTGCAGCAGATCGTCGCCCAGAAGCAGCAGCAGGATTCGCTTAAAACGACCTTCCAGCAGGCCAATCAATTTCAGTCGGGCTATAGCGCGGTCGCGCCGTCGTATGCCGGCGCTGCCGCGGCGATGCGGTATTAACTCAGGCAAGAGCGAGGCGGAATATGGATCTCTTAGGTTGGATCACGCAGGCGTGCAGTTCACTGACAGCCACTGTCGCTCCTTCCGTGGACGCGATGGGAGTGCATATCTGCGTCGCTCTCGCCACCATCATGCTGGTGTGGTTCGGTGTGCAGGAAGCGCTGGCTTCCGCCCAGGGCGGCCCCGGCTTCAGCATGGGGAAGTTTCTCAATTTCTTCATGTTGATTACCTTCGCCTACGCGATGGTGAACTACTACGACTCCACCATCCCCGGCATCGGCTACTCGCTCAAAGGTTTCATCAACGGCGGCGCGCAGTACTTGGTCGGCCAAATCGGAACTGACAGCGCCAACAACATTCTCAACACACTCAAGCAGGCAGAGACTCAGGAGGGACCGGGCATGATGTCGACCCTAATGAGTCCCTATAACGCGATCATCTTCGCGCTCATTCAGGTACTCATCGCCGCGCTTTCCGCGCTTGTCAGCGTCATTATCGCCTACGGCGCTGTCGCCAGCTCTATTGTGGGGTTACTTGGTCCAATCTTTATTCCGTTCCTGGTCTTTGATAAATTGGAGTTTTTGTTTTGGGGCTGGCTCCGCGCGTTCCTCGGTTTCTCGTTTTACAAAGTAGTTGCCGCCGCCACGTTAAGCATTCTTTCGCAACTACTCGCTCATTACGCGACGCTTATGAGCAGTTTCGTAGACCCGGCAAAGATGATTCAACAGCTTCCGGTACTCATTCTTCTTGTCCTGGTAAACGGCTTCATCATCTTGAAAATTCCCGTCATGACCGCGACCATCTTCTCCGGTCATACCGGTGGACACGACGCTGGCTTGGGCGTGGCAATGATGGCAATACGAGCCGCAATGTGAGCCAGAAGAAGCGAGGTCAGAGATGAGCATAGAAACGAAGCCCACCCCCGAAATCACCCGTGCCGCGGAGCGGTATCTGGAACAATACGGCGATCCGCTGGTGATGAATACATACCTAAAAGTGACGATCCTGGCGCTGGTGCTTGTCTGTCTCGCGCTGACTGCGCTCGTATTCAAAAGCCAGAAGGCGCTTGCCTCGATGCGGCCGCTGATCATCCGCATCAACGATGTGGGGCGAGCGGAAGCCATTGACTATCGAAACTTCCAATACCGTCCGCAGGAGGCAGAGAACAAGTATTACCTGACGCGCTGGACGGAACTGTATTTCTCGCGCAACCGCTTCACCATCGAGCGCGACCAGACGAACTCACTCTATTTTCTTAACAGCGATGTACAGCGGGCCGTTATCGAACAGGAACGCAAGGACAACATCATCCTGACCTACCGGAACGACAGCACGCTCCCGTATGTCGATGTCGAGGTCAAGAACGTCATCCTTGACGATCTCCGCCAGTCGCCGTATTCGGCGAGGATTGAATTTGAGAAGGTGTACACCAACCCGGCCGATCATACCGAACTCAAGCGGGAGCGATGGACGGCCAGCGTCACCTATGTCTTCCGCGAGAGCGTGAAGAATAACGAACTGGCCGTAAACCCTCTGGGATTGACCATTGTGCGCTTCCGGGCCGACCAGGCATTCAACTAGACGAACGAATCGACTTCCCAAAGGCGATGCGATGTCCAAACTTGCTGCCAATCCGTCTGCTTGGCCCCAATGGTTTCCGCGCACCTTGGAGCGGGCAAACGAGAGCAGTTCGACGTGCAACGGCGGTGTTCGACTGCGCTCCGCTTACGGAACCCTTAGTGGCTCGAATGTAACTGGCTGGACGGCGAGCTTGTTTCGCCGACATGCAGATGAAAACTTTGCTCCGGCATGTGTCTGCTGTTTTGTATCCCGTCTTTTGCTCGGTCACCGCTTCGGGGCTTTTCATGCGCCCGGCGGCAGCTTGCTCTTCTGCTTCGGCTGCGCCGCCCTGTGGGTTACGGCTTCCAGAAAAATCTTTTTCGTAAAGAGCACGCAAAACATTTTTCTAAACCCACCGTAAATGCAGAGCTTCGACCTTGGGAGCATGGCCCGCTCGCTTTATGGCGACCCGATCAAGTTCGGGAAATTCAACAAACGGAGACACGATCATGTATCAAAACAAAGTCAACCTCATCGGCTTTCTCGGCAGCGATGCAGAAGTTCGCACCGCCAACAACCGCAGCTTTACCACACTCTCGCTGGCTACCAAGTCCTCCTACAAGGACAAGAAGAGCGGCCAGTACATCTCGCACACCGAATGGCATCGTTGCATCGTCTTCGGCAAGCTGTCGGAGTTCGCCAAGACACTCACCAAGGGCGCGCATATCCAAGTGGAAGGCGAGCTGCGCAGCCGGGAGTACGACAGCAAGAAGACGGACACCAAGCAACGCATCTGGGAGGTGCGGGTCGATTCGATCCTGAAGCTCGACCGTGCCGAGAAGTCGGCTCCGGAAGATCAGGAGCACGATGAAGTTCCCGTCGAGGAAGCGGCCGTATAGACCCTTCTTCTTCACTCATGGAAGCCCGGCTCGCGCTGGGCTTCCATCACTGTGAGGTTCCCGCTGTGAGCTTCGAGTTGATCCTTCCATTCCTTCGCCCCATCGAGCCGCTGTTGCTGGACGCAAGTATCAGCGAGATTATGGGCAATCCCGATGCCTCGTGGTGGTACGAGCGCGACGGCATCATAAGCCGTGCAGCATCCATTTCCTTCGACGCCGGCAGGCTTCGCACCGGCCTCGAAGTGATTGCCAACCAACTCGGCAAGAGGCTCGATGAAGACAACCCCGTTCTGCACGCGCAGCTCCCGGACGGCAGCCGCCTGGCGGCGGTCATCCCTCCGGTCGTGCGTCCTGCTCCCGCGCTGACAATACGGAAGTTCACCAGCCGCCACTACACGGTCAATGACCTGATCGCTCGCGGCATGCTGACGCAACCACTTGCGAGCTTTCTTGAAGCGCAGATTCGCGGTGGAAAGACGCTGCTGATCAGCGGCGGAACCGGCACAGGAAAGACCACGCTTTTGCGAATTCTGGCGAATGCGATCCCGGAACAGGAGCGCATCGTCGTCATTGAGGATACGTCGGAGCTTCACATCCAGAAACCAAACATTCTTGCCGTCGAATGCCAGACCGATACATTCAAAGCGAACATCTCTTTCGACGATCTTTTGAAGTCCGCTCTCCGCTGGAGACCGGACCGAATCATACTGGGTGAAGTGCGTGGAATCGAAGCCCGCACGCTACTCGATTCCTTCAACACCGGTCACGCCGGTTCGCTGGCTACGATCCACGCAAATTCAGCAGAAAAAGCCCTGCACCGCTTCGCCAATCTCGTGATGCGGAACCACGCGCAGACGACCTTCTCCGACACCGAAGCGGAGATCGGAGAGGCTGTCGATTTCGTCGTCCATGTCGAGCGGCAACCAGGCCGCCGTATCATCCGCGAAGTGCTGGCCCTTCGCGGATATGACCGCGACATAAAACGGTTTCTGATCGAGTCGATCTTCGAGGTGCAACATGCAGCCATATAGAACGCGAATTGCAACCCACGTCGGCGCCGACTTTCTGACCCGTTGCTTCGCGCCGGGTGAAACCATTGCTCTTCTGCTCCGCCGAGAGAGTCCTGCCGTTACTCTTCAGAGAATCATTCCTCTGGAGCGTGCACTTGCGCCTCGTTTCCTCGCGTGGCTTGCGCACGAGAACTCCACAGGAACCAACGTCTATGTAGCTGCGAACCCGCTTCGACCTGGCAGCCACAAGCGAACCAAAGAGAACATCTCCGCAGTTCGCCATCTATATATAGATATCGATACGAATGGCGATACCCAGCTCGCTGCCCTTCGGGCCTCCGATGTTGTACCCGAGCCGAACGCAATTCTCTCGACATCGCCCGGCAAATATCAGGTACTGTGGCGCGTCGATAGCTTCCAGTTCGAGCGGCAGGAAGCCATGCTTAAACTGCTCGCCATTGCCTTTGGCGGGGATTCCGCTTGCACGGACTGCAACCGCGTCCTCCGCCTGCCGGGGTTTCTGAATTGCAAGTACGATCCGGCAGATCTCGTCGCCATCGAATACCCCAGCGATTGCACTTGGAGTCCCGGAGACTTTCGGCTGGTTCTTCCAACGCCGGATGCGATGCTTTCGTTCCCAGCAATTCCAGCGCGAAAGCAGTCCGGGAGGCACACCAATTCCGAACGGGATTGGGCATGGATTTTGCACGAACTCGCCAGCGGGATTGATGCCGCGAAGCTCACGCGAGAGCTATGCTCTCGCCGCACCGATAAACCCAACCCTCTTTACTACGCGCAGCGCACGATTGATGTCGCATCGGCCTGGCTCTGGCTCATCGAAGGTATTCCGATGGACGAGGTTGTCACCATGCTGGAAGTCCGTCGGCGCTTTGAGATTCCAAGCTCGCTTTGCTCCGCTCGTGCACGGGAGATTGGGTTTACAGCACAGCGCATGATCGCCCGCCGAAATATTGCCTGAGTTCACTACCAAAGGAGAACTACGATGCCGCTACTTGAAATCATCCAAACTCGACAGATCAGCGCCTCTATTCGACTAACTGATACAACCGCCGCGCAGGTCGATCGGTATGCCGCCTTCATCCATGCATGTGCCGACGATGTTGTAGAGCAGGCCCTTACCTATGTCTTCAGCAAAGACCGTGAGTTTCAAGAGTTTCTGAGGACGCCGCAAGCGCAGAAGGTTAGGTCCACACTTCGCATCCGTAGAACCACCGCTGCCGATGCGATAGAGCGGGCCACAAAGACGCCTGCGGCTGGAGTGGAGTCCACGGAATCTGGCCGGGTGTTGAAGGCATGACTTTCCATCGGAATCTCTGCTGGGGCACAGACGGTGCTTCGCACCGGGTTTATTTCGACACTCCACCCCTGAAAGGGTCATGCAGTGAATCCATACGGATTCGCGGGCGTGGAGTAACAACCGCAACAACCTACGACAGCTATGAATCCATGGGGACTAACACGAATTCGCATTAATCCGCTCTCTGAGAGGCCGCTTTCATGCCTGTACTGACTGAACAATCCATCGCCGAAAGAGCGAAGCGCCGCGAGTCATTCCGGCTCAGGAATGTGTCGTCCCGGCTCACCAGCGCGGAGACGGAACGGCTTGACACGCTGGCGAAGCAACAGGGCTTCCGGAGAGGCGAATTCATACGGAAGCTCATTCTTGACGAGCTGCGGGTGCAGGAGCTGGACGCTGCCACCGACTCCACGCTCGTAGAAGTCGTCGGCATTCAACTCCTCCTCATGAATGTCTTGAAGCCGCTCGCCACGGGCCAGCCGCTTACCGCCGCAACCTTCGACAATATCGTGGCTGAGGTCCACAAACTGAAAAAGACCGTGGCCCGCAAGCTCACCCAGGAGGACAAATAGCCATGCCGAAACCCGCGAAATGGGGCCGTACTGAAACCATCATCTGGCCCCCACATAAACCGATCTACACCTATGGCGCGATCTTCCTCGCGTTCATCGCTACGGGGTTTTTCCTCTACCTGCGCTTCGCCAACGGTCTCACAGCGCTGCAACAGTTTTATCTCCCGTACTACCTGAGAACCGAAGTCGCCGGCGCGATGCACAGGACCGACAAGTACCAGCTCTTGACGGTCGCGGGCGGCTCTGCCGGGGTGCGCGTTGCCACCGAAGACGATGTGCAGTCGGGCCGGACTCACGCCCCCACCGGCAAGTCGCTCCCGTTGGAGTTAACGCCTTCGGCCCACGCCGCAGGCATACAAACGCTCTATCGAAATGCGTCCGCCGTCTACGTCAATAAGGCGCTGCACGACTACTTGAAGCACTACGTTTTTGCTGACCAGGAGTTGTTTTCGATCTTCCATTTGCCGCTTTTCTTCGGGGTTGTTGCTCTCGTCCTGCAACTACCGTTTTCGATTCGTAAGGACATCCGGCGGCGCAAAGAAATGAAGTATGGGCGCCGTCTCCGTGGTCCGTTCATGGTGGAGCCGAAGGATTACAACCGCACCGTCATGGGTGACGGCATCGGGATCAAAGTGGACGGCCTGAAAGAGATGCTTCGTATCCCCGCCAGGGCCGAGTCGCAGCATATCCAGATCGTCGGGGACAGCGGCGCAGGGAAGACCACCATCATCTTTCAGATACTCCGTCAGATTCAGGGGCGCGAAGATTCCGCCATCGTCTATGACCCCGCCTGTGAGTTCATCCAGAGGTTCTACGACAAGGGCCGCGGCGACATCATTCTGAATCCCCTGGACGCCCGGTGCCCCTACTGGGGACCGGCAGAGGAGCTGCGCCGCCGCTCCGAAGCCAAGACCATTGCTGAGTCCCTGTTTCAACCGACGCAGGATCGCAAGGGCGAGTTCTTTATCGAGACGCCGCAGAAGATTTTCGCTCATCTGCTGACTTTCGGCCCGTCTCCGCAAGACCTCGTGAACTGGATGTCGAACGCCGACGAGATCGACCGTCGCGTGCAGGGAACGGAGATGGCGTACATGATCGCCAAAGGCGCGCAGCAGCAGCGCAACGGCGTTCTTGCTTCGCTGGGTTTGGTCGCGGATAGTCTACGTCTGTTGCCCACTCCCGATGAAGGAAACGGCGCCTGGAACGCGACCGAATGGGCCACGAAACGCAAGGGGTGGATCTTCATTACCTCGCAGCCCGCCGAGCGCGCGGCGCTGCGTCCGCTGCATAGTCTCTGGATTGATTTGCTCGTGATGCGCCTCCTGAACGAGCCGAAGCCGGAGCAGCGCCGGGTATGGTTCGTTTTGGACGAATTGGCGAGTTTGCAAAAGTTGCCGCAGCTCCATACCGCGATTACGGAGAACCGGAAATCGAAGAACCCTCTGGTACTCGGATTCCAAGGCAAGGCCCAGCTCGAATACATCTACGGCCATCTCGCCGAGGTCATGTTGTCGCAGCCGGCAACGAACATCTGGCTCAAGACCAAAGAGCCGAAGGCTGGTCAGTGGGTGAGCGAATTCATCGGGAAAGTGGAGGTGGAACGGATGCGCGAGACGCACTTCGACGGCTCCCGTGCGGGCCGCAACTTCTCGCTTGACCGGCAGGAGGAGCCGTTGGTCATGGAGTCCGAAATCTCCGGTCTCGAAGACCTTCACGCCTATATGAAGCATGGGAATTACGTCACGCGCTTTTCATTTCCGTACCTCGACGTGCCCAGCACGCAGACGCAGTTAGAGGTGCGGGAACTGCCGGGCGAAAAGCTGAATTTCGATCCCAAGACACTTCGCAAACGTGCCACGCCGGATGCTTCGGTATCCCCGGCTGCCCAGGCGGACGACAGTCGCCCCGCATCGCCGTCCTCTGAGGATGAAGAACACGGAATACAAACCGCGCTCACCAGCTACTAAGGAGAGGTTCCCATGCTGACTATCTCGAAACCGCTCAGTGCAGGACAGGCGCAGAACTACCACTCGCAGGAGTTCACGTCGCCCAATCAAAGTTATTGGGGCCGTGGACAGGATGTACAGGGCGAGTGGCAGGGCAAGCTCGCCGAGAAGTTCGGTCTCTCTGGTGCCGTGGGTGCGGATGAGTTCGCCCTTCTCTCCGAAGGTCAGCATCCTGCCACTGGCGACCAGCTCGTGCGCCACCGTCTGTCACACGAGTACCAGACAGCCGACGGAAAGACCGTGACCTCCGTGGAACATCGCGCCGGATGGGACGCCACATTTTCCGCTCCCAAATCGGTCTCACTGACCGCTCTTGTCGGCGGCGATGACCGGGTGCGCGAGGCGCACCGCGAGTCCGTGAACACGGCCCTGAATGAGTTGGAGCGGTACACGCAAGCCCGCATCGGCAGCAATCATCCGGCAGAAACGACGGGGCAGTTTGTCGCCGCGAAGTTCGAGCATGACACCGCTCGTCCGGTGGACGGCTATGCCGCGCCGCAGCTCCACACCCATAATGTCATTTTCAATATGACCGAGCGCGCCGAGGGCAGCGCCCGCGCTCTCCAGCCACAAAGTCTGTTCGACAGCCAGCAGTTTGCTACCGCTGTTTATCAATCGGCGCTGATGTACCGGCTTCGCGATCTTGGCTACGAGATCGAGGCAGGCCGGAGCGGTGCGCCGGAGATCAAGGGCTACTCGCAGGAGTATCTTGACGCTTCCAGTCCGCGCAGCCAGCAGATACGCGAGCATCTGGAAAAGATCGGCTATCAAGGCCCGGCCGCCGCGCAGATCGCTGCGCACTCCACTCGCGACAGCAAGGAGATTCATACCCCCGGCGAGGTGTTGGCAGCCCACCGGAAGATCGCCGCCGAGTTCGGCAATCAGGCCGATACCGTCGTCTCCGCAGCACGGGAGCGCGTTCGCGGCCAGGCCGAAGAACGCAGTCCGGACGCCCCGCAGCTCAGGGCGAGAGAGGCCGTCACGTATGCCCGAGATAGGAGCTTTGAGCGGGAGGCCGTTACCGACGAGCGCGACATCTTCCGCGATGCTTTGCGGCGCGGTATGGGTGAGACTACCTACCCGCAGGTCCGCGCCAGCTTCGAGGCGCGGGTTGCCTCCGGGGAGTTCCAGGCCATGCCGGGACAGAAGCATGACACCGGACGACAATTCACGACCGCACAGACCATCCGTGCCGAGCGCGAGGTGATGCGCCGCATGGAACAGGGGCAGAATCAGGCTCCGGCCATCATGTCCATTCAGGACGCCATCGCGCTCACCAGCACCCGCCAACAGCTCAATTCCGCGCAGCGCACCGCCATCGAACAAGTCTTGGTTTCGGGTGATGTCATCCAGGGATTGCAGGGATACGCTGGGGTTGGGAAGACGACCACGCTGGAGAGCTTGCGGCAGGGCGCGGAAGAACGCGGCTATACGGTGGAGGGCTTCGCCCCCACCTCCCGCGCCGCGCACCAACTCCGTAATGCGGGCATCTCTGCCGATACGCTGCAAGGCTTCCTTGCTCGCGCCAATCCTTCGGCAGACGACCCCAGCCGCCGTCACCTCTACATGCTGGACGAATCCAGTCTTGCCAGCACCCAACAGGTACGCGACTTCCTGGAAAAGATCGGCCCGCAGGATCGCGTGTTGCTCATCGGCGATACGCGCCAGCACCAGGGCGTCGAAGCCGGAAAACCATTCGAGCAACTGGTCGAAGCCGGGATGCGTACCGTCCAGCTTGACCAGATCGTGCGCCAACGAGACCCGGAGTTGCTGCGGGCAGTCGAGCATCTCTCCAAGGGCGAAATTGCCCCCGGCATCGCCGCGCTCCAGCAGCAGGGCAGGATTACCGAGATTGCCGACCCGCCGCAGCGCATCGCCGCCATTGCCAAGAGCTATGCGGCACAGCCGGGAAACACCATCATCGTCTCGCCTGACAATGCCTCGCGCCGCGAGATCAATCAGGCCGTCCGGGTGGAACTGCAAGCTGCAGGCATCGTACAAACCATCGACCATGCCATGCAAGTACTCGCCCCCCGCTCCGATATGACCGGCGCGGATCGCGCATGGGCCTCGCGCTATCAGGAGGGCGACATCCTACATTACCAGCGCGGAAGCAAAGACCTCGGCATCGAGCCGCACAGCTATGCCCAGGTCGTCACCACGAATCCAAAAGAGAACCTGCTGACCGTTCAGAAACCGGACGGTGCAGAGGTGACGTATGACCCCTCACGCCTACGCGGGATCAGCGCCTACCGCGAGATCGAGCGAGAATTCGCTGTCGGGGATCGCCTGCAGCTTACTGCGCCTAACCGGGAGCTTGGCGTCGCCAACCGTGACCTCGGCACCATTGAGCAGATTAAAGACCGGCAACTTTCAGTCCGCATGGATAACGGCAAAGCTGTTTCCTTCGACCCGAACGAAATGCGTCACTTCGATCACGGGTACGCTGTCACCAGCCACAGCTCCCAGGGACTTACTGCCGAGCGCGTTCTCGTCAACATCGACACGAACGTCCACCCCGAATTGATAAACACCCGCTTCGCCTACGTCTCCGTCTCTCGCGCCTCGCTCGACGCGCAGATTTATACCAACGATGCCGCGAAGCTCGTTCCCGGCCTCAGCCATGATGCCAGCAAAACCTCTGCGGTCGAGATCGGCAAAACTCACGACACGGCGCAGGGCTTCGAGCATGGCGCTGGCAGACAACCCGCCACTGACATCGCGGCTGGATTCTTGCTTTGAGGCGACACTACTCTTGCGGCTATCGTAGGGTACAAAGGCTACGACGGGAAGAAGTCATGCGGTGGCCGCCGACACCCGAACCTCACCAGACTTTTTCCTGTCGTTTGTCCGGCGATTCACGAAATACCTTCCACAATACGCCCGAGTAGACTACTCTCTCATACGATCAACCATCTCAATTGTTTCTACTTGTGAGCTGTCTGCCATGTGGTCCGATAACGAGACAACCCGTGACTTTCTCAACTTTAGGACCGTAGCAAGAACCGTCGCTGAAATGATCGTTCAGGCGTCTGGGAGACCGCTCTCCCTCGGGGTGTCCGGAGGTTGGGGAGTCGGTAAATCCTCAATGATCCGGCTTATTCAAGAGGAACTCAGCTCTCGTCAAGACAGACAATTTATCTTTGTTCAATTCAACGCTTGGCTCTATCAGGGGTACGACGATGCACGCGCAGCTCTGATGGAGGTCATCGCGCGCGAGATTCTGAAGCGAGCGGAAGAGAAGAAGACCGGCGTTGACAAAGCCAAAGAACTCTTGGGTAGGGTCAATTGGGTAAGGGCCGCAGGTGTAGCGGTCAGCTCTGGTATGTCGATGGCGATGGGGCTACCGCCGGTTGGACTCCTCGGAACTGTATTGAGCACAATTCAGGATTTCTCCGACGACAGCGTAACGCAAGAGGACATTGATGGCCTGAAACATGATGGCGTAGAGGCAATCAAGACGGCCAAAGGCCTGATAAAGCCGAAGAAAGTAAATACACCTCCAAAACAGATTGAAGACCTACGGGCGCATTTTCGAGACACGCTGAAAGAGATGGATGCAACGCTCGTCGTACTCATTGATGATTTGGACAGGTGCTTGCCACCCACCGCAATTGCGACGCTAGAAGCGATCCGTCTCTTCTTATTTCTTGAAAACACGGCCTTCGTGATTGCAGCCGATGACAAGATGATTCGGCAAGCGGTTCGCGCCCATTTTAAGGATGTAGCGCTTGATGACGATCTCGTCACCAACTACTTTGACAAATTGATTCAGGTGCCCATTCGTGTACCACCTCTTGGAACTCAGGATGTCCGCGCCTACCTTATGTTGTTGTTCATCGAGAACAGTGAAGTCGCGGCTGATCGACAAGATGCTATACGCATTGCCGTATGTAAACAGTTGGGCGAAACATGGCAGGGGAAACGTGTCGATAAGGAGTTTGTTTTATCGCAGATTGGTGATTGCACACCTGCTCTTAAAGCCCAAATTGATTTGGCAGACCGCATCGCACCTTTGATGACGACCGCACAACAAATTGCGGGTAACCCGCGATTGATCAAGCGATTTCTAAATACGTTGTCGATCCGCCTAGCCACAGCCAAAGCACAAAGCGTCACCATAGATGAGACCGTTCTAGCAAAGATGCTCCTCTTTGAACGCTGTGGAAATCAAGATGCCTATACCTACCTAGTAGGAGCAGTAAACGATAGCGATGAGGGGAAACCCTCTTTCCTAAAGTCCTGGGAAGAGGCTGTTGCGAAGGGAGAAAAAGTAGCCGATATGAAGGGAGAATGGGACTCCCCCTTTGTCCGAAATTGGCTTGCCCTAGCTCCTGCATTTTCGGACATTGATTTGAGGGCTGTAGTATATGTAAGCCGCGAACACCTCCCGATTATTACAGCTGTTGATCAACTTTCATCTGAGGCGGTAGGAATTCTAGCCGCCCTGTTGGAGGTAAAGACCCAGGAAAGTGGGGAACTGACGAGCAGATTGCGCGGGTTGCCAACGCGTGAAGTTGCTCAAATTCTGGAGAAACTTCTCGCAAAAGCACGACACGTGCAAGATTGGGGAACACCGCCGATTCT
Organism: uncultured Acidobacteriota bacterium; assembly: GCA_963823295.1. Taxonomy (GTDB): domain Bacteria; phylum Acidobacteriota; class Terriglobia; order Terriglobales; family Acidobacteriaceae; genus JAKAAZ01. The sequence goes on from CAWGLF010000008.1 coordinate 236,695, forward strand.
CTTTGCGTGTTTGACGGTGACAGCAGTCGGGCCGAAGCACGAGGTGATATTTGCCCAGTTTCTCCGTTCGATTCCGCCACCACGACTTAAAGCTCCGATTGTGCCGCTACTCGCTGACCGGTCCTGGGCTTCCGATGTGCTCAAACATTGGACGGAACAGAAAGATATTCCGGGACCTGTAAAAAAAGCTATTACGCAGACCCAAAAGAAGGAGTCGTAATGGGAACTTCGGGGTCGAGCAAAGGACCAGGCGGAAACGTGGCCCTAGTGCCAACATGGGTTCCCCCATTGCCGCAACCGCCGCCGGAGGAAACTCCCACTGACGAAAACGTGGACACGGACGGTATTGTCCCTGATGTTCAGACCGTGTCCCCCAATATAGATGTGGCAGCCAACGTTCTAGCTCCACCTCGACGGTTCGGAGCAGCCCGAACAGCTCTTGGCAAATTTGCTGAAAGCGGCTCGCAGCATGATTTGCGGACGGGGCTCGGCCATTACACGAAAACCGGACTGGGAGGGGCAAATCAAGGTACCGCACGCCTAGCCAGGACGGCCAAAACGGCAGGCGACCTCTACGGCGTACTCGACGCATTAAGAACGAATACTGTTCCTCCTGTAGAGCTTGGCGTAAGCGCGAATGAACTTAAGGGCAAATCTGCCCGTGAAGTGGCGGATAGGATTGCCAATGCGCTTCAGCCTTCGGACGGGACCAAAGATGCAGAGGCCGGGCGAGATGCAATATCGCGAGCTCTATCGGAGTTGCTAATTGCCTTTCCCGAAGCAGACCTTACTGCGCTCAAACCGTTGCAAATTGACTTCGTTGTCGAAGCCTATGTGTCGACTGACTTATGCCATCGGATTGAGCTGGATGTGGGGAAGGCGGTGATGGACAAAGCTGCCTCGCCTGCTGAAGGCATGCAAAGGCTGGAAGAGATGAAAAGCTATGTACGTCAGGAAGTTGGTCGATGCTTTCGTGCACGAAAAGATAGTTCTCAAGGGTTGACACGGAAGACGGCGGCATCTCTAACAGCCTCTGTCATTCGTGACACACTCCTAGTATTTGAGGAGTACGTGAAATGAAAATTGCCTGCGCCCCATCGGGCACTCCTTTACCTGCTGGTATCGACATCGGCTACTCCTTGTTCACCGATTCCTCCGATCACTCAGTCGGCTCCATAGGCACGTCCATCCTGACCAGAGTCAGACGTTTGAAGTTGAATCCCACAGACAGAGCTTGGGACTTTTTATCCATTGCACTTTCCATAATCGGTGCGGACGAAGGATGCGCGCGCGCTGTCAGCCCGGATGGGTGGACGCGAGAACTTGACCTCATCGTGGCCGTTCATGATGTCGATTTTTGGAATTCTCAATCCAAGGCTCTGCAAGGGGCTCTTGCATTTCTGACCACTGATGTCTGGAACATTGCTTTTATCAAAGTTAAGAAGACGCCCGATTTTGCCCACCCAAATAAAATTCATAATGAAGACTGTGTATGCCTGCTTTCCGGTGGTTTGGATAGCCTCATTGGGTCTCTCGACCTAGCAGCTTCAGGGAGGAAACCGTTGTTAGTGAGTCAAGTTGCCAACGGCGATAAGACCAACCAAAAACTCTTTGCAAAGAGCGCCGCACCCAAGTCTCTCCACCTTCAGTTGAATCATAACGTAAGGCCGTTAGGTGCGTCAGAGCGTAGTCAACGCGCCCGCTCGCTGATCTTTATCGCGTTTGGCGTCTTGGCAGCAACGTGTCTTGAACGTCACCAGAAAAATGAAGAGGTTGACCTCATCATTCCTGAGAATGGATTTATCAGTCTGAACGTACCGTTAACTCCGATGAGATTGGCTAGCCACAGTACGCGAACAACTCATCCATTTTTTCTTTCGCAGGTTCAGCGGATTCTCGATAATTGCGGATTCCACCTTAAAATCAAAAACCCCTACCAGTTCAAAACGAAGGGTGAGATGCTTTCTGGATGCTCAAATCAATCGGCCTTAATCGATCTCGCTGGGAAGAGTACGAGCTGCGGTCGATATGCTCGATTCAGCTTTCAACATTGTGGCCGTTGTGTACCTTGTTTGATAAGAAGATCCGCGTTCATGAAATGGGGCCATCCGGATACCACAATCATGTATAAGTACGATCAATTGGGGCTCCCTGGACCGCAATATCGTGATTACGACGACGTGCGCTCTGCGGCCATCGCTATCAAAACTGTCGTAGATCGAGGAATTGATTACTGGATCGGCGGGGCGCTCAATTCCATGCAAATTGGCTCGGTTGATCCATACAGGTCAATTGTCCAGCGTGGACTAGCGGAATTGGGCAGTTTCTTGGATCAGGCCGGGGCTTTGTGATCGATTTTCATTGTCATTTAGATTTATATCCCAATCCTATTGCGATTATCGGGCGACCAGAAATCGAGTCCATGTATATTCTGGCTGTGACAACAACCCCGATGGCATGGGAAGGCAATTGCCTGCTTGTTAAGGAGAGAAATCGAATTAGAGTAGCGCTTGGCTTGCATCCCGAACTGGTCGCGGAAAGACATCACGAGATCAGCCTATTTATCCAATTGTTGCCACTCACACGCTACGTTGGAGAGATCGGTCTGGATGGCAGCCCGCATCTACGCTCATCCTTTCAAAAGCAAGACGAGATATTTCGCCAGATACTAAGAGAATGTGCCAGGCACGATGGCCGTATTTTGAGCATCCATTCACGCGGAGCTGCCACGGAGGTCTTGGATGCTCTCTCGGATGAACCGGATGCTGGTACACCGGTGCTTCATTGGTTCACGGGCTCGTTGCAGCAATTGGACAGAGCCATAAAACTTGGATGTTGGTTTAGCGTTGGTCCTGCAATGCTACAGTCTGCCAAAGGGCGTCGCTTGGCGGAAGCTATGCCACAAGAGCGCGTATTGACCGAGACTGACGCGCCGTTCACAGTCGTCCGTGGGAATCCACTACTACCTTGGCAAGTCGGCGAAGCTGAGGAAGGCTTGGCATTGATTTGGAAGCAGAGCAAAGAGGCGGTCAGCAATCAGATGTCTCATAATTTTCGCAACCTTCTCCACGTCCGAGAAAACTGAAGCCTATCGCTTTGCCACGCGATAGGCTATAGAACCCATCAATGAAAGTCATGCGAGCGTAGTTCCAAAGCACCATACGAAAGAACGCGCAATCGAACCGCCTTAACATGAACGACGCCATCTTGATTCTGTAAAGGTCCTTCGACCAACAAGAATTTGCTTCTCGTGACCACAAGCCGATCCCGTTCATACAGGTCCGGCGTGACGATCACATTGGCGATACCAGTCTCATCTTCCATCGAAAGAAAGATGAATCCCTTCGCAGTGCCAGGGCGTTGCCGCGCGATGATGCAACCCGCCGTTCGCACAAACTCTCCATCTCGGCAGGCCCTCAGCTCTTGAGCCGATAGAATTCGTTGGCACTGCAATTCCGTTCGTAGATAGAACATCGGATGCTTCCCAACAGTCAAGCCCGTACCGGCATAGTCCGAGACGAGGCGCTCTTCCGTGCTCATCTGCCTAAGAGGCAACGTGCGGGAATCTTCCCGAAGCCAATCGCTGCTTTGACGCAGCAATGGCCCCTCCATCTTGCCGGCACGGTCTACCTGCCAAAGCGCATCGCGCCGATGCACAATCGCATCGAGCTTATTCAGTGCACCTATGCGGGCCAGCAACGTCAGTTCCTTGCGATTCAAGGATGGAACACGCAGAGCCAGGTCTTCCGCCGAGCGAAATGGTCCATCTTGCCCACGAGATGCCACCAAGGTTTCCGCTGACTGCCTGCGTAGTCCTTTCACGTAGCCAAGCCCCATCCGCAGAGACAGCGATCCATCCGGCTCCCTTTCAATCGTGCAAAGCCAATCCGATACCTGCGCATCAATTGGTTTCACGCGCAGGCCATGCCGCTGTGAGTCCTTTACCAAAACAGCAGCCGAATAGAATCCCATCGGCTGATTGTTTAGGATGGCGCAGGTGAACGCGGCGAGGTACTTCACTTTGAAGTACGCGGATGCGTATGCGATCAGGGCGAAGCTGGCAGCGTGCGATTCCGGGAAACCGTACAGCGCGAACGAGCTGATGTTCTCCACGATATTGTCCTGTGTCTTCGTGTCGATACCATTTTCCGTCATCCCGGCCCGGAGCTTCACTTCGAGATTCTTCATTCGCTCCCATGAGCGGCGCATTCCCACAGCGCGGCGCAACTCTTCCGCTTCGGTGCCGGAGAAGTTCGCAACGGTCATCGCGATGCGGAGCAACTGTTCTTGAAAGAGCGGAACGCCGAGCGTGCGCTTCAGTACAGGCTCTAAGGACGGATGCGGATACGTGACCGCTTCTTTCTTCTGCCTTCGCCGCATATACGGGTGCATCATCTTCCCGACGATTGGGCCGGGCCGTATGATGGCGACTTGCACGACGAGATCGTAAAATCGTGTTGGATAGTTCCGGGGAAGGGAAGCCATCTGCGCGCGGCTCTCCACCTGAAACATGCCGACCGTATCGGCCCGCTGCAACACACCATAGACCTCCTCATCTTCGGGGAGCTGGGCTAGATCCACCGCGTCGCCGTAGTGCTGCGGGATGAGTTCCAGACAATCCTTGATAACCGCCATCATGCCGAGGCCGAGAAGATCGACCTTGATAATGCCCAAGTCGGCGCAGTCTTCTTTGTCCCATTGCACTACTGTACGGCCCGGCATCGAAGCCCGTTCTAGCGGCACGACGCAGTTCAATTGCCCTTGGCAGATGACCATGCCTCCAGAGTGCTGGCCGAGGTGACGTGGCAAATCTTGAATCCTCATGCACAGCTCAAGATACTTCGCGATTCGCGGATGCTTCAGATCGAAGCCGGCATTGTGAAACGAGTGCGCCATCGTGTCCGTTTTGCCACGCCACTCCCACTGACTGACCAGGCTCGACAGCCGACCGAGGGATTCCTGGTCGAAGCCCATTGCTTTGCCGACTTCGCGAGCAGCCGATTTGCCGCGATAGGAAATCACATTTGCCGTCATTGCAGCGCCCAACTCACCGTAACGCTGATACACGTATTGAATAGCTTGCTCGCGTTTGTCTTCGGAAGGTAGATCGAGGTCAATGTCCGGCCACTCGCCCCGGTTTTCGCTCAAGAACCTCTCAAATAGCAGTTCCATGCCGACCGGATCAATGGCCGTAATTTCGAGTGCATAACAAACGGCAGAGTTGGCGGCACTGCCACGGCCCTGAATCAGAATGTCGTGGCCTTTGCAAAACTGCACAATGTCCCAGACGATCAGGAAGTATCCTGCAAAACCCAATCGAGCAATGAGGGCGAGTTCATGCTCGACCTGCTTCTTTGCTTTTTCCAACAGGTCTCGATCATTCTTCAGCGAATAGCGCCGCATGACACCTTCGCTGACACGTTTCCGCAGAAAGCTGTCCATGGTCTCGCCATCCGGCACAGGATAGCGTGGAAACTCATAGCCGAGATCGTTCAATTCAAATTGCATGCGCGAGGAAAGCTTGACTGTGTTTTCGATGGCATCCGGTACATCGCGGAAAATCCTTGCCATCTCACGCGCCGCGCGCACATAGCGTTGATTGTTAAGAGCCAGCAGGCGGCCCGCATGATCAAGTTCGATGTGATGGCGTACCGCAGTAAATAGGTCCGACACCTCACGGTCATACGTTGTTGCATAGCGAACGCCGTTGGTTGCGAGTACCGGCAGTTTCAACGAACGTGCAATACGTATCGCCGCCTGATTTCGCCACTCCTCTTCGCGTTCGTGGTGGCGCTGCACTTCCACGTAAACATTTTCGTGGCCGAAGATTCTGACCAGCCGTTCTACCGTCTCCCGGCCAGCTTCCTCGCCGCCGTTGACCAACGCCGCCGCCAATGGGCCTTCGTCTCCTCCTGTCAGGCACACCAGCCCGGGGGCGTATTGCTCCAGATCTTCCCATGTTGCCGCGCCGTCCGCCTTTTCCTTCTCCCGCATCTTGAAGTGCGTGATGAGCTGACAGAGATTTTGATACCCGGCGCGCGACTCACAAAGCAGCGGCAAACGTGGAAGTTCAGCACTGTACTGATGCGGCAACCATGCCGGCGGCGTTAGGCGCGACCCGAAACTCGATACCGCAATCTCCGCGCCAATGTGGGCATGCATACCATTGCGCTTTCCGCTCGTGTGAAAACGGGCCGAGCCGTAAACGCCATTGTGGTCAAGCAACGCCATCGCCGGCATCTCCAACTCCGCTGCTCGTTTGATAAGCTCTTCCGGCTGGGACGCTGCCTGCAGGAAACTGAAGGCACTTGCCGCATGGAGTTCCACATAGCGATCAGTCATAGAGCGCCACCATCTGCCAGCAGTCTTGTATCCGATCGTGTGCCATGTAGCAGCAGAGCAAAGAGCCATCCTGGGAGCGTGCGACCAGATCCCATTGTTGAAGACCCCAGAGCGTAGGGTTCCACCAGTCTCCGCTTGTTAGCCAGGGGCCATACGCATGTTCTATGGCATAGCGCTTGTCCCGGAAGACGAAAGCATCCGGTCGCTTGTCCCGGAGGGTCACGGTCAGAGTTTCTGCGGGCCGTAACTGACGCATTGCGGCGCGAGTCTGGGTGGAAGCCGATTCCGAGCGGGTCCCTGCGGGTATCGTGAACGGTTCGATCCTGAAGCCGTCCGGCTGATGCGTGTCCTTGAGCACGGCACGGCCAACGTAGTCTTCTCCAACGATGGCGCGAATGCGGGCCATCGTTACATCGAGACGCGCTGGTTCAGGAAGCTGCGGGGAGAACAGGCCAAGTTGTACCTTGCTGGTGCTGCCCGGCACTGCCGTAAGCGTCAGCGCCAGAATTGCGGCATGTGGCGGATGCGCTTCAAGGTCGAGATGGAGAAGTTTAATCCAGAGCTCCCGGTCATTGCTGGGCACTGCGGGGCGCACCGAGCGCGTGTGCGTTGCTCCACCTTCCAACGACAAAGTGAGGATGACCGAAGCAAGCGCAAGGATGCGCGCCGTTGCCCGCACAATGAGTTGATCCAGCATGACGCCCAGGACGAAGAGCAACGAATCGAGCAGTTCTACTGGAGTATCGAGTTCCATGCGCTCTTCGAGCGTGAAATTCGGCTCTACCGGAAGAAACAAATGCGGCATTTCTCCGCGCGCTAACTGGCGAACCCGCTTGCCCTCCTGTCCCATGCGCGAGATCAACGCTTTCTCCGGCAAATCCGCCAGCATTCCCAGTGTGTGTATTCCCCAAAGTGCGAATGTCTCCGCGTGCTCTTTCGAGAGATCGAGGACCGCAAGTGGGAGCGCGGCCAGTGCCGTGCCCTCCTCTCCGGTTGCGATAACAGCCACGTCCGTTCGTGAAGACCGACCACGCGCGAGACAAACGGCAGCATGAAAATTGCTGCTAACCGCGATCGAAGCCGCAATGCCGAGCGCTTGGATGCGTTCCCGCAGACTCTTCGCCAGCGTTATCGGCGGCCCGAAGAGCTTTCCCGTTCCGGCAATATCGATCACACATAGAAACTCATGGTCGTTACTTCTGTCTTCGACACGCGGCGAGAACATCCCGCCGCATTCGAGCATGACTCCCTTTGCCGCCGCTTCTTCCGTCCGTGAACGGCGCAGCACCGTCACCGAGGGAAACGTGTCGATCTCCACTTGCGTCATGCCATGAGCTACACCCAGAAAATGCGCCTTCGGGTTGCGGGAACACGCATGCTCGAACGGCGGCTCTCCTTCCATCACGACGCACGGCTTCTGACGCAGCTCCGGGCGCAGGCGCAGCATCGCTTGCGCCGGTAATTCCTTCGCGTAAACACAGGCATACAGCTCCGCAGGCTGCGTCATCTTCGACCTGTCCATGCGGTGCGACTCTGCCAACTGGCATCCGTTACCCTTTGCGTAGGCTTTCGCAGAGGAATTACGTGGCTCGATACAGGTTGGAATCGTTCGCGTTCCACTTCCACGCGATACTCGATGCCAGTGAAAACGGTTGTCTCGTCACGCAGTGCGCCTCCCGGCTGCAAGCGCAAGACGAGATCTGCGCTGCTTTTCGCGCAGGCATGTTGGGTCAGCAAAAGAATGGCCGCCTGGCTACGCTCGGCGCCGGCGCGGTAGCGGAACCATGTCGCTGACGGAACTCGCAACGCAGATTCGGGCGCGACGCTACCCATATCGAACACGATGGCGCTGAAGCCGCCGCCTTGCAGCAGCAAGTCGGTTACCCGCAATGCTCGCTCGATACGTGACCACGGCTTGCCACAGGTCACTGGCTGTATGTTACGGATTGGCGGTTGCGAAGAATTCGGCTCGAAGATCTCTCGCTCCGTTCTCACTCTCCGTTGCGGCTCTGCGCAGCGCGGCGCCGTTACCTCCGGTTTAAGAAAGCCGCTAACTGCCTGCGATAGTCCTTTCACCTCGTGGCGCGGGTGCGGCCCGAAGCCGCCGCCGTGCAACCCCTTCTTGACGGGCGGCGGGATGAGGTATTTCTCCGGCAGCAAAAACTTGTTCGGAAACGCTTGTTCCGGCTTAGTCACAGAGACTCCGCAACGTACCCAAAGCAAACGGGACAGGTCAACGCCCACTGCCGCTGCGGACTCCGGGTGCAACGTGTCCGAGATATCCACCCACGCGCAGACCTTGCCCGTTTGTGTCATGCGACTTATGAATGAGAGTGCAAACGAAGTTCGTCCCGAACACTCCGGACCGACCATCTCCGTGATCGCTCCAAGCGGTAAGCCTCCGGCCAGAAGTTCATCGACGGAAGCAATGCCGACACCTGCCTGCGGACGCAGGATACATGGAGCCGGAGTGAGCGCGGAAGGAATGCGGTGGGCAAGTGCGGCTTCGATCTGGAGACGGATTGCTGCGGTTGAGGGCATGGTGTAGTGTATTCGCTTTATCTTCGCCTATCCGAGCCTATCCGTGTCAAATGGTCCTTGCACCAATGGTTGTGCATTGGTGGCATAAACGACGCAAACAAATGCCTTAATAATTAAGATATTCTTCGCCAGCCTGCCCGTCGAACGTAAGCGCCACAAATGGAAATCGCAACCGTGCGGCATAAACTAGACCCATGTGTGGCCGCTACCGTCGCCGTTCTGACAAACAGCGCATCGCCGAAGCCTTCAGCATCAGCGTGGGCTTGGAAGAACTGTATTTAGACCCGGAGGACGACATTGCGCCAGGGTCGATGCAACCGGTGGTCTGTATCAATCAGGATGGCGAACGACAGATCGAACTCATGCGATGGGGTTTCAAACTACCCGACCGTCTTCTCTTCAATGCTCGTTCCGAAGGTATCGAACATGCAAATTTCTGGAAAGAATCCTTCAGCAAGCGGCGCTGCATTATCCCTGCCGACAGCTTTTATGAATGGCAGAAAGTAAAAAGCGGCAAGAAGCCGAAATACGAGTTTACCGTTCCAGGCCGCCAGCTTTTGGGTATGGCTGGATTGTGGGCTCTTTGGAAGAATCCTAAAACAGACGAGTGGGAGCCCACGTTTTCCATCATCACCGGCGACGCGAATACGCTCATGAAGCCGGTGCATGACCGACAACCCAACATTCTAGAACCCGGCGACTACGCAGAATACCTCGCAAAGACAGACAGACCACCCGTGCATCTTCTTCGTATTATTCCCGATAAAGAAATGCGATCCGAACTCCTTGATCGAGACCGAATGACCAATCCAGAAGCATCCCTATTCGATAGCCTCTGAATGTGAAACTTCACATACATTTCTCTCAGTCACATCCAATCCAGATCAAAACAAATTCTCGGTAAGCGCGTCGCGCGTCTTTCGTCCACTTCGTGCCACTCCGGTGGACGGCCCAGCCCACAGTACGCGCTGAATGGGCCTACCTGAGCCTGTTCGGGCCAGCGCCGTCCGCGCGCCAAACGATGGTGCATGTTTGGCACTTGCCGCGCCCACCCTCCAGTCTCCCACCTCCGCTGCCCTCGTTCTGCCTTGGTGTCCGTTCGTCCGGGTTTGTCTGCTGCGCTTTGTGAAAGACAAACCACTCCCGAACGGGACACCAAGGAAGGGCAAAAACAATGGAATATCCAAGCAACAACAACCACAACAGCAACCGTGGCAGTAAGGAAAAAACTGCCACGCAACAACTCATCAAGCAGAACGTGGACGTTCTTATCCAGCAGCTTGAGGCGGGACGCAGTGACGCACTCACGGCGTATCTCACCGCCATGAGCCATTTTCACAACTACTCATTCGGCAACATCCTTGAAATCGCAAGACAGAAGTCCGATGCAACCCACGTAGCCGGAATGTATGCATGGAACCAGCTTGGCCGCAGAGTGAAGAAGGGCGAGAAGGGCATCCGCATCCTTGCCCCTATCGTCGGTTTCAAGCGGAAGCCGCAGGAAGAAGCAGAGAAAGACCTCACCAAGCAGAATGTAGCTGTCTTGGTTGGCTTCCGTAACGCCTATGTCTTCGATATTTCGCAAACCGAAGGCAAAGAGCTTCCCGAACATGCCAGTGTCAAGGGCGATGCAGGAGAGAACCGCGACCGCCTCATTGATTTCATCAATACTCAGAACATCGAGCTTGAGTTCAACGAGCGCATCGCTCCTGCAATGGGCGTGAGCTACGGCGGGAAGATCGTTCTCCTGCCCGGACAATCGAAGGCCGAGGAATTTTCAACCCTTGTGCATGAGTTGGCCCATGAGATGTTGCATAAGGCCGACCGCCGCACGACAACCACCAAAGTTGTCCGCGAAACCGAGGCCGAGGCCATCGCATTCGTAGTGAGCAAAGCCGTAGGGCTGGAGACCGGAACCGCATCCGCTGATTACATCCAGCTTTACCACGGCAACGCATCTCTGCTGGCGGAAAGCCTTGAAGTCATCCAGAAAGTCTCAGCCGTCATTCTCGCGTCATTGGAAACGAAGCCGGAAATCGAGGAGCAGGAAACACAAGATGAAATGGCAGTCGCCAGCTAGTCCGCCGCAACCCTACGGGCGGATGGCTACCGGCTGTCCGCTCTCCCTATCCACGCACGTTCAACCACAGGAGAAGCGCATCATGTCTACTCAAAACATCGCAGCTACCGAATACCGCAACCTTCCGCTTTCGATTCTCACTGAATCGAAGACCAATCCGCGCCGCATCTTTGAGGATGCGGCATTAAAAGAACTGGCCGATAGCATCCGGAGTCAGGGCGTACTCTCGCCCTTGCTCGTGCGGCCTCTGAATGAACGCAGCTTTGAGATCGTTGCCGGAGCGCGGCGTTACCGCGCCGCGCAGATTGCCGAGTCAGAAACCGTGCCGGTTCGTATTGTCAATCTCACCGATGCCGAGGCGTTGGAGGCTCAATTGATCGAGAACCTGCAACGCCGTGACGTTCACCCATTGGAGGAAGCGCAGGGTTTTCGCGCTCTGCTGAATCTGGAGGAGCCGAAATACAGCATCGAACAAATCGCCGCCAAAACGGGCAAATCTCCGGCTTATGTGGCGCAGCGCATCAAGCTGACGGAACTCGCCCCGGCAGTGATCGAGGCGTTCTACAAAGACGAGATTGGCGTAGGCCATGCTTTGCTACTGGCGAAGCTCCAACCAGCCGAGCAGGAGCAGGCACTTGCCGCTTGTTTCCGCGAAGACTGGGGTAGCGGCAATAAAAGCAAACGCCTCCTGCTGCCCGTCCGCAACCTCAAAGACTGGATTGAGCACAACATCATGCTCATCTTGAGCGATGCGCCGTTCTCCAAGAGTGACGCGACCCTCAACCCGCAGGCTGGCAGTTGCCACGATTGCCCTAAACGCACGGGGCACAACAAGCTGCTATTCGCGGATGTTCGGCAAGATGCTTGCACCGATCCTGCCTGCTACCAAACCAAGGTGGACGCGCACGTTGCGAAAACCATTGCGGCAAAACCCAAGCTGGTACAAATCTCCGCTGCCTACGGCCAACCAGCCGAGGGTAGCACAGCAATCCCGCGCCACAAGTACATCGAGATCAAACAGGAGAAGCCAACCAGCAAGCACCAGCGCGACTGGCCGGAGTACAAGACCTGTAAATCGACGACCGAGGCCATCATCACGGCAGGCACAGAGAAAGGTGAACTCCGCAAAATCTGTGCCGACCCGAACTGTCCTGTACACCATCCCAAGAAGCAGAAACCAACCGTCGATGCCAATTGGAAAGCCGAGCAAGAGAAGGAGCGCCGCGCGGAGGCACTGGCCCAGGCAACCGGCTTGCGCGTCCTGATTGCCATTGTCGCCGCCGTTCCGGTGCGATTGATGAAACGCGACCTGCTCTTTCTCGTGGAACGTATCGCAACTATGCTGGACGAACGGCGGCTGGAGGTAGTCGCCCGTAATCGCGGCATCAAGAAAGCAAAGGACACCGATTCGATTCCAAAGCTGCTATCCTGCTACATCCGCAAAGCTGAAGAAGGCGAACTTGGACGGCTGCTAATGGAGATGGTCATTCTTCACGCGGCGCGGACGCAACCGGACGGCGGCAAGGTGCTCAAGGAAGCAGCCGAGCATTACAAGGTGGACACTGACGCCATCGCCCTCAAGGTGAAGCAGGAATTCGCTGCGAAGAAGAAGGCACAAGCCACGAAGAACGCCGAAGCCAAACGACAGCCCAAAACTGCAAAGAAGTCAACTGCCGCGTAATCAACACCCAATACTGACGGAGCCTGCAAAACAGGCTCCGTTTTCTTAGTGGCCGCCCGCCTTCCCACCCTGAAGCGTGCTGCCGCTCCGCGCCAGGCTCGGTTCTGCCCACCCGACGGGCTTCAAAACACTCACGGGACGACTTGACAACGCTTTCCGCATCCATCGGTGATGTCGCCGAGCACGATGGAGTGTCGTCGTCGTCATTCTATTTCGCCGTTGTGTTCGGATCACTTCGAGATCGAATCGTGCGAACAACACATGTGGCGCATTACCGTCATTAACCGCGCCAGCTAAAGGGCCTTTCCCTCGGGTTTGCGGTATCCCCAAAGTGGATACGGTAGTCCAGCGAGCCGATTGATAGCCAGAGCCTGCGCCGTAAGCAGAAAAACTGCGACCTCGATGACGACGAGTTCTTTGGGCTGTGAAATGATGCCTAGCGAAACGATGAGGGTAGTCGCGCCTGCAGGCGGATGGCTCACCCGAAACAAAACCATAAGTGCACCCGTCGCCGACAGCGAGAGCGCAGCCGCAAGAACTCTCGGGCCATGGACGCCGGGATGCATAGCGAAGGGCGGGCTGGATGCCGTCGTAAGTGCGAAGGCAGCATAGCCACAGATGAGTCCGATGGCGTGTCCCAAGATGGCATTACGCGGGCTTGAGGTTTCTGCCAGTGGCGAAAAGAAGAAAAGATACGCAGTTGGTCCGAGCGATGGAAAGACGAATGGACTGCCTGTAACAAGGGCGAGCAATGCGAGCAGTCCGATTGTAATAAAGCAGTTTACGCAGACATAAGTAGTCCAGACCAGGCGTGGCGAAAAGTGCCGCAACAGCCACTTCAGCCGCAGGTGTGCAAGCAGCACGCTGACATGCTCGAAGCTCGCAGGACCGGCGCTCGCGTGGGTCAGATTGTCTGGCTTGTTTGCGTTGGTCATCAGATATTGGGAAGCAGATCGAAGTATTCATCGTCTTCATTTTTGCCGCCTTCTCCGAGGCCGACGGTCTTTTCCGACTCGATGAATTCGATTCGCTCGATCCACTTGACCATCTTGTAGCCAAGCTGGTTTTCAACCCGCAGGCGCAGAGGGGCTCCGTAGACCTCAGTGAGAGGCTTGCCATTCATTTCCGAAGCAAGCAGGCATTCGGCCTGGAGTACATTTTCCAGGCTTTGCGTGTCGTAGTAGTCGCCGCTGTAAAGTGACCCACCAAAGGAAAAAAATGCGACGACTTTCGCATTTGGTTTTGGCCGGACGAGTTCGACGATGGACTTCATTGGAAGGCCGCCCCACTTGGCGATGCCCGTCCAGCCCTGGATGCAGTGATGCATGGTAATGTACTCGGTCTTACCGAGCTGCGCGATATCTGCGAGAGACAGTTCGATGGGGTTATCGACGAGGCCACCCACCTTCAGCCTGAAATTCCGGAAGCCGCTCTCGGCAAGGTGCTTCCAATCGCTTCTCACCGGCATCATTCCGTTCGGCCAGAAGTGCGGCGAAATATCCTGCTCCGTGTAATGCTGCTCAGGAACAAGCCGGTTGAGTGTGAGAAGCTGCATCGGGTAGGTGACAAACTTCTCCGCGTGCTGGAGCGCGCGCGGATGAGTCCACGAGACGTAGTGGGCCGCGATCCAGGAGAGGGCCACCACACCGATGCCGACAAATCCCAGAATCATGCCTAAATGGTTGTAATTGTCCGTACCGAGGACGATGTGATTCATGTTCCGGACGAATCCAGTCATTACCACCAGAGTCACATGCACAATCAGGAAAGCGACGAAACTGATCATGGTCAGGAAGTGAATCGAACGCGCCGACTGCCTGCCGCCAAAGATCCGGGCGTACCACGGAACGTGATTCACTACTGCAGGCGACATAGCGATGCCGGTGAGTATGGCAAGCGGTCCGAATACGAAAACAACGGTGAAATAGGCGATCTGCTGGAGCGCGTTATAGCCATAAAAACCATTGGGCTCGGGAGGTAGATGAAAGGTTGAATAATGCACCCAAGTATTCCAGGCCTGTACGATCACCAGCCATGAAGTGGGTACGATCCGCCGCCACTGCGCGGACTCAAAGAGCATGGTGATGAAGATAATGCCGGTGATGATGAACCCGTGAACGTTGATGAAGTGCCATGCTCGTGCAACACCAACCGTATGGCGATAACCGGGTGTAGCGACCAGTGGGGAGATGTAGCGGGCATCGTCTTTCGCCGTCCATACCCGGTCACGAGGAACCTTGAGCGGAGTGAACCGTATCCATTCGCTACCCGGCGTGCAGTCGTTGTTGAAGTACAGGCGGGGGTGGTCAGCCAGGATAGAGAGACCGCTGCGAATCAACATCATGACGAAAAGAAAATTGAAGAAGTGACAATAACGGACCCAAAGCGGAAAGCCATGCGGTCCGACGAAATTGTTGGGATAGACCTGGGGAACGGGCGGTATATAAGGCAGCCCGGCAAAGGCGAGTTGAAGCCAGGACGCGGCAATCACCAACAGCACGACTATACAGATGGTGACGAGAATTGAAGGCCGAATCCAGATGCGAAAGCGGCGATCTCGGGGGTAGTGGACGGCTGCGTGTGCCGTATCGAACGCGATCATTGGATGTCTCCCGAAAATTCGTTTTTGGTCTCGCCCGTAAAAGGATCAAGAACCGTACCCTCTATGCTGGAGAGACTGTAGCTTTTCGCCGCTGGGCCATGAAATGGTCAGGAGGAATACCGATTCTTCGCGAGCTTCGACGTCGTGCTTGGTCCCGGGCGCCTGTGTGAGTAAATGTCCTGCAGGCACATCTTGGGCTTGTTCCTGTATGTGGACGGATAGCGCACCTTGCAGGACATGGATGGAGACGGTCCCGTCCGCGTGATGTTCCTTCATTCTCGCGCCGGTCTCCATTGCGATGAGTACCAGTCGAAGATCGGCAGCCTTGAGAAGAAGTTTCGAATACAAGCCCGACAGCCATGGTTTATTCAGCTTAGCTCCGGCGAGTTCGCTCGCTAAGTCAAGCGATGAAACTCCAGTAAGAGTTTTAATGCTGGAACTGTTGTCTGCCATATAAATCGCTCCATGCTGTAAGGATGAACTCATGAATCCATCCTGTTGACGCCCATTTCTCTACAAGATTCTAAGGTGAGCAAAGACGGAGATCTTCACGCCGTCCAGGATTAACCCGAAGGCGATAGTCGCCACGAATTCTCCGGCCACAACCGACAGTGGCAATTGTGGCATTGCAATCCCACGAATAGCCAACGTCGAGATAATAAGAAGATCGGCCACAGAGGAGAGTACGAGCCAGATGGTCGGGGCGCAATCCCCAGAGATGGCGCCGCGCTCGTATGGCATAAATCGTGGCTCGGCTGTGTGCCTCGGCACTGGTGAGCCCGTTCGATGAGATCATAGCTTGGCTGTTCGCAGTCTAAGGGAATTGGCAATTACGGAAACTGAGCTGAAGCTCATGGCCGCCGCTGCAATCATGGGGTTGAGTAGCAATCCGAATACCGGATACAAAACACCGGCAGCCAGAGGTACGCCCAGAGCGTTGTAAAAGAATGCGAAAAACAAATTCTGACGAATGTTGCGCATGGTGCGTTGGCTCAACCGTCGTGCCTTCACAATCCCGCGCAGATCACCCTTGACCAGCGTGATTCCTCCGGTCTCCATCGCAACGTCCGTTCCGGTTCCCATTGCTATTCCTACCTGCGCCTGGGCTAGAGCAGGCGCATCATTAACCCCATCACCGGCCATCGCCACCACAGCCCCTTGGGATTGGAGCTTCTTTACCACGTCTGCCTTCTTCTCTGGTAGCACGTCGGCCTCAAAATCAATGCCCAACTTTTGAGCGACGGCGGCTGCGGTCGTATGATTGTCACCTGTGACCATGACGACCTTAATACCGGCCTGTTTTAGTTGCTGGATTGCCTCAACGGTGGATTCTTTGACAGGATCAGCGACCGCGATGAGGCCCGCAAAGTGTCCATCGGATGCTATGAACATGACCGTCTGGCCTTCTTTCCGTAGGCTCTCAGCCCGTTCCTGCAGGGTTTCAGAGGATGCACCAAGGTCCTGCATAAGAGCAGCATTTCCAACACCAATTCGCTTGCCCTGCAAAGTTCCAGTGACGCCTTTACCGGTGATCGATTGAAACTCTGCGACTGCGATTAATTCGATACTTTTCGTCTTTGCTCCGGCCATGATGGCCGCCGCCAGCGGATGTTCGCTTGCTTTTTCAAGGCTGGCTACCGATTGAAGAAGCTGCGTTTCATCGAATCCTTCCGCCGGGATAACTGCTGTTAGGCGAGGCTTACCTTCGGTGAGGGTTCCCGTCTTGTCCACCACGAGGGTATCCACCTTCTCAAAAATCTCTAGTGCTTCGGCATTTCGGATGAGTATTCCCTCGCCGGCACCGCGGCCCGTGCCCACCATAATGGACATCGGCGTGGCCAGCCCCAGGGCGCATGGACAGGCGATGATGAGCACCGCGACTGCATTCACCAGCGCATGGGCAAGGCGAGGCTGAGGACCAAAGATAGCCCAGACGGCAAACGTGATGGCAGACGCTGCCAATACTGCAGGAACAAAGTAGGAGGCGAATTTATCCGCAAGCCGTTGGATAGGCGCTCGCGTCCTTTGCGCCTCGCCCACCATTTTCACAATCTGTGCCAGAAGCGTATCTGCTCCGACTCGCTCGGCCTTCATAACGAAACTACCGGTTCCGTTGATGGTGCCACCGACCAACTTTGCATCGACAGTCTTCTCGACTGGAATTGGTTCGCCGCTCACCATCGATTCGTCTACGGAGCTGCGCCCTTCGATCACAGACCCATCCGTAGGAACCTTTTCTCCAGGTCGAACACGGATGCGGTCCCCCACTTGAATCTCACTCAGAGCAACGTCGACTTCTCTTCCATCTTCAGAGATCCGACGTGCCGTCTTCGGTGCAAGCCCGAGGAGTGCTTTGATCGCGCTGCTCGTCTGACTGCGGGCCTTCAACTCCAATACCTGGCCAAGCAGAACCAGTACCGTAATGACGGCTGCCGCTTCAAAGTACAGGGGAAGATTGCCGGCCATATCGTGGAAGGTAGCGGGAAAGATGCCGGGAGCAATGACGGCAGCAACGCTGTATATATAGGCAGCACCAGTGCCTATCGCAATCAGTGTGAACATATTTGGGCTGCGATGAACGACAGAGTCCCAGCCACGCTCAAAGAACGGCCAGCCTGCCCACAAAACCACTGGAGTCGCAAGTGCAAACTCAATCCACCCTAGTAACTGCCCCGGCAGGAGATGTTGAAGTGGATGACTAGGCAGAATATCTGAGACCATGACGGCGAGCAGTGGAAGCGTGAGAGCAACGCCTATCCAAAAGCGTCGCGTCATATTGACTAGTTCAGGGTTCGCCAGCTCGGTTGACACGTTGCGTGGCTCAAGCGCCATGCCGCAAATGGGACAACTGCCCGGCTGATCGCGCACGATCTGGGGATGCATGGGGCATGTGTACTGGGTACGATCCGTCGTATAAGCGGGATCGACCGGTTCGAGAGCCATGCCGCACTTAGGACAAACTCCCTGCTGGTCCGCTTGCACCTGAGGGTGCATGGGACACGTAAATCTGATTATGGGAATCGAACGAGGAACGAGTGCATTCGGCATGGTCATCTCCTCGTAAGCCCGGGAAGTAGTTGAATCTTAATTCTTACCTACTAGACGACTAAACTGTGCGCTTTTAGTATCTTCGTTTGGATGGAGCGCAAAGCGGACATATTTTGCATGATAGTTTCCTCTCAGGCCACAGAAGTTGGCCTAAGCTATATCTTTGCGCGCCGCAGCGGGAAAAACTGTGCTGTTGGATACATGTTGGTGAATCATTGCATACCGAAGAGTTATCGGCGTTCGTTTCTACCCAAGAGCAATCTTTCTCAGCAGCCGAGCGCTTTCCAATCGCGATTGTTTGAACGCTTGACTTTATTTGTTCTTCCAGAATTTCTCGATTTTTGAAAATTGCTTCCACAGCTTGTTCAACTTCTTCCGGTCATCCCTGTGAAGCTCACCGATACGCTCGATGATCTTGTCACCTGCATACTCGCTTGCTGTTCCCGCGTCTGCCTGAATTGAGCTGATTAGATTCACCGTGACCGTAGCGTCGTGTGCCGAGCCTAGTACTGCCTGCAAGTTCTTTAAATCTGTAAGGTAACTATTTGCGATGCCCATATCCTTTTTCTTGTGCCATAAGCTAAAGAATAGCTCGGTGATATAGCGCAACTCTTTGAGTTTAATTCGTAGCTTGTGTAACTCCAGGTCATCGAGCTTCAGAATCTTATATCCTAGTTTAGATGCTCTTCTATGTTGAGCTTGAAGTGCTTTGGCAGCCAGTCCGATCACCGGCCGAGCGAGAAGCCTTTGTTTCTTATTCCAGCCGGATGGAAACCATAATCCAGCCGAGCTACGATGTCTTTCAGAGGTATTCAATAAGCCAATCCATAGCGCTAGTTGTCGTAAAAGATCTTGTAATCGCGGACTATTCAATGCGCTGCGCACATCCTCGTGTGCGGAAAGGCGATGTGTATTTACCAACTGCGTGAGCCGTTCGATTCCAGCGTAGGACCGAGTGTCTTTCAGCACGGGCGCCCCCAGTTGCTCTATAGATACATCCCACTCGCGCGCTGATGCCAGTTGCAGTTCAAACCACCGCAACTCATCCCTCAATAAAGGCTGCCCCTTGTCTTCCATCACCTTTCGAAAAACAAACACAACTCCGCGCATTCGGCGGACGCCCACGCGGAGCTTGTGGACTGCTTCAGGGCATGGGTCTTGGTGAGCAAACTTCAGGTTAGACTGAATATGCTGGAACGAAGCACACAAGACTTTCAACAAAGCTGTCCGAACGGTCATCGAAGCATCCAGTACAACCGGGCTAGTGACCATTCGCGGTGGCTTTGTCCTCATTGCACTTCGGGGACGACTGGCAGGGGGCGTCCGAGAGGACCTGCTAGGAGCGTTTTGGGTGTAGATAGTGGAGCGACGTATTGTCAATATCATGCTCCCACTTAATACTCTCAAATAAGAAATCTTTGGCTCTCCTCACCGGGCAAGATGGAAGCTGGACGAATGATCGTAGCATTCGTCCAAGCTGGCATCCTGGACAGGCGGAGGCGGATCGATGGCCGCCGAACCTATTTTCATTTGACGCCGCTCCATTTCCAGTTCAGGATTTCCGGCATGTCCTGGCCGTGTGCGTCAATGAAGTGTTTGTGTTCGATGAGTTTGTCCCGCATCTGCTGCTTCAGATAGGCGCCCTTGGAGCCTAGATTCGGTACCCGATCCACCACGTCCTGCACCAGATGGAACCGGTCCAGGTCGTTTTGCACCCTCATGTCAAAGGGGGTCGTGATCGTGCCTTCTTCCTTGTAGCCTCGCACGTGCAGGTTGCGGTTGGTGCGACTGTACGTGAGCCGATGGATCAGCCACGGGTATCCATGAAAGCCAAAGATGATGTGTTTGTCTTTCGTAAAGAGCGAGTCGTAATCCCTTTCCGTCAACCCGTGGGGATGTTCGGTGCTCGGTTGCAGCTTCATGAGGTCGACCACATTGACCACACGGATCTTCAGCTCAGGGAGATGTTCACCAAGAATGGAGACAGCTGCAAGAATCTCCAGGGTGGGCGTGTCGCCGCAACAGGCCATCACCACGTCCGGTTCGCTGTCCTGATCGTTGCTGGCCCATTGCCAGATACCAACGCCTTCCGTGCAGTGCACGACTGCCTCATCCATCGTCAACCATTGTGGAAGCGCGTGCTTTCCTGCAACCACGACGTTGACGTAATTTCGACTGCGCAGGCAGTGATCGAAGACAGACAAGAGGCAGTTGGCGTCGGCCGGAAGGTAACAGCGCACGATATCGGCCTTCTTGTTGATGACGTGGTCGAGGAAGCCGGGGTCCTGATGCGTGAATCCGTTGTGATCCTGTTGCCAGACATGGGAGGCGAGCAGATAGTTCAGCGACGAAATATCGCGTCTCCATGGCAGTTCCCTACATACCTTGAGCCACTTCGCATGCTGGCTGAACATTGAGTCGATGATGCGAATGAAGGCTTCATAGCTATTGAACAGTCCGTGCCTTCCGGTCAGAAGATAGCCCTCCAACCATCCCTCGCACTGGTTTTCGCTTAGCATCGAATCCAGTACGCGGCCATCCGGCCCGAGGAACTCGTCATTGCTGAATTCCCGCGCATCCCACTGGCGATTGGTCACCTCAAAGACGGCCTGCAAAAGGTTCGAGACTGTCTCATCCGGCCCGAAGACACGAAAGTTGCGCTTGTCCTGATTCAGTTTGGCTACATCGCGCAGGAACGAACCAAGCACGAGCGTGTCTTCGATCTGCGCCGCGCCCGGTGAGGTCACGGTTACCGCATGGTCGTGGAAGTCCGGCATGTGCAGATCGTGAAGAAGAATACCGCCGTTCGCATGTGGATTGGCCCCCATCCGACGGTCACCTTCGGGCGCCAACTCGGCCAGCTCCGCGACGAGTCGTCCCTTTTCATCGAAAAGCTCCTCGGGTTTGTAGCTCTTCATCCAGTCCTCAAGGAGCTTGACGTGGTCGGGATGCTGGGGATCAGCTAGCAGCGGCACCTGGTGAGCTCGAAACGTTCCCTCGATCTGCAGGCCGTCGACAACTTTTGGTCCGGTCCAGCCTTTGGGCGATTTGAGGACGACCACAGGCCAGCGCGGCCGAGTCGTATCGTTGTTGCTACGGGCATTCTTTTGGAATCGTCGAATATCCTCGATCGCCTTATCGACGGTAGCGGCCATTAACTCATGCATCTTCTCCGGCTCATCCCCCTCCACAAAGTAAGGCGTCCAACCGCAGCCCCTTAGGAATTGATCCAGTTCCTCATGCTCGATGCGGGCCAGCACAGTTGGATTGCTAATCTTGTAGCCATTGAGGTGCAGGATCGGCAGCACGGCACCGTCGGTCTTTGGGTCGAGGAACTTGTTGGACTGCCAAGAGGTCGCAAGGGATCCCGTTTCCGCTTCACCGTCGCCGATGACGCAGGCGACAATCAGCTCGGGGTTGTCGAACGCCGCACCAAAGGCATGGCTGAGCGAATAACCCAACTCGCCACCCTCGTGAATCGATCCGGGCGTCGTCGGCGCAACATGGCTGGAGATCCCTCCGGGAAAGGAGAACTGCTTGAAAAGCTGTTTCAGCCCGGCTTCGTCCTGGGTGACGTTTGGATACACTTCGCTCCAGGTGCCTTCCAGGTAGACGTTCCCCACAATCGCCGGGCCGCCATGCCCAGGACCTGCAATGTAGAACATATTCAGGTCGTATTTCTTGATGACTCGGTTTAGATGAACGTAGATGAAGTTCTGGCCCGGCGTCGTGCCCCAATGAGAGACCACCAACGGCTTCACGTGCGACAGCTTCAACGGCTCCTTCAGGAGCGGATTGTCATAAAGATATATCTGGCCGACAGAAACGTAATTGGCCGCCCGCCAGTAGGCATTCATTTTGCGAAGCAGTTCTGGAGTCAGCGTGTTGGCGTTCGTGACGGACTCTTCTTGATTCAATGCTTCGGGTGTCTCGTGGAGTAGGTCTTGTTCGCGGATGTCGGTTGGCATGGTTCGTTCTCCGGGGTATTGTCGATAAACATCGCCTGCGAGGCGGGTACCTGAGCTGTATCCAGCGTGACGAAATATATTCACGTCAAGCTTGCGGAGGTGAACAAAGGAAGAGGAATAAACGAGTCCAGGAGCGACACTCAATTTCGGAAGCTAGTATTGTCATCTCACGATAGAGTACTCACTCCGGCATTGGGCATTCTGCCTCTTCCAGAGCACTATAAGGAGTATCCCACCGCGCGTATCTCTATTCTGTTCACTTTTGCTCATCCCAGATAGTTATGGGGTCCCGGAAATGCCCACTAAGAGAGTCTTCGTGTCGCCACGCCAGGACTCAATGGATAAGCCTTGTATTGCTCACCGGGAGAGGCGGAGGACGAGCACCTCACTGGCTTCCGTATATTTTCGATGACCGAGTATGTCGATAATACTGTGTACCTTACCGTACCCCTCGACAATCGTGAGCAAAACTGCACAGCTTCTGACTTTCGGCGGGCACATACTACAGCAAGGATTCTGATGAGGATGCCTCGTAATTCACTGTTGGATTATCCCCAGTTGAGGACTCGAACAGCTCAATCACATTCGCTCCTTCAGGTCATTTTGTTGTGACATGTTCGAATTGATGTCCATTCCACTGGACGGATGCCTGTTCGTCCATTTTTCGAAGTCTCCTCTGGACCGATAGCCGGCGCAGGTAACAAGAACGGAAGGACAGTCATCGTGAAATCGAATGCAGAAAAATCCAAGCCCGCGACGAAACCAGAGCCGAAACCTGCGTCAAAAGGCGGCGCCAAGTCTGAGTCAAAAGACGACCTGAAGTCTCTTGCCATGCCGGAACTTGAGAAGAAGCTGGAGTCGACTCCGGATGGGCTCAGTCAGGCGGAGGCCGGGAAGCGGCTGACGCAATACGGCCCGAACGAGATCGCGGAAAAGAAGACCAATTTATTCCTGAAATTTCTCAGTTATTTCTGGGGACCGATTCCATGGATGATTGAAGCTGCGGTTATTTTGTCGGGAGTCGTCAAGCATTGGCTGGATTTTTTCATTATTCTCTTTCTACTGTTCTCGAACGCCGTGGTCGCATTCTGGGAAGAACATCAGGCGGGCAACGCCATTGACGCGCTGAAGGCCACGCTGGCGATCAAAGCCCGGGCCAAGCGCGATGGAAAATGGACCACTCCCAAGGCAAGTGAACTGGTGCCCGGGGACGTGATCCGCCTGCGTTTGGGCGATATAGTCCCGGCCGATGCGCGCCTGCTCGCTGGCGACTCCGTGGAAGTGGATCAGTCGGCGTTGACCGGGGAGTCTTTGCCCGCAACCCGCAAACCGGGCGAGGCGGTGTTTTCCGGTTCGATCGTTCGCCAGGGTGAGACCGATGCCATGGTGTACGGAACTGGAACAAACACCTACTTTGGCAAGACCGTGCAACTGGTCGAAGAGGCCCATACTGTAAGCCATTTTCAGAAATCCGTGCTGAAGATTGGCAATTATCTGATCATTCTTGCTGTGGCATTGGTGGCCGTGATTGTCACCGTCGCGCTTTTCCGTCACGATCCACTGCTCGATACATTAGAGTTCGCCCTTGTGCTTTTGGTGGCCGCGATTCCAGTGGCCATGCCCACTGTACTGTCCGTGACCATGGCAGTCGGCGCCCGTCTGTTGGCAAAGAAGCAAGTGGTTGTGACACGGTTGGCGGCCATTGAGGAACTGGCTGGCGTCGACATTTTATGTTCGGACAAGACTGGCACCCTGACCCAGAACAAGCTCACGCTAGGCGATCCATTCACCGTGAATAACATCCCCGGCGACCAGGTCATTCTCTGGGCTGCACTCGCTTCGCGCGCGGAAGATAAGGACACCATCGACCTTGCTGTGATTGGTGGCGTGAAAGACGATAAGGCGCTCAAGAGCTACCAGGTGCTGCATTTCCAGCCGTTCGACCCGGTGCATAAGCGCACCGAAGCTACGCTCAAAGGCAGTGACGGAAAACAGTTTTTTGTGACCAAGGGAGCACCGCAGGTCATTCTAGAAATGTCGAAAAATGCGGGCGATGTAAAGCCAGCCGTCGAGAAAGCGGTGAATGATTTTGCCGGACGCGGCTTCCGTTCCCTCGGAGTGGCCAGGGCGGACGAGGAAGGCAACTGGCAGTTTGCCGGAGTGCTGCCGATGTTCGATCCACCGCGCGAACAGGCCAAGGCAACCATCGCGAGCGCGGGGCAGATGGGTGTGAAGGTCAAGATGGTTACGGGCGACCAACTGGCCATCGCGCGCGAAACGGCAAAGCAACTGGGAATGGGAATAAATATCCTGGATGCCAGCTCTTTGCAGGACAAGAAACAACAGGACGACGCACAATCCTCCGAAGCCATCGAGAAGGCAGACGGCTACGCCCAAGTATTTCCGGAAGATAAATTTCACATTATCCAGGTCCTGCAAAAGCGGGGCCATTTCGTCGGCATGACGGGCGATGGCGTGAACGACGCCCCTGCGCTTAAACAAGCTGACTGCGGCATCGCCGTATCCGGGGCGACAGACGCGGCCCGCGCGGCAGCTTCCATAGTGCTGCTGGCGCCTGGCCTGTCCGTGATCATCGACGCGATCAAGGAGGCCCGCAGGATTGTCCAGCGGATGAACAGCTACGCTATCTACCGCATTGCCGAAACGCTGCGTGTTCTATTGTTAATGGTTTTGGCGATCCTGGTGTTCAATTTTTATCCGGTGACCGCGGTGATGATTGTGATGATCGCGGTGCTCAACGACGGCGCCATCCTCTCGATTGCCTATGACAATGTTCTGTATAAAGACAAGCCGGAAGCCTGGAACATGCGCCTCGTCCTTGGGATTTCTACTGTCTTGGGTGTCATCGGCGTCGTGGCCGCATTCGGATTATTCTTTCTGGGCGATCGCTTCTTTCATCTCAGTCACCCGCAATTGCAGACGCTGATGTACTTGAAGCTGTCGGTTGCAGGTCATCTGACGATCTTTCTGACGCGTACACGCGGGCCATTCTGGTCCATTCGTCCTGCAAAGATTCTGTGGATCGCGGTGCTGGGCACGCAAACGCTGGCGACCTTGATTGCGGTGTACGGGCTGTTTATGACGCCCCTTGGTTGGAAGTTGGCTGGGTTCGTTTGGGCATACGCCTTGGTCTGCTTTCTTTTGACCGACCGCGTGAAACTGCTTGGTTATCGTTTTCTGGATCGCGCCAAGGCCGAGCCAAAGTCTCAAGCGAGAGCCGACCGGCCGAAGCTTGTTGCCAAAGATGACGCGCCGAAACGTGACGCCAACGCAGAGGTCAAGTCGGCCGCTAAAGCAGATGAGCCAAAGCCTGAGGCTAAAGCTGACGACGCAAAACCCGAGGCCAAAGCAGTCGTTACACCCGAGGCTAAGACCGATGAGCCAATACCTGAAATCAAGGCCAACGTTACGGCCGATCAGCCGAAACCTGAATCCAAGGCGGACGCGCCAAAGCCGGAAGTTAAAACAGAACAGAAACCCGAAGCTAAACCCGATGAAACGACGCCTCATGCCAAAGATAAGACGCCGCCCGATCTTACGCCGCAGCTCGTCAATCGAGTCCATGAACTCTACGAGCAGTTAGGACGCGAGGAGGTTCAAGCCGTTCAGGAGTGGGAGAAATCGGAGCCGGAGGTTCAGAACAAATGAATTCCATAAACAGACACCACAAACGAGGCTGACGTGACCGAAAAATCGAAGACAAAAATCAGCGCAAAGGATTTTCGTGTGCCGCCCGGCAAGAAGGTCAACCTGAAACACTTTGCGACAAGTGTGAAGCCTTTCTGCGACACAAAAGAGCTCTATAAAGAGCTTCTGGAAGAACATGTTGCTGAGTTGAGTTCGCTGCAACAGCTTCACTACGCCTACGGCCGCTATGCATTGCTATTAGTTTTTCAGGGAATGGATGGCGCGGGCAAGGATGGCGCCATCCGGCACGTGATGTCTGGAGTCAATCCGCAGGGATGCGAGGTCTTCAGCTTCAAACAGCCGAGCGCTGAGGAACTGAAACATGATTTTCTCTGGCGCACTACGTGCCGCCTGCCCGAACGCGGTCGGATCGGTATCTTCAATCGTTCCTATTACGAGGAAGTGCTGGTCGTTCGGGTGCACCCGGAAATACTCCGCAACCAGGGGCTTTCCGAAGACTTGCGCGATGAGAAAAACATCTGGGAGGAGCGGTATCGCTCTATCGTGGACATGGAGAAACACCTTCATCGTAACGGTACGCGGACCATCAAGATATTTCTCCACCTTTCCGAAGAAGAGCAGAAACAACGATTTCTCGCACGCATTGACGAGCCAGATAAGAACTGGAAATTCAGTCTTGCTGACGTTCATGAGCGGAAATACTGGAAGGATTACGTGAAGACGTATGAGGCTTGCCTGCACGCGACCAGCACCCATCAAGCGCCTTGGTATATCGTTCCCGCCGATGACAAGGAGAACGCTCGCCTGATCGTATCGCGCATTGTCCTGGATGCACTCGAAGACTTCAAAATGGCCTATCCGAAGGCTACCGCGAAGCACCGCTTAGAACTGCAGACGATCCGTAAGCTGCTGACGAAATAACGGCTATCCATGCCGCAAGCTTTTTCGCCTTTAGCGAACAGGAGACAGGCCCGATTCGAGTGGAATCTCAACCATAGAGGCTGAGGGAGTAGCTGTTTATTGACACCTTTTGAGGGACACAGTGAGCGATCCAAAGGCAGTGACTATCTGGTCGAAAATTGAGGGAATTGATGCGTTGGCTGAGTTGGCGCTCAACCTGCACTGGTCCTGGAACCATGCTGCGGACGAGCTGTGGGAACGTCTGGACGCTGATGTTTGGGAGGCCATGCAAAATCCATGGGTCATTCTGCAGACGGTTTCAAAAGAAAAGATCAAAGCGACGCTGGCGGAGCCGGAGTTCCATCGGCGCCTTGACGATCTGCTTCGCCAAAACCGCGAGTCCTATACCGCAGATGCCTGGTTTCAGAAGAAGCACCCCGATGCCGCTCTCACATCGATTGCCTATTTCAGTATGGAATTTATGCTGAGCGAAGCTTTGCCTATCTACTCCGGTGGATTGGGCAATGTAGCCGGCGATCAGATGAAGGCAGCGAGCGATCTGGGTGTGCCGGTAATCGGAGTCGGACTGCTCTATGGCCAGGGATACTTTCGCCAGGACCTCGACTCGCAAGGCCGCCAGCAGGCGCTCTATCCGGTGAATGATCCCGGCCAGCTCCCTATCCGCCCGCTACGGCGACCGAATGGCGAGTGGTTACGGTTGCAGATTCAGTTCCGCGGCTCGAAGATATGGCTCCGCTGCTGGGAAACGTCGATTGGAAGGACGAAGCTCTACCTGCTCGATAGCAACGATTTCTCGAACACCGCGGCTCACCGCGGCATCACCAGCGAACTCTACGGCGGCGACGCCGAGATGCGGCTGAAGCAGGAAATCGTCCTGGGTATCGGCGGCTGGCGTTTGCTGCGAGCCTTAGATATAGAGCCTGATGTATGTCATCTCAACGAGGGTCACGCTGCGTTTGCCGTACTCGAAAGGGCGCGCTGCTATATGGAGGATCATAAGAAGCCGTTTGATCTTTCCCTGACCGTTACGCGGGCTGGAAATCTATTCACCACGCACACTGCGGTTAGCGCAGGCTTTGATCGCTTCGATCCTGAACTCTTCAAGAAATACTTTACGCATTACGCGAAGGACGAACTTGCAATTCCGATTGAGGATCTGCTCTCGCTGGGTAGGCAGAATTCGGGCGATACTTCGGAACCCTTCAATATGGCCTATCTCGCGGTCCGTGGCAGCGGTCAGGTCAATGGCGTGAGCAAGCTCCACGGACACGTGAGCCAGCAAATCTTTCAACCGCTCTTTCCTCGATGGCCGCAACAAGAGGTTCCGATTGGCTCGGTGACGAACGGCGTTCATGTGCCTACCTGGGATTCCGTAGCGGCAGATGCGCTTTGGACTACAGCCTGCGGCAAGAAACGTTGGCGCGGAGACCGGCCGGTTGAAGACGACATTCGGCAACTGACCGACACGCAAATATGGCAGATGCGCACGAAAGGACGAAGAGAACTGATTGGTCGTATGCGCAGGCGATACGCGCGCCAGCTTGCATCCGAAGGCAGTATGCCGTCGGACGCAGACGGCATCTTCGATGAAAATGTGCTGACGGCGGGATTTGCGCGCCGGTTTGCGACCTATAAACGTCCGAATCTTCTCCTGCACGATCCGGAACGGCTGGTTCGTCTTCTTTCAGATCGGCAGCGGCCAATGCAATTGCTTCTCGCGGGCAAGGCACATCCGCAGGATTTGCCGGGACAAGCATTGATCGAACAGTGGCACGATTTTCTTCAGCGTCCGGAAGTTCGCGGGCGGGTTGTCTTCATCAGCGATTACGATATGTTGCTGGCGCAGGAATTGGTTCAGGGCATCGATCTGTGGATCAACACACCGCGGCGGCCGTGGGAGGCCTGCGGAACGAGTGGAATGAAAGTTCTCGTCAACGGCGGTCTGAATCTGTCAGAGCTGGACGGCTGGTGGGCGGAAGCCTATTCTCCGGAAGTCGGTTGGGCTATCGGAGATGGTAAGGAACATGGCGAAGATCCAGCTTGGGATGCAGTAGAGGCCGAAGCGATGTACGACCTTCTGGAACGTGAGGTCATTCCGGAGTTTTATGAGCGGGATGAACATCGTATGCCATCGAAGTGGCTGGGACGTATCCGCGAGAGCATGGCGCGGCTCACTCCGGAATTTTCCGCCAGCCGCGCGATCCGGGAGTATACGGAGAACCACTATCTTCCAGCCGCCTCTGGTTACCGCGCGCGTGCCGCCGATGATAGTAAAGTTGGCGCAAGTCTGCTCCATTGGCAGCAGAACATTGTGCGGCATTGGAACACAATCCGCTTTGGCACAATGGATATCGAGACGCACGATGGCCGGCATTTTTTCCGCGTACAGGTCTTCCCGGGCGATCTTAATCCACGGGAACTGAGAGTCGAACTCTACGCGAATCCAGTTCCGGGAAACGAACCTGCTCCGAAAGTGATGACGATATCGCAGGCGAGCGCAGATTTCCCAGGCGCTTGGATATATTTGGCCGAGATACTCGCAAGCCGTCCCGCGAGCGACTACACTCCGCGCATTGTCCCTTATGATCCGAATGCTTCCGTACCGCTGGAAGCTTCGAATATCCTATGGCAATGCTGATGGACGAGCCAAAGCAGGCGGACAAGTTTCACGATCTTTCTCCTCAGGAACACTATGTCAGCAATCCTTATCCTCTTGGCCCGACAGTAACTTCCGAAGGAACCAACTTCAGCGTTTTTTCCGCCAATGCTACAGGAATGGAGATCGTCCTCTTTGACCATGCCGATGATCCCGAGCCGGGTCGCATTATTGCTCTCGACCCAACTTTCCATCGCACGGCTCATTACTGGCACGTTTTCGTACCCGGTATAAAACCGGGACAACTTTATGGATATCGTGCGGATGGTCCCGCCGATCCGGCAGCCGGTCATCGTTTCGACCGGCACAAGATATTGCTGGATCCCTATGCCAAGAGCGTGTTCGTGAATTCACGTTACGATCGGGCGGCTGCCAGTCGGCTGGGCGATAATGCCGCCACTTCGATGAAGAGTGTCGTGGCCGATCTTAGTGCGTTCGATTGGGAGGGGGACAGGCCGCTGAACCGCCCGTTCCGAAGGACCATCATCTACGAGATGCATGTGGCGGGATTTACGCGTCACCCTGACTCCGGCGTTGCGGCAACAAAACGGAGCACGTACCTTGGGGTCGTCGAAAAGATTCCCTATCTTCAGGACTTGGGTATTACGGCTGTCGAATTGATGCCTGTCTTCCAGTTCGATTCCCAGGATGCTCTTCCCGGCCTCAGCAATTTCTGGGGCTACAGCCCGGTCTCCTTCTTTGCTCCTCATCTTGCCTACAGCACCGGCAATGATCCCCTGGTTTGCCTCGATGAGTTTCGAACCATGGTAAAAGAGCTGCACAGGGCTGGCATCGAGGTCATTCTCGACGTGGTATACAACCACACCGCCGAAACCGACGAGCGAGGACCCACACTCTGTTTCCGTGGGCTGGAGAACAGCTTTTATTACATCTTGAACCGGGATAAGACTACCTACGCCAACTATACCGGCGCCGGCAACACGCTCAAGGCCAACCATTCCGTCGTGAAGCGCCTCATTCTCGACAGTCTGCGACATTGGGTTTCCGAAATGCACGTTGATGGCTTTCGTTTTGACCTTGCTTCTGTCTTTTCGCGGAGCGAGTCCGGAGAGCCGATGATGAACCCTCCCATCCTTTGGGAGATCGATTCCGATCCAGTGCTGGCAGGCACCAAGTTAATCGCCGAAGCATGGGATGAAGGCGGTCTGTACCAGGTTGGCAGCTTTGGACAAGATAAGTGGAAGGAATGGAATGGTCAGTTTCGCGATAACATCCGGGGCTTTATCAAAGGAGACCAAAATACGGTTGTAAATCTCAAGGAGCGCATCACAGGGAGTTTCGACCTGTATAAAACGGGAGATCGGCCCGTGGGACAGAGTATTAACTTCGTCACCTGCCACGACGGCTTTACCCTCAACGATCTTGTTTCGTACGATCGCAAACACAACGAGGCAAACCACGAATTCAACAAAGATGGCACAGACACAAATTTCAGTTGGAACTGCGGTGTCGAGGGTCCGGCGACCAGCGCGGACACGGAACTTCTCCGGGTGCGGCAGATCAAGAATGTTTTCGCGCTCACGCTCCTCTCAATAGGAACACCGATGCTGCTGATGGGGGATGAAGTCCGTCGTACGCAACAAGGAAACAACAATGCTTATTGCCAGGACAATGAAACCAGCTGGTTCGACTGGAATCTATGCGCCGCCAACGCAGACATTTTGCGGTTTGTGCAGCACATGATTTGGGTTCGACTGGACTTCGATAAGCAGATGGGAGGTAGCCCGGTCACTCTGGAGGAGTATCTCAGCAAGGCGCATATCGAATGGCATGGCGTTGAACTCGGCAAGCCCGACTGGAGTAATGACTCCCACAGCCTTGCGTTCGCTTGCCAGAGTTTTGCCAGTAGCCAGGTGCGCTATATCGCAATCAACGCTTATTGGGAGCCATTGGAGTTTGAGCTTCCTGTCACGGGTAGCCGGAATGCGGGTTGGCTTCGCCTGATAGATACTTCTCTGCCTTCGCCCTATGACATCGTTGAGGAGAGTGTAGGTTTGCTGGTAACTGGCCCTAAGTACCGAGTCAATCCTCGATCGATGATCATGTTGCATTACGACTATGCGACATCCTGATATAGGTCCAAAGCGATTGCGCCGACTTGTCTAAGCATCCCATTAAAGATTAATCTTCGCCAATCGAGCGCGTTACACTCGATCACCATCCCTAGGCACTGTAACGTAAATCCAGTCATCGGATGGCTGCCGGAAAGTCAGCCTGCTGATCTCCACCCAGGCAAGCGATGATCGCTGCGATGACTCGCTTCGTATCCTCTGGATCTCGGACCGGGATAGAAATTACGCCTGCCTGTTCCGCGGGATAATCGTTTCCACCTGGAAACAAGGCATCGCCAACGTAAATCATCTCTTTCAATGAAATGCCAAGAATATCTCGCAGCTTGCGAATCCCGTAGGCCTTGTCGATGCCGGGCTTGGTGACATCGATTGATGTCGCACCGCCCAGCCGGACAGAAAATCCGGGAATCAGCGGATCAAGGATCGCTTTGATCTTCTTCCGCTTGGCGAAATCGGGATCCCATTCTTCCTTTTCCGCCAGCGGAGCCTGCTGCCCCAATGCGGACAGCGTAATCTGGCTGCCCCGGTCTTCAATTACTTCTCCCCACACCTTTTCTACCTTGAAGCCAGCTACCTGGAAGGCTTTGTTCAGAGAATCTATGATCTTCTTTTTTTCATCCGCGGTGAAGTCTTCCGAATAGATCTTTTTCCAGTCGCCCGAATATTGGAAGAACTTTGTTCCACATGTAGGTAGGATGGATAGGCTAGTGAGGCTCTTGTCGTGGGGAAGATTGGAGAGTAGTTGCTTTTCAAATTGCGGCCAATCGCCTCCGGAGATTACGGCCACTTTGGCGACACTCAGAAGGTCATGAAGTAACGTGGACATTTCAGAGTCGAGAGACGATTTGCTTTTGGCGAGGGTACCGTCCAGATCGAAAACAATAAGCTTCTTCATTCGGTGTACATTCCTACAATCTAAGCTTTGGCATTCTGTTCGCGAGCCAACTCGCCGCTACCCGATTGCTGACGTTTCCGGTATTGCGATTTCCAACAAGCTCACTGAAGGATACGGCGAATAGTATATATTCCAAGAATTGCCGGTAAGAGCCATACCTCGCCTTTGGCGACAGCATAGGTATCGCCGTCGTGCTCCATCTGCCCTTTGCCTTCGATGCATGCCAACACGCATAGTGCGCCCTCGACACCGACAGCGAAGGGCAATTGCCCTTGCACACGCGACAACGGGAAAGGCTCACACTGAAAGAACCTCTCGCGCTTCACCGGGGTCGCTTCTTCCACGACTGGCGTCACCAGGCGGGCGATGATCGATTGGGGCTGATGCTGTTTCGTTAGTGATTGACGGCATCTGATTGATGCTGAGGCGGATGACTGTGTGGCACCAGTGCAAGGTCATCGCTCATTACATAGACAATCAGAGCGCCAAAGACGAAAAAGACAGCAACCCAGAAACGCCAATCGCGATGCGCACGTTTCCAATAAGGCCGACGCTCATGATGAATGGCGGCGTGACCCTGTCCTTCATGCCGATGTTTGTTTTGGTCCATTCCGTTTAGTGCTTCCTTGTCTTCTTCATCGATCCAATCATCTCGATGAGCCATTGTTATTCTGCGGAACCGCCTGGGATAAACCCGCAGATACCGTCAATTGTTGGCGGCGCTATTACTGGTTCGTGAAGCGAAGCTCAGACAAAGCATGATGGCCGACGATACAGGGCTGCTTCTTCGCCAGGGGAGGAGGCAGATCTACCGGCTGGACGACTGCGTAGTGAATCAAACTGGCACAATATACGCAATCTGTCTCACAGATAGTTTGGGCGAATCCGCTTAGAATCTGCGGGAACGTTCTCAGACATTCCGGGCAAGCGATCGTGACGTATTCTTCTCCAGAAGCGTCACGCCCGTTCTTCGGAACCCAGACAGGCGCCAGTCTGTTCGTGCGTTCGACGGATAGCGGAGGCTCATGACTTGTCATGGCTTTTACGATTTGTAAGAGAGAACCAAGGCCAGCTCCCTTGTCATAGAAAGCGTCGGCAAGAACTCCAGACGGAACGCTGTCCCCTGAGAACGCACCGCTCATGGCAATCACCCGGATGGCAGGAAAACGGCGACGGACTACAGACAACAATTCGAAACCCGACATACCTGGCATGTTGAGATCGGAGAGAATGATGTCGGGAATCTCATTCCGTACCTCAGCGAGTGCAGAAAACCCGTCTTCCGCCGAGCGCACGCTATGTCCAAACCCCTTCAAGATTGCTGACAGGGACTTTCTCAGCAACATGTCATCGTCAACGACAAGAAACTTCAGTTTTGCAGCCAGCATCATGGATCCTCCCCCAGAGCGTCCAATCAAGCTTGGCTTGAGTATTCCATTGTGCAGATCCCGGTTATGTTCCATTTTGCTCACTTTTGAAAAATTTTCGTGATGCCTTGGGAAACGGCGAGATTGGCTCTTTAGCGTGGACTGAGCGACGTCTTTTCGATCTTTTTGGACTCAGGGAGGCTCGCCAGAATTCACTTTCAAGCAGTCCCTGAACGTCTGTGCCTCGGCTTTTGATCCCCGCGATGCTTTCGTCAAACATTCATTGGCGATCGAACGATTTCTACGGAACACCTGGCATGACGCGCAACAAATTCCGCCACATTGCCAAGCAGGAAACGCTGGATGCCTCTCTGCCCATGCGAACCGACGACGATCAAGTCGGCGTGCCATTCTGCCGCGGAATCAATGATGCTCTCTCTAACATCCCCTACCTCGACCGCCGTGTCAGCCTTGAATCCAGCGCTACGCAACTCCTTAGCGATGCGCTCGACCAATGCATGGGCCGGTTTTTTCTGGTCTTCCAACTCTGGAACATAGCCTGGAGCCATTTGCGGAGGAGTCGAGAACCCGATCGGCTGCAAAACGTGCAAAACCAGGACCTCGGTCTTCTCAGGCGAAAACTGTGTAACCATAGTCCGTAACAAGGTCTCCGAGAACTTCGATTCGTCAACTCCCATTACGATTTTCATGATTTCTCCCCATACTAGGCCCGTTTGGCCGGCTCTCCAGGATCCTGCGGCATGTCCAGGATCGGGGCACGTACGGCGTTATGCTCGGGTAATGCATCGTGCAGAACCACATTGAGCAGGGACTTATGAACCCGAATGCGGCCGTTGTATTCAATCAATCCCATTTTGCGGAAGCGGTTCATGAAGAAGCTGACGCGGGACCGGGTGGTTCCGATCATTTCCGCCAGGGTCTCCTGTGTGATCGGCGGAATCAGCGTTTCCGGCTCTCCGGGTTTACCAAATTCGGCCATCAACAGCAGAATTCTTGCCAAACGCTTTTCACTGGAGTTGAAAAGCTGATCGACCAGATCGGCCTGAGTTCGCATGCCGCGGGCCAGCAGAAACTTCAGGAACAGATCCGAGAATGCATGTTCTTCGTGGATCACCCGGATCATCTCCTCTCTCTCAATTTTGAGCGCAGTGCAGGCGGTAATCGCCGTAGCGGTCGCTAATCGAAGCCCTGACGCGCAAGCGATTGATTCCTCTCCCACAAAGTCCCCTGCAGCGAGAAGCGTGATCGTCGCCTCTTTGCCTTTTTGCGAAACCACAGTGAGTTGTGCACGGCCCTTCTGGAGATAGAAGATGGAATCAGCAGACTGTCCCTGCGCAAAGAAGGCCTGCTTGGCTTTCAAGCGGACGATTCTTCGTCCCAGCCCTGCCTTGGCGAGAAAGATAGCGGCGTCAAATTCGATGTTTGGTATTTCGATCATTCTGAATGGCCTCTCTACAGGCGGTCTTCACAGGAGAACGGTGGATCGTTCGATAAACTTCGACATCGAAGCAAGAATGCTTTGCGGCAAATCGCTCAAGCCAGCGAAGACGATCCTGATCCGCAATGAGGCAATCCTGAATACGCGCGCACTCCCACTTAGCAAAGTTTCGTCCACGGAACTAGCAACTGTCTGTTCCGTTTTGCTCAAGTTCAGCAATATGTTGGAAGCCTGTAACCTCAATCTGCGTGGAGGAAAGACGGATCCCGCTGCTCATCATCTATCCCGCTGTATTACGATCAGGCGGCCTTTAGATCCTTCGTCTTGGACGCGATGCACTCCAGCAGGTCTTTCCAGGACTTGACGAACGATTTAGCTCCTTCGTCCTGGAGTTGGCGGCCCAAGGCGTCCACGTCAATGCCCGCTTTGACGAATTTGGCCAGTACCTCATCGCCCTTGCGAGCCAGTGCAGGTACTGTCCCGTCAATGATCCCGTGATCGGCCAAAGCCAGCAAAGTAGCTTCTGGCATCGTGTTTACGGTGGAAGGTGCGGCGAGGGCGTTGATATACAGCAAATCGCTCGCGTTAGGGTCTTTGGTCCCGGTGCTTGCCCAAAGCAGGCGCTGTGGCCGGGCACCGGCATTGAAGATGCTTTGCCAGCGCGGCGACTCGATTAGAAGCTCGTATTTCTCGTAGGTCTGCCAGGCAACCGCGATCCCGAGTTGGTTGCGCAGCCACTCAGGGGCTTTGTCGGTCACCGCAACATCCCAGCGACTGACGAAAAGTGAAGCCACCGAACCGATATCAGGATTCAGACCGGCGGCGATGCGCCGCTCGACGCCGCGCAAGTACGCCTCGGCGGCCGCTACATACTGCTTACGGGAAAAAAGCAAAGTCACATTGACAGGTACCCCGGCGAAAATAGCCTCTTCAATGGCGTAGAGGCCTTCCTGAGTACCCGGGATCTTGATAAAGAGATTCGGCCGGTCCGCCTGGGCGTGGAGAGCTTTGGCCGCAGCGAGGGTTGCGGACGTGTCGTGAGCTAGAAGAGGGGAGACCTCCAAAGACACCCAACCATCCACGCCGTTCGTCCGATCGTGGATCGGGCGAAAAAGATCGGCGGCCTGCCTGAGATCCTCGATGGCCAATTCGAAAAACAGAGCCTCACCCGATTTGCCATCTTTCACTTTCTGGTGAATGGCTTCATCGTAATCGTGGCCGTTCTTGATGGCGTGATCGAAGATGGTTGGATTGGAAGTAAGTCCCGTGATAGAAAAGTCCTGGACATAGCGGCGGAGGGTGCCGCTGGTCAGCAGACCGCGGGTGATGTTATCCAGCCATAGACTCTGGCCCATTTCATGGAGTTTCTGTGTAGCTTTCATCATGGTTTCCTCAATATCGTCTGCTGCGTTTGTATAGCCGCGTTTGTCGACTGCGATTCAGCGCGGGTAGAGATAATGCTGCGGTGTCGTATCAGCTAAGTGGCTCCGTGAGGCGGGGATTGTGCCAACTGCTGCCTTTGGCCAGAATGCCATCGGCCTCTTCCGGTCCCCAGGTACGGCGGTTGTAAGGGAGAACCCGATGGTGTCGCTTTAGCACCGGATCGACCACGACCCAGGCCGCTTCCACCGCGTCTTCACGGGTGAAGAGCGCTCCGTCCCCAGCCATAGCGTCCCTTAGCAGCCGCTCATAGGGGGCTTCCTGCCCCGGGCGTTCTTCGGACAGGTAGAGCTCTCGCTGTTCCCCGACAAAATCTTGCCCCGCGATTTTGACGCGGGCTGCAAGCGCAATCGCCGAATTGGGGGATAGCCGAAATCGTACATAGTTAGCCAGTCCGGTTGTCGGCGCTGAGTCGGCGAAGAGCGCCTGCGGCGAAGGCTTTAACTCCACTATCACCTCACTCGCGGTTTCGGGCAGATATTTGCCGGAGCGCAGGTACCAGGGCACTCCCTGCCAGCGCCATGAGTCTATAAAGAGCCTCAAGGCGCAGAAAGTCTCAACGTCAGAATTCTTCGCAACATCTTTCTCCTCGCGGTAGCCAAGATACTGGCCGCGGACCAGGTCGCTCGACTTCAGGGGGCGCATGGCCTCAAAGACTTTTGCTTTTTCGCTGTGTACAGCTCCAAAGTTTCTCGTGGACGGTGGCTCCATGGCGAGCAGCGCAACGATCTGGAAAAGGTGGTTCTGGATTACGTCGCGTAGACAGCCTGCAGTTTCGTAAAACGCGCCACGGCCTTTGATGCCGAACGATTCAGCCAGCGTTATTTGGACGCTGGATACGTAGTTGCGATTCCAGATTGGTTCCAGGAAGGAATTCGCGAAGCGGAAATAGAGGATGTTCATGATCGCCTCTTTTCCGAGATAGTGGTCGATGCGGAAGATGGAGCCCTCGGGGAAGACAGAGTGCGCAACATGATTGAGTTCGCGCGCGGAGGCCAGGTCGCGTCCGAAAGGTTTTTCGACGATGACGCGAGCGTGCTCGGCCAGCCCCGCATCCCCCAGCCCCTGGATGACTGTCTCGAAGAGCGCGGGAGGAATCGCCAGATAATGCGCCGGACGCCGCGCGCTGCCCAGTTCTTTTTTAATCGCAATAAATGTTCCCGGGTCTTTGTAATCGCCGCTCACATACTGGAACAGGGACAAAAGAGAATGGAGAGCCGCCTTGTTATCGATCCCGCCCGATCGCTCGATGCTGTCCGTGATGCGTTTGTGTAACCGCTCCAGACTCCACTTTGGGAAGGCAACGCCGATGATTGGAGATTTCAGATTGCCATGCTTGACCATGGCATACAGTGCCGGAAAGATCATTTTGTGGGCGAGATCGCCGGTCACTCCGAAGAGCACCAGCGCGTCGGAACGGGAAGCTGGCATCAGTGGCCTCCCTTATTGGCAGCCGACTTTTCCTCATGGCCGCCGAACTGAAAACGGAGGGCAGATAGAAGTTTATCGGCGAAGTCGGCCTCACCGCGCGAACTGAAGCGTTCATACAAGGCGGCACTCAATACAGGAGCCGGAACGGACTCATCAATGGCCGCTTTAATCGTCCAGCGCCCTTCTCCCGAGTCGGACACGCGCCCGGCAAACTTCGCCAGATCGGGGCTGTCGAGAAGGGATGCAGCGGCCAGATCCAGCAGCCACGAGGCGATGACGCTGCCCCGTCGCCAGACCTCCGCAATGTCCGCCAGATTCAGGTCGTAAGCGTAGTGCTCCGGATCGCGCAAGGGTGTGGTTTCGGCATCGACGGTGTTCTGCTGTTTGCCTACGTTGGCATGGTGCAGGATATTCAAACCTTCCGCGTAGGCAGCCATCATGCCGTACTCGATGCCGTTGTGCACCATTTTGACGAAGTGGCCCGCACCGCTTGGACCGCAATGAAGATAGCCGTGTTCCGCGGTGCCCGCTACCTTCTCACGACCGGGCGTGCGCGAAGCTTCCTCGATTCCGGGCGCCAGAGCAGAGAAGATTGGTTCGAGCCTGCGGACGACGCTTTCATCTCCGCCGATCATCAGGCAGTAGCCTCGCTCCGATCCCCAGACTCCGCCACTGGTTCCGACGTCCACGTAGTGAATGCCTTTTGGCTTCAAATCTGTCGCGCGACGGATGTCATCGTGATAATAGGAGTTGCCTCCATCGATGATGATGTCGTCGCGCCCGAGAAACGGGAAGAGAGCATCGAGAGTTGAGTCGACCGCGGCGGCCGGCACCATCATCCAGATGGCGCGTGGCTTTTTCAACTTGTGGGCAAACTCTTCGAGCGACGTAGTTCCAACCGCTCCCTCTTTTGCGAGTGCCTGTGTGGGTTCCGGATGACGGTCGTACACAACACACTGGTGGCCGGCCCGCTGAAGTCGCCGCACCATATTGCTTCCCATCCGTCCCAGTCCGATCATGCCCAGTTCCATGGAATTCCTTTCGTCTCGTTTTGATGCTCGAACGCCTATACTCTCGTCACGCGGCCTTGATAACGTTCGGCCCGCTGAAGTGAACGGCCAGAAAAGTCCAATTAACTCCCAAGGCGAACGCAGAGCCGATCACGTTTTCACCCCGACAAAAGACATTCATGCCGTTATCGTTCGACGCCCGCGTGGGAGGAGAAACATTATGGGCAGAGCATGAGAGGTCGCAGCTTTATCGAAAGATGTCACGATTACAACTCATGTGACTGTAATGGAGTCGCAGAGCGGCTATGCTTTTAATTCTTTGCTCTGGCACTCTGGATGCTGGCATTGGCATGTTAGTTCCGTGATGCCTTTTGTATCGGCACAGGTGGCGCTGCAGTGCTTTTCCCGTCCTCGGGTATACAACTGCAAGCTGGATGTGCACATTTTGACCTTGAGTTCATTAAAGCTCCTTTTTTGAACCTACCTTCTATTCAGAAAACTATCCCGTGCAAAGAATCTGTTCATTATGCTGAAGAGATTTAGTCGCCAGGTTGAAGCGCATTTGTGCCCGCATTCCACAACAGCATCGCACTCGCGGAACTAGCAGTCTGTTCCTTTTTGCTCATCAGCGTCGAATTGCTTAGGAATCGACTCGATAGGGCAATTTGATATTGGTGCGCCTACTCTGTGGCCGCGTATACGAGCCTTCCCGCGGCCCTT
The DNA here is from genome assembly GCA_963823295.1 of uncultured Acidobacteriota bacterium. GTDB lineage: Bacteria > Acidobacteriota > Terriglobia > Terriglobales > Acidobacteriaceae > JAKAAZ01. Next base: position 276,618 of record CAWGLF010000008.1, read on the forward strand.
TAGCGGCCGGTTTATTATTCTCCCTCCAACGTCAGAATGAGCAATTCTATACAGCAGTTGCAGGGCTGCCGAGCGACAATTGAGTCATTACGGTTCGGAAATAGCGTAGAGAAGAGGGCTGTACATGGTCAGGGAACTGAAAGTCCGCACGATCGTTTTAATTGTTCAAGGCTTATTGATGATCGGTCTTGGCCTCGCACTTTTTTGGATGAGTTCTACAATGACCAATATTTTATTTGAGGTAGCAGGATGCGTCGCGGCTGTATTTCTCACCGCTGCATGTCTTCTGTTAGTTGGCGTCATAGACTGCATTGGTGGATTGACCATTCATAAGGGACATCGACGGGAATTACACATCTATCTTTTATTCGGAGCGACATCAACGATCGCCGGGCTATTCTTCTGGCTCAGTCCGGTGGCCTCGGTTCAGATTCTGGTCGCGCTAGCTGGGCTTCAGGGCCTGTTCTTAGGAGTTTGGGATTTGCGCGTTGCTTCTCATTTAACAGATCATGCTCGCGAACGACGGGCACTGCACATTCTTGGCGGAATCACGGTTGTACTGGGTTTGCTGCTTGTTGCGAGCATCAAGCTCGGTAGTCGAATGGAGCTAACGCTGCTGGCAGGTTATTTGACATACATCGGCATTCATCTTCTGATGATCGGCCTGTATACCTATCGTCCCTGGAAGGACGTTCCCCATTTGAGAAAGTCTGTTGACGGCGCGCCGTACCAAGATGAACTGGCGCAAGTAGGTCAGCATAATTAAGGTCCAGTGCAGAAAAAAGTTTACTTAACTCATCTTGACATCCCGCAGAAGTTTCGTCCGACGTTCCTCATATTCCTCGCTTGTTATTTCACCCGCGGCATACCTCTTTTGCAGAAGCTGTAGAGGGGTTTGTATTTGCCGGTAGCTGACCCAGTTGCTCCGCCTCACCGGCATCATGAATGAGAAGAACATAATCCACAGGAAGACCCAAAAAAACCACCAGTATGCGTGCATTCCGAACCAGTAATAGTGATACATAGACACCTCTCCAATGTTGTAACGAAGACCGTGCGGAGATCTAGATCTAAAGCTGAGGAATTGATTACGTCTTCAGCGCCTTACCTTGGCATTCGGCGTGCTGACATTTGCAGGTTAACTTTGACATGCCTTTTGCATCGGCACAGGCATCGCTGCAGTGCTTTTTCCCGTCCCCTGGTACACAGTTGCAAGCGGGATGGGCGCATTTTGGATGTGTGTTCATGAAAACTCCTTTTGTCGACTGTGCCGTCTTTTGAGAAGGCGTTTGTGCGAGCAAGCATGCTCTAACGTTGAGCGGATTCAGTACACACTCCACAGCTCATGCGCTCGCACTTTAAGACAAGCATCTCACCTGCCGAAGTCACAGTCTGTTCCGTTTTGCTCACGATTCGCGGATAATGCAACAGTTGCTCTCAAAATGCTGTACGTGAAGCGTTGTGTTGGATAAACATTGCTAGGGGTACGGCGTTGAAGACAAGGTCTGACACCCGCAGGTGCCGGTTGTTGTCGATCGCGTGAGCAAAAGAATACAGTTTTTCAACTGCAATGGTACGAAGATGAGGAATGCGGCCTCTTCTATGCTGCGACGAGGAGATTCATTATGTCTCAGGCAACCGCTCCGCATTTCAACCCTGCCAGAATTCTTCTGCCCATTGACTTTAGTTCATCGTCCTTTGCTGCGTTGGAGACGGCAGCAGAAATAGCGGGGCACTTTCAGGCTGAACTCTATTTAATTCACATCATTCCGATTCTTCCAATTGTCACAGGAGCTGATTTCTTTGAGGAAACGGCAGTCCTCCAAAGCGCAAGAATCCACGCCGAGGAGAGGTTGGCCACGCATGTTGCATCGCTTACTTCCAAAGGGATCAGGGCACGTTCCCATATCGAAGTCGGCAATGACGTCGCAGGCAGCATCTTGATGGTGATCGAACGAGAGGACGTAGATTTGATCGTACTTTCAACCCACGGTTTGTCCGGATGGCGCCTGGAGATTTTCGGGTCAATTGCTGAGAAACTCGTAAAGCTTGTGCAGTGCCCGCTGCTTCTTCTTCGGTCTGTGAAAGCAATCGGCGAAGTCTGAAACTCAGTTGTTCAAAAAGCTTGGAGATATGGCTGGGTTACAAGGTTGCGTTTTGTCGTAATGATTTTTAGAAAGGGAACCGGGTTTTTCCGAATTCCGATGGGTGCCGACGTGATGGAATGTTGGAGCGACGTATAGGCGGTTCCGTGTTGATCATGGCTTTCACGATCTGTAACAGAAAAACCAAAACTGACAAAAACATCTCACCGCAAAACTCTCAGTCTGTGCAATTTTGCTCAGGCTAGCCGCCCGTCGCTGGGTCGGTTTTGATGGCTTCGCGGACTGTCCAGGTGAGCAGCACTCACGGTGTTTCGTCCGGAGATTGATCGTGCAGAATTACATTGAGCAGCGATCTGCTCCAACGACCAAGATGTTCATTGACCGCTCATTTCAGATACAGGTAGCAGGCTTTTCACCTCTTGCTAGAAAATATTTTGGACGACCCTGAGTTTGTGCATCCTGCGCCTTGTTCGACTTTGCTGCGTTCGCGAAGATCTCTTCGGTGAGCTTATGGGCGTTCATGGAGTGTTCGTGCGCCTGTTTGGAAAGTTCGAGAGCGGTTAGATGATCTCCTTGGCCGTGGGCAGTGGCAGCAGCGGCGTGGGCGTGGGCAGCGAGGTTATGAAGTTCTGCGGCTCGATTATGCGTGCGCTGTGGCATGTGTTCTTCTAAAGTCGTCGAATGCTGTTATGGGAGGAGTACGGTCTGCCAGTCTTGAACTGTTCAAGAGCCGCCAAGAGACGCCGGCGTGGGCATCGAGCGGATATACGCCACGAGCGCTTTCATCTCTTGCGTATTCATGTTGGTTAGTGGCATGCCGCCTTTTTGCATCTGGATGCTGTGGTGCCGCAGCAGGTTCTCCAGCGTGGAGGCGGGAAGGATCGAGGCTGTCCCAGCCAGTCCGGGGGCAGCAATTGTTCCGTGCACGCCACCAATACCATGGCAGGTTTCGCATGAATTATGCTGAAAGATTGCCTTTCCCCGCATAGCTTCCGCACTCAGCGGCAGTGCCTTGACCTCTTTCGGAGCCTCAGTGGCATTGCTTGCTGCTGGTCTAGTGGGCTGGCCTGTCGCAGACGGGGTCCCTTGACCGGCTGATGAGGACTCTTTCGCCGGTACGGTTCCCAAGTCCGAAAGATAGGCCACGAGCTGCTTCATCTGCGCGTCGTTCACCGTAACAGGAGGCATACCTCCGTCGCGCATTTGTTTCTTAGGGTGATGCAGCAAGTTTGTAAGTTGAGCGGGCGGATATTTCTTCGTTATCCCGATCAATGTGGGCGCGAAGTGTGTACCTTGTGCATTCTCGCCATGACAGGCAGCGCACCCGTTGGAGACAAAGAGGGCGCGTCCGGCTGATGTTTGTGTGCTCCCAGCGGCAACTTGCGTTTTTGACGGTGCAGGATTCGTTGCCGTCGCAGACGCTGTTGCGGTCTCTGGCTTTGGTGCCGGAGCTTTCGCGGTCTCGGGTTCAGTCTGTGCCGACCGGGTTGCGGGGACTTCCTTCGACGTATTCTGCGGCTGTGCGCCGGTAGCCGGGGCTAACGATTGCAGATATGCAACCACGGAGCTTATCTCTTTGGGTGACGCAACTAGGGGCGGCATTCCGCCAGCCCGCATCTTGGTATCCGGAGTATGTAAGAGTTCTGTCAGTTGCGCATCCGAGCGTTTCGCAACCAAGCCACCCAGAGGCGGAACGCGCGCGGTTCCTGCGCCTGCATCTCCGTGACAACTGGCGCAGTTACGCGCCTGGAAGATCTTTTCCCCCGCTGCTGCAGCAGCCGATTTTGTCTCAGCAACTTCTTTCGCTGGAATTTTCTTACCTTTGGCCGCCCTTGTACTCGATGTAGCTGGCGCTGCACTCGCAGGGGGCGCTGGAGGTGTGACGCTGGGAGTTGCCGCAGGCGCGCCGCCGCTACTCTTACCTAGACTACCCAGATAGCTGAACAGTGCGGCCATGTCCGGGGCGGATAGATTGAACGCCGGCATATGGCCAGCGAGCATCTGTGCATTTGGATGGTGAAGCAAGCCGGTAAGCTGCGGCAGAGCGTATTTTGCTGTAATCCCGACAAGACTGGGAGCGGTGGCCGTGCCCATCCCAGATTCTCCGTGACATCCGGAGCATCCATTCGCATCGAACACGCCCTTCCCCTTGGCAACCAGGGGATTGACGGGTACGGACGATAGCGGCTGCCCGCTCGCGGATTCCATGCGCGGATGGAAAGGGGTCTTGGTGTATGCCTCGGCCTGTGTCTCCTGGAATGCGAGTTGTACCGCGATACTGTGATCGCGTAAATCGTCCAAGTGGCTCCTGAAGCCAAGAAAAATCATTCCAACTAAAACGATGGCAACTGCAAGGAGGGGAATGGGCCTTCGCCACGGCCTGCGTTCCAGCTTACGATCTAAAAAGGGCATCAGGAAGAACAGCAAAGCGAGAATTCCAGGAACCAGAACGATAGCAAAGACTTCCATCCGACTGGACCAGAACTTGAGCCACTCAAACACCGGCAGGTAATACCACTCGGGGCGAGGAACAAACTTTGTGTTCGACGGATCGGCGATGGGACCAAGCAGTATAGGGCGAAAGTATGCTAAAAATCCGAGGCCAATCATCAGGAGCAGCGCAAACGCCATGTCCATGATGACCTGGCGAGGATAGAAGCTCTCCGGAGGCAGTTTCGGGATGATTGGATCTTCATTGATCGGACCGGCAGGACCGGCTTTCCGAAATAGAGCAATGTGAATCCCAATGAACAAAAAGATCATTCCGGGAATCAGAAACACATGGGCAAAATAAAAGCGCGACAATGTTAGCGTACCTAAGGTGTCGCCACCTCGCAGCATGTTTGTAAGCCATTGCCCAATGAAGGGAACTTCCCCTACAATGTTCGTTCCTATAGCTGTAGCAAAGTAGGCACTCTGATCCCAGGGAAGCAGGTAGCCACTGAACCCCATACCCAGAACCAGGCAGGACAGGAACGCACCTGACATCCAGAGGAGCTCTCGGCGGCCCTTGAAAGACCCATAAATGAATGTCTGTAGAAAATGCAGCAGCAGCACGATGATCATCGCGCTGCTGCCGTAGTAATGCAGACTGCGGAGAAATTGCCCGGCTGCAACCTGCTTGGTAATGTAAGCGACACTGGTATGCGCCGACTCTGCGGAAGGAACATAATAGAGCGCAAGACACAGCCCTGTAATTACCTGCGAGATAAAGATGAAAAGTAGCCCGGAACCAAATATATAGGCCAGGCGAGCGCCACCCGGAATAGGTTCATCCAGCGATGCATGCATCAGACTGCGGATGCCAGTACGTTGATTGAACCAGCTGTAAATACCTGCTGGTGGCTTCTTCTGCGGAATGTCTGCCTTCACTGGATCATCCACAAGGTCACCTAGCTCAACACTTCACGGTTGGGGACGTTCTCTCGGAAATACTCAAATTTGACCATGAGCTTTCCGTCCACTACTTTGTTCGGGAGCGGGTCCATGCCTCGCGGGGGCGGCCCAAAGACTTGCTTTCCATCTGGAGAGAACCGTCCTCCATGACAAGGGCAGACAAACTCATTCTGGCCTTTATGCCAGGCAACGGTACATCCCATATGCGGGCAGATGGCGGAGAGGACTTCCAACTTGCCATTCGTTCCCTTGGTCACATAAACGGTCTGGGAGGAATCTACTTCACGCCACCCATCCACTTGCTTAAGGTCGATGGGTTTCAATATCGGTTGCCCCAGATCGGAGAACTCATCCATGGCGCCTACGGGAGACCAAGTGCTCTTGCTGGCCTTTGCGTAGAGGGGATATAAAACATAGCGAAGGACAGGAACTGCAAGGAGCGCTCCCATTCCTACGGTACCAATGCCAAGCAGAACTCCGAAGAAGGAGCGGCGGTTGATGACAATGACGTCCTTGCTGGACCCATTCTCCCCAAGCTTGTGCTGGTCTTCCATACCGTCTCTCCTAAAAATTCAGCCACAATGCCGTGTAGATAGTGTTGTTGTCGGAAGCATTGCGATTGGCTCCGTCGTAGTTGGTGCTTGCACCATTGAATTTGAGGTATCCCGCGTAGGCCACGCTGATATCGATGTTCTGCACTGGCCAATAGCCAAACTGCGCAGTGTACCCACTTGTGGTCGGCTTGCCATTGTTGCTGCCTGTAACGGCAGCGGACGCATACAATAATGGGTCTGAATTTCCCGTTGTCGAGAAGAGCGCTCCGGTCGCGGTATATTTGTTTCGCCAATGATAGGTACTGTCCAGTTTGAAGGTATTCAGGTGGTTTAAGTTAGTAGTCGCGCCGCCCGCACCGTAGGTCGCACCTAAACTGGATGACTCGTGGATATACGTTCCATGAGCATCCCATAGATTGGCTCCGAATGGCCGCTCGTACTGGAAGTCAAAGGACGGGTCTACATACCGATCCTCCGGCCCTGAAATTGCATTAGGAAAGGAATTTAGATAAATTCCATAGGTTCCTACCTCAAGATAGTTGGCCCCAAACGTTTGCTGCCATGCCGCTCTCCAATACGGAGCCGTGCCGCTGACATTGTATTGATAGGTTGTTCCCGTGACTGGCGCAGGGCCCCCCGCGTGCTCCGACCTGTAGAGGGTCACATCTGTGTAAAGATGGTTGTCCCACATACTGTATCCGCCAACCCCGGCGACATCCTGCCCAAGCCCACCATTGATGACCGGAGAAGCAATCGGACTCACGCCCGACGCGGTGGAGATCCAAGGAAAGCCCCACGCAGGCGTGCTGTTCCAAACGTCTTCCACGGTCGGATTGTTATTGAGCGTGATTCCGTACCACCAGTCCTTCCCGGCGAGCTTCCCTTGGTTGGCGTAACGCAAATCGGTATTGTCCATACTGAAGTGGTCATCCGTATGTGTGTACGTGATCTGCGCAAGACCGCCGAAATGGGAGGCATACCCACCCGCGAAAAAGATGCTTAGTTGCTGTGGAAAACCTGCCGTATTATTCTGACTCGCTGGCTGATTCGCCTGATACGCGGTATCCGAAATCAGGATCAACGCGGACAAGGGAATGTATTTCGATAGAAGCAGGCTCGTGGAGTTGCCCACCTTATCTTTAGCGGTCATGTCCGTGAGTACATAACCTTTTAGCTTGAAATCACGCCCGAAGGCTGTCAACTCCGGAGGATTGCTATGACATGCATTGCAGGAAAGACCCGTCTGACGAGCAAAACTTGGGACGGCATAGGCGTGCTCTAAGCCGAGTAGAAGATACAGAACGGTTGCCATTGCCATTATCTTCTTCATTGCTCATCCTTCGATCTACTCGGTGGAAACGTTGTTCCAGCCATGTTTGGTGGATTGCACTCGAACGCCCGCGTCTTGTGAATCATTGAACCAAAAATGAGGAATGATGAATGAGCAAAATTGCTCATTTCCCAGGCAAGAGCATCCGATATTAATTTGCATGCCTACCGTGATTGTCTCTGATGGCAACCGACTCTGTCGGAGGAGCATCCACAGAAGTATGGCTTCGTAGGACACTGACAGGGGTCTCTAGGCTCTCCGACCGGGTTTCTCCGAATTCCTATGGGTGCCGAGGTGATGGAATGTTGGAGCAACGTATTGGCGGTTCCGTCTTGATCATGGCTTCCACGATCTGTATCAGAAAAACCAAAACTGATAAAAACATCTCACCCAAAACTCTCGGTCAGTGCAATTTTGGTCAAGCTAGCAGCCCGTCGCTTGGTCGGTTTTGATTGGCGTCGCGGACTGTCCAGGTGAGCAGCGCTCACGGTGTTTCGTCCGGAGATTGATCGTGCAGAATTACATTGAGCAGCGATTTATGAACCCGAATGCGGCCGTTGTATTCAATAAATCCGAGCTTGCGAAATCGGTTCATGAAGAAGCTGACTCGGGATCGGGTGGTGCCGATCATTTCCGCCAGGGTTTCCTGCGTGATAGCCGGAATCAAAATTTCTGGTTCGCCCGGCTTGCCGAATTCCGCCATTAGCAGGAGAATTCTCGCCAAACGCTTTTCGCTGGAGTTGAAAAGCTGATCGACGAGATCGGCTTGGATTCGCATACTGCGAGCCAGCAAAAACGATAGAAACATATCAGAAAAGGCATGCTCCGAGTGCATCACGCGAAGCATTTCCTCCCGTTCTATCTTGAGCGCCGTGCAGGCGGTAATAGCAGTGGCCGTCGCCATGCGCAGCCCGGCGACAGCCGCGATCGACTCTTCTCCAACAAAGTCGCCAGCGGCGAGAAGCGTGATGGTCGCTTCTTTCCCGGTTTTTGAAACAACGGTGAGTTGTGCGCGGCCCTTTTGGAGATAGAAGATGGAGTCGGCAGGATTTCCTTGCGAAAAGAAGGCCTGCTTCCGCTTCAATTGGATAATTCTTCGCCCCAGTCCAGCATTCGCCAAAAAAGTGGCGGGATCAAATACGATCGTTGCTGTCTCACCCATCTGTATTGCCTCTTCCCGGATCCTGTCTTACCGGAGGCAAGTCGGGGAACGCACTCATATTATAGATTCGGGGCGGTTACCTTCCTGAATCGAGCGGAAAATTTCTACTGAATTTCATCGCCATCCCGAGTTGTGTAAACAAACCAATACCAACCGGGCCGGTATCTGAGCTGCACCTGGTGGCGTAACGTCGATGAAGAAGGCGCTAGCAGGACGGTGTTATGCAAATACTGGTCATCAACAGTGGCTCTTCATCGATAAAGTTTTCGATGTTCGACTCGGGATCAAAGGAAAGCATCTCTGAACCGCACTGCCTTTTCGACGGACAGGTGAGCGGGATTGGCGAGACAGATGCCGAACTTGAACTTCGGGGGGCCGACGGAACGGATCTGAGCGGCGGCCGATCCGAGACTAGGGCGAAGACGCCGCTGGATGCAATCCGGCTGGTTCTTGACGCAGTGTGTCAACCGCGGATGCCGACGGTGGAGGCGGTAGGATATCGCGTGGTGCACCCGGGGGCGAAGCTGCACGAGCACCAGAGGATCACGCCGGAGGTACTTAGCGACCTTGCAGAGGCGGTGGCATTCGCTCCGCTGCACGATCCGGAAGTGATTGCGGTCATTCGCGAGGGAATGGCGCGATTTCCACATGTCGGGCATTACGCGTGCTTCGATACGGTTTTCCACCAGACGATGCCAGAGGAGGCGACAACCTATCCAGTGCCCCAGGCGTATCGCGACCAGGGGGCTCGGCGATATGGATTTCATGGGCTTAGTTGTGAGTCGATTATTCGGCAGATGCGCGCAAAAGACGCGGGCGTTCCAAAACGCATGGTAATTGCGCACTTGGGCAGTGGTTGCAGTGTAACGGCTTTGGTGGACGGTTGCTCCGTGGACACGACGATGGGTCTGACTCCGACCGGCGGAGTCGTGATGGGAACACGGACAGGCGACCTCGATCCCGGACTGGTTCTGTACCTCTTGCGGCAGCAGGGAGGCGACAAGGGTAACGCGATTTTGGCGGTCGAGACGATGTTGAACGAAGCATCGGGAATGATTGCATTGACCGGAATGCCGAACGAAGTGAAGGCCATGCGAAAGGCGGCCGCAGAGGGTGATGAACAAGTTGTGCTGGCGCTGAAAATATTCACCCGCAGTGTGAAGAAAACCGTCGGTGGTTTCTGCTGGCTGTTGGGTGGAATAGACGCGATTGTGTTTGCGGGCGGCATCGGGGAGCACGATGCGTTGACGCGCGTGGAAGTTCTTGGTGATCTCCAGAATTTAGGGATTACGATCGATTATCGACTGAATGACTCAAAGGGATGCGGAGTTCACCAAATCAGCTCCTCTGAATCGAAGACGGCGATCTTTGTCGTTGCTGCCCAGGAAGATCTCATGATTGCAATGCATGTAGATCGCATGGCTCGATCACACAATTGACTGGCGACACGGCGAGTTTTGCTGTGGTGGCTTTTGGGGTAGACTGCTTCAAAAAAAGCGGGTAAAGGGGATGTACCCACACCCGCGGAAGTGCCGAGGGCATGCCTAAGCACCTAAAAATAAATAACATGGGGCAATTGTTGGCGGTGCATAAAACAACGAATCTTTAGTTGTTAACCCCCAAGTTTCAATATGTAAGTATGTCAATATCATTCAATAATGGAACTATATTGACATTATGGCGCTTCCACCGCATACTTGGCTCATGCCACGCACCCGCATGAACGAACTATATGTGCTTGCCGAAGAGCATGATGGCCTTCTCACCTCCAAAGAGGCACGCGCTTTGGGAATTCGAGATTCCGTGCTGGTTCGCTTGATGCAGCGTGGCCGGTTAGAGCGAATGAGCAGAGGTGTCTACCGGATTGCGCACTACCCGACAAACCGGCTCGCCCAATACCGCGAAGCGGTGCTGTGGGCGCAAGCAAGTCATCATGGACCCGAGCGCATTGCGCTGTCTCACGAGACGGCGCTGATTCTCTATGGCATCTCAGACGTGAATCCTTCGCGGGTGCATCTCACCGTTCCAACGTCCGCGCGACTTCGCCGGGAGCATCCCGAATGGATCATGATTCATCGGGCCGACCTTACCGAGCAGGAGATTAGCCAGCATGAGGGAATGTATGTCACAACAGTGGAACGCTCAGTCATGGATGTTCTATCGACAACGCACAGGACAGACATCGCTCGGCAGGCCATCTCGGACGCTCTCCGAGAGGGACTGCTCAACTCCGCCAAGGCGAGCGATCTTCGGAAGTTCGTCGGCCGCGCAGCACGCGGTCTTGCGATGTCAATGAATGAAAACAAGGTGAAGGTCTATGAACCAGCAACCGGTTGAGCGGTTGGAAAAGACGTTGGCGCGAGTCGCCAAAGAACAAGGCGTGGCGCAAGAGCGTCTCCGCCGATGGGTTTCGTTTCTGGCGCTCTGTGGTGTGCTGGAACGGGCAGTGAGCGAGGGCATACTGGACAACTACGACCTGAAGGGCGGGGTTGCACTGGAGCTTCGTTTCGCGGAAGGTGCTCGCGCGACGAAAGACATAGACATCGGTGTCTCAGGCAAGCGCGAGGAACGGCTACGGGTCTTTCAGACAGCATTGGCGCTCGGATTCGATCAATTTAGCTTTCAGTTGAAAGGCAAGCCTTTGAGCATGCAGAAAGTGGACGCGGTTCGCCTGGAACTCGCTATCCAGTTTCGAACCCGCGCGTGGCAAACGATCGAGGTTGATCTTGGCTCGGCAGGATTGGGTGTAGCTGATCTCGTAGAGCCGACTATCCGAGGACTTGCGGCTATGGGTTTACGGGTGCCATCTCCGGTTCATTGCCTAAACCTGAGCGAACAAGTTGCTCAGAAACTGCACGCTTGCACTGGACCTTACTCACAAGGGCGCGCCCGCGATGTATTGGATATTCTTCTGATTGAACTCTTAGGGAATTTGGACGTCGCTATGGTACGCGCTGCAGCCGAACGGGTTTTTAACCAGCGGGCCACCCATGCCTTTCCTCCGCACATCCGAATTCCGGCAGAGTGGCACACTGAGCTTGAGGTATCGGCAAAGGAGCTGGGTTATCCGGCCACCTCTGCAGCACAGATCGAGGCCCGATTCCGTACTTTTGTAAACTTGGTGGCGAATGCAGATTGAAACGCTTGGGTCTATGCGGATTACCCCTGGAGGTATTTGGACCGTCGCAAGGGGGCGCGGGACAGAAAATTCGCAGTATCTTTTACAAATAATGGTGATACTTTTGGTGATACTTTGTTCCGGAATTCCGTGCAGTCTAGCGCAATGCAGTGCAACAATGGGCATACATTCAAGTTGAACATTACAAATTGTTTATGCGGCTAGGTGCAGTCCGGTGCAAGACTGTGCAATTGTGGAAAAATCGGACTTAAAATCCGCAGCCTTTAACGAGGCGTGGGGGTTCAAGTCCCCCTCCGGGCACCAATCTAAAGTGTTTGTTATCAATAATTTCATTGGTTTGTTAGGACCTCGGTCACCACATCTTCTAAGACCTCTTTTTGATCTGAGGGGTTAAATGAGGGGCTGTTTGCTTTCCGGGCCTCAGCCAGCGCCTCCATAGCTCGGCGCGTGTCGTCGTTGTTTACGATGTTGTATCTGTCAAACATTGAGCGAGTCTTGTGGCCGAGTATGCGCATGGCCACGTTTTCAGCCACGTTCGCTCGCCTCATGTTCCGAGCGGCGCTGCGTCGAAAGTCGTGTGGGATCAGTCCGACATGTTTGCGCTTTCGGCTGCCGCATTCGCAGCGCTTTCCATTCCATACGGCGTTGCAATCAGCGCAATGGTAAGCACCCAGTCCGGCGCGAATACAAAGGTTTCGCCACGCTCCGCGGAAGTCCCGAACCGGCTCGCCATTCTCCCGGGTGAGTACAAAATCGTCCGGCTTTTTGTTCTCACAAGCAGCACGGAAAAGTTCAACCAACGAGCTATCGAGAAATACCTCGCGCCCTTCGCCGTTCTTGGTCGTGCCGACCTCAAGCCGCAAGACGAGATTGTCAAAATCAACTTGACGCACACGCAGGGTAAGCAGCTCGCCTTTGCGCCAGCCGTAGAGATACGCTGCTCCGATAAGCAGACGCATCCAGAGGCCATCCTTCAGGGCTTCTTCCGCCAACCGCCCAAACTGCGCGTCATCGACGAACCCTGTACGGACGTTGTCTTCGCGGAACAGCTTAATGGGGGGAACAGAGTGCACCAGCGGCGGAGTTACGTCTTTGCGTCCATGATTGAACATGCGCCGCAACGTTGCCAATTCGCGGTTGACGGTGGCCGGGGCTGCGCCTTCTGCGCGTCGCTGTTTTTTATATCGCTCGACGGAATCCGTAGAAACATTGGTGGCTGGGATGTGCCCGAAAGCTGGCTTGAGATGATTCCACCTTCCGCCGAGGTCGCTAACCGAACGCGCGCCACGCGCATTGTTCTCAGTAAAAACGCGAAGACTTTTGTACAGCATGCCTACGGTTGTGCGCCGCCCAACATCGAACGGTTCGCCACGGGCAACCTGCGTCAGCCGAGAATTTAGCATTCGTTGGGCAGCAGTGCGACTCTGTGTGTGGGTATTCTCACGGACACGCTCGCTCTTACCGGTTTCGGCGTTTGGTCGGTAGTACTGCAGGTGCCACAAACCGCCTTCCGACTTTTGAAAGAGATGGCCGGTGCCGCGACGTTTTTTTGGCTTTTCCTCAGGCATGGGCAGCTGCCTCCTTTTGCCTTTGTGCCGCAAGGGCCAAAGCCGCTTTTCGGGCGCGCGCACTGCGCTGTTCGGGCGTTAGACGTGCTGCCGTGGCTAGATCGCCTCGACGACCCATCTCGCGGGCCGCCTGGCTGATAGCCTCGGCAGGTATTTTTATCTTCGTCATTTGTTCGCCTCCATGCCTCTATCGTACCCCTACCGCTAAGCGAAGCACACCGCTATTTATCAACGACATACACAGCATTTTTATAGATGTATTTCGCGTAGGGCATCGTTTCGGTTGCCCTCCGATGACCATAGAGCGCCTTTGAGGGCCGGCGAGGGTGGTTTGTAACCCCCAATCGGCCCTTGAGCCTCCAAACCGCCAATAAAGATGCGGGTTCTAGATAGCGCTGCGGGTTTAGAATCCGCCGACCTTCGGGTCATGGGGGTTCGACCCCCCCCTCCCGGCACCAACCTAAACGTTTCACTTTGAGCCGTTACCGGAACGTCACAGCCTTCGCCTCAGCGGTTGTTACGCCGTTGGCTTGCGACGGGGGCTGATTCCGGGGCTTATCTTCTTGTGGCCCAATTGAAAGCTTTATGGCTCTCCCTGGTCCGCACTGCTCACACCCACATGGACGAATACTGACGCTGTTTTCCAGGCACCGGTTGCCATGATCACTGACTCGGGCGCCCGGGTCATCCCAAAGTACTCGCCGGATCTGCCGCTCCAGGTGGAACGTATATGAAGCTGGCGGTGAACAGCAGAACAAACAAACTGGAGGCCATCGCAACGTATGGCCTAGCGCATTAGCCGCGGTCTAGACCCCGCTTTTCACAAGCGGGAGTGACACCGCCGAGGCGCGCCACTGTCCTACGATCTTACTGAAGAAGCCTTTTCCAAGAACAACGAAGGTGTCAGATCCGTAAAGCTGACTTCATTGGCGACGTAATGTGGAGCAGCCAATTGCCTCTCGGCATGGATCGGGCGACCCATGCCGATTTGTGATTCGAATCTAACTGACCGCCACACGCTGGATGACTTTGGAGCCAAAATTGGCGGAGGGACTCTCGCACGAGTAAGCCGCTCGACTGCGAGCCTAGGTGACCATGCTCGTACACTGCACCCGAAGTTCGACAATGTCAAGGGCATCAATCTCGTAGAGCAGATTAGCGGGTTCTGCGCATTGGCCAGACCGGCAACATCATCCAGAGGACTATAAGACTAAGATTTCGTTTCGGCCACAGGCCTGAGACGAGCCAGATTCTTCGCGTAATCGTCAGCCGAGACGGCAGTTCCTTCCGGATAATCTAGGTTGGGCCGATAAGGTGCGGAGTTTTCTAAATAATTTAAAAGGGTGGGACTAATACGGGCAGCATGCCACCATGCCGTATGGTAAAAGGCAGCATTTTGGAACTCGGTGATACCACTCAAATCGCAGCCATCGAGGATCGCCTGGGAAAATCCTGCACTGGAAAGATTTGCACCCGAGAGGTTAGCGCCTTTTAAATTGACAGATGGAAAATTCACAAAGCTTAGATTGAGCTCAGCACCGCCCACTCTTTTACCTTGGAGTATGAGACCAATTTTACTAGAGACAGTCTCCAACTCGGCTGAAAGCTGATCAACGGCTTTGCTGTTAGCCGCGTCAATCTTAGAGGAGCGCAATTCGTGGGTTACAGGATCGTATACCAAAAATGCGATCGGATTATATTGGGCGGCAAGCGAGCGATTTAGCTGCAATAAGATGGGCAGATCGACAGGTGTGACCGGCTCAAAAATAGAGGAGAAAAGGTCTTGAAATTCATCGGCTGAGTTGGCCCTCAGCAGTAGCTTAATTCCCATTTGTCGGGCTTCGCTTTTGTACGGCTCAGTAGTGAATGTGTTGAGAAGCGTCGCCGCCGGCGAAATCTTCTCCGAGGTTTGTATGACTTTGAGCGCCTCAGTAAATCTTGCTTGCTCGGCTGTCTGCGTCTGCCTCTCTGTCTCTTGCCGTTTTTCTCTTGCGGCCTGGTTTGATTGCAGAATCTGGAACACCAACGTGCCTGCCAGAATCAGTGTGGTGAGGAGAGGGGTAACAGCCGTCAATATATCCTTCAGGTGATTGCGAGAAGAAACGAGGTCCTGTTCGAGCTTTTTGCGTTCGGCTTTGAGCTTAGAAACGTTGGCTTCCTGTTCCTCGATATCCGACGCAGTTTTAAGAAGCTGGGCAGCTTTTTCGATCGCATCCGGACCTTCGCTCCCACGGATCACATAGGCGTGTTCTCGGATCTTTTCAACAGTGTCCATAATTCGGTCACCTAATCGCCCTACATAGTGTCAATATAAATGATTTGTAATAGAACCCCCAGGGTCATTTCATGGATGGCAGATTCCCTGGTTGAGGCGATCTGATGCTTCAAGAAGGCCACCACTGCATGCAGTGCTGCGGACGCTGTAGAGCATGCCTCGCGTGGACCCAACTGAAAGTCCAATAGGGATTGCCTGAGGCTATTTCCGCTGTTTGGGTATTGCGGATGATGCATGCGGACCTCACGAAACATTTGACAAATGCGCGATTTCCATTTATAAAGCGGTCACCGTAAAAAAGTAACACTTTTTGCCCTGAGTGAGGGCTGTCGGCAACCGGTACCTTCCCGAGCATTACCTGTTTAGCTAACTCTCGCCTTACTGAGGTGTATCCGTGTGGCCTTCCTGGCCATTCTTTCGCATCCCCTCTGGCACGGCCGTACAAGAAAACCGCGGTCGATTCTGTTGTGCTGTCCCACCACAGATCTTTCGACAGGTGATTGATGGAGCCGTTGCTTCGGCTGAAATTCGTGTCGCCTGTATTCTTCTGTGCGCAATCGTCCTGTCTCTTGACAGTCGATTGTGCGACCCGCACTTACGTCAGTCGTTAACAATCTGGAGGAAGAACTCATGGCAGGATCCTGTCTCACTACTGCTCCTACGCCGGCTGAACCGTTAATCGTTAACGCAAAGCCTGGACAGATCAACTTGAAGCTCACGGGAACGGTTGTTTTCGATCCATCCGAAACGGACGTGATAACGACGACAGGCGCCAAGGTGCCGTTTACCTGCAGCGCCCAGGCGCTGTCGTTTACCGGCATTTCGGGTACGTCGTATTTTGTTGAGATTTTGCATGGGGGTACTATGAGCACTTCGACGGGCGACCTCCAGGAGGACTGCGCAAGTCCAGTAACTTTAGCGACCCTGTCCCCGGCGAATACCTTTTCCCGGCTGAAAGTGGTGGTCGCATGAAGTGCCCAATGAATTTGGCCACCTTAGTATTGGTAGTGCTTGGTCTGCTAGCGCCCGCTTGCGACGCGCAGGCGAACCATCGATTAACGGATGCGTGTCCAAGCGAGCTAAAACGCATCTTAACGGTCTCCGACGGAAAAGACAGTGTTGCACTGAGACAGTTTCTAACCTTCGGCTGGGGATTGGACTGCATGGCGACACTACTGCTGACGCAGGGGTCAGGAGTGGAACTCCTGATAGACCATGCAGCGGCCGTTCGAGCAGCACTGCAACAAAATGGAGCGAGCGCGGGCAGCGGGAATGCGACGAGCCTAGTGTCAAAGGGGACGACCGCGCAGGTGCTATCCCTAGCATCGGAGTACGGGCGATGACCGAAGCGACGAGCGGCCAGACGGTGACTCTCTCGGGGTCGCTCGGTGGAATTCCTACGGCGCTGACAAAGAACGGGATTCTCTCGAACTGCGCCGGCATCAATCTGCCCGGCAGCGTGTCCGTCTCGAACAAGACAGTGAATGACCTCAATCGGGTTTCGTACAGCGTCGCTTTCAATGCATCGAGCACTTCGCAAACGGTAGCAGGCAAGACGACGTCCACAGCCGGATCGACGGCGGTGCCGGCAACGTTTACAGCGTCGACCAATACGGTGAGTTCGGCGACGGCGAAGTACGTTATTCTTCGGGGTGCGGCCGCGACGATCAGTGATACTGTAGCCGCGGTAAACAAACTAACCCCCAATTCGAGCTTGTCAGGTGTTCCAGCATCACAGGTGAAAACGGCTCATGACCTTGCCACGAGCCTGATGAACAACGATAATTCCGCCGCCGTTGCCTCCTGGACAGCCGCGACTGCGAAGAAGATCTTAGCGGCAGGTCCCGACAATGCGGTACAGGCGTGGTTGCAGCAGGCTGGAGCGTTGATGGCCGCAGTGTGTCCTGCCTCGGCGGCGGCAACGTGCGAGTCCGCTTTGTTGAAGCAGCTTGGGGACTGCGCGATGTTCGTAAATGGCTACAAGACAGGGGTGAACGCGTACGTGGAGAGCCTGCGCAAAACACCCCTGTTGACCTTTGAGTATGATCTCAATCGACCCGCGAGCCAGCCAACGAACTCTACGTTCCGGCTGATTGGGCAAACCGTTCTAGGTGGATGGACGCTGACCTTCAACGGAGCGGGATCGATCTATAACTCGACGCCGTCCTCGGCAATACCAGGATCGGGTCTAATGCGCGATTTTCAGATCGCGGGGGAGACATCGTACGAGTTTTCCAAGATGAAGAAGTCGACGATTCTGGGACACAGTACGGCTTCGGCGGCGTATTACTTCCAGGACCAGACGAGTCCTGCGATTCTCAATGTGACGCCGGGGCAGCCCGCTTCCGGTGTGACCATTACGGGGCTACCCTCAACCGCAACGCAGGTGTACGCCCAAAAGGGAAACATCGACATTGTGCAGGGGAAGTTTACCTATTCACCCGGAACTTCGGGTTTATCTGTGCCTGTTTCATTTACTTGGTCGAACAGGACTGAGTTGGTTACAAATAATCCGCGGTGGAGCGGGCAGGTCGGGATCAGCTATAACCTCGATTCGCTGTTCGGAGGGGCGAAATAGGGACGCGCGGTGTCGGCCCGCTCGGTGATGGGGCGCGATTTATTAGGTTCGGTAAGACGTGGATACTGAAACTCGGAGAGGGAGAGAATGCGGTGCGGCTATAGGTCTTGAAGGAGCTCCTGCTGTTGAACGCGCGTGTTTTGGCTGAGCTGCTGTGTGTGCTTGCCGTGCTGAACTTTCGGACACAAAATAGCGATCAACCGCCGAGCACTCACGAATCTCCTTTCCGACCCGAGCATCCTGGCGCAATATTTGGATCGCTTGCAGAGCGACAGGACTCGCGAACGCGGAGAGGATTGCGAAGGATCAGTTCGACACTTTCAGAGAGGCTTTCCATGCAAAACAGGCTATTCTGCTCTTGGCTGTTGTTGGCAGGATTCGTCCTGCCAGCTCATGCCCAGGTCGTCCTTCAGGCCGCTCATCCCATTGCCCTTCACGCCGGTGGCGGAGAAGTTACCTTTACCCTCAGCGTCCAAGACCCCAAAGTTAAGGACCCTATTTCTCTCGCTCTCACCCACGGTCCGATCGTCGATACCGCAACGCACACCGTAATCAAAGGTGCAGCGGCGACCCTCACGTCTAGCGTCGAAGGCGGTAGCCTTCCCACCAGCATTAATCCGGGCCAGACGTTCTCGGTTAAGGCTAGTGTCACTGGCATCTCCGGAGCCAGCGAAGCCGAATTCCCCATCCTCAACGGTGTCTCGGAACTCGGCGACCTCAGCGCGTTCGCCAGCGACGCCCCGCTTACCGTCTCCATCGACGGAGACGGAGACGCGCCCGACAAACCTCTCGCTTACACATACGGCAACCCTGTCGTCATCGCCCTCAAGAATGGCGACGCCCAGTCTTACCACCTCCACTGGGTATTCGAGATCAACAATCAGCCTGAATCTTCCGGCGACCTCTACATTCCGCTCAGTGGTAGTTCCCGCATCACGTTCAAACCTACTAGCAAGCCCTTCTCGATCCTCGATTGGATCCACCCGTCCAACAAAAAGGGAGTTCTTCTGCTCTCCGTCATTTCCCCCAGCAACAACCCTGCTTCGACCAACGTTGCTAGCCTCCCCAGCGTTCCTGGCGGTCTTCTGCCCGCACGCAGCCTGTCAGCGTCACTCGTCATGCAGCCGATCTCGCCATTCTGGTCGAGCTTCTGGTCGTACTCCTACGTTGTAGTACTCCTCCTGATCGGTGGCCTGTTCTCATTCCTGGGCAGCTCCATGCTGCCCAATATGCAGAAGAAAGGCCAACTGCGAGCACAGTTGCAGGACCTCGCCAATCGCACCAGCGCAGTCAGCACAAGCATCGACTCCTATCTTAGGGTTCTCCTCCGACTCGAACGCAAACGCATCGCGATTATCATCGACAACGCGCCCTCATGGATACCCGCCTCAGCAGACCCTCTGGTCTTGGCTGGGGCCTTTATCGACAGCCTCAGCAAGCGGCTCGCCGGCGCCGAACGGCTCGATGACCTGCGCCGCAAGCACGACCAAATCTGCGCCACTGCTCCGCCCTCGGTCAGCGACGATATCGACGCAAACCTCCAGGCCGCCGCCGACCAGCTCCACTCTATCGCCCTTTCCGATACAGTCCTGGCAGCCGCCAATGACTTCTTCGCCAAAGCCCAGGCCACGCTCGACTTGCTCGACGACACCGATGCCCTTGCCAAACGGATCGCGGGCAACGTCGCCCTTGTTATGACCCGACTCGAGAAGTTTCCGCCCAACTATTACGCAGACCTGAAAGATTCACTGCCCGGAGTCTTTATCATCGCCGACCCCACTCGCGGTTTCAACGATGCGAAGAACATCGTTCGCCCTATGCTCTTCGCCATCGACCATGGCGCCGCCGCAATTCAACTTGCGCTCGACTACGCGATGGTTCGTGCCAGCCTCCCAGTCATGTCTGCCATTCAGGCGGGGCCAGTCGCGCAACCCGCGGGCGCTCCACCTGTGCCGGCTGCCGACGCTGGACTGGCAGTTCCTGCTAACGCCGCACCCAGGGTCCCTTCCGATGCCTCCTTACATTGTGATGCTCTCTGGGAGATCGCGAGCCAGCGTCTGCTCAAGCGCCACTGTGTCCTGCTTGAGCTCCTGGGCACGCTGTCTTGGCGCGCCCTTCGTGACGCCGCTCTTCTCGTTCAGGAGATGCGCGAAGACACGTATGAGGAAGATATTCTCGACGAGATCGGCAAGAAAGGTCAGGCCGAGATCGCCTTGGACACTCAGAAGGCCCGGCCGATCCAGCCCGTCTTCTTTAGCATCAGATTCAAAAATTCGCGATTCAACGACGCCGCCGCACTGCAGCGTCTGATGTGCCATTGGACCTTTCCCGACGACCTCGATGAATACACTTGGAAGGTCTGCCACTACTTCTCCGGCTACGAGATCGGCACGACCCCGCCCGCCGAATGTATGCAAGCCGCACCGTCCCAGAGTGGAACCTCTTCGACCACCGCAGATTCGAATCAACTTGCAGACGCTCCGCATGAACGTCGTTCCTTCAGGCTTTCGACTCCACCCATCAAGAGAGACCTAGACCTCTACGCCACCATCCGCGGCCAGCAGATCGACGAGTCGCGGGAAGTCCCGATACCTCCGCTCAAGAAGACTATTCGGATCGAAAGCGCTGCAACCACCGAGCGGTCTCTTTTCTGGGCAGAGGTCCTCCGCTTTGCTATTGCCTTCGGCGTCGCCCTCGCCGGACTATTGTCGGGCGCCCTGGCGCAACTCCAGAAACTGGATGTCATCCCGGCATCGATCGCAATCATCGGACTCGGCTTCAGTGCAAGTGCCATTAAGAATCTGTTGACCCAATCGGCCGCACCGCAGACGCTCGCTCCGGCTCCAAATCCGGCTACTGCACAGAAATAGCAGCTACATCGGAGCTCTCCGGCAACCGTGGTGGCGATACAAGAGCCTGTTCAGACAGAACGATCCCCTCTCGCGACCGAGATAATGCCTTTAGGGGATTTGTTGAATATTTTCCCATCGGAAGCGGGTCTAGGGCCAAATTGCGGGGTGTGGCTGCATGGAGCAACATTCGTCTATCATCAATACTGACGCGGCGATGAAGCGAATTCTCCAGTTGCAACGTTTGCTTCGGTATTCGCTGTTTTGGAGCCGGCTTCGTCACCATAGCGTCACCGGGGGGGGGGTTTTTGAGGATTCTGGCAACTTCACCATTCCGGAACCAGCGGCTGATGGTGACATTGGGCCTGGGTTGGTAAATGAAAGCGCGTTTCCCATTACTGATCCCCCCAGTGTCAACAGTCGAAATTCAACTTCAGCACACTGAGAGACCGCAGTCATCTTCGTGAGGCGCAAAAGCAAGTGCTCGCTCGTGATTTCTGAAGGCAATTTAAGTGAGGACGATTAAGCAGCGGGCTCGTCTGCTGATCCGTGGCTCAGGGAACTGGCAGACGCAGCGGACGCAACATCCGCAGCGCAGCAAGCGAAATTGAGAATCATGTCCTCCTGCGCATCAATTTAAGTGGTTTTAGTTTGTAGATTTACTGGAGAGTCGGAGCCTTCTCGCCCGACGTAGTCGCGTCGGTTTCATGAGTGTGGGGGCCGATTGGGGGGCTTATCGCATTCGCCCCGCGGTCCCTCGCGCGTTGAGCTTCTAACAAATCCATGGCGGCACGCTGATCGGCGCTTGATACGATGGCGTATCTATCGAACATCGAGCGAGTTTTCCATCCGCCCGCTTTCATAATTACGCTCTCTGCTATGCCGGCCCGGCGCATCGTTTTAGCTGCGGAACGTCGGAAGTCATGCGGTATCAGACCAACATATTTGTGTGTACCGCGATCCTTGCACTTCCCGGCGGTCAAGCTCCCGTTGCACTCCTCGCAATTCCAATGGCCCACACCCGCCCGCACGCAAAGATTACGCCATGCACCTCGAAAGTCTTTCACCGGCTTGCCTCCCGCGCGCGTAAGCACTAGATCGTCGGGCTTCTTCCCATCAATGGCCGCCCGCAAAAGGGTCTCTACTTCGGATGACATACGCACTTCGCGGCCGTCGCCGTTTTTCGTTGTCCCTGGATCGAGGCGGATCGTGAGGTTGGGTAGATCAACCTGCCGCACGCGCAGGCTAATCAACTCACCACGGCGCCAGCCGTAGGTATAAGCCAATTCGATGAAGCTTCGCATCCACAACCCATCCAACGCAGCCTCCTGCCTCATGCGGTCAACTGCCAGTTCCTCAACAAAGCCTTGTCGGGCGTTGTTCTCCCGGAACATTTGGATGTAGGGAACAGCAAATACTTGGGAGGAGTACAGCGCTTGCCATAATTGAAGGCTCGACGCAACGTTGCCAATTCACGATTGATTGTGGCCGGGGCGGCTAGCTCCGTTCGGCGTTGCTGCTTATATTTTTCCACGGCCGCGGTGCTTACGTTCGCCGCACGCATATCTCCGAAAAACGGTTTGAGGTGTTTCCACCGCCAACCGAGGCCTGACACTGCACGCTTGCTGGCGTTGTTGTTCTCTGTAAGCGTGCGCAGCGCATCGTAGAGCTCGGTGACGGTGATAGGCCGTCCAACCTCGAATTGCTCGCCCCGGCCAATCCTACTTAGCCGATCAGTCAACAGCTTTTGCGCCGCGGCCCGACTGCGTAACCTTGTGTACTCCCGAACGCGAACGCTTCGGCTTTTGTCGGAGTCGAATCTGTAATACTGAATGACCCAGTTTGGGCTGCCGGGCTTCTGGTAGACGCTCCCCGACCCGCGCCTGTTTCGCTGGCGCGTAAACTTGTTATATTTTTCGTTAGACATTTTGGGCCATCCTTCCACAAGGCTTAAGGCGTTTGTGCCTGGCGCGCTTTGGGGCTCCGTGCCGCCCGCCCGATCTCTCGCATTCCGGGCACGCTAGCGACAGCTGGCGTTCAGTGAATTTCGTGTTCTGCCGGTTCCGGCGGGACATGGCTTAATTATAACTCAGATAATACAATATGAAACAACAATTTACAGCACATAGTTCAACCATTAATTGAGAGAAATCGCACGGCGCTCCCGTCCGAATTCAGCCCCTCAACGGCCCCCGGGCCTCTTCTACCCCAACAAATAAGTAGGCTTGCGCGGACGCGGCGGGGGGTAAAACCGCCGCGTCCATCGGAGGTCAATTCGCCCAGGGTCTACCGCCTGCAAACTTGCGGCTCCGGCCCACCCCGCCGTTGTGCGGGAGCGGGGGGCGCGAGGGGTCACTACGACCTAACCCCCCTTTAGAGTTTTTTATTTTATTTTTTTTGCCTATATGGGGATTAGGTAGTTCCGACCCCTGCCGCCCCCCGCGCAACCGTAGGCCGACGATGTAACGAACACCGTGCATCTTTTTTGATGGAAAGCTGCGGTCGGCTAGCTGCTGTGAAAATTGTTTTTGTGGCAAGACATATTCATTGTTTGCCTCGGCCCAACCTTTGTAGGCGCGATACAGTTCGCTGGACTGCGTCCGGCTGTTTTTGTCCTCCTCAGCATTTTCCCTCAGCCAGTTGCCCAGGGTATCCTCACCCTCCATATAGCTGTCCGTGGCTTCGTTGACCACCTTCGGCGCGCGCAAGCCTACGCGTTGCCAAGCCAAGCAGCCCGTGACCATCCACTGAAGAATGCCGGGCCACTCCGCGCGGAGCTTCTCCGCGAGTCGGGGGTCGCGCTCCTCGATGGGGACGGTTACGCTGAAGGGCACTAATTTCATGCGCCGCCTCATCGCCTCGTCCACCGTGCGTAGGCCGGGCCGGTGGTTGCCGGAAACCACCAGTTTGAATTGTGGCCGAAAGGTGAAAAAATCTTGGCGCATGTACCGTGCCGCGATGGGTTCGCCTCCCGTGATGGATTTCAGTTTGGTTTCCGCCCAGCGTCGGCCTTGTTCGGTCTCCGTCGCAGTCACAAGGCGCGCGCCCTGCATGGCCGCAATGCCCGTGGGGTGTGGTTCGTTATGGGAAGCGGTGAACGCCTCGATGGCCGACACCTGCGCGTAATCATCCAAAACTCCGTTCATTGCGTTGATGAAAACGCTCTTCCCGTTGGCGCCTGTTCCATACAAGAAAAACATTACCTGCTCGGTAGTCGTGCCGGTGAGCCAATACCCACACGCACGGTGTAAGTAGGCTTGTAGAGCCGTGTCCTTGTTGGTGACCCGGCTTAGAAACGCACGCCACCTCGGACAATCCCCGCCCGGCGCAACGGCGGTCAATTTGGTGCAATAGTCTTCTCGAGCAGCTGGTCGCAATTTGCCCGTGCGCAAGTCCACGGTGCCGCCGGGTGTGTTCAGCAGCCAGAGGTTGGTATCCCACTGCTCGACGGTCGCGCCCAGTCGTCCTTGGACGCCCGCCTCGCCCTGGACAGCCGTGCGCGTCCTGACGCTGCGCACGCGGTTGGCCTCAGCGGGTCGGGCGCACTCTTTAGCGGCCAACTCGCACATCTCTTGCACTAGGCGAGCCACGTGTTGAGCAGCACTTCCGCACCAGCAAAACCATCTTTGACCTTCCGCCTGATTACAATGTGGCCCCTACCTCGTTGCAGCCGATAATCCGGCTGAGCGCAGAAACAGGCGAGCGCAAGATAGTGATGATGCGCTGGGGACTCATTCCTGGCTGGTGCAAAGACCCAAAGCAACTAGGCGTCGCCACCGTTAATGCCAAAGCAGAATCACTCATGCAGAAACCGATTTGGCGACAGCCATTCAAGAAACGCCGTTGCCTTGTACCCGCCGATGCCTTCTACGAGTGGCAGAAAATCGACGCAAAAACGAAGCAGCCGTATGCGTTCGGCCTCCGAAGTGATGAGCCGTTCGCGTTCGCTGGTGTACGTTCCTGACGAAATGCGCGTTTATTGGAACCGTTCACATTTCCGATGCAGAGTTAGCGTGATCAGGGCTCTCATTGAGTCATTGAGACGCCCGGCGACAGCGTGAGCGGCGAGTAGACTACTCCCCCGGCAAGTGCCATAATTGTACGTCTACTTCGAGCTCTGGGTCATCGTGTATGAACACGCAGGAACGATCGGTGGCGTCATTCCGAGACTGGGTAGGTTCGGTGTACTGCACGACCTCTGCGGGTGGCGCGACACCGTTGCAAAGTTTTCGAGCAATCGACTAGCGATTCCGCATATGGTGCGATCTGCGGAGGTGGAGTACGCCGGGTAGTGCCGCTTAACAACCTCTTTCCGCGACCGTCTCGTAAAGGAGTGAAATCCTTCTGTGCGGGTCCTTGAGCTTTGCGGTCAGTTAGGGCTCACTAGCCCGACCGGCGTAACGGCAAACGTTCTTCTAAAAAGCCCTCTCCGCGAGTGGTGATATGAATTTGCGCATTCTTGACATAAATCACCTCGATGGACATGGACGGTCTGGGGCGAAGCTGACGCCCGGAGAGGAAACATCGTGGAAAACGCTCTTGTCGCGACTGGTCTAGCATGCCTGATCGCAGCCGTAATAGGCGGCGGACTGAGCGCCTTTGGGATAACGATCCCAATACTGCAATCCGGTCGTCGTCAAGTTGCGCTCGGGCTGCTCGGGTTTTTACTTCTGCTGGGCGGCCTAGCAATAAGTTTCCCAAGAGAGCCAAGACACCCCTTCTAGAAAGGCTTCGCCGTCGGGGTCACCGACGCCAGGTATGCCAGGTGCAAGGGCACCCTATTCCTCAGCAGGCGGCGGTCTCTCCAGTGAAGAGCGCTCAGCATTGCTAGGCGAGTTACGAGATAATAACCAACGAATCGCCGATGTGCGGGCTGGTCTAGCCACCCACAAGGAACAAATTGAAACTCAAGAAAGCCAGATTGTTGAACTACAGGGGAAAATCGATCGTGGGGAAGGAACTGCCGATGAGATCATTAAAGCGCGAGCGCAAATCCAGAAAACGCAAGCTGCATTGGCTCAAGCGCGCGAAGTCGACGCACGTGCTCGCGAATTCATAGAAAGCAAGAAGCAGCAAAACGCGGAGATTGAACGGACCGTGGCAGCGAACTGAGCTGAAGATGGCCGTCAGAACTTGTGGTCACTCTGGTCAACGATCCGCAATCAAAGCTGGACAATGAATTGTTTCGCCTACAACTTGAGGGCTGTGGCGGTCTGTAAGTGCTCCCACTACAGTTCCACTTAGAATCAACGGTCTAGTGAGCGGCCTTCAGTAGAACTGTGGGGATATCCAATTAGCATCTGGTATCGATGATACCGCTGTAAACTGCCACTGTGGTCCTCAATTCCAGCCATTGAATCGCACCATGGCTCGCGAACCCAGTCACTCATCGAGAGTGCTGAGCAGGGTTCGCACGTTTCTGGGCGCCTCGTCGGAAATCCGGAAGTTAGCTGCGGTAAAGAACAGCGGGCTGCCCTCCTGCCAACTCGATATTGATAACGGAATCGCGGCACTTGAACTTTCCTGAGATAGATGTCGTCATGACTTCAACTAAATAGCCTGAGCCCTCGGATGAAGACGAGCCTGCCTAGAAGAGCTGACTGAAAAGGTTATACAGCGCGTTGTTCTCCCAATAGCTAAGATGTGCGGTCCATGGGGTAACTCCGTGCTCGACCGCGATGTCCTGATTGGCGCGAAAGAAAAGCATGCGACCGCTAATGAGGTCAAAAGGCGAGTATGCGTTCAGCCAATAAAGCCCCTCAAAGGGGCCATCGGGTGGGAAAGGATGGGGCAGGGAGACCGTAGGATTGGCTCCGGGCGGGAGCTCTGTCCGCAGGCGGAAGGGGTGGAGAGCGTAGAGAATCTGGCTGAGGACGTTGGTCTCGACGGAGGTTCTGGTGCGGAAGAAGTAGATGACCTTGTTCAGCGGGCAGCCGAAGGTGAGCAGGCCGGTTAGCTTAAAGAGGCTCGCAGAAATGACCTGAGCGTCGCGAGCGTGTTTTCTGATTGTGAGTTCGTTGAGCGAGTCATATGCGATTACGCTGCCGAGAGAGTGTGCCGCAATCAGAACTTTATCGTAGGTGAAATCGGGCTCCGCACTATCCAGCAGGGCAAGAATCTGCTCGGTGCACTCGTGGAGGATTTGGTTGCGAGCGGCGAAGTTCTGGCTGAGGGCGTCAGCGCCCAGATAGACGGCGAGGCAGCCGATCGCGGAGGTGAGAAAGCCGCGAACAATGAATGCGAGTAGGAGAAGAACGGCGCACTTTAGGATCGTGCTCCACTGTAGAAACCGAGGTAGGAAGAGGGTCTTGATCAGGTCGAGCTTGGCGTGATGAGGCCCCTGGAAGTTAAGGAAATAGATGGTAAGGGCTTCCAAGGCCACCGATAGGGCGGTTCTGCCTTTGTTGTTGGCGATCGCTTTGCCGGAGCGGCCCCATGCGGAGCGAAGAACTTTGGAAGCCAAGGAGAGCAGTGATAGCGCGATCGCCAGAGCCACGACGCGCCCAAGCGTCCCCAAGGCGAGAGAGCACAGAAACCGTTATAGAGACTGGTTGCACTGTCGGCAATGAGGTACTTCGCTTCGGGACTGGCATACAGGAGACCGAGGAGCACGGCAATCACGAGCCAATAAGCTTTGGCCCATCCCGATATACACGAGGATCTTCTCGAGGAGGTAAACTCTTGGACCAAGAAAATGCAGCACATTGCCATCAGCAGAAGGCGAACAGCCGTGGCAGCAAGAAATGCCTCCTGTCTAATTGAGAGCGGATGATGACAAACTTGCGTCAAGGTGCTTTGCGCGTTCGGAAGGAGGATTGCTACGGGATGGACTGATCAGCTCGTAAAGTCCACCTATCAGGGCGATGACGGGAACAAAGATGAATAACATTCGGAAGAAGGGCTCGCGAAAGAGCGAGGCGAGGAGCCACATGCCACGCTTGTGCGTGTCCGGGGCGACCTCGTCGATGATCTGGAGGTTATCACGAAGGTATTGGAAAGGGGTGAGTGCCGCCATGAGGAGGAAGAGCGGTGCGACTGGTACGCAGAAACTTTCCCAGTGATGACGGGTGCCCAGTAGTACTCGTACAGGTCAATGATGCCGCTGGCGTAAAGCGCAGGGGTATTCGCACGTAGGACTGGACCCAAGCTTTCTCACCGGTGTTGGCGTCGGCCATGCGAGGCCGCAGCAGTATCTCCTGCGTGGACTGTGGGCCAAAGAAGCGGCGCAGCCCACGCGCGAACTGGTCTAGAGTCGCATACGGCTTTTGTGAACCGATTCCATGAATGACTAGAACAGCGGTACGAGTGGTGCGCTGCGCAGCCTCAGCGGCCATGGATGCCTTTTTTGCAGCTTCGACGACCGGTGCGGGAATGTAGTGTAGAGTGGGAGCGGATTTCTGAACTATCGGAGTGGCGGTTGGTGCCGGATTGTCAGTTGCGGAGGCCACAGGCTGCTCCTAGTGGAAAGCTGATATGAATCGTTTCCGGTCGGGCAAGCAACAATAGCTTTATCTCGAGAAGAGGATAGCATTTGGCGTCAGATGCCGCGGCAAAAAGATCTGATCTAACCGGCACACTTCAATTCAGCGAACGGAATTGAAACACGCGGTTTCAGTGGCGGAACCGGGCGGCAGAACCATTCCGCAGAGCTGACGTCGCTAACTATACCGACGATGCGATCGATCAATTCTTAGCGGAAGAATCGTTTGCGTACCCATTTAGCGGTCATAATCGCCTCATTGACATCCTTCGACCTAACTGATACGGTTAGCTGCGAAAATTTTTCCGGCCTTGCTCGTGCCAATGTTTAGCTCGTGCCAATGTTTAGTTAGATACTTAGCGGGGTATTGCCCGTAGACCCCTCAGGCCTGGGCGACACATTCCCGAGGAGAAATTGCATGCAGAAAGATCCTGCAATTCCGAACCAGTTCAACTGCCAGCCGTCCGAGAAGATCATGCTCGTTACAACCTTGAATAAACCTCCACTGCTTGTTCAATTTCCGCTTAACCCCCTTGGGGGTGTGTGGGCTAGTGCAAACCAGGACCTGATACATTTGACGGATACGCGGATCTTCGTATGTCCGTCGGTCTCAGTAAGCTCCATAACCTTTGCGGCTGCTTTCAACGAGGCAATCGCCGCCGGCGATCCCAGCCCTGTCGCCCTTTACTCGATCACATTCTCATCCCTGACCAACCCCCATGACCAACCTGCCGTGGTTCCTATCGCTGTCCCGAAAGGGACCGGGCCAATCCTCACTCAATATACGTTCGTCGTCTAACCGGGATCAGGGAGAGTCGAATATGAAAAAGCATCCCTTTGCTCTTCTCATATTATTCGGCACGGTAGCACTTTGTTTGAACGCTGCTGGCCAGACTCCGCCTGCCAGACCTC
This sequence comes from uncultured Acidobacteriota bacterium, assembly GCA_963823295.1. GTDB lineage: Bacteria > Acidobacteriota > Terriglobia > Terriglobales > Acidobacteriaceae > JAKAAZ01. The sequence goes on from CAWGLF010000008.1 coordinate 305,966, forward strand.
GCAGCCGGAACTTACTAATATTGTGGCGGTTTACAAGGCGCAGCGGAGTGCGGGTACGCTCGACCAGTTCAGGACACTCACTTTCTGGGCAGCTGAAGATGGCAAAGCGATGTTTGCGAACTCGGCCACCGCGTCTACGGCGCAGGTTAGAACCGACCAGCAGACGACCGCGCCTGCCGCTGCTTCCGGCAGCACTTCCACCACGAGCAAGGGCAGCGTTCCGTGGCTTTTAGGCGTGGCTGAAGAATATGGCGGCCTGACTCAGTCGGTAAGCGGAAGTGTGACGACGGTGAACGGAAACATCCCCAATCTTATCAAGGCAATTAATACGAAGAGCTATCAGAAGAGCTTCGACGCTTGGCCAGACAACCAGTTTCTCGCTGTCGTTGAGAGGGCATCCTTCTCCCTTACTTTCAACACAGGCACAAACTCATCCTCGACGTCGACCTCCATCACTCCCAACGCATTTGGTAGCGCGACGGCTCACATTGATCTTTACAACCACCGCGATCCACGGGATAAAAAATGGCGAAAAGCTTGGGCAGAATGGATCAACGGCAACTCAGTCAATCTTCCCCAGGCTTTGCAGGGCTACCAACCGGAAGTCATAAGCAAGTTCAACAAGGAATACAAAGAATGGCTAGACACCACAACGGATACGCTCCATGCGCTAGACGCCTACCTGAAGACGACCAAGGACACCTCAGCGAACCAGGATTCAGAGATATCGAAACAGTTAAATAACATATGGACGAATTTCAACACGAACATCTGCTCGCTGGAAACGAAAGATCCGGCGCTCCTTCAAATCAATACGAACTACTCAAACACGCTTGATGCCTACCAGAAGGGCTATCGATCGGTCGTGAGTGAGATCAACACTTCTCCCGTTTTCAGCTTCGAATACACGTTCACAAACCAATCTTCGGTGTCTCTACCGAAGTCCACTGCTCAAACCTACGCAATCGGGGCTACAGCTCCGAATCTTTCGACATTCAATTTCATCTTTCAAAGCCCTTTATCCCCAAAGGGTGGGGCACAGTTTATCGCTAACGCGAGTGCCACGCTGTTCACGTCCCCAGCATCTCAGTTGCACGTTAACACTGTCCGGGACTACAAGGTTTCAGCGGAAACAGATTTCCCGCTTCCCTCTCTTCAGAAGCTGTTGAAATCGACTCTCTCTTTGTCGGCGTTGATACAAGATCTCCTGCAGGAGCCGCTCGGGCAGCAGGTCACCATAAACGGCACCTCGGTCACGAACACAGGAACGATCGTTCTTGGACAAGCGAAATGGACCTTTCCGGCAGGAACCACAGGGGTCACATTCCCTATTTCGTTTACGGCGAGCAACCGGACGGACTTGATCAAGGAAACCACCGTGAAGGGAACAATCGGCGTATCCTACAACTTGGATAACTTGTTTTCACAAATGCGGTAGCTCTGGGTCAAATCATACGGATCGGTTGGCAGAACTTCGTTTGTGGTCGCCTGCGCTACTGTGTTTCCTCCGAAGGAGACCGGCAACAAAAACTCTGTTTTCTCGCGGAACAAATGTGCGATCTCCCGATACCCGCAGCCACATCTACTGTAGCTAAAGCTTGATTGAGGAAGCAGCTATTAGGGCTGGATTGCCGGAGCTTTCGGCAGTGGACGAGCAGATCGTCAACGTCATTATGCAGCGGAGAGCGCGGTTGCACACCCCCGAGAATCGCTGGCAGGAATGGCTGAAGAAGAACGAGTGGCGGGCGCGGGGGATGTTGAATTGTCTCGGCTTAATGCTTCCGATGGAACTGACGAGAGTTGTGGAGCCGGTGCCGTCCCATAAAATGCTGCTCGATCTGCCGAGCTACTGCTATGACATGCATACCCGCGTGGGGGTTTCAGGTCCTGCACCGCCTGGCACGAGGAGTGAAGGGGGCACAGGCGATCAATAGAGTGTTTCAGCAAAACAGGGTGATGAATTTCCATAAGGCTCTCGGTGAGGCGTTGTTTTCAGTGGTGGGCGGTCGCATTCAGGGAGAGTTGGTTTACCAGCCGCTGTGCTGGTTGGAGCACCGGGTTTCGGCTTACCGATATGGGCTGCCCCTGCAGATCTGCTTGAATCTATTGGGTTTAATGAAAGATGCCTTGGAAGAGGGGGTGGTCGATCAGGTCAGAGAGGGGGTATTGCACCAGTGCTATCCCCCCGAAAATTGCAATCAGTTGCACGAGCAAGGGAGCCTTAATTTCTAGTAATCCGGGCTAGAGAAATACATCAAACTACCCATTCTGTTGCATTTCGGATTGAAATGCGCAACAAAACAAACGTTCTAAGACCCTCCTAGGGGCGAACAAATTGAATATAATTTTGCATTTTTCAAATATTTTCCGGAGGAGACACAATGCCGGCCTCTCCGGTAATATGCAAACGTCCCGGGTTTCCGATGCAACCGACACGGTAAACTCTCGACGAAATGATGAACGGGCGCAAAAGCGGAAAACGGCGGGGATGTCTGTTGCAAAGTGACACCATTGAGATCCCGCCTGCCTTCACTTCACATGGAATGTCGGACTGTCTTCCGGCTTGCTTGCGCCGATCGTAGAGCCGTGTCGTCGAGACGTTGGCGTGGCCGAGCCACTCCTGAACTTTGGCGATGTCCGCTTCGTGTGAGAGGGCGTTTGTCGCAGCTGTAGCGCGAAGCGAATGGACACACAAGCCGATCACTTCGGCATCAATCCCCGTGGCGCGTCCGTAATGCTGAACTATGTTCCGGTAGACTGGGCCAGGATCGAGATGCTTTTCGAGAAATGCCCGTGCGGTTATTCTTCACCGGGCGGAAAAGGGGACCATCCAGCTCCGCGCCGTGCTTCGCAAAAGCCAGATACTCTTCAATCAGGCGTTGCCCCATAGGGTGCCAGGCATAAACTGGGTCTTGCCGCGTTTGCCCTTGACGCGAAAATGCTCGATACCCTGGCGGCATTGCATATCGCGCACCCGTAGCTGGCAGAGTTTTTCGCGGCGGATGCCGTGGTAGAGCAGGGTGGCAAGCATAGCCCGGTCACGGACGCCCTTGAGGGTGTCCCGTGGAGCGCTTCGAGCAGCCGTCGCACCTGAGCGCCGCCAGGTGACGGAGTGCTGCCTTCGTTATTGTTCGCCATTGGACGCTTGACGCCGTCCACCGGATTGCCAGCGGCGGCATTGCGCTCACAGAGGTAATCGAAAAGCGATAATGTATTTCATGATTATTCACTTGACGCGTGTAGTGGCGGGGGTGTCCAATGACACCAACGCATTTTCGTTGGCGGATTATTGGAAAGAAGCGGAAGGTAATTGATGAACCGCGCTATAGGTGCAACTCTGTGACAGTCTGCATTGCCTCTATTCACAGCAATGACACCATCATCGCTGTTTCTGACAAAAAGATCACTTTTACCGGATTGGTATCGACTGAAGGAGAAATGACCAAAGCGCTTCCGACGCGCAATTGGATTAGCATGATCGCCGGAGAAAATATCTCGGCTGCCATGCCTATCGTGATTGAGGTTGTAGGACAGGACACAGGAGAGCTATCCGTAGAAGAATTCTCCTCTATTTGTCGCAAGGCGTATCGACATCAACAAACCATCGGTATCGAGAGCACGATTCTCGGCAAATACGACATGACTTTAGAACAATTCAAAGAATCTGGAAGTAAGACGTTTACCGACAAGGTATATGAGCACTTAGTCGAGGGGATGGAAGAGTATGACTTAGGTGCTCAATTTCTTTTTGCAGGGTTTGATTTCTCTTGCGCCCCTCACCTTTTCACACTGACGCATCCGGGTAAAGTTCAATTTTTTGACCGCACTGGGTATTGGGCGGTGGGATCGGGAAGACATGCCGCTATAAGCCATCTAGCGGCTTACCCGTATAGAAGGGGCGCGAACTTGGCTGAATGCGTCTACCAGGCTCTTGCGGCTAAATTCGCTGCCGAATCAGCAAATGATGTGGGAAAAGACACGGATTTGTGGATTCGCTTCCGGGACAGTGAAGTGCGCCCGGCATTTGGCCCTCCAGATGATCTCATAGAATTTGCCCGTGATCGCTACAACAATATTGAGCGCGTTCCTAAGGATGCAGTTAAGGCCATTGATGCAGAGCTAAAAAGATACGAGTTGATGTACCGCGAGGAAAAGGTACACCCAATGGCCACTGTTACATTCTCTAAGATGCTACCCGCCTCGGAAGTGGAGAGCGTAATGCAAGCCCATGCTGAAATTATGAAGAAAGAGAAGAAAGGAAGTTCCAAACCTAAGCAGTTAAAGCCTCGAAAGTCAAAGGGTCAGCAGTAATCATGTGCCGCAACGTATCGACGAACAGCGTCTTCGAGTTGCGCCGATTAAACCGAAAAGTCATTTCCTCAAGGTAGACCGGAAGATGCTTTGCAGAGACTTTATGCCACGAACCGATGATGCCGCGCTTCAGCAGCGAGAATGCGGATTCAATGCCGTTCGTCGTGATGTCACCATCAACGTAAAGGCCAGCCTTGTGCTTGATCGTCTTGTGTTTCTCTTTTGGCTGTCCGGCCCGCTCTACCGCAAACGCATACGTTGGATACTCGTCAGTCATAATTACGTCCACGTCTTCGCTCACGTTCTCTTTGATGTACCGGGCCAGTGTTCCTGCTTTTACGTCTTCAGCCTTAAAAAAGCGGAGTTCACCGCCACGTTGCTTGATGCCGACGACAACTTGCTTGTTTTCCAAGGAGCGACCACGGGGGCCTCCGCGATTCCGGCTGCCGATGTAGGTTTCATCGATTTCGACCGTGCCATAAAGCATGTTCTCCTCCGCCGTCGCCATTGCCGCCCGAATACGATGGCAGAGATACCACGCCGTCTTGTAGGAGCCTTTGTTCTGTCCCCACAGAGTCCGCTTGAGCTGACTGGCACTCATGCCTTTCTTAGCCTCGCAGATCAGGAGAACGGCAAAAAACCACATCGGCAGAGGCAGGTGGGAGTCGTTGAAGATTGTGCCAGTAGTTACAGAAAACTGGTAGCTGCACTCGCTGCAAGTAAACTGCTTCCGAGAGTTCACCCACCACACGTTTTTGTTCCGGCAGCGCGGGCAGTCAACGCCTTCTGGCCAGCGCAGTTTGATGAGGATTTCCCGGCATTCATCGTCAGTCGAAAAGTTCCGATTCAATTCAGGGAGCGTCATGGCAGAACCTCGTAAAAAGAAGCGCAAGACGGGTAGGCCGCTTGAGGATGTTCCATTGCGAACACTGGTAAAGCGAGTAAGAAAGAAACTTGAGGAAGAGGTAAAGACTTCATTCTCCGATGGAGAGCGCAAACCAAAGAAGGAACGGGACTTAACTCAACCATGAGGAAAGTGTATATCAATATCTAACACGCGTCAAGTGAATAATGGCGATGTATTTTATCGGGTTAGAAGACATGGTCCGAAAGGAGCCGATTGGCCTTCTTGGCCTCACTCCTCTATTATGACGTCCTGCAATCGGTACTTTGAGTGACGAGCGACCGAACAACACGGAGGCAAGGTGACAGACATTCTAGAGCCCGGCAATGCAGAACAATTTGCGAACCAAGTTGCACATGAGGCAATTTCACTCCGCGCACAATTTGGTTTGGCCGAAGCCCACGGTTTGCTTGAGGCCCAATCAGATGTAGATCCTAAAGTGCGAGAGACTATAACTACGGCAAAAAAGCTCCTTGATCGGCCCGATGTCCGTAAAGCTATCTGTGCGGCGCTAACGAGCGTTTCGAACGACCTTGAGAGCTACGCAAAGGCCATCACCGGTGCGCTCCTTCCGTTATCAATTGGTCCCCACGCAGCGATTCCACTTTCCTCAACCATTTTCGCGATTTCCGCCCTAATTGTTTTTCATGCCGGACTGAGACGGTTGTGCCCAGAAGAGGTCAGTTCCAAATAGAGTATTGAGGTGCATTGGGGGTCTACGATGACATTGCACTCGGCTGCACTTGATCTTCTCGCAGATCAACAACTCCGCGCCTTCACAAATGCAGGTCGCCCACCGACCGTGTACGACGAGCAATGGTTAGCTCTCTGGTTAGCGCAGCAACAAGAATCCACCCCGATGTTCTCCACCAAGTCGCCCTATTATGAGAGGTTACGAAATACAATCCGGGACTTGCCGACGCCGTACCAAGACCCCTTTTGGTTTGGAGTTCTGACAGACCTTCGCTCAAAAATTGAAGCATCAATCAAACAATATGATGTGGACCACGGAACTCCCACAGTCCTACCCACGGTATATTGTGGCTCAGTCCTACGCCTCAACCGCCTCTTAGCGCAAGCAATTTTCATTGAAGACGAATATCTGGCGATCTTCGATTCCTCTTTGTTTACATTTGTTTTTCTGTTCGCTAAAGGCGTCGCATCCTGTCTGCCTTTGGACAAACTTGACCTCACTCTGCTGGAGCCAATCGACGTCATCTCGCATCTATTGGTAAACCCCGAATGCACAGAGGCTTTTCTTGATGTCCTCCTCAATGTACTGCTCCACAGCGACCCGGGGCGCACGAGACCCACGGAAATGCGAGGTCCGCGAATGGTCTTTGCTCACTGGATATGCAGCGCTACAGAGCTGTTTATTCTCGGTCACGAGTACGGCCATATCATCAACGAGCACGCAATGGAAAGCTCGATTCTTCTCCCTGACCACAAACAACCGCATGGCACACCGACATCGTGGGTGCAAGAATTCGAGGCGGACAGAGTGGGGGGTGTCTTGTCCTCGCTGGCGCTGCAAAGATCCGGTACTCCAGCGTTTCAATCGTTCATTGGTGCGGATTTTTTTTTCATATTAGCCACGCTCATTTACGAGGGTACCCTCGTACTCGAGCACGGTGATCAAGAACCGATCCAGAAACAACCCCTGTCACCAAAGCTCGAAGGTGCATATCCACCGAATGCCCTTCGGGGTTTGCGGCTCGCGGATGCTCTTCGCGAAGATTTCGACCCAGCAGGATGCGCTGCAATCGAGAACATAAGGAGCACTCTCTGGACAGCCTGCCATTACATTTTTAGGCGTATCGAGCCCATCCTGTTACAGCTCCACAGCCAAGGCATTAGACCAGGTATAAAGTGGACTGTATGAAGGCTGTGCCTCCCCAGAATTCTGCGCGATTGTTGAATCAACACCTTGCATAACATTCTCAGAGGCTTATTCTGCTATAACCTCGCCATGTCTCGCTCCCTCGAACGCCCGCACAGCAGCTTGGGATAGCCTGTGATAGAGGGCGCTATCCGCCGACATCGCGCACTCGCGAATAACACGCCTAAGAACTCCAGGGCTGCTGCGTGATAATCCGGTTTATCAGGTTCGCACCGCCAAAAGGCCTGGAGGACAACAGGCAGCGAACGAATCGGCGGGCCGACAGGCCCCGAGATGTCGGCAAGTTTTCCCACTACTTATTGAGCGCAAGCCTCTAAAACAATGCATAATGCCACTTAGTCGCAGTTGCAGTCTGGCGAGGTTACACCGAAGCCAAGGCAGCCGGCTTGCCGCCAGCTGCCGTTTTGGGGTGCGCGATGATTGATCAAACTCTTCAGTACGTTTCGCGATTTTGGAGCATCATCAAACAATTCCGATGATTAGAGGTGGCGCGATGAACATTCATGAACTTCAACAACTAACGGATAGCGCATTTAAGTACGGACCGTTCTTCTTTTCGATCTTGTTTGTCAACCGCTCTGTCGAAACGTATGGATATCGATAGCTTCTTAGTCGCTCAGCTCTCCTCTGTAACGGCCGATACTCGGGCGTCTGCCGAGAGTATTTTGTTGCGTATATCTCGCAGGCACGCCCACGCTCTGCTTGCGCGAGTCAGTGGGGATAAATATGCGGATTTGAGACAGACCAGAGATAAGATAAGCTCTGGGCAGTACACTGAAATTCTCAAGCCAACGGCATCATCAGAGGGTGATCGTTACTACATCAAAGTAAGTTGGAATCCTGCACAAGCTACGGTGATCTCGTGCCTCACTCGCTTGTTGAATACAAGCCTAGAAAACTCTCGCACTCTTCAACAAGAGCAGGCGTTGATGGCCGGAAAGAGCCAACGTTATGTTTATTGGTATGGAAAACAGTGGGTTTTGAACACGAGTGTATCGATCAAACAATGCGGTGGCAGCGCAGAGTTTGTCCATCCATACTAGTGTGGGCCAATCCTCCGCTTTAATTGCGGCAACGGTCATGGCACCGTGTCTTGACGCGATAATGTATTTTATCGAGTTAGAAGTCAAGGGAGTTCTGGCCGAATAAATCCATATCATGGACGCAGCATGCCAGTACGCAAAATACGATCCACCGTGTCCAACGGAGACCTCGGCTGCCCATCATTCGGCGGTTCTGACTGACAGGAGTACCATTTGGTCGACTACAGAACCACGAAAATGTATAAGCCTAAACGACAGAGCAGAGGTGAAAACGGATGGTTCTTTTCAAAGAAATTGAGGTCGTTGATAACGGCGCTCAGTTTCATTCGGTCGACCTACTATCCATTCTTATGGTGCCTCTCATGACGTCAAAGACCCGGCCATGACTCCTGAGGGCATTGTCGTTCCATGTGTGGCCGCTACTATCGCAGGTCAGACAAACAACGAATCGCCGAGGCATTCCGCCTGGGCAAGCTACCGCCGAACTTCATTCTGCCCGATTGGGATTACAACCTGGCGCCAACGTCATTTCAGCCGGTGATCCGCAAGGAGCGTGATACCGGTGAACGGGAAATGGTGCTGATGCGCTGGGGTCTTGTGCCCCATTTTGCGAAGTCGCTTGCGGTCTTCAAGGGAACATCCACGATCAATGCGAAAGCTGAGTCCATCCAGAAATCAGCGATGTGGCGTATACGGTTTCAACGCCGGCGCTGCCTTGTGCCTGCTGATGGGTTTTACGAATGGCAGAAGGTGGACGCCAAAACAAAACAACCCCATGCGATCGGCATGGGGGATTTTCGTCTGTTCGCGTTCGCCGGGATTTGGGATGCTGAAGGATCCAGTGCATCAGACTTGGGCGCAGAGTTTCAGCATTATCACCACGGATGCAAACGAGCTGACAGCAGCGATTCACGATCGAATGCCGGTCATCATTGAGCCGAAGGACTACGATCGATGGCTGACCCATGCGGATGATGAGCGGCCCCCGATTGATTTGTTGTGTCCTTACGATGCGGACTTGATGCGAGCGTGGAAACTAGACCCGCGTGTAGGGAACGTCAGGAACAATGAACCTGGACTGTGCGCCGAGTGGGAGTGTCCTCCGAACTCGGCATAGGCTAGCGCCGTCGCAGGTTTTCGCCGTGCGGAAGAACCGTCCTCATCCGCATTCTGACGGGGAAGCGCGGAAGCATCTAAGGACAGATCGCGTTTACGGTTTTTTACGCCTTTGACCTCCTCAGTCTCAGGCATAAGTCACTGCTAGGCCGTCCCCTCTCGGAACGGCGAGTGTTGCTGGAAAGCACGGTCGAGCGAACGGCTGCGGTTCAACTCTCGGAACAATTCACCATCCCTCTGGAACGAATGCTGGCCGCAGTAAAAGAGAACAGGTTGGAAGGCATTGTGGCGAGCCGTCGTAAAGGCTTCTCTATCCAATGATGTCCAATTTCTGAGACCGGAAAATCGGGGAAATTATCTTTTGACCGTTGTGAACACCGGGACGAGGGTAAGCGGCTCGAAATGCGGGTGAGTGTCTGGAGAGACCCTGGCGGGTGGCTTCTTTCCGAGTTCCATTGCGAATCTTCCCGATGGGAGGGCCGTTGGTGGTCGCGGTGCACCGCTCGGCCTCATGCAGCATCTCGGGGGCAAGTTCATGAACGAGGTGCTGCATTCCCTGGATGCGCCCTGGCCGGGGAGGATGGCGATTCTGCCGCCGTAGCTCATTCCCAACGCGGCGCGATGCTCTCCTTGACTTCTAGTCGTATGGTGCGCTCGAGCAAGTATCTGCCTGAAACGCGGACCGGCGGCGACCGGGACGGAGCTTTCAATTGGACAGTCCATCAGCAGCACTACTGATTTGGCCTTTGTAAAAATCATCGAGAACTCGGCTTATCCCCCACACCCAACGATTTCTTCATCGGCTTTCGCTCCACTTTGATCAAAGTCGATGTAAGCAACTTGGCCCCTACAACCGGAGATGTCCGTGCACACGCCCGCTATGCCGCCCCGGCCACTCAGCAGCAGCCCTCAACATAATTTCAGCCAAAGTTTCCGTTTTGGGCAGACGCCGCCGCAATCCGTCAATAACTCTTAGCGCCGCATTCTTGAAAATTTGCCACTCTTGAAGATTCATAGTTCTCCTTTTCGGTTTGGCCCGGCAGCGAGCGCCTGGGCTGCCGTCGCTGGACGCCACAGCGTTTAACATGGCCCAGGCTTGCCAACTGTCCACGCCTGTGATGGCTTCATACATCGCGCGGTGGACCCACGAACTGTGCAGTACCCGCGCGGCACCATTGGCCAAATCCAAAATCACATCGCCGCCGCCGTTGCTTTCCAGTTTGGCAACGCGACGCTTTAAATCACCGATCATATTTATGCCCCCTTTCCAATTTCTCTAACCGTGCCATCAGCTCTTCAATCTCGTGCGCGTGGAATCCAAGTTCTAAAATCCGCGACGCCGCCGTAACGCGTGCCGCAGTGGGTGCGGCGATATCGTTTGCTATGCGCTCCAGTACCTCAACAGCGCCCGCCACCGCGCGGTGAAGTCGGCCCGTGGTGGCGTCCACTAGTTCCTGCTTGGCCCGGCGATACTCAGCTATGAACTCCGGCTGCGTGCGCCAAGTTTTTAAAGTTCTATACCCAATGCCGACTCGCGCGGCGGCCTCCGCCACTGTGGGCGCAGATAGCAGCGCTACGATGGCCAAGGCGCGTTTACGTTCTTTGCCGCTGTGCGGGCCGTTTAGCGTTGGCGGCGCGAACGCAAGCGCTACGGGGCCGTCGGAGGCTATCGAGGGCCGCTTTCTGGCCTCTGCGGCTCGTTGGACCGTCATCGGCCTCCCTTAGTACGAGACGACCTGTTAATCAACCGGACGATAGCGGATTTATTTTCGGGACTCCTCTCTATGAAGTCTTTAAGAGCCTGTGCTGATTTCTCAATACCGCGCAGCCGTTAAGTTCTGCTTTCTCGATTTTTACGAGCATGTCTTCTCCATCTCGGGGTTAATGAGGGGCTGTTTGCGTCGTAGCGCCGTATATAACGCTGTATAGCGTGGCATATTTCGGCGCGTAAGTTTTGTTGTGATATGAGATTTACAGGGATATAGCGCGGTATGGCACGAGATGGGATCGCATATTTTAATTACTGGGGGCTTAAAATCCGCAGACCCTAACCGGTCGTGGGG
>CAWGLF010000009.1:0-80948 GCA_963823295.1 uncultured Acidobacteriota bacterium
GAGATTTCGAAGTAAATCTTTGGGCGGAAGAGCTTTTTCAGCAAGATAGCGTTCAGCAGGCGGGCATCTCGGAGTTCGAGAAAAGGGAAAAATCCGCCAGGCGAACGCTGGTAGAATCAGATAGGATAAAAAAATGCGCGAAATTATCACATTGCAGTGTCCGGAATGTAAGGAACGGAATTATTCGACGACGAAGAACAAGAAGAAGACGACGGCGCGGCTCGAGTTTTCGAAGTTCTGCAACCGCTGCCGCAAGCACACGGCCCACAAGGAAACCAAGTAGCTGCGGCTTCTCTTGAAGATGTTGAAGGATGCAGGGGCGTAAGCTCAACGGTTAAACTGCTGGTCTCCAAAACCGGACTTGGGGGTTCGAATCCCTCCGCCCCTGCCAGTTTTTTCCTGGGCTGGCCCCAGTAGCAGCAACCCCGGCATTGCTGCCGGATGCAATAAACAAGAAGGAAGCATTATGGCAAAGGCAATCGCTGTCTCGGGCGAGACACGCACGGCGACACCGCAGTGGAAGCAGCAGCCGGAGCGGTTCTGGAATTTCCTGAAGGAAGTTCGCAGTGAGATGCACAAGGTGGTCGTTCCGTCGCGGAATGAAGTCCAGACCACGACCACCGTAGTTATCATCACCGTGTTTCTTTTCGCTGCATATTTCTATGTCGTGGATGCGGTGGTGGGCCGGGCAATCCAGGCGCTATTGGCCTGGATGACGCATTAAGCTGGCGCAGTAGAGAAGTTCGGTTCAGAAGAGGATTTTGATGGCAGAAGACGTAAAAATCGAAGCGCAACCGGTGTCCGGCGAGGCGACTCCCGAACTGGCTCCTCCCGTGAATGAGCGCTTCCGGTGGTACATCATCCACGCGTACTCGGGGTTTGAGCGCAAGGTGAAGGAATCGATCGAGAGCCGCGTGCAGGCCTATGGGCTGCACGATCGCATCGGCCGGATCATGGTTCCGACTGAGCCGGTCACGGAGATTCGCAATAACAAAAAGTACACCATCGAGCGCGTTTTTCTCCCCGGCTATGTGCTGGTGGAAATGGATTCGACAACGAGATCTGGCACCTGGTGAAGAACACACCCCGGGTAACGGGCTTTCTCGGGACGGGCGAAAAGCCGGTGGCGTTAACCGAGGAAGAGATCAGCTCCATCGTGTTCCGTTCGGATGTGTCGAAAGACAAGCCGCGGATGAAGGTGAAGTTCGAGAAGAACGAGCAAGTGAAGATCACCGAAGGGCCGTTCGCCAACTTCAACGGTGTGGTCGATGAAGTGAACGAAGATCGCGAAACGCTGAAGGTTATGGTGACCATCTTCGGGCGCTCGACACCGGTCGAGCTTGAGTTCAGCAAAGTCGAAAAAATTGCATAAAGCGGTTTAGCCATTCGTTTTCGCGAAGTGCGGACCCGGTTTTGAAAGGGATTCAGAAATATGCCTCCAGTTAAGAAAGTACAGACCCAGGTGAAATTGCAGATCGTTGCTGCCAAAGCGACTCCGGCCCCGCCGATCGGCCCCGCTTTGGGCCAAGCGCAGGTGAACATCATGGAGTTCTGCAAGCAGTTCAACGCCCGTACTCAGGGCCCCGATATGGCTGGGCTGGTGATCCCGGTTGTTATCACTGTTTATACTGATCGCTCCTTCACCTTCATCACCAAGACGCCGCCGGCAGCGGTGCTGCTGAAAAAAGCGGCGGGTGTTGCCAAGGGCGCCGGCACTCCCAACAAGGACAAAGTCGGCAGGGTGACGGAGAAGCAGGTCGCCGAGATCGCCAAACAGAAGATGCCGGACTTAAACGCCGCATCCATCGACTCGGCAATCAAATCCATCAAGGGAACAGCCCGTTCGATGGGGATTGAAGTCGTCGCCTAGCCTGCCTGAGCAGCCCTCCCGCAATTCCATCCAATTCCGATCCAGCGCGCCGGGTGCCGTTCGGCGAGCGCGATCCTGGCGCCTTTTGCGACCTGTTCGATGGGGCGCTCTCGATGGCGAACGGCCAGTGGGAGTGGCAGAATAGTTGAAGGATTGTGCGGGATAATCGAAGGATTGTGCAGAATAGTTGAAGGATTGTGCGGGATAGTTGAAGGATTGTGCAGAATAGTTGAAGGATTATGTGACGTAGTTGAAGGATTGTGCGGGACCCGGATCGCACCTAAGTCCTTCTGCAATAAGATGCGGGTAAAACGTAAGATCCTTCGCCTGCGGCCCGGGTTGCAAGCCTCTAAGCTATGCACTCTGTCCCGGCGGCAGAAGTTTCCCTGATTCTTATTTTACCAAATCCGGGGCATTAGGCCGGTCCATAGTGCCTGCACCCGTGTTGAAAATTCTGTGAAGCGGTTTTTAGTGGTGTCCCGAATCAGGCCACGCCGAAGCGGGAGTTCTGACGTCAGCGGGTTCGCATTTTTATAAGCTCGCTTGTTTTGAAAAGCCTGCCATGGAGGAAAACAGTGTCGATGTGGCGAGTATTGGAAATATTGATCAGCGGATTTGCATCGAGAAGCACCAGATCGGCAATTTTCCCGGGTTCAACCGTGCCTACGGTGTTGGATACCCCCATAAATGAGGCTGCATCGCGAGTCGCTGACTGAAGAGCTTGATGCGGAGTCAGTCCGGCCTGCACCAGAAGCTCCAATTCGCCATGCAGGGCGTCGCCGCCTTGCGTGTAATCGCCATCCGTACCGGCAAGGATCGGAACCTTATCGCGTTTCATTTCGTCCACAACTTGCATGTCCTTCGCGAAGATCTTTTTGCCGAATTCCATATCCCGGTTGCTTAATTTGTGATTGTCTCTGTTCGTTTCCCACAAAGTTTTTAGAACATACAGTGTTGGCGTCTGCGCGATTCCATGTCTCGCGTACAGACGGAACAGCCGCTGTGCCTTGCTTTCGTTAAATGTGTCGAGCAGCCTCCTGTCGAAGTCGGCTGTAAATTGCGGCTCCTTAGCTGCGCGTTTTTCTCTCACCGCGATCAGCAGATCGTCGTAGGTTTTCACCAGGACCCTATCAAAGTACCCCTCATCGTTTGAACAGGCAACGAGTACATTTAGATACCGCCCGCCCAAATGTTCCACATTTTTCTGATTGGCGTTGACGATACTGGCTGCGCCAATTTTCGGCGGAATATGTCCGACAAAGAGGAGCCCTTGTTTCTTTGCTTCGTCTGCAATGGCCCAGTACAACTCTGGCGTTAGTGTTGTGTCCGCTTCGACATAGTCGACCTGGTTTTTCTTCAGTATTCGAACTTCATCGCGGGCTTGCTTTGTCGAAAATAAATCGACAATCAGCGGCATTTGAATGGAGATCGGCCCTTCCATCAGCGGCCCAGCAATGAATAAGCGGGGGCCGATGAGTGCCCCAGAGGCGATGTCGGCCCGCAGCCGCACAACGCTATCCAGCGGTGCGCCCATGTCCCGGACGAAGGTGATCCCATAGGAAATCAGCGATGGAAATGCCGCTTTGGTTGTGTCGTAATCGCTCGCGTGAAGGTCGTTATTCCAAAGCCCGGGAATCAGAAATTTTCCTGTTCCGTCTATGATGGTCGTCCCCGTTGGCTGTTGGTTATGCCTGCCGCTGATCGCCAATATGCGTTGCCCTTGGATGACCACGGTAGCGTTGCGTGTGGGCGCGTGATCTGTACCATCAATGACCGTGACGTTTTCAATGGCGATCCGCGTCTGTGCGGATGCGGCGACGATCGCACAGAAAATACAGGCAAGAAAAAGAAGCCTACGCATGATGCTCAGTCATACGAAGTAGCGGGATGCGCGGTTCCGTGGGTCTAGGCGAGAACGAAGAGCAGAATTTGCAATCGCCTCTGTACCCAGACTTCAAAGAACTCTTGTCCGTTTTGAACGCGTCCCGGTGTAGGTGGCGATCCAGTCCAGCAAGGTCATGGCGCGGTCGATGGGGTTTGAAGTCATCGCGTAGGGGAAGCGATCCCTTCAGTCGAATTGCCTTCAGCGTCCTTCGACGGATCCCGCTCAAACCACCCATACGCTCGGCTCAGGGTGGGCCTGAATGGGGCACCCGGCACGCTCCATGGGGATTGAGGTCGCCTAGCCAATACCGCCGATGTCCATTTATGTTCTATTGGTCCGATTTGGATAGACTGGCAATAGAATCACTGCATAAATGACATGGCGAGGCGTACATGAACGACCTACGACGCGAAGAGTACCTTCGGAACGGCTATGTGACCTATCCTGGCTTGCTGGATTCTGTTCAGTTAAACGAATTGCGGACGGAAATCGATCGAATTTGCGGCGACAATACGTTGGCCGTACACGACAAATCCCGCCTGGAGATGGAAACCGATCAGAAGCCGGAAGGAAAGCTTGTTCGCAGAATCTACGAGCCGTGCAGCCATTACGCACTCTTCCGTGAACTATCGGGTTCGCCAAAATTGCTTGACCTTGTTGAGGAGTTGCTCGGACCGAACCTGATCTATCACTACAGCAAGATCAACATGAAGCCTCCATCTGTTGGTTCAGTCGTTGAATGGCATCAGGACGTTACTTATTATCCGTTGACGAACTCGTCTTCGATCGCAGTCCTGATATATCTTGACGACGCCGATGTAGAAAATGGCTGCCTTCAAGTGATTCCGGGGCGTCACAATGACAGAATTCTCGATCACACTCTGGATGGATACTTTGTCGGAAAGATCGTGGAGCCTATCGAGGAATCGGAGGCAGTTCCTCTGGAGGGCAAAGCGGGAATCGCCATTTTCATGAGCTGTATGACGCCGCATGCATCGATAACCAACCGCTCCAATCGGCCACGCCGGACACTGATCCTGAGTTACCATGCGGCTGATTGCTTTCTCATCTATGCAGGCGACATCACCCATGAGTTCGAAGTCTGGTCTCGGCTGGTGCGGGGAAGAACTGCGGATTTCGCGCGGTTCTCATTTCAGCAGTTTCCAATGTCCCCTCGAAAGCAACGCACCGCATCGTTGTATGAACTTCAGGAACTTTCGCGAAAGCAGACAGTCTAAGTAGCGGCCGACCAGAACCCCGTCGGCTTTTTCTTATCTCTACCGTCGCAGGAAGACGATTCTGTTCGTCCACTCCCAGGTACGTGCCTGTTTCACCAGTAGACCCAGCGCCCTGACCAATCCTCCAATATCTGCGGGTGAGATCGTCCTTTCGTCTACGAAGATCACGCCCGCATGGGAGCGCTCTTCCTCCGCCCGACTTTTCAGCAGCGGCGGAATCGTTCTCCGATCGTAAGGGATAGAGTCAATTGCTGGACAGAGGATTCCTGCAGGCAAAGGGTGGAAGCTTACGCGGTTTCCATTCACGCGCAGCCGCTGGCAACGAAAATCGGGATGTGGGCACCCGCAGTTGGCGAGGGCGTACCCCCCGGTATGGATGCGCTAAATTCTTCCAAGCAATGCACTTGCTGGCGGCAGCCGGGCTAAATTCCTCTTATCATTGACCTTACGGGTAAATTACTCCATTAAAAGGAGTTAGGCACTGCCTGCGCCGGCGGCAAACGGCAAATACCCATCCGGGCTCAGGATGGGCGGGTGGACGCGGTTTGAGGAAGGCGGAGACGGGTTAGGTTCAGGATAGCAAAAGGGGGTGAATTGATCGGCAGGTATTTTCAAATGACCGCAGAGGTAGTGTCCTACTCACTTCTATTCGCCGTTTTTTAGGCAAACGTCTTGTTCCCAATCTTCCGAAAGATGAATTTCCTCCGGCTCGATGGGATTCTGAAGACAAACCTCTAAGCATTCAGCGGTTACGGGTTGCGACTCCGCGTGGCTGCGGCGAAGGCAGTTGAATCCCTTGGCCGTTCGGAAGGTGCTCGTTACCCCTCAGATTCATAGAGTGTTTGAAGCTGCTCTCCAGCGCTACAGGGTGTTGGCAGACAAGAATTGGAGTCTCACCGACTGCGCAAGCTTCATTGTTATGGAAGAGGAGCGGTTAACGGAGGCATTCACGCACGATCACCATTTCGCTCAAGCAGGATTCAAGAATCTGCTGCGATGGCTGACAGGATCGGATTCCGCACATCTTGCACTCTGCACGGTTCCGGCGCAGCCGTGCCCATTTGGACAGAAACAATCCCACATCTCAGAACCGAGACGTGGGGCACCCGGCATTATCTTTTGGGAGAGCCAGGACAGGTAGAGATCGATACACGCTGGAGTACCCCTTGGGAACCAGAGTCATCGATCCCACCCTTCGCAAAAGAGGCGAAGGCATGGGGCACCCGGCGAGCGGATTGAAGGCCACCTTCATTTCCCGCGAAGACCTGATCTCCGCGAAACTGGCATCCGGCAGGACGCAAGATTCGCGGAAGTTGAGGAAATCCGCAAAGCAGCGGAGAGACGTTTGGCGATCTGAGCTTAATGAACGAACAGACGCGCCTAGTGATAGTCTTATATCATGTTTCGGCATCGCCGGTGTGGCAGGCCTAGATCGATGGAAGTCCGTATTCGTGAAACGTTACTAGGCAATTCATCGGATGGTGGCGCTTGCATGTTGCTGATTTTGACATTGGGTTTTCATAAAGGTGTCTATCGCCACGAGGATATGCGATGGTAGGTGTGATTTGGTGCGATTGGATGTTCGCTGCCCTTTTTCCTGTGGTCAGATCGCGGCAGCGGTCGGCTGAGAATGTTTGGAACAGCAAATTGCAAACGGTGTCCCCGCTGAAATAGTCGACCGAAATCGGTGCGTTAGGAACATCGCAGCATGAAGCGATTCACGTGTATTCGCCGTTCTTCTTGGATACGGGGCGCTTACAACGCAAGGAGATCCAGTGCTGCCCGGCTCGCGGGCGTGGCTGTCGATGTCTTTTTCGGATAGCATATGCGTGCACGCTTTAATGCGATCGCAAAAGAACTAGGGGCCTCGCGGTGAAGAGTACAAGGACTTTCGTCCAGAGGCCGCCTAAGGTCAGTCGAAGCAACATCCCGAATCCTTACTTGCAGTATCAGGGTCAACTCCCGCATAATAAGGCAGTGCGTTCTGTCGGGTATCCCGATTGACACGTACACCATACCACGGCCGGACGGCCGCTCCGAGTACCTATAACAAGGCAGTTGAAAACAAGCAATACGGGGCGGTTCAGCGGAAACAAGCGCTGCATAAGGTCCGCGCGGTGGGAGACTGAGGGATTATGTCGAAGGCAGGGAAGAATATTGAGAAGGCACGCGCGTCTGTCGAGCAGCGGCCCTATCCGTTGACCGAAGCGGTTCCGCTTCTCCAAAAGGTCAAGTTCGCCAAGTTTGATGAGACCGTCGAGATCACGCTGCGTCTTGGTGTCGATCCTAAGCACGCCGACCAGATGGTGCGCGGAACCGTGGTCCTGCCGCACGGGCTGGGCAAGACCAAGCGCGTCGCTGTGATTGCCTCCGGCGAAAAGGTCCGCGACGCCGAAGCCGCGGGCGCGGAGTTTGTCGGCGGCGACGATCTGGTTGAGAAGATTCAGAAGGAAGGCTGGACGGACTTCGACGCCCTGATCGCCACCCCGGACATGATGAAGTCCGTTGGGCGGCTGGGCAAGATCCTGGGCCCGCGCGGGCTGATGCCGAATCCGAAGACGGGCACGGTGACGACCGATGTAGCGTCTGCCGTGCGGGAGATCAAGGCCGGAAAGATTGAATACCGCACCGATAAAACCGCGCTGGTGCATGTGCCGGTGGGCAAGCTATCGTTTACCCCGGACAAGCTGGTCGAGAATGCGACCACGGTGATTACCAGCGTGGTGAAGGCCAAGCCGTCTGCCGCCAAAGGCAAGTATGTCAAGGGGATTACGCTCAGCTCCACCATGGGACCTGGCATTCAGCTCGACCACGCGATCGTGGAAGCAGCCGGCAGGGCGTAAGAGGGCGGCGGAACAGCAGGTCCCTCGACTCCGCAGGCCGGTGGCCTGCTTCGCTCGGGATGACAGATTTTTTTCGATAAAGGGTTGAAATCATGGCAATTTCAAGAGCCAAAAAAGCCGAGCAGGTTCAGCATCTGGCAGAGGAGCTGGCGGGCTCGACGACTGCAATCGTCGGCACATTTCAGAAGCTAACGGTTTCCCAGGATTTTGCGCTGCGGACCGTGGTCCGGAATGCAGGCGCCAAGTACCGGGTGGTAAAAAACAAGCTCGCCTCCCGTGCCGCGCAAGGCACAAAGGTCGAACAGGCATTGCAGGGTCTGAAAGGCGTATCTTCGGTCGCCTACAGCAGTGGCGATCCGGTAGCGCTGGCGAAGGCGCTGTCGGAGTGGGTCAAGGACAATGCCGAGTTTTCCTTTAAGCTGGCCATCGTTGACGGCAAGGTCTATCGGTTGCGGAGATCCAGCAACTGGCAACCATGCCGGGCCGCGAGGAACTCTACTCGAAGCTGCTGTTCCTGATCAACGCGCCGGCGCAGCGGCTGGCGACGGTCATCAATGCCACCGGTCGGGACGTCGCGGTGGTGCTCGGCCAGGCGGTCGAGCAGAAAAAGTTTGCCGAAGCGGCGGCATCGTAGCGGCTGCGCAGGTTCGGCGAGCAGTAATCCGGTTAGCATACGCGTTGGGGTACTGGTTTTTGTTCCCACTCAACCAGGAAGACCGACGCGGGCAGCCGAGTTTTTAAATCGCTGCAAGCGGGGGCTGTCTGGGCAAACGGAGATCGCGGGGCGCAATCGCTCAGCGATCGGACAATGAGTAGTGGAATACAAGATTCGTAACAAATTGGAGAATGGACATGGCGGATTTGCAGCAGATTGAAGATCAAATTGTCGGGCTGACCTTGCTGGATGCGGCGGCCCTGGTGAAGAAGCTCGAAGAGCGTCTCGGCGTTTCGGCGGCAGCAGCGGCCCCGGTCATGGTGGCGGGCGGCGGCGCGGGCGCGGCAGCGGCTCCGGTGGAAGAGCAGACGGAGTTTTCCGTGATTCTGAAGGATGCCGGAACCAACAAGATCAACACCATCAAAGTCGTGCGTGAAGTGACTGCATTGGGTCTGAAGGAAGCCAAGGACCTGGTCGATGGCGCTCCCAAAACGGTGAAGGAAGGCATCAGCAAGGACGAGGCAGAGGCCATCAAGAAGAAGTTCACCGATGCCGGCGCCGCGGTCGACGTAAAGTAGCTTGCCTGAAATAGCTTGCTTGCGGGGCGAATCTGGGTTACACTAAACAAGTGATCCGTTTCGCCCGCATACCTACTTGATCTATCATCTTTTGACCTGTGGGTTCTGTTCGCCGGGCTGAAGCCTGGCTGTAACAGGCTCACCGATCCAAACAAAGGCGCCCGACAGACCGGCGCAGGCGGAAGCTAAAACCCATCTATCTGAACAGTGCACAATCCGGTTGTGACGCTCGCGGGGCATATTGTCCCTTGCGAGCGGTTTGGTGTCTCTGAATCACTTCAGCAAGCCAATCGACCGGCAGCGTGAACAGCAGTGAACTCGGCGCAATGAGTTCAATGAGCGAATTCCGGAAAGAAGTAAACGAAACCGAACTAGGCACGTGCCCTCCGTGGACGAACCGGAGAGCTGCCTAACCGACTACCCGAGTTGCCGCCGGGAGTTGGCCGCGAAGGCAAATCAGCCAGGAGTGAAGCATGTCCAACGAGAACCGCGCGATCCGCAGCCGTCTCGATTTTTCTAAAATTCCCACCGAAATCCAGATTCCCAACCTGATCGAAGTGCAGCGGCGCTCGTATGAGCGTTTTCTGCAGATGGATAAGCTGCCCACCGAACGCGACGATCTCGGGCTGCAGTCTGTTTTCGCGTCAGTGTTTCCGATCACCGATTTCCGCAACCTCTCTGAATTGGAATTTGTCGATTTTTCGATCGGCAACTGGGAGTGCAAATGCGGGCACCTCAAAGGCCTTCATCACCTGCGCACTACCTGCATCAACTGCGGCAACATGGTCATCACCGACCCGTTTCATCCGGGCGATGTGCTGTGCCAGAAGTGCGGCACCTATAACAAGAACACGCCCGATTTCTGCAACAAGTGCGGCGATCCGGTCGGCCTGCAGTTGAAGTATGACCAGAGCGAATGCGAAGAACGCAGCATGACGTATTCGGCGCCGCTCAAGGTCACCATCCGGCTGAAGATTTACGACAAAAATCCGGAGACAGGCGTCAAGACCATCCGCGACATGAAGGAGCAGGAGGTCTTTTTCGGCGACATTCCCCTGATGACGAAGAACGGGACCTTCCTGGTGAACGGGACCGAGCGCGTCATCGTCAGTCAGTTGCACCGCTCGCCCGGCGTCTTCTTTGAGACGGCGAACAACCGCACCTATTTCCTGGGCAAGATCATTCCCTATCGCGGATCGTGGGTGGAGTTTGAGTACGACCAGAAGAACACGTTGTACGTCCGCATCGATCGCAAACGCAAATTTCTGGGAACGGTTTTCCTGCGCGCGCTGGGGTTGAATTCGGATGAAGAAATTCTCAAGAACTTCTACACCGTCGACACCATTGCGGTGAAAAACGGGAAGCTCTTCTGGACGATCCATCCGGAAGAAGGTAAAGCGACCCATCTGCTGGGCGTGAAGCCGGCTCATGCCGTTGTCGTCAAGGGCGAGGAGATTGCCCACTCCGGACGCAAGATTTCCGCCAGCATCCTGAAGGCGCTGCGCGCGGCCAAGGTTAGCGAAGTCGAGATCGAGGATTCCGAGCTCGACGGCGCTATGTCGGCCTCTGATGTGGTTGATACGACCACCGGCGATCTGCTGCTTGAAGCCAACCAGGAGCTGACGAAAGAAAAGCTGGCACAGATTCTTGAAAGCGGCGTGACTTCGCTCGAAATCTTCCTGCCGGAGCGCGACGATGTGGGCAACGTGATTTCGCACACGCTGCGCCGCGACACTGTTCACAAGCCGGAAGAGGCCCTGATCGAGATCTACCGCAAGCTTCGTCCCGGCGACCCGCCGACCCTCGACACGGCGACGGCGCTGTTTGAAGGCATGTTCTTCGACGCGCGCAAGTATGATTTCTCGCGCGTGGGCCGGCTGAAATTCAACATCAAGCTGTACGACAAGCAGGACGCAACCTCGCTCGACCATCGCACGCTGACGCCGGACGATTTCTACGCGACCATCCGCTACCTGCTGAAGCTGCGCCGCAATATCGGCGTGGTCGATGACATCGATCATCTCGGCAACCGTCGCGTCCGCGCGGTGGGTGAGCTGATGGAGAATCAGTTCCGCATCGGCCTGGTCCGCATGGAGCGTGCGATCAAGGAAAAGATGAGCGTGTATCCGGACATGTCGACGGCGATGCCGCATGACCTGATCAACGCCAAGCCGGTGATGGCAGCTATCCGCGAATTCTTCGGAAGCAGCCAGCTCTCGCAGTTCATGGATCAGACGAATCCGCTCTCGGAGATCACTCACAAGCGGCGTCTGTCGGCGCTTGGGCCGGGCGGTTTGAGCCGCGAGCGCGCGGGCTTTGAAGTGCGCGACGTTCACCCCACCCACTACGGCCGCATCTGCCCGATCGAGACGCCGGAGGGCCCGAACATCGGACTGATCTCCTCGTTGTCCTGCTTTGCGCGAATCAACGAGTACGGCTTTATCGAGTCGCCCTACCGCCGCGTGCGGGATGGCCTGCTGCTCGACTTTGTGCAGGTGGTCAACGCCGGGGACAGCGGTCTGCGAGTTGGCGATCATCTGGAAAAGCCGGATGCGATCAAGCGTAACCAGCAGCTGACGAAAGAGAAGAAGCGGCCCATGGAGTACCAGCCGTACAGCTTCTATCTCTCGGCCTGGGAAGAGGACCGCTACACGATCGCGCAGGCGAATGTGGAGCTGGACAAAAACGGCAGCATCAAGGATGAGCTGGTCACGGCGCGGCGTCAGGGCAACTTCGTCCTGGTCAACCGCGGCGAAGTCACCTATGTCGACGTCAGTCCGAAACAGCTGGTCTCGGTGGCGGCCTCGCTGGTTCCGTTCCTGGAACATGACGACGCCAACCGCGCGCTGATGGGCGCCAACATGCAGCGTCAGTCGGTACCGCTGCTGATCTCCGAAGCTCCTTTTGTGGGCACCGGGATGGAAGGCGTGACGGCGCGCGATTCCGGAGCGGTGGTACTGGCCCGGCGCCATGGCATCGTCGACTCGGTCGATTCCGAGCGCATCATCGTGCGTGTCGAGGGCGAGCATCACCCGACACAGCTATCGCGCGAAGTTGGATCGGACATTTATCAGCTGGTGAAGTTCAAGCGTTCCAACCAGAACACCTGCATCAACCAGAAGCCGATCGTTCGTCAGGGCGACCGCGTGCTGAAAGGACAGGTGATCGCCGATGGACCCTGCACCGAGCAGGGCGAACTCGGCCTCGGCCGCAATGTCCTGGTCGCGTTCATGTCCTGGCGCGGTTACAACTTTGAAGACGCAATCCTGATCAGCGAAAAACTGGTGCGCGAGGACTACTACACTTCGCTGCATATCGAGGAGTACGAGATTGAAGCGCGGGACACGAAGCTCGGTCCGGAGGAAATCACGCGCGACATTCCCAACGTCTCCGAGTCGGCGCTGCGCGACCTCGACGAGAGCGGCATCATCCGCATCGGCGCCAAGGTCAAGCACAATGACATCCTGGTCGGCAAGGTAACGCCCAAGGGCGAAACCCAGTTGACGCCGGAAGAGAAGCTGCTGCGCGCGATCTTCGGCGAAAAGGCCGGCGACGTTCGCGATGCTTCGCTGACCTGCCCTCCGGGCGTCGAAGGAACGATTGTCGATGTGCGCATCTTCTCCCGCAAGGGCCAGGAAAAGGACGAGCGCGCCAAGCTGATCGAAGCCGATCAGGTGGCGAAGCTTGAGAAGAACCTGGAAGACGAGATTCGCATTTTGACCGACGAGCGGTTGAAGCGCCTGGAATCGATCATGGGCGGCAAGGAAGTTCTGGCCGACCTGCACGACGAGCGTACCAACAAGCGCCTGCTGGCCAAGGGAGCTGTGCTCGACCGCGAGATGATCGAGCTGATCTCGACGCGCAACCTGAAGCGTATCCGTTACGCCGATAAAGACCCGCGGGTGAATGAGCAGATCGATGAAATCGAGGAGATGACCTCTCGCCAGATCGATGTGCTGCGCAAGATCACCAACGACAGGATCGGCAAGCTGCAGAAGGGCGATGAGCTGGCGCCGGGCGTCATCAAGCAGGTGAAGGTCTACATCGCCATGAAGCGCAAGCTGTCGGTTGGCGACAAGATGGCGGGCCGTCACGGCAATAAGGGTGTCATCTCGCGCATTCTGCCCGAGGAAGACATGCCGTACCTGCCGGACGGAACTCCGGCGGACATCGTTCTGAACCCGCTGGGCGTGCCCTCGCGTATGAACGTCGGCCAGATTCTCGAAACCCATCTTGGATGGGCGGCGCATGAACTGGGTAAGCAGGTTGCCGAGCTGGTCGAAAAGAATCAGCAGGCTAACGAAGTGCGCAAGCTGCTCGAAGAGCGCTTCGGCGGAACGGCACTGCTGCGGCAACTGCTCGATCTCGACGATGAGAAGCTGCTGCAGGTCGCGCGCGGCATGAAGCGCGGCATCTGGTTCGGGACCGCGGTGTTCGACGGCGCGAAAGAAGAAGAGATCAAGGCATTGCTGACGGCGGCGAACCTGCCGACCTCCGGCAAGATCTATCTCTACGACGGTATGACCGGCGATCGTTTCGAGCAGCCGGTCACGGTGGGCTACATGTATATGTTGAAGCTCTCGCATCTGGTCGACGACAAGATTCACGCGCGTTCGATCGGGCCGTATTCGCTGATCACCCAGCAACCGCTGGGCGGAAAGGCGCAGTTCGGCGGCCAGCGCTTCGGCGAGATGGAAGTCTGGGCGCTCGAAGCTTACGGCGCAGCGTACATCCTGCAGGAGCTGCTGACGGCGAAGTCCGACGATGTTTATGGCCGCACCAAGATTTACGAAGCCATCGTCAAGGGCGAAGCTGCCATCGAGCCCGGCGTGCCGGAGTCGTTCAACGTGCTGGTGCGCGAGCTGCAGGCGCTGTGCCTCGATGTCGAGCTGATCAAGCAGGCCGACAACAACAAGAAGGTGCCGCTGCCATCCGTGGCAGCCGCGGATTAAAGATCCTGACCCTCCCACCCTGGCCGCAAAGAACGCGGCCAGGGTGGGGCACCCGAAGTTTTTGCACGACGAAGAAAAAGCTTTTTCGATACACGACCGCAAGTCCACATCAGCCAACGCGCTCCCGGGACGGACTTGCCGGACGGAATGATGGAAATCCTGGGAACGCGAGAGCCGGTCCGCCGCAGTTTTCAAAGTGCGGCGCAGATCCGGCACGGAGGTCGTCTTGTTCCGCTCGAATCCATTCGAACTCAGCAATCCTATATCGGACTTCGATGCCATTCGCATCAGCCTTGCCTCGCCGGAGAAAATCCGCAGCTGGTCGCACGGAGAAGTCACCAAACCGGAGACGATCAATTACCGCACATTCAAGCCGGAACGCGATGGCCTGTTCTGCGCCCGTATCTTCGGCCCCATCACGGACTGGGAATGTCTCTGCGGCAAGTACAAGCGCATGAAGCATCGCGGAGTGATCTGCGACAAGTGCGGCGTGGAAGTCACCCTGTCCCGCGTGCGCCGCGAGCGCCTCGGCCACATTGAACTCGCCTCGCCCTGTTCGCACGTCTGGTTCTTCAAGGGCCTGCCGTCGCGCATCGGACACCTGCTCGACATCTCTCTGCGCGAGCTGGAGAGCGTGCTCTACTTCGAGAGCTATGTCGTCATCGATCCCGGCGATGCGGCTGTCAAGGAGCGCGAGATCATCAAGGACGAGACGCGTTATCGCGAGCTCGACCAGCAGTATCGCCCCTCCGGCTTCAAGGCCATGATGGGCGCCGAAGCGATTAAGGAGCTGCTCAAGCGCGTGGACATCGACACGCTCGGCATCGAGCTGCGCGAGCGCATGAAGCTCGAAACTTCGCTGCAGAAGCGCCTCAAATTTGCCAAGCGCCTGAAAGTTGTCGAGGCCTTCCGCAAGTCCGGCAACAAGCCGCAGTGGATGATCCTCGACGTGGTTCCGGTCATTCCTCCCGAGCTGCGCCCGCTGGTGCCGCTCGATGGCGGCCGCTTTGCCACTTCCGATCTGAACGATCTTTACCGCCGCGTCATCAACCGCAACAACCGGTTGAAGAAGCTGATGGATCTGCACGCGCCGGAAGTGATCGTGCGCAATGAAAAGCGCATGTTGCAGGAAGCCGTCGATGCGCTGTTCGACAACGGCCGACGTGGCCGCGTGCTGCGCGGTGCCAACAACCGTCCGCTGAAATCGCTTTCCGATACGCTCAAGGGCAAGCAGGGCCGCTTCCGCCAGAACCTTCTCGGCAAGCGCGTCGACTACTCGGGCCGTTCCGTCATCGTCGTCGGGCCGGAATTGAAGCTGCACCAGTGCGGTCTTCCGAAGAAGATGGCGCTCGAACTGTTCAAGCCCTTCATCTATCACCGTCTGGAACAGATCGGACATTGCACCACCATCAAGCAGGCGAAGGAACTGGTCGAGCTGCAGGACCCGATCGTCTGGGACGTGCTGGAAGAAGTTATCAAGGACCATCCCGTGCTGCTGAATCGCGCCCCAACGCTCCATCGCCTGGGTATTCAGGCGTTTGAGCCGGTGCTGGTCGAAGGCAAGGCCATCAAGATTCACCCGCTGGTCTGCACCGCCTTCAATGCCGACTTCGACGGCGATCAAATGGCTGTGCACATTCCGTTGTCGCCGGAAGCGCAGGTGGAAGCGAGCGTGCTGATGCTGGCGGCGCACAACATCCTGTCGCCGGCTTCCGGGACAGCCGATCACCGTGCCCACGCAGGATATGGTGCTCGGTCTCTATTACCTGACGAAGACACACACCGGCGCAAAAGGTGAGGGCCGCGTCTTTGCCAACACCGACGAAGTGCTGATGGCGCTTGAAGCCGGCGAGGTCGAGACCCTGACCCCGATCCGCCTACGCTACACCGGCGCGGTGCTCGACATGTCCACCGCTTACGACGATCAGGACCTGCTGCACACCGAGCCGATCCAGTACACGAACCAATACCTTTCGACCACCGTGGGCCGCGTCATTCTGAACGACTCCATGCCGGAAGGCATGCCGTTCGTCAACGGTCTTATGAAAAAGAAGGGCATCGGCCAGGTGGTCAGTTATTCGTATCTGAACCTCGGCCTTGAAGTCACGGTGAAGATGCTGGACCGCATCAAGGATCTCGGCTTCAAGTACGCCACCACCAGCGGCCTTTCGGTCGGGTTTGACGACATGGTCATTCCGGAGACAAAGTACCAGCTGGTCAGCGACGCCGAAAAACAGGTGGTCAGCGTGCAGCGGCAGTATCTGGACGGCGCCATCACAAACGGCGAGCGCAACAACAAGGTCATTCAGATGTGGTCCTCGGTTACGGAACAAGTGGCCGATGAGATGTTCAACAACATGAAGGCGGCGGACAAGGCCGGCGCCATGAACCCGATTTACATCATGGCCGACTCCGGCGCTCGCGGATCGAAGCAGCAGATTCGTCAGCTCTCCGGTATGCGCGGACTGATGGCGAAGCCGTCGGGCGAAATCATCGAAACTCCGATCACGGCCAACTTCCGTGAAGGGCTGACGGTGCTGCAGTACTTCATCTCGACGCACGGCGCCCGCAAGGGACTGGCCGACACGGCGCTCAAGACTGCCGACTCCGGCTACCTGACGCGGCGACTGGTCGATGTGGCGCAGGATGTCATCATCAGCGATTACAACTGCGGCACGGTGGAAGGCATTTACGTCGGCCACATCATCGAAGCCGGCGAAGTCATCGAGCCGCTGCGCGACCGCATCATTGGCCGCGTATCGCTTGAGAAGCTCAAGGACTTCGAAGGCAACGTGCTGGTCGACGTCAACCAGGAGATCGATGAGGACATGGCCAGCGCAATTCAGGCAGCCGGCGTCGAGCGCGTCAAGATCCGCTCGGTGCTCACCTGCGAGTCGAAGCGCGGCGTCTGCATCCTCTGTTATGGCCGCAACCTGGCCTCGGGTCGGCTGGTCGAGATGGGCGAAGCGGTCGGCGTCATCGCCGCGCAGTCCATCGGCGAGCCGGGCACGCAGCTCACCATGCGCACCTTCCACATCGGCGGCGCAGCATCGCGGGTGTCCGACCAGTCTCGGCTGGAAGCGAAGAATGCCGGCACGGTCCGCTTCATCAACCTGGTGACGGTACGCTCGAAACAGGGCGATCTGGTCGCCATGAATCGTTCCGGTGTCATCGTTGTTGTCGACGAGCGTGGCCGCGAGAAGGAACGCTACACGCTGGTTTACGGCGCCAAGCTCAAGGTCGAAGAGGGCGCGCAGGTCACTCAGGGCCAGACGCTCGGCGAGTGGGACCCATACACCTTTGCCATCCTGACGGAAGTCGGCGGCACGGTGCACTTCCACGATCTGCATGAAGGCACAACGCTCAACGAAGAAGTGGACGAGGTCACCGGGCTTTCCCGCCTGGTGGTTGCGGAATCTTCCGACGAGAAGCGTCAGCCGGCCATCATGATCAAGAGCGCCAAGGGGCAGAAGCGGTATCTGCTTCCCAGCCGCGCGCACTTGATGGTGCAGAACGGCGACGAGGTCTTCCCCGGCGATGTGCTGGCGAAGATTCCACGCGAAACTACGCGCACCAAGGACATCACCGGCGGTCTGCCGCGGGTGGCGGAACTGTTCGAGGCGCGCAAGCCCCGCGAGACGGCGATCATCAGCGAGATCGATGGCGCGGTCCGCTTCGGCGAAGTCAGCAAGGGTCAGCGCAAGATTTACGTCACGGCGGACAGCGGCGAAGAGAAGGAATACTCGATGCCGCGCGGCGTTCACGTGAACGTGCAGGAAGGCGAGCGCATGCGCGCCGGCGATCCGCTGATGGATGGACCGCTGAATCCGCACGACATTCTCGCGGTGCTCGGCGAAAAGGAACTGCAGTCCTACATGGTCACCGAAATCCAGGAAGTCTACCGGCTTCAGGGCGTGGCCATCTCCGACAAGCACATCGAAGTCATCGTTCGCCAGATGCTTCGCTGGGTCAAGGTCGAGGATCCGGGCGACACCGCATTCCTGGTCGAGCAGCAGGTGGACAAGTTCCGCTTCCGCGAGGAAAACGAGCGCGCCATCAACAACGGCGGTCGTCCTGCAGTAGGCCGTCCGCTGCTGCTGGGCATCACCAAGGCCTCGCTCTCGACCGACTCGTTCATCTCCGCGGCCTCTTTCCAGGAGACCACGCGCGTGCTGACCGAAGCCGCCATCAACGGCGCCGTCGATCAACTCCGCGGCCTGAAGGAGAACGTCATCGTCGGACGGTTGATTCCGGCCGGCACCGGCATGGAGTACTACCGCAATGTCCGGCTGTCGCAGGAACTCGAAGAAGCCGCGGCACGCGTGCAGCAGGAAGTCACCGAGGCGACCGAAGCCGCCGAGCGGGAACTCGAGCTCATGCGCCAGGAAGGCGAAGCCGAGGAAATGGCTGCCGAGTAAGTGTTCTGAACAGCTGCTAATTCACAGGGAGGGCCATGCGATATTCGCATGGCCCTCCTTTTCTTTTCCGGGCACTATGCAGATTTTCTCTGCCGCTTTCATGGCCCGCAGTTCTCCTGGCTTCCTAAAGCAACCCGCCGGCCCGTTTTACCCACTCATTTACATGTACGGGTGCAGCGTCGGCCCACTGCGAAATACCGGCCAGTCCACAAGCTCTGGCTGATCGACCCAGTTTCCGGCTCGGCCGGCAATCACCAGGATCTTTTAAGGAGCAATGCTTATGATCTCCAACCAAATATCAAAACGAATTGTGACGCTCTCCGGCGTGGTACTGCTGTGTGGCGGAATTGCCTTTGCGCAGTCCAATTCCAACATGAATTCCGGACAGAGCGGCTCGATGTCCGCCACGTCATCCGGCCAGGCCAGCCGGGCGGACAAAATGTTTGCCAGAAAGGCGCTCGAGGGCGGAATGGCTGAAGTTCAACTGGGCCAACTGGCGGCACAGAAAGGCGGGAGCGATGACGTAAAGCAGTTCGGCCAGAAAATGGTGGACGACCATACCAAGCTGGGCGATCAGCTGAAACCGATCGCGCAACAGATCGGCGTCAATCCGCCCGCGGGCCTTTCGGGCAAAGATCAGGCGCTGTTGACCAAGCTGCAGGGAGAATCCGGCGATCAGTTTGACAAGACCTATATCAAAGCCATGGTGAAAGACCATCGCATGGACCTGAAAGAATTTAGTAAGGAAGCGCAGAGCGGCAAAGATTCATCTCTGAAAGATGCGGCATCACAGGGTGCGCAGGTTATACAACAGCACCTTCAGCTCGCCGAACAGATGGCCCAGTCCCATCATGTCTCGGTACGGGGCGGGAAGGGTAACGGTAACTCGTCGGCGAATGGTTCAGCGGCGGGTGGCTCTGGAACCCAGCAGTAGGGTTGCTGACAAGAAGCGTCTTGATATTTACAGGAGCGCGGACATTATCGAATGCCCGCGCTTTTTTCTCGTTTGTCATTCTGAGCGAAGCGAAGAATCTGTGCATTTACTTCTTTACTGAAGTGAGTGAAGGGAAGGACTCCAGGTATTGTTCCCCGGGGCAGCCACCTGCAACCGTCCATCAGACATCGAGCCCCACCGAGCGCATCAGCTTGAGCGCATTGGCTGTCGAGACAACCCCGGGCGTCAAACGGTAGTTGAACCGCAATTCGCCATTTTCGAAGGTATCTTCGAAATGGAAATTCGCCGCCTGTCCCCCCATACCTTCCGCAATCTCCGCCAGCGCAAGATCGTGAGTGGTGACGAGGCCAATGGCGCCCCGAGCCAGCAGCGTCCTCACGAACGATTCCGTCCCAACCCGCCGGTCATGGGAATTGGTTCCTGACAATAACTCATCCAGAAGAAACAGGACCGGAGCCTGCCCGCGGCTTTGCTCGTCGATCAATTTCAGCCGCATGATCTCCGCATAGAACCGCGAAAGCCCGCCCTGCAGAGAGTCGAGAATGCAGATCGAAGCCGTCACCGTCAGCCGCGACAATACCATTCGCCCCGCGCGAACCGGTGCGCCCGCCTGGGCTAGCACAGCATTCACCCCAACGCTGCGGATGAAGGTGCTTTTGCCGGCCATGTTCGGTCCGCTGATCACCAGCATCTGGAGACGTTCATCCAGCTTAAGATCGTTTGCCACAGCGCGGGAGCGCGGAATCAACGGATGAGAGAACGCTTCCAGATCGAGGTACGGTCCATGCTCGACAAACTGCGGAAGCGTATCTTCGGGAGTCTCGTAGGCGTAGCTGGCCAGCGAGCTGAGCGCCTCCATTTCTCCCACCACGCCGAGCCAGCCGCGCATGGCGGTTCCATATTCAGCACGCCACGCTTCGATTGCGGCGGTCCACTGCGCCGTCCAGAAGATGAATAGATCGGCGAACTTCACAATGAGGTTTTCACGGGATTCGAGCCACGTTACGCGCCGATTCAGCCGGGAGATGGCCTCCGAAGCAGACTCCTTTTGCGAAATCAAGATCGCCTGTAGATCGATCAGCTTCCTGCTCGTAAAGGTCTGGGTTTCAATCTCTCGGAAGATGGCCGCCAACAGGTCGAGATCGTGCATGGCCCCTTCAATTTCAGCAGCGGCTTTCTCCACCTGAGATCGATATCGATACGTCACCGTCAGATTCAGCAGACTGATCAGAATCGCAGCCGCGAACCAGCCGAAAATTCCCCACATCACCAGACTCACCACCCAAAGCGCCGTCAGCACAGGAGCCGCAATTCGCGCCATTTTCGGATTCAGCCGGATCGTCTTTTCACTCCACGCCAACAGAGAATCGGGCCGAACACCGATTTGGATGTCTTCCCCCGCCATCGCCAGCTTCTCCCGAAAATCGAGAAGAGGCTGAAGCTCCCTGATCGCTGTCTGCCGGGCTGAAATTTCCTCGATCGAAGCCGGGGCAAGCAGCCATGCGGCCAGCATCGCTTCTCCGGCCCGGGTACGTGCCGTACAGAGCAGCTCGAACATGCTCCCCTTGCCAAACAGGTCCAGGTCGCGCGCGTATGGGTGGCTGGGCTCAAGGAAACGCTCGCCCTGCTGTCCGGTTCCGGGCCAGCTGCCGTCGAGCCGCGCCAGCCCGCGCTTATAGAACGCCTTCAGCCGGACGCACCGCCGGCGTGTTCGCAGGATCCGCTCATGCAGCACGAATAGAAGAACGATCAGGGCAAATGGTGCGAACAGGACAGCAATGTAACGGGGATCATACTTTGCCAGCAGGATGGCAGCGATCACCGTGAAAGTAATCGCCAGAAGTTTGGCGATTCCAAAAATTTTGCTCCGGCCGGCAGCGCGCGCCTCGACCGCCAGCAACAAGTTCAACCGCCGGGCATACTCATCGGCGGGATTGTCATGCGATGACTCCATCCCGCAATTATCTCAAGCCGTTGTTGCCAATAGAGAAGTGTGCACTGTCCGTTCCCAGAGGTGCATGTCTGGCAGCGATTACGATTCTCAAAAACTATTTGCCTCTTTCGGCGCGCAGGGCTAATATTCCATTCAATTCGCGCGGCCAGCGATGGCTTGGGGGAATGCGATGCGCGCCCTCACCACTACGCTGACGGGTCACTGATGTTCGCTTTGCCGGAACCCGGCCAATTGTTTTCAGGTCGAATCCGGCTCACATTCAGGATATTAGGAAGGAACGGATGCCGCCCGGAATCGATGCTCTTCGACATATCGTGGTGCTGATGCTTGAGAATCGCTCGTTCGATCACATGCTTGGCTGTCTCAAGAAAACTCATCCTAACATCGATGGCCTGATAGGTACTGAGTCCATTCCGGACTCCACCGGCGCGATGGTCCCCATTCAGCAGTTGGCGGAGTTTCGTGGCCAGCTGTTACCCGACCCACATCACGACTTCGCCTCAGTGGACTTCCAGCTTTTCAATGGGGCCACCGGAGCCGATCGGAAGCCGACGATGGATGGCTTCATCCGTATTTATCACGAGCAGCAGCAGCCCGATGTCGCCTCCTCGCACCACGTTGCCTATGCTTTCAGCGCGGATGAACCGAACAACCTGCCGGTGCTGCACACGCTGGCCACGGAGTTCGCCGTCTTCAATCGCTGGTTTGCCTCGATCCCGGGACCTACGCTCTGCAATCGCGCGTTCGCGCATTACGGTTCATCCTTCAACAATGTCGGCATGAGCGTCTTTTATGTCAACCCGAAATTCAAGAGCATCTACGAGCGCCTCACTGCCGGCGGCCGCACGTCCAAACTCTTCTACTTCGACCCCAGCAGCTCCACACTGGAGGTGGTCAATCTCCTGCAGAACCAGCAAATCCTTTTCGGCACCTACACAGATTTCCTGAACGCCTGCGATGCCAATGAGCTACCCGACTATACATTCATCGAGCCCAACTATAAGGACCACCCCTCGCCGGACGGCCAAGGCGAGTTGCTCGCCAATGATCAGCACCCCGACAACGACGTCCGTGCCGGAGAGAGTTTCATCGCGGACATCTATAACCGCATAAGGAACAATCCCAAGCTCTGGCCCACAACCGCGCTGCTGATCGTGTATGACGAGCACGGCGGTATCTACGATCACGTGCCTCCGCCAAACCTCGACCCTTCGCGGGTCGATAAGGAGTTCACCGCACAGCCGGACGCCACCGGTACCGGCGAGCCCTTTCATTTCGATCGACTGGGTGTGCGGGTGCCCGCGATTCTGGTTTCGCCCTGGGTGGAGAAAGGCTCGGTGATCAACGAGGTGTTCGAGCACGCCTCCATTCCCGCCACAGTCACGGAGCGTCTTCTGCCCGGGTTCGACAATGCGAAACGCTCCATCCGCGAGGCCACCGCGAAGACGTTCCTGCAATACCTGACGCTTGATACGATGCGGGACGACTGCCCGGATTTCGAGTAATCTCACTGCCTCACGCAATCTGAGGAGAGAACCATGGCTACGATTCGCCGTCACCCTGTTCCGTCCGACTCTTATGATCCGAATCGGCCGCTCAACGATTTGAACCGCGAGCAACTCGCGCATTTCGTTGAAGTCGCGCAACGGCTTCCGCCAGCGCTCCGAGTCGAGATGCCTATTCCCTCACCTGACGACACGGCCGCGGCCAACAACTTCATCGCCGTCGTGACGGGGCGGCTGATGAGCGTCAAGCGACCACCGCTCAAACTTGTGCCTAAACGCAAGCGCAAGGCGCCTGCTCCCGCGATCGCACTCGCCGCGCAGGCCGAAGCTCCGGCTTCGCCGCGTTCTACGCCGAAGCGGAAGACACTTTCGAAATCCAAGTCAAAATCGAAGTCGAGGAGATCAGGCAAATGAATATGGGCCGCCCGTCGCTGCTCGCGTCGCTTGCGCTGTGCTTTGCGCAGAGCCTGTCTATGACGGGTCAGAACCCTGCGACGGGTCAGAACCCCGCGGCAGCTCAGAACCCTGCGGTTCCGGTCGCGTCGGCCGTGGCGCCGGCGGACAATTCCAACCCAAGCTTTTTCGGAGATCTGAATCGCGATCTGGTCCAGGAGAAGGTTAATCTTGGCAGTTGCACCTCCGGTATGAAAGGCATACCCGGTTGCGCCCAGACCCTGTTCACCGGCACGCCATTTCACATCGCGGTCGGCAGTCTTGCTCCGCAGAATGGCATCGGCGCCGGCCTCGCCTTTGGGGAGTTCTATCATCCTACCTACTGCGCGTCATGGCTTGATTTCACCCACGCTCCGCCCGCGGGTAGACGAAACGCCTGTCACTGGTCGCTAAACATAAACGCCGACGGCGAGGCCAGCGGAAATGCGTCATGGCGTACGGGAGTCTATTTCGCCGCTGCTCGCATCTCCGCCCGCGTGCCGGTGGTTCACTATCCCGGTCAGTCCCGCACGCGCCAGCACCTTGCCACCTTCACAAATCCATCACCCACGGTCAGCTTTTATTCCGAAACCAATTCGCTCAACCGTGTGTACTTCTACGGGCTTGGCCCCTATACCCCACCGGCCGACCGGACTGACTTCGGTTTCTCCGAGAACATCACCGGAATCAGCGCTACGATCCCGGTCGTCTCGCGGCTGGCGCCCGCCGGCATCACACTGCTCGGCGAGATTAACGGGCGTTTCCCCTCAGTGCGCGGCAGCTACGGCGATACGAGCGCCTCCATTGAGATCTTGAATACCGAGGGTTCTGCTCCCGGCCTGGTTTCGCAGCCAGGGTATCTGCAGACTGGCGAGGGGCTGCGCCTTATTCCTCAATTTCCACAGGCCGCTCACCTGAAGCTCAACTATCTTGTGGAGCTTCAGCAGTTCACCGCGCCGTCGGCGTCTCAATACAGCTTCCGCCGCTTTACCACTGACCTCGACCACCGCCTGATCCTCTACACGAAGGACGTCGGCAAGCCACCGTCCGCGCCACCGCCTCCGCTGCCCGGCGCACAGGTGCGCACAATTCCGCCTATCTCACCGACGCGCGATGTCACCGGCTCGCTCTCTGTGCGGCTATTCATTCAGGAGTCCATCGCGAATGCGGGCCGAACTGTACCTTTCTACTTCGACCCCACCATCGGCGGCTCGGACATCAACGGCCAGTCCATCCTGCCGAGCTACCCGGATTATCGGTTTCGCGCGCCCAATGTCCTGCTCCTTCACGGGGCCTACGAGCAGAGTCTGGGCAAAATTCCGATCGGTCTTTTTTTGGGCATTGATGAAGCTAAGGTGGGTCTGCGCCGCGATGACATCGCCTTCAACCATCTGCGCCACAGCTACTCCGCCGGCCTGACCGTTCACGCGGGTGGCGTGCCCGTCATCTACCTGCTGTTCGCCTGGGGCGGAAATGAAGGCCATCACACCATCGGCACGATCAATGATGCGTTGATCGGACCGGGGAGTCGGCCGTCTTTGTTTTGACTGTGGGTTTGGCAAACTGAGTTTGCCTGCCAAAGGGTATCCAGCGACTGCTCTCGTCGGATCGGTTACGCAGAATCTGCGAAAATTGAATGAGATCGCGCCGCAAACTCGCGTGGTGAGGCGGACAGAGAGATTATGAACACTGCTCATCGCAATAACGTCAACGTGATCGGGGCGGGCCAGCGCACGCTGATATTCGCGCACGGCTATGGCTGCGATCAGAACATGTGGCGTCACATCACACCTGCGTTCACCGACGACTATAAGGTCGTCCTGTTCGACTACGTGGGCGCGGGCCAGTCCGATCCTGAAGCATTTGATCGGTCCCGTTACAGTTCTCTTCGGGGATATGCCCAAGACGTGGTCGAGATCATTGACGATTTGCAGTTTGAGGACATAAACTTTGTGGGTCATTCCGTAAGCTCGATGATTGGCGCTCTGGCTGCGATCGAGCGGCCAGAGCTTTTCGCGAGTATCGTCATGATCGGTCCTTCTCCGTGCTATCTGAATGACGGTGAATACCGCGGTGGTTTTGAAAGGGCCGATATCGATGGGCTGCTCGAGATGCTCGAAAACAATCATCTTGGGTGGTCCTCCACGATGGCGCCTCTGATCATGGGGCATCCCGAGGAGCCGGAGCTTGCGGCGGAACTCGAGGCAAGCTTCTGCCGGACAAGACCGGAGTTTGCGCAGCATTTTGCCCGGGTCACGTTCCTATCGGACAATCGTGCCGACCTGCCGAAGGTGAAGACCCGCACGCTGGTTCTGCAGTGCAGGACCGATGTGATTGCACCGCTCAGCGTGGGAGAATATGTCCACCGGTGTCTGCCGAACAGCCAACTCGTGGTGATGGATGCAACGGGCCACTGTCCGCACATGAGCTCGCCGCGCGACGTGATTGCGGAGACCCGGAAGTTCCTTTAGGAAGCGATCCACTCAGCGCCCCAGACGCCGATCTTGTTGCCGAGATCTTCACCCATGCTCCATGCGGGCTTGCCTTGCTGGGGATGGACGGAAGTCTCATCAAGGCAAACCGAAGGTTCCGGGAACTGTGCGGAATCGAACCCAATCTGCCGCCGAACTGGCATTTTCCAATGGTGCTGAGTCGTGCCGGCAGCATCTTCTACGAGACGCATCTCATCCCGATTCTGATCCTGCGCGGAGCCCTGAAAGAAGTAGCATTCGACCTGATCCATCCAGGGGGAGAACAGGTTTCGGTGCTTATGAACGCCAGCATTCATTGTGGCCCGGATGGAAAGCCAGGCATGATCCGCGTGGCTTTGTTCGAGGCAACAGAGCGGCGGCAATACGAGCGCGAGCTTCTGCAGGCGCGGCGAAATTCGGAACAGATGGCGGAGGTCGTGCGCCGCTCTTCGGATGCCATCATCACCATCTCTCCCGATGGGCTGATCCAGAGCTGGAACAATGGGGCCGCACAGATGTTCTCCCATTCCTCGTCGGAGGCGATCGGCCGCCCGTTCCTCAAACTGCTGTTTTCCGGCGCGGCCGGTCAGGAACTGCACGAGGTAATTCCACTGCTCCAGAAAGGGCAAGAGGTGAGCAGAGAGGCCAGAGGCGTGCGCAAGGATGGGAGCGAAGTTGAGCTTTCCATCAGCTTCACGCCACATATGGAAGCTCCGGGCATTCTGGTGGCGTTTTCCGCAATTATTCGGGATATCACGTCGCGGAAGTTATCCCAGCGCGCGCTTTTGCAAAACGAAAAGCTTGCGTCCGTTGGTCGTCTTGCCAGTTCGATTGCGCATGAAATCAACAATCCGCTCGAATCCGTCACCAATCTTCTCTACATCCTGGGTTTACGCGTCGATGCTGAGAATCGCGAGCTCGTCTCCACTGCTCAGGAAGAGCTTGCCAGAGTGTCTCAGATTGCGACTCATACGTTGCGCTTTCATAAGCAGAGCAGCAATCGCACATGGGTGGACTTAGGCGCTCTGTGCGATTCGGTGTTGGGACTCTATCGAGCGCGCCTCGGGAATGCTGGAATAATCGTTGTCAATGACAGCCGGTCCGTCTCGCCGCTGCTGTGTTTCGAGGGCGAGCTTCGTCAGGTGCTGGTCAATCTTGTGGCGAACGCCTTCGACGCGATGCGAACCGGCGGACGCCTGACCATACGCAGCAGGGAAATGACGCTGTGGCCTTCGGGTGTGAAGGGTGTCCGAATGACAGTTGCCGATACCGGCACGGGAATGGATGCGACCGCACGGCAGCATCTTTTTGAACCATTCTTTTCAACCAAGGGCATCGCTGGAACAGGCCTCGGCCTGTGGATCAGCAAGGACCTGGTCGAGAAGAATCAAGGCAGGATTAAGATTCGGAGCAGTACCGGTCCGGGCCGCTGCGGAACAGCCGTAACAATTTCCTTTCCTAATGCTGCCGGTCCGGCCACGGTCAAGTAATCGCAAACAGCTTTGCGATAACCGAGCACTGGCTCCGTCACGCAGTCATTTCAAGACATTGCGCTGGTCGAGAATGCGAGAAGGAAAGACATTCTTTGATCCGCGTATTTGTACCTGTATGTGTTACCATTGTCTTACGCTCAGTGATTTGGTTGTGAGCCGTTCCTGCCTGTAGTGCAGGCCGTCCGCAGTTGCACCCTCCCAAGCCTCTACAGCGTGATCGCTTGCAAGATGATTCTTGCACTGCGGTGCGGTGAAGCGATGCGCTTCCCCTTATCAGCTGTCATGCGGCATCCGAGGCCGAACCTGCTCTTCGTATCGGCCCCTTAGAGCTTTCTAAACTGCGTTTCAACGCGTTCCTGAAACCTCCGGTATCCCTCGTGTATCTCGACTTCCTC
Organism: uncultured Acidobacteriota bacterium; assembly: GCA_963823295.1. Lineage (GTDB taxonomy): Bacteria > Acidobacteriota > Terriglobia > Terriglobales > Acidobacteriaceae > JAKAAZ01. The sequence goes on from CAWGLF010000009.1 coordinate 27,645, forward strand.
CCGCGGCGCGAAGACCGCAGAGGCAAGCAGTGTGTTCCGGCCAGTCTGCGTGCGGGTGCAAGGCAGAGCAGGCACGGACCAAAGGAAAACCTTGGCTCAATTTACAGATTTCACTCTTTTACCTGCGCTCCAGAAAAAGCTGGCGCAGGCCAATTTCATCATCCCTACCCCCGTGCAGGAGGGCGCAATTCCGCCCGCGCTCGAGGGCCGCGACGTTCTGGCCACGGCGCAAACCGGAACCGGGAAAACGCTCAGCTTTCTGATCCCGATCATCGAAGGCCTGCAAAAGTCCGCGAAACCGGCGGACCACAATCAGGGCCACAGGCAGGGATCTCAAGGCCGCGGCAAAAGCCCTTTCGCTCTAATTCTTCTGCCGACACGCGAACTTGCCATGCAAGTGGAACGTGCATACCACCAGTTGGCGCTCGACTCCTCACTGCAGTCGGCGCTGGTGGTAGGCGGACTTTCCGAAGGCCCGCAATTGCAGGCGATTCGCCGGGGAGCGCGCATCATCGTGGCGACTCCAGGGCGGCTCGAAGACTTTCTGCGCCGCAAGCTGGTGCAGCTCGACCAGGTTCAGATTCTTGTACTGGACGAAGTGGATCGCATGCTGGATATGGGCTTTAAGCCCGCCATCAAGCGCATTGTGGCCGCGCTGCCGGCGCAGCATCAGACACTTTGCTACTCGGCAACGCTGGAGTCGCCGGTGAAGGAAGTGGTGCGGGATTATTTGAAAAATCCAGTCCGCATCGAGATCGGCTCCGTGCTGAAGCCGGCGGAAAATGTCCGCCTGCAGACGTTCGAGGTCTCTACCGACAAGAAAATGCCGCTGCTGGAGCACCTTCTGCGCTCCGAAGCGGGCAGCTTTCTGGTTTTCGTCCGCACCAAGCATGGCGCGGATCGAGTGGCCAAAAAGCTGAGCTCCTCGGGCTGGAACGCAACCCGCATCCACGGGGACCGCACCCAGGCGCAGCGCAGCGCGGCTTTGAAGAGCTTCTCCCAGGGGCAGCATCGCGTGCTGGTGGCGACGGATGTGGCCGCTCGCGGCATTGACGTCGCCCACATCGCGCATGTCGTGAACTACGATATGCCGAAGATGGCGGAAGACTTTGTCCATCGCGTCGGCCGCACCGGACGCGCTTCGAAAAGCGGCGTGGCTTCCACCTTCGCCGCTCCGGAAGAAAAGGGCGACCTGCGCCGGATCGAACGCGCTCTGAAAATCACCATGGAGCGTTTTCGGGTCAAAGTTCCGCTGATGGCGTAAACGGCAGCACAAATCTGAGATGTAGAGAATGGCGCTCCGAACCTGGGGCGCCATTATTTACCCAGTTTTCTTTTCCACTTCGGGGGTCCATTGTCTTTCGGTCAGTTCTGGACTAAACTAACTTAACTTAGTCCATAGAGGCTACACCCGTGGAAATCGTCAATATCCATCAAGCCAAGACCCACCTATCGCGGCTGATCGAAAAGGCTGCCAGAGGTGAACCGTTCATTATCGCCAAAGCGGGCAAACCGCTGGTCAAAGTTATTCCTTTGGGTGCTCCCAGCGGCGCGGAGATGCGTCGGACGGGCTTCCTGGAGGAGCAGTTTTCCGTTCCCGATGATTTTGACAACATGGGCAGCGTAGAGATCGATCAGATGTTCGATGGCGGAGCATGAAGCTGCTTCTCGACACACATCTGCTGCTCTGGGCTGCCAGCGAACCCGTTCGGCTGCCGCCAGCCGCTCGCGAGTGGATTGATGATTTAAGCAATGAACTGCTTTTCAGCGCCGCCAGCCTGTGGGAAATTTCAATCAAGAATAGCCTCGGACGAAGCGATTTCCGAGTAGACGGCCGGCTGTTGCGGCGTGGATTGCTGGACAACGGCTACCGCGAATTGCCGATAAGCAGCGAGCATGCTGTTTTTGTCGAGAGTTTGCCGCCACTGCACAAAGATCCGTTCGATCGCATGCTTATCGCACAAGCCACGATCGAAGGCATCACGTTGCTGACGACGGATGAGCAGGTGGCCCGCTATCCAGGACCGATACGGAAGGTATAAACGGGATCTATCTGGGCGGTCCGCCGTACACCATCCCGGGGCCGTAGGGCGAGTTCGGTGTGTAGGGCTGGATGCTCATCAGGATGGTCAGCATCTGCAGCTCCTGATACGAAAACCGGCGTTTGTATTCCGGAGAATTCAGCAGGGCGCGGCGCTGCATGGGATTTACCTGGCTCAACGCCTGAAACGCATCGCGCATCCTGCGGCGCCTCTCCTCCGGCATTTGGGTGATTTGCTGCATCGTGCTTCGGACTTGCTGACGCTGCTCTGGAGACAGTCTTTCGAGCGCCTCCATCCGTTCCAAGGTGCGTTCCCGCTGGCCCGGAGGCATGGCATTCAACTGCCTTAAACGGTTGAATAGCCGCTGCTGTTCCCCAGGCGGGAGACGGTTGAAGCCAGGTTCGGCGCGCAGCGCACGTTCCTGAGCTAAAGGAGGAAGGTTCTGATGCTGGCGGTACCACTGCGGCAGATGCTCGCCGTGCACGTGTGGGCGTTCGGAAAACTGATGACCGTAGTATCCACGACCGGGATAGCGCCGCGCTTCTCTCTGTCTTTGTATCCGGATTGTCATTTGTGCCTGGAGATGATTCGGCATCGCGAGCCCAGCCGCACCCGCCAGAAAAACGACACAGAACGCAATCGCCGCAATGGTCTTCTTTTTTCGAACGCGACGAATGCTCGAAGCTCGTCCGACGCCTCGCGCAGACTGCCACGTGGCGCTGATCCTGCGAACTCGATCAGAGATTCCCATCCGCCCCACTCGAACCATTTGAGAATTTGCCATCTCCGGCCTGCAAGGCGATCAAGTCTTGCGGGAACGAGGATTGCACCTGCTCCACGGTGATCCTTGAAATTCAAAGTTGAATACTAAGACCGGTTTTCCTAATTGCTGTGAGGTGGCGAAAACTGTGAATGTGCATCCGTTCTTTTAGGAACGGATGCACAGGCCCATTGCTCCAATCATTCACGTACTGCCCGGCCGGCCGGTTCGTATCAGTCCGAACGGCCGCCGGTTTTATATCCAACCGCAGCATCCGAATCGTCAAATGCAGCCAGTTGCTGCAATGCCTGCGCGTTCCGATCCAGGAGCTCTAAATCGTTTACCGTGGCGGAGACGGTTGGCGCAGGAGGCGGGGTTCGATTCAGGCTCTCAAATCCTTCATACGATCCCGCGCCGGCGACAACCAGCAGTGCCAGGGCAACCGCCATAGCCGGCCGCAGATGGAGATTGCTGTCAAACAGCAGGCGGGTACGGAGGCGTTCCAGCCATCCGGGAGCTTGGGCCTGTTTCTCCTGGCGTAGCCGGGCCGCCATTCGGGTATCGAAATAGGCGCTCGGCTCCGGCGCTTTCCACTCATCCAGCAGCTCCATTGTGGCCTGCAACTCTTTCCATTCCGTCTGGCAACCGGGGCACTCCGCGAGATGCTGCCGCATGTCGATGGAGATATGCGCGGGCGCATGGGTGGAGTCCAGCAGCATGTCCGGCAAAAATGCCCGGAATTTATCGCATGTCATCGCAGCTATCTCCTTTCTCTCTCTCTTTGTCATCTTAAGCAAACTCTTTCAAGCGGTCACGCAACGTTTGATAGGCGCGAAATAAAAGCGATTTTGTGGCAGACTCGCTCAATTTCAGCACCGCTCCGATCTGTTTGTAGTCCATATCCTGATATTTATGCATCACTACCGCCATGCGCTGCCGGTCGGGGAGTGCCGCTACGTGTTGCCGTATGCGTCGCATCCGCTCGTCATGCAACATCTCCTGTTCCGCTAACGGACGAAGGTCCGCCACATCCGGCGTAATACCGGTGGTTTCATCCGTCTGGTCCAGATAAACGCTGGCGGACGAGCGCTCGTGCTTCGTATCACGGGCATGATTGATCGCCATGTTGGCCGCAATTCTGTACAGCCAGGTCGTAAAACGAGCCTCTGCGCGATAGCTTGCCCGGGCTCGATACACGCGCAGGAAAACTTCCTGGGCCAGTTCCTCCGCGACCGCCTGGTTGTGAACCATTCGATACATGAAACTGATGATGGGCCGGCGGTATTTTGCTACCAGGAACTCGAAGCAGGCATCGTCGCCGGCTCCAGCTCGCTGCATGATCTCGGAATCGGACATCTGGCTGAATTCGCCAGCCCGCGCACCGGGTATAGGCGGCAGAACTCGATCCGCCGGCAGTCGATTTCCCGGAACCCGCTCCAGTGCAATCGTGCCCATACCCTCTCGGACACGCTCCCCGGATGAAAGTTGCGCTTCTTCAACAGAAAACCCCTCAGAACCAACATCTTCCTGCGATTCATCGGAGGAACCGGAAACCTCGGTCAGAGGGTATTCCTCGGCTTCATTCCCCTCGCTTTCTTCAGAGGCGGGGTCGGAGGAACGTTCCTGGCGTACAGCGCCGGGCTCGAGAGCTATCGGTTGGACGCTCGGCAGCGAGCGGAGTGGCCTCGTCCGATGGTTGGGGCGGGGACGTCTCCGAGCTGCCGTTACGCCGAGGAATGCCCTTCATGCCAGCCATGAGATTTGCTCGTCAATATACGAGCTGAACCTCTTTTTTACCACTCTATTCCTTGGTAGAAGCGGCAATCGGCCCGGGCAGCGGGGTACCTGCTGAGTTAGAACTGGCGGTTTGCGGACTCGATGCGCTGGAATCACGCGAGAGCTGAGAGTTTTCGGCGAGCCCGTTGAAGACGATCCGGACATCGGAGCCGAAGCGCTTGTAGTCGCCATACTTCACGATTTCTCTGACGTGATCGTCTTCCGGAAGGCACTGTTTGCAATTTGCAAAATGCAAAACGCCTTCTGCCCGGGTGTAGACGGGAAACCAGTATTTCCCGTCGATTTGCTGGCGATAGGTCGTGAAAGGAACGGAGAGGTCTTCCCGGCCGGGATGGGTATCGTCCGGAATATTTTTCCCGTTTGTCACTACGATCTGAAAGTCGTGGGTGTCGACCCAGATGCGTCCCGTAAAATACCGCCGATCTTTTTCAATTTGCTTCGGCGCAACATCGAAAACGTAGGTCGGAACCTTGTCGATCGCCTGTTTGCCAACGTAGGTCACCTGATACCGCCCGATATCTTCCGTTGTTAACGTGAAGGGCAGCCGGTGCTCAATGTCATCGAAGTCGGCTGGACTCATCGCCACCCGCGTCAAGGTATTGTCCGGTGCGTACACCACCTTTTCCTGCTTGTGACCGGTGGAAGTAAAAACGATGTCATCCACCTGCAGGTACTCTCCATCCACATTGCCGTTATCATCAATGGTCTCGAACTTCACCGTGCGGCGATAGGTATAGTTGTCGAGCGCGAGCTTGAACCGGCTCTCCTTGGCGGCGAACCGCTCGATAATTTTCTGCGGGGAAATGCCAATGGGCCGGGAAGTGTCGAGCGGTCCAAATCCGGAATCGAGCGGCGCGGGAGTAAATCCCTGCACACGACGATGAGCCGGCGACCGCGCAGACTGGTACTGGGATTGGGCCAGCGCAGTCGCGGAGATCGCGGACAATGCGACGAATATCGCGCAATGGACGCGGAATCTCCTCAAGGCATTCCGTGCAAGCCTCGGTGACAGGTTGGCGGAGATCAAGTCGACCCTCTCGAAGACAGACTACTCCTGTCCTTCCCCATCCGACCATAGACGATGGAAGCACATGGAAGGATGTCCCGGGCAGCGATCACGTTACTAATGTCCGCGGCTGGTCCAGAAAGGGAAAAGCGGATGTTTTCCCCGGCACGCTGGGCCGCGTCATTTGCCGCAAAATTCATCCCTCAGACGCGGTACGATCGCACAGGAGGCGGTTTCAGCCCATCCATGGCATTCAATGGAAGTACCGGCAGATCGCGGAAACGCGCTCCACGGGAGCCGCTCGAAGAAGCTGCGCTCTATGAATATGCCGTGCGCAGCCTGGGGCGCAAGATGCGTACCGTCGCCGAGCTGAAACGGCTGATGCGTTTGCGCGTCGAGCCGGGAGAAGCGGGCGAGGCGAAGATGAATGCCGTCGTGACGCGGCTCATCGAGCAGCAATATCTGAACGACACGCGCTACGCCGCCGACTATACCCGGATCCGCCAGGAAAATGAACGCTTCGGGCGCCGTCGCGTGCAGCAGGAACTGGTCCGGCGCGGCGTCCACAGTAACATCATCGAAACCACGCTCGATGCCGCCTATTCCGATCTGCCGGAGCAGGAGCTGGCACAGCGCTACATCGCGCGAAAACGCCTGCGGAAACCTGCAAATGACAAAGAGACGGCGCGCGTCGTCCGCAGCCTGGTGCGTGCCGGGTTTTCGCTCGGGACCGTATTTGCATTGCTCAAGGACTGGAAGGTCGATGATGCGGCGCTCGCCGCCGTGGAGAGCATCGACGAAGACGCCGCTGAACCCGATTAGATCCATCGAGCAGCGAACCCCGAGTCTTCTCTTTTAAATTGCTAAACTTGAAAGGTATGCAAAAGCTGTCCGGTTCTGAAGTCCGCGAGATGTTCCTGCGCTTTTTTGAAAGCAAGGGCCACACTCGCGTCCATTCCTCCTCGCTGGTTCCGCAGAACGACCCCACGCTGCTGTTCACCAACGCGGGCATGAACCAGTTCAAGGATGTTTTTCTTGGTCTGGAGCAGCGTCCGTACACGCGCGCCATCTCGGCGCAGAAGTGCGTCCGCGCGGGCGGCAAGCACAACGATCTTGAAAATGTGGGCTTCACCCGCCGCCATCACACATTTTTCGAAATGCTCGGCAACTTCAGTTTTGGCGATTATTTCAAGCGCGATGCGATCGCCTATGCCTGGGAACTGGTCACCTCGCCGCAGTGGTTCGGGCTGCCGAAAGACAAGCTCTACGTCACCATCTTCAAGGGCGAGAATGGCGTCGCCCGCGACGATGAGGCCTACCAGTTCTGGCTCGACGTCGGTGTCGCCAAGGATCGCATCTTCGAAATGGGGATGAAGGATAACTTCTGGCAGATGGGCGACACCGGCCCCTGCGGCCCCTGCAGCGAAATCTTTTACGACATGGGTCAGGCCGCATCGGAGACGCCGGACAAGGATCTGCCGTTCCCGGAAGACGAGGCGCGCTATGTCGAAATCTGGAACCTGGTGTTCATGCAATTCGACCGCAGCGCGGATGGAACCCTTACCCCGCTGCCCAAGCCATGCGTCGATACCGGCGCGGGGTTGGAACGGCTCGCCGCTGTGAAGCAGGGCGTGATCTCGAATTTCGAGACCGATTTATTTGTTCCGCTGATTCAAAAGGCCTCGCAGCTAACCGGTACGAAGTTTCATGATGGCGCCGCAAAAACGGATGCGTCCCTGCGCATCATTGCCGACCACGCTCGCGCCGCGACTTTTTTGATTTCCGATGGCGTGCATCCTTCGAATGAAGGTCGCGGGTATGTGCTGCGGAAAATTTTGCGTCGCGGTATTCGGCACGGGCGCTTATTGGGCCAGGAAAAACCGTTTATGCATGAGATGGTCTACGCCGTTCGCGACGAGATGCAGGATGCGTATCCGGAACTGAAGGATACCGCCGAGCGAGTGGCGAAGGTGGTGTTGGCGGAAGAGCAGCAGTTTGCTCGGGTTATGGAAGCTCGCGCTGAAGCAATTGGAAGCCAGCATTCAGGCGCCAAAGCCGAATATGAGATTAACTCGAATCCGACTAAGCTTAACGAGGCTCGGTTGCTGCATCGAAGGTATTGATCCTGAGAAAATCTGCACCCCCCTGCGCCCGAATTATCCAATCCTTGATGGAAGAGTTGCCTTTCATCTTTATGAAACCTACGGCCTCCCGCTCGACTTCATGGTCGATGCCGCCCACGACGCCGGCATCGCAATTCGACATGGAAGGCTTCGAGCGCGCCCGCGCTGAAGAGCAGGCCCGTGCTCGCGCTTCCTGGAAGGGCGGATCAAAGGGGACGGCCAGCCCCGCCTATCGCGAGCTGCCGAAGACGGTATTCGAGGGCTATCGTCAACTCGTATCCACCAACTGTGAAGTGCTGGCGCTGGTGAAGGATGGGGTGGGTGCGCGGGAGATCAAACCGGGCGAGTCCGCCGAAGTGGTGCTCGATCACACCAGCTTTTACGCCGAGTCCGGCGGCCAGGTCGGCGATCATGGCTGGCTCTATTCCGATGACGGCAACGTCATGGTTGCGGAGGTGCTCGGCTGCACCAAGCCGGTGCAGGGAATCTTCGCGCATCAGATCGTTGCCAAGCAGCCTATTCATTTAGGAGACAAGCTGCGAACCGTCGTCGATCGGGAATTTCGCGCGGCCACGGTGCGCAACCATACCGGCACGCACCTGCTGCACGCTGCGTTGCGCGAGACGCTCGGTACCCATGTGAAGCAGGCTGGGTCACTAAACGATCCTAACCGCCTGCGTTTCGATTTTTCGCATTTCACTGCTGTTGCTGACGAGGAGCTGCAGGATATCGAAGATCTGATCAACAAAAATGTTCTGGCGAACACGCGCGTGGAAACGCTCGAAGACGTTCCCATCGATGTTGCGGTGAACGAGTACCACGCCATGGCTCTGTTCGGCGAAAAGTACGGCGACCGAGTACGCGTGGTGAAGATTGGCGATTTTTCGACCGAGCTTTGCGGCGGCACCCATACCTTGGCGACGGGCGAAATCGGACTGGTCAAGCTGCTCGGGGAAGGCAGCGTCTCTTCTGGGGTGCGGCGCATCGAGGCCATCACCGGCACCGGCGCGCTCGAGGAGTTCCGGCGCGGCTATGCCGTGACAAAAGTTTCCGAGCAGATCGCCGGAAAAGGCGCCGCAGCCGGAAAAGGCGCCGCAACTGGGAAAACCGACGCGCGCAACCCGGCCGCCGCACTGCAACAAAAACTTTCCGCGCAGGAGGAAGAACTGAAGCGGTTGCGTCGCGAACTCGATGAGGCGCGGATGAAATCCGCCGCCGGCCGCGTCAGCAATGCGGCATCCGAAGCAGTCGAGGTTTCCGGCGTCAAGGTTCTGGCGCAGCGTGTCGATGCGCTCGATCGCGGCCAGGTTCGCACGCTGGTCGACAATCTGCGGACCAAGCTCGGCTCCGGTGTTGTCGTTCTGGGCAGTGCGCAGGCGGACGGCAAGGTGGCGCTGACGGTCGGCGTGACGAAAGACCTGACCAACCGCGTGCAGGCCGGCAAAATTGTCGCGCAGTTGGCGCAGAAGGTGGGCGGTTCCGGCGGCGGACGCCCGGATATGGCCGAGGCCGGCGGCAAAGATGCCAGCCAGCTCGATGCCGCGCTCCAGAGCGCGCCACACATCGTGCAGTCGTTGTTGAGCTGAAGAGCAGTCTCACAAGTAAATCGCGCCACCCGTGCAGGCAAACTGCACGTGCCTCGCTTCGCTGCGCTTTCAATCGTGATGACAGCTTATTTTGAGACATCGACATGATAATTCGGTATCAGGGTTCGAGAGATAAATGGCGAAAATTCAAATTTCATTGCCTGACCAGCTCGCGGAAGAAGCTCAGCGTGCCGGACTCCTGTCCTCTGCCAGTCTGGAGCGATGGTTGCGCGAACAGCTCAACGCACAGCACGTCGATGAGTTGTTCCTGGCGATGGATCGGATAGCTGCGGTCCCTGAGCCGGTCGCGATGTCCCCTGACGAAGTAGCACAGGAGATCACCGCAATGCGTGCGGAGCGTCGCGCGACGACCGCTCATTAATGCGGCTGGTACTTGATACTAATTTGGTTGTATCAGCGATGCTCTGGGGCGGGACACCGCGGCTGCTACTCGAGGTTGCGCGGGACCAGCGGATTGAACTCTTCACAAGTACGCCATTGCTGGCCGAATTAACCGATATTCTCAATCGGCGCAAGTTTGAAAAGAAAATCGCCGCCTCCCTGTTTACCGTCGATCAGATCGTGGATCGCTATGCAGCTCTGGCCCTATTGGTACGGCCAGGACCGACGCCGCGCATCGCGCCCGACCCAGACGACGATATAGTGATAGGCACGGCGCAGCCGGCAAATGCGGATTTGATTGTCTCCGGCGATTCCCACCTGATCGATTTGAAGAGCTTTCAGCAGATCCCCATCGTTACCGCAGCCGCTGCAATTGAACGCATCGGCTGAGGTATGCGCCAGTACGACTCCAGGCGGCAGTCACCGCGTTAACACCGCCCCCTGTTTTTCATTGCCCCCGCCCCCCAGGAAATCTATACTGGAGAGGCTCTGGCGCGTTGTCTGCTACTTGAGACGCGTGCCTCTTTTCTTCTGCCATCGATTCTTTCTTTCCCTGCGTTCCAGCCGCAGGCGAGCGAAGTTGCTCGGCCTGGCGGCTAGCCTTCTTTTGTGCGGTCCCATGTCGCTGGCCTCGTCCTCGCATCGTGAGAGCGTGGCCAGGTACGCGCGCGCGGAAATTCTTCAGCGCCGTTTGGACGTAAAATCTCTTTCTGTTCGGACGCGCGCGGACTACGAGCGTGTGTTGGATGCTTACCGCGCCGTTTATCACGGTGACCCGGCCTCGCCGGATGCGGCCCGCAGCATTGCCGCCGTCGCTGATCTGCTTGCCAGTGAAGCGCGCTGCTTTCACGACGCCAAGCTCTCCCACGACGCCATCGCGCAATGGGAATTCCTGCGGCGGGAATATCCGGGAAGTTCGCTGCGGCGCAGGGGGCGGATTGAGGAAGCGCGGATCGAACAGCAAGACCTGCACGACCGTGGTCCCACGAGCAGGATGCACCGAAAATTCCTGAGCGGCTATCCGCACGGTCCGGCAGCGGAACAGGCGCGCTCGATCCGCGAAGGCGCTCCGGAAATTTTCAGGCGACGTCCAGAATTCGAGAGCACCTCCGCGAGACCGGGGGAAACCTTACCTGCGGGAGAGCACAAGACCTTGGCTTATCCGTTATCGGAAGCGGTGGCTGAGCCGGTCGCACATACCGCCCACGTGCCGGTTGTGACTGTTAAGGCAGTCCGCCACTGGATCAAGGGCAGCTCTACGCGAGTGGCTGTCGACATGACCGGCCCGGCTCCGTACCACGCATACATCACGAAAAACGGCCAACAGATTACGCTGATCCTCTTCGGTGCGCAGCCATCGGAAGCTTTGATTCACTCAAGCGCCCTTGGGCACGACGGCAATGTGCGTTCGATCCGTGCAAGCGTTTTGACCAGCAATCAAGCGGAGCTGGTTCTCGACCTGAATCACGCCGCAAGCTTTTCTTCCTTCGTGTTGTCGAATCCGGACAGGTTGATTCTTGATGTCCACGCTAACCGCCCAGCCGACCCCTCCTCGGCTCTCGCGCAAGCTGAAGTGCGGAAAGATCCACCCGAGAGGCATGCCGCGCAACAGATTCCGGTCGGCTATCCTTCACCTGAACCAGCTTCGACCGACGTGCCTCAGCCGGAAGTCGCTCTGCCGTCGCAAACGGCTTTGTTGCCCAGGGAAACGATCGGGCAGCACTCCATGAGCCGCGTGCTCGGCTTGAGAATCCGCCGTATCGTCATCGATGCCGGACATGGTGGATACGATTCCGGCACGCTGGGCCCTGGCGGCCTAGAAGAAAAGGATATCTGCCCTCGATGTCGCCCTGCGCCTGGGACATCTTTTGCACCAAAGGCTCGGCGCGGATGTCATTTACACCCGGCGGACGGACAAGTTTGTTCCGCTCGGGCAACGTACCGCGATTGCCAACCGCGCCCATGCCGATCTATTCATTTCCATCCACGCCAACTCCAGTTCCGACTCGGAGGTGCGAGGCGTTGAAACATATTTCCTGAACTTCACCGCATCGCCGGATGCGCTCCAGGTAGCGGCGCGGGAAAATGCCATCTCGAACCGCTCCGTGCATGAGCTTTCCAATCTGGTGCGCAAAATTACCCTCAGCGACAAAATCGATGAATCGCGCGTGTTCGCCGGAGACGTGCAGCAGTCGCTTTATGACGGTATGGCATCCGGAAATCCGGGCCTCAAAAATCGCGGAGTCAAGCAGGCTCCGTTCATGGTATTGATTGGCGCGAATATGCCATCGATCCTCGCGGAGATTTCTTTCCTGACAAATCCGGACGATGCCAGCGAACTGGCGCAGCCGGAATATCGCGAGCGGCTGGCGGAGGCACTTTGTCGCGGCGTTGCTCGATACGTGGATGGAATGAGCGGTGTTCGTGTGGCGAAAACCGCTCCGGTGGAAGCGCCCGCGGAGTCTGCCGAATCATCAGCTGAGTGATAGTCTGAGGTCGAAACCATGCTTCGGCCTTCTTTCGTCCTCCGCCCGTTTGTATCGCTGCTTGTCGCTTCCATTGTGGCTTTCCCTTCCTTTGCACGTTCGACCACGCCGGCCAGAAACGCCCATCCCGCGGCTCCCACCGCAACGCCCTTATTCAATCCTCCCGGCAATCTGTTGCCCAAAACATTCGCCGGATGGCAGTTGAGCGGCACGTCGCAGGAGTCGACAAATCCCCAAGTAGCGGATGAGGGCGATGCCGCCGTACTCAACGAATACGGGTTCACCCGCTACGAGCAGGCGAACTATACTCGCGGCCGCGACACTCGTGGCGGTGAAAGCCATGGAGTTCGGTGACGCTACGGGAGCGTATGGGGCCTTCACGTTTTATCGCCGCCCGAACATGGCGCCGGAGCAGATCGGGCAAGGAGGCGCCTTTGACGGCACGCGTGTGCTCTTCTGGAGTGGAATCGTCCTGGTCGATGCGAAATTCGATCACGTGACTCCGATGTCCGCTGCCGAGCTGCGCGATCTGGTGACGCAACTGCCGCAGCCCGTCGGAAATCAGGGCACGATGCCGAACCTGCCGGCATATTTACCCTTGCAGCACCTTCAGGCCAACACAGTGCAGTATTGCATTGGACCGCAGGCGTACCGGCTGAGTGGTGGCGTATTGCCCCCGGAGCTCGTCGGCTTCAATCGCAGCGCCGAGGTTGTGACCGCACGATATTACGCGCTGAACGGTCCGGGTACGCTCACCATCATCAATTACCCGACACCGGAAATCGCCGTCGATCGAGAGCATGCGATTCAGGCCTTCTTCGCCCGCCACGGCGCGTCGCACGGAGCGCCAGGTCAGCCGCAGTATTCCTGGACGCCCGCTTTGGCCGACAGCAATCCTGCGGCACTTCAATCGCGCCGGTCGGGTCCGCTGGTCGCGGTTACATCGGGCAGCTTTTCCGGAGAAGTCGCGCGGGAACTTTTGCAGCGTGTTCATTATGAAGTGAACTTGACGGCGGGCAATTATTCCCACTACGTTCCAGATACGACGAGAGTTGCCCAGATCATCCTCGGTGTTGCTGCGATTGTTGGAATTTTTGCGCTCATCGCCATCATTGCGGGAATTTCTTTGGGAGGAGGCCGCGTGATGTGGAGAAAAATGCGCGCGAAATCCGGCGCGCCCGAAGATGATTCCGCGGAATTTATTCGCCTGAATCTTAAGTGACAGAAGCTTCACATTTGAATGGTCTTTGTAGTTCCAGACGGGGAATCCACACGACGAATCCCACCAAAGTGAACCTGAACCGGTGCATTCGGGAATAACCTACCCGGAATAAGCCGTTTGCGGCTTGAACCTCGGTTTTTTGGCGAAACTTAGGAGAAGATGGAATCCAGCAGGAGGTTCAAATAAAACCTCGCTAAGTAAATGAAAATAAACGTTTTATTTTCATTCCCAAATTGCCTTGACACTCTCCGGCGTGGCTCATAGTATGACGCCAGAAAGTTCTGATGGCTTTGCCTCCGTTGGAACTATTCTCCCTTGAAGAAAAGGCCGCCCTGTTGCCGGGTGGCCTTTTCGTTTTCTAAATGGCTGTTTTTCGCACCGGCTTATGTTTCTTTTGCTCGCTTTTCCGATTCTCGCCACGCTGTACGCGCTGCCGCTCATCTTTGGATGGGTGAAGCCGAATCCGCTGTATGGTTTTCGCAATCGGCGCACCCGCTGCGATCGCATCCTGTGGTATCGCGCCAATCGCATCGCCGGGATTTCCATTTTGATCGCGATGATCTTCTGCTTGATATTAGAATTTCTTGTTCCCGCATTGCGCAGCACGCAGGCCGGCCATCTTACCTCCGTCATTATTCAGATCAGCGCGTTCATTATCGCGAATGCGTGGACCACGTTCCGCATCCTGATGAAACCCGGTTCCAGCAAGTAGCGCCGCCGCTTTTTGCGGAGAACACGTTGCTTCCACGAAGAGTAATAATCCGGCTGTCCACTATTCGGAGCTTCTTCGGTATTCGCCGCTCTTGCCTCCTGACTTTCGCTCCAGCAGAATGTCTCGAACAACAATTCCTTTGTCGAGCGCCTTGCACATATCGTAGATCGTCAATGCGGCGATCGATGCCGCCGTCATCGCTTCCATCTCGACGCCGGTCTGTCCGGTCGTGGAGACGCTGGCGCGGATTCGCACGCCATTCGACTGCACCTCGGTCGTCACGTCCACAAAGCTGAGCGGCAATGGGTGGCACATGGGGATCAGCTCCGCTGTACGCTTGGCGGCCTGAATGCCCGCAAACCGCGCCACTTCGAGCGGATTGCCTTTGGGATTTTCGGGCAGCGCAGCCAGCACGGCGGCGGAAAGTTCGACGAACGCGGATGCAACGGCTTCGCGGCGAGTGACCGCCTTGTCACTCACGTCAACCATTTGTGCATTTCCTGCGGAATCGTAATGAGAAAGCTTGCTCATGATTCCCAGCCTAGCAGGGAAAGCTAAGGCAGCAACACGCGAACGATCTGCCGCGCGGGAAGGACTTCGCAATCGTCTGGAATGATCAAATAGCAATTTGCACGCGCATTCGCTGCCAGGTCGCCGGAACCCTGGCTGTGAACGGGAGTTACTGTTGGGATCGCTTGCAATGTATCCAGATGGGCGGGAGGAAAGCGGGTCAGCCCAGGCTTGAAACGCAATTCGGTCGCCAGCGATGCCAACGCGATTCGTGGCTGCCAATGGCGCTCCCCGGCCATTGCCGCCAGCAAAGGCTCGACGAATACGCGGAACGTCACCATGGCGGAAACAGGATTACCCGGCAGTCCGAAAAAGAAGCGGCTGGGGAAATCGTCGCTGGCGGGAACGCGGCCAAAAACCACCGGTTTCCCCGGCTGCATTTTTACTCCAGTAAAGAAAAATTCCGCGCCAAGTCCAGCGAACACTTCTTCAACCAGGTCATAGCGGCCCATCGAAACTCCGCCAGTAAGAAGCAAGAGGGGCGCGGCTTTCAGGCTCTGCCGAATGCACTCGGTCAGGTCTTTTGTTTGGTCGCGTGCGGCGCGCTGGCGCAGCGGAATGGCATGAGCTTGACGCACCAGCGCGGAGAGCGAATAGCTGTTTGAATCGTAAATCTGGTGGGATGGAATGGAGCTGCCGGCGGCGGTCGTGGCAGAGCCGGAAGGCTCCGCCAGTTCATCGCCCGTCGCCAGAATTGCGACCTTCGGTGCTTGATATACCCGGACGGAGCCGAGCCCGCACGAAGCGGTTAAGGCAATTTCCTTCGCCTGCAAGCGCGTTCCAGCTTCAAGTACAATTTGTCCCTGCCGCGCTTCGCTTCCCTGGGGAACGACATTTTCTCCGGCGGTCAGAGTTCGGCCAGAATGCGGTCGAAATAACCGGTACGCTCCGTCGGAAATTTCTTGTGCGTGCTCGATCATCAGCACGGCATCCGCTCCAGCCGGCAGCGGGGCGCCCGTCATGATTTCGACAGCTTCTCCCTCCCGCAACGGCAGCCGGTCAGAAGCCCATGCTTCTCCGGCACGAAGCTGGCCTATCACCCGTAGAGGCGCGCCGCTGGCCAAGTCCTGAGCTCGCAGAGCGAACCCATCCCGGGTGACGCGAGGAAACGGCGGCTGATCGCGGTCCGCCTTTACCGGAGCGGCAAGGATGCGGCCCAGAGCGTCGGCAAGATCACACTCCTGCGTTTCGGGCGGTGGTCCAGTGAGGATCGCCGCTGCTTGAGCAGCAACAATCGAACTCGCCGCGGCAAAAGAGATCGCTGGCGCGGCAGTTTGTGGCCAGGAGCGCTGCTGAGGTGGATCATGTGCCATCGCACTCTCCTATCGCGGAAGCAACAGCGGCTCCCAACTGGAAGTCGGGAGCCGCTGCTTATTTCACCATGCTGCATGTACGCCTGCGATCAGCGTCCCATTCATCACTTCTTGAATGACCCGTGAACCGTCTCTCCGGCCTGCGCCAGAATGTTGCGCGCATCATCCGCCAACGGACCGGTCGGTTGCATCGACAGGAATTTGTGATACGCATCCGAGCAGCCCGGCGGCAACACGATTTTGCCCGTCTTTGTATCGACGGTGGCCTTCTGCACCAGCGCCCATCCTTTGATGTAGTACGGGATTGGCTTGGAAGGATCGGCGGCAATCGCTTTATCCGCCGCGGCAGCAGCGCCATCCGCCTGCCCGGTTTTGAAAAGCACGATCGCTTCGTTGCCGTAATACTGTGCCGCCTGCGTTGGATTCGCTTTGGCTGCCGCTTCATACGCCGCAACGGCATCGGGGACCTTCCCCGTATGTGCCAGCGCCTCGCCCAGGTTGTTGTTCGCAGCCGCAAGCACTTCCGGTTTTGCACCTTTTTCCGTGCTCATCACCTGCAGTGCCTTCTGATAATTTGTGGCTGCGGCATCGTATTTCTTAGCGCCAAGATTGCTGTCTCCCAACTCGTACCAGGTCAGCCCGACATCCGGCTTGGCCTGTGTCGCCTGGGTATCGAGCGCAATCGCCTGGTCAAAATTACCGGCCTTGCGTGCCGTTCGCGCATCGGTGAGGAGCTTGTTAACATTCTTGATTTTGCTGTTTGCCTGCTGGGCAGCGGCATTTGCCTTGCGGGTCTCGGCGATCTGCTTCTGTATATCAGGGGGCAATTTGGAAATATAATCCTGGCGGCTCAGATCGAAGTTGACGGTAGCGTCCTGACCGGCCGCAAACTTCACATCTTTCTGATAATCGATAATGCCCTGAGCGGTTTTGCCGGTTTTATCCTTGATATCTCCGAATAACATCACTGAATAGGTTCCCGGCTTGATGCCGGAGCCTGTGTAGTCGCCGTTCGCATCGGTCGTGAATGTGTACAGCGCTGTTTTTCCGTCCGTTGTGATCTCGACCTTTGTATTCGTAATCGGCTGATACAGCGGATCCTGCGCATGCCCATGGATCTTTGCCGTGTCCGCTGGATTTGCCGCGGCAGCGCCGGGAGCGGCTTGTGCCCGCGCCGGAATTGCAGCCAGCATACCGCCGCATGGTATGCACATTGCCGCGCACAATACTGCGGACATCATTGCGGATTTGGAAATTGCCGCGAACCCGAAATTCTTCATTCCTGCTCTCCTTACGGTAATGGTCAGGGCGGCCGTTCCGTTCTCCGTCTGCACCGCAACCAACCTAGAATCAATTCTAAAGCCACAACCGATGTCAACGCATCTGGCCGTTCCCTTCCCTGCAGGCCTGCGTTGCAATTGGATGCGCCGGACTTACCTCTGGTGGGCCAGCGATGCAGTCTCGTAAGGCAGGGGGTCGGCGATGCCGGCTTCCGCGAATGCCCGCAGGCGCAGAGCGCAGCTCTCACACACGCCGCACGCACGATCCTCGCCGGAATAACACGACCACGTTGCCTCAAATGGCGCGTGCAATTCCAGCCCAAGCCGGACGATCTCGCTCTTCTTCAGTTGGATCAATGGTGTAACGATCTCGATATCGGCGTCGCGTGTTCCTGTCCGGATCAGTTGATTGAACGCTGCGTAATACGCGGGCCGGCAGTCTGGATATCCAGAGCTGTCCTGCTCGACGGCTCCGATGAAAATCTTTTTGGCATTCAGCACCTCCGCCCAGCTGACAGCGGCGGACAAAAAATGGGCGTTGCGGAAAGGGACGTAGGTGACGGGGATCTCCTTGCCAATCTCATCTACCGGCGGTGCGTTCGGGACAGGCATATTCAGGTCCGTCAGCGCCGACCCGCCGATCTGCCGGAACAGGTCGATGCGCAGAGGCAGAAACTGCCGGACGCCAACGATCTCTGCTACCTTTCGAGCGCTGGCGAGTTCGCGCTGTTCCGTCCGCTGGCCATAGCTGAAGTGCAACGCATAGACGTCGTAGTCGCGCGCCGCCAGAGCCAGGCAGACCGCCGAGTCCATGCCGCCGGAAAGCGAAACCACGGCCCGCGGGCGACTGTTCGCTCGCTCGGGATGGCAGGTAAGTCAGGTTCATCGTCCTTCTCTTCCATGTATGGGATGCTGGGGCTTTCATTCAGAATTTCAAGCGCCGCCTCTGCGTCCAGTTGCCGCACCAGGACCCTGATTCCGCCTTTCCCGGGCACCATGCTGCCCAGCATGCGGAAGTAGTTTTCGGACTCGATCTTTGCCTCAATGCCAAACGACGCCAGCAGACTGACCACCATCTGCGCTTCATTCAACATCGAGCACTGGCATACAACCGCCGGAGAAAAGGCAGCTTCGGTCTCCACGGAAACCGGCGGATTTTTCGGGGGAACAGGTTCCGTCATAAACGTATGCTCCTCGTGACCCGTGTTTCTCGGGCCTATACCCCTTTCTTCAGGGGCTCCCAGATGAATTTGTGAATCTGCAGACTGAGCCGCGCCGGCAACTGGTCGGCAAGCATCCATTCCACCAGCAGCCGCGGATCGAGTTTGCAATTCTCCGCACTGCGCTCCGAAGTCGGCGTTTTCGTAAATGCGGGCGACAGCAGGATATGACCGCAGCGCGACGCCAGATCATGCCGGCGAATGAATTCCCGGGCAAATTCATAATCCGCGCGATCTGAAATTACGAATTTCACTTCATCCCGCATCGTCAGCGCTTCAAGATTCGGCAGATGAAAGCGTCCGCTCTCGCCGGATGCCGGACACTTCACGTCCATAATCTTATGTACCGTTTTGGGCACCGCATCGAGCGGCCGCTCGCCACTGGTTTCGAGCAGCAGCGTGTATTCTTGCGCCAGCAGTCGGTCCATCAGCGGCAGCACTTCGCGGGCCTGCAGCATCGGCTCGCCGCCGGTAAATTCCACCAGCTTGACGGGCGCTTCCGCGGCAATCTTCTGTTCCACTTGTTCGAGCGAATACTTTTCCCCGCCGGCGAACGTATACTCCGAGTCGCACCAGGAACAACGCAGATTGCAGCCCGCCAGCCGCACGAAGATACAAGGCATCCCGGCGAAGCTCGATTCCCCCTGCACAGAAGTATAGAGTTCGATCAGGACCACAGATCACTCGTAGTAGGTCGCGGTGGTGGTATCGGTTTCGTAGATGGTGCAATCCTTCACCCGGACGCGGCCTTCCGTCATCTCGCGCAATTGCCGGTTCGTCTCGTCATAAAAATAATGCGCCAGATTTTCCGCCGAAGGATTCAGCTCCGTAAAAGGGGCGATGTCATTGATCATCTGATGATCGAACCGGTCGATCACCGGCCGCATGACATGCTTCAACTGCTTGAAGTCCAGCAGCAGACCTGCCTGGTCCAGCTCCTGCCCGTGCAACGTAATGCGAACCTTGTAATTGTGGCCATGCGGATTTTCGCACTTGCCCCGGTAATTGCGCAGATAGTGCCCTGCGGAAAACCCCGCTTCCACGGTGACTTCGTACATGCCGCTCCTCAAACGCCGCGCGAAATCGCGGCTTTCTTTATTGTATCGGGCGCGGTGCAAGGGTGCCCTAGAGGCTGCCTGAGCCTGTCGAAGGGTCTCGCCTTTGAGGGCCGGGGTGAGAATGTTTGATCAACTAAACAGATTCATTAAGGTGAAGCGGCCGCCATCCGTTAGCAGGATCACAATGTTGATGATGACGAACACCAGATCATAATGCCAGCCGGAGGATTTTTCTCCCCAGAAGCCGGTATGCCATTTCGCGGCTTTCATGTAGATGGCGCCAAACATGATCAAAATCAGCCCCAGCGCCGCCAATTGCGTCAGCACCCCAAAAATAATTCCCAGGCTTCCGAGTATCTCCGCACAGCCTAGAAAAATGGTGAAGCCAACGCTCAGGCCCAGACTGCTGGCCCGTTCCTGTGGCGATTTGACGTGGCTGAATCCGCTCCAGAAGAAGACCACTCCGGCGACAATCCGCAGCAGCAGAAAGCCCCAGTCGGCATAATGCATCGATCCAGGAAATACAAGAAACGGCATTGGGACATCCTCCTGAATTGCTGGCTTTAGGATGCGTCATCGGTCAGACACGGGCGGCCTGTTTTTATTTCAGGTGGAGGGTCCGCGTTTCCGCCGCTCACGTTCCTCGTGGCGACGGCTGGCCTGCTCAAACAGGTTCGTGATGGTGCCGATGAAGGACGAGAGCGCGCCCAGCAGAAACAAAACCAGCGCCATCATGCGCCACATTTGTGCCTCGCCGGGAAACGCCGGCTGGTGAGCGCCAGGGGTCCAGGACATGCCGAGGCAAGCGATTGCCAGGACAACAAGTGCAGCGCCGAGGATGTAGAGATTGCGGGACATAATGACGTCGAGACGACTGCTGACAGTTTAGCGGGAGCGGGAGTCGCGGGAACGTTCGTGACTGGAATGCACGGAGAGGATCACCTGGGAGCATCCCGATTTCGGATTATCGAATACCGACCATTCCGCGTGCGGAATCGATCAGTTTCTGAGAATCGTATCCGACGCCATTCTTGAAGACCGTATCGACATGTTCAACGGCAGAAATATCTTTTGCCGGATCGCCGGTCACGACGACCAGGTCCGCCTGCTTGCCCACTGCAATCGTCCCGATGCGATCCTGCCGCCCCAGATATTTTGCGCCGTTGTCGGTATAAATCTGGATGGCCTGCTCGGGGGTAAAGCCGGCTTCTACGAGCAATTCCAGATTGCGCTCGTCGCCGAAGCCGGGCAGCACGGCACCGTAACCTGTGGGATCGCAGCCGGCCATCAGCAAACCGCCCGCAGCAACAAACTCGCGCTCAAACTGCATTTCTTTCTTTAGAAGCACTGGCCACGGGGACTGCCTCGCGTGTTCGGCAATTTGGGCGCGAATACCCAAGACACTCGCCCAGGCCTGCGGCATCATGGAGCTTTCTTCACGCATCAGAAACGCCATCGGCGCGGAGTCTTCAAAAATAGCAAGCGTCGAAGTCACGGCAACGTGGTGCCGCACCAGATCATGGATCATGTTTTGAACCTGCGGGCCGGCAACATCAAGGCTTTTCGCCATCTCGGTCTCCGCCGGCCCGATGCCGGGACATACATCGCGCTTCTTCCCGGAGTAAAACTCCGTATCCACGAACAGGCCGTGCTCCAGGTTATCGATGCCCATATCCGCGGCCTCGCGAAAGCCTATGGAGCATAGATGTCCGGTGATTTTCAGTCCGTGCGCGTGCGCCGCGTCAATGGCGGCCTTCAGCTCCTCCGGCGTGATGAACATATAGGCCTTGAAGGAGGTGACTCCCTCTCCGGCCCAGTAATTCACCGTCCTGGTCGCGTCTGCGGGGCCGGAGAGCTGATGCAATTGCGGGATCAGACTGCCCTGGCCTTCCAGATACGGGCCGGTGACGTCGAAGTCCGGACCCGGAATCTGCCCGGTGTCGATCGCGTGCTTGACGTTCAGATCGGCATACGGTTCGATGCTGCCCGTTGTACGCGCGGTCGTGACGCCAGCAGCAAGATACAGTCGCGGGCCGGTCTCGAAAATCTCTCCGCCGAAAAATGCATGCAGGGTTGGGCTGCTGGGCTCGATGTAGAACAGATGCTCATGCATTCCGACCAGACCGGGATATACAGTATGGCCCGGCAGGCTAAGAACTTTGGCCCCGGTGGGGATTTGCGCGCTGGTGCTGGGGCCTATCGAGGCGATGTTGCCGCGTTCAATCACCAGCGTCTGATCGGCAAGCGGGGTCGAGCCGGTGCCGTCGATGACCTCCACATGAGTCAGCGCGATCACCGGCGCAGACACCGAAATGTAGGGCGCGAGCGGATTCGGCGGAGCGCTCTGGGCGAGGATAAAGGTGGAGAGGAGGAATAAACATGCTGCAGGCAGGCATACTCGAGGCATGATCAACACCATGCGCGCACAAAGAGGGCCAGTCAAGAAAGAAACCTGGATTTTGATGGGAATCCTTGTTTAAGGCGAACACTGGCACCGCCACATTTGGAGGAGTGACGAGTGCATGGGTGCTGCTGATTGAAATTCTGCGTTAGCCGATCCTGCTGTAGAGCTATCGGGCGCAGTCGGGACTGAAGAAGGCATCAACATCCGAGATCTTCTGCGTAACCCGATACGGCGGCAAGCTCTCCAGAAACACGCGGCCATAGCGCTGGCGCTGCAACCGCGGATCGAGCAGCACCAGCACCCCGCGATCATGCAAAGAGCGGATCAACCGGCCAAAGCCTTGTTTCAGAGCAATGACCGCAGTGGGAATCTGATACTCCGCGAAAGGATTTCCGCCATCTGCCTCAATCGCCTTCATGCGCGCGGCCACAACGGGATCGCTGGGCACAGCAAACGGCAGCTTGTCGACAATGACGCAGCTCAACTGCTCGCCCTGCACATCCACACCCTGCCAGAAGGATGACGTCCCCAGCAGCACCGCATTCGGTGTGATACGAAACTCCTCCAGCAGCGCGTTGCGCGGAGCCGTTCCCTGCAACAGCAGCGGGAATCCTACGCGAGCGAGCAATTGCTCGTGCACCTGGCGCATCTGGCTGTAGCTGGTGAACAGGCAGAAGGCGCGCCCTTGGGTGATCTGCAAAATTTCGCAGATTTTCTCAACCGCCGCGCTGGTAAAGTTGGCCTCGCGGGGGTCCGGCATCTCCGGCGGCAGGTAGAGCAGAGCCTGCTCTCCGTAGCGAAAATGCGAGGGCACCATCAGCTCCCGCGCCTCGGTCATCCCCAGCCGCCCGCGGATGTGCTCGAAGTTCCCCTGCACCGTCAGGGTGGCCGAGGTGAGTACCACGGACGGCACTGATTCAAACAAATCGCTCGTCAATAGCGAAGCGATTTCGATTGGGGTCGCCTGCAGCCACGTATTGCTCATGGTCTGTCGTAGCCCCGTGCTGCTGCGCCGCTCAATCCAGAAGACATACCCCCGGTCGGTAGACTCCAGCAGAAAACAGAGCTGGCTGCGTAGCTCGGCGGCACGCTTTTTCAGGCCACTGGCTTCTTCCACGCCCCGTAGCCGCTCCAGTTCCCCGATCAGGCGTTCGAGCGCATTCAACACGCCCAGGTACACGTCGCCCGACTGTTCCAGAAACTCATCGCGATTTCCGAAGGGCATCCGCCCCTCCGCATTTTTCGGCTCCGGCAGTGCTGCGAAAAGCATGCGCGAGCGTTCCCGGACCAGTTGCGCAGCGGCGCTGAGCGCGGCAGAAAGAGATTGCTTCGCGCGCAGCAGAATTTCCACGTCGCGCGCGAGTTCCTCAAAACGCAGATTGCTGATGCTCACGCCGAAATAGCTGGAGGCAATCTCCTCCAGCTCATGCGCCTCATCGAAGACCACCGCTGCGGCTTCCGGCAGAACACCCGCATCGGGCGCATTCTGCGCCTGCCGCCGTAATGCCAGGTCCGCGAAAAACAGGTGATGATTCACGATGACGATGTCGCTTTCAAGCGCGCGCCGCCGCATCTGCGTAATAAAACAGGGTTCGTAATTCGGGCAGGATGATCCCAGACATGCTTCCCCGCGCGCATCCAGGCGGCTCCATAAAGGACTGTTCTCGGGCAGCGTGGACAACTCTGCGCGGTCGCCGTGTTCCGACATTTGTTCCCACTCGCTGATGGTGCGGAACTGGTCCACCATGTCGATGCCGGTCAGGATCGGCTGGTCGCGCAGCGCATAAAGTTTGTGGCGGCAAAGATAATTGCTGCGGCCTTTCATGTAGCTCACATGCAGCGGCCCCACCAGCGACTCAAGAAAAGGGATGTCCTTGAAATAAATCTGTTCCTGCAGATTGCGCGTTCCCGTCGAGATGATCACGCGTTGGCCCAGACGTAACGCTGGCAGTAAATATGCCAGCGTTTTCCCCGTGCCCGTCCCGGCTTCCACGATCAGATGACGTTTCTCGGTGAATGCGCGCTCCATGGCGCGCGCCATCTCCAGCTGTCCGGGCCTGTATTCATAGGGCAGCCCGGAGCGCGACAGTATTCCACCCGGAGAGAAAAATTCTTCGAGTCTCGGCAGCTTGCGCTCGGTCGCCTGTGTGGTGGGGGAATGGGATGTCAAGAATGGCGGCGCTCCGGTTTTCGCCTGTTCCTAATAATAGGCAGGTTTCCACTCGTTCCTTTAATAGGAAGGTTTCTACTCCTTTCTATAATAGGGAAGCACAGCGCTTTTCCGATCCTATGACTCCCACAAAAAATAAACACGGCGAGGCGCGCAGTCGCGGTCGTCGCACGTCTTCCGCGGATGCACGATGGCCGCTGATCGCAATTGTTGGCCGTCCCAACGTGGGCAAGTCGACTCTCTTCAACCGCCTTACCGGGACCCGGCGTTCGATCGTTGGGGATGAGCCGGGGATCACCCGCGACCGGATTTACGGAGTCGTGGAATGGGGCGGACGGCATGCGCGGATGGTTGATACCGGCGGCGTTCTTCCGTCGGAGCAGGAATTTATTCCCGCCGAAATCTTTCGCCAGGCCAAAGTTGCATTCGATGAAGCTGCGGCTATCGTGATGGTCGTCGATGGCCGCACCGAACTGGTCGCGCCCGACCTGGAACTGGGCCGCCTTCTGATGCGCCTGGGCAAACCGGTCTTTCTGGCCGTCAACAAAATAGATGCCGAGTCGCTGCTGGCGCAGGCGGAAAACTTCCGCCGCCTGGGTTTCAAGGAAATGCTGCCCGTCTCCGCCGAGCATGGCCTCGGCATTGGGGACCTGCTGAATGCGGTGTTCGCGGTCCTGCCGGAAGACGATGTTGCTGCCGAAGAAAATGAGCAGCCGGAAAGCGAGCCGGAATGGAGAGCCAACTCCGATGAAGATATCCCCGAGATTCCCGCGCATGCTCCGGATGAAGTGAAAGTCGCCATCATCGGCAGGCCGAACGTTGGCAAAAGTACGCTGCTGAATGCGCTGACGGGGACGTCCCGGGCCATCGTCTCCCCCGTCGCCGGAACCACGCGCGATGCGGTCGATGAGCTGGTCGAGCGCGATGGCCAGAAATTCCGCTTCATCGATACGGCCGGCATCCGGCGCAAGGGCAAGACCCACGAGATGGCGGAAAAGCTCTCCGTGATAATGGCGCGCAAGCATCTCGAAGCGGCGGATGTGTCGCTGCTGGTGATCGATGCGACCGCGGGAGTGCTTGCTGGGGACGCCACCATCGGCGGCTACGCGCATGAGAGCGGCCGATCGATGGTCATCGTGGTGAACAAGTGGGACCTGGTCACATCGAAACGTACGCGACGGAAAACCGCCAGCCGACCGCAAAGTTTTCGAGGAACAGTTACGGTACGCCTTGAAATTCCTCAGCTACGTGCCGGTAATCTTCGTTTCCGCCGCGGAAGGCCAGAATATTCAGCAGGTTTTCGCCACTGTGATTCGCGTCGCCGCAGAACGCGAGAAGCGCGTGGGAACGGGGCAGATGAACCGCTTTCTGGAACGCGTCGACTTCGAGCGCGCGCCGGTGCCCATGTCGCGAAGAATGCGAATCCTTTATATGACCCAGGCCGGTGTCGCGCCGCCAACGTTTGTGTTGTTTACGGATCGAGACGTGAAGCTGCATTTTTCCTATGAGCGTTTCCTGGAAAACCAGATTCGCGAGGCATTTGGCTTTGAAGGTTCGCCGATCCGCTTCAAAATACGCGCAAGAAAACCGCGCTCACAACGCTAGGCTGTTGGCACGGCAATGATCCGGGCCCGGCTCCTCGCCTCTGAGACCTGCGTATTTTTCAGCCGATTTGTAACGCTCCCACCATCCATCAAATGCCGCCAGCGATCGCTCGCACTGCATTTTATGCCGCTCGCGTTTGTCCCGCACCTTGCGGCGAAGGTCCTCTTCCAGCGGCTCGAGCAGGTCGAAGGTAAGGTTTGCAGGCTGAAAGTTTCTCGATTCCGTATGCGTGATGTAATGTACCAGCGATCCCAGCCCGGTGGAGCGCGGAATCGGTTCCGGCTGCGTCCCTTGCGCCAACTCTGCCGCGTAGATTCCCGCCAGCATTCCTGTCGCAATCGATTCCGTATAGCCTTCGACACCTGAAATCTGCCCGGCGAAAAGAATTCTCGGATGGTCCCGCAACTGCAGCGTCTCTGTCATTAGGCGCGGCGCGTCAATGTATGTATTGCGATGAATCTGTCCATAGCGCAGAAATTTCGCATTCTCCAGGCCCGGGATCAAGCGCAGCACGCGGGCCTGCTCGGTGTACTTCAAATGATTTTGAAACCCGACCAGGTTATAAGAATCTGCACGCAGATTTTCGCAGCGCAATTGCACCACCGCCCACGGAGTCTTTCCCGTGCGTGGATCACGTAATCCTACCGGCTTCATGGGACCGAAGCGCAGCGTGTCTCGTCCGCGCCGGGCAAGCTCCTCGATGGGTAGACATCCTTCGAAATAGGTCAGCTTCTCCCATTCCTTTTCCTGCACCGACTCAGCCGCGAGCAGCGCGTCATAAAAGCGGTTGTACTCCTCCGGAGTCATCGGGCAGTTGATGTAATCCGCCGTACCTTTGTCCCACCGCGCGGCAAAGTAGACGCGCTCCATATTTATAGTTTCCGCGTCGACAATCGGGCTGATGGAATCGTAAAAGGCAAGATGCTCGCTGCCGGTCAGTTCCGCGATTGCTTCCGAAAGCGCGGGCGAAGTCAACGGACCCGAGGCAACAATCGTCCAGCCTTCATCCGGATCGAGCGCCGTTACTTCTTCGCGATGCACGGTGATGTGCGGCTCGGAGGCGATCGCCTCGGCAACACGCCGGGAGAACTCCACGCGATCGACAGCCAGCGCATGTCCGGCGGGAACGGCACTCGCATCGGCAGCTTTCAGCAGGACCGACCCGGCGCGGCGCATCTCCTGTTTCAGCAGCCACGGCGCGGTGTACTCGCTTTCAGACTTCAGGGAATTGGAGCAAACCAGCTCGGCAAACTCCGCGGTCTGATGCGCTTCCGTCGAACGCACCGGCCGCATCTCGTATAAATCGACAGCACAGCCGCGGCGCGCTGCCTGCAAGGCAGCTTCCGGGCCGGCAAGTCCGGCGCCGAGAACACGAATTCGTGGAGCAATATCCGTCATAAGAAAGGCTACTCTTGAGTCTAACGGCTACGCGCGTCGGAGAAGTAACCCGTCAGTTTCCGTAAGAGTAAGGTAGAAATAGATTCGTCGAAGCTGCTGGGGTTGTACTGTTGTAAAGATGAAATCTCTCTACCATGCTGCTCTATAGCCTGGGCCTGCTTGCGGCCATTCTTCTCTCTTCACCCTATTGGCTGCTCCGCATGATCTGGAGCGGCCGTTATCGCGATGGTCTCGGCCAGCGGCTGGGCGCGGTACCGCATACTTTACGAGAATTCGTCGGTCAGCGTCGCACCATCTGGGTTCACGCCGTCTCGGTTGGGGAAGTTATCGCCGCGAGCCGGCTTATCCAGCTTCTTGATGACGCCGATCTCAAGCTGCCGGTAGTGATTTCAACCACTACGCGTACCGGGCAGAAACTCGCGCAGGAGCGTTTCTCCAGCTCCCGCGTGTTCTACTATCCGCTCGACTTTGCCTGGATCGTGCGCCGCTATCTACGCGGTCTCCAGCCCCGCATGCTTGTGCTGATGGAGAGCGAACTGTGGCCGCGAATGCTGGTCGAAGCGCATCGCACAAAGGTTCCTGTCATCGTTGTCAACGGCCGCGTTTCCGATCGTTCATTGCCCCGGTATCGCGCATTGCGATGGCTGTGGCGACCGTTTCTTCGCCGGCTGACCCTGGTGCTGGCACAGACCGCCCAGGATGAAAAACGCTTCCTGGAAATCGGCGTTCCATCCGGCGCGGTGCGTACTGCGGGCAATCTTAAATACGATGTGCGCGCGGCGGGTGACTCAGAAATCACACAGCAACTCCGCAAGCACCTGCCCGCCAACGCAAAGATTATTGTTGCGGGAAGCACACTCGAGGGCGAGGAAACGTATCTTCTCCACGCGTTTCGTGAACTGCTTTCTGAATTCCCACAGCTCGTGATGGTCGTCGCGCCGCGTCATCCGGAGAGATTCCGCGCGGTTGACGAGCTCATTCAACAAGCGCAGTTTTGCTCGGTCCGAAGATCGGCCTGGCTCCCCGCACCCCAGCCGATTGCGCCCGGCAGTGTGTTTCTGCTGGACTCTGTCGGGGAGCTGGCTTCGGTGTACTCGCTGGCTTCTGTCGCCTTTGTCGGAGGAAGCCTGGTCCCCGCAGGCGGTCATAATCCACTGGAGCCTGCGCAGTTTGGCGTGCCGATTGTTATGGGACCTTACATCGAAAATTTTCGCGGGATGATCGCGGTGCTCCTGGAGCATGAAGCCATTCGCGTCACCCCGCCGGAACGGTTAGCCTCTGTTCTGCAGGAATTGCTTGCATCCCCCGCAGCCGCGGCGATGGGTGCCCGGGCGCGGCAGGTGTATGCGGAGCACGCGGGAGCTTCGGAACAATGCTTCGCCG
Organism: uncultured Acidobacteriota bacterium; assembly: GCA_963823295.1. Lineage (GTDB taxonomy): Bacteria > Acidobacteriota > Terriglobia > Terriglobales > Acidobacteriaceae > JAKAAZ01. Next base: position 56,182 of record CAWGLF010000009.1, read on the forward strand.
CGATCGAAAAAATTCTTGCCGAGAACGCTGACCCCGCTCTGCACCCGGTGGACGCACGATGAATCCCCCGCGCGCGAAGCCGGTTCTGGTGCGGATTCTCTCGCCGCTCGCGTCGCCTTTTGCCCTGCTCTACGGCATGGCCATTCGGCTGAAAAATGCGTCGTACGATCTCGGACGATCAAGGCCGAAGCGGTTATCGTGGCCGGTCCTCAGCGTGGGAAATCTATCGGTCGGCGGAACCGGGAAAACTCCGATCGTGCTGCTGTTGGCCGGGCTGCTCGAAGCACGCGGCTGGTCCGTAGACGTGCTCAGCCGTGGTTATGGCAGGACCAGCCGGCGCGTCTCGCACGTTACTCCGCACGCAACGCAAGAAAACGCGGCGGAAGAGTTTGGCGATGAACCTTTGTTGATGGCCCGGCGGGGCGTTTCCGTTTACGTCGGCGCAGATCGCTATCAGGCGGGGCTGCTCGCTGAAAGCAATCCGAGCGCCACAAGGCCGCGTAGCATCCACATCCTCGACGATGGCTTTCAGCATCGCAAGCTGGCCCGCGCCGTGGATATCGTACTGTTGCAGTCGCGCAGATCTGGAAGACAAAATGTTGCCGGCCGGACGCCTGCGAGAGCCGCTGTGCGCGCTCGAACGGGCCGATATCTGCGTATTGCGGGCAGAAGATGCCGATCTTCGAGATCGCGTGTTGCGGCTTATGCGCCAGACCGACCCCGCGCGCGTTTGGATCATCGAGCGCCGGACGGTTCTCCCCGATGGCGCTTCGCCGGCAGTGGCATTCTGCGCCATAGGCGATCCGCATGGATTTTTTCAGGCACTCAAGCAAGCCGGTGCCGACCTGAAGAAGAAGATCGCATTCCGCGATCATCACTCCTATACCGTAAAGGACATCCTTCGCTTAAAGCAGGCAGCCAGAAGCTCCGGTGCACTCTGCTTTGTCACGACGGAAAAAGACAGCATGCGTCTGGCCGCTCCGCTCCGCGCGGAACTTGAAGCGGAGTTCTCTGTGATTATCGCCGGATTGGAATTAACTTTGCGTGAGGAAGCCGCTTCGATCGCGCTGCTGGAGTCCCTGCTCACAAGCCCGCTTCAAACCGGCCCAGCGAACGTGCGATGATAATTGTTTGCCAACCCAATCACAACGCTTGCGCATCCTGATTGTGCGGCTGGGCGCGATGGGAGATGTTCTCCATGCATTGCCGGCGGTGACCGCGCTGCGTGCGGCGCTTCCCGCTGCGTGGATCGGCTGGGCGATCGAGCCGCAATGGTCGCCGCTGCTGTGTGCTGCCTCGGCGGCGCAGCCTTGTCTTCGCGGTCCGCAAATGCCGGTGGTGGATGTGCTGCATACCGTTCCCGCCAAGCAGTGGGCGCGCAATCCCGTTTCCGTTTCGACATTGCTCCAGATGAAAGCCGTGCGGAATCAATTACGCGCGCAGCATTACGACATCTGTATCGACCTGCAGGGCGCAATCCGTTCCGCCTGGATCGGGCGCATGGCAGCGGCCCCGCGCATGATTGGAGAAGCCCATCCCCGGGAGCCGCTGGCGCGACGGTTCTTTGCTGAACGGGTGGAAACCACCGGTGTGCATGTGGTCGAACAGGCCCGGGAAGTGGTCGCGGCGGCGCTGAAACAAAATCTTGGAAACTGTCGGGCCGCATTGCCCATCGATCCCGAGGCCGAGCATTGGTGCGACCGCTGGCTGGCCGAACGCGGCATCGAACGATTCGTGCTGATGAATCCCGGCGCGGGCTGGGGATCGAAGCGCTGGCCTGCGGAGCGTTACGCCGCCGTCGCCCTCGAACTTGCCGCGATGGGATATGCGACCGTGGTGAATGCCGGTCCAGGCGAATCGCAACTGGCCGAAGTCATCTGCGCGGATGCCGCCGCCCGTGCTTTCGCGATGTGCGGAAGCATCGATCGATTGATTGCGTGCACCCGCCGCGCCAGCCTGTTTATCGGCGGCGATACCGGGCCCGCTGCATCTGGCCGCGGCGCTCGGAATTCCAGTGGTCGGCATCTACGGGCCTACAGACCCCGCGCGCAACGGTCCCTTTCGAAACTGCTGCGCGGGTACTGCGCCATCCTTCCAGTCAGCGGGATCACGCGCGCAGGAGCGAGCCTGAAGCTGGCCTGTTGACGATCACGGTGGAAGATGTTCTCTATGCGGCGCGGCAGCTTCTCGCGGAGCACTCCGAAACCACGAAATCACCGCAGCGCATTTGGTTCCGCATGAGCCAGTCCGATTCCCAGCACCGCTTTTCTCTGGCATGGAAAAGGATTGCCCGGCGGATTCGCGTGCCCCTCGGCTTTCTCTTTGTCATCTTTTATTTCTGGTTGGCACGGCCCACAATGGAATCGCTGCTGACGAGCTTGATACTGATCGTGCCCGGGATTCTTCTACGCAGCTACGCCTCCGGATATGTCCGCAAAAATATGGAACTCGCCACCACCGGCCCGTACGCGTACACGCGCAACCCCCTTTATCTCGGGTCCATCCTGATTGCTTTTGGTTTCGCACTGGCGGCGCGCAGTCTTTGGATTGTGTTGGCGCTGGCCCTGATTTTTCTCGCGATCTACTGGCCGGTAATTCTTTCGGAAGAAGAATATTTGCGCGCCCATTTTTCCGGATACGAAAACTACGCCCGGCGCGTGCCGCGTCTGCTGCCCCGCCTGCGAACCCGCGGAGACAACATCGGCGGATCATTTTCTCTCGAGCTATATCGCCGGCACCGCGAGTACAATTCGGTTCTAGGCACAATCTGCATCTATCTGGCTCTGGTCGCGCGCATGTTTTTCTGGCATTGAATGCCGCGTGCGGCAAGGCTGGTTTGATGTTCTTCATTGGATTTGAATGATGCGAAAATTCCTCCCCGTTTGTGTGCCTGCATTGCTTCTGCTGGCGCTGTTGGCTCCGGCCCACGCGCAAACGCCCGCGCTTCCTCCGCCGGCTCCGGAGTTCCCGATCCCGACCAGCCAGACCCTGACCTATGCCGTGGACTGGCGCGTTTTCCCCGCCGGCACTGCAACATTTCACCTCCAGGCCGAGGGTTCCAACGAGCATGTAACCGCTACTGCGGCCTCGATCGGGACCGTCAATCTTCTTTTCCCGGTCGCCGATCGCTATGACAGCGTCTTCAACCGGCAGACCGGATGCTCGTATGAATACCGCAAGCAGATTCAGGAAGGTCGCCGCCGGCACACCGGGCTGATGCAGCTCGATTACGCAAATCATCTGCAAAAATTGAGCGAAAAAAATCTTGTCACCGGAACCTCAAAGATAGAGACGTCTCCCATTCCAGCCTGCGTGACCGATGTGCTATCCGGGATTTTCTACGTGGCCTCGCAGCCTTTGCAGGTCGGCCACGACCTGCAGTTTCCGCTTGCGGACGGCGGCAAGGTTATCGCCGTGACCATGAAAGTGGAGGCAAAAGAAAAGATCGTCACTCCGGCAGGAACTTTCTCCACTATCCGTGTACAGCCGACGGCGGATGCCGGAGTGGTGAAAAATCGCGGAAGCATTTTGATCTGGTATTCCGACGACGCGCAGCATCTGCCGGTGCAGGTGCGCGCCCGGCTTTTCTGGGGCACGATCACTATGCGCCTTACCCGCGCCAGCAACAAATAGCAGTTCAGCGCACCGGCTGTATGGTCGCCCCATTCAGCAGAAAGCTGCTCAGCCCAAGTGTGTCCGTGCGATACACGCGGACGTGAGCCGCTCCCAGCTCATCCAATACCGATACGCGCGGATGTCCGAATGGATTGTGCCGTCCCACGGAAATGACTGCATACGTGGGATGAACAGCGGCGAGAAATTCCGGGATAGTCGATGTGTTGCTGCCGTGATGGCCGACCTTTAGCAAGCCCGCGGCTAGCGGTTCGGTGCTCACCATGCGCTCTTCTATCGGAGCTTCGGCATCGCCTTCGAGCAGAACGGCAGTCTTTTCATATCGAATGCGCATGACCAGAGAATCGTCATTGGACGCGCGCAGTCCAGGTCGATAATTCGAAGCGGGCGCAAGGATGCGAACATGCGTGCCGCCAAAGAGAAAGCGCTCTCCGGCAATCATTCGTTGAACGGGAATACGTTCCTGACTGGCCAGCGACAACAGCGCGCGATATTCCGGGATCATCGGATTATTGCCCACCCAAAGCACCCGGGGATGGAAATTGCGCAGCACCGCCGGCATTCCTCCCATGTGATCGCTATGGGCGTGGGTCAGCGCGACGACGTCGAGACGGCGTATGTGACGGCGCCAGAGATATTGCGATACGACATCCTCGCCGATATCAAATTGCGATTCGTTGCTGCGAGGGCCGCCGATAGGCCCTCCTGCATCCACCAGCAAAGTGCGTCCATCAGGTGCGACGATCAGCAGAGAATCTCCCTGTCCGACATCGATCGCCGTCACCTCCAGCACTCCCTTATGGAAGCTGGGATGGACCGGCCACAGCACCAGCAGGGAGCAGACAAAGACCATCGCCAGCGCAGCCTTCCTCCAGCGCTGATTGATGCGAACCATCCACAGCGCCGCGATCCATGCGGCGGCGAAGCAGTAGACAGACCACAAGGGCGGATCGGGCGTGCGCAGGCCCGCGGCGGAAAGATTGCCAAAAAGATGGATCAGCCAGGAAATGGCATGCAGAGCCAGCGCTGTAAGAGAACCGACGGGCACAGCCAAAGCCGGATGAATGCAGCCGAGTAGAAACGTCAGCAGCGCCATCGGCAACAAAACCGCGAGCATAGGCAATCCCAATAGATTCGCCGGGAGCGCCACCAGCGTGATGCGGTGAAAATATACCGCCATCGGAAGCACCATCGCCAGTTCCACCACCAGCGCCACGATCAACGCCTCAGTAAATCGCAAGCCCCACCGCACCGCGCCAAAGGGAAGCCACCATGCCCAGCGGGAACCAATCAGCGGTCGCAGTCCTCCGACCAGCATCCGTAATGCGACTCGCATCTGCGCGACTCGCGGCGGCAGGTAAGGGTCCAGCGAGAACTGGCGCGGCAACCGGACGCCCCGCAGATACGGCGCGATGGTGGACTCGATGATGGGCGCAGCCACGCCCGCGATGACCAGCACGGCCAGAAACGTCATCTGGAAGCTGGCATCAAACAACGCCGAAGGTCTGGCCGCAAGCACGCCTAGAGCCGCAATCCCTATCGCGTTCAGCGCGGCTCGCTCTCGATACAGAATTCGACTGACCAGATAGACCGCGCTCAACCACAGAGCGCGCTGCACGGGCGGCGCAAAGCCGGTTAGAAACGCATACGGCAGCGCCAGCGACAGCGCCACTATCGTCGCCGGCAACTGGCCCAGCCGCAGCTTCCGCGCCAGCCAGAAAATGATGCCAATGATGATGGTGATGTGCAGCCCGGAGACGACCAGCAGATGGAAAGAACCAGTGCGCTCGAAAGCGGTCCGCATCGTGTGTTGCAGGCGCGTTCGATCGCCGAACAGCATCGCGGCCAGCACACCGGTGTCTTGCGAACTCAGCCGCAGCCCTTGCGGCAGCCATCGATGAGAAGCGCTAAGGCTGACGATGCGATCCAGCCGCGCGCCCGCCCACGTCTGCGCCGCTGTCGCCAGACATGCGAGCGTCGCATGGCCTTTGCCCGGGGAAACGCCGACTCCATTCGCATCCGTACTGCTCAGAACAGCGATGCCGTGCTGCTCCAGGTAAGCCGGATAATCCCACGCGCCGGGATCGAGATAACGCTCTGGCGTATGAAAGCGCAGGTTCATCCGAAGCCGTTCGCCACAGTGAAGCTGCGGCATATTCTCGCCCGCCTGCGCATACATCGTTAGCCGCAGACCGCCGTTAACCGCGGCCTGCCAGTCGCGATCGGCGGTAAAGTCCTCGACATGATCCAGCGAGAAATCAATCTGCTGCGTCCACTCGGTCTTTTCCTCTCCGCCGAACGGGGCGCTCCTGACTTCAATGCGCGGGGAATGAATCGCAATCACCGTTCCGGTCACGTTTCGCTGCAAGCCGTCGGCGAGTTGCAACAGCAGCCCGGAAGGCGCGTGCACCGGAGCGACAAACGCGCAGAACTGGCCGGTGGCAAACCAGAGCATCAGCAGTGGAAGCAATACCACGCGTTCCGCGCGTCGAATCGCGAGCAGTGTCAGGCCGAATGCCAGTAGAGCACCAAGAAGCGGAACCAGAGGAGGATGCCAGACCCAGCGCGCATCGATAATTCCCAGCGACATGGCGATCGCAGCCAGCAGCATGGGCGCGGCAGCAAACGTCAATCGCTCGCGGGCCAGCCTGTGTCGCGTTGCGCGCAACGGCGCAGGTTGATATCCGCGCAGGCGGCGCGGCGGCTTCGATGTCTCCGTCGGGGGGGCGGGGAGAGCCATGGTTAAACCGCGAACTTATCCCTCGAGCTTTGCGATCGTTTCCAGGTGTCCCGTTTGCGGAAACATATCGACCAGCTGCAGTGAAAGAAGGCGGTAGCCGGATTGTATCAATGCGGCAAGATCGCGGCCCAGCGTTGCCGGATCGCAGGAGACATAAACAATGCGTCTCGCCTTGCACTGAGCCAGCAGACGGCAGGCTTCCGGGCCTGCCCCGGCGCGAGGCGGATCGAGCAGAACAAGATCGGGAGGCGGTTCTCTCCGCTGCGCCTTTCGGAGAAAGTCCATCGTAGTGGAACCAACCAATGCGGCCTGTTTGCCTTCGAGATTCCTGCGAAAATCTTTGCCCGCAGTCGGATTCGATTCGACCGCCAGAATGCGCTGAAAGCTTTCTGCCAGAGCAAGCGAAAATAGCCCCACGCCGGCATATAAATCCCACGCGGTCGCGCCATTTTCTCCGCGCGTGACTGCGTCGACAAAGCCATCGAGCAGCGTGGCGTTTACCTGGAAGAACGATCCCAGGCTGACGGAATAATCGCACCCCGCCACGCGATATAGCAGATTCTGACGTCCCCATTGCAGTAGCGGCTTCGGAGAGCGATCCTCATCTTTTTCGCCCAACGCCGCCACCACAGCCGCGCCCGCCAGTTGCGGAATTTCTGTCTGCAGCTTCGTAAAAAATACCGTATAAGAATCTGCATCAAAGTTCGAGCGCCGTCCCGTCCATAGCGTCAGCAGGAGTTCCGATTGATCATGATTGGTGAAAAATTCTATCTCCTGCGTGTCCACTGGAACTTCGGTTCGCATTCCCAGCGTTCGCACCGCCGCGATGCAGTGTTGCAGCAGGGGCGAAGCGATGGGGCAATGATCGATCGCTGTGATGCGATGCGATTTCGCCTGGCGATACCCAATGGCAAACTCCGGCTGGGTCCGGACCCGCAGGCGGACGCGGTTGCGATAGGCAAACGGCTCTCCCACTAATGTAGAAATCTCAGGCAAATCGCGGATGCCCGCGCGAGTGAGACTTTCCGCCAGAATCTCGCGCTTCAACCGCACCTGGTACGCATAAGCTCCGTGCTGCAACTGGCAACCGCCGCAGATCCCAAACCACGGGCAGGGTGGAGAGGTGCGGTACTCCGAAGCCCGCTCGATCTGCCGTACATCGCCCACGCAATATCCGCGATGCTCCTCCGCAATTTCTGCTTTCACCAATTCTCCCGGCAACGTGAACGGAACGAAGATACGCATCCCGCTCCGCGGACCGGATTCCGCCGGAATCCGCGCCAGGCCCTGACCGCCATAAATGATCTTTTCGATCGTGAGTTTCATGTCTGGCGCATGTAGAAAAGGCTCAGCCGAGGCATTTGGTACTGCTCAAACAGACAGCGGCGTAGAAACTGTTGTTCGATCTGGCGGATTTGCGTCGTCTGCAACCGGCTGCGATATGGGGCCAGCTCCCGCGCCGACTGCTCGCGGTACTCGACCAGCTTTTCCGCCGGCGTGAAGGCTTGCAGCGCGGCAAAAAGCTGATCCTCAAGAACCAGCAAGTGCCGTTCCAGAGCCTCAATGGTTGGAGTCTTGCTCTCGTTTTCCCTGCTGCCCTCGATTGATTCGGCAAGCTCGCCCAGCTTGGCCGCAGCCTGCGCCAACACAGGCTGCATCTCCGGCGGAACAGAAACTCCTTGCAACTGCGCGGCTGCGCTGCGGAGATACGCGCCGATGCGCGCCGCTTCGAACCCACTTTCCTCCGGAGTTAGTGGTTTTTTTCGCCCCGCGCCCACGGCGGCCTCATGCATGTCCTCAACCGCGCGAAGCACTTCCTGCGAGCAATATGCCAGCCCGTTGATGCGGCGCGCACGGCCCTTCGTCTGGCGCGCGGCGTACTTGTCGAAGGTGGAGTCGATGCCCGACAAGCACGGCCTCCAGCGGAAACCCAGCCTCCTGCCAGGTAGCGATCAGCGCCCAGTCCAGAGTGGACAACATCAGCAGAGTGCCGCGGCGGCGCTGGAAATGTTCTTCGATTTCCGTAAAGAAGTTGAAATAATTTTGCAAGGCGTCGGCTCATGCCTCTTGCTTGTTGTGCGGTTGCCGCGCGCGCTGACGCGGCCCGGCGGAAAGATTGTGTTCATAAATAATGCGCAATCCTTCCAGCGTCAGGGTTTCGTTCACCTCGGAGATATATTTCGATTCACCGGCGATCAGCCGCGCCAGTCCCCCCGTGGCCACGCACTTCGTTTCCGGCCCAAGCTCCGCGATCATGCGTTCCAGAATTCCATCCACCAGTCCGATATGGCCGTAGAACAGTCCGATCTGCAGATTGTCGACCGTGTTTGTGCCAATCACCTTCGGAGGCCGTTTGATCTCCACGCGCGGCAGCCTCGCCGCGCGCGCAAAAAGGGCTTCCGCGGAAACATTCATCCCCGGAGCGATGGCGCCGCCCAAGAAATTCTCCCTGCCTGGAGACAACGTCAAAGTTGGTCGCCGTGCCGAAATCCACCACGATCGTCGGTCCCTTATACAGGTGGAATGCGCCCACACAATTCGCCACGCGGTCGGCGCCTACTTCTCCCGGATGATCGGTCAGGATCGGCAGCCCGGTTTTCACTCCGGGCTCGATAAACAACGGCTTGTGATTGAAATAGCGTTCGCAAAACTGGCGCAGGATCCAATCAATCGGGGGAACCACCGAGGCGATCACGATGCCGCTGATTGCTTTACTGTCCACGCCCTCGGTCTCGAGCAGGTTGCGGATCAGAATGCCATATTCATCCGCCGTCTGGGCATGCCGCGTACTGATGCGCCAGGTCGCAAGCAGCTCGCCGGTACGCTGCTCCGACAACGGATAAAGCGCGATCACAGTATTCGTGTTATTGACGTTCAGAACCAGCAGCATCGTTTCCTCAATCTTTCGCCTCGCGAACACCGCCGGACAAAACGGTGCGCAGCCCGGCCTTTGTTTCAACGCGCAGAAACCCGCGTGCGTCCAGTCCCGCCGTGACGCCAGTGTATCCTTCGCCCTCGTCGACAAAGACCTGTTTGCCGTAAACCCAGGTTGATTTTTTCTCAATGCGCGTCAGTATGCTGCGGATCGCCGCGGCGAAAGTACCGGGCTGCATGAGAGGTTCGATTTCCGAGTGCATCGCCTGCAGCACAGCAATCAATATGTCCTGACGAGCTGCGGGCCGATCTGTTTCCAGGCGCAAGGATGTCGCGGTTTCTCGCAGCTCCGCCGGAAAGCGACTATGGTTCACGTTGATCCCGATTCCGGCGACGGCGTAGCGCACCCGGGTCACTTCCGCATTCATTTCGGTCAAAATGCCCGCGAATTTGCGGCCATTCAGCAGCAGATCGTTGGGCCAGCGGATATCTGCAACCAAAGCAGTTACATTTTCGATTGCCGCCTGAACAGCCAGTCCGGTTGCCAGAGATATCCACAGTGCATCCGCCGGAGCTATCTGTGGACGCAGGACAATACTGATGTAAAGTCCCGCATACGGCTCCGAATGCCACGTGTGCGCCCCGCGCCCCCGCCCGGCGGTTTGCTCTTCGGCTACGTACACGGCCCCGTGCGCCGCACCTTGCGCGGCCTGCTGCATGGCATAGGAGTTGGTGGAATCGATTGTTGGAAGTATCTGCAGCTTGCCTGCGAAAATCGTGCCTCGCAGAGCGGATTCCAAAGCGTCGGGATGCAGCAGATCGATCATGCGCGCACGTGTCTCAAAATATTTCCGCAGTGACCCGCATGCTCAAATCAATGGCCACCACAGAGTGTGTCAAGGCTCCCACAGAAATGTAATCCACACCGGTCAGCGCATACTTTCGCACTGTTTCCAGCGTCATGCCCCCGGAGGCTTCAATCGGTATTTTGGTGTGCCGTTTGCGGACAAAGCGGACCGCCTGCCTCACCTCCGCCGGCGTCATATTGTCCAGCAGCAGAGAGTCCGCCCCGCCGTCGAGAGCGTTTTCCAGCTCTTCCATGGAGCGCACTTCCACCTGGATCTTCTGGTTAGGTTTTCGCCGCTTCCGGGCGCGTGCCAGCACCTGGGAGACTCCTCCGCCCAGGGAAATATGATTATTTTTGATCAGGACGCCGTCGGCCAGGTCCATGCGATGATTATGGCCGCCGCCGCAGCACACCGCATATTTATCCAGCATCCGCAGCCCCAGCACCGTCTTCCGCGTGTCAAGAATTCGCGCCCCTGTTCCTGCAACCTCATCGACATACTTCCGCGTTTCGGTCGCAATTCCGCACATCCGCTGCAGCAGGTTCAGTATCACCCGCTCGCATGCAAGGATCGTCCGCGCATCGCTGCGAATGACCGCAATCGCCTGCCCTTTGCGGATTCGCACTCCATCGAAAACCTCGGGATGTCGCACCACATCGAAGCGCCGCGTCGAGGTCTGGTCGAGTTTGCGAAACACCTCCAGAAAGCGAGGAATGGCATCCCAGCCTGCCAGAATGCAATCCTGCTTCGCCAGCACCGTCGCCGAAGCGGGCAGCTTCGGATCGAGCGTCAGCTCGGTCGTGGCATCGTGCGTGGCATTGTCTTCGATCAGCGACTGTTCCAGAATGGCGGTGACCCGCTTTGTTTTCCAGTCCATCGCTTACCGGCTCCCAACTGCGTCGAGTGCATCGAGCGCGTCCCGCGTCTTTTCGATCAGCACAGTCAGTTCTCCGGCGCGTGCGCGCAGGCCATCAACCACTTTGGCCGGAGCCTTGGCGAGAAATCCCTCGTTTTGTAACTGTGTCTGTTTCGATTCCATTTCTTTCTCGAATTTCGCCAAATCCTTGATCAGGCGTTCGCGTTCCGCGGGAATATCGACAGGCTTTTCGTAGTCAATACGATCGTCGAAGCTGATATGTGCCTGCGCCTCTGGCGAACTCCTGGAGCGATCAGGGGAGCTTCGGAAATGCGAAGTGCGGAGACTCTCGCCAGCCGCCGCACAAATCCGCATTGTTCGCGAGCGATGCCTGGCGGGTCTCCGTCGGCAGCGTACAGCCAAACCGGAACCGGTTTTTCGCTCCGATACCATTCTCTCCTTGCGCAGATTCCGGATATTGACGATAATCTGCGGATTGCAGCATCGCCATCGCCGATTCAACTGGCTGTGAATCCTATCGAAATTCCTCTGGATATTGCGCCAGAGCGATCGATATTGAGGGGTCCGGCTCCTCATACAACGCGTGCCATATTTCTTCTGTGAGAAATGGCATGAACGGCGAGAGCAGGCGCAGCGCCGTTTCAAAGACGAGCAATGTGGTGAAGAAGCGGTGGGTCGCGGCATCTTGTCGGCAGCTCGCTGAAATCGAGCCGGAACTTGACGATCTCCAGATACCAGTCGCAGAACTCTCCCCAGAAGAACTGATAGATGAGATTTGCCGCGTCGTCGAAACGATAATTAGCAAGTGCCTGGTTTACATCGGCAGCGCAGCGGTTTAAGCCGGAGACGATCCAGCGTGTTTCGAGCGGATGCGTCTTCTTGCGAGGCGAGTCTCTGTAGCGGCTATCGAGATGCAGGTCAACCTCAATCCCTGCCTCCTTCGCTCGCTCCATCTGCATAAAGATGAATCGTGCTGCGTTCCAAATCTTGTTCGCGAATGCGCGATAGCCCTCCGTGCGCGCTTCGCTGAAGGCAATATCCGTTCCCGGCGAGGCCATCGACGCCAGCGTGAACCGGACCGCATCCGTTCCATACCGCTGGATGATTTCGATCGGGTCGATGACGTTCCCCTTGGTCTTCGACATCTTCTGGCGATCGGCATCACGCACCAGGGCGTGAATGTAGACCTCTCGAAAGGGCACCGCATCTTTCAACGCGCGCGGGCTTCCATCCGGCATGGGCATGTCGAGCATGAAATGGCAGCCCAGCATGATCATGCGCGCCACCCAGAAGAACAGAATGTCGAAGCCCGTGACCAGCAACTGCGTCGGATAAAAAGCCGCCAGATCCGGTGTCCGCTCCGGCCAGCCGAAGACGGTGAACGGCAACAGGCCGGAGGAGAACCAGGTATCCAGCACGTCCGTCTCCTGCGTCAGATCGGCGCTGCCGCAGTGGGCGCATTTCGCGGGTGTCTCCCGCGCAACCGTGATTTCTTTGCACTTCGCGCAGTGCCAGGCCGGAATGCGATGGCCCCACCAGAGCTGGCGCGAGATGCACCAGTCGTGGATGTTTCGCATCCACTCGAAGTACGTCTTCTTATATTGCTCCGGCGTAAATCGAATCGCGCCGCTCTCCACAGCCTCAATGGCCTTATCCGCGAGCGGCTGAATTTTGATGAACCATTGCGTCGAAAGCCGCGGCTCGACGACCGTCTTGCAGCGATCACATTTGCCGATGGAGTTCACATGATCTTTCACTCCAGCCAGCAAACCCTGTGCATCCAGATCGGCAAGAATTCGCTTTCGCGCCTCATAACGATCGAGGCCCGCATACACTCCCGCCGCCGCATTCATGTGCGCGGTCTCATCCATCACGACCAGCGGCGTCAGCTTATGCCGCTGCGCGATGGCGAAATCGTTCGCGTCATGTGCGGGCGTCACTTTGACAGCGCCGGTTCCGAACTCCGGATTGGCCCACTCGTCCGCAATGACGGGAATTTCCCGCTCCGTTAAAGGCAGCCGCAGCTTCTTTCCATGCAGGTGCGTGTATCGGCTGTCGTTCGGATTCACCACCACGGCTACATCGCCCAGCATAGTCTCCGGCCGCGTGGTGGCAATCGTGACGCTGCCGCTTCCGTCAGCCAGCGGATAACGAATCTCGTACAGCTTGCCCTGTTGCTCTTCGTGAATCACTTCGAGATCGCTGATGGCCGTCTGGCATCGCGGGCACCAGTTCACAATGTAAGCGCCGCGATAGATGAGTCCCTGCTCATACAGGCGGACGAACGCCTCTTTCACCGCAAACGAGAGCCGCTCGTCCATGGTGAAGTATTCGCGCGACCAGTCGACGCTCGCGCCCAGCCGCTTCATCTGGTCCAAAATCGCGCCGCCGTATTCTTTGCGCCATTCCCACACGCGCTCGACGAAGGCTTCGCGGCCCAGCTGCTGACGGGTTTTTCCTTCGTTGGTCAGCTGCCGCTCGACCATCATCTGGGTCGCGATACCGGCGTGATCCGTGCCCGGAACCCACACCGACAGCTCGCCGCGCATGCGATGCCACCGGGTCAGGATGTCCATTTCCGTCTGGTTCAGCATGTGCCCCATGTGGAGCCGGCCGGTGACGTTCGGCGGAGGCAGCAGCATCGAAAACACGCGGCCATGGGGGGCAGCAGGGTCAGGCGTAGGAGCTGAAAAAATCTGCTCGCGCACCCAGTACTCTGCCCAGCAGTTTTCAATGGCAGTGGGATCGTAGGCTTTGGGGAGATCGCGGGGCATGTTGGGAAGGACCGGAGGCAAACACATCCAGCCAAATTTCACGATAGCACAGCGCATTCGTACGGACGGATGATGCTAAGGCTACTTCGGCTGAAACAATAACGGCGCAAAGTGGATCAGATTATCGCGCCACACGGGCCACTCGTGCATCCCCGGGGTTTCGACGAAAGTGACTGGAATGTTTTTCGACCGAAGCCATGCGACCAGGTTCCGGTTGGCCGTGATCAACGGCGTCTTGCCGACATAACGATCATTCGATCCGCAGGCAATCCACAGCAGCCGCAACTGGGCCGCACTCTGCGCGTTCAGCGATGGAAAATCTCCGCTGAAATCCGGATCAAGTCCGCCGGCGCTGAACGATCCAACCCAGGCAAACGTGTCGATATGGTTCAGCCCGGTCAGTAGACTTTCCGCGCCGCCCATCGAAAGTCCGGCAATGGCACGATCATTGCGATCCGTGGAAACGCGATACATCGACTGCACCTGCGGTATTACTTCCGTCAGCAGGGCCTGCGTGAACCGGTCGAAATTCCTCTGGCGCAGCGGCTTGTCTTCGAAATCGGCACGCGGGCCGGTCACAATCTCCGGCGCGCCGTAGCCGAGCGGCATCACGATCAGCATGGGCCGCGTTTTGCCTTGGGCGATCAAATTATCCAGAATGACATTCGCCCGCCCCACCGCTGTCCAGCCCTGCGCATCGTCGGTGTAGCCATGCAGCAGGTAAAGCACAGGGTATTTCGTATCCGCGCGTGGGTCGTACCCCGGTGGAGTGTATACGAAGTAATCGCGCTGGTCGCCGATAATTGCGGATTGATAAAAGTGACGGTGCAAGATTCCATGCGGGACATCCTGCACATCCCACATCTCTGGCGTGGGGCCAGGGACCTCAAATGAATTGGACGGCGATCGCAGATTCGGAACGATCGTCGGATTGGCGGGGTCGAGCAGCGAAACTCCGTCGGCCTGGAACTGATAGGAGTAAATCTCAGGTTCCAATGGGCCGACTGTGATGCTCCACAGGCCTTCGCTGTTTTTCTCCATGGGCATCGGATGGGCAACGCCGCCGAGAACCAGTTCTACACTCTTCGCGCCTGGATCGGGAAAATAAAACGTGACCCGGTGGTCGGCATGAACTTCAGGAGTTTGCGGAACCTCCGGATTCATTGCATGTTTAGCGACTTGCTGGGCGTTCACGCTCCACCCCAGAAACAAAGTCAGGAGAAACACGCCCAACAAGCTGCGCAGCAGAGATGGAGTCCAAAGCCGTGAATGTCCCAACGTACCTCCGCCAGTTCTGACGAATTCGGTCTAGAAGAGTTTGTGCAAGCCTTTTTTCTTCTTGTGAGTACTCGACGATTCCTCATTGCCGGTGAATTTCGGCTTCGGATTTTTCTTCTTTTTCTTGCCGGTTGTAGCGGTATTCTGGCCGACAGTGTTCTCCGGATGTGCGCTCGGCGTGACGTCATTCACCTGTGCGGGGGCTTCCGCCGCCTTGCTTGGCGCTGGCAACGGGGCCGTGTCTTTGGGCGCGACGGTTGGCAATCCGCCGTTGTCTTTCGTGGCCGAAGGCCACACGGCAGGCTGCCCATTGGCGTTGACGGGGACCGCCGGAACCGCGGGCGCCGGCGGATTGCCTGTATTGGGTACCGCCCCTGCAGGAGGTTGCACCGCATTCTCTGGCGCTCCCGCACCCGTACCGGTATTGGCGCCATTTGAATCGACTACACCGCCGTTCACATTGTTGTCGCCGGAAATATCATGCATTTCGAGTGCATTTCCCGCTGCGTTCGCAGCCGGAGCATTGGACGCACCCGTTGCTGATGCCGAAGGTTGAGTGCTGCCGTTGCTCGCCAGTGTGCCGAGGGTGCTCACGTTATTGTTAGCGCCGGGGAGGCTGGGTGCGGGTTTGCCATCCGGCTTGACTGCCCATTGCACATCGGCCATCGATTCCTTCACCACCGCCGGAGCGATGATCTGTGTCGAATCGGAAAGGCTGGGTTCGCCGACCCGGGCCGCCTGGACTACCGAAGGTCGCGCGGTAATCAATAGAACCGTTCTGTATTTCAGGTTGACCGGAGCCCGGCTTTGTTCAATCGCGGAGCTGGCTGCCAGTTCCTGCTGGTTCGGCTGGGGTACGGGCTGACCGAGCGCCTCCAGCCGATCGCGGGCATCATCGGCGTGGGGCGCCATCGGATATTCCAGAATGACGCGATCATAAGCGTGGGAAGCGCGGCTGATAAACAGCTTTTTCAGTCGCTCTTTGGCCGCTGGATCCAGGCGAAGATGATCGATGTTGCGCGCCTGTGCTGCATATGCATCCCCGACGTCAATCAATGCCTCATCGACACGGCTGTACACGGGATAGCTATCGATGATGGATTGCAGGCGGGCAATCGAAGCGGCGTAGTTCATCCGCGTCTGGTAGAAGGCTCCGATCGCAAATTCATGATCGCCCAGAACTTCCTGCACCTCCCGCAAACGTTGCTTGGCCTGCGGAATCAGGCTTGAGTCGGGATACTGCAGGATCATCGCCCGGTATTCTTCCTGCGCACGGACGGCATTGGTAGGGTCGCGGTCCGGCTTCTGCATCTGCTTGTAGTAAATGTCCGCCACTTTCATCTGCGCTTCGGCGGCCTCCGGTTTATCCGGGAAAAACGTGATGAAGTCCTTATATTCCTCTTCGGCCTGCTGCAGGGCTGCCGTTCCACCCTCCTTGTACCAGGTATCGCCGATGGCCAGCTTGGCGCGCATCGCGTATTCGGATTCAGGATAGGTATTCAGCAGCGTTTGCAAATCCAGCCGGGCAATGTCGAACTTGCCCTTCTTCAGCGCCACCATGGCGCGGTCAAACAATTCCTTGTCGGGCTGCTGGGAGGCGACGCTGGCAAGTGCATCGTCCTTTTGCGAAAGCGGCTTGCTCTTGTGATGAAAAATTCCCGCGTGAGCTACGCTTCCGCCCAGTGCGGCCAGCAGACAGAACGTGCCATAACGATGGAATGTACGCTTCAGAAAACAACTCATGACTACTTCACCCTCCGCAGACGGTTGCGTCTGGCTATGGCAGCCGGACGTCTGCGATTCTCCGGCTGCTTAGAATTATTGGCCCATTTGCCGGGTCGAGGCAAGGATTCACCGGCCGCAAGGCGCGCTGTACGCAGCAGCTTGCGCGCATTTTCTTCCGCATTCCCCTCACCGAAGATCGCATTGCCGGCCACCAGCAGGTCCGCGCCCGCTTCTACCACCTGCGACGATCGTATCTTCGGCCACGCCGCCATCGACTTCCACGCGATAATCTAAACCCAAGCTCCTCGCGCAGTGCGCATAGCCGCCGTATCTTACCCAGCGAAAACGGAATGAAGTTCTGCCCGCCGAAACCCGGATTCACGCTCATCACCAGAACGTGGTGCACCATAGGTAGAATGTCGATCAGCAGATCCACGCGAGTTGCGGGATTGATGACCACCGCCGGCCGCATTCCGTGCTGCGCAATCAACTCCAGCGAGCGATGCAGATGCCGGCAGGCCTCATAGTGCACGCTCGCCCAGTTTGCCCCCGCATCGGCCAGCGCGGGGATAAACTCGTCCGGATTCTCGATCATCAGATGACAATCGAGCGGGAGCTTCGTCGCTTTCCGAACGGAGGCCACGACCGGCGGTCCGATGGTGATATTGGGCACGAAATGGCCATCCATCACATCCAGATGGATGACAGTTCCGCCACCGCGTTCGGCGGCCTGGATCTGCTCAGCCAAATGCGCGAAGTCGGCGGAAAGAATCGAAGGTACAAGCTCCACCACGGTGTTTTTAGTCTATCAGCGGAGCGGGATAGATTACTGCGGGCAGGGAATTGGCCCACGAGTCCGCAACAGCGTCCATCCTGCGGCAACGGCCCGCGCCTGCTCCCGGCAGGGCAACAAAAAATACACCGGGTGCGGAGTAAATGGATTGCCCACGTCGCCTCCCGGCACCATGCCCAGGATTGGATAGTGATTTTCCAGGTCACGCGGCAGCCATGTCTCCTCGGCGAGAGTCTGGGCCGGCATGCCATCGAATGCAATCGCGTCAAATTTCTCTCCATCAATCTCAGTTCGAATTTCTTCCAGCACCTGCTGATGAATCTGCGGCATGTCAGGCCGCAGCGCATCATGCAGCGCGGCGACGTCCGGGCGCCAGGACTTGCCCGCCAAAACCGCCTCATACGGATGGCTGGGGAGAAATACATCGCCGGGAAACATGCGTACCCACGCGACCAGCTGGTTTTCCGAGCTGGCGACATAGGGGTGAGGAACGAAATCGCGCGGGTTGTAAACCCAGCTGACGAGCGGAATAATCACGATTGCCAGCAGCAGCGCACGAGTTGGCTCCCGGCCGCCTTCGAGTGCGAGCGAGCTGTCGATGCGCCCGAAGGAAATCCCAAAAATCGCGGCGAGCACCGCATACATCGGCATCGCGGTGTTCAAGGTTGCGCCCGCATGGGCCTGCAGAAACCAGCAGAGGCCAAAGGTAGAGATCGCGGCCAGCAGATAAAAGCTCCGCGTCGTCGAAAATGGGGTGCTCCATCCTAGCCGCGTCTTTTGTGGCTAGAGGAAGAAGATATGCAACAGCCGCGATCAGCATCGCAATTCCAAAGGGTGCAATCAATTGCGAAAAGATAAAGAAAACAGCCGGACGGGCCAGCAGGTCCGCATTGGCGTGCGGAACGGTAAAGGTATAGAAGCGGAACCAGCCGCGCGTAGAAAAATTCAGCACCCCCGTGCTGATGGCCACAAGCAGGAGAAAACTTCCTGCACCCAGCAGCATCCGGCGCGGCCGCTTCCAGTTGTAGCAAAGCATGAATCAGCGCGACCGGAAAGATGGTTTGTTTCGCCAGAAATGTTAGTGTCCATGCGACGGCGGCAATAACCGGATTGAGCCGCGACTCACTCAATCGTGTGCACAACAACGCCAGCAGCAGCAGAAAAATGTAAAAAGAATCAAGCCGCCCAAGATCGAACCAGCCGCGCGTCCACGGGAAGGCCGAGGCGTACAGCGCAGCTCCTGCGAATGCGGCGAGATGCCTTCGTTTTCGCGAGCCCCCCGTATCCACCAAAACGAGCGCATAAATGATCGCAAACGCCCCGCAAGTGCTCAGTAATGAGATCAGCCGTAACGCCAGAAAGCTCGGACCCAGCAGCCGGACCGCCCATCCGGAAACGTAATAATATGCGGGCGCGTACATGTAGGGGATGAAGTGAAAATTTGGCCGGACGTACAACGGCAGCCCCTGCGCCACCCGCTCGGCGCCCAGCAGCATCGGGCCTTCCAGTTGCTCCAATGGGAATGCGTAGCGCAGTCGGCTCAGGCTGGCGACCAGAAAAAGCACAATCTCAGCCACAGCCGCAGCTGCCACCAATACTTCCAGCCGAACCCGCCACCGGCCCCAACCTGAGGAGGAATCGGAGAGACGGAATTTAACGATTTCAGTATCGGGAAGGAGAGTCATTTAGCTTGGGCCAGACTATCGGAGATGGGTGCCCCAGGTCTCGCTTTTAAGACCTGGGTTCACAGCCTTTCTACCACGGACGCTTCTTCGAGATAGAAAGCCGGTAAGGTCAAACAATCTGAATCAAGCCATGCCACTGGCTGTCTCCTGAATATCTTTTTGCCCGCAAAATACCCGTGAGATGCCACGCAGAACACGGGAGAGCGGAAAATCGCCCCGCTCTTCGCGAAAAAAGATCTCTCCGGTACGCTGCGCTAGCGGACGATAGTACCAGCGGGCCAGCAGCGACAGATACTCGCTTAGCTCACCGGGCGGCAATCGACTGCCGTGCGCTTGAGTTTCCAACTCATCCAACACTGCCTGCAGCCGCTGTTCCAGTTGGCCGCGCGGCAGCTTGGCCGTCCCCGGCGCAGGCGGCGCTTCCAGCGGTGTTGGTTCCAGAAGTGTGGGATGGGCGAACAGAGAAGTGGAACCGGCGCGCTCATTCGGATGACGCATCCCTTCCACTGAATAGAATCGGGGTCCCAGGATTCTGCCGCCGCGAACCAGAAAAACGGCTACATGCGTGGCTTCGGATCGAAGTGCCCGGTTCGATAATTTCTCTATTTTTGTGGACGCCGGCGCAGTTTCGATTGCCTGCTGTCCCGCCGGTTGAAGGATGATCGCGTCCAGCTCGCTGATCGGGCGCACCAGCGGCGCAGCCTGCTGCGCAACAGCCCGCATCTTTTCGACCCGCTGGTGCAGCCGCGCGGCATGCTCAAAATCCAGCGCAGCCGAAGCCGCCTCTCGCTCCTTTTCGAGCTGGGCAATCGTCAGGCCGCCGCGAGTCGCAAAGTATTCCCGCACCCGCTGCGCTTCTTCCGCGTACCGTTCATCGGTGCAGCCACGAAAACACGGCGCCAGGCACATCTTCATTTCCGAATACACGCAGCCCGGAAACGCCGGGTCGGGATGGAGTTCCGGAGTGCAGCGCCGCAATTCGAAGAAGTTCAGTGACTCATCGAGAAACCGCTCCGCTGCCGCTCGCGAAGCGAACGGTCCGTAGGTCGAAGCCAGCGCGCGCTGGGTGAGACGGTTGCTGACATACACCCGCGGATACGGGTTCTCCGATGCCATCCGCAGCAAAGCGGGCGGGCGTAAATGCAGCCGTTCGCTGGCGCGTTCTCCGTAAAATTCCCGCGTCGCCCGCAGCAGCAGAAGAGAGGTCGCAAATCGCGAGCCGGTTTCCGAGTACTCAAGCCGCGCTACCCGTCCGCCCAGATGCAGCCGCTTGCTGACCCCCACTCCTGAGGTGGATACGGATTGCGGCGCAAGCAGCCGACGCATCCGCCGCCGCAGGTTCGCGGTTTTCGAGATATAAGGTTCGCTTTGCGCATCATGCCCGAACAGCGCAAATACGGCTGCGCGGTCCGGCACGGTCTTCAGCCAGTCATCAAATGCGCTTTCCGACACATCCAGCGAATACTCAAACACAGCCCGATTGTATCGGCTCTCGAAGTCTGAAGATGAGCCGGGTACCGCAGATGCGTGAAGCTCACTGGGTTCTTTCTGCAATGAAAGGAAATACTCTACGATTTTGAAGAGTCCGGTTTCGCAGCGCTTGCGCTCGAACCGCCGGATGACGGAGAGCCGCTCGATGAAGAAGAACTGCTCGTCGTTCCGGCGGATGCTGAATCGCTCGAAGATTTCGACCCGTTGGCGGAATCGCTCGATGATTTTGCCCCGCCGTTGCTCTCGCCTTCCGATTTGCCGGAGGCCGTGTCCGACTTGCCTTCCGCCTTCTCGCCAGCTCCATCCGCAGTCTTGGACTTTGCGCCCGATTTCGCGTAGTCGTTCACATACCACCCAGCGCCCTTGAACTGGATTGCCGGGGCGGAGATCACCCGCTCGAGTTCTCCGCCGCACGTTGGACAAACTTTCTCCGGTGGCGCACTGAAACTCTGGATCTTCTCCAGGCGCTGATGGCACTGCCTGCATTTGTACTCATATAACGGCATGAATAAACCTCTGCGTACGAGCGAAAAAAATGGGTGCGCCAGGTTCGCGAACCTAACCTGGGGTCTACTTCAGTTTTACCAGCCGCACACTGCTGATGGCATCAATCGCCTCCAGAGCTTCAAGCGCCTTCTGCATCTGCGATTTCTGGGTCAGCGCATCGACATGCACCACAGCCAGCGCTTCGCGCGGTCCCTCGACCCACTCTGTATCTTTATGGATCTCTGCCCGGCCCAGCGCGAAATTGGCAATGTTGATTGAGTGGTCCCCCAGAATCGTGCCAATCCTTCCAATCACGCCCGGCACGTCGAGATTACGGATGAACAGCAGCGCGCCATCGAGCGGCGCTTCAATGTCGATCCCATCGCAGGCCAGCAGTCGCGGAAATCTTCCATGCAGCACTGTTCCGCTCACCGTCATGCTGCGCTGCGCCGTCTGCAATCCGGAGTGGACGGTCAGCTTCAACATGCTCGCCGCTCCGCCCGATACCAGTTCATCTTTCTGCTCGTGGACATGGACCCCCTGGCCCGCCGCCGCGGAGAAAGCATTGATCCGGTTCACATGTCCCGAGCTGCCAAGAAGGCCGCAGAGCGCGGCATTGCGAATCATCTCTGTGCGCATCTCCGCCAGTGCGCCGGAATAGGCGATATGAATGCTGTCCACTTTTCCGGGGAAGGTGGCCGCGAGTAACTTCCCCAGCCGCTCGGCTAGTTCGATATATGGGGCCGTCGCCGTGTACTCCTCGTACGATAACGAAGGAAAATTCACCGCATTCTGCACCACGCCGGTCGTGAGATACGCGCGCACCTGCTCGGCAATCTGGATGCCGACCGCCTCCTGCGCTTCTCCGGTCGACCCGGCAATGTGCGGCGTAAGAATCACATTTTCAAGCTCAAAAAAAGGAGAATCTTTCAACGGCTCTTTACGGAAGACATCGAGTGCCGCGCCTGCAACCTGGCCGCTTTTGAGTGCTGCGGCAAGATCCTCTTCGACGATCAACTCGCCCCGCGCGCAGTTGACGATGCGCACGCCTTCTTTCATGGTCGCCAGTGAAGTTGCATTGATGATGCTCTCGGTTTCCGGTGTAAGACCCACGTGCAGAGTCAGATAGTCCGCCTCGCGAAAGACTTCTTCGAGCGATGTGAGCCGTGCGCCGTATTCGCGGGCGACCGCCGCGCGAGCTTTCGGATTTGCCGAGACGAACGGATCATGGCCGATCAACTCCATGCCAAACACGCGTGCCCGCCGCGCCACTTCGAGACCAACCCGGCCCATGCCGACGATGCCCAGGGTTTTGCCGCGCAATTCCGCGCCCTGTAGAGACTTCTTCTCCCAGCGGCCGTCATGCATCGTGGCATTGGCGCGCGGAACCATGCGTGCCAGCGCAATCATCAGGCCGAGCGTAAGCTCCGCCACAGCGACAGCATTCGCCCCCGGCGTATTCATCACCACGATGCCGTTGCGAGTCGCAGCCTCCGCGTCGATGTTGTCGACGCCAACACCAGCGCGGCCAATCACGCGCAGCTTGGGCGCGCTTTCAAGCAGCTTTTCGTCCACCTGCACGGCGGACCGAACCACCAGCGCGTCGGCATCGGCCAGTTCCGCGGCCAGCCCATTCTTGATCTGGTCATGGGTGACGACATCCCAATGATCTGCATCGGCAAACACGGCCAGCGTCGCTGGCGAGACTTTTTCGGCAAGAACAACCTTCATGGTTCTGTCCCAATGTTGATTCTAGAATTTTGTTGCTGTCAGGTTTAAAGTCGCCTACCGGGTCGCCAGGTCCCGCTTTTGAGACCTGGGTTAGGTAAAGATGTAAGCGCTACCGAACCGCAGCGACCGTCTCCAGTGAAGGCGGAGAAGCCGCAGAATTCTTCGCAGCATGCGTGCGTCGTGCGAATTCCTTCTGTGCCGCCGTCAGCGCATCTCCCAACGCGAACCCTTTCACATGCAGCGTGTCGGCCGTAACCTGCTCGAGCGCACCGACCAGTGCCAGCGTGTCCAGCGGATCGAAGAATCCCAGGTGTGCGATGCGGAAAATCTGACCCTTCATCTCGCCTTGCCCGTTGGTGGCCACGGCGCCAAAACGCGACTTCATTTCCTTCACGATGACGCCGGAATCGACGCCGTCAGGCGGCAGCACGGCGGTTACAGCCGCGGCCGGTGCGGTGGGCGCGAACAGGCGCATTCCCAATGCAGGAACCGCGGCGCGAGTCATGGCGGCGCAGGTTTCAGCGTTTTCGACCAGCAGCACGCGTCCGCGGGCCAGGTCCCCGCCGGCTTGCGCGGCGATGTAGTCGAGTGCTGCTCCCAGGGCGGCAATCAGCGCCACGCTGGGCGTGTAGGCCGACTCGCCATTTGCCGCGGCTTTGCGCTCCTTGCGCAGGTCGAAATAGTAGCGCGGATTTTTCGTGGTTTCCATGCGTTTCCACGCGCGTTCGCTCGCCGCCAGATACGCCAGACCCGGCGGAATCATTACCGCCTTCTGCGATCCTCCAATCAGCACGTCGATGCCCCACCCATCCATATCGAGATGGGTAGTGCCCAGTCCGGTGATCGCGTCCACCACCAGCAATGCCTCGCTACCCGAGGAGCGCAGCATCTCCGCCACCGCCTGCACATCGTGGCGCACGCCGGTCGAGGTCTCCGTCGCCTGCATCAACACGAGACGGGTGTCGTCGCGCAGAGCCTTCTTGATCGCGTCCAGCGAAAACGTCTCGCCATACGGCACGCTGACGACATCCGGCTGGCAGCCAAACGCCTTGGCCAGCCCGGTCCAGCGCTCGCCAAATTTTCCGGCTGCTAGGACCAGCACCCGGTCGCCGGAAGAGGTCAGATTCGTCACCGAAGCTTCCATCGCGCCGGTGCCCGAACTGGTCAGCAGAATCACATCATTCTGCGTTCCCATAAAGGTTTGCAGCTGACCAAGCACGCGCTGATATAAAGCGCGGAACTCCGGCGTACGGTGGTGAATATCGGCGGCGGCCATGGCAAATTGCGCAGCCGGCAGCAGAGGTGTGGGACCAGGCGTGAAAAGGCGAGTCTTGCGGAAGGTTTCCTGTGGCATAGTCTCATTTTACTGAAAGTACAAATGTGGCGCTCAATTTCTATACTGAGAGATCGGTTTATTTTTCATTAACATAGTACTCAGAGGGGAAACGAGATGAGCCTGACCGACAAGGTGAACCGGGACATAGTGATTGCGATGAAGGCCCGCGAAGCAGACCGGCTGTCGACGCTGCGGATGATGAAAACGGCGCTCAAAAACAAGGAGATCGACAAGCGCGCCCCGCTCACGGACGCCGAAGCCGCCCAGATTCTGACGACGCTGCTGAAACAGCGGCGCGATTCGATTGAGCAATTTACGAAAGGCAATCGCCCGGAGCTGGCCGCCAAAGAAGCCGCCGAAATCCCCATCATCGAAAGCTACATGCCTAAGGCCGCCGACGAAGACCAGATTCGAGCGATGATCGAAGCGACTCTCGCGGAGATGTCGAGCGGCGGAAAAAAGGCCTCTCTAAAGGACATGGGAACCGTGATGAAGG
>CAWGLF010000010.1:0-109869 GCA_963823295.1 uncultured Acidobacteriota bacterium
ACGTTGAACGTCGATGGACTTACCAGCCCTCAAAGACAAGATGTGGGGCCAACTAATTTCCGGGTGCGCACTGTCACGTACAATAGTCTTTTCACTGCACCATTGCGCAGAGGCACGTTTTCCCAACATGATATCTGGCGGCGCTTCAGGTTTTCTGGCGATTTTTCATCCCACGGCAAATCTTGGTATAACTCTGGTTACATCCCGCAACGCCCTGTTTCACTAT
This sequence comes from uncultured Acidobacteriota bacterium, assembly GCA_963823295.1. Classification (GTDB taxonomy): domain Bacteria; phylum Acidobacteriota; class Terriglobia; order Terriglobales; family Acidobacteriaceae; genus JAKAAZ01. The sequence goes on from CAWGLF010000010.1 coordinate 227, forward strand.
TTTCACCAGCAGTGGGTGGCTCACCAGATTTTCGCTCCGCTCTATAGCTTCAACTGGTTCGACGCCTCGCTGCTGACCCCTTACTTTGTGCTGATGGTCGTTCTGGCCTTCTATGGCCTGCATCGGTATCAGCTGGTGTGGCTCTATTACCGACACAGAAAGAATGCGACGCATGAGCCGCCAACGCATTTCGCCGAGCTGCCTTTCATCACCATTCAGTTGCCTCTCTTCAATGAGCAATATGTGGTGGACCGGCTGATCGATGCGGTCTGCAATCTCGATTATCCCCGCGACCGGCTGGAAATCCAGGTGCTCGACGATTCAACGGACGAAACCCGGCGGGTGGCCGCGGCCATCGTCGAGCGGTATCGCGATGGGTTCAATGGCGAGCCGCAGCCGATCGTCTATATCCACCGCACCAATCGACACGGATACAAGGCCGGTGCGCTTGACCACGGCTTGAAGACGGCAAAAGGCGAGCTGGTCGCGATTTTCGATGCAGATTTTATTCCGCCGCGCGACTGGCTGATGCGCGTCGTCCACCATCTCGCCGATCCCGGCATCGGCATGGTGCAGACGCGCTGGACGCATCTGAACCGCGATTACAGTTTTCTTACCCAGGTCTCGGCGATTCTGCTGGATGGCCACTTCATCCTGGAGCATGGCGGGCGCTCGCGGGCGCGTGTGTTCTTCAATTTCAATGGGACCGCCGGCATGTGGAGGCGCAGGGCAATTGAAGAAGCCGGCGGCTGGCAGCACGACACGTTGACGGAAGACACCGACCTGAGCTATCGCGCGCAGCTGGTGGGCTGGCGCTTCAAATATTTGCAGGACGTGGAATGCCCGGCGGAGCTGCCGATTGAGATGACCGCCTTCAAAACGCAGCAGGCTCGCTGGGCCAAGGGACTGATCCAGACGGCAAAGAAAATTCTGCCGCGGGTATTTCGCGCCGACCTGCCATTCCATATCAAAGCTCGAGGCGTTTTATCATCTCACGGCAAATATCAGCTATCCGCTGATGGTGCTGCTGTCGATTGTGATGATGCCGGTGATGATCATCCGCTTTTATCAGGGATGGTTTCAGATGCTGCTGATCGATCTGCCGCTGTTTCTGGCATCGACGTGTTCGGTGTCTTCGTTTTACCTGGTTTCCCAAAAAGAATTGTTTCCCGGCAGGTGGTATCGCGCGTTGCTCTATTTGCCGTTTGTGATGGCGCTCGGCGGAATTGGTCTGACATTGACGAATTCGAAAGCCGTAATGGAAGCGCTGTTCGGGATAAAGAGCAGCTTTAAGCGGACGCCGAAGTATCGCGTGGAGAAGCGCGGCGAGAAATCGCAGGCGATGAAGTACCGCAAGCGGCTGGGATTTCTGCCGTGGATTGAGCTGCTGATCGCCAGCTATTTCGCGCTCACCATCTGGTATGCCGTCGAGAACGGAAACTACATTACAGTCCCCTTCTTATTCCTGTTCATGTTCGGCTATGGCTACACGGCGTTGCTAAGTCTGCTGCAGGGCGCTTTTGAGCGCTTCCGCATGGGCGTCGTCAATGCGGATGAGTCGTCTCCCAAGCCGTTCCCCGTCGGCGTTTGATTCGCCCTGCGATCTGAATCAAATTATCTGAAAATTTCCGAGCGCCAGAGCCTACAAGTGCGTCTTTCCTGGTGAACCAATGTTATGAATGTCAGAGCGGCTACGGGCGAGCAGACTTTGAACTGGATAAGCACCGGCACAGAAGCCAGCGCCGCTGAGGTGCGCGCGAAGATTTCCGCATTGGCGACCGAACATTCCGCGCTGCTGTTTCGGGTGGTCTACAGCGTGTTGCGAAATGCGTCGGACGCTGAGGATGTCGTGCAGGAAGCGTTTCTGCGCGTGCTGCGGGACCAGAAGAAGCTAGCGATGGTTGAGAATCCGCGGGTGTGGCTTATTCGAATCGCGTGGAATCTGGCGCTGGATCGCATGAGAAGACTCCGCTCCATGCCGCTGCTCGAAGAGGCGGAGCTTCTTTTACACAATCAGGCGAGTCAGGACGTGCCTGCCGATATCACCTTGCGGTCAGCCGAGGAATATGTTCGCATTCTGCGACTGATGGACGGTTTGCCGCGCAAGGAACGGGAAGCGCTGCGGCTCTCGGCCATCGAGGAGCTGTCGATTTCTGAGATTGCAGCCGTGTTGCGAACGACGGAATCCGGCGTGCGGGCCTGTCTGTTTCGCGCCAGACAGCGGTTTCGGCAGAAGCTGGAAGCGGAAGAGAGGAGAGAGCGATGAATCAGAACGATGCTTATGATCGTTCCGTCGATGAGGCGTTGCGGCTTGCGGCGAGCGGCCAACCGCCTGCCGGCTATTTCGACCGGCTGCAGCGCAGGATCGCAGCAGCGCCGGAAGCACCTCGGATGCGCGGAGCTCTTTGGTTATGGGTACCTGCGGGCTGCGCTGTGGCGGCGGTTTTCCTTGCGGTCATTCTGCCCATGCTTCTCCATTCTTCAAAACCGGAGAGAATCGCTGCGGTCCGGGAGAGCAATCCCGCGGAATTACCGCTGCCTTCGCGTGCAAACCTCCCACCTTCCAGTACAAAAGTCCATGCTCTTACTGTTTCCCGACCCCGTCTTCGCCACAGAAAGCCAGGCGCGTCGCCACACGCGATGCGGCCAATCTATTCGACTATCCACTGACGCATCAGGAGAAACTGCTCGTCGAGTTTGCGCGAACGGCTACGCCGGATGAACTCAAAGAATTGAATCCGGAGTATCAGGCCAAGGTGGAAGCGAAACAGGAAGCGGAGTTCGCCGCTTACTTAAATCCGGCGAAGATTCGGGAAACAGCTCCATGAGCAGTGCTGGGGCGGAAGCTAACTCAAAAGTCAAAACAACACAGGAATGAGGCTCTCTATGAAATCCAGACGATCTCTTTTGCTTTCTCTTGTATGTATAACAGTAATCACCTGTGCCGCCCCGGTATTAGCACAAAATTCTCAGCAGCATGTACCGTCGGAACCGGATGCAAAGCAGGCGGCGCTTCGCACATCTCCAGCAGCTTACCGCCTAACCTACACTTTGACTGAAATGAATGGCGAAAAGAAATTGGGTTCGCAGCATTATGCGATGGCACTCGACCGTGACGCCTACAATGCCTTTCCAGGCACAAAGAGCACCCTGAGAACCGGAACCAAAATCCCGATTGCCACAAAGCAACTGGGCGAGAATGCTCCGTCCGGTCAATTCGAATGGTCATATATCGATCTTGGATTAACTATCGATGCCAATCTGCGCCAGTTTAACAATGGCCTCGAACTACGCACCCATGTCATTCAATCTGCTCTAGATAGCCAAGAACCTAATTCGAAGGATCCGGTAGTCCGGCAAACTGACCTTGAAACTTCCGTTCTTCTCAATGAAGATAAGCCGGTTGTCCTCGGAACACTCGATACCCCCGGAAGTACACACCGCCTTGTGGTGCAGGTGGAACTTACTCGGATTCATTGAGATATCTTCAGGTGCTACAAAAAAGCTCCTTCGGGAGCTTTTTTTGTTCGCTTGTGCCCCAATCCACACTCGAACCATAAAATAAATGGCAGTCAGCACAGCTGTACGATTGATCCATAATTAAACTTGGCGTGATTACCACCCGAGCACTCGTTATAAATACGCGCTGGAACTCAGTAAGCGCCTGCGAAAAATCATTTCCGTTCTGGAGAAGAAATGAAAGAACGACGGATTGGCATCATTATGAATGGCGTGACGGGGCGCATGGGGCTGAATCAGCACCTGGTGCGATCGATTCTTGCAATTCGCGCGGAGGGTGGAGTCGCGCTTGCCGACGGATCGCGGCTGATGCCGGACCCCATTCTTGTGGGCCGCAATGCGGCCAAGCTCGAGCAGATTGCCAAGGAACACGGCGTAGCGCGGTGGACGACCGATCTCGAGAAGGCCCTGGCCGATCCCAAAGATGAGATTTATTTCGACGCTACGCTGACGGCCACGCGCGCGCCGAACGTAGAAGCAGCGATTAAAGCCGGGAAGCATATCTATTGCGAAAAACCGCTGGCCGTCGACTCGACGGTCGCGCTCGAGCTTGCCAGGAAGGCGAAGGCGGCGGGCATTAAGGCCGGAGTGGTGCAGGACAAATTGTTTCTTCCCGGAATTCGCAAGTTGAAGCGCCTCATTGACAGCGGCTTTTTCGGGAAAATACTTTCCGTTCGTGGAGAGTTCGGCTATTGGGTGTTTGAGGGCGACTGGCAGCCGGCGCAGCGGCCTTCGTGGAACTATCGCAAGGAAGATGATGGCGGCATCATCGTCGATATGTTCTGCCACTGGCGTTATGTGCTGGACCACACCTTCGGCCGCGTGCGCGCCGTGCAATGCCTAGGCGGAACCGCCATTCCGCAGCGCTTCGACGAGCAGGGCAAGCGGTATGAAGCCACCGCCGATGACACTGCATATGGGACATTCGAGCTTGACGGCGGAATTGTCGCGCAGATCAATTCCTCCTGGTCGTTCCGTGTGTATCGCGATGAGCTTTTCAGCATGCAGGTGGATGGTACTCTTGGCAGCGCTGTCGCCGGCCTGCGGGAATGCAGGACGCAGCATCGCGTGAATACGCCGCGGCCGGTCTGGAATCCTGATGTTCCCAACGCAATCGATTTTCGAGCGGGCTGGGAGGATGTGCCGGACAATATGTTTTTCGACAATGGCTTCAAGGTGCAGTGGGAACTTTTCCTGCGCCATGTTGCCGAGGACGCGCCTCTCCCGCACGATTTTCTGGAGGGCGCGCGCGGCGTTCAATTAGCTGAACTCGGCCTGCAATCGTGGCGGGAACGCCGGTGGGTCGACGTTCCGGTGCTGGAGGCGTAAGTGGCGGAATCTCTCCGACTCGTCCGTCCAGACGGCACTCTCTACGATTACACTCTGACCAGAAATGTCCTGACTGTGCCTGCGCGGGTGCGTTTTGAAAAACGCGTGGCATTTGCCGCGGCGCATGTTGTTGTTGATCCGCTGCGAACCCGGGAGCCGATGAGCGAGCCCGTGATCGATTGGGACGCGACGCTCGCGTACCGTGAACATCTGTGGTCGCTCGGCTTCGGAGTTGCGGAGGCGATGGACACGGCGCAACGCGGGATGGGCCTGGGGTGGCCGCAGGCGCTGGAGCTGATCGAGCGCAGCACGCGCGCGGCGAAAGCCAGCGGAGGCCGCATTGCAAGTGGCGCCGGGACCGACCAACTGACGCCCGCGGACGATCTTACGTTGCAGCAGGTGACGGACGCATATCTCGAGCAATGCGCGGCCATAGAGGCCGCAGGCGGCCAGATCATCCTGATGGCGAGCCGCGCGCTGGCCCGAGTAGGGAAAGGCGCCAAAGATTATGCCCACGTGTATGGGGAAATTCTTCGGCAGGTGAAGGAGCCTGTCATCCTGCACTGGCTGGGTCCGATGTTCGATCCCGCGCTCGATGGCTACTGGGGCGCAGAGACGATTGTCGAAGCGATGGACCACTGCCTGGACGTAATTCGCAGTCATGCGTCCAAGATAGAAGGGATCAAAATTTCACTGCTGGATGCGGAGCTGGAAATTGAAATGCGCAGCAAGCTGCCCGCCGGAGTCGGCATGTATACGGGCGACGATTTCAATTATGACCGACTCATCGCCGGCGATGAAATTGGATACAGCCACGCGCTGCTTGGAATCTTCGATCCGATTGCGCCTGCCGCCGCGCTGGCGCTCGAAGCACTGGATCGCGGAGAGATGAATCGCTATCGCCAACTGCTTGAACCGACGGTTCCGCTTTCGCGGCACATTTTCGCTGCTCCTACTTACTATTACAAAACGGGAGTCGTGTTTCTGGCATACCTGAACGGTTTTCAAAGACATTTTCGGATGATCGGCGGCCTGGAAGCGGCAAGGTCGATCGCTCATCTGTCGGAGCTTTTCGTGCTCGCCGACAAAGCCGCGCTGTTGCGCGATCCGGGACTTGCGATGGCACGTATGCGCGAAATTCTTTCTCTTTCGGGTGTTGCATGAGCCTGCTGGAACGGTTGAGCCTCAACCAGATCACGATCAACGCATGGTCGATGGAGCAAACCGTCGCGGCCTGTGTACGCAATGAAATTCCTTACATCGGCGCATGGCGGCACAAACTGGACGATGATCCCGCAAAAGCCGCCCGCCTGATACACGGCGCAGGTTTGCGCGTTTCGAGTCTATGCCGCGGCGGATGGCTTTCCGCCCCGACCGCCGGCGAGCGTCGGGAGCGAATTGCAGATAATCTGCGAGCAATCGAGGAAGCTTCGGTGCTTGACGCACCGCTGCTGGTACTGGTTGCCGGGCCTGCGGATGGACAGACGCTCGACGATGCCCGCCGGACTTTTCTCGACGGGGTTGCGGAAATGTTGCCCTTCGCGGAGAGGAGCGGTGTTGGCATCGGGATCGAGCCGCTGCATCCGATGTATGCGGCGGAGCGTTCGGTTATCGTTACGTTAAAGCAGGCGAACGATCTTGCTGAGCTGTTGAACCACAAATCCGTGGGCGTTGTGGTCGATGTGTTTCACCTCTGGTGGGACCCCGAAGTCTGGCATGAGATTGACCGCGCGGCGGGCAGAATTCTCGGGTTCCACGTATCGGATTGGCCGGTGCCGTTGCCTGGAATCCTGATGGGCCGCGCGATGGTGGGCACCGGCGTGATCGAGCTGCGGCGATTGCGAAAGGCTGTCGAAGCCGCTGGATATACCGGGCCGATCGAAGTAGAAATCTTCAACGACGAGGTATGGAAAAATCCCGGCGACGACTTGATCGAGCAGATCAAGCTAAGCTTTGTTGAATGTGTGTAGCCGTATTCTTTACGGATGAAAGCTGATCAGATCGATACCACTTTTTCCATTTCGCACGACGTAAGACAAGGTATAGAGTGTTCCATCCGAACCCATAACAAGACTTTGCGGAGGTTGGATTGAATCCCCGTTCGCTAACACAACTGCGCCATGATCCATATACTTCCCGGTTGCAATGTCGTACGTGACCAGGTGAGTCCCTTCCTGCTGATCGGGCGTAACCCGTCTTCCCTCACCTTTGCCACTTAACGGAGCTCCGGTCAGGTAATACAGCGTGTGTCCGTCATGGCCCAGAGCAAGGCCGAGGTACCCGTAGGGAGCGGAATCGAACATGCCGATTTTCTTTGACGGTTCGGACGTCAGCCGCTTCAGAACCTCAACCGACGGCTTCGCGGGGTCGAAGCGAAACAGATAACCGGACCGTCCATTGATACCGTAAAAAGCGTGCTGCGAGGGAACCCAGACGGCTGCCCGCCAGTTGTACGCCATGCTATGCATCGCTGGGTTGAAATTTCCGAAGTAGTCTTTTTTGAAATTGACCCCTGAGACAGCGTCTACCGTATCCGTGCTGTAGCGATAGCGATGGATGGTTCCATCTCCCGTGGTGAAGTAAGCCGAGCCGTCCAGCGGATCGAGCGTGATCCGGCGGCAGATCACGCGATAACTGCTTCCTAAAGCACCGAGTTCTCCGCCGTGGAAAAGTGTTCCGAAATCCTTTAACTGTTTCGTCTTCAGGTCATAGCGGAGGAAATCGCCGTACGGCCAAGTGATGCCGTACATGCGGCCCCGCCGCACATCCATGTTCATGTCGATAATTCCCTGCCCCCGGGGTGCAATCGCCAGATTCGTGAACTTACCCGTACTCAGGTCATAAGAAACAAAATGGCCGCCTGGAAATGAACGATAACCATTGGGAGCGGCGGCTGTCCTTTCCACTCCACTTGATTTGTTGTAGTAGCCCAGGTGCGTGGAGAAGTACAACTTACCGTTGGCCTGGACGAAATTCACGTGGCTCTTGCCTTGTGCGACCGCCTTGATTTCGTTTTGACCGACGGCATCGTTCAAGTCGTCAATGTGCGTGATTTTCCTGGTCTTTGGATTGAAGGAGTACATTTGCCCAGGAATGTTGTACTTATCGGAAGAGATTACGTAATAGACGGTGCCATCACTTGCCACGCCCATCCCATTGAAGGACTCTCCGGGTTTTGCGGCTTCTGGAAAGTGGGAATCGTATGCCGTTGCCCGGATCTGACGAGGGCCCGATGCCTGCCCATAGAGGACCGGCGTTGCAGCACAAAGAACAAAAACGGCGATGGCGAATTGACGAACGGCGGCAAGTGTCTTCAACAGATAAACTCCTCAATCAGAATCCGGACACCCCTATTTATAGAACGTTATCCGGTCTACTCACAAGAACATTCTCACCGGAAGAGAAATATTTCTCGAAGAGCGGCATGAGGTCAGCAGAGAGACATCATGCTGGCTCCATTTGTAACCGACCCGCAGTACAGCTGGAATACGGATCGGTTAAACGCGGAACACCAACCGGAACGCCAGCCGGACCAGCATAAGCACAATTGTGCCCAAAAACGCTGCCCAGAATCCGCGGATGTGGAAACCGGGCACAAAAGCACTGGCGAGCAATAGGATAATGGCATTGATGACCAGAAAAAACAGGCCCAAGGTGAGGATGCTTAGAGGAAAGGTCAACATTTTCAGCAGAAATCCGATCGTGGCGTTGAGAAATCCGATGACAATGGAGGCGATCAGTGCGCTGCCGAGGCCGGCAAGCTCGAAGCCGGGAACGACATACGTCACAATAAGGAGCGCGAGCGCGCTTAAGAACCAGATGAGAAGCAAGTGGAGCATACGCGAAGAGGGTAAATAGAAACCATCCAGCTGTCTAGAGTTTTCGGACATTCATCCGGCGCGGCAGAAACGCAAGGTTCGCCAATTTCGCTGCGTTTCGCTCGGAACGACGATCTCATTGATGAGACAACTTCTAGACCAGCTAACACTGGTACAAAAATTGGGCAGGCCAGGTCTGCATGGGTCTCCTCTGCTAATCACGTTACTACTAGAATGAAGGTGAGCGAGTTACGAGAGTGGAGCGTCGCGACTTTTTAAAGAGCATGACCGCAATCAGCGGTGTTTTCCTATGCGATCTCGATGAAGGAATGGCTTCGTCAAGGCTAAATCGGAGTCGAGTACGCAAAGAACGGGGACTACCTTTAGAAACACCCGGTCTTGACGAGTTCTCGGGGGATTGGGTCAAAGCAAGCGTTCTAGAGCAAATCCCCGCGCTCTCGAATTTTCATGGCAGTGTCGAAGCGACCCGCAATATCCTGGGGTTTCAGAATTTCACTTTATGGCCTTTTGCGCAGGGATTCCAATCGGCTGTTCTTTCGCTGGATGGCGCCGAAGTCGATGCGCAAGACTTCCGATGGTATCCCTATCAGGTATTGCGGCGGGCACGTACGGATCGCTTTGAGATCGTTACGACCGTGCGTATGCCCTTTGAAAGCAGCGGAGTTTTCTTCACCGTTGTCATTGGGAATGTAGGGAAAAAGCCGCTTACATCCTCCATCAACATCAGCCTTGATACTGTGATTCGCAACTACACCAAAAAATGGGAATGGGACACGCCGAGACCAGGGGAGAAGGACAAGACAGATTTCAAGGCGAGCGTACTTCCAGAGAAAGGAAGCCGCATACTTCTTGTTGAGGACCGCGGAAGCGAATCCAATGTTATATTCGCTTTCACAAAGGAGCTGCGGGAGGGCTTAGATCCAATCAAGGGTGCAACTTGGGATTTGCACTTGAAAGAAAACGAATCGTTTCGGCTGGGGTTGGTCATGGCCGCGAGTACCGATTTCGGTTCGGCCAAAGAGCAACTTTCAGACTGGCTGGCCCAATTCACCGCGAAATGGGATGAGGCGAAGGTTTGCTGGGAGAAGCGATTTCAGGCTGCCTTTACGCCTGAGAATGATCACTTCTCTGGAAACCTTCCCATATTTGTCAGCAGCGATTCCAAGATGCGCAGGTTGTACTACACAAGCGTTGTAAGCCTGCTATGCCTGGAAAGAACGAATTTGAACCCGAAGTTTCCTCGTGTTTTCGTAACCGCGTCTCCCCGCTGGGCCACCACACTGGTCTACTTCTGGGACACAAGCTTCTTTGCAACCGTGTGGTCCCTGCTCGATCCTCTCGCGATGAGAGAGCAGCTCAAGCTCTTTCTGGAAAGCGGAATTCACTCCTGTTACGCTATCGATTTTAAGACGCTGCAGCCAGTCGGACCCTGGTATTCCGCGAATGATTACTCTGTATTCCGCCTGGTCACCACCTATGTTTATGTCACTGGAGACTGGAAGTTTTTTGAGGAAACGCTGCCTGGAAATCGGAAGGTGATCGATGTGCTTGAGGAGCTCTCGCTTTATTGGCAAAAATTGACGAAGCAATACGGTCTACTTGCGAATTATGGAGATGCTTCCAACCTGCTGGAGACAGTGCCAACCTACGAGGGATATGTGCCGGCAATGAATGCCGCCAATGTCTGGATGATGCGATCCATGGCGGAGTTGAAAGTGAAGCGAGGAGAGCCGGACCGAGCCGCACAGCTCAACCGGCTGGCAGACCGGCTCGCGGCGGAGATTCTGGGTCTCTATGTCCCCGGTAAGGGCTTCTGGTCGTGCCAGCTGCCTGACGGAAAACGCGTAGAGGTTCGCCATTGCATTGACTTCTTCACTCTTATCGATTGTATGGAGCGCGATCTTGGGCCCCGTAGAGTGAGTGAAATGGTCGATTTTGTCAACCGGGAATTGTGGACTCCGCACTGGCTGCGCGCCCTTTCCCTACAGGATGGTGCGACGAAATTTGCAACCCGTGCTGACCATGGATGGCCAGGTTCCTATGACGCATGGCCGCCATTAACAGCCGAAGCGATGTTTCGAGTTGGACACAGGGAGGAAGCTTTGGAGAGACTCCGGAGTGTAGAGCCAGCCATTCACGAAGGGCCGTTCGGCCAGGCACACTATGTGGCTACCGAGCGTTACCCCGTTCGGAAGGCGCTCTCTTCTGGACAGGACTACTTTGCCAGTGCTTCTGGATCCTTCGCGGAGGTAATACTCCGCACGTTCTTTGGCTTCGCGCCGGATGCCGAGTCCGAGTGGAAATTGGTACCGCCGCAGATACCTGGATTTGAAGGGAGTCTCGTAAACCTTCGTTTCCGGGGTGAGGTTGTGACGACAATGGCTCGGCTGTAAAGATAACCGGCACAACAGCACATCCAGAGAATGAATTGATTTGGATCGAAGGGCAGGAATATAAATCTTGCGACTGCGTGTCGGTTCGCAGGGAACTCGCTCCTGATGGCAAGCCTTTCTAGAGAAGGGCTTCCGCAGCACAAGCAGAAAAGCCACCCTTACGGGTGGCTTTTTCTTGAAGATAATGCCGGCGATCACCTAATCTCCCACACTCAAAAATGCAGTACCATCGGCCCAGCGAGACTTTACTTCCGTGTTCGGGATGGGAACGGGTGTTGCCCTCGCGGTATAGTCACCGGCAAATTGTCAAAGTATGCGAGCATCGCGATACTTCACAACAGGATAGATTGGTTTGAAACTACTTGGCTGACCGTTGAGTATCTTCAGGCAGAATTCAGATCCGATTCTGTGCGAAGTTAATCTTATGGTCAAGCCGAACGGGCGATTAGTACTGGTAAGCTACGCGCATTGCTACGCTTCCACCTCCAGCCTATCAACCAGGTCGTCTTCCTGGGCCCTTCATTTCCCTTTTGGGTTGGGAGATCTCATCTTAGAGCGTGCTTCCCGCTTATATGCATTCAGCGGTTATCACAACCGAACTTCGCTACCCAGCCGTGCCCTTGGCAGGACAACTGGAACACAAGAGGTTCGTCCATCCCGGTCCTCTCGTACTAAGGACAGCCCTCTTCAAATCTCCTACGCCCACAGCAGATAGGGACCGAACTGTCTCGCGACGTTCTGAACCCAGCTCACGTACCGCTTTAATAGGCGAACAGCCTAACCCTTGGAACCTTCTACAGCTCCAGGATGCGATGAGCCGACATCGAGGTGCCAAACCATTGCGTCGATATGAACTCTTGGCAATGATCAGCCTGTTATCCCCGGCGTACCTTTTATCCGTTGAGCGATGGCCCTTCCATACAGAACCACCGGATCACTAAGGCCTGCTTTCGCATCTGCTCGACTTGTAGGTCTCACAGTTAACCACTCTTATGCCTTTGCACTCGACGACTGATTTCCAAACAGTCTGAGAGTAGCTTCGCGCGCCTCCGTTACAATTTAGGAGGCGACCGCCCCAGTCAAACTACCCGCCTTACTATGTCCCTCTTCCGGATTACGGAAGCAGGTTAGAATCACAGCACTCGCAGGGTGGTATCTCACCGTTGGCTCCACCGAACCCAAGAGTCCGGCTTCAAAGCCTCCCACCTATCCTGCGCAGCAAGAACCATAATTCATAGTAAAGGTATAGTAAAGGTGCACGGGGTCTTTCCGTCTAGCTGCGGGTAACCGGCATCTTCACCGGTACTACAAGTTCGCCGAGCAACTCCTTAAGACAGTCGTACGATCGTTACGCCATTCGTGCAGGTCGGAACTTACCCGACAAGGAATTTCGCTACCTTAGGACCGTTATAGTTACGGCCGCCGTTCACCGGGGCTTCAATTCAAAGCTTCGCCTTGCGGCTAACCTCTCCTTTTAACCTTCCGGCACCGGGCAGGCGTCAGCCCCTATACGTCGTTTTCGACTTAGCAGAGACCTGTGTTTTTGTTAAACAGTCGCCGTACGCGTTTCACTGCGGCCCCCTCGCGCTTTCACGCTAGCGGGGCAACCCTTCTCCCGAAGTTACGGGTTTAATTTGCCGAGTTCCTTAAGAAGCCTTCACTCGAGCGCCTTTGGATATTCTCCTCGTCTACCTGTGTCGGTTTGTGGTACGGTTCCCCTGATCTCTCCTTAGAGGATTTTCTTGGCAGCGTGGAATCGGCAGCTTTCGGCCATTCGGCCTACTGCTTTGCGCCTCAGTGTTATGCTCGCCCGGATTTGCCTGGTCGAACCACCTTACGCGCATCGAACCCTATAGCCATAGAGGGTCCTGCGTATCCTTCTGCGTCACCCCTTCGTATAACGAAATCATGGGAGGTCCGGAATATTAACCGGATGTCCATCGACTACGCCTTTCGGCCTCGCCTTAGGGACCGCCTAACCCTGAGCGGATTAACCTTCCTCAGGAAACCTTAGACTTTCGGCGCGGAGGGTTCTCACCTCCGTTATCGCTACTTATGCCGGCAGGGTCTCTTCTCACACATCCACCAGTCCTTTCGGTCTGACTTCACGCGCTTGAGAATGCTCTCCTACCACGCACACCTGAAAGGTGTGCATCCGCTGCTTCGGTGTACAGTTTTAGCCCCGTTATATTGTCGGCACCGGACCGCTTGACCAGTGAGCTATTACGCTTTCTTTAAAGGATGGCTGCTTCTAAGCCAACCTCCTGGCTGTCTGGGCGTTCCGACTTCCTTTCCCACTTAACTGTAACTTGGGGACCTTAGCAGGCGGTCTGGGCTGTTTCCCTTTCGACAATGAAGCTTAGCCCCCACTGTCTGACTCCCGGACTGGTTGTCAACGGCATTCGCAGTTTGGTTGGATTCGGTAAGCCGGAAAGCCCCCTAGTCCATCCATCTCTCTACCACCGTTGCAAATCATCCGAGGCTAGCCCTAAAGCTATTTCGGAGAGAACGAGCTATCACGGAATTTGATTAGCCTTTCACCCCTACCCTCAGCTCATCCGAGCTTTTTTCAACAAACACCGGTTCGGTCCTCCAGTGGGTGTTACCCCACCTTCAACCTGGCCAAGGGTAGATCATCCCGCTTCACGTCTATTCCTGCCAACTGAACGCCCTATTCAGACTCGCTTTCGCTGCGGCTCGCTCACGCTTAACCTTGCTGACAAGAATAACTAGCCGGCTCATTATGCAATAGGCACGCGGTCAGGCATTCCCCTTGCGGGGCATAGCCCTCCCACTGCTTGTAGGCACACGGTTTCAGGTACTTTTCACTCCCCTCGCAGGGGTACTTTTCACCTTTCCCTCACGGTACTGGTTCACTATCGGTCAGAAACAAGTATTTAGCCTTTCGGGATGGTCCCCGTAGATTCAAGCAGGGTTTCACGTGCCCCGCCTTACTCAGGTATCCGCTTCGAGTCCAGTCCATTTTCGCCTACGCGCCTGTCACGCTCTATGGATCCCCTTTCCAGAGGATTCGGCTAATGGCTGGATTGGTAACTCTACTGTTGCGGACCCTACAACCCCCGCCACACCGAAATGCAACGGGTTTGGGCTGTTCCGATTTCGCTCGCCACTACTTTCGGAATCGAGATTTCTTTCTTTTCCTCCAGGTACTGAGATGGTTCACTTCCCTGGGTTCGCTCGTACCCGCCTATGAATTCAGCGGGCCGTACGACGGTTTTGCCGTCGTGGGTTTCCCCATTCGGAGATCTCCGGATATAATGCCTGTTTGCGGCTCCCCGGAGCTTATCGCAGCTGACCACGTCCTTCATCGCCTGTTTCTGCCAAGGCATCCACCGTGCGCCCTTAGTAGCTTGACCATAAAACTAACTTCACACAGCCAATTCGCTGCGACTCCATTAGTTTCTGTTATTCGCCTGGTACGTTCGATTGCCTTTCGGCAACCAACATATCCCTTGATATCTAAAGACACTCAACTTCGCTGGCACTCCGCTATTCAAGCCGGAATACCGCTCAGCCTTGTAGTTACAACTACCCAATCTATCCTGTTGTCAAATATCTTCGACGCTCTTTGGAGCGCTGCGTCCTGAGACGCATTCGGCTGGTCTACTTACAGACTGCCCGAAGCTCGATGCTCAACCAAGCTCCATGCGGAGTCAAAGCATCCAGCTTCTGGCAGATGAAAGCCACGAACATTGGTGGAGCTGACCGGGATCGAACCGGTGACCCCCTGCTTGCAAAGCAGGTGCTCTCCCAGCTGAGCTACAGCCCCTTGACCATGGTGGGCCTGGGTAGATTCGAACTACCGACCTCACCCTTATCAGGGGTGCGCTCTAACCAACTGAGCTACAGGCCCACATAATTGCGTGCAAATTTCCGCACGTAAACTCGAACACATGAACTATCCATGATTCGAATGCGGATCCGTGTGCTCGAAAGCCTTCGAGGACTTGGTTGAATATGCGAAGCAGCTACGCCGCTTCTGACCATCGTTGTTGATTCAGAGAAGAATAGAGGGCTTAGTTCAAGCTCCCTTCCCTCTTGTCAGGACATTCAGGAAGGGGTACATGACAACATCCCATTTACGCTGCTTTCGCAGTCCGCAATCGCGGAAGTAAATGAGTGCCATGACGTTCTCTATTAGAAAGGAGGTGATCCAGCCGCAGGTTCTCCTACGGCTACCTTGTTACGACTTAACCCCAATCATGAATCACACCTTGGACGGCTGCTCCCTTGCGGTTAGCGTACCGGCTTCTAGTGCAACCCACTTTCGTGATTTGACGGGCGGTGTGTACAAGGCCCGGGAACGTATTCACCGCAGCATTCTGATCTGCGATTACTAGCGATTCCAGCTTCACGCAGTCGAGTTGCAGACTGCGATCCGAACTGAGGCCGGCTTTTTCCGATTAGCTCCCCCTCGCGGGTTTGCAGCGGTTTATACCGGCCATTGTAGCACGTGTGTAGCCCTGGACATAAAGGCCATGAGGACTTGACGTCATCCCCACCTTCCTCCCCGTTATCCGAGGCGGTTTCGCCAGAGTGCCCAACTGAATGATGGCAACTGGAGATAAGGGTTGCGCTCGTTGCGGGACTTAACCCAACATCTCACGACACGAGCTGACGACAGCCATGCAGCACCTATATAGCGGCCCATTGCTGGGCGCCGATATTTCTACCGGATTCCACTACATTTCGAGCCCAGGTAAGGTTCTTCGCGTTGCGTCGAATTAAACCACATGCTCCACCGCTTGTGCGGGCCCCCGTCAATTCCTTTGAGTTTCAGCCTTGCGACCGTACTCCCCAGGCGGATCGCTTAACGCGTTAGCTTCGGCACGGCAGGGTTGGATACCCGCCACACCAAGCGATCATCGTTTAGGGCTAGGACTACCAGGGTATCTAATCCTGTTTGCTCCCCTAGCTTTCGTGCCTCAGTGTCAGTAATGGTCCAGTGAGCCGCTTTCGCCACAGGTGTTCCTTCCGATATCTACGCATTTCACCGCTACACCGGAAATTCCACTCACCTCTCCCATACTCAAGCCCGGCAGTTTCTTGTGCAGACTTCAAGTTGAGCCTGAAGATTTCACACAAGACTTGCCGAACCACCTACGCACCCTTTACGCCCAATAATTCCGAACAACGCTTGCCCCCCTCGTATTACCGCGGCTGCTGGCACGAAGTTAGCCGGGGCTTCTTCTTCCGGTACCGTCATTATCGTCCCGATCGAAAGGAGTTTACGTCCCAAGGGACTTCATCCTCCACGCGGCGTTGCTGCGTCAGGGTTTCCCCCATTGCGCAAAATTCCCCACTGCTGCCTCCCGTAGGAGTCTGGACCGTGTTTCAGTTCCAGTGTGTCCGTGCGCCCTCTCAGGCCGGATATCGATCACAGTCTTGGTAGGCCATTACCCTGCCAACTAACTAATCGACCGCGACCCCCTCTTTCAGCGCATTGCTGCTTTGACCCGTAGGTATTATGCGGTATTAGCCCAGGTTTCCCTAGGTTATCCCCCACTAAAAGGTAGGTTAGTCACGTGTTACTCACCCGTGCGCCACTTTACTCATGGATTGCTCCACTTTCTCGTTCGACTTGCATGTGTTAGGCACGCCGCCAGCGTTGATTCTGAGCCAGGATCAAACTCTCGTTTGTAACCTGACGCATCTTGATTCGACGGAGGTCGAAGAGCAAGATGCTACCCCATGGCGCTCGAAAGGCCATGAGGCTTGTAACTAGTGAGAATGACTAAACCACAACTTCATCGTCATCTCACGACTGGCATATTCAACCAATTGTCAAAGATCCTTAAGAAGCTTCGCCTGAGCGATTTCTTTTTGGATCGAGCTGCCGGAATTTTCCGGCAGGTCCTCGAACTTTTTGCGCTTTTTACCCCGGATTTAGGCCTTTCAGCGCATCCATCCGTTTTTAGCGCGACCAAACCAGATTATCAAGCCCTGGCCGGTATGTCAAATCGCAGGAACAACTTTAGACCAATTCTGCCCTTCCATCCCGGCTGCGATTCCGGTCCACCACACCTGCATCGGAGCCTTTGCTCGCAGGAGACAACGCCTCACGTCCCTCGAAGAGAAACCGCTTGGCTGTCTCATGGTGGATGGCAGCGGAACCGATCGGCCGTAGTCTCAGGCGGGTCCTGCTGATTGATGGGCTGGCTAAACCGTTGCCCAGAAGTAAGAATATACTCCTGGCGCTCGATCCGCAAGCAAACGGCTGTTGAAAAGCATGCGGCTCTGTTGAAAAGCGCGTCAGCGATCACCCGGGTGCAACCCGTCCTTCCGCGATTTCCCGCGTCGGGCCGCCCAGAGAGCGCGGAAGGCGTCCAGCCTTAGATTTCCTTAGATTTCCTCGCCCATAGGCGGAGAAGAAGTGCTCCGCTCCGGCTGGGCCTGGATCTGGGCGCGCATGTTCGCGATGGTACGCCGGTTGTATAGTGCCAGAGCGGTTGCGCCGACGAGCGCGGAACCAACAACCAGGAAGGCAGTCGACCAGCGTTCCCGGCCGGGGTGCAGATCGGCCGGCTCAACCCAATTAAGGTCCTCCGGCTCCTGTTCAAATCCGGGTTCTTCCTCCGCCGCGGCCCTCTTCCGACTCCAAAGCTTCATCTTCGCTCCCCTGCTTGTTTGTGATCCAGCATACTCGCTCCAGCTCCGGTTCGGGTAGACCCTCACTGCTAACTACTTTGATATCTATTGAAAAGACCGCCAACATCCCCGATATACCCCTGAATATATGCAATTTTGTATTTTGTGCCTCAGAAATATATGAAAAATGTGATTATTTCTCGCATCGCAGGCGGATTTGTGTCATCATATAAACACTAGGGATGAAGTTGCACCGCAGATCGGTGCTCCGTCCCGACAAGTTGCGTCACTGGCCTCCCGGCACGAGCAAAATACCGTTCGTGCCGTCTTTTTTGCCTGCGGAAAGACTTCCCGGCTGAGGGAGCGGATTCCAAAATCTGGGGCAGGCAAGCATCTGTCCAGCATTCACTTAGGCCGCCTTTTCTGCTCATACATGGCCGCGTCCGCACGTTCGCAGAGCGCTTCCGCCGTTTGCGCATCGTCCGGATAGATAGCCACGCCGATGCTGGCGCAGGTACGCAACGTGGCCGCTCCCAGCGCGATCGGTTCGTTCAGATCCGCCATCAGCTTTCCCGCCAGTACATCGGCTCCATGCGGCTGAAGCAGGTCCGACACTACGACCAGAAATTCATCGCCGCCGGCGCGCGCAATCGTGTCCGCTTTGCGCACTCGCATCTGCAGGCGGGTGGCAACGACACGCAGCACCTCATCTCCCACTGCATGGCCGTAGGTGTCGTTGATCTCTTTGAAGTTGTCGAGATCGATCAGCAGGACGGCGACCCGGGCCTCATTCCGTTCCGCCCGTTCCACGGCTTTGGTGAGGCGATCATCCATCAGCCGCCGGTTGGGCAGGCCAGTCAGCGGATCGTGGAGCGCGAGATGCTCGGTGCGATTGATCTCCTCTTCGAGCAGGGTCAGCAGAATTCCGATAGCCACGATGTATTTAGGAATATTCCAGACCGAAGGCTGAACATGGATATTGGGCATCAGAAGCGCCAGGCCCACGCCGACCGGGAACACGCAGGCCCACGCCGCCAGCCCGATCACAGCGGTGATTACTCCGGTCGTCCGCCGCTGAAAATTTTTCCAGTATTGAATCCCGGCGACCAGGTAAACCACGAAGAAGATGCAGTACTGGCCGTAATCCTGCTGACCGCGCCAAGCCACCAGCCATAGCGCGATACCGAGCAGCAGCGCCCAGAAAGCGTAGCCACTGCGCTCATTCGCGAGCGTCTTCGGGTCCGGAACCAGAGCGGCAAGTGCGGAGAGCATTAGCAGTGCGGCGGGCGCGTAATAGAATCCTGCGGAAGGAGAAATTGTGCGGTAATCAACGGCGATGTACAGCACGGTGGCCAGCAATCCGGTGCCGGCGATCCAGCGAAACCGCCGACCGAAGCGGTGCCCCGCGGCGGCATAGATAAAAGCGGCTCCGGCGAAGTCCAGCATGAGAGCCGATAGGCAGAGAATGAAGGACTGGAGCGGACTTGGGCCTCCGAACAGGGACACGAAGAAATGCAGCAGGATAAATATCCACCCCAGCAGCCACGCGTGCAAGTGGTTGCCAGCGCGACGGCGCAGGATCGACCAGAACACGAACACGAGAACCGTCAGTGCCAGAAAATCTGGCAGGGAGACATAATTCAGCATAGAAAACGCAATCGCCGGGTGTAGTCTTACGAGTTTACTTCAAGCCGCGGACCGGTGCAGCACTCAAATTTTTTCTTCTGCACCAAGGTCATACTCCTTTAATCCTTTGATTTTTAGCTACTTACATGAGACACACAAGCTTTCTTAGTCCATCCGACACAGAAAAGATTACTGAGGTCATCATAGCCGTCGGAGAGGTCTTTCTCCCGTTTTGCTACCTTGACATTGTCGATTCCTTCCCATTCTGGTCCGGGCGCGGGATTGCGTACAATGAAATGTTGGGGGGAGCGGTATGAGAATTCGTTTATGGTTGACCGTTGCCATTGCGGTCATCTGCGTGGCAGCGAATGCGCAGTGGACAGATCCTTCCATGGAGATTCCCGCCTTTCATGCTTCTGCTCCTCGAAACCCCGCGGCCGAGCCCCCGATTCTGCGCGGCAGCCAGCTTACCGGACCGAATTTTCAGCAGGCATGGCAGGTCGAGGTCTATAAGGACGCAGCCAAAATTCCCAATGTGCTGTATCAGCTTCCCTGCTATTGCCATTGTGATCGGGCGCTGGGCCATACCAGTCTGCGCAGCTGCTTTGCAGGCCTGCACGGCGCCGAATGCGACGTCTGCGCCAAAGAAGGCTTCTACGCCTACCGCATGACCCGCAAGGGATGGTCGCCGAAACAGATTCGCGAAGGCATCGAGCGCGGTGACTGGCGGACGATCGATCTGGAGACGGTGACAGCGGCGCATTCGCGCGGCTGAACAAACGCGCATCCTTTTCCCTCCATGCAGACGGCCGATGGACAGAACGAAGGCAATCCTTCGTTCTGTGATATAAACCGCGCAGCCGTCTATTCTCGATTTTCCAGTGGCCAAAGGCAGCCATGCGCGGAGTTCGATGGTTCTCTTTTCTCGTATTTCTTCTTAGCTCGGCTGCGCTGACAGCGCGGGCGGAGGTTCCACTTAAGCCAGCACAAGGCTTTATAGGTGCACCGTCGGGCACACAGCAGGTCACGCTGGGCAACTCGACCGTGCCGCTCACCGGGCCGTGGAAGTTTCACATCGGCGACTCGCCGCAGGCAGCCGGAACAAAAGGCATGGCATGGGCGCAGCCGGACTACGACGACTCCGGATGGGAAACGGTGGATCTGACTCCTGCTGACGCGGCGAGCGGTAGGGCCTTGGGCGGTTGGGGCAGCAGAGGCCACAAGGGCTACGCGGGTTATGCGTGGTACCGCATCCGGATAGCTGTGCATACGCCGGCGGGAGAAAAGCTGGCGCTGGCTGGCCCAGCGAACTTTGACGATGCATATCAGGTTTTTCTGAACGGGCGGCTGCTGGGAGGCTTTGGGCGATTCGACGGGAAGCGGCCAGAGTTTTTCTATTCTCAGCCCGCGGTGTTTCCTCTGGCGAATATGCAGAACTTCGGCGCGGGCGATGATGCGGGCGAGGTGATTGCCTTTCGCTTCTGGATGTCTCCCTCCACCCTACTGAACGGGCCGAATGTGGGCGGGCTGCATACACCTCCGCTGCTGGGTACGGCAGAAGCGATCAGGGCAGCGTACCAGTTGGGGTGGCTGGATCTGGTGAAGCTGAACCTGGTGTGGGCGCTGTCTGGAGTCCTGTATTTCGTATTGGCGGCGATTGCATTCATCCTTCTGCTGTTCAACCGGAGCGACCGGGTCTACCTGTGGATGGCAGCGTCGTTCCTGGCAATGTCAGTGGGCGGCGCCGAAACAGCAATAGCTGCATGGACGCAGGCCTTCACGGTCACAACGGAACTATGGATCTGCTACGTGTTGGTAGTCCCAACCATCACGTTCGTATGGTTCATGCTGGTGTGGGACTGGTTTCGGATTGAACGTCCACGCTGGCTGCCGGCAGGCGTAGCCGTGTTGGCCCTGGTGCTGGCGACGGGTTATGCTGGCGAGCTTTCCCTGCTCTATCCTGTAGTCCCTTCGGCGTTGGTTCCCGCGTTTTACCTCGTGGCACAGGGCACATACCTGGTTTTTGTGCTGCTGATGATCTGGCTCACGATTCGATACGTCCTCGGCCACGGAGTGGAGAGCTGGCTGCTAGTTGTTGCTCTTCTTTTCTCCTCGGTGGACTGGCTTTCGCGTCAGCTCACATTTCTGCAACTGCGCAGGGCCTACTATCCCTTCGGCATCCTGCTCAGCCTTCAGCAGATCGCGGGTTTTCTGTTCGCAATGGCCATGTGCGCGCTGCTGTTGCGGAGATGGGTGCTTTCGGCGCAAGCGCAGCGTGTGATGGCGCAGGAGATGAAGCAGGCGCAGGAGGTACAGCGATTGCTGATCCCGGAGGCGCTGCCGGTGCTTCCGGGCTTTGCGCTTGAAAGCGAGTACCGTCCGGCGCAGCAGGTCGGCGGCGACTTTTTCCAAATCATCGCCCATCCGACTGACGGCAGCGTGCTGATCGTCCTGGGCGACGTCACCGGCCACGGATTGCAGGCCGCGATGCTGGTCTCATTGCTGGTGGGCGCAATCCGCACCGCCACCGACACAAACTTCGGTCCCATGCACGTGCTCCAAACACTGAACCAGCGGCTGTTCGGCCGCAGCCAGGCGAATGCCACCTGCCTGGCGCTGCGCCTCGTGCCGGACGGCGCGGTCACGCTGGCCAATGCCGGTCATCTGCCACCCTACCTGAACGGCAAGGAGATGGCGATGGAAGGAGCGCTGCCTCTGGGCGTCATCGAGAACGCGGAATTCTCGCTGCTGCAATTCCAGCTAAACGAAAATGACCGGCTCATATTGATCACCGATGGCATCATCGAAGCGCAGAACGAAAACCAGGAACTCTTCGGCTTCGCCCGGACAAGCGAGCTCATGCGCCAACAAAAGTCGCCGGCGGAAATCGCCGCCGCCGCCAAGGCCTTCGGCCAGCAAGACGACATCACCGTGGTGCGGATCGTGCGAGCTGGCGTGACCGAGTCTTGCGAGAGAAAAGCCGATCTCGCCACAGCGATTCCGATTGCGGTTTGAACGGCAGTCGGAATCGGAAGCGATCAATTCACCCCACTCAAGCAAGAGTAGTTTGAGTGGACCACCCTCTTCTCACTCGTAAACTTGAAAAAAAATTCCTGAGAGTTGTCGATTTTTTGTAACCCGGGCGTCGTACCGATGAAAGGGCAATGGACTGAATGTAAATCCAGCCTGACGGGAGGGAGCTATGTGTCCAGCATGCCTTGCAACCGTGGCGCTGATTCTGGCTGGGGCAACTTCAACGGGTGGCTTGACCGCGCTCGTCGTGAAGAAGCTTCAGACGAATACCGGCAGGAAGAAAATCGAACCGACAACCGAGTAGACAGGAGAGGAAAATGACCACACTGATAGAGAACAAGATGGATTGTCCGCGAGTTGTTTCGCAATCTGAGTGGCTGATGGCTCGCAAGAAGCTGTTCATTCAGGAGAAAGAGGCCACGCGCCAGAGAGACGCGCTGAGCCGCGGAGCGCCGCAAGCTGCCAATGGTAGATATTCAAAAAGAGTACGTCTTTGAAGGCCCGAACGGCCCCACGAGCCTGCGCGACCTTTTTCAGCAGCATCGCCAGCTCATCGTCTACCATTTCATGTTCGATCCGAGCTGGGAGGAGGGCTGCAGGAGCTGTTCTTTCTTCGCCGACAACTTTACTGGGGCAATTATTCATCTTGCCGCGCGCAATACCGCCTTCGCCGTTGTCTCCAGGGCGCGAGTGGAAAAGCTGGAGGCATTCAAGAAACGGATGGGATGGGATTTTCCGTGGTATTCCTCGTTCGGCAACAGCTTCAACCGTGACTTCCACGTCACCCTGGACGAGACCGAGGGCGGCGACGAGTACAACTACGAGAAGGCGGCAAAACTAAAGCAGGCAGGCAAAATCTGGATCGAGAAGGGCGAGCTGCCTGGCCTGAGCGTCTTCTTTCGCGACGGCGACAATATTTTTCACACCTACTCCACCTATCAGCGCGGGCTGGATCTGCTGCTGAATACCTACAACTATCTCGATTTGACGCCGCTCGGCCGCCAGGAAGACGAGGAGCCCCATGTCATGGCATGGGTCCGCCACCACGACAAATATCCGGCATAAAAAACGCGCCGGGCTGTCGATTTTCAGAAGCTCACACGTCGTACGCACAGGAGGAACAAAAAATGGAATACCTATTGCTGATCTATGAGAACGAGAACCGCTTCAGTCAGGGCTATCCCGAAGCCGAACTGGCCGAGTACCGGGCATTTGGCAAAGAGTACGCGGACGCAATCAAGGGAGGCCACGCGCTGCAGCCTACGCGCGCCGCCACTACGGTGCGCGTCCGCGATGGCAAACGGCTCACCACCGACGGACCGTTCGCGGAAACCAAGGAGCAACTCGGCGGCTTTTATCTGGTGAATGCGGGCGATCTTGACGAGGCAACCGCCATGGCGGCGAAGCTTCCCGGTGCTCGCTTCGGATCGGTCGAGATTCGGCCGATTTTGAAATTCTCTTAGCCGCAACGCAACTGTGGCGGCGGGGCCGCTGAAAAGGCAGAACCCATAGGCGCGCGGTGTTCCCTTTGTCATCGCGCGCCGCGGTATTTAATTTAAGAAGAATGCAGGCACATGGGACAGATGCCAGGGCCATAGCCGAAAGAGTTTTCCGGGAGGAAGCCGGCAGGATTGTCGCTTCGCTGATCCGGATTTCCGGTTCGTTCGATTTGGCCGAAGAGGCAACGCAGGACGCGTTCGCCTCGGCCGTCGCTAACTGGCCCGCCCGCGGCGTTCCCGATAATCCAGGCGCGTGGATCACGGCTGTGGCGCATCGGAAGCTGATCGATTACGTGCGGCGTCAGAGCACGCGAACGGAAAAGCAAGATGCGCTTGAGCACGAATTGAAGAGCGCGACATTTGACGAAGATATATCGGCGGAAGAGATGTCTGAAACCTATCCCGACGATCGCTTGCGTCTGATTTTCACCTGCTGCCATCCGGCGCTGAATCGCGAGGCACAGATTGCACTGACATTGAGGACACTCGGCGGGCTGACCACGAGCGAGATTGCGCGCGCCTTCCTGGTAGCTGAGTCCACGCTGGCCCAGAGACTTGTCCGTGCCAAGCAGAAGATTCGAGACGCGAATATCCCCTATCAGGTGCCGGCGGCGGACGCCTTGGCAGACCGTTTGGAAGCAGTCGAAGCCGTCATTTACCTCATCTTCAACGAAGGGTATGCGGCGAGCTCGGGGGAACGCCTCACACGCGGCGATCTTTGCGGCGAGGCGATTCGCCTGGCGCGTATGTTGTGCGAGCTGCTGCCGGACGAGCCGGAAACCATGGGCTTGCTGGCGCTGATGCTTCTCCACGATTCGCGCCGCAACGCTAGATTGAATGCCCAGGGCGAGCTCGCGCTACTGGAGGAACAGGATCGCTCGCTTTGGAACCGGGAGCAGATCGGTGAAGGTTTGGGCCTGGTGGAAAAAGCGCTGCGCCTGGGCTCGATTGGACAATACCAACTGCAGGCGGCCATTGCGGCCCTGCACTGCCGAGCGCAAACCCCTGAAGCTACCGATTGGCAGCAGATCGCGCGCTTGTACGCTGAACTGGCGCGCTTTTCCGCCACTCCGGTTGTGGCCCTCAACCATGCCGTTGCGGTCGCGATGAGCGAAGGATTGGAGCAGGGCCTTGCATTACTCGATGTTCTGGCGAGGCCCGGGAGAGCTGGATGGTTACTATCTTTTCCATGCGGCCCGCGCGGACATTCTCCGCCGGCTCGATCGCCGCGAGGAGGCGGCCGACGCATACCGGAAGGCGCTCGCTTTGGCGACCAATCAGGTTGAACAAAATTTCCTGGCCCGGCGATTGCGTGAGGTAAGCCCGCGATAGCCGATATAAGCGTTCAAGCAATCCCTCGCATTCAGTAGCACGGATTCACGAGTGCAGAGCATTGTGAAAGCGCCTGCAGCGTCGATTTGTCTTTACCGGATGCGTGGCCCTGACTCAGCGTTTTTCCGGACGATGCTCATTTTTCGAGCGGCGCTTGTTCGTTTTTGTTTATTGGCGTGGGCCACCAACGCGCGAATTTCTGCCACCGGAACGCTATCCCAGAAGGATGTTTGATCGCCCGGAGTTTTATACTCCATCGACCATTGCCAGCCGAGAGTACCTTTCAACTCGCTTTTCAGCTGGATCGGCTTCATTCCGGGGTAACGAGCTGCCAGCACATCCCATGCCCTTTGCGCCCGCTGACCGCTTTGGGGTCGCGTGTTGTATATTGCCATTCGCTTCACATTCCTGAATATCAGCTTATGGTGCACATCATAACGATATCAAGGCTGCTTTCTCGTGGCGCACAAGCAGGTACGCGAGTGCATTCGATGTTGAAATTCTTTCCTGGAGTTGGACATCTGCACGTGCTGCGGCGCTGCCGATATAATTAAGGGTTCATTTCCATCAAGGAGAACCCTGGAACCATGGCTCTAGAGTCGACAAAGCACATCTGGCACAACGGAAAACTGATTCCCTGGGATCAGGCGCGCATCCACGTAATGTCTCACGTTATCCATTACGGCTCGTCGATTTTCGAGGGAATCCGCTGCTATAAAACCGAACAGGGCGGCGCGATTTTCCGGCTGCCCGATCACATGCAGCGCATGCTGGACTCGGCCAAAATTTATCGCATGGATCTGGACTACACGCTTGATCAGCTGAACAACGCGGTCGTCGAGACGGTCGAAGCCAACGGGGTCGTCCCCTGCTATATCCGGCCGATCGCCTTTCGCGGTTATGGCGAGCTGGGCGTGCATGGGGGAAAGAATCCGATGGAGGTCTACATCGGCAATTTTCCCTGGGGGAAATATGTTTCCGGCGAGCATGGCGCGGATGTTTGCATCTCTTCCTGGAATCGGCTGGCGGCGAACACGCTGCCGTCTCTGGCCAAGGCGGGCGCGAACTATATGAACTCGCAGCTGATCCGCATGGAGGCTTCGGTCAATGGCTACGCTGAAGGCATTGCTCTCGACGTCAACGGCTATGTGTCGGAAGGCTCGGGGGAAAATCTGTTTATCGTCCACAAGGGCCAGCTATTGACGGCCTCGCTCGGCAGCTCCGTGCTGGCCGGCATTACCCGCGAATCGGTGCTGACGCTGGCGCGCGATCTGGGCATCCCGGTTGTCGAGCAGACAATTCCGCGGGAACTGCTGTACATCGCCGACGAGGTATTCTTTACCGGAACCGCGGCGGAAGTCACGCCGATCCGCTCCGTCGATCGCATTTTGATCAAGGACGGCAAAGCCGGTCCAATAACGAAACAGATTGCCGCGGAGTTCTTTGGGATTACCAGCGGCAAACGTCCGGATCGCTTCAACTGGCTGACTCCGGTAAAAGTGGCTGTAAACGAAACTGTGCCTGCGTAAGCGGGATTTTTTTAGACATTCAGGGCGGCCAATGGCCGCCCTGACGCGTGTGATCGCTAATGATAGAACGGGCTGGTAGCAATGTAACACAATGTGTTACATTGCTACTGTGATTCGAAGCTTCCGGCACCACGGCGTGGAGAAATTCTTTCAAACGGGCAGCAGGGCAGGGATTCAGCCGAAACACGCAGCGCGCCTGCGACTCCAACTCACGACGTTGAACCTGGCAGCGGCGCCGGAAGACATGAACCGGGACGGGTGGAATTTGCACACGCTGAAGGGAAAGCTATCGGGCCATTGGGCGGTCACGGTCAGCGGAAACTGGCGTCTGACCTTTTCTTTTTCCAAGAACGACGCAATTCTGGTCGATTATCAGGATTATCACTGAGGAGCAATGGGGTATGTACTCGAAAATGCACAACCCGGCAAGTCCAGGTGAACTGTTGCAGGAATTCATTGGCACTCGGACGATTGGGGAAGTCGCGGAACACATCGGCGTGGCGCGGGCCACGTTATCCCGCATTATCAATGGCAGAAATGCTGTTACGGTGGACATCAGCATTCGGCTGGGTGAGGCATTAAATCTTTCCCCCGATTTCTTCTCTAAGGCACAATTGCAGTACGACCTCTGGAGAGAATCTCAGCGAAAACGGCGCAAGATCAAGCCTCTTGCAGCTTAAGGAGCACTCCGCATGGCAATCCAGGATGATCTCTCGAAGATCGCCTTACAGGAACAGTCGTTAGTATTGCCGCACTTCGATCACGAAGTCGCATGGCGGATTGGCACTCGCCTGCGCGACATGGCGGTGGCGCGCAATTTTGGGATAGTCATCGATGTCCGGCGGTTCAACCAGCCGCTCTTCTATACCGCTCTGGGTGGAACCAGTCCAAGTAATTCGGAGTGGGTTCGACGCAAGAGCAATGTTGTGGCGCGGTTTTTTCGCAGCTCTTATGCGGTAGGACTGGATCTGATACAGAAGAAAACCAACCTCACCGACAGACAGGCATTGCCCGCCTCCGACTACGCAGCCGATGGAGGCAGCTTCCCGATCCGCGTCGCGAACGCCGGCGTAATCGGCGCGGTCACCGTCTCCGGGTTGGCCCAGCGGGGGGACCATGAACTGGTAGTCGAAGCTCTCTGTCTTGAAACCGGACAGAACTATGAATCCCTGAAGCTGGCTCCAGAGGAATAGAGCGGGATTCAGCGCCGCAGAAGCTTGAATGCGATTTCGCGGCCGTAGCCTTGCGGATACGCCAGCGATATCCAGAGCAGCGCGAAAGGCTCCAGCAGCCGGGCCCCGCTGAGCGGCCCAGCATCCAGAGCTTCAAAGCCAAGTTCTTCCACCAGGCTCTTCACAATCAGCTTGGCATCCTGGTCGTCGCCGCAATAGAAAAGCGCGGGACGATCTGAACCGAAAGCAGGCTGGGCCATAATGTTGTAGCCGACACTGTTCAGAGCTTTCACCACTTTTGCGTCATGCGCCCAGGCCGCAACCTGCTCACCGCCGGAAGTGGTCGTGCCACAATCCAGACCGGTTAAATCCGGGAGCAGCGGGTTGCTGGCATCGATGATAATTTTTCCTTTCAGATCGCCCATCTCCTCGATGGCCTGCCGGGTTGTGGGCCACGGAGTCGCCAGCAGAAGTATGTCGCTGGCCTGTACCGCTTGGCTCGACCGTGGCGGCTCTTGCGGATCCAGATGCCTTCGCCACCAGCGCCTTCATCTCTTTCGATTGAGGATTACGCGAACTCAGAACGACCGAGTGGCCATTCTGCGCCCACCTTACTCCGACCGTGCCACCGACATTCCCTGAACCAATCACTCCAATTTTCATTTCATCCCCGTATATGTGAATAGGAAATTTATTGCGTCATTTCACCGCTGGCGTTTCCACAGCGCCCGGAGAATTCGGGTCCAGCCGCTGTCCGTTCGCATTTGTCTGCGCTCCGATCAAGGCCCCCCAGCCAGGCAGTTTCTGGCTCCCGGTAATAAGCCTGGGACCGCCGACACCTAAACCGAAGTACGTCCACATCCATTGCAGCAGCACTACGAGGCGATTGCGAAATCCGATCAGAAAATAAATATGGACGCTCAGCCATGCGAACCAGGCGATGAAGCCGCTCAGATGCGCATGGAAAGGCCATTTCATATCGGCCACCGCTTCGTGCCGACCGATGGTGGCCATATCGCCCTTGTCGAAATAATGGAATTTTGTTCGCGGCTTTCCCGCCATATCCGCGAGGATTTCCTGCGCGGCATGTGCGCCCATCTGCATGGCCGGCTGGGCTACGCCTGGGATCTGCCTGCCATTCTCAACCACATGGGCCAGGTCGCCGCAGATGAAAATGTTCGCGTACCCCGGCGGGTTCAGATAATCATCCACGAAGATTGCTCCGCGTTTGTCGGTGGGAACACCCAGCATCTTGCCAAGCGGCGAGGCCTGCACACCCGCCGCCCACAGCGTCACCACCGATTCAATTTTTTGTCCGCCGGCGACAACGTAACCGGGTTGGATATCGGTGACCTGCAGATTGGTTCGCACCTCGACTCCCAGATGCGCCAGCTCCTCGATGGCTTTGCGGGACAGGTCCTCAGGATAAGCGGCCAGCACGCGCGGCGCGCCTTCAATCACCAGCACGTGCGCTTTCGCGGGATCGATATGGCGAAAATCCCTCCGCATGTAGAGCCGGGAAATGTCGGAAATCGCTCCGGCAAGTTCCACTCCGGTTGGACCGCCGCCGACAACGACGAAGTTCAGCGGCGGATGGGAACCGTGCTCCAGCTTTTGCCGCTCCGCCAGTTCAAAGGCCAGCAGCACGCGGCGGCGAATCTCAATGGCATCTTCGACCGTCTTCAGTCCCGGGGCGAGCGGCGCCCATTCGTCATGACCGAAATAGGAATGGGTGGACCCGGTCGCCAGAATGAGATCGTCGTAGATCAGATTCGAGCCGCTGTGCAGGCGGACCGATTGCCCGACAGCATCGATCGAGACAACTTCGTCCATTAATACTTCAATATTGGTCTGTTTGCGGAGTATGGACCGGATCGGCTGGGCGATATCTCCGGGAGAAAGCGCGGCCAGCGCCACCTGATAAAGGAGAGGCTGAAAGGTGTGGTGATTGCGGCGATCGACCAGCGTGACCGCAACGCGTTTCCCGGCAAACCGCATCGCGGCATTAAGGCCTGCAAAACCGCCGCCGACGATGACGACTCTCGGGCACGCGGTGCCGTTTCGATTGTTTGCTGCCATGCTTTCGAATCCCTCCCGTGGCGGCTCTCATCCCTTTGGATGCAGCGTGACCTCGTTTGGACGGAAAAGCGCGGCCACCTGGAGACCTTTCGCCGTTGGCGCAATGACTCCCGATACACTAGACAAAGAACATGACGGACGAAACTCGCGACACCATTATCATCGGAACCGGATGTGCCGGGCTAACGGCGGCCATTTACGCAGCCCGCGCCAACTTGAAGCCGCTGGTTCTTGAAGGACATGAGCCCGGCGGCCAGCTTTCAATCACTACGCTGGTCGAGAATTTTCCCGGATGGCCGGACGGCATCCAGGGACCGCAGTTGATCGAGAACATGCGGATGCAGGCATCGCGCTTCGGCACGGATTTCCGCCTCGGTCATCTCAGCTCGGTCGATCTGTCAAAGCGTCCCTTTCAGCTGCACGTGGGGAAAGACGTGCTGCATACACGCACGCTGATCATCGCCAGCGGAGCCTCGGCTCGCTGGCTCGGGCTGCCCAGCGAGCATGCCCTGATCGGCCACGGCGTCAGCAGCTGCGCCACCTGCGATGGCTTCTTTTTTGCCGGGAAGGAAATTGCGGTTATCGGCGGCGGCGACTCCGCGATGGAAGAAGCACTCTTCCTGACGCGCTTCGCCACCAAAGTGACGCTGATCCATCGGCGCGAACACTTTCGCGCATCGAAGATCATGCTGGAACGCGCCATCGCGCACGAGAAGATCAAATTTCTGACCAACACCGCTGTCGAAGAGGTCCTCGGTGTGGAGCAGAAGGAAGTCACCGGTGTGAAGCTACACAATCTCGCCAGTGGAGAGAAATTCGTGCTGCCGGTAAGTGCCATGTTCCTCGGCATCGGCCACGAGCCAAACGCGAAAATGTTCGTCGGCCAGATCGATTTGGATAACGATGGATACATTCGCACCCACGATAATGTGTTCACCCGGGTGCCCGGCGTCTTTGCCTGCGGCGATGTGCAGGACCGCCGCTATCGGCAGGCGGTTACGGCGGCAGGAAGTGGATGCATGGCGGCGCTGGAAGTGGAGAAATTCTTAGAGGAACACGGACGATAATCCTGAGGTGTCATCCCGACCGAAGCGAAACCGGGGTCCCCGGCGACAGGTCTTCGTCGCTGGGTGGGAAGCGTAGTGGAGGGACCTGCGGTTTCCATGTCTATTGCCGACAACATTGCTCGCGTGGAAGAACAGATCGCCGCGGCGTGCCGCAGCGCAAACCGTTCGCGCGATAGCGTACGCCTGATGGCGGTTTCCAAGATGCACCCAACCGAAGCGATTCTCGAAGCGTATGCCGCCGGAGTTCGTCTCTTCGGCGAAAATCGGGTGCAGGAGTATGCGGGGAAACAGGCTGCGCTGCTAAGTGCAGGGATCTTCGCTGCGCAACCTCCAGCCGTCTTCCATTGCATCGGCCCGGTGCAGTTGAACAAGGCCGCGCGCGCGGTCCAGCTTTTCAATGGCATTGATACTGTCGATTCATTGCGCCTGGCGGAGCGGCTCGACCAGGGGGCCTCGGAAGCGGGCAAGAGATTGCCCGTCTCAATTGAAATCAAACTGAGTCCGGAGCCGTCGAAGCACGGGCTCACGCCGGATTCCGCCGAGCTGAATGAGCTGCTCGATCGCCTGCCGGATTTTTCGCATCTCGACACGCGCGGGCTGATGACCATCCCGCCCTACGCGGAAGATCCCGAGCAGGCTCGACCATACTTCCGGCAGTTGCGAACGCTGCGCGATTCTCTGGCACAGCGATATTCGAGCCTGGCGCTCAATGAGCTTTCGATGGGCATGTCGCATGATTTTGCCGTCGCCATCCAGGAGGGCGCGACCGTGGTGCGCGTTGGCACGGCGATTTTTGGCGAGAGGCCGGTCCGACCATAATCACCCACGGCGTCTCGATCTGCAGAACGCGAGGATGTGATTCGGGAGGCAGAACGTCCGAGGAAGCGGTCGGCTAGAGGTTGAGGTAGGCCTGCATGGGCCGAGGTCCTTCGGAAGTTTGGTGACAACAAACTGCCGATTCTCTTCGATCTTCTTCTTTTTTCCAGAGACACGAACCCGGTCTCCCGCTTGGATTCCACTTACGTCTCCAGTCAGTGCATACGTCCGCCGATCGCCCTCGCTCAGAATCTGCATCCCGCCGGAGTTCGAAGACACGCAGCCTTTCAATGAGTGGCCATGATGGACCGCAAAGTAAACACCGACAGCTACCACCGCAACAACTGCAATAATGATCGGGATAGCTTTGTGATCGGGGACATAGCCGACGTTAGCCTCGGCAATTCTAGTGGCGGTCAGGCAAAAGGCACAAATAAGCAGAATCATAAGTGGGCGTTTTAGCGTGGCGATCATGGAAAGCTCATTCCTGAAAAACAGATTTGCGCAACCCGTCGCATATCGCACACGTTCATAGGCCGAAAAACCAGCAATGTCAAGGAAATTGTGCGGTTTTTTTTGGTTTCTTCCGGGGCCCAGTGGCACAGGCAGCCAAATTGCACCGGAATGGAGATCGTCCCGGGGATAGGACGACTCGTCAATCATCCCAAATTCCCCGCTCCCTGGCGCGGAAAAGTACCGATTACTGCCGGCTTCTATACACTGATTTCGTTCTCCATCTTTCCTGCACGGGTACTATAAATGTCTTTGCTGCACGCCGGACTGTATGCCTGGGTTCTCGGCGTTGTCGTTCTTGTGCTGCTCGCGGTTTCTCTGGCGCAGCTGCGCGGCGTCAAGACCAAAGCAGATTATCTGGTTGCGGGCCGCTCGCTGCCGGCGTTTGTGCTGGTTTTCACGCTGCTGTCTTCGTGGATTGGCGCAGGCTCCCTTTTCGCAGGCGCGGAGAACGCGTATCGCAACGGCTTTGCCGCGTTGTGGCAGCCGGCGGGCGGCTGGGCCGGGCTGCTGCTGATTTACTTCATCGCGCCGCGCGCGCAAAAGTTTGCCCAGTTCACGATTCCCGATCTGCTCGAAGCCCGCTATAACCAGACGGCGCGCGTTCTCGGCGTGATCGCCATTTTGTTCGCGTATACCGCGATCGCGAGTTATCAATTGCGCGGCGGCGGCGACATTCTCCACCTCATCTTTCCCGGCGCGATCAGCAGTCTGATGGGCATGTACATTATCGCGGGCTTCGTCATCGTGTTCACGGCTCTCGCCGGCATGGCTTCGGTCGCGTATATGGACGTCGTGATCGGCCTGCTTGTCACCGTGGCGCTGATCATCTCTATCCCGATTCTGCTGCACGCGGCCGGCGGCGTCGCCGGTCTGCACGCGGTATTGCCTCCAACCCATTTCCAGGTGCTCGGCTCCATCTCGTTCGTCCGGGCGATGGAGTTCTTCGTGCCCGTCCTGATGATCATGCTGGGCAATCAGGCGATGTATCAGAAATTCTTTTCCGCAAAGTCGCCGCGTGACGCGCGCATTGCCGTAGTCGGCTGGATCATCGGCACGGTGATTCTTGAGACCATCATCATCGCTATCGCCGTCATCGGCTCGGCTCTTTATCGCACCGGAGAAGTGAGTCAGAACCCGCGCGAGGTCATCGCCTACACGGCACGGCATGGCCTGCCTGCCATGCTGGGCGCATTGCTGCTGGGCGCCATCTTCGCCAAGGTCCTCTCCACGGCGAACAATTACCTGTTCTCCCCGGCAACGAATTTGGTCAACGATGTTTTTCTCCGCTACATGCAGCCCGGCGCCAGCAACAAACGCATATTGCTGATTTCGCGGCTGGTCGTGGTGGGGCTCGGCATCTGGGCGTTGATCCAGGGGGCCTACACGGTATCGATCCTGGAGAAAGCGCTCTACGCTTACACCATCTATTCGACCGCGCTGACGCCAGTCGTGCTGGCCGCGTTTTATTCGCGGCGCATCAATTCCTATGGCGCTGTTTCCTGCATCGCGGCGGGCACGTTCGTCACCGTGTTCTGGGACACGGCTTTCGTCCGCCACGTTTTTCCGGCTGCTGATCGCGCAGCGCGATGCCATCTTTCCGGCGCTGCTGGCTTCACTGGTCTGCTTGTTCGTGGTCAGTTGGATGACGCCGCCGCCACAGCGGGCAAAGGTGGCGCAGTTTTTGCCATAGCTCCACTACGTTGCATAGCTGGGGCCAGCGCGACCGCCGTACAATAATGATGGGAGGGCTTTTCCGTGACCATGCGCCGTGTCTACATGGACGCCAACGCGACGACGCCGCTGCTGCCGGAGGTTTTTGAGGCGATGCGGCCGTATTTCGTGGAGCGTTTCGGCAACGCCAGCTCGGTCCACTCCTTCGGCCAGCAGGCGCGCGGAGCGGTCGAGCAGGCGCGCATTGGCCTGGCCGCATTTCTACACTGCCGTCCGGCGGAGATTGTGTTTACCAGCGGCGGCACGGAGAGCGACAATCTTGCTCTGTTCGGCGCGACGAAGCCGGGCGATCACGTCATCACTACCAGCATTGAACACCATGCGGTAATCCATGCCGCCGAGCGGCTTCTGCAGTGCGGGCGCGAGGTTACATTTCTTCCCGTCAACGCGGAATGCGTTGTCGATCCGGACGATGTCCGCCGCGCACTGCGGCCCAACACCCGGCTGATCAGCGTGATGATGGCGAACAATGAGACCGGCGCCATCCAGCCGGTCGAGGAAATCGGAGGCATTGCCGCCGAAGCGGGCGTACAGTTCCACACCGATGCGGTACAGACGGCCGGCAAGCTGGCGCTCGATGTAGAAAAGATCGATTGCAACCTGCTGTCGATTTCCGGGCACAAGATGCACGCGCCGCAGGGCACCGGCGTTTTGTTCGTTCGCAAAGATACGAAAATTGAGCCGCTCTTTTACGGCGGCACGCACGAGCGCCAGCGCCGCGCCGGAACGGAGAATCTGGCGGGCATCGTGGGGCTGGGCAAAGCGGCGGAGATTGCCCGCAAGGGCATCGAGGAAGCCGCGCCGGAAAAGATGCGGGCTTTGCGCGACCGGCATGGAGCACGAAATTATCTCCCGCGTCGGCGAAGCGGGAGCGCACTCCGCGCATGCGCCGCGCGTGCCGAACACAACGAATCTCTGGTTCGATCACCTGGAAGGCGAGGCGCTGGTGATTGCGCTCGACCTGAAGGGGCTTGCGATTTCGGGAGGCTCGGCCTGCGCCTCGGGAGCGAGCGAGCCTTCTCATGTGCTGACAGCAATGCATGTGCCCGCCGAGCGTGCGCGCGCCAGCCTGCGCTTCAGTCTGTCGAAGTTGACGACGGCGGAGGATGTCGATTTCGCCATTGAGATTGTGCCGCAGGCGGTGGCCAAGCTGCGGGAGTTGTCGCCGTTTTACCAGAAGCCGATTTATCGCCAACAGATACTTCCCTGGCCGCTTCGGCACAGCGTTAAGAACAAATCTGGAGAGTACATACTCCGGCAGCGCGCCATCATCCTCTGGATTCTTCGCTGCGCTCAGAATGACGTACCCTTTGATAAGAAAATGGTAAGAAAACATTATGCCCGCTCCTGAAACTATTGCGGTTGCCATGTCCGGTGGAGTCGATTCCTCGACCGTGGCCGCCATGCTGAAGTCCGAGGGGTACAACCTCGTCGGGCTGACGCTGCAGCTATGGAACCAGCGCCGGCTTGCGGGCAGGCCCGGCATGCCGGAGTCGAGCGAGGGGCGCTGCTGCTCGCTCGACGACGTCTACGACGCGCGGCGGGTGGCCGAGCATCTTGGCATTCCGTATTACGTAGTCAATCAGCAGGATCGCTTTGAGCACGATGTGGTGCAGCCCTTTGTGCGCGAATACCTCAGCGGACGCACGCCCGTGCCCTGCACGCTTTGCAACAACCACTTGAAGTTTGCGCAGCTGCTCGACACGGCGCGCCAGATCGGCGCGGAACGCATTGCGACAGGTCACTATGCGCGCAATGAATATGATCCGGAGCGCAATCGCTGGATTCTGAAGCGTCCCGCCGATACCAGCAAGGACCAGACATATTTTCTGTTCGGCTTGACCCAGGAGCAGCTCAGCCGCAGCCTGTTTCCGCTGGGAAACTACAGGAAGCCCGATGTCCGCGAGCTGGCGCGCGAGCAAGGGCTGGCGCTCGCGAATAAGCCGGACTCGCAGGAGATCTGCTTTATCCCCGGCGGCGATTACAAGCAGTTTCTCGACGCCTACCTTGCGGAGCAGGGCGAAGCCATGCCCGATACCAGCGGCGAATTGGTGACGGCTTCCGGCGAAGTGGTTGGCCATCACGCCGGGATTCATAACTTCACAATCGGGCAGCGCAAGGGGTCTCCGGGGGTGTTGCAACCGGTTCCCCGCTGTACGTGATTGGGATCAACGGAGCCGACAGGAAAGTTGTCGTAGGCGGGAGTGAAGAACTGGTTTCATCAACGCTGCGGGCGAACCGGCTGAACTGGATTGCGATTCCGCATCTTGAAGGCGAGTTGCGCGTGCAGGTAAAGATTCGACATCGGCACGAACCCGCGTGGGCGACGCTCGAAATGTCAGCGCACGATCAAGTCACGGCGACGTTCGATGTTCCGCAGCGCGCGGTGACGCCGGGGCAGGCTGCGGTTTTCTATCGGGATGAAGAAGTCGTTGGCGGCGGTTGGATTCTGTAGACCATGGACATTCGCTGCGAAGGGAGTCGAACTTCGGCTCCCTATCGCAGAATTGCTCTTCAGATTACCTGGGCTGAACGACCAAACTCTGAGGCTTGGCGATGTTATACGGCGAGCCGGGCGCCTGACTGTGACTGGTGCCGGTCACGGTAAAGACGAAGAGCTTGCCGTGAGACGTGCTGATGGCATACAGATGATTGTGGTTATCCCAAAAAACCTGATCGATTTCATCTGAGGTAAGCAGGCCGGTAGCTGCGGTGAGCGGTCCCCCTCCATTGAAGTGAAATATCTGCAGGCCTCTCGTTCCGCCGACTGCCAGAAGTTTTCCCGATGGCGCCGCTTTCATATCTGTCACGCTCACCACCGCGGTATGAGGCATGTTTTTCTCGGTGCTGGTCGTTGTTAGATTGCCATTGGATTCATTCACCGTATAGGTGGCGATCTGATCGGCGCTTCCTGTCGGGTTAATCGTGTATCCGTCGACGGTTTCCAGGTCGATCGCGAGGTGGTTGGCGTTATCGGCCGTGGCATACCACGGACAATAGAAATCATTCTTCGGGGCGGTTGGATAGGGTGCGCCAATGCTGATGTTGACCAGCGAACCGTTGCTCTTTCGCTTATAGCCGGCGATGTCCCTCATCCCATCAACACAGGATGCGTCGTAGGCATAGACGTTGTTCGCCATGAAGGCGAGCGGATAATAAGAATCCTGCCCGGCCATTGTTTCCGACATGTATGTTAGCGCACCGGTGGATTTTTCAATTTTGAGGGATTGAAAAGCATTGTCGCCGTAACTGCAGTCCGCAATATACGTGAAGGGATACAACGTTATGCCAGTGCGGTCGAGGAACAGCGCGCCCGACTCGGCGCAACTGCTGTCCGGGTACTTCTGAATATCGGCGGTATGGATTGGCTTGATGGCGCCGTTCGAGCCGATGGTGAACGAGTGGATCGCAACCCCGGTAGGACTCGAGCCGAAAAGATAATTTCCATTCACCGCCATGTTCGCCAGGTTGGCGGTGAATGGCGAACCCGGAACAAGCTTAAGTTTGCCGTCGGAGGCCGCTGCGTATGCAACGATGCGATTGGCGCTTCCAGCGTAGTTGCTGGCGACATAGATATATGCGACGGGCGCTGCACTGGCGGCGGATGCCGCAAGCGGAGAACCGATGAGTAGCGGAGAAACCAGGCAGAACATCGTGCAGAAGCGGCGTGACATAAAACGTGACATAACGCCTCCAGTTGGGGGAATGTGGAAGGTACGAGCATAGGATTCCCCGATCCGCCGATGAAGTTGTATTGAAACAGAGATGGTCTCTCGCTTCCCTGCTAAGTGTCAGAAAACATACAGGCGATTTTCAGGCGCTGCTCAGCACGTCACGCGATCACGAGGCCGCGGATTCCTCGCGCGCCCAGAGGCCGGGGTCGATTTCAGCGAAGACGCTGTCCTGGGTCTCAATCTCCGATAAATGGGCTTCGTCCTGTTCGGTCAATTTTCCTCCGGAGCAGTGCAGCTGCCACATTTTTTCAATCGCCTGAAATGATGCCAGGTGCTCGTTAAAGCGGTCTTCGGCGTAATCGCGCGCGGCTTCGGTCGTGATCAAAAACTGCCAGTCGGAAGATTCCAGCAGCAGCAGCTCGCGGCACAACTGCTTCAGGATGCGTTCCCCCTGCGGATTGCCTTGCCAGCCTGCAGAGCTGGCCGCATCGCGGACCGCGGCTTCCGCCGGGTACAGATATTCCCAGGTCCAGCGCGTGTCCGGATTGAGCCAGACTTCATCCGTGCCGTTCCTACCCCATGAGCCTTCGGGAAGTGGCAGAAAACTTTGCGTCCGATAGCGGTCCAGGTAATCCGCACAACTGGTCAGCGCCACCTGGATTTCCGGCCGCGCCATGATACGCGCGACATGCTCCAGCCACAGCGTGCCTTCAAACCACCAGTGGCCGAAGAGTTCCGCGTCAAAAGGCGAGCTAAGGATGGAAGGAACCGGATCTTTAGAGCCGGACTTGAGTGAATCCACCACTAAACTGACGTAATGCTCAGCGTGCGTGCGGGTGAGGGCCGCGGCTTTTTCCGGGTAGTATGGCGTCTTATACGCCATGTCGATCTTCGATCCGGTCACTTGCCAGTAACGGTGGCCGCCGGGGAAACGCTTCTTGTGAAAGTCCAGATAATTGCTATCTCCCGGATATCCGGCATCCCCGCTCCACACCTGCAGACCAGTGCGCGGATCGCGAGGAAAAATCGCAACAGGCCGGCGGTGCGCGCGCGGCCCATCCACAAAATAAGTTTTATAAAGTGAGCGATGCGGCTCACAGGTTTCAACCGCCAGCGAAGCAGCCACCCCCACCGCGCCGCCGGCGCGCAGCTCATAGGGAGTAAACAGGACCGACGCCTCGATCAGGTGCGTATCGACAAAAAAGAAATCGATCTTCGCGTCTTCGAGCGGTTCTTCGATGCCCTTACGATCGAAGGGCGGCCAGGGCCGTGTGCTGCCGTGCGGAATCACCGGATAGCTCCACATGCCCGCCGGACGATAGGCGCACTCCGGCAGCCAGATGCCGCGTGGATGCTTTCCGATATGACGCTGATGAGTGGCGACGCCGGTCTGCACCTGGGCACGGATCGACTCGTCGGTACCGAGCAGTGGGAAGTATCCGTGGGTCGCGCCGCAGGTAATGATGTCGATCAGCTTGCGCTCGGCAGCCTGGCGGAAGCCGCGAATGATGTCTCCGTCGAGCGCGCGAAAATCATCCAGCGCCTGCTGAAAGAAGCTCTGCCAGTAGCGCGCGGTGCCGGCCAGATGAGGCCCGCCATTCTGGGTGAAATAGGCTTCGTCTTCCCGCGCCGCGGCAATTTTCCGTTCGAGATATTTGGGAAATTCCGCCTTGAAGACAGGGTGCGCCAGCTGCTCCAGCAGAATCGGAGAAATGTTCAGGTTCGCCTTGAGTGCAATCCCGTCACGCCCCAGCCGGTCAATCACACGCAATAGCGGCAGGTAAGTTTCAGCAACCGCTTCGTGCAGCCACTCCAACCCATGCGGCCAGGTCCCATGATTCACTACATACGGCAGATGAGCGTGCAGCGTAAACGTCAAATATGCGGACGGAGATTTCTGGGAGCCATCAATCATCAATCTTCCTAATCTTGCTTGTAGGGTGCTCTTGGATCGGGACAGGCGGAGGACTCAGTTTACGTGCTGCAACCGGCGGATTGACTGCGACACCGAAATCCACTCTCTTTCTTTCACTATAGCTCCCGCAGGGAAACGCGGGCGCAGCAGCAGCGACGTCTTTGTCAAACGGACGCAGGCCATGCGAGGTTGCCGCGTTTGCTTTGGATTCGGTACGCTGAACCGATCGAGAGCAAAGCATCTTCCTCCGGAATATCGGCATCTGCTTGATTATCAAGACGCTCGTCCGGCGCAACGCCGGTCGCATGCTACTATTCCAACAATCGCGCACGCACCTCGCTGCGCACAGGAGATACGCACATGGAACAACAGGAATCGACAGGAATTGGCTGGTTTATTGCGGGTCTGGGACTGGGCGCGCTGGTCGGCGTTTTATTCGCCCCCAAGGCAGGCAGGGA
This sequence comes from uncultured Acidobacteriota bacterium, assembly GCA_963823295.1. Taxonomy (GTDB): domain Bacteria; phylum Acidobacteriota; class Terriglobia; order Terriglobales; family Acidobacteriaceae; genus JAKAAZ01. The sequence goes on from CAWGLF010000010.1 coordinate 40,363, forward strand.
TTTGCGGGAAGGCTTGATGAGCGGTGCCCGGGAGAGCAAGGAATATGTCGCGAACCGGAGCAAGCAGGCGCGCGATCAGATTAACTCTGTGGTCGATCGCAGCCGCGAGCAGATCAACGAATATACCGACCGCGGCAGGGAAATCGCCGAGAAAGGGCGTGAGCGCTGGAGCGGAATCGTCGATCGCGTGGCCGGAAGCCAGAGCGACGGAGAGCGCAATCGTCCATCGCGGAATGAAGAGGAAGAGGGCTATCGCGGAGGCATGGCTGAGGGCCGTTCTTAGCAGCCCGCCGCCCTAGATATGCCTGGTCGCAACCTCGGCGGGTGTCGTGCTGTAACGAAGCCAGGCCGAGGTTCCGTCTTTCATCGTAGGAAGTGTCGGCCCAAGTTCTGCGAACGCAAAATCATTGTTGAGGCGAACGATAATGCCAACCAGCTCCATAGTTTTTCTTGTGTTCACCGGTATCCTCGCGTTTGCAGTGCTAATGCAGACGTTTATTTTGCTTGCCGTCCTGATTGCCGCCAAGGCAGCCCAGAAAAAGGCGATGGAAGAAATCGGCAAGCTGCGCGGGGAGATGCAGCCTTTTCTGAAGACCGCTTCCCACATGGCCGACGCGCTTGAGGATATGACCCCGCGCATCCGCGCCATTACCGTGAATGTGCAGACAGCCAGCGAGCGCCTACGGGACCAGGTGCAACACATTGAATCGACCGTGGGAGACCTGACCGGCAGAACGCGCCACCAGGTCAACCGGATTGACACCATGATTACGGATACGCTGGATGCGATCGCGCACGGCACGCGCGTCATCCAGGACAATGTAATGGCTCCGTTACGGCAGGTTGGCGGATGGGTCGCTACCGTCCGCACAGGCATGGACCTGTTTCGATTTGGCAGCGGCCGCAGCGCTCGCCGGTCGGAGCCCGGAACCAGACCGGAAACTCGCCCCAGCCGCTACTGATTGACTATTTGGGGGTTGCGGTCCACCGCTATCTCAGCATCTGCTTCGCGATGAACAATGCGTTCGCCGGCCGCTCCGCAAGCCGGCGCATGAAGTATGGAAACCATTCCGTGCCGAACGGAATGTACACGCGCATGTTATAGCCTTCCTTTACCAATGAGCGCTGCAGATCGCGGCGCACTCCATACAGCATTTGAAATTCGAAGCTGCGCTTCTCAATGTTCCGCTCAGCGACGAATTTTTTCGTCGCGCGGATGATCGCCTCATCGTGCGTCGCCATGCCGTGATAGACGCCGCTGGTCAGCAGAATTTTCATCAGCTTGACGTAGTTGGCGTCCACATCTTTTTTCTCCGGGAAGGCCAGCGTGGGCGGCTCCTGATACGCGCCTTTGCAGAGGCGGATGCGGATGCCATCGGCCAGCAGCGTGCGAACGTCATTCTCGCAGCGGAATAAATAAGCCTGCATCACCGTGCCGACGCGCCCGGCATGGCCTGGCATTGCATGTATTTCGCGGGTCATATCGATGGTGACCTGGGTGTAGTCGGTGCCTTCCATATCGATACGGACAAAGGTGTCGGCAGCGGCGGCGTGGTCCACCAGCTCACCGGTAATACCGCGGGCCATAGCGGGATCGACATCGAGGCCCATCTGCGTCAGCTTGAGGCTGACGTTGGCCTGCAACTGGCGCTGCTGGATCGCATCGAGCAGTTGATGATAGACGTCGGCGGCGCGCCGCGCCTCCTGCTCGGTATAGACATTTTCACCAAGACTATCGAGCGAAACCGGAATGCCTTCGCGATTCAACGCTGCGGCGGCATCGAGCGCGTCGGCCACATGCAGCCCGGCGATAAAGCGGCCGGATAATCGTTGTCCCATGCGGGAATTTTCTGCAAACCGGCGGAGAGGCTTATTCTGCGACAGCGCGATAAAAGAGGAACGGAGAGGGTTCGCACTCATGAAGAACATCCAGATCTAACTATGCTCTCCAGATCCCATCAGCGCTTCTCAATCGGCACATACTGTGCTGGGTACGTCGGTCCGTTATATTCCGCGCGGGGGCGGATCAGGCGGTTATCATCGAGCTGCTCGATCACGTGCGCGGCCCAGCCGGCGATGCGGCTGATGGCGAAGATCGGCGTGAACAGATCGACGTCAATGCCAAGCGTGGTGTAGGTCGAAGCGGAATAAAAATCCACGTTCGCGTTTAGATTTTTTTCCTTTTTCACAAACAATTCGATCTTGCGCGACATCTCGAACCATTTGGACTTCCCGCTCGCCCGGCCCAAATCCTCCGACATGCGACGCAGGTGTGTCGCGCGCGGATCTTCCGTGTGGTAGACACGATGGCCAAAGCCGGAGATCTTCTTTTTCTCGGCCAGCATTTTGCGCACATATTCCACCGGATCGGCGCCCTCCTTGTCGATTGCGAACAGAATGCGCATCACCGCTTCATTCGCGCCGCCGTGCAGCGGACCTTTCAAAGCGCCGAGGGCTCCGGTGATGGCCGAATGCATATCCGAAAGGGTGGCCGCGATGACCCGGGCGGCGAATGTCGAAGCATTCAGCTCGTGGTCGGCGTGCAGGATCAGCGCCACGTCGAGCGCCCGCTCGGCTGTGGAGGAGGGCTTTTCGCCATTCAGCATCCACAAAAAATTTGCGGCATGGGTCAACGACGGATCGGGCTGAATAACGGGCTTCCCTTTGCGGATGCGGTCGTACGCCGCGACGATCATCGCGATTTGTGAAGTCAACCGGAAGCTTTTGCGGACATTGGCATCATGCGAATTGTCCTTCTCATCGGGATCATATAAGCTCAGCGCGGAAACGACAGTGCGCAAAACTTCCATGGGCATCGCGTGTTTTGGAAATGTCTCCAGCATCCGGAGAATCTCCGGGGGAAGAGTGCGGCCCTCCAGTAAATGCCGGCGAAATTCGGCCAGTTCGTTTTCCGTCGGCAGATCGCCGAACCATAACAGGTACGCGGTTTCCGCGAAGGTTGATTTCTCCGCCAACTCGTGGATGTCAATCCCGCGATACGCAAGCACACCCGCGTCGCCTTCAATCCAGCAAATTCCAGAGTGGGCAGCAACAATGCCTTCCAGTCCGCGTGCCACGGTAGTACTCGACATGATATTTTCTCCAAAACTTATTTCCGGCTCTGCGGAGCGCCCATGGTTGGCACGGCTCCCATCCGGCATATCATTTCTGCAGGCCTAACATCCCGTTATAACCCAGTGAGCAGCCTCTGTCACCGCAGCGCCCATCGAGTTAGCTGGAAACCGTTTTCGGAAGCGCCTCGCAAAATGCCATCGCGGTGCCGGAAACACCGGCGGGTTGGAATCGCGATGGAGAAAATTTCTCCAGAGAGACATCCGGCGGCTCGCCCAAAATTGCCTGCGCAATCACCCGCGCCGTAACCGGCGCCAGCAACACTCCATTACGGTAATGCCCGGTAGCATGCCAGCAGTGCTCCAGTGCTCCTGCTCCCAGGATAGGCAGTCCATCCGGCGTTCCGGGACGAAGCCCGGCCCAGCTTTCTAGATGCGCCGCTTCATTGATCTCAGGCAGCAACTGGGAGACGGCTCGCAACAACCCGTCAATACGATGCTCCTCCACCGTTTCATCGAAACCGGCGTGTTCGATCGTGGCGCCAATCGCAACCCTGCCGTCTCCACGCGGAATAGCGTAAAACTCCGGAGTACGAAGCACACAGCGCAGTCGATCGGGATGGAGCGCCACCGTCACCATCTGGCCTTTCACCGGTTCGACCGGAACGCCGCCCAGCCGCGGCTCACCCGCCCAAGCGCCGCAGCAATTCACGAATATAGATGCGTGGATTCGTTCCCGCGCTGTTCTGATGACGATCCCGGAACCCGATCTCTGAACCTCCAGCACGGGATTCCCTTCCAGCAGGGTCCCCTTTGCCGCAGAAAACGCCTTCGGCAACGCGCGGCATAGGTCGCGAGGATCGAGGCTTTCTTCTTCAAGCCAAAAAAGATTCTGCCCGGTATCCGCAAGCCCCGGCGCCAGCGTCTGCGCATCTTGAAATGCAGCAGCGTCATCGATGGACTGCGCGCGGTTCGCCTGCTGCAGTGTTCTGCGCGTTCGTAGCGGGATTGGCTGGGCTGAAAGCGCCTGCACTTTTTCGAGATACGCAGGATAGAGATCCAGGCTGCGCAGTGAAAGCGGCAACAAAGCCGGCGGATTTTCCGGGTCACGTGCGGCCAGCATTCCTCCCGCCGCCCAGGAAGCTGCCTGCATCGCGCGCCGCCGCTCAAGCACGATGACGGAAAGCCCTCTTTGACGCAGTTCCAGGCCAAGGGACAAGCCGATAATTCCAGCTCCCGCGATCACAACGTCGGCGGTCGGCGGTCTGCTCATAAAACAATTGTATGGGGTTTCGGCTTATGGAATAAAATGTGTCATTTAGAGGGAAGCCTTGTGCTTCAAATCACTTTCACACGCGAAACTGCGTCTCACTTCGTGGAGTCTCCCCCAGATGACCGAAGACGATTTGTACGGAGAAGAGCGATCTTCCTCCGGGCTTTTAATCCTGCTGGCCGGCGTTGCGTTCCTGCTCGCGATAGGCGCGCTGGCGTGGATTTATTTGTTACAGAGCCGCCTGAGTGCCGTAGAAACCAAGCTCAGCCAGGTGGAGGAACAGAGCATCCGCCAGGCGACACGGGAATCTGAAACGCGCCGGCAGTTGCGCGCGACCACCGAGGCTTTCGGAGCCAAGGTAGGGATCACGCAGCGGCAGATTGAATCGAGAGCAGAGGAAATTCTGCGCCAGCAACAGGCCGCGACCAGTTTGCTGGATGCGCGCATCACGCAGCAGGCAACAGTGACGCGCAACCAGGTCAGCAACGTCTCCAGCGCCGTCTCCAGCGTGCGCTCCGATGTTGGTGGGGTGAAGAAAGTTGTCGCCAGCACGCGCCGGGAACTGGCCAGCACGGAGCAACAGCTCCATGCCGCGATCGGCGATCTGGGCGTGCAGAGTGGACTGATCGCAAAGAATACAGGAGAGCTGAATTATCTGAAGCGCCTGGGCGGCCGCAATTATTTTGAATTTACCCTGCGCAAGGGTCAGCCGCCGACGGCTCTTTCCACCATCAAGCTGCAGTTGCGCAAGGTGGATAAAAAACATTCACGCTACACGCTGGAAATCTTCTCCAACGATAACCAAGTCGAGAAGAAAAACCGCGAAGTGGACGTGCCGCTGCAGTTTTACAGCGGCAATCCTCCCATGCTGTTTGAGGTTGTGGTGAACGGCCTCGAGAAGAATGAGGTCTCCGGATATCTATCCACTCCGAAGAACGTCCCCCCACCCGCCGGACTGTGATTCTTAAAGAGGTGGAAGGAACCTTTTACACGCATCCGTTTCTCGAAGAACGGATGCGTAGTCCTCATTCCGCTGCCTTACACCTATAGGAAAATCGGTCTACTGCAGGGGCAGTGTGAGCGGCCGCCCATTCTGGAAGCTGATAACAACGTGGGCGTTTTTGCGCTGGTTCCATTGCTGTTGCGACCATGCGTAATTAAAAACCATCAGCCCCTCGACCGACTGTCCCGGCGCAATGACCTGATGCCGCGACAAAGGCTTCATCCGGCCGGTGGCCAGATCGGGGAAGCGCTGGAACAGGCGGTCGATATCTTCGGGCAGCGCGGCTGTGCTTTCGTTGTTCGCTCCCTGCAGCTTGATATCGCTGTTTATGTCGAAGATTGTCAGCGGACCGCGGCTGATGTTCGTGATCCGAGCCTCGACCAGCAAAATCATCTCGTCCTGTTCGGGGGTGGCGCCGGCCATTCCGGGCTCCGGTTGAGATTCCGCTGCATTTACCTGCACGGGGTATGCAATCTGTCGCAGAACTGTTCCCGATGCATCCGGCTTCGATCGACCGAAGTGCGCAAACAACGCCCAGGCAATCGCAAGTCCGATGAGCACGATAATCGCTGGGACTACCAGGGGACGCCAGGGATTCGGTGGTTCCATCTGCTCCATCTCTAGCGAGCCGATATTGGGGGAGGGAGAGGCTGGGCTATTCATGTTGCAAGCAGTTTAACCGGAATCCAACCAAATTGAAGATAAAGTTTCAGGCGATCCGCGGACGCAATTGCCGCAGCAAATCTTCTGCGCTGCCGGTATTCAGAACGTCTTCCGCTCGCAGCCACGCCCGCCGCAGCTGGCGGACGCCGAAGCGTATTTTTTCCAGGTGCGAAGTGTGATGGGCGTCCGTGTTGACGACGATCCTGCATCCCAGTTCCCGCGCGAGCCGCAGGTTGCGATCGCTCAGATCCAGCCGGTCCGGGTACGCGTTATGCTCAACCGCCACGCCCAGCTGCGCACAGCGGCGAAGGACCGTTTGCATATCGAATTCATACGGCTCTCTGCGCAGCAGCAAACGCCCCGTCGGGTGCCCCAGAATGCGGACATACGGATTTTCGATCGCCCGCAGAATGCGTTCCGTCATCTGCTCCGCGGGCTGATTGAAATAGGAATGCACGCTGGCGATGACAATGTCCATGCTCGCCATAACTTCATCCGAAAGATCGAGCGCGCCATCGGCAAGAATATCCACCTCGATTCCGGGAAAGATTCGAATGCCGCCGGCCATCTCGCGCTCGACCGCGCGAATGCGTTCGACATGTTCGATTGCCCGGGCGTCGTCTAGCCCATTTACCATCGCGAGATTTTTTGAGTGGTCCGTAATGGCGATGTAGCTGTAACCGCGGGCCATCGCCGCCTCCGCCATTTCGCGGATGGTGTTCCTGCCGTCGGTCTCGCTGGTGTGCATGTGCAGATCGCCGCGAATATCGGCCTGCTCAATCAGGCGCGGCAGCCGGTGTTGTTCGGCCGCTTCGATTTCGCCTATGTTCTCGCGCAGCTCCGGCGGAATCCAATCCAGCCCCAGAGCTGCGTAGATCTCCTCTTCCGAACTGCCGGGAAGCACGCTGCCATCCTCCAGGCGCGCCAGCGCATACTCATTCAGCGTGTATCCCATTTTCAGCGCGCGCTGCCGCAGCACCACATTGTGCGTCTTCGATCCGGTAAAGTACTGCAGCGCGGCGCCATAGCTTTCTTCCGGCAACATGCGCACATCCACCTGCAAGCCGTGGCGCAGATGGAAGCTCACCTTGTTCTGTCCCTTGGCAATCAAATCCACCATGGCCGGATACGCCGCCACCTGCTCGACTACCGCCTCCACGCAATCGGTGGCACAGCCTGGCCCGGTGATCAGAAAATCGAGATCGCCGACCGTCTCGCGGCCGCGCCGCAGCGAGCCGGCCGTGGTGATGCGTTCAATACCTGGTATCTGGCGCAGATATTCAGTGAGTCTTTCGGCTGCCTTTTCGGCTTCGTCCAGAAGAAATCTTCCCGCGTGTTTGCGATAGTCCGCGATGCCCTGGAGAATTTTCGCGACCTGCTTCGGACCGCAGCGCGGCAGGCAATCGAGCCGGCCTTCGCGGGCCGCCGCTTCGAGTTCATCAACGCTCGCGATCTGCAACGCGTCCCAGAAAAGCGCGACCGTCTTTGGCCCCATGCCGGGCAGACGCAGCAACTCCAGCATCGAGGGCTTATACCGCGCCAGCAGCTCTTCGCGCAGCGTGAGCCTGCCGGTCTGCTCCATTTCAACGATATTGGCGGCCATGCCCTTGCCGATGCCGGGCAGCTCCAGCAGTTTTTTCGGTTCAAGAGCCAGCATGGCAACGGAAACCGTGCTCGATTCGACGGCCTCGGCGGCGCGCCGGTACGAGCGGATGCGGAACGAGTCCGCCGCGCTTACCTCCAGCAGATCGGCGGTGTCGTAAAGAATTTGAGCAATCTGGCGGTTATCCATGGCCGATTACGTATTGCTTCTTGAAAGGAATCATCGCATTATGCGGGCAAAAAACGAAGCCCGGCGCAGTGCCGGGCAGTCGTTGCAAACAAACACACCGCGAACCCCGGTGCACACCGTCTTTATTCTGAGACGCGCTGCACGATGGAAAATCCGCGTGATCGAAAATGCAGGCTTATTATTTCAGAGCGCAGATTGCAGCCGCAGCACCTGGTCCGCCTGCGGACCCTTATCTCCCTGGACGATGTCGAACCCGACCTCGTCTCCTTCTTTCAAACTTTTGTAGCCATCGGTTTGAATCGCTGTGTAGTGGACGAAGACATCGGGACCATCATCCCGTCCAATAAACCCGAAGCCTTTCGCGTTATTAAACCATTTGACCTTGCCTTTATGCTGAGACACGGAACACGCACCTCTCCCATACAGATTGGAGCCACGAGGGGATCCTGAGCCTATAGACGAATGAAGAAAAATAAAGTTACTTTTCGGGGAGCCCATCGGCAAAAAATAATTTTCGCTACGCTTACACGAAAATCGATCCGGAGCATTCGGCGTTAGTCGCGTAAGCGCATTTGCCCGGAATGCAACAGCTGGTAGTGCAGAATGGCAACGATGGATTTGCCATCAAAGATTTTGCCGCTCTCGATCCAACGGAGCGCCTCGGAGAGCGGAATCATGCGGTGTTCGATGTATTCATCCTCATCAGGCTCTGAATCGCCGGAGGTCAGGTCTTCGGCCAGATACAGCTGCATCCACTCGCTGAGAAATCCCGGACTTACGTAAATACGCAGCAGCTTCGTCCATCGTCTGGCGCGATAGCCGGTCTCCTCCAGCAACTCACGCTTGGCACCCGGCAGCTCGGCTTCCTCCGGTTCCTTGCGGCCGGCTGGAATTTCCCACATATACTGGCCGGCGGCATGACGATATTGCCGTTCGATCACGATGAGAGGATCGCTTTCGTTTTGGCTGGCATCGACGGCGAGAATTACCACCGATCCGGAATGCCGGACCACATCGCGCCGCGAAATCACTCCCTCCGGTTCGCGCACCTGATCGGTGTAGACATCGAACAGCGGCCCTCGATAGACACGCTTGGATGAAATCAGCTCCACCTTCGCGCTTGGTTTTCCTTTGGTTTTCGCGGAAGCGGGCCGGGCGGAATTTTTTGCCGCTGATTTGCTTGCAGGGCGGCCTTTCGCGGCCGCGCGTGAAGCGGTTTTCTTTTCGCCACCATGTGCGGATGTATTTTTTTCTTTTTTGTTGCCCGATTTTCCCGGCATATTCCTCCTGAGTGGTGATTCTTCATTTGCGTCCTTCTGAAATCTTTTCCCATGATAGCTGTTACCGGGACCGGCTTTGGACATTGCCGCCGCGTGAGACCATAAGCCATGCCAACGCACATGGCGAAAAGCACCGGTGTGCCCTCTCGAAAGAAATCGAGGCGGTCCAGTGTGGCGCGTCCTAGCGTTACGTTGATCGGCTGCGGAAACTGGGGTACGGCGCTGGCGCTCGCACTGGAGGCGGGCGGCGTTCCTCTCCTCGAGATCGTCCTGCGGACACGGCAATCAACGCAACGCCGAGCCGATGCGTACGCCCAGGACGTCGCCGAGGTAACCGGAGCGCGGCTGACAACTCTGGCCAATGCTGCTCTCGACGCAGATGTTCTGTGGATTTGCACCCCGGATACTGCCATCGCCGGAGTGGCGAAGCAATTGACGCGCGCGCTGGCGCACATCCCCCGCCGTAAGCCGCCGATCGTATTTCATTCGAGCGGCGCGCTCGCCAGCACGGAACTCGCGATGCTGCGAGCGGTCGACGCCAGCATCGCATCTGTCCATCCGATGATGACATTTCCCAAGGCGTCGGCTCCGCGCGCTGCCCGGCCGCAATCCCCATTGGCGGGTGTTCCCTTCGCCATCGAGGGCGATGCGCGCGCATCCCGCACGGCACGCCAGCTGGTTCGCGCACTGGGAGGAGAAGCATTCGCCATATCCGCCGAAAACAAACCGCTCTACCATGCCTTCGGCGCGTTCGCTTCGCCTCTGCTGGTAGCGGTGCTGACCGCGGCGATGGAAACGGCTGTGGCCACCGGATATACCCGGAAGCAGGCGCAGCGCCGGATGTGTCCCATCGTGGAGCGTACGATTTCGAACTTCTTCACCAATGGCCCGGAGAAAAGTTTCAGCGGTCCCATCGCCCGCGGAGATACGGCCACAATCGCGATGCACCTGAACGCGCTGCGGCCACATCCGCGATTGCAAGCTGTTTATCGCGAGCTGGCCCGATTCGCCCTCGACTCTCTCCCCGCGCAAAACCGGCATCCAATCCAGAAACTGCTGCAAAATCCGTGTTGATGGATTGTGCAAATATTGATCCGGCCCGAAAGTATTGCATCGGACTCACCATCCTGGCCCCTTCTTTGCGGCCCAGGGTGGGAAGATTATGTTCCATTCCAATCGGGCCGGATCAATAACTTCGCATCGCGGAGACCTTCGGGCGCATCCACTGCATGAGACACTGACGCTTTCGTACCCGCAAGGACATCGATACAGGAGCCACCGAACTTGAACCCCGATTGCTTCCCCGTGACCGCGCTGCCCAACGTAAGCCCGCTGTTTCGGGACTACGTGTCTGGACTTGCGAACGAACGTGCGGATGCGTTGCAGTCGTTCTACTCGCCATTTCATCGCGGAAACCAGTGGGCGCAGCATCCGCCCGCGATGGACGGCACCCGGCGTCGGCAGATTGCCGACCTGCTGCTGCAGCAGAACCGCGACGCAGGTGCGGGGCCGGCGACCACGGCAAATCTGGAGCGGCTGGCGGAAGGAGCGGGTGCCGTCGTCACCGGGCAGCAGGTCGGGCTTTTCGGCGGCCCTTTACTGACCCTCCTGAAGGCAGCCACTGCGATTCGACTGGCGGAGGATGCCAGCCGCACCGGTCACCCGCATGTGCCCGTCTTCTGGGTGGCCAGCGAGGACCACGACCTGGATGAAGTGAACCAGGTTACGATTCTCTGCGGCAGTGCGCATAAATCCAGCTTCCAAACGCTTCGGCTCCCGCAAACTCCCGGCCACGGCAGACCCGTCGGAAATCTTCCGCTGGGGGACGCTATTGTTCCTCTCGTCGAAGAATTGCGGCGATGTCTAGGCGCAAACGCCGTCTCCGATTTGCTGGCCTCCATTTATACCCCTTCCGCAACCTTTGCCTCCGCCTTCGCCAGCTTCATCACCCATATTTTCAGCGAGCATGGCCTGATCGTCATCGATGCCGCTGCGCGCCCATTTCATGCGCTGGCGCACACCACACTCCGCGCGGCCGTGGAACAGGCGGACGAAATCCATAGCGCTCTGCTGGAACGGTCGCAGGATTTGGAGCGCGCCGGATACCATGCCCAGGTGACGGTGAGCGGCTCATCCAGCCTGTTGTTCCTGATCGATGAAGCCACCGGCGCGCGAACTGCGTTGAAAAAAGTGCCGGGAGGAAACTGGTCCGCCGGCCCCCGCCGTTACAGCACGGCAGAACTGCTCGCCATTCTCGAGCAAGCGCCGGAGCGCATCAGCCCCAACGTTTTGCTGCGCCCGGTAATGCAGGACACTCTGCTGCCCACTTCCCTCTATATTGGAGGGCCGGCGGAGATCGCATATTTCGCGCAATCCGATGTCGTCTACCGCCGCATACTCGGGCACACAACTCCAGTGCTGCCGCGATTTTCCGCGACACTGGTTGAGCCCGATCTGGGGAGGATTCTCGAGCGGCATCAGCTTTCACTGACCGATGTATTCACAACCGCCGATGCGCTCGCGCAGCTCCTTGGCGCGCGCGAGATGCCAGTGGAAGGAAAGCGCAAACTCTCTGCTGCCGGAAATGCACTGAACCACGAGCTAAAAACGTTGACCGAGTGGATGCATGGCCAGGATCAGGGCCTGGGCCATGCCGCGGATGTGGCCGCCTCGAAGATGCTGTACCAGATGAATCGACTGCGGCGTCTCTCCGCCGCGCACACCCTGCAAAGGGAACAAAGTCTTCGCCGCCATGCCGAGGCTCTGTGCCACAATTTGTTTCCGCATGGAAACCTGCAGGAACGGGTGCTGGCGGGCGCGTGGTTTCTTTCCAAATCCAAAAGCTCGTTGCCGGACGTGCTTATCGAAAACGCGCAGGCGGGACATTGCGCGCATCGGGCGCTATATCTATAGCCTTGACCATACCGAGCCTTGACCATCCCACGTCTTGACCATCCCGGGTCAGACGCCTAAGTTGTTACTTAAGCGATCCATGCGCGGTCCTACACCTGTCCGTTGCCGATCCGGGAAATACGATGATCCAATTTCACTCGCTGCAGCACTGCCAATCCTGCCGAATGCAGGAACATCTGTTAATCCAAAAGCTGACGCCAGCGCTCCTCCAGGAGCTGAATGCCGCCTGTTTCCGCGTGACCCTGCCCGCCGGATCCACGATCTTTCCCGAGGGTGACGAGGCGAATAGCGTATTCATTTTGCGCAAAGGCCGCGCCAAAGTCACGATGAACTCGGAAGAGGGCCGCACCGTTATTCTTTATCTGGCGACGCCCGGGGAGCTGCTGGGCCTTAGCTCCGCTATTTCGGGGCACCAGCGGCAGGTCTCCGCGATTGCTGTCGAGCCGTGCGAGCTCGATCTGGTCCGCCGCGAAGCGTTCCTGGATTTTCTGAACCGCCACGAAGACCAGTTTCGCGCCGCACTGGATGAGCTGGCGATGCAGCATACCTGCATTCTGGATGCGATCCGCCGCCTTTCTCTTGCGCCATCTCTGCTGGCCAACGTGGCACGATTCCTGCTGGGCCTGAACTGTCCGGAAACCGGGCCGCAGACCGATACCGTGCATCTGCGCATGACGCAGGAAGAGATTGCCCAGCAGCTCGGCACTACCCGTGAATCCGTCACCCGAACATTTTCCCGATTGCGCAAAGATCACATCATTGAGCAGCGCGGCCACAACATTACCATTCAAAACCGCAAGATGCTGGAACATATGGCCGGCCTTCGTGCCGAAGAAGAAGTGAGAAAGCTGGCATAAAAAAATATGACCCCGAAAACCACCAACATTTTCGAAATCACCTGCCCGGATTGCAGTGCCGTCCTGAAGGTGGACGCAGCTACCCACGCGGTGATTGCGCATACTCCAGCACCGCGCAAAAAAACCTTTGAGGATTTCGAAGCCGCCACGCGGGCGCTGAAGGACCAGGAAGAACGCAAACAGACACTGTTCCGCCAGTCCGTCGAAGCCGAGAAAAACAAGGATGACGTGCTCGCAAAAAAGTTCGCGGAAGCTCTGCGCCGAGCCAAAGAAAGCCCGGAGGAAGAACGGCCGCTGAGAGACTTCGACCTGGATTAGTGGAGAGTTTACCCGCTCCAAAAACAGGTTTGATAGCCATATTTTCCGTGTGCATCCGTTATTAATCCAGCTTCAGCCGTTGTTGATGAGCCAATCCATCACCCATGAGAATTTTGATCGACTCAACCCAGATTCCTCTGGACCGCACAGGTGTCGGAATCTATGCCGAACAGTTGATCCAGAAACTGGCATCCGTTCTGCAGCCGCGAGATAAGCTATTCGTACTGGTTCAGGATGATGACATATCTTTTCGTGAGCTGATCGCGGCTCACGACAACGTATTTCCTCTTTTCATCTCTTCATCCATCTTCCGCAACAGGTTGATGCTTGCGTTGTATGAGCAGTGCGTGATGCCGTGGGTACTGCTGAAGCATCGGATCGACATCGCTCATTCCCTCCATTACACATTCCCGCTGCTCTGCCCGTGTTCCCGTGTGGTAACAATTCACGATTTGACGTACTTCCTGTGGCCCCGGATGCACACATTTGCCCGCCGGGTTGTTATGTCGCGTTTTATAAGATTATCCTTGCGTTATGCCGAAGGCGTATTGTTCGTTTCCAATTCAACGCGAAAAGATGCGGAGCGGCTGTTTGGACCCGGACACAACTTCCGCGAAGTTACTCCATTAGCTGTGGATCATTCGGCCTTCGATGCTATCCAGCCTGATTCTATTTCGAAGACATGGTCGAATCTTGGAATTGGAGCACCGTATATTCTTTTTGTCGGTACGCTGGAGCCAAGAAAAAATCTTGTTCGCCTGATTCAGGCCTTCAATCTGCTAGGCCCGCAACACAGCAAATACAGTCTGATCATCGCCGGGAAGACAGGATGGGATTATGATCCCATCCTCGAAGAGATTGAGCGCTCTCCACACAAAGCGCGCATCCGCCGACTCGGCTATGTAGCGGCGGAAGACAAGATACATTTGATTGCCGGCTGTGCACTGCTGGTCTATCCATCGCTTTATGAAGGCTTCGGCCTGCCCGTTCTGGAAGGAATGGCTGCGGGCGTCCCTGTAATTACCAGTAATACCAGCTCGCTTCCAGAAGTTACCGGTGCGGCCGCGGTTCTTATCGATCCCTTATCTGTCGAACAGATTGTGGCCGCCATGGATTCCGTATTATCAAACGCCAGCTATGCGGAGCAGTTACGGCAGGCCGGCATCAGGCAGTCTCGTAAGTTCTCGTGGGAACAAACGGCACGCCTCACTTATGCAGCTTATGCAACCGTGATTGCACGCAGAAAAGGAGATCGCGACGAGCTTCGATAAACATCCGCGCGGCGTTGCTTTTTCAAACGCCCATCCCGAACGAGACCCGGGATTTCCCAATAATACTCTGACCAGAGTGGACGTGGCATATTGTGTCTGCATTGCTGCGCTCGTGTTTGTTTCCCGATATTTGACGCGAGGGGGGCTTTATTTTGTAGATGGGCCAAGGATTGTCCGCGCCATCCATAACCATACCTATGTAATCCAACCTCCTGGATATTGGATCTATGCCCACATTGGAGCGATGTTTCACGATCCTGCTTATGGCTTGCTTCTTGTCAATGAGCTATTTTCCGCTGCCGGCGCAGTTATTTTCTTTCTGCTTAGCCGACAATTTGGCCTTTCGACGAAAACGGCGGTGCTGACCGCGCTCGCCTACAGCTCTATCTTTTTCGTCTGGTTCGCGGGTGATATCCAAAGCTCCTATGCCTCTCAGATTCTGTTTGCTCCCCTGACCATCTATTTGTTTCTGCTGTATCAGAACAGGCGATCCTCTCTTCGGATTAGCTATATGCGGCGTAAGTTACGCCCTTGGAGCCGGACTACGCCCCTCGGACGGCGCTTTTCTGGGACTCCTTTTTATTTTTCTGCTCTTTGCTTTCGTGCCGCAATGGAGCAAGCGGATCGGATTATTAATTTTTACGGCATTGCTATGCCTGGCCTGGTACATCCCAACCCAGCTGGCACTTCGACAGTCCCATAGCATCGACCTGGCAGGTCAGGTTGGCAGTCTCGCATTCCAGGTTTCACCGCTTTTCGCAGGACTCAATACTCGGAGTTTGGCGAATATTGTCCGGGTAGTTCTCCCGCTCGTTGCAGCTTTCTGGATGTTGATACCCGCAATCAGATTTCAATGGAAAAGTACGCAAACCCGAATTATTGTTCTGTGGATTACGCCGGGATTGCTATTTTTCCTTCTAATCTATATGGCCGATGCCGTATATCTGACGTTCTTAGCAGGCGGCATCATTCTGGCTTTTGCGCTGTCCACACGAGAACGTATATCCACCTTTTTACTTTTGCTTTGTGTTGTGTTCAACACGCTACTCTTTCTGGGAGCGCGACCGCTGGGCGGCAATACCCGGGCAGATCAGGCTATCAATTTCTACGTTGTTAAGTACTGTAACTTCGGAATACGTCATCAGTGGTCGAGGACGATCGGCATGCAATGAATCACCTTCCCGATCGAGCTTTTTTTGTGGTGAGAATACACCGGGCGCAGGCCAGTAAGCCGCTTCTGCTCATCATACGTTCCGCACCGCAAGCGTTCGGTCGTTTGCTTCGTCTGCGGGCCAATTTACGATAATCGCGACCCATAGCCAGAAAAGAGAAGAGTAGGCCACATCGCCGCCCAGTTCAGCCACGGCGAGTAAAGAACAAACACTTCCCAGTCTCAGTCCATCCGGAGCATCGGATGCGAACAGCATAATGGCAAATGGAAGCAGGCCGAAAACGAAACCGGCGATTCCAGCCTGTTCGGCATAACTGACAAACAAGTTGTGGATCGTATCAAATGTCACGTTAGGGCTGGCGCCTTCGACACCAACCGAATGTGACGGCATCAGCGTCTCATAGGAGTTCCATCCCGATCCTATCCACGGGTGTTCCCTTATCAGGCGTAGCCCAATGACGACACTCCCTGCACGTTCTTGCCGCGACACATCTGATTCGTAGTTTCCACTATAGAACGCCCACATTGGCAGCAGTATCGTGGCAATAAGAAGCAACCCGGCAACCGCCCGGGTTCCCCAGTAATTCTGCCGACTAAAAGTCCTGATCCGCGAGAGAAGGCCGGCGATAATCAAGGCTAAGATTGCAATCCAGATGGTCCGAGAAAAGGTCAGTGCCGCGAACGTCAGCGCAACGATCCAAACGATCCACTTCGAATAACGTGGCGCAGGGACATAAATATTTAGAAGAATCAGCACCAGAATCGGTACTGTACACTGAGCGGGCTCAGCATAGATGGATGTCGCGCGAATTATCTTGACCCAGCCTGCCGTGTCGTAGTCGTACAAACTAAACGATGGATTGTTTCTCAGCCAATCCAGGAATAGCGGGAGCCCTAGAAACTTGGCCGGGACCTGATATATCCCGTAAAGGGCTAGCAGAGTCAGAATCCGCCGCAGCCAGCGCACGCATACCTGAAACGCGTCTCCCTGCAGAAAATAGATACAGATACTGCAGTAAACCAGGAACGACAATCGAATCACGCCATGAGAAAGTTCAGTTATGGGTGACTGCAGATCTAATGCAATCTGAATAACTGTAGCAATGCACAAAAGCAGAAAGACCGCCCCGATGCTAAGCAGCACGGGTATCTGGTTGCCGGCAAACGGAAAATATTGAGACCGGCGCCACGAAAACGGTGCCGCCATCACAGGAACCAGCAAAGCTAGCCAGAAGATCGGTATACCTGAATCGCCTATATTGACAAGGCTGGTCGCGATCAACGCTCCAGTCAACGCGAAAAAGATTCCCAGCCAAGACTTTGCAAGGCTCGACAATCCTCCCCGGGAAAAATCTGACGGGATCGATTGAGGGTTCGATATGGAAGCCATGTCGGACAATTTTCTATATGACTCTTAAGCTTGGGATCATGTTCGCGACCTATCGCCGATGCATCTGCCAGCCCGCCTTTGCAGAACTTTCGCGAAGCTTCCAACGCTCGCGGGAGGTTCTGCGCAAAAGAAAGTCCGTCAAATAATATGCCTGGTACGATGCGTACCAGAAAAACGCAACCACCTTCGAAAAATGCTTACAAAGATAATATATTCTGTTCCGCGTGCAATACTTGACCATAAATTCTGACATATAACCTGTCAGCGAATTTACTTTGTGGAAGAGCCTGCATTGCGGCAGGTACCAGATCGACAGGCCTGCCTTTAACGCGCGGTAGCAGTAGTCCACATCTTCGACATAGACAAAGAATGCTTCATCGAGATAGCCGATCTTCTGAAATACAGAGCTTCGAATCAGCACGCAGCAGAATGGAGTAAACGTGACGCGGCGCGGCGCCTCGATTCTTCCGTCATCCCGTTGATTTTCTCGATCATGGTGCTGTCTGTATCCCAGCCACTTATTTAAGTGGCCGCCCGCGGCCCATATCTTCTCCGGGGCGTCGTAGTACAGCATCTTAGGCGTGGTCATGTCGCAGTTATATCCGTCTAACCCATCCGCTAGCTGCTGGAACAACTCCGGACCGAATGCGGTGTCATTGTTCAACAGCATCACAGACTCGCATCCTTCTTCTAGAGCCATCCTGATGCCGAGATTTGTCCCGGCGGCGAATCCGATGTTTTCCTGGCGCATCACGACTCGTACGCGAGGATCGGACATGGCCCGAAGGCGATCCTGTGTTCCATCTGTCGATCCGCTGTCGATGATGTACAAAAGATAGTCGCTATGCGTCTGCTTGCAAATGGACTCTAGAAATTCAGCCAGTACCGGCACGCTATTATGCGTCACAGTTACAACGCCCATGCGGCTCATAGCGGGACCCGGGGACCGAGCCGGCCGAATATAGCATCGTAAACTGCGCGCGTCATGTACTTTGATTTGGCAAGCTTATCCTTCTCCACTAGAAGTATCTTGACGGCATCTTTCATCAGTGCCTTAACCTCGGCGAGCGCCCATTCTCGCTCTTTCAAACAATATCGCTTGATGAGTGTAAGTCGATTTCTAGTGATATAGTACCGGCGCCCGGGACTATGGTTGGTGGTAAAGAATGTGCATCCAAACATGCGGTGCGATGTGGCCTTTCCCAGAGAGTGCGCCAGCACCGCGTTAGAGCATTCGATCATTCTTAGTCCTGCCGCTCGTATCCGCATACAGTATTCAAGGTCGACATAGTCGATAAAAAAACGCTCTTCCATCGGGCCGATCGACGCGAACGTATCAGCATGGATCATTGATCCCGACGTCATACATGTAAAAACATCCCCATTGGAAGCTCTGTGCGTGGGGAGGAAAACCCCCAGCTCCTCGTCTCGATACCGCGGAAACAGCATGCCGATTCTGGAGCCCGTTTTCGCCTCACTGATAAGCGGAGAACATGCTCGCTATGTACCCATCGCCGATACGGCTGTCCTGGTCGAAGGTGACAACCCACTGATATCCGAGAGCAATCGCACAGCGAATGCCCGTATTCAGCGCCGCCGCAATTCCACGATTCTCGCCATTGCGGATGACCGTGCACCTGCTGTTATTTTCCAGGCTGCGAATCACAGGAGACGGCTCGCTCGCTGGGGTGTTGTCAACAATCACGACATGCGCAACCTGATCGATCAACAGCGCCACATTGGTCAAAACTTCCCGCGGCGGAAAGTGTGAAATCAGCACAGCACATACCAGAGACTCTTCCATTCGTCAGCTTCTTGCCTGCATTCTTTCTATCTCGATCATAAATTTCCGATGGCGCCGCCCGCGTGGCC
The DNA here is from genome assembly GCA_963823295.1 of uncultured Acidobacteriota bacterium. Taxonomy (GTDB): domain Bacteria; phylum Acidobacteriota; class Terriglobia; order Terriglobales; family Acidobacteriaceae; genus JAKAAZ01. Next base: position 59,237 of record CAWGLF010000010.1, read on the forward strand.
TTCATCGCCCGCCTGGTCTTCAAAAAGATGCGCTCCGGGGATACCCCACATTCTTCGCCGGGGGGTCGTGAATTACTGTAGGCACTGGCTCATTGACGCGGTTCCGAGAGAGCCTGTACTTGAGAATTTCCCACGATTCAGAAACGAAGGTCCACACAAAACGCAAAAATCCCAAATGCTTTACCGTGGAATAAAACATTTGAGCAAGCAACCATCCTTCTCTTCTTCTCATGGCCTGCAGGCCGTGAGATGCGAAATTTCGAAAGAGGGCCGCGTCGCGCCACTCCGGCGGGCTCAATTTCGCCAGCGCCTGTTCCACCATGGTGAATTGCCGCATTAAATTTCGATAGCTGTTCGACGGATGCTGGCGATAGAAGCACGCCATAATTTCCGGGTGATAGGCAAAGTCCTTTCCCACCTGCTTCCGTTGTGACAACATCCTCAGGAACAGGGAAAAATCGTCCACCACGATGTCTTCTCTCCACCCATGGATCGATTTCAGCGCAGATGTCCTGAAAACGGTCGCCTGCAGCAACAATGGTTGCGGATAGCGCAGGTACATCTGTTTCTGCCGCTGCTCATACGGCAATGCAAAAAAGCGCCGATGAGCTTCTCCGTACGCCGGCCGGAATTCCCGCTGCTCTTCTGAATCCATGTACAGAGCATTTCCCAGGGCAAATTGCAGGTCGTCATCGTTTTGAAGGATCTTCAGCAGAGATGCAACGCCTTCGGGAATGGGGATATCGTCGGATGCCACGACGTAAAAGTATTTCCCCCGCGCCATCGACAGCCCTTCATTCAGCGTCTTGACCAGCCCGCGGTTCTCCCGTGCGATGAATCGGATATTCGCGCTCGTATTCAGGCTCGCAATGTACTCGCGAATAACGCGAACCGAGCTATCGGAGGAGCCGTCATCAATCACAATAATTTCTGTATCCGCAACGTCGATCCGCGCAGCAGCCCGGATTGTGCTCAGCACAAACTGCTCGTGGTTATAAGAAGGAATTAGGATCGACAACAGCACTTACAATCCCCGGTCGCAAATAGGTTTGATAAAACTAAAGTGGCACTCTCGGTCCGAGGCGATTGAACATCCCATCAAATACCGCGCGCAACATGTACCCGGCTTTTGCCAACTTATCTTCTTCAACCATCAACACCATTATAGAATCCAGCACTAAGCTTTTCAGCTTTGCGAGCGCCCATTCTTGGTCCTTGAAAAAATAGCGTTTGATCAGGGCCAACCGATTCCGATTGATGTAATAACGTCGCTTTGGGTTGTGGTTCGTGATCATAAGTTCGCGACCCAAAATGCGACGCAGCGTGGCACGCCCTAAGGAATGCAGGAGTACTGCATCCGGACACTCGATCAATTTATAGCCGTTTGCACGCATTCTTAAGCAATATTCGTAGTCCACATAATCGATGAATAGATCCTCCTCGGTTGGACCTAAGAATAAAAAGGTCTCAGCCTTTATCATCGATCCCGAGGTCATGCACCCGATAATTTCCCCTTCGCCGTTTCTTAGCTTTGGAATTTCAAGGTTAACATTCACATCCATATATCGGGGACATAGCATTCCAACACGCGACTGCTCGCCAGCCTGGGCGCTGTTGGACAGCATGGCTTCCACATACCCTTCCGAAATTTGACTGTCCTGGTCCAGGGTAAGAACCCAGGTAAACCCCTGTGCAATCGTGTAGCGGATTCCGATATTCAGTGCGGCTGCGATTCCAAGATTTCTGTTGTTGCGGATGACGGTGCATGCCGGCAATCTTTCCATGTCATGAAGCACGTCCGTGGTATCGGAGCAAGGAGTGTTATCGACAACAACCACATGGCCGACCTGTGCCGCGAGAGCGGCAACATTCTGGAGAACGGTAGCGGGCGGGTGAAACGCGACTACAACTGCTCCCACTGGGACTCTTTCCATACGGTCTGTCCCTCAAAAAGGTGACTGCGACATTGCCTCGCTAGGATTTGACTGCAAGCGTAATCATATGGATTTCCTTCACATCCTGACGCACGATGGAGAAGCCCACCTCCTTCACCAACTGCGCTGCTCGTCCGGCGTCGAACACATGATGATGAATGGCCCGGAACTCAGCATTTCTCAGGCATCGTTCCTTAAATTGCTCTGGCGTTCCGGCTGGAAGATCCCGGGTCAAGTCGTGCAGGGCAAGAACTTCATCCAGATGGAATAGATCGGTCTCGGGTGTGCGGCGCTGAAAATCCTCGCGTATATGTTCCAGCGGCGTTATGGGCCGTCGCCAGTCGAAGCTAAACTCGCGATTGGGAAGAATTAGGAGCAGAAACCCGCCGTCTCGAATCACCCGTCTCCATTCCAGAAGCGCCTTGATCGGGTTCGCGATATGTTCCAGAGAATGCGATGAGATCAAGCAATCGTAGGCCTGGTCGTTGACCGGCAACTCAGTTCCTTCACAGATCAGGGTCTTTCTAAGCTGAACCGCCTCGCTCTGCCACAGAGTATTTTTCGAGTAATTGACATTGTCTACGCATTCAAGACAACTGTAGATAGGAAGCTCTCCGTCGTTGCCGAGAATATTGCTGGGGCCTCCTATCTCGACGGCGACCGCCCCTTTCAGGTAATGTCGATAAGGCCTCGCCCGAATCCTCGCCTCAAGGCGCCATATCAAGCGTCGGCCCGAGGGGCCAACAATTTCTCCGAGCGCTTTTCTCAAAGGCATGTCAGCTTCCCTCCTGAACTTGAGACGCGTGGAGCCGCTGATCCACTTTTCCTAAAACTCTCGATCTTTAGTCGTTCCGTCAGAAAGATTTGTTACCTCTCCGGCCACGATTTGCCTATTAAGGACAGGAGGTAAACAAGTCGGCGCTTTGTCACGCGTCGCAACGCCTGGTAATGGGGCCACAGAAATGCGATGGCAACGTAGGGTGCGCCGAAATTGAGATGGACGATCCGGTAAACCTCTCGGAAGTTGCGTCTGTCTGCCGAAATTCCATCCGTTCGATGATGAGAAACAGTTACATCGAAAAGCCTTACGTTTGTTCCTCTTTTCAACATGCGTTGGTTGAGATCAAAATCTGCATACACTCGATACCGCGTGTCATAGAAGAATAGTGGGGTGCGCCGATAAAAGGTCCCCTGGTGATGCCATGTGTTGACGAAGCGCAAAATAAAACCAGTTTCTGGATGGAAAATTTCTCCCGTATCTGTTGTGACAGCGAATGAGGCAACGTCGACCTGCTCTTTGAGACACATGGCAAGGGTCTCGGCGGGGAGGAATTTTAACGTGTCGCCGGCATTCAGGTGCAGAATGTACTCGCCGCGAGCCGCCGCGATTCCTTTGTTCATTGCATCGTAGATTCCAGAATCGGGTTCGCTCAGCCAGTAGTCAATTTGTTCGTTCCACTCTCTTAGAACCTCGACCGTCCCGTCGTCGGAACCGCCATCGATCACAACCAGTTCAAAATCGCCGTGATCGAATGAAGAAATGTTTTCGAGAAGGCGAATGCATTCCTCCCTGTCATGAAAAAGAACGATGACGATGGAAACCAATGGAGGTTCCGTGCCAATGTTTCCAAGGGTTCGCCGACCACCCTCACATCGGGTTGGGATATCCACATTCATGACACTTCTCAAATCATCTGATCTGCAGCGCGGGATCGTAGGCATTCGTAATCCACAATGCTTCTGAATTCGCTGTCAACGCCCAGAGACAATCGCAGCAGGCAATGTTTCAATCTTGGGGCGTACTTCACGATTTATGAATATGAGAGGCAATTAGCAGTTTCTTGGTGATCCTCCGCATAGACCAATAAAAGAGCGGCCAAGATTCTGCACTTCCGATCACAGAAACTCTTCTGGCGAGTGGCATCGTTCTGTCTCTCACTATTGAGGTTAGTAGCCCGGAATATTGCTCTTGCCATAATCTGCCTAACCCGTGATCGGTACAATATTCCTTCTCATTTTCCAGCAAGGCGAGCGCCGCAAAACGCAGCTTTCCGATCAGGATTTTCATGGAGTTGGATTCGTGCCATCTGTACAGGGCCACCGGCTGGTCAACATACGAAAACTTGAATCTCTTGGATAGCTTGAGCCACATTTCCACATCTTCCACCATGTTGCCCGGAGTCCATCCACCAGCTTCTCTGATAGCAGTCATCCTCACGACGTTCGACATGGCGGGCAAGTAATTGCCTGCCATCAAGGTCGGATAAGTTCCAAACTCCTCTCCGTTGCAGTTGATGTTCCGGCCTCTGGTGTACTGACCCATAACGTCGGCTCGAGACTCTGGATCAGAGCATTCGGACACCTGATCATTCTTATCCAGGCAGATTCTCTGACCTGCTCCGTCAATAAACCATGCATTTCCAAAAGCCGCCACATACTCTGGGCCCTTCTCTTCGAGCGCGGAGACCAGCAGGTGGAATTTTTCCGGCAGCGCAACGTCGTCGGAGGCGAGTACGGACATGTATTTGCCCTTCGCCATCCCCATCGCCTGATTCATCGTCGCCGACAAGCCGACATTTTCCCGGTTGATGTATTCGAATCTTGCAAATCGCTGCCTGCATTCCTCGACCAGCCCCAGGGCAACGTCGTGCGACCGGTCTGTGGACCCGTCGTTAATGACAATCAGCTCAATGTTGCGATAGATCTGCCCGATGATGCTGCGTATGCTCTCAGCCACATACTTTTCGTGGTTGTACACGGGTATCACCGCCGTAACCAGAGGGCCGTTTTCATGTTCCATGGAAAGCATTCCTCATCGCGACAGAACCCGTCTTTCCAATGATAACGGCTTGGCCGGGAGTTTCATCCGCGCCCGGAGAATGGTCTTGCAAGCTTCCTGATCGTTAGCTTCATGGCAATTAGCGTAACGGTGGGCACATCCGAGGGCTTTAGGTGGGCCAGCCTTTTGATTGGGGAGATCTCCCGATTGAAAAAAAACCTCTCCAGAGCAGACTCATGCGACTGCCTCCATTCGGTAAGCAGGTTATTGCTGATGCAGAACCCTTTTTCCCCCTCAATTAGCTTGAAGCATGAAGATCCAAATTTTTCAGGAGCAGCCTTTTGAGTATTGAACGGATGCCAGCGATAAAGGGCGACAGCTTCATCGACAAATGCAAACTTATATTTCTTGGAAAGCTTCAGCCACATCTCCCAGTCTTCAAGGATGTTCCCCTTCGCCCAATCACCGGCCTCTCGTAGCTCATCCGTCCGAATCAAGCTGGACATCGCTGGCAAATAGTTTCCATGAAGTAAGGTCTTATAAGTTCCGAACTCAGGCCCCTTGGTATCAAACTTTCGATCGCTCGTGTAAAAATCCAAAAAACGGGCCTGCGGTCTGCCTCGCGAGTCGGCGCTCAAGGAATCATGTTCATCCTGAAATAAGGGCCGGCCTTCTTTATCGATAAAGAGAGCGTCGCCAAAGGCGGCGGCGTAGCTATCGTCTTTCGATTCCAGCGCCTCGACCAAAAGCCTGATTTTTTCCGGTAAAGCGACATCATCCGAGGCAAGCCCGGAAATGTATTTCCCCTTCGCCATCCCGAGTGCCTGATCCAGAGTGGCCGATAAGCCTCTGTTTTCCCGATTGATGTATTCGAATCGTACGAATCGCTCCCTGCACTCCGGAATCAGCGGCAGAATCCTCTCGTGCGACCGGTCTCTTGAGCCGTCATTGATAACGATCAGCTCGATATTCCGGTAGGTCTGCTGGAGGATGCTTCGGATGCTCTCCGCCACATATTTTTCGTGGTTATAGACAGGAATCACCGCCGTAACCAGAGGGCCGTTTTCGTGATCCATGGAAAGCACTCCGATTGGCGACAGCCTCCGTCTTTCAATGATAAAAGACCACAGCATCTACGAAGAAAATGCTTGAAAACTCCGTCCCCGATGGCGCAGGCAATCCCTCGGACTCGATACAATAAATTACCCATTCGAATCGGCGGAACCGTGCAGGGTCTTCCGCCCGGGCGCAAAAAAAAGGCCTTGATGCGGATTTCATCCTGATTTTCCGGCCACCCGGGGCGTTTTTGAAGCCAAGTTGTTGAATCAAAAAGCAGTAAACCGCGATCCGCCGGCCCGCACAATCCTTCAACTTCCCTGCACAATCCTTCAACTTCCTTGCATAATCCTTCAACTATCGCGCACAATCCTTCAACTATTTTGCACAATCCTTCGAAAATCCCTCCGCTTACTTCCTCGTGGTCAGCCTCCGCGCCATGGCGCCGATCTTGCCTGCCGGGCCCCCAAGATTGCTCATATGCGAGAGCCTGCCTACTGCATAGATGCCGAAACCGGCTGCCCCCACGCACCCCACCAGCGCTCCTCCCCAGCGGCTTTCCGTGGCAACAACCCCCACCCCGGCGCAGACCACGAACGTCACCGCCAGCAGGCGGACAACGGAGGCGGTCCAGTGAAAGCCGATGCTTGCCCGCGCCAGCCAGTAGACCACCGGCAGGTAGAAGACATAGCAGGCCAGAAACGCCATGCCGGTAATCTCCAGGCCAAACGGCCGCAGAAGTCCGGCGATAAAGCCGCCGAGGACCAGCAGGGAGGCGGTTTCGGTCCAGAAAAACGCCTTGCCGTCGCCGGCGGCGAGCAGGATAAAGCCGAGCGGCCAGGATGCGACTTTCAGCACGTCGCTGATGATCTGCCAGCGCAGCACGACGACCGCGGGGGCGAACTGCGCGGTATAGAGCACACGCAGCACCCAGGGCGCGAGACCCATCATGGCAAGGAAGATGGGGGCGCTGAGCAGCAGAGCGATCTCCGTCTGCTCATTGACGAGGCGGGTGGCGCCGGGGTGATCGTGAATGACTCCGGTGAGGCGCGGGTAATAGTCGGCGGCCATGGCGCCGAGCACGAGGGTGATGTACTGGGTGGTAATGGTCCACGATGCCTGGAACTGGCCCAGGGCCGGGGCGCCGAGGACGTTGGTGACGTCGACGCGAATCCAGAGCTGGATCAGCGCGGTCGCGACCGCCCCGCCCATGAAGGGCAGGCCGACGACGAACAGCATTTTCCATTGCGCCCTCATTTCGCCGAGCGAAATGGCCTGGGCGGGGACCTTCGGCAGCCGCGAGACATACCACCAGCCCAGGAAAAAGGTGGCCAGCGGCGTAATCAGCACGTAGTAGACAATGGCGGGATTGCCCCAGCGCCAGATGACCAGGATGCCGACGACCGTGTTAACGATCGCGCTATAGACGGTGACGCGGGCGATGTCGCCGATGCGGCGCATGCCCTGGATCAGCGCTCCGAAAGAAACGCCGCCGACGGAGAGCGCGACCCCCAGGGCCAGCCAGCCTACGATTGCCGAATCGGCGGCGCTGCCCAGGACACGCTGGGCGATCAGGCGGCGGAATCCCCACATGACGAGGGCTCCGGCGCAGGCCAGGACGATGGTGCTCCAGAAGATGGCGCGGCGGGCGACGGCGAGGGCGCGCTCGTTTTGCTGGGCGTCGGCCTCGGCAATCTGGCGGGTGCCGACGATGTCGAGGCCGAAGGTGGCCACGGTGGTTCCGGTGGTGAGCAGGGCGCGGAAGAGGCTGACCAGGCCAATGCCCTCCGGCCCCAGCAGAATGGCAAGAACCTTGGTGCGCGCCAGGCTGATGAGGATGTTCGCGACCGAAGCTCCGCCGATGATGGAGGAGCTTTTCAGGATGCGGCGGTAGGATGCGGACTGATCGGTCAAGTTATCCCGCCGTCTGCAGTGCGGATTTCAGCGCGGCGATAACGGCTTCGACGGCGTCGTCGCTGAGCTGGGGGCCGATCGGCAGGCTGAGAAGCTGGTTGGCCATGCGCTCGGCGATGGGGAATTGTCCTGGGGCGAATCCCGCGCTCGGCATACGCCTGTTGCAGATGCGGCGGGATCGGGTAATGGATCAGGGTGCCGATGCCGGCCTCTTTTAATGACTGCTGGATGCGGTCGCGCTGCGGGGTGGCGAATGACGTAGAGATGCCACACAGGCTCCGCGTTGGCGGCTACGGCGGGAAGCAGCAGCCCGGTATCGGCCAGCGCCTCCGAATAGCGAGCGGCGATGCGGGCGCGGCGGCGATTCCAGTCGTCGAGCACTTTCAGCTTGACCCGCAGGGCGGTGGCCTGAACGGGATCGAGGCGGCTGTTATAGCCCTGGACTTCATGCACATACTTCACGCGGGAGCCATAGTTGCGCAGCACGCGGATGCGGTCGGCGATCTCCGGGTCATTCGTGGTGACGGCACCGGCATCGCCGAGCGCGCCGAGATTTTTTCCGGGGTAGAAGCTCCACGCGACCGCGTCCGAATGGCCGCCGATGCGCTGGCCCCGATAGCGCGCGCCGTGGGCCTGGGCGGCGTCTTCCAACACACGCAGTCCATGCTTGCGTGCAAGCGCGAGGATGGGGTCGAGCTCGGCGGGCTGGCCGTAGAGATGCACCGGCAGCAGGACGCGGGTGCGCGGAGTGATGGCGGCTTCCACGCGGGCCGGGTCGAGATTGCAGGTGGTCTCAAGCGGCTCGACAGGAACCGGGATGGCGCCGCACTGGCTGACCGCAAGCCACGTGGCGATGTACGTGTTGGTGGGGACGATGACCTCATCGCCCGGGCCGACGTTCATCGCGAGCAAGGCGAGATGCAGCGCATCGAGGCCGTTGGCGACACCGACGCAGTGGTGAGTGCCGGTGAAGGCGGCAAATTCCTGCTCGAAGGCGTCTACGTCCTGGCCGCCGATGTACCAGCCAGAGCGGAGGGAGGCGAGGACGGCAGCTTCGATTTCAGTTCGCAGTTCGGAGTAAGCGGCCGAGAGGTCGAGGAAAGGAACTTTCATCGCTGCCCCAGCGCGCGAAGGAATTCCGCATAATCGCGGTAGTAGTCGCGTTCATCGTACTTGTTGGAGGCGAGCACCATGCAGACGGAACCGGAGGAGAAGTTGTCGAGTTCGCGCCAAATCATCGGGCAAACGTAAAGACCGGTGTAGGAGCGGTTCAGATGCACGCGCTTCTTGTTTGCGCCATCATCGAGAACAACGTCAAAGCTGCCGGACATGGCGATGATGAGCTGCTGCAGTTCCTTGTGGGCGTGACCGCCGCGCTCGGCTCCTCCAGGAACGTCATAAAGGTAGTAGACGCGCTGGATATCGAAGGGCACGTGGTTGCCTCCTTCGATAAAGGTCAGATTTCCCCTGGGATCGGCGATTTTTGGGCAGATCAATCGTCCGGCAAAGATCGATATTCGTAACGGTCATTGTTCCAGGAACCTGACATGGCGCGCAGGATTGCCGCGAACCAGACTTCGCGGCTCGACATTTCTGGTGACCACCGCGCCCGCCGCTACCATCGCACCGGAGCCGATCGTAAGCCCGGGAAGAATAATGGCGCCCGCTCCGATTGACGCGCCTGCTTCGATGACCGTCTCCAGGCATGTGTGAGGACTGCGACTTCTGGGAAACATGTCGTTCGTAAACGTTGCGTTGGGGCCGATGAACACATCATTTGAGACGCGCAGACCGTCCCACAACTGAACCCCGCTCTTGACGGTCACCCGGTCGCCGATGACTACGTCGTTCTCTACGAAGACATGCGCACAGATATTGCAGTTGGCCCCGATCCGCGCCTTGGGCAGCACCACCGCATACTGCCAGATTCGAGTACCCTCGCCGATATTTCCGGTGGAAACATCGGCCAGAGGGTGGACCATATAGCCGTCCATCGTCCTACTCGTCATAGCGGGTTCCAATACTTTTCCTTCACTCATGGATTTAGAAGAGCACGCCGTATCCCGCACAAACACTCTCTTGGCCAGCCTTCGATATTTTGCAAACCATGCAGCCCACTCCGATCGTTCCATACTGAGCCCAACCAGGTGCGCCTGCCGGCCATTCACGATCTCATAGCGTTCATAACGGGCATCCAGCTTCCAGCCATTATTAAGCTGGGAATCCAGCACCGTCCTGTTTCTCTCGTCAACTACGCAATACAGTGTACTCACCCGAAGTATTTCGAATGCAAAGGACATCCCGAGCACATCCACTGCCAGCGCGTAAAAACGCCGGAATTCCGGCATCATCACTCTGCCCAGCTCGCATTGCTTGCCATGTTCGATGTTGTAGAGGCTCAATGTTCCCGCGAATTTCTGCCGGATTACAGCACGAAATTCAGAGCATCGTCGCGCTCCAGTTGCCCGCCCAGCCATCGGCGATGGTCTTCCGCAGACAGCTCCACGTAGTGGATGTACTTACCGAGCGAGGCGGTATTGCGAAGCTCGACAATCTGTTCTGTGTAGCGATCGTCCGTCAGAGTGATATAGCAGGAGTCGGTTCCATAGCGCAGAGGGAGTTTCGGAAAATCGAGCTCGGCGAGATTGAGACCTTTTCCACTCCGGGTCACTTCAGAACTCCATATACAAACATCCTGCGATGCGCCGGCAAACCGCAGATTCCTCGGCTTTCGCGGAGTTTACCCTGAGCGAAGCCGAAGGGCTCGAAACAACAGTTCATTGTCACTGCAGCTATTCGTTGTATTCATACGAACGGTAGCCGTGTTTGCGAACCAGATCGTCGCGTTTCGCGTCGGCCAGATCCGCCTGCACCATCTCCCGGACAAGCTCTTCAAATCCAATGCGCGGCTTCCAACCCAGCCGCTGATGCGCCAGTTTCGCATCGCCCAGCAATGTATCCACTTCCGCCGGACGGAAATAGCGAGGATCGACGGCGACAACCGCGCGCCCAGCCTCATCGATAGCCTGCTCCTCCAGACCGCTTCCAGTCCAGCGCAGCTTCATGCCGAGATCGGCGGCAGCAATCGTAACGAAATCCCGCACGCTATGCTGCTCCCCGGTGGCGATGACGAAATCTTCCGGCGTTTCCTGCTGCAGCATCAGCCACTGCATCTCAACGTAGTCCCGGGCATGACCCCAGTCGCGCAGGGCATTCAAATTGCCCAGGTACAAGCAATCCTGCAACCCGATTTTGATGCGTGCCAGGGCTCGCGTGATCTTGCGTGTCACAAAAGTTTCGCCCCGGTTCGGCGACTCGTGATTGAACAGGATGCCATTACATGCATAGATGCCATAGGCTTCCCGGTAATTCACCGTGATCCAATATGCGTACAGCTTGGCAACCGCATACGGCGATCGCGGATAGAAGGGAGTCTTCTCCGTCTGCGGAGTCTGTTGCACCAAACCGTACATTTCCGACGAGGAAGCCTGATAAAAGCGGGCTCTTCTTCTCCATCCCAAGAATACGGATCGCTTCGAGCAACCGCAGCGTCCCCATGGCATCGACGTCGGCGGTGTATTCCGGCTGCTCGAAGGAAACGGCTACGTGGCTCTGCGCGCCGAGATTGTAGACCTCATCCGGCTGCACCTTTTGCATGATGTGGATCAGGCTGCAGGAGTCGGTGAGGTCTCCGTAATGCAGAATGAAATTTCTGTTGCTTACATGCGGGTCTTCATAGAGATGATCGATCCGGCCGGTGTTAAACAGCGAGGTACGGCGCTTGATGCCGTGGACCTCATAGCCTTTCCGCAGCAGAAAATCCGCGAGATAAGCTCCGTCCTGCCCGGTGACACCCGTGATCAATGCTGTTTTCTTTACCAATCCTGTACCAGCCATCAAAGATATTTCACAACCTGCTGTACCAGCTTGGAGCAAGTCCAGTGTATCGGACGGGAAACACCAAGGTTAGCGGAGTTCATCCTGAGCGAAGTCGAAGGACTAACCTGGGGCACCCAAATTCAGCTCACGCATCACCGCCTGCAGAGAAACCTGCCAGTCGGGCAGGCTCTCGCTGAAAACGTCTTGAACTTTCTTGCAATTCAGGCGTGAATTTTTGGGCCGCTTCGCCGGGGTTGGATACTCCGCGGTTGGAATCGGAACAAGCTGCGCGTAGTTCTTCGGCTGCGCCGTTTGAGCTCGCAGGCGCAGAGCCTCCGCCGCAAAGCCATACCAGCTTGTCTCTCCCCCTGACGTCAGGTGATAAATACCGGAGCGTTCAGCGCAATCGCCGCCGCCGATCCAGCGCTTTGCAATTTTTGCCGTTGCCGCGGCGATATCCCGCGACCAGGTCGGCGCGCCAAACTGATCGTCAACGATCCGCAATTCGGGCTTCTCCGCCGCCAGCCGCAAAATCGTCAGCAGAAAATTTCTTCCTCGCGCGCCATAGACCCAACTGGTCCGCAGCACGAGATACGGAATGCCTGCCTCCGCGAGCGCCTGTTCCCCCGCCAGCTTGGTCCGCCCGTATACGCCCAGCGGATTTGTCTCATCCTCTTCCACGTACGGCGTCGGCTTTTCGCCGTCGAAGACGTAATCCGTCGAGTAGTGGATGACAGCAGCGCCAATGGCCTTTGCTTCCGAAGCCAGTGTTGCCACTGCGTCGGCGTTGATGCGCCGCGCCAGATCGGGTTCGCTCTCCGCCTTATCCACGGCGGTGTAGGCAGCGGCGTTGACGATTAGCTGTGGTTGTATCGCGCTGACCATGGCCCGAATCGAATCATCGGAGCTGAGGTCCAGTTCCGCCCGGCTGGCCGCCGTGACGGTGCCGAGCGGGGCCAGAGAGCGAGTCAGCTCGCAACCAACCTGCCCGTCGCGGCCGGTGATCAAAATGCGCAAACCCTCCGGGGAATCCGCGCTCATCCCTCGGCCTCACGCAACACCTGCAGCAGGTAATTCCCATAACCGCTTTTGCCCAGCTTCGCGGCCAGCCGCTGCATCTGATCGGCGGAGATGTAGCCAAGATGATAGGCAATCTCCTCCGGGCAGGCGACCTTCAACCCCTGGCGCTTTTCAATCGTCTGGATGAAGACGGCCGCTTCGATCAGAGAGTCCTGCGTTCCGGTGTCGAGCCAGGCGAGGCCCCGGCCCAGCAACTCGGTGTGGAGCTGCCCCCGCTCCAGATACCAGCGGTTTACATCCGTGATTTCGAGTTCTCCGCGAGCCGATGGCTGCAGCGACTTCGCCACATCGACAACCTGGCGGTCGTAGAAATAAATTCCGGTAACGGCGTAGCGGGATTTTGGATTCCGCGGCTTTTCCTCTATCGAAAGCGCGCGCCCATGGCCGTCGAACTCGACCACACCATAGCGCTCGGGGTCCTGCACCGGGTAAGCGAAAACAGTCGCGCCGGTTTCGCGCTCCGCCGCGCGATGCAGCATGCGGGGAAGATCGTGGCCATAGAAGATGTTGTCGCCCAGCACCAGCGCGGAGGAATGGCCGCTGACGAATTTTTCGCCGATCAGAAACGCCTGCGCCAGTCCGCCCGGCTCCGGCTGCACGGCATACTGAAAGGACAATCCCCACTGCTCGCCGCTGCCCAGCAACGCCTCAAACCGGGGCGTGTCGGCAGGCGTGGAAATGATCAGGATCTCGCGAATTCCGGCCAGCATGAGCGCGGAAAGCGGATAGTAAATCATCGGCTTGTCATAGACCGGCAGCAGCTGTTTCGAAGCCGCAATCGTCAGCGGGTACAGCCGCGTGCCCGAGCCCCCGGCCAGGACTATTCCTCGCACTGGAAGCTCCCCCGCTTCACATGTATCTGCCGCTCCGGGCCTCTCTGCTGATAATTCTGCTCAATCCAGTCCTGATACGCGCCGCTCAGGACATCTTCCGTCCACGCCGGATTTGCGAGGTACCACTCGACGGTCTTGCGCAGCCCGGTGGAAAATGTCTCGCGCGGACGCCAGCCCAGTTCGCGTTCCAGTTTGCCCGCGTCGATGGCGTAGCGGCGATCATGGCCCGGCCGATCCTTTACAAACCGGATCAGCTGTTTGTGCGGGCAATGTTTGGAATCCGGTCGCAGCTCATCGAGAATCTCGCAGATTTTTTCTACAACTTCGGCGTTGCTGCGCTCATTGCGACCGCCGATGTTGTAGGTCTCTCCCGGCCTTCCCCGCTCCAGCACCAGGCGAAGCGCGGCGCAGTGGTCGCCGACATAGAGCCAGTCGCGCACATTCATGCCGTCGCCATAAATAGGCAACGGCTTTCCTTCCAGCGCGTGGGTAATCATCAGGGGAATCAATTTTTCCGGAAAATGGTACGGCCCATAGTTGTTGGAGCAGTTGGTGATGATCGTCGGCAGACCGATAGGTATGAAAGTAGGCGCGCACCAGGTGGTCGGAAGCCGCCTTCGTCGCCGAATAAGGACTGTTGGGCGAGTACGGAGTGTCTTCGCGGAATGCCGGATCATTGGCGCCAAGCGAGCCATAGACCTCGTCTGTCGATACGTGGAGGAAGCGAAATTGCGCACGGTCATCGTCCGGCAACTGCGTCCAATACGCCCGCGCTGCTTCCAGCAGCACAAACGTCCCCCGCACATTTGTTTCGACGAACGCCTCCGGCCCCAGGATCGAGCGATCCACGTGACTTTCCGCCGCGAAATGCAGAATGGCGCGCGGCCGGTGTTCTTCGATCACCTGATCCATGCGCGCCCGGTCGCAGATATTGGCCCGTATGAATGCATAGTCCGGGTTATCGGCGACCTGCTGCAGGTTGCGTAGATTGCCCGCGTAGGTGAGGCAATCGACATTGACCAGTGGACCCGTCTGGCCCTCAGGGGAACGGTCAAGCCATTCGAGCACAAAATTCGAGCCGATAAAACCGGCCCCGCCCGTAACCAGAATCGGTGATTGCCTCAAGATCGATGGAGTCCCTTGCCGCGACAGTATGGATTCCACTCCAGTTTACCGGATGGAGAGGAGAAGACTGCTCCGCGCGGGTACCCCAGTGGGCGCATTTGGCGGAGTTTTACCCTGAGTGAAGTCGAAGGGCTCAGGGTAGAACTCCGCTCACTGGGTCGATTTTTGATTCCTGCATCAGGCCCGAATCGCGGAAATATCCAGCTCGATCTTTACATCGTCTGCGATCACAACTCCGCCGGTTTCGAGCGCCATATTAAATTTCACGTCGAAGTCGCTGCGCTTGATCTTGGTCTTCGCGGAAGCGCCGACACGGGTGTTTCCGTACGGATCCTTTCCCTCCGGGGTCGGGCCTTCCACATCCAGCACCACTTCCTTGGTGACACCACGAATCGTCAGGTCTCCCGTAGCCTTCCATTCTTCCTTGCCGGTCTGCACCACTTTCGTGCTCTTAAAAGTGATCGTGGGATGCTGTTCGACATGAAGGAAGTCCGGGCTCTTCAGATGCTCATCCCGTTTGGCGTCCTGGGTACTGATGGTGCGGGCATCAATGACCGCATCAATGCTGCAATCGGCAGGGTGTTCGGGATCATATACGATCGTGCCGTTGACGCTGCCGAAGCTGCCGCGAACGTTTGAGATCATCATGTGGCGAACGCTGAAATTCGCGCTGGAGTGCGCGGGATCGATTTTGTAGGTGGTTTTCAAGCTGTCTCCTCCGGCTTAGTAACTTTGGATTTCACATCAACGTAGATGTGATCCAGCGCGAAAAGGATTCTGTTTCGCAAAACGCCTTCGCCAAAACACCGGCGAGAACGTCCAATGATCACGATCATCTTCGGCTCCGCCGGATACTGCCGCGGAACCGGGGTTATTTTGCCATGTATCTCCCTAGGTTTAAGATGATCGGTATCCAAACGAAACCACTATGAAGACACCGGACTTTTCTGCCCAAGGCTCTCCGCTAGGTAAATTCACTCGTCGGCGTCTTCTGCAAGGCGCGGCCAGCATCGCCGCCGGAGCTGCTGCCGGCGCGTTGATGCCGCCGAACCTGCAGCGCGTTCTTGCAGAGGCCCGGCCGGAAAGCGATTCGGCACGCGGCGCCATGCGCGATGTGAAGCATGTGGTGCTGCTCATGCAGGAAAATCGTTCCTTCGACCATTACTTCGGCACGCTTGCGGGAGTTCGCGGATTCGACGATCGGAAAGCTTTGATTCTGCCGGGCGGCCGGTCCGTGTTTTACCAGCCCGATACTGTCAATCCCAAGGGATATCTGCTGCCTTTCCACCTGGACACCCGCGCCACCAGCGCGCAGAAAATTCCTTCGACCAGTCATGCGTGGTCGGTGCAACACCAGGCATGGAATGGCGGCCAGATGAACCAATGGGTGCCGGCACACCGCAAAGCCGACGGCGTGAATGGACCCTATTGCATGGGCCATTACGACCGAGCGGATATTCCATTCCATTTCGCTCTGGCGGAGAGCTTTACGATCTGCGACGCATATCACTGCTCGGTGATGGGACCGACCCATCCCAACCGCATGCATTGGATGACGGGCACGATCGATCCGGGCGGCCATCACGGCGGCCCGCTGCTCGACAACAGCGCGCCGCAGGGAGGGTTCACCTGGACCACCTATGCCGAGCGGCTGGAGCAGGCGGGAATCTCCTGGCAGGTCTACCAGCAGAAGGACAACTACGGCTGCAACATGCTGGAATATTTCCGCGCGTTCCAGGACGCCCCGAAGGGTTCTTCTCTCTACTCCCGAGGCATGGTGCGCGGACCCGAAGGCCAGTTCGAGTACGACGCCATCAATGACAAGCTCCCGCCGTCTCCTGGATTATTCCTACGAGTTATCAGTCCGAACATCCCGATTACATGCCTGCGGATGGAGCGTCCTTCATCGCAAGCAAGCTTGACGCCATTGCGGCCAACCCTGACGTGTGGGCGAAAACGGTGTTCATTTTGAATTACGACGAGAACGACGGCATCTTCGATCACGTGGCGCCGCCCGTTCCTCCGCCCGGCACGCCCGGAGAGTTTGTGCATGGTCTTCCCATCGGCGCCGGATTTCGCGTCCCCTGCATTCTGATTTCTCCCTGGACCGCGGGAGGATGGGTAAGCAGTCAGCCGTTCGATCACACATCTGTGATTCAGTTTCTGGAGCGCTTCACCGGAGTACGAGAGCCCAACATCAGCGACTGGCGCAGGGCTACGTTCGGCGACCTGACCTCGCCCTTTCGCTTCCGCAAGGCCCAAAAGAAGGCTCCCAAACTGCCCAATACCAGCGGGAATCTCAGTCTTGCCAAGTACGAGTCTGACCATCTCCCGGAGCCGGTTCTCCCGGGCGCCGATCAGCAGTTCCCTACCCAGGAGAAAGGTCACCGCCGGCGCGTTTAACAGAACCTATTTTTGACATCCGTTCGTCTTTCACTATCGAATTTGGAACGACGACTAAATGTCCGCACTCTCAATCACGTTAAACTTTGTCCATGGAAATCATTGCAACCAGCCTGCCCGGGGTGCTCCGCCTGCGTCCTCGCATCTTCGCCGATGATCGCGGCTGGTTTACCGAGACATGGAATGAGGCCCGATTCCGGGAAAACGGACTTCCCTCCAGCTTCGTGCAGGACAATCAATCGCGCTCTTATAAGAACGTGCTGCGCGGACTGCATTTCCAGCTGCAGCATCCCCAGGGCAAGCTGGTACGCGCGGTTGTGGGCCGCATCTTCGATGTCGCCGTCGATATTCGCCGCTCTTCGCCGCACTTCGGCAGCTGGGTCGGCGTGGAGCTGGATGCGGAAGTTCCGGAAATGCTCTGGATCCCCGCCGGGTTTGCCCACGGATTTTTAGTTCTTTCGGATTCGGCGGATGTTCTCTACAAAACCACCGATTTCTATTCCGCGCCTTCGGAGCGCACCATCCGCTGGGATGATTCCACCCTCGGGATTCGATGGCCGCTGTCATCCGCACCGGTTGTTTCCGCGAAAGATGCCGCCGGATCCAGCTTCGATGAGTGCGAATTGCCCAATTCTTGAGGGGCATTTCCCGCCGGCGACGACAACTTGCCGCGAAATGGCCGGGCCGATCGAAAGCCATGGGAAGAGAGTTGGCCTGAAGAAGGTTACTAAATGGCCTACATCTTGAGCTAGTTACTAAGCAACTCCGCGATCTATAGCGGATAGCTTCGCCTGCCTATTACTACTTATATACCCATGCCTCAAGCGTTCAATCGGAATGAATGGATGGAAACATTCCTGACTAGATAACTAAAGTTTTTTTTATCGTCATGTTTCCTGAAATGGGATAGACTCAGTCAGCATTTCTTGTAGCTGTTGGTTGTAACAGAGTCGGTTCCGGCGAATACAGAGGTTTGTATTGCCGCGACAAGGCTGGAGCTCTGCTTATGGAGCCCTTCTCTGCTCTGTCGATCGACGCACGATCTGCTTGGTGCCAGGTCACGTAGTGGCTCTAAAAAATAATAGTCATCGCAATTCCGCGGCGCAGGTCTGGGATGCAGCGCTTACTCACCTGTTGTTATCCAGCCGCTTTGTAGAAACCGAGACTGTGCCAGGACTGGCGCAGATTTCTAACTTGCTGGATTTGGTTGTCCGGGCGCGCGTTGGCCCGGATCAGGTTGCGCCGAAAACTTTTATTTCCCCCGAGGTTTATCATGTCGCGTTCTTTCTTCCCCCATATCGCCCGCCGTGTCGCCATCGTCGGTGCGGCCTGTCTGGTCAGCTTATCTTTGGCGGTAAGCGCCGCCCACGCCCAAGGTTTATATGAGTCCCCGACCACCCTGCCGACAGGCACAACGCCGCAGGGCGTCGCCGCCGCCGATTTCGCGCTTTCCGGCTACCAGAGCCTGGTGGTAACGGACAGCAAAAGCAAAACCATGAAAGTGTACCTGGGTACGGGTTCAGGCACTTTCGGAAGTGCATTCACCTATACCACCTGTACCGATCCGACTGCTGTTCTGGCGCGGGACGTAACCCTGGATGGTTATCCGGATATCATCGTGGCCTGTACCTCCACGAACAAGATCGAGGTGTTTGTCAATGATGGAACCGGCCATTTCGGCGGGAGTACGTTCACGTACACAGTGGCCAATCCTGTGGCCATGGTCCTGGGGAACTTTAACCACAGCCCCATTATGAGTCTGGCAGTGGCCAGCGGAACTGGGGGCATCACCATTTTGTACGACCTGAATGGGAGCGTGTTGAGCACGTCGATCACTGCGGCCGGCACGCTGTCCGGGATCACCACCGGCGACTTCAATCACGACGGCAATCTCGACCTCGCCGTATCTGACAACGCCAATAAGAACGTTCATGTTCTCTTTGGAGACGGAACGGGCAACTTCAGCGGGCTGAAAAGTTACAGTGCCGGAACCAAGCCCAGCGGAATCGCTACTGCCGACTTTAACAACGATGGCAACCTGGATCTGGCGGTGACCAATGCGGGCAGCAACACCGTCAGCATGCTGCTGGGAAGCGCCGCCGGCACTTTCACCACGCAGCCCAATCCGCAATCGGCGGGTACCGATCCGATCTCCATCGAAGTAACGGACGTGAACAGCGACGGATACCCCGACGTGGTCGCCTTTGACGCGCAGAATGCAAGCTCCACAACCCAGGGCGCGGTTGCGGTGCTATTGGGCAATGGAGATGGAACCCTGCAGACGCCGCAGATCGCCAATTTCACCGACGTCCCGGGCACCTATCCAGTAGTCGCCGATTTCAACCGCGATGGCAAACCGGATCTCGCCACCACCCTAACTACTTCAAATACAGTTGCGGTGCTGCTCAATAACACCCTGCCAACTCCGTATCCCGGCGGTCGCAGTTTCGCCGGCTACAGCGCGGTCGCGGCAGGCAATGGCAATATGGCGGATGGCATCGCCGCCGGCGATTTCGACAAAGACGGCTATCTCGATACCGCGGTCTCTTACCTTGAGGACAACGCCGTCCGAGTGCTGTTGAACAACGGCAGTGGCGGCTTCAACCTGAGTGCTGCTTATGCAGTCGGTCAACAGCCCTACTTCGTTACTTCGGGCGACTTGAACGGCGACGGCTACCCTGACCTGATCACGGTGAATTCCTCGATCAACAGCCCCAAGGGTACGATCAGCGTTCTTCTGAACAACGGCAAATCCGGCCTTGGCACCTTTGCCGCTGCCGCGACCTACACCGTTGGCCGCCTGCCGTACCAGGTAGCGATTGGCGATGTGAACGGAGACGGCTATCCGGACCTGGCCGTCACCAATTACGGCGGAAACACGGTTTCCATCCTCTATGGATCGAAGACCGGCACGTTTACCGCCGGTCCGACGCTGACCACAGGCTCCGAGCCTTACGGCGTGGCCATCGGGGATTTTCAGCACAACGGGCATCCGGACGTCGCTGTCACCTGCTTCGGCATCGATATGTTGTACGTGTTCCCAAACAACGGCGACGGCACCTTCGCGACGCCTTACATGTACAGCACCGGCTCCGGGCCGATGTCGCTGGTTACCGGCGATTTCAATCGTGACTCCAAACTGGACATCGTGGTTGCCAACGCAACCGGCGGTCCCACCGGAGATACGAACCCAGTCACGTCGGGCAACAACGTTTCCTTCTTCGCCGGCAACGGGAACGGCTACATTTGCCGCGGGCGTGATCAGCCCATCCCTGAACTTCCCGCAATCGATCGCGGCGGGCGACGTCAATGGCGATGGCATTCTCGACATCGTCGGAGTGGCGCCGAACTTCAGCGCGGTTGAGGTGACGCTTGGAAAGGGCGACGGCACCTTCGGAACGACAGCGCAGCGTGCCCAGGGTGAGTTCACCGCGGCCAAGCAGCCGTGGGCGCTGGCTCTCGGCGATTTTAACAACGACGGCCAGCTGGATATCGTGACGGCGAACACCTTCAACCAGGTGAACATTACGATTCCGGCTTATCAGCAGCGCTACATGACCCAATACCCGGCGGTGCCGGGTGGCAAGGCGAGCGTTGACCTGCTGCTGAACGCGTCAGCGGCGGTCATCAGTCTGGGTATATCTCCCACACCTCCGCTTCCGGCGGCCAATACCGGAGCGACACTCACCGCCACGGTACAACCCGCACTGACCGGTGGCACCCCCACTGGATCGGTGATTTTCGAAAACGCCGCGGGCGCGCCGTACGGAACCGGTCCCTACACACTGATAAGTGGAATCGCTACGGCCAACACTGGCCGCCTGGGAAGCGGGACATATTTATTTACCACCCTCTACTCCGGCGATACCAGCTTCCAGCCAACCACAGCCTCCGGATCAGGGTTTGCTGTCACCGTGGCGGGAACGCCCGTGACTCTGACCCCGAGCCCGTCCTCGGTCGTCTATTCGCAGACGTTTACTGTAGGCGTCAGCGTTACCGGTTAGGGAGGAGTAGCGCCGAAGGGCACAGTGACGATCTTACGGAGTTTCGGGATCCAACGTTACGTTTACCCTGGGCACTGTAAACCTTACCTCAAGCGGCTCCAACGGTATCGGCACCGGCACCTACACTGCCGTCGGGCCTAATCTGAACGTGGGTACCTATGAGCTGTACGGGTTTTACACGCCGGGAGGCGGCAGCACGTATCCGGCCGGTTCATCGCCGAACACGCTGTTGACCGTTACCGCGGAACCGACCAGTACGACTCTCACCTGCAGCGGCGGTTTCTTCGGCGACAGTTGCACGTCGACCACGACCGCATCCTTGACCCATACTGCCGTTCCCGCGGGGAACGTTGTTAACTTCACGCTGAACGGCGGAACACCGACAACCGAGACGATCGGAACGAACGGGCAGGCAAAGTACAGTTTCGGTGCCTTCCTCGGAAGCTTTACCGTGTCGGCAACATTCCCACAGCAGAGCAATTATCAGACTTCCAGCTCCAGTACAGTCGTCGTTTGCTTCATCTTCTGCGGCCTGGATCGGACCAGCGGCAATGTCCCTCTCACTTCGTTCACGGCACTGGGATTTAGTGAACGCTTCACCGCTCCCGGCGCGAATCGAAGCCGGGAACTGTATAGGGGCAGACCGTTGCCGTTCTCAATGTTTTAACCCCCGCCGGCCGGGTAGCTCCCGCATCCAGCGGAGGCCGCCCGGCCGGAACTGCATCGCAGTAAAGAAAGGCCCGCGCCAACCAGCGCGGCCTTTTTGTTTGCGGCGTTTTATCCTGGCAGTCTCCCCAAAACAAACATGTCTAGCTTTATGACATGCTCCGGGATGAGCGCTCTCGTCCTGAGCAGAAGCGAGTGAAACGAAGGGCCTTGCGGTTGCCGAAAACCACAAGGGCTCCATTCGTTTGCGGCTCAGGATGACAATAGTTCCTTACTGAAGATCTCGGCCGAGCCACATATTTCCTTGCACATTCACGGCCCGATTTCTAGCGAGATGACCGCGCGGCAAACCTGTGCGCAAGCGCGGGCATCCAACGGGAACACGCGCATTCTTCGCAAGTTTTGGAATGTTCTCGAATTACTTTTAGTAACAAAACTGTGGTAACAAAAGGGTTCGTTTTGCTTCTTGTGAACGCAAGACGTGAAATACTTTGCTCGCCGAGAGACAACGCGCAACGAAAACAAATATGCGGGTTGCAGAATTCCAAACTGGAATCGTCCTGAACGCGGCACGAAAATCTGAAGGCATCTGGCGATTCCAATGCCGGGGTTCCTTCCGCCGGCAATTCTTCTCGCAATTGTTTTCAGCATTTTTGAATTCCTAATCTGAGGTCACCGTCATCATGGATCGAGTATTCCGCAGTCTCATCCGCACCGCTTTCGCCGCAGCCTTCGCCGCTGTTGTCCTGATATCCGGAAACGCGCACGCACAAACCATTTTTCAACCGCTTGGCAGCCCGAACACGAAAAGCGTTACGCTGCCCGCCGGCACCACACCGCAGGGAGTCGCGGTTGCCGACTTCAATCATGACGGATTCCCGGACATGGTAGTGGCCAACAAGGCGGACGTCAGCCTCGGCACCACCGGCACCATCAGTGTGTATTTGTCCTCTGGCCCCGGCACTTTCCTCGCGCCGGTGAAGTATCCCACCTGCGGTGGGCCGACCGCTGTGCTGGCGAAAGACCTGGATCTGACGGGATTGCAGGACATCGTCATTACGTGCAACACCCCGACATCGAACGTGATTGAAGTGTTTCTGAACCTGGGCAACGGCACCTTCAATCCGGTGGTCGATGGGGTAACGAACATTGTGCTGGGTACCGGCGCGGGTCCAGTCGCGATCACCTCGGGCGACTTCAACAGCGACGGCCATCCTGACCTTGCGGTAGCGGATAGCGGCGATGGAACCGTCACGCTTTTCCTAAGCAACGCGTCCAACAATTTCACCTCCTATACGGTCGATACCCTCTCCGGGCTGGGAACACCGACGGGGATTACGGCGAAGAAATTTAAAGGATCCGGCTTTGTGGACCTGGCGGTTACGGACAGTTCCGCCAATGTCGTCCATATTCTGACCGGCGATGGACATGGCGGCTTTACTGCCGCCGGAACCGTGGCGACAGGAGCAGGCCCGAATGGCATCACAGCGGGTGATTTCAACCACGATGGCTTCCTTGATCTTGCCGTGGTGAACGCGACGGACGGCACGGTAAGTATCCTGCTCGGTCATGGCGACGATACATTTACTCTTTCGAGAACCATCCGGGTTGGACCGGGCGGCAAGTCTCCCGCTACGGGCGCCAGCGCAATCATCGCGTTCGACATAAACGGGGATGGATACCTGGATCTGGCCACCGCGAATACCCTGCAGGGTCAAGTGGCTGTGCTGATGAATCGAGGCAATGGTAATTTCAACAAAGCCGATTATTATGCGGTCCCGAACGGTCCGGCGTATCTGGCAAAAGGCGACTTCAACCGCGATGGCAAACCGGACCTCGCAGTGACACAGAGCACCGGTTCGGCCGTTTCGGTGCTGATCAACAACACCTTACCGACTCCCGTACCGGGCGGACGTAGTTTCCTTGCTCCGACCCTGCTCCCGAAGGGAAATGGGAATATGGCCGACGCGGTCGCGGTAGGCGACTTCAATCATGACGGCTTCCTGGATATCGCCACGGCTTACCTTGAAGACAATGTGGTGAAGGTCCAGCTTGCAACCGGCAAAGGTAAGAATTTCCGCACCTCCGTGGCCATGTATCCGGTGGGAAAACAACCCTACTCGCTGGTTGCAAAAGATCTGAACAATGATGGTTATGCGGACCTGGTCGCGGCCAACACGACCGACGGCAGCGTCAGCGTACTAATGAACAAGGCCGATGGTAGCGGGACATTCTCCCCAGCCATCACCCTTGCCGGGGTAGGAAGACTGCCGTACGGGGTCGCCGCAGGCGATCTGAATGGCGACGGCTTTGCCGATATCGTGGTGGCCAACTACGGCGATAATGCGTTGACTGTCCTCTACGGGCCGTTCGACCAGCCGTTCCAAACCATGCAGTCGTTACCGACCTGCACCAACCCGTATGGGGTCGTGATTGGAGATTTCCGCCACACCGGCCAGAACGATATCGCCGTTACCTGTTACGCGAGCAATGAAATGGAAGTGTTTTTGAACAATGGCATGCTTCCGTTCCAACCGCCGCAAACGCCGACCACGTTCCAGGCGGGCGCACTCTACCCGACGGACACAAAGCCGACGTCGATCGTCATGGGCGACTTCAACCGCGACGGCAACATGGATATCGTGACCGGCAACTCGGTGGCCAACGATGTTTCATTCTTTGCCGGAAACGGAAACGGCACCTTTGGCGCGGCCGTCAACAGCTTCGCGTTGAACTTCCCCGATTCGATTGCCGCTGGCGACGTGAACGGCGACGGCATCCTGGATATCGCGGCCGTTGCGCCCAACTTCAACCAGGTTTCGATCCTGCTTGGTAAGGGAGACGGCAGTTTCCAGCCACGTCTCGACTTCGCGGCGGGCACACAACCCTGGGCGGTCGCGCTGGGCGATTTCAACAAAGACGGTAAACAGGATTTCATTACCGCCAACACCTACAACCGCGTGAACCTCACGATTCCCGCCTATATCTATCAATACATGACTCAGTTTCCGCCGGTTCCCAATGGCCATCCCAGCGTCTACGTGGCGCTGAACAGCTCGGGAACGAATATTGCGTTCTC
This sequence comes from uncultured Acidobacteriota bacterium, assembly GCA_963823295.1. Taxonomy (GTDB): domain Bacteria; phylum Acidobacteriota; class Terriglobia; order Terriglobales; family Acidobacteriaceae; genus JAKAAZ01. The sequence goes on from CAWGLF010000010.1 coordinate 83,989, forward strand.
GGCTTCTCCGAGTGCAACGGTTCCGTTTGGCACGCCGGTAACGTTGACGGCGACCGTTACGCCGAGTACGGCAAGCACGACCACACCCACCGGAACCGTCATCTTCCAGGATTCCGACGGGACTTCGAGCGGAGCCATTCCTTTGACCAACGGATCGGCGTCGCTTACAACTTCCACCCTGGGCACCGGCACTCACCAAATCACGGTCCTCTACTCCGGCGATGCGTCGTACCAGCCAAACACGGCCACTGGCCCCACTTTCGTGGTGACGGTGACGGGCACGCCGGTAAGCCTTTCGGTTCCAAGTACCATCAGCCCGACCACTACCACGTCTTACACGGTGATGGTCGGCAAAGCCAAATCCGGCGCGGCGAATCCAGTGGGAACCATCACGCTGTTCGGGATTCTCCCCAACGGAAATACAGTAACCGCGGACGGGCCGCACCCGATCGGAACGGCTGGAACGGGAGGGACCTCCACTTTCACCGGGACCGTGGCCGCTGGCATACCACCGGGTACCTACTTCGTGTACGCTGTCTTTCAACCCGCCGGTGGCAGCAGTTACGCGCCCGGCAGCTCCGTGCACGTTCAGGTGGTATCGCAATAAGAGCGTGTCAAGAAGAATTGAAGGCCGCATACAAACCTGTATGCGGCCTTTTTTCGTCTGCATTCAGTCAGTTGATCTCTGATACCCGCAACTCGTAATGCACTTCTATAACGGCTTCGGAATACTGTGCCGGGTAGCAACTAGATCGGCTTTCCTATCGTGGGCGTCTTTCCGATGCGGGCAAGCATAGAATTGTAGCCAGAGGAAATCAAAATGCTTTACAAAAAGATCGAACTGGAAGTGATCGTCGCCGCAGATGAGGCCGACGCCGTTATCGCGGAATTGAACGCGGCGCTTGACCGGATGGAAGAGAAGCACACAATTTTCGGCGGCGGAATCGAGACAATCGCGGTTGAGCACAGGGGAAGGCAGCGGAGATCGGCGCTGATGCACACGCGTGCCGCTGGAGAGACAACAGCTGTTGCGCTCCGGACAGCGGGTGAAAAGGTCGCTGGTGCGCTTCGGCAAATCATCTGACGAGAAATAACCGGCATAACCGCGCATCTCACGCCAATTCGCTGTTTATCCTGAGATCCAGAATTCCGGCGAGAGCAAAGGGGAGAAAATCCCGCAATTTCCCCACAGCAAAAGCAAGAGAAGCAAAATTATCGGCTAAGTTTTTGTGATCATGTATTCGGGATATGCTTGACACCAAGACGTCTTCTTTTTATCCTCAATGCATGCCGTCTTGCCCGCTCCATCGCCATCATCACCATCATGCCCACGTGGCGAACGTGTCAGCGGCGCATTCTGAGCAGATTTCCTAAGTACCAAAGCAAGTTCAGAAATTTCAGGCCCGCTGATGCGAATCGCATCCAGTGGGCTTTTCATTTTCAATGCACATTCATGAAGGACGATCCACAATGAACGCGGAAACTCTCTCGCCAAAAAAAATATCGATTGATTTCACCAAGCTCGACGGACTGGTTCCCGGCATCGTGCAGGATGCGGCCACCGGAGAACTGCTGATGCTCGGCTTTCTTAACCAGGAAAGCTATCGCAGAACACTCGAAAGCGGCTTCGTTACCTTTTGGAGCCGTACCCGCCAGAAGCTTTGGATGAAGGGCGAAAGCAGCGGCAATCGCCTGCGGATCGTCGAAGCCTCCACCGATTGCGACAACGATACGCTGCTGTTTCGCGTCGCCGTTGAAGGCGATGGCCTGGTCTGCCATGAAGGAACGGTCAGCTGCTTTACCAAAAAGATTCCCATTCGCGCCAACAATGAAAGCGAGACCACCGCATGAGTCAGAAGCTTCGGCTTGGAATTCCTAAAGGCAGCCTGCAGGACGCGACGATTGCACTGTTCGAGCGCGCCGGTTGGCGCATCTTCGCCAATGGCCGCTCCTATTTCCCCGGCGTCGATGATTCGGAAATCGAATGCATGTTGATTCGCGCGCAGGAAATGGCACGCTATGTGAACCATGGCGCGCTTGACGCCGGACTGACCGGCAACGACTGGGTCACGGAGAGCGGGCTCGCCGTCCAGACCATTGCCAGCCTGACCTACTCCAAGCAGAGCCGGCAGAAGGTGCGCTGGGTGCTTGCCGTTCCTGAGGATTCGCCGTATCAGCGCGCCGAGGACCTGGCCAACAAAATCATTGCGACGGAACTTGTCGAAGCGACGAAGAAGTATTTCGCCGGAAAAAAAGTTCCCGTGCAGGTGGACTTCAGCTGGGGCGCGACGGAGGTGAAGCCTCCCGTCCTCGCCGACGCCATTGTCGAAGTGACCGAAACGGGAAGCTCGCTGCGCGCAAACCGTTTGCGGATTCTGGAAACCGTGCTCGAAAGCGAGACCCAGTTAATCGCCAACGTCGACGCATGTCGCGATCCATGGAAGAAGCAGAAGATCGACAACATCGCGCTGATGCTGCAGGGCGCCATCGCCGCGCAAGGCCAGGTCGGGTTGATGATGAACGTGCGCGCCACCGATCTTCCCGCGATTCTCGGCGTATTGCCTGCGTTGAACTCGCCCACCGTGTCGCAGCTGAGCAAATCCGAATGGGTCGCGGTGAATACGATTCTCGATGAGCGCTCGGTACGCGACGTGATCCCACGGCTGAAGGCCGCCGGCGCTACAGGCATCGTTGAATATCCGCTGAACAAAATTGTTTTTTAGTGGAACTACTGTCACAGAGATGAAGCTGATACGCACCTACGGAAAAAACGCGAAGGAAGCCGAGCGGATTTTGCAACAGATCGAAAACCGCTCCGCCGCCGCAACTTCCCGGCTGGAACCTGCCGTGAAGCGCACCATCGTTTCCGTCCGGCAAGGAGGGGACACCGCGCTGCGCAAATTGGCGGAGCGCTTGGACGGGCTCCAGCCCAACGCCGCTCTCGCCGTCAGCCAGGAAGAGATGACGGCCGCCTGGGATCGAACGCCGGCAGAGCTGCGCAGGGCGATGCGGACAGCAGCCTCGAATATCCGCCGCTTTGCGCGGTGGCAGATGCCGAAGCAATGGGTCAAAAAGTCCCAGGGCGTCCTACTCGGCCAGAGATGTCTGCCGCTCGCGTCCGTCGGCTGTTACGTTCCCGGCGGCCGCTACCCGCTGCCATCCACGCTATTGATGACGACCTTGCCCGCGCAGATGGCCGGCGTGGAGCGTATTGTGGTGGTCTCTCCGCGACCCGCCAGAGAAACCCTTGCGGCCGCGCACCTGGCCGGGGTGAAGGAGTTTTATCGCATCGGAGGCGCCCAGGCAATCGCCGCGTTGGCCTATGGCACGCCGACGATCGGGCGCGTGGACAAGATCGTCGGGCCGGGGAATCTCTACGTCACGACGGCGAAGAAGCTGGTCGCATTTGATTGTGGCATTGACATGTTGGCCGGTCCGACAGAGATTGTCGTCGCCAGCGCAAATGGCAATCCTCGATGGATCGCATCCGACCTGGTGGCGCAATCCGAACATGATCCGGAGACTTTGGCCATCCTCGTTACCAACAACGCGGAGCTGGCGCGCCAGACCGCGAGCGAAGTGGAAAAGCAGTCTGCCGAAAACGCGATAGCCAGACGAGCTCTCGAGAAAAACGGCTTTATCTTCCTGACCGGCAGCATAAACGAAACTGCGTCGGTTACAAATCGTCTGGCGGCCGAGCATGTCACGCTCGATACCGAAAAAGACCTTCGCTGGGTCCGACACGCCGGCTCCATTTTCATCGGCTCCCATACCCCGCAAAGCATGGGCGACTACATCTCCGGGACAAATCACGTGCTGCCGACAGGCCGACTTGCCCGGATTCGCGGCGGCTTGAGTGTCCACGATTTTCTACGGGTCGTCACCACTCAGGAATACACGCCGGCAGGGCTGGCGCGGTTTGGACCGGATGCAGCGCGGCTGGCGGATGCGGAAGGGCTGGCCGGACATGCGGCCTCCATCCGCATCCGCTCCACCGCAAGCCCGGCAAGCAATGTGCCTGTGCGAGGAGCCGCGAAATGAAGACCACCCCGGCACTCGAAAAGCTGCGCCCTCGTGCCGCCGTCGTGCGGATGCACGAATATCATCCTCCGCTCGCGGGGCGCGATGGCCTACGGCTCGATTTCAATGAAAATACGCTGGCGCCATCCCCTCGCGTGCAAGCTGTGCTGCAACGAATTTCCGCCGACAGCCTGACGAAATATCCCGAACGTCAGCACGTGGAGGCCATCGCCGCACGGCATTTCGGACTCTCGCCAGAGGCCGTGCTGTTGACGAATGGTGTCGATGAAGCGATTCACCTGGTCTGCGAAACGTATCTCGAGCCGCAGGATGAGGTCATCGTCGTTACGCCCACGTTCTCGATGTACGCACTCTACGCGGAAGCGACCGGGGCAACAGTCCGGTCGATCCAGGCCGACAGCACGCTGCAATTTCCGTACAAGCAAGTGCAGCAGGCGATCCATTCCAATACCCGGCTAATCATGATCGCATCGCCGAACAATCCGACAGGTGCAGTCGTCGAGTCCGAGGTTCTGCTCGAACTGGCCGCCTCCGCTCCGCAAGCGGCTCTGCTGGTCGATGAGGCTTACTATCATTTTCACGGCGACTCGGTGCTGAAAGAAACATCCACGGTTACAAATCTGCTGGTTGCTCGCACCTTCTCCAAGGCTTATGGGCTTGCGGGACTGCGAATCGGGCTGCTTGCCGGACATCCGGAAGCCATGCGTTTCGTTCGCAAGGTCAGTTCACCATACAACGTGAACTCCATCGCCCTCGAATGCCTGCCGGAAGCCCTGGAAGACGAGACGTATATCACGTGGTATGCCGAGCAGGTTTTTGAGAGCCGAGCGTTGGCGGAAAATGCGCTCAAAAGATTGAAAATGTTTTATTGGCCGAGCCACGCAAATTTTATTTTGATGAAAATTGGCAGCCAGCATAAAGCCTTGGTAGACGCCATGCGTCGCCGAGGCGTGCTGGTTCGTGACCGCAGCGCAGACCCGGGTTGCGATGGTTGCGTCCGCATTACGCTGGGCACTCTGGAACAGACGCAGCAGGGGCTTGAGGCGCTGGAAGATTCACTTAAGGAGATTGCATGGCAGCCCGGCAATTAGCGCGACGCAGCACGCTGCAGCGCCACACAGCGGAGACGAAGATCGACCTGAAACTTACCGTCGATGGACAGGGCCGATATCAGATCCAGACCGGGATCCGATTCCTCGACCACATGCTGGATCTGTTCGCGCGTCACGGCGGCTTCGATCTCTCGCTGGTCTGCCAGGGCGATCTCGATGTCGATCAGCACCACACCGTCGAGGACATTGGCATCGCGCTCGGCGAAGCATTCTCCCAGGCATTGGGAGACAAGAAAGGCATTCTTCGGGCCGGCTATTTCCTGATGCCGATGGACGAGACTCTGGCCGCCGCTGCAATCGATCTGAGCGGGCGCGCGGCTTGCGTGATTGATACTAAGGTTCGTGTACGAATCGTCGGCGATCTGCAGACCGAATTGCTGCCGGACTTCTTCGAAGGCTTCGCCCGCGGAGCACGCGCGAACGTTCATCTGAAAGTGCTGTACGGCCGCTCGAATCACCACAAAATCGAAGCAATCTTCAAAGCGTTCGCACGGGCGCTGCGATTCGCCTGCTCCCGCGATCTGCAGTTGCGCTCCATGCTGCCCAGCACGAAAGGATTGCTCTGATGGAGTACGTCCGATGAACCAGCCGAAAACGGTCGTCATCGACTATCAGGTAGGGAACCTGAATTCCGTCTGCAAAGCGCTTCGTGCGGTGGGGGCTGATGTCCAGGTGACAACCCGCGCCGATGATCTGCGCGACGCTGGACGCATCGTGTTGCCGGGAGTGGGTCATTTCTCCTCCACGCAAAGTTTGCTGTCGAGCGGAATCGGCGATGCCCTGCGGGAGAGAGTCACCAGCGGTGTTCCCTTCCTTGGTATTTGTGTCGGGCTGCAATGGCTATGTGCCGGCAGCACCGAATCACCAGAGACTCCCGGCCTGAATATTTTTCCATTTATCTGCGACCGTTTCCCCTCCGATATCAAATCACCCCATGTCGGATGGAACTCACTCGAACCAGTTGGCGAGTCGCGCCTTCTGAAGGGCCTGCCGGTTGCTCCCTATGTCTACTTCACCCATTCTTATCGTGCGCCGGCGATAAAAGAAACAACCGCGGTTACAAATTACGGCGGAGAATTTTCCGCTGTCATTGAACACGGCAATTGGATGGCGGTTCAATTTCATCCGGAGAAATCCGGCCCCGTGGGCGCGAAAATCTTGGAAAATTTTTTGAAGGTTGCAGCATGTTGACCCAGCGCATCATCGCTTGTCTGGATGTCTCCGCCGGCCGTGTTGTGAAAGGCGTTCAATTTATCGATCTGAAGGACGCCGGCGATCCGGCGGCGCTGGCCGTGCGGCACGCAAACGGCGGCGCGGACGAAATTGTCTTTCTCGACATCACCGCAACCCACGAAAAACGAGCCATGCTGCTGGATGCTGTTCGCCGCGCCGCCGATAAAATTTTTATTCCGCTGACGGTGGGCGGAGGAATCCGCTCGCTCGACGAAGCGATGCAGGTTTTCGACGCCGGAGCAGACAAGATCAGCATCAACTCCGCCGCACTGGCCAGGCCGGAACTTATCACGGAGATTGGCGCTCGCTTTGGATCGCAGGCCGTGGTCGTCGCGATCGACGCGCGACGCGGTAACAATCCCGCACAGATGGCCGAGGTCTACGTCAGCGGAGGCCGCAAAGCGACCGGGCGCGCCGTGGTCGACTGGGCTCGTGAAGCCGAGAGCCGCGGTGCCGGAGAGATTCTGCTGACCTCCATGGATTCCGATGGCATGCGCAGCGGCTTCGATTGCGAGTTGACGGCGGCCGTCAGTGAGGCAATTCAGATTCCTGTGATTGCTTCAGGAGGCGCAGGAAACGTGGAACACTTCGCCGATGTCTTTCGCCGTGGACGCGCCGATGCTGCCCTGGCGGCCAGTATTTTCCATTTCGGTGTTTCGGATGCTCGCGCCCTGAAGCAGCAGTTGTCAGTCCTGGGATTGCCGATGCGCTTGCCCTGTTGAGATGTTGCCGCTGATACTGGAAGGATGGAGATGGATTTGAGGTTGGCATGCTGATTCCTTCGATCGACCTGATGGGCGGTCGTGTTGTGCAGCTGGTGCAGGGCGAAAATCTTGCGCTCGGCTTCGATGACCTTGATTACTGGATCGATCGATTCGCCGCGTATCCTCTGGTTCAGTTGATCGATCTGGATGCGGCCAAGCGGCAGGGGAACAACCGCAAGCTGATCGAGTCCATCGTTCAGCGGTTGCCCTGCCAGGTGGGTGGAGGAATTCGAAGCAGCGCGGATGCGCGCGATCTGCTCGATATGGGTAGCAGGCGTGTCATCTTCGGCTCTTCCCTTTTTCAGGGCGATCTTGAATCGAACCATTCCAGCAGTGCGAACCGCGCGTCAGTTTCGAGTCTGGTGCGGCATCAGTTCGCCGAAGAGCTTGCCTCTACTCTCGGCATGGAACACCTGGTTTTCAGCGTCGACACAAAGGATGACAAGGTTGCGGTCCGCGGCTGGCGAGAGCAGATTGCTTTGCTCCCCGAGGATGCGATGCGCGAGCTTGAACCGTTCTGCGGCGCATTCTTGTACACGCACGTCGATACGGAGGGGACAATGTCCGGGTTCCCGATGGAGGTCGCGCGCAAGCTTCGCCACCGGACGAAACGCCAACTGATCGTCGCCGGCGGCATACGTTCTCAAAATGAGATTGACGACCTGGACGCAATGCACGTGGATGCCGTTGCCGGAATGGCGATTTACACCGGCGCCATGCATGCCTGAAGCAGCGCGCGTCTCGAGTTCGTTGGCGTTTGATTCGGCGTTTTTCGGCTGTTACGATCCGATACGGGAAAAGAATTCCGCCACGCCACGAACTCCGATGTTCAGCCGAAACAACGCTCCTGCATCTTTTCCATTCTCGCCCGGGTTATCTCCGCCTGCGGTCGTCACGTATATATCGGAGAGATCAGATCCTCCGAAGGTCAGGCTGGAAACCTTCTTCGCCGGAAACTCGATTCGGCGGTCCTCGCGGCCATCCGGCGTGTAGCGGATGAGACAGCTGCCATCCCACTGCGCCGACCACAGATACCCTTCGGAATCGATCGTCATCCCGTCCGGAAGGCCATCGGCCTCACGGCTCTTCACAAATAAGCGCCTGTTGCTTAGCGCGCCGGTCCGCTCGTCGAAATCAAATACAGTAATTTCTCTGGCGAATGAATCGGTGTAGTACATCTGCTGCCGGTCCAACGAAAACGCCATTCCATTGGAGCATTGAATCTGGTCCGCCACCACGGTCAGACTTCTGTCCAAATCAAGACGGTAAAGCCGCCCAAGTTGAGACGGTGTCGCCATCGTTCCGCAGAAGACACGGCCTTTGGGGTCCGCGATCACATCGTTAAAGCGCGATTCCCTCTCCTCCGGAATTTCCGAAACGATGGTGGTCAGGGTGCCCTGCGAGAGCCGGCAGATTGCACCGCGCGCCATAAACAGCAGAAGGGCGCCATCACTTTCAATCGTGAACCCGCCTGCGACATCCCCCTCGAAATATTGCTCGTGTGTGTTAGCCGCCGGGTCATAACGAAAAATGCGTCCCTGCGGGATGTCGCACCAGTAGAGCCGCTGATCGATCGGATTCCAGAGCGGATTCTCTCCGCAATGGCAGTGGTAGTTGGCAACTATCTCCGGCAGGGTGTTACTCATAGACGTTGTCCTTGAAATGATGTTGTAGTGCAGAACATGTCAACCGGCGGCGGCAACCTGCTATCGGCATTCCATAATCCTCAGACATCTATGGTACTTGAGTCAGAAGGCCAAGGCCGCTAGGATGCTCGACACTGCCGCTTTTGGGTTCTGCTACCATGCAAGAAAAGAATAATAGAAGAAGAGTTCACGTGGACTTTGAAAAGCTAAAAACGTTTCTGGAAGTTTCTCAGCAAGGTAGCTTCTCACGTGCCGCCGAGAAGCTGCGGGTGACGCAGCCGGCAATTTCCGCCCAGATACGTTCTTTGGAAAAAGAAGTGGGAGCGACGCTCTTCGATCGCAAATCAGGCAAGGTCAGCACCACAGCGGCCGGGCGGGTTTTCGAACCTTTTGCGGAGCACTGCCTCCAGTGCTACAGCCATATCGTGATGACCGTCGCGGACCTGCACAGATCGCCCCGCGGAGCTATCTCCATCAGTGCCAATGAAACTACTTGCCTTTATGTATTTCCCAGAATATTCGCCACATTCAAGAAGCAGTGTCCGCGCGTCGGTCTGGGCATCGTTCGCGCGGAGCGTGCCCGCACTTTAGAAGCCGTCTTAAAGAGGCAGGTGGATTTTGGGGTCATATCGCTGCCATTGAAAGACCCCCGCATCAACGTGAATCTGGTGCATAAAGATGAGCTCGTGCTGGTAGTTCAACCCACCCACTCGCTGGCGCAACGCAAGGCGATCAAGATAGACGAACTGGTTCCCTATCCTTTGCTGCTACCGAAACAGGGCCGTCAGCGAGAGCAGATCGACGGTATCTTTCGGATGCACGATTTCCAGCCGAAGCTGGCGATGGAGGTCGATTCAGGCGAGCTACTCAAACGTCTCATTATTGCTGGGTTGGGCGTAGGCTTTCTTCCCAGGATCAATGTCGCTGAGGATGAACAGGCGAATCAGCTGGCAACGGTTCGCATAGAAGGAGTTCGTCTGGCGCGCGATCTGGCGCTTATCTTCCACAAAGAAAATATGTTGACTCGCGCTGCGCAGACATTTCTCGACATTGCTACTGCGGGCCAGCGGACACCGGAAGAAGATCGGGAATAAGCCCCATAAGAAGCCGGTAAGCTATTATTTGAAGCTGCATGTTGAGTTACAGCGCAGATTCTCCTCGGTCCTGATTTCGGATGCGAATCGCATCCTCGGCTTTATAAAGAAATATCTTCCCATCGCCGATTACGCCGGTCGACGCCGCCTTGATGATGACATCGACCACTGCATTCACCCGTGCGTCGGGAACAACCAGCTCCAGCCGGATTTTCGGGATAAGTCCAACTTCGTACTCCTTGCCGCGATAGGTTTCTGTATGACCTTTTTGCCTGCCATGCCCTCGCGCCTCAGAGACGGTCATGCCTTCTACGCCTGCATCAACCAGGGCATCTTTAACAGCATCGAATCGATTCGGCCTGACGATCGCTTCTATCTTAGTCATAATATCTCCGTGTCAATCTATTTCTACTTAGACCTACACTATCGCGCTCCGTTGGCAGGGGCGCCTCCGGGAGATCCCAATGCCGAAATCACATACTCCGGATAGGCTGGAATACCATGCTCGTGCAGGTCGAGCCCATATAGCTCGCCCTCTCTTGAGACACGCAATGTTCCCGTAAGGTGGACCAGATACATAACCAGCAGAGCAATCGCAAAGGTGGAAATAGTTATGATTGCACTGCCTATGAACTGCGCTTTTAGAAGATTTGCACCACCTCCGTAGAAAAGCCCTTTGAGAGGAGCGGAGTTATCCGCTCCGGTAGGTCCGGAAGCGCCATACTTGCCGACAGCAAACAGCCCGAGTGAAAGTGTGCCCCAAATCCCGCAGAATCCATGTACCGAAACCGCGCCAATCGGATCGTCAATGCGAAGCCACTCCAAAGCTTCCACACCGAGAACTACAATTATGCCCGCGATACCACCCAGGATAATTGCACCGACCGGACTTACCCAATAACACGGGCACGTAATTGCAACCAGCCCTGCGAGAAAGCCGTTGATCGTGAAACTTATGTCCCATTTCCGGCTGAAAATATACGCATAGAACATCGCCGTCAGCCCGGCGGCACAGGCTGCAAGAGTGGTATTGGCGGAGACGCGTCCTATCCCTTCGAAGTCCATGGCCGAAAGCGTGCTGCCAGGATTGAAGCCATACCACCCGAACCAGAGCAGCAATCCACCTGTCGCCGCGATTGTAAGATCGTGCGGCAGCATGGGACCGCCGCCATCCCGTTTGAATTTTCGCCCAAGCCTGGGTCCAAGGATGATCGAGCCCGCCAGAGCGATCATGCCTCCAATCGTATGAACGACCGTGGAACCGGCGAAGTCGTGAAAACTCTGGCCAAGCGCAGGAAGAAAGTGACCCGGCGCACCCATAAGCGCGAGAAATCCGTCCGGACCCCATGCCCAGTGCCCAATGATGGGATAAATAAAACCGGAAACTGCAACACTGTAGAGCAGGTCGCCCACAAATCCTGTTCGCCCAATCATAGCTCCCGATGTAATCGTCGAGCAGGTATCCGCGAAAGCAAATTGGAAAACCCAAAATGCCAGAAAGGCAACGCCGGTGCCTTCATACGTAACCGGAGCATCTTTGAGGAAGAACCAGTGATATCCAATGAACCCATTGCCGTGGCTGAACATGAAGGCGAAGCCGATCGCATAAAACAGAATGCCACATAGGCAGGTGTCCACGATGCATTCCATCAACACATTTACAGTTTCGCGGGAGCGGCAGAAGCCGGCCTCGAGCATGGTGAAGCCCACCTGCATGCCGAACACAAGAAAAGCCGCGATTAGTGTCCACGCCGTATTCAGCGGGTTGATTACATTGGAACCTGTTGCTCCGGGCGCATCCGCGGCGAAGACCATCGAAAAACAAAATTGAGCAATGAGATGAATTGTCACCAGGACCGCGGTAACCCCCGCAGCTTTTCCGATCAGCAGAAGCGCTCCGTACCGGCGCCATTCAGAATCCCGGAGGCGGCTGCCGAGACGGGCCGTTTTTTGCAAAAGACTCATAGTCGCTGGTCGATAATGGTTCGGATGCATTCAGGCACTCCTTCTGGATATCTACTGCGCCTAATACGCTGCAACTTCGATACACAGATAAATAGTTGGTGATGCAGAACATGTAAAAAGCAATTTGCTCGCGGTAGTTGTAACCTACACACTCTCTTCCATTGATTTCAAGAGATGATTCTCCTTGTAGATTACTTTTATTGGACTCATAAGAATTCGTTCTAACGTGGGCCGCGCGATTGAACCTCCCCACAATCCGCCCATCGTTATAAGTTATGGCTCGCATAACTTTTCTAGTGAATGCTCGCGTTTCGCCAATATCTTCTTAACTTCCCCAACAATGCGTGTTATATAAAGGCTCAACAATCGTTAATTTGTTTGAATGCCTGAACAGACAATTCTGGATACCCCTCCAGAGCTTCTGCACCGGCATCCTATGATCAAGTACCTCTAAGTGAAGGAAGATATAGAGAAAATGCCAACGGCAATTCGGATCGCTATCATAGTGATTCTGGGCCTGATTTGCGCGCAAGCCTTTCCGGCTTTCGCGGGCATTGCGCAAACTTCCGGTCAAGGCTCCTCGTTGTCCGCCGGTCCGGGCACAGCGACGGTCTCGCCGCCGATTCCTGCAAATGCCGCGCCTCTTCCGTCGCCAGCAATGACAGGGCCCCTAAGTGCTCGCCCCCCGATCCTGTTCGACGCAGGTCCGTTTGGGAAACTGGCTCTGGATGGTGTTCTGAGCGGCTTTGGCGTATGGCAGAGCAATCCGGTGCGAAATGATCAAGGAGGGCGCGCTGACCTCAGCAATGGACAGGTTTTTCTTCAGAAAGCTACCGGCGTATCGCAGTTCTATCTACAGGCCGGCGCCTACAATTTGAGTTCTCTTGGAACAGCTGTAACTTCCACCGAGGATACAGTCACCAACTTTTATGGACCGCTTCCGGTCGCTTACTTCAAGCTGGCGCCGGCAGGTTCGTTTTCCTTCCTGGCCGGCAAACTATTCTCGCTAATTGGCGCGGAATATATGTTTAGCTTTGAAAATGCGAATATCGAGCGCGGCCTCCTATGGAATCAGACCAGCTCGGTCAGTCGCGGAGTGCAACTGAACTATAGCCGGGCAAAACTGAGTGGCTCTCTAAGTTGGAATGACGGCTTTTACTCCAATCGCTGGAACTGGCTTACCGGCGCTTTGACTTACACCTTTAGCTCGGTGAATAGCATGGAATTTGTGGGCGGAGGAAATCTGGGTCACACCAGGTATGCAACCATTGCATCGCCCGCTTATCAAAATAACAGTTCCATTTACAACGTGATCTACACGCATACGGCAAAAACATGGGCGGTTGAGCCATATTTCCAGTACACGTATGTTCCGGCTTATCTTCAGATCGGGGTGGGACGCGCAACGTCAACGCAAGGAGAAGCGATCCTCGGCAGCTGTACACTGCCGCATCATATGTCTCTGGCAGGCAGGCTGGAATTTATCTCCAGCAGCGGGAGCGCACGGAACGGGTCGGCTAATCTTTTGTATGGCCCGGGAAGCAATGCCGGCTCGGTAACTATCACGCCGACTTATCAGAAGGACGCTTTCTTTACGCGCGGAGAAATATCTTACGTCTGGACCGGAAGTTACACCTCAGGAGAAGCATTCGGTCCGCACAACACCAGTTCCTCACAGGTACGAGGATTGCTGGAAGCAGGCTTCTTGTTCTAACGCTTTTATCGCCGAACCAGCGAGGCTCAGGTTATCTCGATGCAGCCCCAACCAGCCGATTGTCTCCCGTGACCTGCTCCGCGCCGAGATAGCGGCTCACCGCCGCAGCCGCTTTGCGTCCTTCGGAGATCGCCCACACAACCAGCGATTGTCCGCGACGCAAATCGCCAGCGGCAAACACGCCTTCGACAGAGGTCATATAGTTTTCATCGGCCGCGACATTGCCCCGCGAATCGAGTGCGACCCCCAGCTGCTCGACCATTCCCTTACGAACCGGCCCCATGAATCCCATCGCAAGAAGCACCAGATCGACATTCAGAACAAACTCACCGCCAGGCTCCGGCACGAACTTCGGCGGTGCGCCCACGCGAATCCCATGCAGCTGCTTCACATTGCCATGTTCATCGCCGGTAAACTTCGTCGTCGCGACACTCCAGTTGCGATTTCCGCCCTCTTCATGCGCGCCCTCGATCCGCAGCTGCATCGGCCACAAGGGCCACGGCGTCAATGGCGAGCGCTCATTGGGCGGCGTCGGCATAATCTCAAATTGTTCGACCGATACAGCTTTCTGGCGATGGCATGTTCCCAGGCAATCCGCGCCCGTATCGCCGCCGCCAATAATAACGACCCGCTTTCCAGCAGCAGTAATGGCGGAGCTTTCCGGCACCGTGTCGCCCTCGCAGCGGCGGTTCTGCTGCGGCAAAAATTCCATCGCAAAGTGGATGCCCTTCAGCTCGCGACCCGGCACAATCAGATCGCGCGGCTGCTCCGCACCTCCTGCCAGTAGAACTGCATCGAAGTCGCGCTGCAGATCTTCGACGGGAACGTTCTGTCCCACATGTGCGCCGGTAATGAAGACGACTCCTTCGGCCTGCATCTGCTCCAGACGCCGATCGAGAATTGTCTTTTCCAGTTTGAAATTCGGAATCCCATAGCGCAGCAATCCGCCAATACGATCGGCTTTCTCGAACACGGTGACATCATGGCCGGAGCGGCGCAGTTGCTGGGCCGCTGCCAGACCGGACGGCCCGGAGCCGACTACCGCAACCCGCTTGCCCGTCAGGAATGCAGGCGGTTCCGGCTGAACCCAGCCCTCTTCAAACGCGTGCTCAATAATATTTTTTTCGATCTGCTTAATCGTCACCGGCGGCGCGTTGATGCCGAGAACACAGGCAGCCTCGCAGGGCGCCGGACAAATCCTTCCCGTAAACTCGGGAAAATTGTTGGTCGCGTGCAGCCGCCGAATCGCTTCCCTCCAGCGGCCGCGATACACCAGGTCATTCCAGTCAGGAATAATGTTGCTAACGGGACAGCCGGTATGGCAAAAAGGCACGCCGCAGTCCATGCAGCGCGCGGCCTGCTCCTGCTGCTTTTCTTCAGGGAATTCCCGGTAGATTTCAAACCAGTCGTTGACGCGTTCCGCGACCGGACGCCGCTCCGGCACCTCGCGCGAAAATTCCATGAATCCCGTTGACTTACCCATGCTGCACCTGCCCAACTGCCCGCGCCGCCGGCGAAATTTCCCTTGCGGGGAACTGCAATTTCTGCCGCTCCCGAAGCACGCGCTTGTACTCATGCGGAAACACTTTGACGAACCGCGACAGACTCTCTCTCCAGTTGTCCAGAATCCAGCCAGCACGGGGGCTTCCGGTCAGGTCGCGATGGCGCGTAATCAATGCTCGCAGACTGAAGATGTCCTGCGTCTGATCGAGCGGCTCCAGATCGACGGAAGCCTGGTTGCAGCGCTTCTGGATGAAAGAATTTCCCTCGTCGAACACATACGCGATTCCGCCGCTCATGCCGGCGGCAAAGTTGCGGCCGCAGGAGCCGAGCACGACCACTACGCCGTTGGTCATGTACTCGCAGCAGTGGTCACCGACGCCTTCAACAACCGCGGTCGCACCGGAATTTCGGACCGCGAAGCGCTCGCCCGCCATTCCATTCAGAAACAGTTCGCCGCTGGTCGCGCCGTACAGCACCACGTTGCCGGCAAGAATGCTTTCTTCCGGCAGAAAGCTTGAATTGCGCGGCGGGTAGATGACAATTCTGCCGCCGGACAGACCCTTGCCCACGTAATCGTTCGCTTCGCCTTCCAGTGTGAGCGTCACCCCGTTCGGGAGAAACGCTCCGAAACTCTGTCCCGCGGAACCGTTGAAGTGGAAGCGAACGGTGCCATCGGGAAGGCCATCCGAGCCATACCGCCGCACGATTTCTCCGCCCAGCATCGCGCCGACAGTGCGGTGCACGTTGCGAATCGGCAACGAAGCTTCCACCGCCTGCCGGTTTTCCAGCGCCGCGCCGGCAAGCTCAATTAGCTGATGATCAAGCGCCTGCTCCAGTCCATGGTCCTGGGCCTGCGTGCAATGACGCGCCACTCGCGCGGGTAGCTGCGGACTGTAGAGAATCGCCGTCAGATCGACGCTGCTTGCCTTCCAGTGATCGACTGCGGGGCGGGTATCGAGCATGTCCACACGGCCCACCATCTCGTCCACTGTGCGGAACCCAAGCTTCGCCATGTACTCGCGCACTTGCTCGGCGATAAAAAATAAAAAGTTGATGACGTGTTCCGGCGCGCCCTGGAAGCGCTTGCGCAGCTCCGGATCCTGAGTCGCAATGCCGACCGGACAGGTGTTCAGGTGGCATTTGCGAATCATGATGCAGCCCATCGTGATGAGCGGCGTGGTTGCGAAGCCGAACTCTTCCGCGCCCAGCAACGCGGCGATGACAACATCCCGCCCGGTCTGCAGCTTGCCGTCGGTCTGCACGCGAATGCGGCTGCGCAGATCGTTCAGCAGCAGAACCTGCTGCGTTTCCGCCAGCCCCAGCTCCCACGGCAGGCCGGCATGTTTGATGGAACTCAACGGCGACGCGCCCGTCCCGCCGCTGTCTCCGCTGATCAGCACCACGTCGGCATGGGCCTTCGAAACCCCCGCCGCAACCGTGCCCACGCCCACCTCCGCCACCAGCTTCACCGCGATGCGAGCGCGCGGATTCACATTCTTCAGGTCATAGATCAGCTGCGCCAGATCTTCAATCGAGTAAATGTCGTGATGCGGCGGAGGAGAAATCAGACCGACACCAGGAATCGAATGCCGAATGCGCGCAATGTTCTC
The DNA here is from genome assembly GCA_963823295.1 of uncultured Acidobacteriota bacterium. GTDB lineage: Bacteria > Acidobacteriota > Terriglobia > Terriglobales > Acidobacteriaceae > JAKAAZ01. Next base: position 100,671 of record CAWGLF010000010.1, read on the forward strand.
ATCCACTTTATGGCCGGGCAGCTGCCCGCCTTCGCCGGGCTTCGCGCCCTGCGCCATTTTGATCTGCAACTCGTCGGCGTTGATCAGATAATTTGTGGTCACGCCAAAGCGGCCCGAGGCCACCTGCTTCACCGCGCTGCGGCGCGAATCGCCATTCGCATCCGGAATAAAGCGGAGATCGTCTTCCCCGCCCTCCCCGGTGTTCGATTTTCCGCCGATGCGGTTCATCGCGATGGCAAGCGTTTCGTGCGCTTCCTGGCTGATGGAGCCGAAGGACATCGCGCCGGTGGTGAAGCGTTTTACAATCTCTTTCGCCGGCTCAACTTCATCGAGCGGAACCGGCGTGCTCGATTCCTTGATCTTCATCAGACTGCGCAGCGTGCACATGCTGCGGCTCTGCTCATCGATCAGATCGGTGTATTCCTTAAATGTCTTTGCATCGTTCGCGCGCACCGCATGCTGCAGCTTGCTGATCGTCAGCGGATTCATCAGGTGGTATTCGCCTTCGGTGCGGAAGTGGTATGTGCCACCGACCGCCAGGTCCGCCTGCGACTCGCTCAGCGGAGCGAAGGCATGCTCATGCTTCATCTGCGCTTCGCGCGCCAGCACTTCAAGGCTCACGCCTTCCACCCGCGATGCCGTCCCTTTGAAATACGTGTCCACAAGATCCTGGCTGAGCCCGACCGCCTCAAAGACCTGTGCGCCGCGATAGCTCTGCAGCGTGGAAATGCCCATCTTCGAGAATGTCTTCAGCAGACCCTTATTGATCGCCTTGGTAAAATTCTTGACCGCCGTGTCGGGAGTCACGCCATTGGCCAGATAACCGCGATGTGCCAGGTCGCGCAGCGAATCGATCGCCAGATAGGGATTGATCGCGCTCGCGCCAAAGCCGATGAGTAACGCGAAATGCATCACTTCGCGCGGCTCGCCCGACTCCAGGATCAACGCCACCTGGGTCCGGGTCTCCTCGCGCACCAGCAGATTGTGAACCGCGGCCAACGCCAGCAGGCTGGGGATGGGCGCATACTGCGCATCCACGCCGCGGTCGGAAAGAATCAATAGCGTATAGCCAGACCGCACGGCGAGCGACGCGCGCTGACACAGCTCGTCGAGAGCGCGCCTCAATCCAGCCTCGCCATCCTGCGCGCGGAAGAGAGCCGGGAGCGTGGTCGCCAGCAGATCGCCGGTCGAGATGCGGCGCAGCTTTTCGAGGTCCCGATTCGTAAGAATCGCGTGCGGCAGCTTCAGCGTATGGCAGTTCAGCGGCTTCTCTTCCAGAATGTTCCGCTCGATGCCGATGTAGCTGATCAGCGACATCACCATATCTTCACGGATGGGATCGATCGGCGGATTCGTGACCTGCGCAAACAGCTGCTTGAAATAGTTGAACAGCATCTGCGGCCGATCCGAAAGGCAAGCCAGCGGCGTGTCCGTGCCCATGGAACCGACCGGCTCCTCGCCCTTGCTCGCCATCGGCTCCAGGATCATCTTCAAATCTTCTTCGGAATATCCAAATGCGCGCTGCCGCCGCAGCATGGTGTCGTGGTTCGAGCCATGCACGCGCGATGGTTCCGGCAACTGCTCCAGCGTGATCTGGTTTTCCTTAAGCCATTCGCCGTAGGGCTGGCGCGCAGCCAGTTCCCGCTTGATCTCCTTATCGGAAATGATGCGCTGCTGCACCGTATCCACAAGAAACATCTTGCCCGGCTGCAGACGGCCTTTTTTCTTGATGTCCGCCGAGGGAACATCGAGCACGCCGGCCTCCGAAGCCAGCACAACAATGTCGTCCTTGGTGATGAGATAGCGTCCCGGCCGCAGTCCGTTGCGATCGAGCGTCGCGCCGATGACCCGGCCATCGGTGAACGCGATCGCCGCCGGCCCATCCCACGGTTCCATTAACGATGCGTGATATTCGTAGTACGCCCGCTTCTCTGCAGGCATGTGCGGATTGCCGGCCCAGGCCTCCGGGATCAGCATTGTCATGGCGTGCGGCATCGAGCGTCCGGACTGAAACAGCAGCTCCACCGCATTGTCGAAGGCGGACGAATCGCTGCTGTCGTTCTCGATGATCGGAAACAGCTTGGCGATGTCGTCCTCGAAAAAAGGCGATGCCAGAATCGACTGCCGCGCATGCATCCAGTTCACGTTTCCGCGCAAGGTGTTGATCTCGCCGTTGTGCGCAACGTAGCGGAACGGATGCGCCAGCCGCCAACTAGGAAATGTGTTGGTCGAAAACCGCTGATGCACCAGGCAGATCGCGCTGACGACCTCCGGGTCGGCCAGCTCACCGTAGAAATTCGCGATCTGCGGAGCCAGCAGCAGTCCCTTGTAAACAATCGTGCGCGAAGAAAGCGATGGAATGTAGAAGAAATCCTTGCCTTCGATATCGGCGGCTTCAATGGCCGCTTCCGTGCGCTTGCGGACGACATACAGCTTGCGCTCAAACGCATCCTCATCCATGCGCTCCGCGCCAATGCCCTGCGGCTTGCCTACAAAAATCTGCTGGATGTAGGGCTGCGATGCGCGGGCGACCCGGCCGATCGCATTGACATCGCAAGGGGTATCGCGCCAGCCCAGAACCGTCAGGCCTTCCTCGCGAATGATCGTCTCAAAAATCCCCTCGCACTGCAGCCGCGGCAGCTTTTCGACCGGCAGGAACACCATGCCCGCGCCGTAAGCACCCGGTTCCGGCAGCGCAAAACCAAGCTGCGCGCATTCCCGCGCAAAAAATTTATGAGGAATCTGGATCAGAATGCCGGCGCCATCGCCGGTCTCGGAATCGCAGCCGCACGCGCCACGATGCGTCAGGTTGATCAGAACCTCAATCCCCTGGCGGATAATTTCATGACTCCGCTCCCCGCGAATGCTGGCTACAAAACCCATTCCGCAGGAATCGTGTTCGTTGCGTGGATGGTAAAGCCCTTGTGCCCGGGGCAGGCCGGTGGCGGTTCTGTGATTCGACATGTGTACCTTCTAGTTAGCGGACGATAGTCGTCAAAGCTGGGTCATAAGAGAGTCCTGTCCAATAACTGCCGAAGCGTGTGGTTATGAGACGGATACCTTTACCGGAGATAGATAGTTTACCTCAGACTACCATCCGCGATACAATCGCTGCCCTCGAAAAGATGATGTGGAAATCACGGCGATCGAAATGAAAAGGCTCTCTGAATTGTCGTCCTGAGCACGCGAAGATGCTGTGGTGTACCGCTCGGCGGCTTAATCCTGAGCCAGGCCGAGGGCCTCGGCATGTTGGATCGCGTACAGCCTCAGGAAATCGGCATGTCTTCCATCGGCCAGTCGTTCCCTGAAGCAGGAGGCACGGACGGAATTCCCAGAACCGGAGTCGCCGCCTCCCCGCCGAATCCTTCCTTGCGCACCCGCAGATCGTAATAGCAGATCGCAGTGGCAACGCCGGTAAACGTGATCAGTACCCAGCTGAAAAGAATTCTGAGCAGCCCCGTAAGCGCGGGAAGAACCGGAATTGCAGCACGGTGCATCGCCGCGGCGTGCGCACCCATCAACTGGATGGGCACGGTCACAGCGATAAACGCCAGCCATGCGCATCCAACCACAAGAAACAACGCCAGCAGCCTTCCCTTGCTTCCGCGGCCGAGATGGATCGAACGCCGGATCGCGTCGCCGACTGCAAGGTTCTCCGCCAACGCCGCTGGGATCGCCAGCGCATAGCGGATGGCCAGCCATAACAGGACGGCGAGGTAGACCAGAATCGCCACCAGTGCAAACAGCATGAAAATACCGGCAGTAGCAAGCTGGGCCGGTCCGAATCCCATTCCGGGATGGAATCGCATGCCCCCAGCCAGATGCCCGAACCCACCGAACATGATGGCGGGCACAATCGCCAATATCCCAAATGCAAAATACAGCAGCAAAACGTAGCCGAAGATTCTCAGGGCCACCAGCACAGCGATTCCAACCAGCTTTCCACATTTCTCCGCTGCCAGGCGGCAGGCTTCGCCTACTGTCATCGCAGCGTTCGCCAGCCGTGCCTGAGCGGCCAGAAACAGCGCGCCCTGAATGATCTGAGTAAAAACGAAGATCATCAGTGCGCCCAGCAGGGCCAGCGGAACTGTGAACAGGATTCTCGCGACCGGGACCGTCCCCACACTGGAGTGGGCCACCCAGATTCCGCCGCCTCCCAGCACCGCGCCGATCACGACCTCAACTCCGACGAGCACCGCCGCAATCCCGAAAAACAGTCCGGGATTGTCGCGCAGCAGGGCGGCTGTCCGATCGAACATCTGGCTGACTGTTACCGGCCCATATGGCTTCGTCCACCGAAAATCGGGATTAATCGCGGGCTCGTTCATGGCTGGCCGAAGCCTAGCACAGCTCTATATCAGGTGAAAATAAATTTTGCCCCGGCCTGGGTTTTCCCAGCAGGTTCGATTCTTCAATTGTCATCCCGAGCGCAGCGCAATGAAGTCGAGGGACCGAGTTTCGTCGAGATTGCCAACATCGAGCGAAGTGGAGCGACTCGCAGTTTCATCGCTCAGGAAATCGGAAGGTCTTTCACTGGCCAATCCACTGCCGCACCCGGAGAAGCCGACGGAAATTCCCACGCCGAAATTTCAGCCGCCCCTCCGAATCCTTCCTTGCGTACCCGCAGATCGTAATAGCAAAGCGTGGTGGCCACTCCGATGAATGCGATCACGAGCGCCCCCCATACGTCCCAGAAGATCATGACCAGAATGTTGACCGCTTGGAAGCCCACTGAAGGCCGGCTCCCATGCAATACTGCCGAATGCGCGGTCAACATCTGCACTGGAAAAACGAAGGCGCCGATCGCCAGGTACGCGCAGGCAATCCCGATATAGAGTGCGATCAGCCTGCCCCGGCTGCCGCGCGGCAGATGAACCGACCGCCGGATCGCTTCCGTGATCGAGATGTCTTCGGCCAGCCCCGCCGGGATCGATAAAGCGTAGCGCGTCGCCAGCCAAAACATCGCCACGACATAGAAAACCACGCTCACCAGAACAAAAATCGCCGTCAGGCCCAGCAGCACCGGAGTAGCTCCGTGCCCCAGGTGCAACGAGCCGCCACCGGCATGCGCCATACCGGATACCAGAAGGATCGGCACTAACGGAATCACCAGAACAAGACAGAAAAGAACGTTGTACCCCGCGATTCTGAGGCCCACCAGGACTGAAATCCCAATCAGCCGCCCGCCCTTTTCAGCCGCCAGCCGCCACGCTTCTCCTACTTTCATCGGAGCATCCGCCAGTCGGGCGCGCGCGGCCAGAAACAAGGCCCCATGGACCACCTGGGAAAAGACGTAGGTCAGCAAGCCGCTCAGCAAATAGAGCGGCGCCAGAAAAAGGAACTTCGAAACCGGACTGACCTTGGGCGCGGAACGGCCCATCCAGACACTGCCGCCGCCGGTCACTCCGCCAACCACCAGCTCGACCGCAATGACCACCAGCACAATCCCGAAAAACAGCTTAAAGTTTCCGCGCAGCAGCGCCGCCGTGCGCTCAAACATCTCTCCGGCGGATATCGGCCCATATTGCCTGGGCTGAGGCGTCAATGGATACGACGTCTGATCAGACATGGCATTTTCTCTGCGCCAACCCTAGCACAGCGCCGCCGCGTTGGTGAATAAATTCTGCGGGATCTCCGACGATCCTGCGCCCCATCCCGAGCCGGTTCTGTTGGCGATAGGACTACACTGCGTTCCGATTAGGTGGCACCAGGATCCGGCGGCTTCTTCCAACTCTAGTGACTCTTCGCCAGCCCATTCAGCGAATAAATTTCAATCGCCCCGTTATGCAGAACCGCGATCCGTGTCCCGTCCGGAGAAAAATCGGCATTCTTCCCTGCTGTGTAAACCGGCGTGGTCTGCAAGCTGCCGATCAATACTCCGGAGGTGGTGTCGTAGATGTCAAGAATCTCGGCGTCGATCACCTTGCTGTTCAGTGGGTCGAGCGCCGCCAGCGGATGTGTCGTATGCAGCCATTCGATCGCAAAATGAGCGCCATTTCGCGTCAGCAGAAAGCTGGGAAGCTGACGATCCTCGCCTATAGGAATCCGCCATAAGAGTAGTCCGGTCAAATCGTAGCCGGCAAAACTCGGCTCCCCCGCGGCAGAGCACGTTTGCGCGAGAATGATGCTCTCGCTGACGGGCGTCAGCCTGGGTCTGCATGCCGACTGGAAGGTGGCCATCTTCCGATTGGATCCGTGGAACAGCTGGAGACTAGTTGTCCAGCGATTCCCCTTCCCAACCAGCACCCCCAGGATTCCCTGGTTCACAATTAAAATCGCTCCGGGTTCCGGAAGCTGGGCACGCGCGATGACTTGAAGCGGATGAATCTGGATAAAATCGGCATCGACCTTTTGCGCCGGGCGTTCACCCGGCCCGAATACCTGTTTCTTGGGAGCCGCGGACGCCTTTTGGTCCACTTGACTGTCTTTCTCGACGACCATGACCGAGCGGTCCGGCGAGAATCCGATTGACTCGATCCAACCGCCCGCATCCACTAGCGGCCGCGGGTTCAGCGAGGAGTCGAGAATTTCCAGCTGACTGCAGCGGCGCAGAAGAAACTGCCCATTGCCCAGCCCCCAAAGATAATCTCTGAAATCGAAAAGCTCCCACTCCGTCTGCTTCTCCACCTTCCCCGATGGGATATCGAGAACCACGGCCCGCACCATCCGCTGCACTTTCGACAGGGCGCATTTCTGATCGCGCTGCATCAGGCCGCCGACATTAAATGTAAAAAGCAGGTGCGTTGCATCGATGAAGTGCAGCTCTACCATGGCCTCATAATCGAACTCGGGCAATTCCCCCGGAGCCAGATAGCCCAAACCGCCGACCGGAATTTTCACCTCCGGCTGGGGAATCTTCGCGTTCGCCTTCGCGGATTTGCCCGGCCGCTCCCCACGCAAATTCGGCACCGCAATAGCCAGCATCAGCGCACAACAGCCCAGAAACGCCAGCCGCGGAAACCCGCGCCTCCCATCCCTTCGCAATCGTTCGTGACCGGGCATTTTCTCCTTCCAGGTTGACTTCGCTTCTTTGCTGGTTTCCGATAGTAAGGCACGCATCATCTACAACAAGTTACGCTTCCATGTGAAAGGAACCAAGCTCCATGGCTCTACAGAAATTTCTGCGTTTTCTTCTGGCCCTATCCCTGCCGCTCGCTACCGGCCCATTCTGCGTTTCCGCTGCGGGCCAGAACACCGCCCCAGCAGCGCAAAAGACAGAAATAACCAAAGTCGCTCCGATTCCGGGCTTCGATTCCAGTGTCATGGACACCAGCGCCGACCCATGCACCGACTTCTATCAGTACGCCTGCGGAAAATTCGCGCAGAAATATCCCATTCCCGCCGATCAGCCCTGGTTCAACCCGTTCGTGAATCTCGATGAGTACAACCGTCAGCTACTCCACGGCATTCTGGAGCAGGCAGCCAAGCCCTCGCCGACCCGCTCCGCGAACGAACAGAAGATCGGCGACTACTACTCAAGCTGCATGGACACGACGGCCATTAACGCCGCCGGCCTCAAGCCTCTCCAGCCCGAACTCGATCGCATCGCTGCGCTTAAGGACAAAAAAGAGCTGCCCGCCCTCATCGCCCATTATCAAAGGATCAGCGTCAAAGCGTTCTTCGATCTCGGTTCCATGCAGGACTATAAAGACGCGACCCGGGAAATCGCCGTTGTCGACCAGGGCGGCCTCGGATTGCCCGAAAAAGATTATTACCTCCGCACCGATGCCAAAAGCCTCACTCTGCGCCAGCAATATGCGCAGCACTTGGCTAACATGCTCCACCTCTACGGCGAGCCGCAGGCCAAGGCCACAGCGGATGCGAACGCTGTTCTCGCTTTTGAAACCTCCCTTGCAAAAGTCTCTATGGGAGTGGTCGAGCGGCGCGATCCTTACAAGACGTATCACATCGAAACCGTCGTCGGTCTCGTTGCCACCGATCCAATCCTCGATTGGGGGGCCGTTATCCGCGACTCCGGCGCACCCCCCATCACCACCTTGAATGTAGCCAGTCCGGCCTACTTCCAGGCGCTCAACGGCATCATCGAGCAAACCGATTTGACAACCATCCGCAATTATCTGCGGGTGCATCTGCTCGACTCCTTCGCCTCGCGCCTTCCCAAACCATTCGATGATGAAAACTTCAACTTCTATGGCCGCCAGCTCTTCGGGGTTCCGCAGATGCAGGTGCGCTGGAAGCGCTGTGTTTCCGCCACCGACGCCGCGCTTGGCGAAGCTCTGGGCCAGGTCTATGTCGAAAAATATTTTGCCGGCGACAGCAAACAACAGACCCTGGATATGGTGACGGCCATTGAAGCCGCCATGAACAAGGACCTGACCACGCTGAGCTGGATGACGCCGGAAACCAAAGTCCAGGCCATTCAGAAACTAGATCTGATCACCAACAAAATCGGTTATCCCGACAAATGGCGGGATTACTCCAAGCTGACCATTGAGCCCAACCAGGCGCTCCAGAATTCCATTCGCGCCCGCGAATTTGAAGCCCAGCGCCAGCTAAACAAAATCAACAAGCCGGTGGACAAGAACGAGTGGGATATGTCCCCGCCGACCGTCAACGCAGACTACGTTGCCAGCATGAACGATATCAATTTTCCCGCCGGCATTCTGCAGCCGCCCTTCTACAGTCGTTCCCAGCCGCAGCAGATCAATTACGGCCATATCGGCGCTGTCATCGGTCACGAGCTCACCCATGGCTTCGATGATCAGGGCAGCCAGTTCGACGGGCACGGCAATCTAAAAAACTGGTGGACGCCGCAGGACAAGAAACAGTTCGACCAGCGCACCGAATGCATCGCCAATGAGTACAGCAGTTTCGTCGCCGTCGGCGATCTCCACGTGAACGGCAAGCTCACGCTGGGCGAAAACACCGCCGACAATGGCGGCATCCGCCTCGCCTACATGGCCATGGAAGCCTACGCCCACCAGCACAATATGGATCTGTCGAAAAAGATGGGCGGCTATACTCCGGAGCAGCAATTCTTCATCGGCTACGCCCAGAACTGGTGCTCGAACGACCGGCCCGCCTTCGTCCGCCTGCTGGTGCAGACCGATCCGCACTCGCCCAACCACTTCCGCGCCAACGGTGTCGTCCGCAACATGCCGGAGTTCGCCACCGCCTTCAGTTGCAGAAAAGGCCAGCCCATGGCTCCGGTAGACCGCTGCCGCGTCTGGTAGCAGAT
>CAWGLF010000011.1:0-64315 GCA_963823295.1 uncultured Acidobacteriota bacterium
GACACCTGAGAGAAGTTTACTTATAAAGGTTGCTTTCACATGCAATCCTCTGTTTCTGTTAGAACAATAAATTCACGCGATTTTAATTTACAACAGTGGACAACTATATTGTCTGTAAAATGTTAACTGGCGCCAGGTTCAGGCGCGCTTGTGAAGGCCGGAACGAAAGTTTTTGAGCATATAATCACATGTCCGCATGGTGAAAGCAACAATGGGCATCGTGGTAGTTTTGTCTGTACAGTTGGGAAAAATGCTCGCGTCACAGATATATAGATTGGGAACGTCGTGAGTTTGCGCCCACTTGTTGGTGACATAGGATTTTGGGTCACTCCCGAACCGACAAACTCCCGTTTCATGCAGACTGGTGCCGGGGCGATCAGGTTCATCACCAGCACCCCACATCTCTCCGCCGGCCGCTTTGAACAGCTCAACCATCATTCCTTTCGCATGCTCCCACATCAGAAGTTCATTTTCTCCCCATTGGAAATGGAAACGGAGTGCGGGAATTCCAAAGATGTCCTTCTTTTCAGGATCAATGTCAACGTAGTTGGTCGGACTCGGCAATGTGGGAGCCTGGATGAGCGCGCCGATAGGAGAGGGATAGTACCGGTTGATGTTGCGCTTGTATTCGGCACCAAAACCCTCGAGTTGGCGATAGTATCCAGGGAACGCGTCGCAACCTCCGCCTATATAGACCGAGTAGCCGCGGATAAATTTTTCCTCGCGAGGATTCGAGAGATTTTGCCAGCGAGGCATCCAGGCAACTGTCGAGTTCGCGATATTGTCCGGAGTGGGCGCCCGTCCGACGAGCTGAGGCAGATAGCCATATCCAGGATTGCCATACAAGTGGTCACACAGATTGCGACCGAGTTGTCCGCTTGAGTTCGCAATACCGGTCGGCCAATGCCGGGAGCGCGAATTCAACATTATGTGTGCGGTCTCTACGCAAGAAGCAGCCAGTACGACCACTTTGGCATGTACTTCAACTTCCTGCTTCGTCTTGCGATCTACGTATGCGACGCCATTGGCCGTGCCTCTTTCGTCCACTAACACGCAGCGAACGAGAGCATTCGTCAATAAAGTAAGATTCTCGGTAGCTACGGCGTCCGGAATAGTGAACCAAGTAGGAGAGAAGAAGGCGCCGACATCACAGCCCTGACTGCAGTTCCCACAGTAATGGCAGGCTGGGAATCCGTTATGTGGCACCGTGAGCTGAGCGCATCGATCGGGCAAATACGGCACCCCAATTTTCTCGCCTGCTTTCTGGATCATGTAATCGAGGCAACGCCATGGAATGGGCGGAAGGTAATCCCCGTCTGGATTGCTTGGCCGGTTCTGGATGGTGCTGGCGACGCCCATATATCGCTCAGCCTTGCTAAACCACGGAGCGATCTCCGCGTAATCCACCGGCCAGTTTTCACCGACTCCGTCGAGGCTCGCTGCTTTAAAGTCGATATCCCCGAAGCGTGCCGAGGACCTGCCCCAAAAGTTCGCCTTGCCTCCCGTTCCCTTACATCGTTTCCAGTACCAATCCGTTCCAGGAGCGTTGCTGTATATGACTTCATGCTCCCACAAGTGCGGGCCTTCATTATATTCGCTTTCCTCCACTGAGTATTTTTCCTGATGGGGATAACCGGCCAGGATGGCGGGGTCGCCGCACCCGCGGTATTTCAAGTCGTAGACCTGCCGGTGCTCGCGATAATCCTTTGCAGGATCTGTGCGCGGGCCCGAGTTTAGGGCCAATACCTTCAGGCCGGCTTCACAAAGAAGCTTCATCGCCATACCGCCGCCAGCTCCCGTACCAACGACGATTGCGTCGTAGACTTGTGTCGCCAACATGTTCTCCTTTTAAGTCGAAATCCTACTGAACGCCTCTTGAGCGGTCGCAGCCGGCTCCTGGAAACAGGCGTGTTCCGGATCGTTTGGGTGCGAGCAACCGGGCATCTTCGGCCACATGGTGCGCAGGCCTGGATAGCCCAGGGTTTGTAAACCGATCTTCGTCGTGTAATAACCGACAACGGTGTAATCGCGCATCAAGTTAAAAAACTGGCGTCCACTTTCAGTGCCGGGTTTGTACTTGGACTTGTATGCCAGTTCTTCGAGTGTCGCATTCTGCTGTTCCGTGGAGCAGTTCAAGAACTCGCTCCCAAATCCGGACTTGGTTCGGGCATTGAGCCAGTCAAGTCCGGCAACGAACTCAACCTGGACTTCGCTGCCGGCGCGAAGAGTAGCCTGGGTGGTGCGGAATCGATAATGCATAGTTACCGGAACCCTGTTCGCGACCATGAAGTCGATGAACTCGGCTACTCCTGCCTCTTTTGCCCCTGGCGTGTTGTCAGTCGGAATAATCATTTCGGCCAGGCACTCTATCATCGAGAACTGCGGCTGGGAAAAGAAGATGGGTTTGTAGTGATCTGGCGGAGCTTGTCCGCGCTGGGCATCTGTTTCAGGGTGACCGCACGCGAATGCCCATCGGCTGAAACCGGGAAAGGTCCCGGCCACAGAAGCCATAGCTATATAGCGGAGTATCTCCCGCCGCTCGAATGTCTGTCCGCCCATTTCAAAACCCCTATGAAACCGGTTTCCGGGATCGGTCCCACAAAAGGCAACACTACTCCGGGCTGGTTATTCTCAATCTTGTAACACCGCCAAAAAAGGCTTGTCAAATCAGGGTTGGCGCCGTCGCGCCAGCGAATCCGCACACAAGTTTCCACTTCCAAACGACAATAACCTAGGGTTTGTCGCGAGAAGGAATAGACTTGTATCGTTATCGAAGAAGAGTCCCGCTTAACAGCGACTTGGAGACTCTGCTTGGAATCGAGTATAGTCTTACAACGTCCGTTTTGAAGGCGGCAATCTCCTCTAATTACAGGAGGGAGTCTGTAATCCGATCTGATCGCGACGTGAGATGAGCCTGAAGACGGCGAAGTCGACCAACCTGAGAATGATGATCAGCATGCTCAAATAGAGAAATTTTAATTCGGTCCGAATCTCGAATGTCAATCGTATAACATAAGCAAGCACCTACCCCACGAAGCTCAATAGATGACCTACCGGATCCTCGACGTTGCCCAACATGCGGGTGTATCCAAATCGACAGTTTCACGTGTCCTGAATCGGTCCAATTCAGTCGACCCCGAAACACGCCGCCGCATCCTCGAAACTGTGCAGAGGCTCAACTATTATCCAAACGCCAGTGCCCAGCGGCTAGCGCGCGGTCGCAGCGATTTTTTCGGACTTCTAATTTCTGATATAGAGAATCCAGTCTTCCCTGAGATGATTAAAGGCTTTGAATCAGCCGCCACAGCAAAGGGGTACAATCTTTTCCTTTGCACTACGAACTACGAGCCTCATCGCATGGAAGCGGCTGTGCGTAAGATGATTGAGAACGGCGTTCGCGGGGTAGGGATCATGACGTCTTCCGCAACCGAAGACATCGCGCAGCAACTCGCTCTGAGAAAGATTGCGGTACTGGTTGTAGATATTGAAGTAACTCAGCGTCACGTCGGCAGTATCGTTATCGATTACTATGAAGGCGTTTCACAAGCCATCGATCACCTGGCACGATTGGGGCACGATAAGATCGCATTCATCGCCGGCCCCGAAGAGCGTCGGTCGGCCTGTCGGTACAGAGAGACCGTTCTTAGAGTTCTGCGAGAGCGTAATCTGAAACTACAGCACATCGTCGATTCCGATCAAACGCTTGAGGGAGGACGACTCGCGGTCGCGACAATCTTAGCAGGTCAGGAACTACCCACGGCTTTGATCTGCATCAACGATATGACCGCGATTGGAGCCATGAATGCCTTACAGGAAATGGGAATAGACGTCCCCGATCAGGTGTCGATACTGGGTTGCGAAGATATCTACATGGCGCGCTTCGTGAGTCCGCCGTTGACTACAGTGAATCTCGATCGCGCATCCTTGGGCAAAATGACCTTCGAGGTGCTTGAGCGAATGGCCCGCACAAAGCAGCGGAAAGGAATACGAGCGGCTTTGCAAACGCACCTGGTCATTCGCGGTTCGACTGCGGCGCGAAATCGCGGCCGGTAATTTCGAATCGCGAGTAGCCGCGATTTGCTAAACGAAAAATGCCTCCGCTAGATGTCTGGACCCCATGCCAGCTTGGCACTCGTAACATTGACAATTACGGATTTCGCCCTTGTATAGCTGCGGTAAGCTTCCACCCCAAAGTCCTCCCCCAGCCCACTCTGCTTCCAGCCTCCATAGGGCACAGAAGGGTCCCAATACTCAGCAGTATTCATCCAGATAGATCCAGCCTGGACTGCTCGAGCCATGCGCAAAGCTCGGCCCAAATGATTCGTCCAAATAGAGGCGGCTAAACCATAAGTAATGGAATTTGCCAGTTTGACTGCACCGGCCTCGTCCCGAAAAGTCAACACACAAAGCACCGGGCCAAAAATTTCCTCCTGCGCAACGCGCATTTCCGTGGCAACAGCCGTGAAGATGAGGGGCTCCACGTAATAGCCCTTCTCGAACTGAAAGCGCCCGCCTTCGTAAAATACTTGTGCGCCCTCGGCCTTTCCGATACGAATGTAATCTCGTACCTTCTCGCGCTGTCGCTGATCGACCAAGGGACCCAGATCCGTTTCCTCTCTCGTGGGATCGCCGATGCGCAGACGCGATGCCGCATTCGCGAGCCGCTGTGTGAATTCATCGGCAATCGATTCCTCTACCAGCAAACGCGATCCTGTCGTACAAATTTGCCCTGCGTTTAAAAAGGCGCTGAAGAGCACCCCCGCCGCAGCCTGATCCATATCCGCATCTGCAAAGACAATGCTCGGGCTTTTCCCGCCAAGTTCCAGAGTCACTGGCAAAATGCGTTCCGCAGCCGCGTGAAGAATCTTCTTTCCAGTTTCTGTGCTTCCCGTGAAAGAGATTTTATCGATTCTCGAACTACTGCATAGTGCAGCACCGACCTGCGCACCTCCGTTGACAACGTTGACTACACCAGGGGGTATGCCTGCCTCCAAACAGATGCTTCCGAGTTCAATTGTGCTCAGCGGAGTCTGCTCAGCCATTTTAAGAACCACGGTATTTCCCGCAGCGAGCGCCGGGGCGAGCTTGATGCAGGAATTGAGAAAAGGGTAATTCCAGGGCATAATCCCGGCGACAACTCCGTGGGGTTCGCGTAGTGAAAAGTTAAACAAGCCGCGCTCGGCGGGGTAAGTCTTGCCCGCATACTTATCCGGCAGGCCCGCGTAATATTCAAAAATCCGCGCGCACAGAGGAATGTCCCCGTTTTTGTTATCTTTCAAGGGCTTTCCGCAATCCACCGTATCGAGAAGGGCTAACTCGTCCGTCCTCTGCCTAATTAATTCCGCTACCTTGCCCAGAAGCCGTCCGCGTTGCCATGGAGGCATTGATCGCCACGGGCCATTGTCAAAAGCGCTTCTGGCGCTCATCACCGCGAGCGCGACGTCTTCTTCCGCTCCATCCGCTACCTCCGCGACCACTTCTTCAGTGGCCGGATTTTTGGTTAAGAATGTCTTACCGCTCAGCGAACTTACTTCGCTTCCGTTAATCAGATGGCCGCGTTTTCGCATGACTCTCCCCAGGAAAGTTCTCGAATCTATCAAATGTCTTCGATGAAATCATCCGATGAGCTTCAGGTTTCAGATATGCCTGTACTCGTTCAACATGCGCCAGAACGTGGCGGTGCAACACCTGAACGCATTTCAGCGTATCGCTCAGCTTAACTGCCTGGAAGACCTCCTCAAAATCCCGAATGATTGGATACAACGAAGCTTGTCCGTCCGTGGTCTGCCCCCAGAAGAGCACCGCCTGTCGGCGCAGCAGACCTAGATGGCAGGCAAGAACTTCATTTCTGGCGGCTTCGTCCATAAGATGGTGAAACTCTGCATCTTTGCGCATCCAATCGCGAGGAGATAACGATTCCCAGTCTCTCCGGGAACAGCCAAGCCAATCTCCGAACTTACACAGCCATGGGTCGGTTCGCCTTTCGACAACTAAATGCGCTAAATACTCCTCCAGCACCATGCGCAACGACGTCACCTCACGCGCGCGCCGGAGCGTTGCTTCGGCGACAAATATCCCGCCACGCGGAACAATGCGAACCAAGCCTTCGATTCGCAATCGGATGAGGGCCTCGCGAACCGGAGTGCGGCTGACTCCAAGGTCATCCGCAATCTTCTGTTCGGACAAACTTGCGCCTGGAGCGTAGTCTCCCATCACGATTCGCTCGGCCAAAACATCATAGGGACTGTTGTCCGTACTGCTGCCTTTAACATGCGGTGGACGTTTCAGCTTTGCCATGTACGTGTTGCTTACCTTTCCAATTATTCGCAAACTGCATATACTCAGCCAACGAGTATTTTATTCGCTGAAATACAGGTCCTCCTCATTAGAATGATAGTGCCGCAGTGAGGACCGCGATTCTTGTTGCCCCTATGACAGGTTATGGCATCGGACATACGCGGTTGTCCGATCCCTTCTGTTGCTTTCGGCATTGCCCGTCTATGCCAAATAACCGGCACCGATCCATCGGACATCGCGGTCAATGTCCTCAAAACCGCTTTAACCGGCACGATTGCGACCGGGCTGTCGCTGGTCGCAATCGTGCCGGAGGACTGATGTTCGCCTGGCCTGGTCATTTATGCCGGGCAACAGGTTCGATGAGTGGAATTTACAGACTCCAGCCGTCGAAGGCTCATCGGCACGATTGCCGCAGTGCGGGTGGCTCGGCTCGCACCGGAGGGACAACGAAATCACAATCAACGCGGCCGCTGCTCGGGATGCGGCCTGCGCGACAAATGTGATCAGGCCCTGCGCTGAAAACCCTCATCGGGATCTAAGTATTCGCCCCGATCGAATGCACCATTCTCACGCTTGCTTTCGCGGGTGCGCAGCAATTCAGCGTGCTTTGGAGCAAATACATATTCTTCCAGAAACTTGATTCGATGCGGTGGCCAGCGGCGGGTGATCAAAAGGTCGCGATGTTCCTTGCAGAACTTGTGCAAAGCCTCAAACTCTATTGAATAGATGGCTCTGCCGGTACGCGTTTGCTCGCGTTTTGCCTGGAGAAGCCCCTGCTCGATCCAGCTCATGACTTTACTGTATCGCACGCCAAAATGTGAGCAGATCTCACGCAAACTAAACAGGTCTTTGCTGTAGTGCGTATAACCCCGGCGATAGATCAGGTTGTAGAGTGTCTTGGCTTCACAATGGAAGCGTTGGGAAGCGGCCCGTACACCGTGCTCTGAAACATATTCAACGATCGACTCAGAGATAGCAGGATCGAACGTTCGCCTCGATCCGGCTCCAGGCCTATCGACGCCGTGTTTTTTCAAGAACCGCCAGCAAGCGTCGTTGTCGTAACCGGTCAAAGCCATTAGTTCTTCACATAGCCGGACTGGATGTTGGTTCTTCTGCGCGATGTTCACCGCCTCCGTGGGCCACAGATACTTCCTGTGTTTCCTCGGAGAAACGCTGCGATCCCCTCCTCGCCCATGGCTCTCGACGCACACTTAGCCAGCGCTATTTCGCGGGCAGGACAGATGGCCTTCGCCCGCCAAATAATGCAGAGGAACTGCTAGTGGCGACTACTTAAGCTAGATAGGAATTATTAGGCGTCCTGGAACAGGTCAACGCTCCGTCGATTCCCGGCGCCTTCGACTGCGGAGAGGATTGAAAATATCGATGCCAGAAAAGTGCTTCTCATTGTCGGTGACAACAACGCAATCGTTCGCTTCGGCGATCGCGCCGACGACCATGTCCAAAGCGCTTCTCGGCCGCCCGGCAGCAGTGCCTTCCGCCATGAGACCAGCCCAGACGAGGGCGGCCTTCTCATCGAAGGCCAGGATACGTCCTCGAAACAATGCTTGTGGACCCTCAGATCCTTTGAACCAGTCCTCAAGTTCCCGGCGCTTCTTCCCCGTCCAACACGCCTCGGCGTATCTCAGCTAGAGTCAGCGACGAGATGAACAGATCTTCGTCCACCTGCTCCGCCATCCATTCGATCAGCGGCTGCGACGGAGCTGGTTTCGTGGCATTGCTGACGATGTTGGTGTCAAGCAGATAGCGCGTCACAGATCCACCTGCCGGCCAGGATTAAACGGACGTTCCATCTCCAAATCCGCTCCCCCTAACGGCGAGCGCCGAAGAGCGGCAAGAATGCCTCCCTTCTTTCCGGATGTAGCGGAGACTGTCCGCGTGACCTCCAACCGGATTCGGGTCGCCTCTGGATCATTCTGGGCAAGGCGCTTTGCGAGCGAACGGATCAGGTCGCGATCGGCATCGAGGCCCAGAACTTCGAATCGGGCGACTCCCCGCTTGAGGAGCCGGCTCCGGTAATTTCTGATGGCTCGTTTCTGTGCGGTATTGCTCATGTTCCACCTCCTTCTATAGCCTGTAATATATCCGGTATTGGCGACTGCCGCAAGGCAAAGCATACCGCAGGACACCCCTAAAAGAGCGTCACGGCCATCTTTTCTCACTACGTTTGTCGGCTAGAGTTTTTGCTTAACCGTGAGGCGCTGCCCATACATCCAGGGCTGAATCTGCATCTCCACAGCCCAATCCTGGAAGGACGGGATGCGGCCCAGATCTTCCCTAACATGCTGCTCACCGATATAGCGGACCGGCACAGACTTGCCATCACTGTTAACGATGGTATGGCCGAATATCTTCTCAGCGATAAAAATGCCCGCTGCATGATGTCGAAGGCTACGATGGTGAAAATCTGCGACGTTAGCTTTCTACTGCCGTTGAGTTTGTTCAGGCGACGAAGCGCCTTGACCACGGCATCGGAACGGCTCTCGAAGAATTGTCGGAGATGGGGATCTAACCGAGCTTAATGCGGGCGACGTTGCGCATATGTGCCTCCTGAAATGAAAGGTGTCGTTGCTGCTGCGGTTTGAAGCATAAAGAGACAGGCAGCCAGTGCCACTTATGCTTAGAAACACACGGGCTGGCCCCGAACCACAATGGCTCAGCCTACAAAGCGCGATGAATCTTTGTAATCAGGTCTATCGAATGAGATGGGGCGCGGCAAGATTGACGAATGCGCGAGAAGTTACGATCTTCGTGCATTTCCAGTAGGCGGGGAAGTGCTTCTGATTTCCTGTGATCAGGTAATCTGCACGGGCGGCATCAGCGCATTCGACAAAAATATTGTCGTCCGGATCGCTCGTAACACTGAGTTGTCGCGACGGGAAAACGATATGGCTATGATTTTTGACCAGTTGAATGAGTTGCTGACGAAGCCCTTTGCGAATCCCCAGCTCGGGTCGTCCCAGCACGTCCGCATACTCAGCAAGGATTGGCGCTGAGACATAAAGCCTTGCGGGTTTGGTGATTGCCAGTAGGAAGACGGTACGTTGAATGCTCTCTGGTTTAAGTGCGGCGGAAACCAGTATGTTCGTATCGATAACCAGGCGAAGGGAGAGCATCAGCTCTTCTTTCGCTGTGCCCTGGACGCCTTGATAACTTGGTCGATCTGACGCGAAGTCATTTTGCTCGTCCCACTTTGTTTGGCCTCCTGCCCAATGATCTTAAGGATTTCCGGTTCTGGGGCCGCCAATTTCACGTAGTCCTGAAGGTTCAGCAGAACTGCCATGGGGGTGCCTCGCTTCTCGATAACAAGGGACCTTCGCTCAACATCAACCCGTCGCAGCAGTTTCCCAAAGTTCGACCGTGCATTCAAGGCCGAAACAACGATAGAATTTTTTCGCGTTGCGGATACCGTGGCCATAAACTCTCCATTTCACCTTCTTGAACTGTACAGTTCGCTTCTACAGCGAGTCAAGAGCAGCACCATGTGTAACAGTCCCTAGGCGCCGGGGCGGCCCTTGGACGGCAAAGTCCAATACAAGGAACCAGGCTGATCAGCAAACAACCCCAGAAGAGCCATTTAAGAAATCCACCACCGGCCTCAAAGTTCATCCCGCCTTCGGAACGAAGCCGCATGCCGGCCAAGACAAACGCACCCAGTGCTGCGGGAATCGCCAAGTCCATGAGAAGGCCGAGAATCGCTCTGAAGACCAGTGGTGTCTGCATGGGAACCTCAAGCCACCGCCTGACCATGCGCGATGAAGTATTCAATCAGCCGCAGGATGCCGGAAACGCAGATCAATCCTCCTGCAGTCATGGCGGATGGCAGCCAGCTGCGTCCGCTCCGCCGCTGACAATACGGTTCCATACTCTGCTCGGCACACCTATGGCACATACACGATGGAGAAGAGCAAAAATGCTTTCGCTGTCAGCAAGTCCATGGGGCATGCTGATCTGAAGTCGATGGAGCCATATCAACATCAGGAGCTGGAGCCGCTACGTGAGGTGATCAATCAGCGCAATCGGCGAAAAAAGTTCGGTCAGGTTTTTGGACAGGTTTTAGAAAATGAAGCATCCGGAGCAAACGAATCGGAGGCGACATCTGCTTGATGGGAGTAGGTTTAAGTTGGTGGACGCGGAAGGAATCGAACCTTCAACCTGTCGATTAAGAGTCGAATGCTCTGCCAGTTGAGCTACGCGTCCGGGCGGGATATCTTCGGATAAGCGGAGAAAATGACCGGATTCTGCGCGGCCATCATCGCAAGAATATCATAAGCAAACTGCGGTTCGCCGCTACCCCGCCACTCAAAAGGAGAACGCCAGGCCACCTGTCAGGAGGCGCGGAGCCTGCGCGAAATAAAGCGTCTGACCCGCTACAACGTAGAAGGGCCGATAGCCCTGGGCCAGAATATTTTGCATCACAAGTTCCAGTTCCAGTTTGTCCAGAGATGAATTTTCCGAACCGAGCGGTTGATGAAGGGTCACGCTCAGAAATGGCGCATTCATTCCTGCATTGAATGGGTCGACAGCGGTCACTGTCTCTTCCGGTTGCCAGCGGTACCCCGCATTCCACTTTGTACCTGAGCCGAGAACGCGGCCATGCATGCTGAACAGCACCGATTCCGTGCGAGTGGTGCCGATACCGGCCACCGCATCGGTAAATGAAGGCCCGCGTGCGGCGAATCCTGCAGGCAGAGAAATCGCCGGACCCTCCGCATACTCCACTGCTGTCCAGACGTTTCCCTTTACCTGGCGCGCCGCAAACACACGGAAACCACCCCCGGCATAGTTGGGGCCAGCGGTACGGAACGCCCCTGTCACCGGGTCGAGCAGAACGTCCCCAGAAGCAAACTCCGCCGCGCTCCCATCCCCATAGCCGTTCAGGACGGGATCGACGAGGTGGTCGTAGAAATAGGCCGCCTCCAGTTGCATCCCCGCAAGTTTTCGCTGGATCGAAACTTCCTGATGCAGCGAGTGTGTCAGCCGCAGATTCCCGTCCTGCATCGCGACCGCAGGCACCGCGCCCGCGGAAGCCAGGTCCGTCAGCTCCTGCAGGTCGCTGCTGGTTGCCAGGCGATAACTGATTTCATTGTCGCCCTCCTGGAGATGCACGGCCATGAACGGCAGCGCGGCGGTCACGTTCCGGCCCGCCTGGATGGCCTCCGACTCCGCGCCAAACTGGGCCACCAGTTCATCGCTTAAGGCCAGTTGCTCTCCGCCACGGACCTGCAGAATCTGCAGGCGGTCTAATCCTGTTCCATAGTCAATGGGCAGCGTGCGGAAGCTGGCAACAGCCCGCGCCGTATCTCCCGGTCCAGGATTCCGTTCGATGCCGCCGGCCAGAAAAGCCGCGCCGGAACTGGAGGTCTGAACATGCAGGATGGCCTGGTCCGCGCGGCCCTCGTTCACGCGCACAAATGCCTCCTGGCGGATTCCACCTTCGCCAAACTGCGATGATCCTCCGGTAAACGCAGCATGTACTTCCATCGGATGGGCCAGATTGTGGTGTGGCGAAGTATCGTCCCGGTCTTCGCTGGCGCCGTTCAGGTCGTCGGTCCAGCGCAGGATGGGATGATTGACGCCGGACCGCAGTGTCCAGGTCCAATCGTCGGCCGGCTCATCCTGGCCGCGAGGAACTGCGGGAAACCATTGCGACATGTTGAAAAGCGACACCAGCGTCAGGTTGACGATCGCGTGCGTGCTGCTGTTTACCTGTATATTTTTGCGCCGTGCCGGAACCGAAGACGCCTGCAGCACACGAACGCTGTAGCGCCCGGGTGTGAGGTTTGAAAATTGATAATGTCCGCGGATATCAGTAAAGGCGGTCAGCAGCGGGAATGCCTCGGAGCCAAAAAGCTCTACCACCGCTCCCATGAGAGGCGCGTGGTCGCTATCCTGCACAACACCACTGACGCTTGCCGGAGCCCCGGCCAATGCAGGGATCGCAAGCGACAACAGCACTGCGAATACGAATTTAGATCTGGACCGAATCACCGATCGTTTGAGCTACTCACGCCAGGTTTCCCTCTCTGTGGCGGAAGATCGGCCGGGGGGTGCACGTCTTCCACTCACGAGATTTCATCTAGCCTGCGCGTTTGACGCAGGAACCTTTATTGCGTCACCTCAAAGGGCGCGGATTGCGCCAATTGCTGATTGGATACTCCATCATCCACGCTGATGGTGATTTTATATTTGCCCGGTTGCAGACTGCCCAGAGGCATGGATTTCTCCAGCGTCACCTGGTCAGAATTAGGGTTCAGTTTCGAGGCTGCCTCCGTAGACTCAAACAGCGTCTTGTGAGTGCCCATATCGGTAACGAGGTAATGAACCGTTGCCTCGTTTTGCTTGGTTTTGGGATTGATCTTCAGGTTGTAGACCTGCATCCAGAAATCCAGATCCTGATCGCGCTTGAAACTGACAGGCTTGCTGCCTGCCCCACTCACCCGCGGCCGTATGTACGTGTTCCCAATGACGAACTGCCCGGTTCCGATGTCCTTCGACGGAACCTGTCGCATCCTGTCGGCCAAGATGAGTGAAGATGCGGCCAACTTATCATCGTCATATTCCGGCACAATGAACGCCCGCGCATACGTACCGATGTGGTCCGGATTGTTCACGTCCTTGATAACGATATCCAGCCGGTAATGGCCCGGCCGCAGAGGAAGCGATTTCCAGTAGACGGACTTGCTGTCGAGCGTCTGAGACAACAACTCGGAGGGCTCGTCCACTTCAACAGTATCCTCAAACGTCTGAGCGATGCGTCCGGTAATGGTCGACACTCGACCTAGAATATTCACCACTCCGCGCGAGACACCGTCCTTGGTGGTGTAGGTAATGTCCCGGTTGCGAATCTGCAGCGTGATTGGAACCAGCACCGTGTCATCCGTTACGCGGACGAAATCCGTCCTGACGTCGAACGGGAAAAAGGGCCCGGTCAGCACCTTGTGACTGGTGATGAACTCATCCATGTCTTTGAATTTGATGGTCGGTGCGGCTTCCAGTTTCGCGTACTGCTCCAAGCGGTCAAATTCTTTCCCCCCCTGGCTGCTGGACATCGGTCCGCTACCCAACTGCTCCAATCCGCCGTTGAATCGAGCGGATCTTTTTGCCTGTCCCATCTCTTCCCAAAGCGTGGGGCCGCCTCCGGGAGTGTGCAGCAGCGCGTCTTTCTCGGCGCGATTGATGGTCATGTGATAGTCGCCGCACATGCAGGTGTCGACAAATTCGATGTCGACATTCTCGCCGATTCCATCCAGGTGCCGGTAGTTCCACACTTCGAACGGGAATGTCTGGGTTTGGCCGCCGCCTTCATCCATGGGGCGGTTGTATTCGCCGCCGGCCGGATGCTCATCTTTACTGTCCGGCGGACCCCACGCGATATAGATATGTCCGCGATCTGTCAGCCAGCCCGGCTTGCCCGCGGCAAAATGCTCATTGGCATACGCAATCCGGCGGTAAATCTCCTCGCGATAGCTGTTGTCCGGCGACTGCGGATCGGGATTGCGGCGCCTCCAGAACTGCTCAATAAAAGCGTCCCGCTCTTCATCGTTCGACAGTCCCAGAAACGCTTTGCGTTCCTGATCCGTGATGATCCAGCGGACATCCTGATCCAGCCATTTTTTGTATGGCCCCTTCAACTCCTGGCGCAGTTCTTTCTGCTGCTCGCGAATCTCTTTATCGCTCAGCTTGCGTTTTAACGGATTAGTTTGGGCGGAAGTGTTCGACACATCCTGCGGTTGGGCATCCTGCGCAATTGCGTGACCGGACGGATATCCCCCGAACGCGGCCAGCAGCGCGAGGGTGAGGGTGAAGCGAATCCGAGACATGGAACGACCTCAATTTCTGTATCCTGATTGTATGGCGTCGCCATGACACTTTCAAGCGCCCGGAAGTCCGATTGCCCTCGCAGGAACCGCCGCGTTTATCGTACGCTGAATGCAGCGGAAGCGGGAAGATTCCAGCCGATGCGGTTCGTGGGGAACTTCCCGATGTGCTTTCTCGTATTTTGACGGGAGTAGACGAAACCGCCGCCAGAGAATCCGCTGCTGAGCACCACCGGTTCCAACGCGACCTACGAGACCTGTCGAATGAAGATAAAAAAGAAGACTGTTGCAATTGTGGTGGTGATTCTTATCGCCTGCGCTGCTCTGGTAACGTTCACCGTTATTCGTAGCGGCGCCAATACCGAGAAGGTGCTTACTGCCAAGGTCGCCCGCGAAAATCTTTCCAGCATCGTCAGTGGAACCGGCGAGATCAAACCCAAGAATTATGTCAATGTCGGCGCCACCGCTTTCGGCCCCATCACTCACCTTTACGTCAAAGAAGGCGACCACGTAAAGAAAGGCGAAGTTCTCGCCGTCATTGAGAATGTCCCGCAGACCTCTGCCGTCGGCGCGCAAAAGGCCTCCATCACGTCAGCGCAACGGGATATTGCCGCCGATGAGGCGGCGCAAAAAGTGGCAGAAGCCAACGTGGAGCACGCCAAGGCTGACCTGGAGCAGAAACAGCTCGATTACAAGCGTTCCCAGGAACTCTATAAAGACGCTCTCATTGCGAAGCAGGATTTCGACGCGAAGAAGGCGGCCTACGACATTGCCGTCGCTACGCTGGCACAGGATAACGCTGCGATGGTTCAGGCCGAGGCGCAGACGGCCTCCGCCCGCAGCAAGTTAGCCAGCGCTCAGCAGACTTTACTCGGGGATGTGGATGCATATAACAAATCAATCAGCATCGCTCCCTTCGATGGCATTGTGACCAATCTACCGGTGCGCGAGGGCGAGACCGTCGTCGAGGGCATTCAGAACGCCGAGGGCAGCACTCTGATGACACTGGGCGATATGTCCGTCGTCACTGCGGAAGTGAAGGTGGATGAAACCGACATCACCGGTGTGCAGCTCGGGCAAAACGCCGAGGTAACCGTGGACGCGCTGCCCGGCAAGAGCTTTAAAGGCCATGTGACCGAGGTCGGCGATCAGGCGCTGCTGCGCTCGACCGGGGTTTCCACCAGCCAGAGTACAGCCGGAACCGAGGAGGCGAAGGATTTCAAAGTCGTCGTCACGATCGACAATCCTTCTGCGGAACTTCGTCCCGGACTGTCGGCGACGGCTAAGATCACGACCGCGCACAAAGATAATGTTGTCGCCATCCCGCTTCAGGCGCTGGCCATGTCTGTTCCCGGTTCCGGCACAAAAAAGGGCGCGAAAAAGATGAATGCCAGTTTGACGTCGGGACCGGACGCGCCGAAACCGCAGCCGGTGCAGGGCGTTTTTGTCCTGCGGAAGCAGGGCCGCAAGCTGCGCGCCGTTTTTGTTCCCGTGCAGACCGGCATCACCGGCGCATCCGACATTGAAGTGACCAGCGGCGTAAAGCCGGGCGACGAAATTGTCATCGGTCCATATCGCGTGCTGCGAACGTTGAAGAGCGATGCCGTCGTCAAGCGCGACACTTCGCCGGCGACGACAGAGATATCCGGCTCGGAGACGGCCAGCTCATAAACTGGCGAAAATACTGGGTAATCCTGCTACCCTGAACACTGGAACGAAACCACGGCTGGGAGCGACAGGAGGCTTTTTGGGATGACATCCGAGGTAATGGTTCAGCCGCCCCCCGCCGATGCTGCGAACGCACCCGGCCACGACGAAGTCATCGTCGTTGAAAACCTCTGGAAGACCTACGACATGGGCTCCGAGCAGGTGCATGCGTTGCGCGGCATCAATCTGCGCATCTGCCATAACGAGTATGTCGCCATCATGGGACCGTCGGGCTCGGGCAAATCCACCTTCATGAATCTGATCGGCTGCCTCGACACCCCGACCAAGGGAAATTACTGGCTTAACGGTCACCTGGTCAGCGAACTGAATGATGACGAGCTGGCGCGCATCCGCAACAAGGAAATCGGATTCGTCTTTCAGACGTTCAACCTGCTGGCGCGAGCTACGGCTCTGCACAACGTCGAGCTGCCGCTCATCTACAACGGCACTCCTTCCGAGGAGCGCCTGGAGCGGGCGAAAGCCGCTCTGGCTTCAGTCAATCTCGGCGAGCGCATGTACCACAAGCCGAATGAACTCTCCGGCGGACAGCGCCAGCGCGTCGCGATCGCCCGCGCGCTGGTCAACCACCCTTCCATCATCCTGGCCGACGAGCCAACTGGAAATCTCGATTCAAAGACCGGCGTAGAAATCATGGCGCTGGTCGATGATCTGCACGCCAAAGGCAATACCATCATCGTAGTCACCCATGAACCCGACATCGCCGACTACGCCAACCGGGTGGTCCACATCCGCGACGGCGAAATCGCCTCCGACGAACCCTCCCGGCGCATTCGCAAATAAGTGTTGGGTTGATATCGATGCCCACTTCTCGCTTGGTGAAGCGAGTTATGCTGATTTACAGTTTTCGGCTGGAAGAATAACGCGACGAGGCGAACTGCTTATTACTTCTGCTCGGCTCTTTGCACAAACAGTGGCGCAAAATACGTGCGAAATCTCCACGCCACGATGATCCAGAGAATTGCGACGACAATGGCCACCGGCAATCCGCTTGGCTGCATCGTCAAATGAAAAACAATGATGTTGGCGATGACCGCCGCAAGCAGAGCCAGCGCTAAAGGGATGAACCGGTTGACCAGCAGCAGTACACCTGCGATGACCTGAACGCCCGATACAAAGTAAACGTAATGCGAGCGCATGAGAACGCCGAGAAAATCGCCGGCCATTCCGCCGGGTAAAGTGCCATGCAGAAAGTTAATAAATCCATTCAGGCCGAAAACCAAAAATATCAGCCCTAAGAGAATCTGTGCGATGATAGCGACGATTTTCATGCAATTACTCCAATCCGTGTGATGCCGGATAGGATTCCCTCCCCGAATAGCCGGATTCAAGAAACTTTTTCGTCAGCGGGTCCACCCCGGCGGCTACTTCCGCACAGGAATGAACTGTCGTATCCGCCTGTCCCGCAGAAAGATTCCCGCCCAGGCCAGCACTCCAACGATGACTGGAAAAACCATCTCGAAAAGCGGGCTCCCGATACGCAACTGGCTGGCCAGCGCGCCGCCAAGATAGCCCGTCAACAGAATTGCCCCGAAAATCGCGGTGCGCGGAATCGCATACAGAACAATGCAGATAAGCTCAATGATGCCAAGAGTAACTGCCAACCCCAGCGGAAATCCCATCTGGGCGAATGCCTCCACCACCGGACGAGGTTTCACCAAATGCCCCGTGGCATCGAAAAGAAAAAACAAGATGACAAGGACGCTGAGGACCCGTCCTGTCCACAATGCCCCTTTCGAGACGGATTTTGAAACTGGTTCGGTCTGAATTGTCGATTCCATGTGATTTCTCCAAACAACTCCCGACAAAACTGCAATCTAACCTTGCGGTGAACCACCCGCAATGGCTCCCAACACAATCAACGGTTCTTTGCCCAATGCCACCGCATCCGGCAGCGGCGCATCCGGAGGTTCGTGCGACAGATCCTCCTCGCAGGCAAAAAAACGCAGAAAGGGCCGGCGCTCATGCGTGATCTGGTCGCGGATGGTGCCGCGCAGCATGGGATAGCGATCCTCCAATGCATCCAGTACAGAGCACACGCTGGCCTCGCCCTGGACCTGAAGCTCGACTTCCCTGCCAACGTGCGCCAGGGTTCGCAGATGCGCCGGAAGTTCCACGCGAATCATGGCAGTGTCTGCACTTCTACCGAAAGCACGGCCGGAAGATCACGCACAATCGGAGACCAGCTGTCTCCGGCGTCAGCCGAACAGTACACCTGCCCGCCCGTCGTTCCGAAATACACGCCGCACGAGTCCAGCGAATCGACCGCCATCGCGTCGCGCAATACGTTCACAAAGCAGTCGCTTTGCGGCAGACCTTTTGTCAGCGGCTCCCATTCATTTCCGCCGGTTCGGCTGCGATAGACGCGCAGCTTGCCTTCGAGCGGAAAGTGCTCGGAATCGCTCTTAATGGGGACGACGTAAATCGTCTCTGGCTCATGCGCGTGGATATCGATGGCGAAGCCGAAATCAGTTGGCAGATTGCCGCTGACCTCCTGCCATAAATCCCCGGCGTTGTCGCTGCGCATTACATCCCAGTGCTTCTGCATGAACAGCACGCCCGGGCGGGACGGATGCATAGCGACGTGGTGGACGCAGTGGCCAACCTCGGCAGTCGGGTCGGGGATGTACTGCGAACGCAGTCCCTGGTTGATCGCCTTCCAGGTTGCGCCGCCGTCATCGGTGCGGAACGCGCCCGCGGCGGAGATGGCAATGAAGATCCGCTGCGGATCGCTGGGATCGAGGATGATGGTGTGCAGGCACAGCCCGCCGGCGCCCGGCTGCCAGCGCGGGCCGGAGCCGTGGCCGCGCAGCCCGGGCAATTCCTGCCACTCCTTGCCGCCATCGTTCGAGCGGAACAGGGCGGCGTCTTCAATGCCGGCGTAGACCGTGTCGGGATCGGTGAGCGAAGGTTCGAGATGCCAGACGCGCTTGAACTCCCAGGGATGCGGCGTGCCGTCGTACCACTGGTGCGTGCCGGGAACACCGTCGTAGGCAAACTTGTTTCCGACCGGCTCCCAGGTCTTGCCGCCATCATTCGAGCGTTGAATCAGTTGCCCGAACCAGCCGGTCGATTGCGAACAGTACAGCCGATCCGGATCCGCCGGCGATCCCTTCATGTGGTAGATTTCCCAGCCCGCAAAATGGGGGCCGCTCACGTCCCAGTTTTTGCGCTTGCCGTCCGATGTCAGAACGAACGCGCCTTTATGCGTACCCACCAGTACCCGTACCTTGCTCATTCTCCACTCCCTCTCTTTTTCTTTCGTGCAGGACTTCGTTCAACGCCATCGCTCCCGAACCTGGGAATCAGCGGCGTTTGATCGCGTTCGCGCCAGCGCCGCCGGGTTTCCGCGAGAATTTGTTCACGCCGGTTTTCCATTTGCACGATGGCGTCGCAATCTCGCCCGGACCCCTCGTATCGCGCGCCCCAGATCAGCAGTTCCAGCAGCACCGGCGCGAGATCGATTCCCTTTTTCGTGAGTCTGTAATTCACCTTGCGCGCGTCGGATTCCTCGGCCTGGGCCCGGATGATTCCCGCCGCTTTCAGCTTCTGCAGACGATCCTTCAAAATGTTCGTGGCAATCCCTTCGCCGGATTCCTGAAACTCTCTGTAGGTGCGGTATCCGCGCACCATCAGATCGCGGACAATCAGCAGCGACCAGCGGTCGCCAAAGATTTCGAGCGAGCTACTGACTGGACATTCCGACCGGCGGCTCGAAGCAGTTTTGCCCTTCACATCCGCCAAAATAACCGAGATCACTTGCAAAATGCAAGCGATCTCAGCAAAATCGGGGAGAAAGCTCCCAGGTTCGTCCTTCGGTAAAGCCGGGGGACGAACCTGGGGCACCCGCATCCTTGGTAAACTTGGAATTGACCTATGTTTGAAAACCTTTCAGAAAAACTTCAGCGCACATTCAAAAATCTGCGTGGCCAGGGCACCATCACCGAGGAAAATATCGGCGAGGCGCTCAAGGAAATCCGCGTGGCCCTGCTCGAAGCCGACGTCAACCTGAACGTCGTCAAGGAGCTGATCGAGCACATTCGCGCCAAAGCGCTTGGCCAGGAAGTGCTGACCGCGCTTTCCCCCACCGAGCAGGTGATCAAGATCGTACGCGATGAGCTGATCGCAATTCTGGGCACCGACACGGCCCGTTTCAAGTTTGCATCGCAGCCGCCGACCGTGATCCTGATGGCTGGACTGCAGGGCTCCGGAAAGACGACCACCTCCGGCAAGCTCGCCGCGTGGCTGAAAAAAGGCGGCCATCGTCCGCTGCTGGTCTCGGTCGACGTGTACCGTCCGGCGGCGCGCGAGCAGCTACAGATTGTCGCGAAATCGATCGGCACAAAGCTGTATGAAGGCGATCTGAAAAACGAGGCCGCGGGCACGGAGCTGGTCGAGCGGCTGGCGAAAGAGGCCCGGCGAGAAGCTGTCGTCTCCGGATGTGACGTGATGATCGTCGATACCGCCGGACGCCTGCACATCGATGAAAATCTCATGCACGAAATGCAGCGATTGAAGTCGTTGCTGAACCCGCAGGAAATTCTCTTTGTCGCCGACGCCATGACCGGTCAGGATGCGGTGCGCTCCGCGAAAGAGTTCCACGACAAGTTGGCGTTGACCGGCACGGTGCTGACCAAGATGGATGGCGACGCCCGCGGCGGGGCCGCGCTATCGATTCGCCACGTGACCGGCCAGCCGATCAAATTTATCGGCACGGGCGAAAAACCGGATGCGTTTGAGCCCTTCCATCCGGACCGGATCGTCAGCCGCATTCTCGGCATGGGCGACATTATGACCCTGATCGAGCGCGCGGAGGAGACGCTCGACCGGAAAAAATCCGAAGAGTTCGCCAAGAAAGCTCTTGCGGGCGATGGATTCTCGCTGGAAGATTTTCGCGACCAGCTGCGGCAGATTAAAAAGATGGGATCGCTGCAGAGCATCATGAAGATGCTGCCCTCCGTCGGCGCATTTCAAGGAATGCAGCAGGCTGCAGGCAATATCGACGAGAAACAGTTCAACCGCGTCGAGGCAATCATCAACTCCATGACGGCGGCCGAGCGCAGGAACCATGAGCTGATCTCCGGCAGCCGCCGCAAGCGGATTGCGCGCGGCTCCGGGACGACGGTGCAGGAGGTGAATCAACTTCTGCGCCAGTACGTGCAAATGCGCAAGATGTTCAAGTCCATGGGACGTGGCGGCGCGGTGCAGCGGCGGCTGATGGGGTCACTGGCGAACATGGGCAGGGGCCGCTGACAAACATCAGTGTCGAAATTACAGGACCAGCTAGATCAGATCAGTGAGCAGACCCGGCGTCTGGTTCAGCCGGAGCGGCTTGAGCCAGGCGAGCGTGCGGTTGCGGAGCTGTTTGCAAGCGGCATCGAGCAGGATATTCTGCCCCCAGGCAGCATCGCCCCGGAATTTGCCGCTTCAGGACAACAATGGCCGCATCGTGCGATCCGCCGATCTGCTGGCGCTTGGGACCGCTGATCGTCAATTTCTTTCGCGGACGCTGGTGCCCCTACTGCATGGCGGAGCTGGCCGCCTGGCGCGATCGATATCCGGCTGTACGCCAACGCGGCGCATTGCTGGTGGCGATCTCTCCGCAAACCGTCCATCAAAATGATCTGATGATCCAGCAGCATCCACTCCCATTTCCGGTTTTGAGCGATCCAGGATCGAGCGTCGCGGAAAGCTTTCGCATTGTCTACACCGTTCCGGAGTACCACCAGAAACGGTACCGCGGCATTCTTGTGAATCTGCCGTTTATCAATGGCGATCCATCCTGGCGTTTACCTCTACCCGCGACGTACGTCATCCGGCCCGGCGGCGAAATCGCCTATGCGCAAGCGCATGCCGATTTTCGCGTGCGCCCGGAACCGGAAGAGGTTTTGGCCGCGATTTAGCCAAAACGCCGTTGGATCTGCCGGCGCATTGGATTTGCGCCGCGTGATCGTCCGGATTCCTCGCTAGACTCGGACTGGCGGCTTGATTTGACGGACAAAATTTAAAAATTCAGTCCGAAGTGAGGATGGGATTCCGTTCCGGTGATTGCGATCGGGACCTCCGTACCGGCTCCGTGTTTGGCAAAAAACGGGTCGATGGGCGTGAGCAATTTCCCCTTCCATCCTCCCACGATGCTCGATAGCCGGGCCTGCAGGCGCGCGTGGCCGTTGAAGTTAATCTTTTTTCCGTCGAGCGTATAGACGCCGTTCACAGCGATCTCCGCACCCGGCAGTTTGCAGACCAATTGCGGAAATGTCAGTTTCTGCTGCTTCATAGAAAATACGCCATGAATGCTGGCCGGTATTTTCGGCAGCGAATCCATTCCGAACGCTGCTTGAGTACCCAGTTGCTTGGTTTCGTCCGTTTTCCCCTGGCCGCGAAGGCTCAGCTCATCCATTCCTTTTTGAATGTTGAAACTGGTGAATAGCACATTGTCGATTGCGAATGCACCTTGCAGCTGAAGGCGATGAATCACCGTCTGTTGTCCAGTGGGCAGATCGAAACGGGTCTTCAGGTGGACAGATCCCGTCATGATCGGGCGGTTGGTCTTGGCTCCAATCTGGAGCAGGTCCTGAATGCTGCCCTTCTCGATCTGGACGTTCAGATGAATGTCGTGGCCATGGCCCCCCGGACCGCGGAATACGGTCCCGGCTGCTGTCACATCTGTATTCAAAAAATGTGCGCGAACGGGCTGCAGGGATGTGTTGCCGTTGGTGCCATTCACGATGGCGTGGAAATCGGTATGCAGTGCCACCTTATGTCCGCTGACATTCACGCTGAAGTCCGGCGTATCGGTCGTACCATCGACGGTAATGGTGTCGAGCTTGCCGGAATATTTTCCTTTGGAGGACAGTATTCCGGCGATCCCCTTGATCGTGCTCAGATCCGCATGGGTGAAGGAGTATTTTCCATCGACATGCGTGTCGTGGGGTCCGTTGGCATTCCACGGGCCGAAGTTCCCTTCCGTAGCGATGTCTCCGATCGGCTTGGGATTGATCAATTGCGCCTTGAAGTGCATGGGCTGATGCGCGCCGACACTGTCCAGCGTGAGACGGTGGATTTTGAACTGCAGAGGAGTTTTTCCGGGATTATCGGTAAGCAGGACAAGCAATGCATTATCGCAGACGATGCGGCTGATAACGATCTTGATCTTGCCCTGATGTTTATTCGAGGTCGGCATGGCCGCACGTTCGCTCTTCGGCGGAATTTTTATTGTCAGGCCGTGCAGGTCCACCTCCGCCACGCGCATGGGCGACTGGAACAGGCTAATTAGTCCGGCGTGAAAACTGAATTTTCCAATCTCGATTTGCGGCGGCAGATCCGGATAGAGGTCAGACCGCAGGCTGAGGTTTTTTCCCTCCACCACGAGGCCGTCCGCGATGCTTACATGGAACTCACCGAGCTGCACCTGGCTCTTGAAGCGGGTCGAAAGGCTCTGGACCACGCGCGCGCGCAGAATCGGCTCGATCTGATGAAGGGTATAATCGGCGCCGATAAATGCCACGGTAAGACAGATCAAAACCGCAACAGCAATAATCTTTGGAACCCGGGACGGGCGCTTTGTCCCAGCGGCGCTCTCACGATTTGTTCCACTCTTAGGTATTACCGGCCTTTTCCGTTGTTTACGGCGTGAAGACAAATTTGAGTAACACAAGAAATGTATCACTCATTACAAAAACCGAGATAGTCTTGCGCACCCCATAAATTCGTCAAGTTCACACACATGCGAAAAAAGATGGCGTGCCGGACGGCACGCCATCTGTAGATGCGATTCGCAACGTGGAGGATTACGCCGTCGATAGCGCGCGAGCAGCAGTATCGACCAGCGCGGGACCGATGTCGGCGGCGATCTTTTCGGCGGTGAAGGCCTCGATGACATCACCAATCTTGACATCGTTGAAGTTGGCGATAACGATACCGCACTCCATACCGTTTCGCACCTCGCTGACGTCATCCTTGAAGCGCTTGAGCGATCCCAGCCTGCCTTTAAATACGGGCACGGAGTCGCGCAGCACGCGGACTTCGGAATCGCGCCGGAACATTCCATCGGTCACGCGGCAGCCTGCAACCGCGCCCACTTTTGGAATTTTGAAGACGTTGGCGACTTCGGCCCGGCCCAGATAGTTCTCCTTGATAGTCGCCTCCAGCAGCCCCAACATGGCCTTCCGCATCTCGTCCTGCAACTCGTAGATGATCGAATGCAGCCGGATTTCGACGCCATCCTGTACGGCAAGCTCGGCCGCCTTGCGCTCCGGCCGCACATTGAAGCCGATGACAATGGCGTTCGACGCCGAGGCAAGCAGGATATCGCTCTCCGTAATGGCGCCGACGCCGGAATGGATGACCTTGACGCGCACCTTTTCGGTCGAGAGCCGGGGCATGGATTCGGCCAGCACTTCGACCGAGCCTTGCACGTCGCCCTTGAGGATGATCGGCAGCTCTTTGACGCCGGCCTGCTTGATCTGCTCGGCGAGACCTTCGAGCGAGACGCGCGAGGACTTCGCCAACTGCGATTCGCGCTCCTTCATCTTGCGGTATTGCGCGACGTTCTTGGCCTTGTCGCGGTCAGCGACCACGGTGAAGACATCGCCCGCGTCGGGAATGCTTTCCAGTCCGAGAATTTCGACCGGAGTGGAGGGACCGGCATCGGCAATGGCGCGGCCGCGGTCGTCGAACATGGCGCGAACCTTGCCGAAGGTGTTGCCGACGACGAAAGTGTCTCCCAGCCGCAGCGTTCCATTCTGCACCAGTACTGTCGAAACGGCGCCGCGACCGCGATCGAGTTTCGATTCGATGACCGTGCCGAGCGCCGGACGGTCGGGCGATGCGCGCAGCGTGCCGACATCGGCAACCAGGCAGATCATTTCAAGCAGCAGATCGAGATTAATGCGCTTCTTGGCCGATACATCGACGAATACGGTGCTGCCGCCCCATGCCTCAGGCACCAGTCCGCGGTCGCCCAACTGCTGCTTCACACGGTCGGGCTGCGCGTCGGGCTTGTCGATCTTGTTGACCGCGACGATGATCGGAACGTTGGCAGCCTTGGCATGGTCGATCGCTTCAAGGGTCTGTGGCATCACGCCATCATCGGCGGCCACAACCACCACGACAATGTCGGTGACCTTGGCGCCGCGGGCACGCATACGGGTAAAGGCCTCGTGGCCCGGCGTATCGAGGAACACGATTTCGCGGCCGAAGGCGGGTGAGTCTTCCTTCGAGATGCGGACTTTGTACGCGCCGATATGCTGGGTGATGCCGCCGGCTTCTCCCGCCGCCACTTCGGTTTCGCGAATGGCATCGAGCAGCGACGTCTTGCCGTGATCGACGTGGCCCATAATGGTGACCACAGGGGGACGCGCGACTTCGAGCTCGCCGGTTGTTTCCTGGGTGAGCAGATTTTCGAGCGCCTCGTTGGCCATTTCATCTTCAAAGCTGATGACGCCGGCCTCGGCGCCGAACTGGCGGGAGACTTCCTTGATCAGCTCGGTATCAAGCGACTGGTTGACGGTGACGAACACGCCGCGCTGCAACAGCGTGGCGATTAAATCTTTCGCGCGCAGATCCAGCTTTTCCGCAAGATCCTTCACGCTGACGCCTTCGGTCACGGTGATGTTGCGGGTGATGGGGACCGGCCCGGTGGGAACCTGTGCCGCGCCCAGACGAGGCGCAACCATTCCCTTCATCGGACCTTCTTTGGATTTCTCGTAACGATTGTTGCCGCCGCGACGCTGCGCATGTCCGCGCGATGGACGGTCGGCTCCGGGCGGTGGAGGCGCTGTGCCTGGGGCAACACCAATTCCGGGGCGAGGTGCGCCGAAGCCGGGCCGTCCCGGCATTCCAGGCCGTGCTCCAGGCGCGCCCGTGGGATGCTGGCGGGTCGGGTGCATGGGACGGCGAACTTGACCCGGAGCAGCACCGGGGCCAGAAGCCGGGCGTGCGCCGAACGATGGTGCTCCGGTTCCGCCTTGACCCTGCGGACGCGGCCGCTCGAAGATCGGTTTGCCGCGCTGCATTCCGCCCAGAGTCTGCGCCGCTCCTTCGGGAGCTTTGTAGACCGGGCGCGGCCCTGTCTGCGGCATAATCATGCGCTTGACGGGAGGCGCCGAAGCGATCGGCGTCGCTGCAGCGGACGCTTCCCCAGCAGAAGCGCTTACCGCAGCAGCTTCCACCGGCAACCCTGCGGCGGCCGTAATCAGCGATTCCTCCTGAGCAGCCGGAGGCGGAGCGGGATGAGCGAACGGCGTCGCGGAAACAGCGCTGGACTGCCTGGACACAGCACCGGCAATCTCCGATGCGGTGCCGGGCCGGACTTCCGAAGGTGTTTTCTTAGCTGGAACCGCTGAGGGTACTCCGGCCACTGGTCCAGCTGGTGCCTTGACGATCACGGGACCGGACGGCGGACGCGACGCGATTGCGGGCGGAGCCGGAGGCGCCGCGGCTACAATCGGGGGAGCCTGGCGCGGTTGGGGAACAATTCTGCGCGGTGCACCGGTAGCAGGAGATGCGGAAGCCGCCGATGTCGGTGCGCCGGATGCTGCACCCGCTTTATTCTGCGGCGGAGCAACTGTCGACGAGACCGCCGGCTTACCGGCGGCGGGAGCCGATTTCACGACCGGAGGAGCGGTGGATGCCGCGGCGGAAACTGCGGGGCGCTGCGACGACGAAGATCCATTGTGAGATCCACCTCGCGCTTCCCGCTGCTCCTTCTGCTGCTGAATAGCCCGCAGCACATCCCCGGGCTTGGAAATATTCGACAGGTCAATCTTGGGTTTCTGATCCCCTGAGACGGCTCTGCCCGCCGCACCAGACGTGGACTTGCCTCCGCGGCCGAGAGCAGCGCGCACACGTACAGCCTCGTCCTCCTCCACGGAGCTGGAGTGGGTCTTCTTTTCCGTAACACCCACTTCCGGGAGAATGTCGAGTATCACCTTGCTCTTGACTTCCAGCTCTCGTGCCAGATCGTTAATACGAACTTTACTCATCCGCCTCTTTCGCCTTTTTCAAACGTTTAGCTGCTCATCGGTTGCCTCGTGACGTGCCGTGAGATGCGCATCATTGCTCTTATTATCCGCCGAAAGTCATCCGGGGATTGTGTAATTTCATGCGGCGCGCCTTGGTTCCGGCGTCCCCGATCATGGCTTTTCCTTCTCTTCCCAACGATCCAGTGCAGGCTCGCGCGGGTCCGGCGCATCGATGAAGACCGGCTCATCGACATCCTCGGTCCCGGTAGCATCCTTCAGAAAACTTGCAGCCAGGGTATCGCCTTCATCCTGATTCTCCGTGTCTGCCACCTGGTCTATGTCCTCGGAGCCGGACGGATCGGGGTCCTCGGCGGCGTCCAGAATCGCGACCTCACCGGGGGCATCGCCGATGGGAACGTCTGCCTCTTCGTTGGTCTCGGCAGCATCGCCGTTTTCGGAAACCTCATCCGCGGCGAGCGAATCCGATCCCGCCCCGGCCTCGCGGTCGAGAGCGGCCTCGTTAGTGTCTTCCTGCGCGGAGGTTTCTCCCAGCGGACCGGCGTCGGCGCGATTGTCGAGTTCGGCAAAGTAGCGGCGCACCGCGGTGCCGATTTTTTCCAGCGTCTTTTCGCCGATACCCGGCACTTCTTCCAGCTCTTCCGGAGTCATATCTGCCAATCCCTCCACGGTGGTAATTCCGGCGGCAATCAGCTTTTGGATGGTGCCCTCGCCGAGATCGGTCACCTGCTCGATCGGGGTGGTCACAGGACCCGCCATGGCCTGCATCTGCTGCTCGACCTCCTGCCGCTTCTCTTCCTCGCTCTTGATGTCGATCTTCCATCCCAGCAGCTTCGCCGCCAGGCGCACGTTCTGGCCTTTCTTGCCGATCGCAAGCGACAATTGCGTATCATCGACGATCACCTCAATCTGCTTATCCGCCAGATCGGCAATGCTGACACGGCTTACCTTGGCGGGCTGCAGGGCCTTCTCAGCGAAGGTCGTGATCTCTTCACTGAACTCGATAATGTCGATCTTTTCGCCGCGCAGCTCGCGAATGATCGACTGCACGCGCATGCCTTTCATACCGACGCACGCGCCCACTGGATCGACATCCTTGTCGCGGGACACCACGGCGATCTTCGTCCGTTCGCCGGCTTCGCGGGCAATGGCGCGAATCTCCACCGTATTGTCGTAAATCTCCGGCACTTCGCTTTGAAACAGGTTCTGCACCAGCTCCTTGGCGGCGCGGGAGACGATCACCTGCGGCCCACGCGCGTTGCGGTCGACCCGCAACAGGACGACCCGAATCCGCTCGCCAACGGAAAACTGTTCAAGCCGTGATTGCTCCCGTTTCGGCATCCGGGCCTCTGCCTTGCCGATATCGAAGATGACATCCTGGCCTTCGATGCGCTTGACAGTGGCATTCAATACTTCTCCCACGCGGTGGGCGTATTCGTTGAAAACCGTATCGCGCTCAGCCTCGCGGACTTTCTGAAAGATGATCTGCTTGGCCATCTGCGCGGCTATACGGCCCAGCACATCGGTAGGCTTGTAATAGCGCAGCTCACCGCCGACCTCGACCTCGGGCGCAATGGCGCGGGCGTCTTCCAGATGAATCTGGTTCAAAGGATCTTCCAGAAGCTCCGGAGACTCAACGACGGTCTTATAGGCGTAGGCGCGAATCTCGCCCGTTTCGCGATCAAGTTCGCCGCGCATATTTTCGAGCGTCTTATAGTATTTGCGGGTTGCAAGGGCAATGGCGTCTTCGACCGCGGTGACCACAATCTGCGGATCGATGCCTTTGTCCCGGCTTAAAACTTCAATCGTTTCGTAAAGTGCGCTTGCCATAATTCGTCTCAACCTTATTGCACGAATTTTCGGTTTTAGTTGTTGCGGGTGCCCCAGGTTCGCGAAGCTAACCTGGGTGGGTGTTTAACGTTAGATGCCGGACAACTACACTTCCGGAATCAAATTCGCCTTCGAAATATTCGACAGCGCGATGGTTACATTCCTGTCGGCAACTGCCGCAACTTTGTTCTTCCTCTTACTTACTGTGCTCAGGTCCAGCTCCAGTGCATCGCCACTTACGCTCGCGATGCGTCCCTGCCAGTGCGAGTTTCCTTCGACCGGTTCGATGGTCCGCAGCTTCACCAGGCTGCCGGCGAACCGTTCATAATCCTCCCGCCCGCGCAGCTTGCGATCCAACCCCGGCGAAGAAATTTCCAACATGTATTCAGCGCCGGGAACCAGTTCTTCCACATCCAGAACCGTCCCGAAATCGTCGCTAAAAATCTGGCAATCTTCGACCGTGATTCCGGCCAGTTGATCGACCGAAACATGTTCCGGCAGTTTCAACTCGCTGGATTCGGTCTCTATCGCCAGCTTCGCCCGGCTCGCAGCATCTTTCTCGATATAGATGCGGAGCGACCGGTGCTTGGGACTGCCAAGATACTCAATGTCGACAATCTCCAACCCGTGCGATGCTGCAACCCGATCGGCGAGAGCGCGGATTTTGTCTAAATCGAGTGCCATCGAACCCATCCGCTGCAGCGTATTGCGGGAAACAGGAGCAAATAAAAAGTGGGCTCTCGCCCACTCATTTCTCCCGCCCCGGCCTGTTTCGCCAACAGGCTGCCCAGGACAAACTCAGGACAAACTTATCTACTCTTGTAGGATACGCCGAAAACGCGGGGAGTTCAATGCTGTACCCGGAACCGCAGCGCATGACTTGGCTACATGTCGTTATTCCCTGTCCGATGTGATTTTACGGGGGAAATTCTCGACTCACCTTGGAGTTTAGTGAGAATATCGCGGACATGGACATCCAGGGCTTCATCGTCGCCTTTTTCACAACTTGGGTGGGATGGATGAGCGGACTCGTATCAGTAATTCTGACGTTCGCGGGATTCCGCGGACACGCAAATCACAAGAAACTTTATTTCATTGCTGCTTGCATTTGCTTCATCATTGCACCAATTCACATCTGGACTGTTGAGCATCGAGCGCGATTACGTGCTGAAGATGTAAGCAAACCTAAGCTAAAAGCAACGATACTGGGAAATATGGTGGGTACAAACAAAATCGGCCAGACCGTGTTGACGATATTTGCGCTAATTGTAAACCGTGGGGCACCGAGTATTGCTACAAGCGAAAAGCTTATTGTCAAGCTGCAGGACGGCAGACAGATAATAGCCAAGATGATGATGCCGCCCTTGTCGCCCGTCGTTCATATGGGAGGCGCGAAAGGCTATCCAGATGTCGTGCTGAAAAGTTCGGACTACTTGCCCAACAAAGCTTTAGACCAGCCAATAGCACAAGGAAGTGGAAAAGAGGGGTGGATGATGTTCATTGTTCCAGAAGCTTCTCGTGACGAATTGGAATCGGATGGTGCTGAACTTTTGTTCCAGTGCCGTGATATCGATGGTAAGCCCGTTGATGCTCCTGCTGTCCCAATAAAGAGGGGATTTGGAAGGATGTACAACCCAGCAAACCCCTACGATAAGCAGCAGTAGCCACATGGAGTGCCAGAATAATAATCTGAGGACTTCTGTTCTGCTTGCCGTCTTGCTATTACGTATTCCAATTGGGTCACAATCCTCCTGTCTCTCTGATTCCCACCCATCTGTTGCCGGAAGATATCCGGAACCTTACAATCAGGTATGTCGCCTTCGATTTGCCTCTATTTGGAACAAGACCATCCCGAAAGCTTCTGGATGGTGAGCTGTGATTGACTTCCCCGTCCCCGAAGCTCTTACATTCGACGACGTTTTGCTGGTTCCCGCCTTCAGCGAGGTGGTTCCGGGCCAGGTCAGCACGCAGACGCGCGTCACCCGCAATATCACCCTGAACACTCCTCTGCTGAGTGCCGCGATGGATACCGTGACGGAGTCGCGACTCGCGATTGCCATGGCGCAGCAGGGCGGCATCGGTGTGATTCATCGCAACCTGTCAATCGAGCAGCAGGCGGCCGAGATCGACAAGGTGAAGCGATCAGAAAGCGGCATGATCGTCGATCCGGTGACGATTGCCCCGGAGCAGCTCATCTCGGAAGCTCTCGATGTAATGCGCCGCTATAAGATTTCCGGCGTTCCGGTTACGAAAAATAAAAAGCTGGTTGGGATTCTTACCAATCGCGATCTGCGTTTTGAAACACGAACCGATATCCCGGTCGGCGAGGTGATGACGAAAGAAGATCTGATCACAGTCGCTGTCGGCACCACGCTTCAGGAAGCCGAGCATATCCTCCATAAGCATCGCGTGGAAAAGCTGCTGGTAGTGAACGATCAGTATGAGTTGAAGGGCCTGATCACGGTCAAAGACATCCAGAAGAAATTGAAGTATCCGAACGCTGCCAAAGATGTGCAGGGACGTTTGCGCGTGGCCGCTGCTATTGGCGCGACTGGAGATTTTCTGGAGCGCGCCGGCGAAATGGTGCGCAACCGCGCCGACGCGCTGGCGATCGATTCCGCCCATGGCCACTCCTCGCGGGTGCTGGATGCAATCCGGCAGATCAAGAAAAAATTTCCGGAAATTGATTTGATGGCTGGAAACGTCGCGACCTATGAGGGCGCGATGGCGCTGATCGATGCTGGCGCGGACGCGATCAAAGTCGGCATCGGACCCGGTTCGATCTGCACCACCCGCATGGTCACCGGCGCGGGATGCCGCAGATTACGGCGATTTCCGAAGCTTATCGCGCTGCAAAATCGCGCGGTATTCCCATCATCGCCGACGGAGGCGTTAAATATTCCGGCGACGTCACCAAGGCCATCGCCGCCGGAGCCAACACTGTAATGATCGGGTCGCTCTTCGCGGGCGTGGATGAAAGCCCCGGCGAGACGATTCTTTTCCAGGGCCGCTCCTTCAAAACCTATCGCGGTATGGGATCGCTCTCCGCCATGGCCCAGGGATCGGGCGAACGCTACTTCCAAAGCTCGCGCGATATCGGCGAGGAGGGTGAGGCCAGCGGTTCGATTGTCAGTCGCGAAGGCAGCGCGCAAAACCGGCTCGGAAAATTTGTTCCGGAAGGCATTGAAGGCCGGGTTCCTTATCGCGGACCGCTGGAGGCGATGGTGTACCAACTGGTCGGCGGTCTGCGGTCGGGCATGGGATATCTGGGCTGCGGCAGCATCGCGGAGCTGCAGGAAAAGGCCCGTTTCATCCGTATCTCGAACGCGGGGCTGCGCGAAAGTCACGTGCATGACGTCATCATTACCCGCGAGGCGCCGAACTATCATGTGGAATAGCCGGCATATCGAGTCGCTGGAATGTTGAGTATTCGCCGGCGGGTGCTGCTGAGCGCCTGGATTCCGGCGGCGATCTGTGTCGTGCTGATCGCGATTTCCTCATCGGACATATTTTCCTCCGACAGCACTAGCCATTTTCTGCGTCCTTTTGCGGAAGGGCTGTTTGGCCACTTCGCGAATCGTTTTTGGGACAAGCTGCTCTACGATCTTCGCAAGACCGGCCATTTTTTCGGTTACGGCTTCGTCAGCGTGGTCTTCTTTCGCGCCTGGCGGATGACATTCCGGCTGAGCCGCGCGTACTCCGCAGTCACGGCTTCCCTGCGAGCCGCGGCGGTGGCGCTGCTTTCGACACTGGTGCTGAGCAGCTCGGATGAATTTCACCAGAGCTTCCTTCCTCACCGCACCGGTTCGCCGTTTGATGTGCTGCTCGATATGTCAGGCGCGATCACCTGTCTTCTCATCCTGTTCACCTTTGTCGGCAGCCTGCTGGAGTTGACCAATACGACCAGCCCCGAGCTGCGGCCCAGCCGCAAATTCCGAAGGCAAATCTCGGAATAGCGCCATCCCGTGCATCACCGATCCGCATCCTGCATCGAACCCAGCTACGATCATAAGGATCGGCTTGGAGAGGAACACGGATGCAGGCGATGCCATGGCTGACCGGCGCCACCACCCAACAGAAGCGCGCGCTGCTGACCACTTCTCTCGGCTGGATGCTCGACAGCATGGACATGATGCTGTTCTCGCTGGTGCTGGCCGACCTGGTGCGCGACCTGCACATGAGCGAAGCGATGGCGGGCCTGCTGATGTCGCTCTCGTTGATTTCGGCAGCCATCGGCGGAATTTTCTTCGGCTGGCTTGCCGACAAGATCGGCCGGACTCATGCCCTGATCGCCAGCATGCTTATCTACTCCGTGTTCACGGCCTGCTGCGGGCTGGCCCACACTGTGTTGCAGCTCGGGATATTCCGCTTCCTGCTCGGCCTGGGCATTGGTGGAGAATGGGCAGCCGGCGGCGCTCTGGTGGCGGAGACCTGGCCGGACGAGCATCGCGGCAAAGCCATCGGCATTGCCCAGGCGTCCTGGGCCGTCGGCTACGCGCTGGGAGCAGCGATGACAGCGCTCATCCTTCCGCACTTCGGCTGGCGCGCGGTTTTCTTTGCCGGCGTGCTTCCCGCGCTGGTGACCATCTGGATTCGCAAGGCCGTCAAAGAGCCGGAGATCTGGCAACAGAAGGCCGCGACCTTACCCCTCGCGAGCATTTTTCGCGGGAAGCTGGGCCGGGCTGCGCTGATCACCACCGCTATGAATGCAGCATCCCTGTTTGCCTGGTGGGGACTGTTCACATGGATCCCGCGCTTTCTTTCGCTTCCGGCAGCACAGGGTGGACGCGGCCTGAGCATTGTTCAGGCTTCATCCTGGACCATCTTCATGCAGATAGGCACATTCAGCGGCTATCTTGCCTTTGGATATCTGGCCGACTATTTTGGCCGCAAGCGAACGTACATCGCTTTCCTGATCATCGCGGCGGTGCTGGTGCCCATCTACGCGCACGCGCCGGGCGCACGCACATTATTGTTGCTCGGACCTGTCGTGGGATTTTTTGGAACGGGATTTTTCAGCGGATTCACCATCATCGCCAGCGAAGCATTCCCGACCGCGGTGCGAGGAACCGCCATGGGCGTGGTCTACAACATCGGCCGATTCCTGGGAGCGGCCGCGCCGTATATCATCGGCTACATCTCCGAGGTAAGCGGAATTGTGTTCGCCCTTTCGTCGATCTCCGTCGCGTTTCTATTGGCCGCAGTTCATTGCAATGGGGTTGGAGGAAACGAAGAACCACGTACTTGCCTGATCGACTGACAAACTCACCGTGGACTGCACGGACGCGCCCGCGGCAGGCGCAACCTTTTACCCGGTTTCTTCCTCTGTCTATAGTAGCGATTGCAAGAAAAATCTATTTCCGTGGAATAGAGAAAGCGACCATGGCAGTCAAACCAATTCCCGAGGGCTATCACAGTATCCAGCCATATCTCATCCTTGATGGCGC
This sequence comes from uncultured Acidobacteriota bacterium, assembly GCA_963823295.1. Classification (GTDB taxonomy): domain Bacteria; phylum Acidobacteriota; class Terriglobia; order Terriglobales; family Acidobacteriaceae; genus JAKAAZ01. The sequence goes on from CAWGLF010000011.1 coordinate 34,120, forward strand.
CGCCAGGGCCATCGAGTTTTATCAAAAAGCCTTCGGCGCAGCCGAGCGCCTCTCGATGAAGCAGCCGGATGGACGCATCGGACACGCCGAGATTGAAATCGGCGATTCCGTTATCATGATGGCCGATGAAAACGCGCAGGTGCAAGCCTTCGCCCCGGGCCATTATGGCGGCTCATCTGTCAGCCTGCTGATTTACACAGAGGACTGTGACGCCATGTATCAGCGCGCCGTTGCAGCCGGAGCGAAGAGCGTGCGCGAACCGGAGGACCAGTTTTACGGCGATCGCATGGCCGGCGTCGAAGACCCCTTCGGTTATAAGTGGTACATCGCGACTCACATCAAGGATGTAACCAAAGAGGAGCTGGAACAGCAGCATTAGATCGATTTCCCTCCAGGTCTAGCCGACGTAATTCTCCAATGTGCCAATTGCGTCAATCGTGATGCGGATAATATCCCCATGCGACAGCGTGAAATCGTATCCCGGAACGATGCCAGTGCCGGTCATAAGAAATGCACCATCTGGGAAGGTATTGTCGCGATAAAGAAATTCAATCAATTCTTCGGGCTTTCTTCTGAGTTCTGCGAGAATAGTTCTTTCGCGAAGAACAGTCTCGCCTTTTCGCGATATCTCCATTTTGATTTCGGTAGTAGTCGCTAATGGATCGGATGAAATCAAAATGCAGGGACCAAGAGCGCAACTGCCATCGTAAATCTTTGCCTGGGGAAGATAGAGCGGATTTTCTCCTTCGATGTCACGCGAGCTCATATCGTTCCCGATCGTGTAGCCAATGATCGAACCTTCCGGATTCACGGCGACAGTCAACTCTGGTTCCGGGACAGACCAGGACGAGTCGGAGCGAATACGCACAGCAGCGCCAGGGCCTACGACGCGGCGGCCTGTCGCTTTGAAGAAAATCTCCGGACGCACTGCCGAGTAGACGCGATCGTAGAAATCACCTCCGCCAGCATCTTTTGATTCCTCTATACGCGCATCGCGACTTCGAAAGTACGTTACGCCGGCGGCCCATACTTCCTGACTTACTATTGGCGCGATTGCTGAGGAAATATCAAAGCCTTCAGCAGGCTTATTGGAAGCAGCAGACGTTAGTCGGCTAATAAGCTGTCTGTCGCAGATAAGCTCGTCCCAATTTACGGAGTCTACAAAATAGAACTTGCTATTTACTTCGACAAATGCACCAGCCGTCGTGCGATAGAGCTTCATAGTGCCTGCCTTACGGAGCGTTAATTGCACGATAAATCGAATAGCTCTCATTCTGGACGATGCTTTCCAGGAAACCGGCGCGGTCAAAGACGGCCCGCTCCTCCGGAAAATCCTTGAGCCGCTCGGAAGGAGAGTAGTAGAGAACGTAGGTCTCCCGAGGGCTTGCCTGAAGAGATCGCCGCAAATTCTCCACCACTTTTCGCAACATTTTGGCTTCAAATGGATTGAAAAGATAAATGACCGCGGGTTCCGGCGGTAACTCGTAAACTGCCACATCCGCGCAGATCGACCTCACCGCACAATTCTTCACACCAAGATATTTCTGGATGTTCCCTTCAGCAATGCGATGGAGTTCGGCTGAAAACTCGATCCCGATTACTTCTTTGAACGGGTAAGCGGCCGCCAGAAGGATTGCTTTTCCCTTTCCCGACCCAAGATCGATGAAGAGGAAATTCCGGTAATCGATTTTCAATTCGCCGAGCACATTCTGGAACCTGATGGAACTGATCGGCTCATAATGAGTGCCATAAATCCAATTTCTGCTGGGAATAGACAGCCTGGAAAGAGGCACGAGTTGCGCCGTCTCCACCCCGAATGTGCGGTCCCATTCAATCGAGCTTGCGGCCGGCGGATGAAGACGCGGAGAGCCGCCCAGAAAGGAAACCGCGGTCTTCGCAGTCTTCCAGATTGCTGTGCGCCGAAGCTTTCCGGTCAGATGGGCGCATGCGGGTTGAAGCAGTCTCATATGGGCAGCTATAAGATGGTGCCACAATTATTGCTGTATCTTGCCATCAATTCCGGCGGAATGCGCCGGCAGAACTCCGCTTTTCGGAAATAGCAAGGCGCAGCTCCCTTGCAACAATCGTCACGCGGAAGCCTGGTTTTCGCGCCCCGAGCCCTCAAAATACTCTTCAATTTCTTCGAGCGTTTTGCCTTTTGTCTCCGGCAGAAACACCGAGACCGTGATCAGGTAGAGCACGGTAAATCCGGCGAAGAGAAAGAACATTGTCGAATAACCGTGTTTGCTGACGATGGGCAAAAAGACCCCGGCGAGAATCGTCGAGACCAACTGGTTCAGTACCAGGGCAATACTCATGCCATTGGACCGGATGCGGGTCGGCATCAGCTCCGATAACGCCAGCCATACGCAGACGCCCGGTCCAAACGAGTAGAATGCCACAAATATAAACAGGCCGAGAGCGACCAGCCAGCCATGTCCGGTGCCGGGTACGCGGGCGATATACGCCCGTTGAATCACAAGCGGCGCTGTGCGGGCCGCCTCCAGGCTGGCGAAGGGATTTTTCAGGAAGGCCTCGAACTTATTGGCGGGTACGGCGCTTTCCCGGGTGATATGGATGGGCGCCGCGCCTTTCTCGTCGGAGCGCGCGAAGTTCGTTGCCGCCGTGAAGCCGCCATACGAATAAATAACTGCCAGCGCCGAGCGGCCGGGGCGGATTTCGCCGGCGGTGTAGTGTTCGGCGGCGATCATGTTTCTGGCTTCCGCTCCGTCAAATTGCAAGGTGAGACTCTGATCAGGTTGAACCATCGACTGCACGACGTTCCTGCAATCCAGGTTCACGCTCTCCGTTTTCAGAAACAGGAAAGAGACGCAAATCAAAGAGACAACGATACCCGCGGTGCCGAGAGTAAAAAGAAATTTGCGACCTTTCCGGTCCACCAGCGCCACGCCGATAATGGTTGTAAAGAACTGGACGCAGGTGAAGATAACGTAACCCCAATGTGCGGCCAAATCGGACAGGCCGCTTTGCAGCAGAATGCCGGCATTGTAAGCGACGATCGAATTGATTCCTGTCGTCTGGTTAAAGATGAGAATGGCGCAGGCCAGCAGGAAGGGAAAGGCGTACTTGCGGCGCAGGAGCGAGTCCTTGATCTTTTTTCCGGATAGGGAAAGGGACTGCGCCCGGGCGGCAATCGAAACCTCTTCCATCTCCTTCAGCTCGATGTCCGCTCCTTCTGGCGTGCGGGAGCGAAGCAGGGCTTTATAGGCGGCTTCCTTTTTTCCGCGCTTGAAAAGCCAGCGCGGAGACTCCCCGAGGAACAGACTGCCGAGGACAAAGAGAACCCCTGGAGGCATCGAGACCCAGAAGATTCTTCGCCATGCCTGGTTTTTGAAGGCAAAAACCGTGGCCACGTTTGCCGTTCGCGTGACTGCGTCGACTCTATAGCTGTAATAAATTCCGATCAGGGCGGCGGCAACAAGGCCGAGCGTCAACAGCCACTGAAAAATTCCTGTTCCCTTTCCGCGATTCGATGCCGGTAGACACTCCGCCAGATAGAGCGGGACCACAACCCCGATCAGGCCGCCGCTGATGCCCTGCAGAAGCCGGCCGAAGAATAGCGGCTCATAACCATGCGACAGCGCGATGATGGGAATGCTGGCGACAAATGCAATGCCGCTCAGCGTCATCAGAAGCTTGCGTCCCATCCAGTCGGCCAGCAGCCCCGCAACCAGCGTGGAGATGACGCTGCCCAGCAAAACCGCGGCAACAATGACCGAAAGCTGCTCCGCATTCAGGTGCGAAGTGGCTTCAAGATACGGCAGCGCCCCGCCAATGATGCCGACGTCAACCCCGTAAAGCAGGCCGCCAAGGCCGGCGACAAGCAATAGAAACTGACTATAACCAAACTTCTTATCTGTAATGGCGGTGGAGGAACTATGCATTGAGTCAGTATGCGTCATGTGGAATTGAAGTGAAGAATCGGGATTCCTGTGAATCATATACGAATCGGCAATTGAGATTGCCGTGAACCTTGGCAACAATCATGGAATCGCTATTCGCGAATAATCTCGAATGGGGAGTCGCTTCGTAATTTTTTCTAAGGATTCCTCTCTGTATTTCCATAGGCCTGCAGCAGGATCACGAAGAGTACGCCCAGCGCGGCGGCGGCCGCAGCTACCAAGACCGGCAACTTGTAATCGTGCAGGCGATCTACCAGAATTCCCGCCACCGGGGGACCGACGAGACATGCGAGCCCGAATCCAGTGAACAGAATTCCGAGCAGTTCGCCCAATCCTTCAATGCCGAAGAGGGATGCGGCTACAGCTGGTGACATCGCCGCGATTCCCCCATAACCCACTCCCATGACCAGAGCAAATATCACGAGTTCCGTGTAGGAGTTCGCCGTTAGCCATAGAGCGAAGCTGATGAGCAGAAAAACGTAGGCAACCTGGTACATCCTGATTAAACCGAATCGGGGCGCCAGTGCGTCGAGACCCAGACGTCCGACTACGCTCGAAGCACCGATATAACCCACAAGCGCGGCTCCTGCCACCCGACTGGACGCCAACGTGGCTCGCATAGGCGGGCAGAAAAACGAAGGATACGTAGACGGCAATTCCCGAAAACAACAAACAGACGTACTGGATAGCAAAAGCGCGTGTTCGAACTTTGGCCGCAATGTCCACTTTCTTCTTCTCCCCGGCTATGGGTGGGCGGCGGAGCAAGCTCGCGCAGAGCAGGAGAAGGGCCGCGCCCACCCAGCCAAAAATCGCGAACACCGTCCTCCAGCCATACCGTTCCATGAGCATGGCCGATACAGGCGCCGCTACCAGGGTTCCGCAACCGATGCCGCTGATGGCAATCCCCAGCGCGACATCGCGGCGCACCTTGAACCATTCGCCAACTGCCGAAATAGAAGGGACATAGGTACAGGCCACCGCCCCACCCAGACCAATTCCATAGGTCAGAAACAGAAGTGGAAAACTGTGCATATGCGATGCAAGGATCATTCCGCTCCCGAGCAGCAGAGCTCCGGCAGCCACCACCGGACGAGGTCCATAGCGGTCAGCGATCTCCCCCGTCAGCGGGGCCGCGAAAAAGGACAATACTGTAATCGTTGAAAAAAGCGTCGACATGGCGGCATGGCTTGCGTGAAACTCCAATGCAATGGGCCTTAGAAAGACTCCAAAGCAGTACGTGATGCCAAAGGTGACGAATGCCCCGACGAAGGCAGCAAAAACGATGATCCAGGCGCGTGCTGAATCAATTCCGGTGGTGGATTGGTCAGGCATAAGAACTTGGTCAGGCATAAGAATTGGAACCTGCAATCATTTGGCGTTCAGAATATCTGGAGAACTCTCGCTGCAGAATACTACCTACATAACAAACACTCGGACAGATAGAGCGGGACCACAACCCCGATCAGACCCCGCTGATGCCATTGCGAAATTCTCAAGGATAAATCTAGTGCTATCCTCCGGAGAGAAACCGCAGCTTGGAAGAGATTATTGGAGGTATTTTTGGCGTCTTCCCAAAATCTGAGCAGGGCTCCGTTTCTCTCAGGAGTATTCCTCCTGACCTTTTCCTTATTGACATTTCAGATTGTACAAACGCGCATCCTCTCGGTGATCGCGTGGTACTACATGGCGTTTCTGGCGATTAGTGTAGCCATGCTGGGCATGACGGTGGGTGCGGTCTGGGCCTATCTGCACCGTGAACGTATCGAGTCGGTGCCGCTGGCTGTGACTCTTAGTAATTTCACGCTCGCCACCGCAGTTGCTATGCCTGCATCGATTATGGTGCAGTTTTGCCTCATCACTACAGTTTCTCTCTCGCTCACCACGGTCATTTCGTGGAGCATCTTGATGATCGCAATGGCTGTGCCCTACTTTTTCTCCGGCGTAGTGGTCAGCCTGGCGCTGACCCGCAGCCCCTTCCCCGCCGGCCAGGTTTACGGAGTGGATCTGATCGGCGCCGCTCTGGGATGCATGGGAGTCATTCTCGTCCTCAACGTCATGGATGGCCCGACTGCTGTAATTGTCTCGGCCGTCGTGTGCGGTGTATCAGCGTTCGCCTTCATGCGCAGTGCCAACGCGGAAGATCGACAGCGATTGCAGTCGGCTCCCTGGTGGCGACGTCCAGCACCGATCACGACCGCTTTACTTGTTTTCGCCATACTCAATTCGCTGGCGCCGGTCGGTGTTCGCCCGATCCTGGTTAAGGATCAGTTCGAACGCTCCGGCTTGAAGCGGTACGAGAAGTGGAACTCTTACTCCCGCATCACCGTCGACCGGCCGCAATTGCGTGTTCCCGATCTCTGGGGTGGCTCTCCTAAAATGCCGCCGGAGACGCGCGCCATGCAGGCGCTGTTGTTGATCGACGGCGGTTCCGGTACGCAGATGTCCCATTATGACGGTACCCCCCAATCCATTTCCTACCTTCAATACGATCTCGTCGGACTGGCGTATCGTCTTCCCGGCATCCACAAATCCGCGGTCATTGGAGTCGGAGGCGGGCGCGACCTTTTGACCGCGCACTATTTTGGCGTGCCCGACATCACCGGTGTCGAGCTGAATCCCATCATCGTCCATCTGCTCACGAAGCAGCCGTACTACAAAAACTTCACCGGCGTGACCGCTCTGCCAAATCTAAAGCTGCATGTCGACGATGCCCGAAGCTGGTTCGACAGTACCCACGAAAAGTTCGATTCGGTGCAAATGAGCATGATCGATACCTGGGCGTCCACGGGCGCAGGCGCGTTCACCCTTAGCGAAAACGGCCTCTACACACTGGAGGGTTGGAAGGCCTTCCTCCACTCCCTCAACGACAATGGCATTTTCACGGTGAGCCGCTGGTACAGCCCGGACGATGTCAACGAAACCGGGCGCATGATCGGTCTGGCCACCGCCGCCCTTCTGGACTCCGGCGTCAAAGATGTCCGCCAGCATTTGTTCGTCGCCAACGCAGATTACATCGCGACCCTGGTGCTTTCAAAGGAGCCGTTCACGCCGGAACAGTTGCGCATCCTGCACGACACAGTGCAAAACCTTGGCTTCAACGTGCTCCTGGCCCCCGACCAGCCGCCCCAATCTCCGCTCCTGCGCGCCATTGTAGAAAGCCCGGATCGCGCCGCCTTGAACCGTGTCCTGGAGGGAAACTATCTCGATCTCAGCGTGCCGACAGACAATCGGCCATTTTTCTTCAATCAACTCCGTTTTCGTAATATCCCCAACGCTGCCCTGCGGATGATCCATGGAAATCTCAGGGTCGGCGTGATGGCGGGAAATTTGATCGCGTCCGGCGTGCTTGTACTTATTTTGCTTATCTCAATCGTCGCCGTGATTGTCACAATCCTTCTGCCTCTCCGGGGTGCGGCTCGGGAGTCTCCGCTGCCTTTGGTCGGGATTGGCAGCTTGTATTTCTCGTTGATCGGAATGGGCTTCATGCTGGCTGAGATCGCGCTCCTTGAGCGCTTCGGCGTGTATTTGGGACACCCGATCTACTCGCTCAGCGTGTGCCTGTTCAGCCTTATCCTCGCCTCCGGCCTGGGCAGCTTGACTTCGGACCGACTCAGGTTAAACGCGCGCGCCAAGCTGCTTCTATGGGGCAGTATCACGGTTCTATATCTGGTGGGAATGGCACAGTTTTTGCCCGTGCTCCTGGAGTCCACCACAGGTCAGGAACGTCTGGTGCGCATAGCAATCTCCGTGGCGGTTATCATGCCGCTGGGATTTTTGCTTGGCTTCGCTTTTCCGACGGGTCTGCGTCTGGTCGAAGCAGTGGACCGCCAACCCACACCATGGTTCTGGGGCATTAACGGCGCAACGAGTGTGCTCGCATCTGTGCTGGCTGTGATGTTCAGTATGGCGCTGGGTATCAACGTGACCATACTCTTTTCCGCTGCCTGTTATCTTCTACTAATTCCCGCAAGCTTTGTGCTTCTGGGGATGGGACAGCAACTCACGGCGAAAAAATCCTGATGGTAATTGCGATCCATATACATGATCGCAGGAGATCTATTCCGCCAATTGCTCAGTCAAAGCGTGAGCAGCATCAACAATGTTCGCGGCACAAACAACGAGCCAAAGAAGCTTAGGCGTGAAAGCTGGGGCGACGGATGGATGCACGAACCCTGCCTGGCGCTTGACAGCGCTTTTCCATTGCGATAATCTTCATCCGAGTATGAATTTCTCTCTCCAGAACATGTGTCCGGCCATGCGAATGCCAATGTGCGCTTGCGGGCGGCTGTTTTTGGAGATGTGAATGATCCGGTAATACCTTTCCACTCCTCAAGAACCAGCGACCCGCGGCGTACAAGCCTGCGGGTTTTGTTTTTTGCCACCAATCAATCAATTTCCTTTGGAGAAAAAAATGTCAGACGCCACACCGACTTACCGACCCGCTACACTTTCCGTCCACGCCGGCCAGGTTGTCGATCCCGCGACCGGTTCGCGCGCCGTGCCCATCTATCAGACCACCTCTTATGTCTTCAACAACGCTGACCATGCCGCGGCACTTTTCGGTCTGCAGGAATTCGGCAATATCTACACCCGAATCATGAATCCCACCACGGACGTGCTGGAAAAGCGCGTCGCGGCGCTTGAGGGCGGAGCGGCTGCGCTTGCCACCGCCTCCGGCCAGGCTGCGGAGACGCTTGCGATTCTGACTCTCGCCAATGCCGGCGACGAAATTGTTTCGACGACTTCGCTCTACGGCGGGACCTACAACCTGTTCCATTACACCTTGCCCAAGCTCGGCATCAAAGTGCGCTTCGTCGATGCCGATGATTTCGACGGACTGCGCAAGGCCATCAATAAGCAAACCAAGGCGCTCTACACGGAAACGCTGGGTAACCCCAAGCTCGATGTGGTCGACCTGGAAAAGCTGGCCTCCATCGCGCACGAAAATGGGATTCCTCTCATCGTGGACAACACGGTTCCCTCGCCAATTCTCTGTAAACCCATCGATTGGGGCGCGGACATCGTCGTGCATTCGGCCACCAAGTATCTGGGCGGCCACGGCAACAGCATTGCCGGAATCATCGTGGACAGCGGCAAGTTCGATTGGGCAAAATCCGGCCGCTTCCCTGACTTTACCGAACCTGATCCCTCCTACCACGGTCTCTCTTACACCACAGCATTCGGCAATCTTGCCTTTATTTTGAAGGCCCGCGTGCAGGGGCTGCGCGATACCGGCGCGTGTCTTTCTCCTTTCAACGCATTCCTGATTCTTCAGGGCATTGAGACGCTCCATCTGCGAGTGGCGCGCCATGCGGAGAATGCGCTGGCGGTGGCGAAATTCCTGGAAAAGAACCCCGCCGTCGAATGGGTCAATTATCCCGGCCTGACCAGCAGTAAATATTACGCGCGCGCCAAGAAGTATCTGCCGAACGGAGCAAGCGCCATCATCACCTTTGGCATTCGCGGCGGTTATGAAGCTGCCAAACAATTTCAGGACTCGCTCGAACTCTTCAGCCTGCTGGCCAACATCGGGGATGCAAAATCGCTGGTCATCCATCCCGCATCGACCACTCACCAGCAACTTACAGAGGAAGAACAGCTCTCGACCGGCGTAACGCCGAACCTGATCCGGCTGTGTATCGGTATAGAAGATATCGCCGATATCCAGGCCGACCTGGAAAACGCGCTGGCAAAGGTGAACGCATCCAAACAGGAGTTGGTTTCTGCATAGGCGGTTCGAATGACGCAGAAAAATTTGCAACCCGATTTCGAAGGAGACTTCCTGCTCGGCCAGGGCGCGCCGTTTGCGCTCGAGTCCGGAGCCGAGCTGCCGCAGGCCTCGTTGCACTATGCCATGTATGGCAAGCTCAACCAGGCTCGGGATAACGCCATCCTCGTCTGCCACGCGCTCACCGGTTCGGCGCGCGTGGCGGACTGGTGGCCGGACCTGTTTCGCGACGGTCATCCACTCGATACCGGCAAGCACTGCGTCATTGGAATCAACGTGCTAGGCTCCTGCTACGGCTCGACCGGGCCAAAATCTGTGAACTCCTGCAACCGGCAAACCCTATGGCGCGGAGTTTCCCGTCGTCAGTATCCGCGACATTGTCCGTGCCCAGGCAGAGCTGGTGGAACATCTTGAGATTCAGCAGCTACGCGCGGCTCTCGGAGGATCGATCGGAGGGATGCAGGCGCTGCAGTGGACGGTCGACTATCCCGAGCGGGTGGCCGGCTGCTTCTCCGTTGGCGCAGCTCCCCTTTCGGCCATGGGGCTGGCGCTCAACCACCTGCAGCGGGAGATCATCCGGCTGGATCCGGCCTGGAAGGGCGGTGAGTATGATGGCGCTCATCCGCCGACCCGCGGGCTTGGCGCTGGCCCGGGGGCTGGCTACCTGCACCTATAAATCCCCGGCGCTGTTTGCGGAGCGGTTTGGCCGGAATCCAGATCGTTCCGGCGGAAACCCTCTGGAATCGCACGCTGCCGCCTATGACGTCGCCGGATATCTCGAGTACCAGGGGCGCATCTTCAACGAGCGTTTCGATGCCAACAGTTACCTGGTGATCTCCCGCGCGATGGATTCCTTTGACCTCGCGCGAGGATATCTCAGCGAAGCCCATGCACTGGAACGTATCCGAGCGCGCATTCTGCTGGTAGGTATTTCTTCCGACTGGCTGTTCCCGGCGGCTGAAGTAAGGGATCTGGCGGAGCGGATCCAGAACGCGGATGCGGTCTGCAATTACATCGAGCTGCACTCCGACCATGGCCACGATGCATTCTTAGCCGAAGCTAGCAATATTCGGCCGCTGATCGAGTACATCGTCCAGAGCGGCGCTCCGGAGTTAGAAAAGGCGAATCAGATTCCCTGCAGAGTGTGAAACTTAGCAAACCGCTGACTGCCGATAACCCACCACTACCTGCCGACTTATCCATCCAGGTAACATTGTTGAACATTACCGATTTGCAAACTAAAATTCACCGGCGTGCCTTAGCCCGGCTGCTACACTCCACAATGATCCTATGTACCAGCTACGAGGTGGTGGAGAGAGTTGTATGCAGATCAGCCGCGCCCCAGGGCAATCGCGAGTTGACGGAAGTAATACAGAAATACGTGTCGGTGCTGCCGCAGAAGTGATCTTGCAAGCGTGGAAAGATATTTTTCAGTTTGACGACATCGGACTCCATTCCGATTTCTTTGACCTGGGAGGAAATTCCCTGATGGCCGGCATGCTGCAAACGGCCGTGAAGAACAAGTTCGGAATTGCGATCAGCACGGCGGATATTATCAGTCATCCTACGGTGATTGAGCTTGCGCAAAAGATTGAAGCGGCCGTCGAAAAGTCCCGCCGGAATCAGATTTTAGCGACCAGCCACAATGTGATTCCTCTTCAGCCGCGCGGTGAAGGACGTCCCATCTTTGTCATCTCTCAAAGTATGATCTTCCGGAAACTAGCCCTTCAGCTGGGAACCGGCCAGCCGGTGTACACGGTCGTGATGAACGACGGAGACTCAGTGTCGAAGCTTAGCTCCTTCAATGAAATTATTGATTTTCACCTGCGATGGATTCGCACAGTGCAGCCAAATGGACCGTACCGCCTGGCTGGGTGGTGTGTCTCCGGGTGGATCGCCTATGGTATCGCGCGAAAGCTTGAAGAGCAGGGAGAAGAAATCGAGTTACTGGCCGTGATCGACGCGCTCGCCCCCGGCTACTGGGCACAGTGCAAATGGCTTACAAAGCTCTCTTATAACTGGCACAGGTTTCATATCGCCCGCAAGAAGTTCTCCATTGCAGAACTGATTTCGAAGCGGCTGGTAAAAACTGATCCATTGCCGGAAGAGAAGGGAGCCGGGGCGCTGGATGCGACCGCGAGTCAGGCGCAGTTTCTCGGTGCATTACGAGGGAAAATGTTGTTGTTTTGCAGCGACGAAGATCCAATCAAAGTCATACCGGATAGCTTAGGTTGGCAGCGAATCCTGGGAAGGCCGATTGAAGTGATTGCTGTGCCGGGAGACCACCACAAGATTTTCGAGAATCCTGGAGCGAAAATCATGGCGCACAGGATTCTGGACGTCATAGAAAAGAAGGTCGCAGACGAAACGACCTCGAATGCAAACACGTTGTCTTACTCCGTAAAGCTGCAGGAGCAATTCGTCGCGACATAATTTTCGGCTGCATTCAACAGCACCGCTCACGGGATTGAGACTCCACGCTCTAAGACAAAGCAAAGGCGGCGCGGGAGGTACTCCGCGCCGCCTTTGCTTTGTACCGAAAAATAATTCTTATGCAGCGGGATCGCTGGGTGGACCCTGCTCGTCCGGATTCTCCATTGCCTTATCGATGGTCTCGCGGCGCTTGGCGCGAGCTTCGGCGCGCTTCTCGCGCTTCTCCTCAAGAATCTTCTCGACTCCCAGCATCTCGACAAAGGCCTTCTCGGCTCCGTCGCCTTTCTGGAAACCGCTGCGCACGATGCGGAGATATCCGCCTTCGCGGTCTCCATAACGCGGAGCCACGGTTTCAAACAGGCGCGAAACCGCCTCGCGCGTCTGCAGATAGGAAAGTGCCTGCCGGCGCGAATGCAGATCGCCGCGCTTGCCCAGCGTAATCATTTTCTCCACGTGCGGGCGCGCCGCCTTGGCCTTGGTGACGGTGGTCTCGACGCGGTCCTCAAGAATGATGGAAGTCACCAGGTTGCGCAACATGGCGCGGCGGTGACTGGTATTTCTTCCGAGTTTGTATCCTGCTTTGCGATGACGCATGGCGAATCTCTCTTTATCTTGAAAAATCCGGCAGCGCGAATCTCCTTGCGGAGCAGCGTCGCGCTGCCACTTGCGTTGGAGCGGATTTCCTATCGTTGTGCGCCGAAATCGTTGAACTCAGCGCGGTTTTTCATTAAGAAAAGCCGCTCATCAATGAATCCGGCAACATATAGCAATAGGAAATTCGCTCTAAAAGTTCTCCGGCTCTTCCTGAGGCACCAGAAGTTCGTCGTCGAAGTCCTCCTCCTCATCTTCATCGTCACCTCGATGACCGATGCTGCTGAGGACGGCGGCGGGAAGAATGCTGGTCGGTCCCGGAACCGGGTTACCGCTTTCGTCGATGCGCATTCCCAGGGAAAGGCCCATCTGCGCCAGCATTTCTTTGATCTCATTCAGGGACTTGCGTCCGAAATTCTTGGTCTTCAGCATTTCGGCTTCGGTCTTCTGGATCAGTTCGCCGATCGTCTGGATGCCGGCATTCTTGAGACAGTTGTAGCTGCGGACGGAGAGCTCCAGTTCCTCAACAGAGCGGTTCAGATTCTCATTCCGCATCAGCGGTTCATGCGCTCCGGCAGCCGCGTCCGCTTCCATCTCTTCTTCAAAATTGATGAAGATGCTCATGTGGTCTTTCAGCAGCTTGGCGGCAAGACCCACCGCATCGACGGGAAGCACGGAACCGTTGGTCCACACCTCAAGCGTCAGCTTGTCGTAATCGGTGATCTGGCCCAGGCGGGCGGCCTCGATCGCGTAATTCACCTTGCGAACCGGCGAGTGGACGGAGTCTACCGGGATAAATCCAATGCCAAGATCGGAGTCGAAGTTCTTATCGGCGGAGATATAGCTGCGTCCGCGCTTGAGACGCATTTCCATGTCCAGCTTGCCGCCCTCGCTGACGGTGGCAATATAGATATCCTTATCGAGAATCTCCACGTCGCCATCTGCTTCAATCATGCCGGAGGTGACAATGCCCGGCTTATCCGCCCGCAGATAGATAGCCTTGGGACCTTCTCCGTTGAGCTTAAAAGGAACCTGCTTCAGGTTCAGGATAATGTCGGTCGCATCTTCGACCACACCCGGAATCGACTGAAACTCATGCAGCACGCCTTCAATGTGAACGGCGGTCACGGCTGCGCCTTCAATCGAAGACAGCAGGACGCGCCGCAGGGCGTTGCCAATGGTTGTGCCGAAGCCCCGTTCGAAGGGCTGCGCGCTGAACTTGCCATATTTTTCGGTTAACGTCTCAAGATCGACGGAGAGACGCTTCGGTTTTTGAAATCCACGCCATAACATAATTTTTTCCTGACTTCCTGCACGGCGAACGTCGCGAAGCATTCTGCAACGGCCGTGCCTGTTCTCCTGGTTTGGGATGGGTTGTAGTTGCGAGTGCCGCATTCAAGCCCTCTTCTGCTGCAGCCGGACAGAATCTGGGTGCCCCAGGTCTCGATTTTGAGACCTGGGCTACATCGACATCTTACTTGCTGTACAGCTCAACGATCAGCTGCTCGTTGACCGGCAGATGGATGTCCTCGCGCTTCGGCAGCGAAAGCACCTTGCCGCTCAAGTTTGCGCGGTCAATCGTCAACCACTGCGCGGCTGCGCCTTGTCCGCTGTAATCGCGGGCCACTTCAAAGACCGGCAGCGATTTGCTGGCTTCACGAACGCGAATCTCGTCGCCAACGCTCACCTGGTACGAAGGGATATTCACCTTGCGTCCGTTCACTTCCACATGACCGTGACGGACGATCTGCCGCGCCTGGCGCCGTGAAATGGCGAATCCCAGACGGAAAGCCACGCTGTCCAGACGACGCTCCAGCTGCTGCAGCAACAGTTCGCCGGTGACGCCGGAGGCGGCATTTGCCTTCTCGTAATAGGAGCGGAACTGGCTCTCCAGCGTGAAGTACATGCGCTTGGCCTTCTGCTTTTCGCGCAACTGCAGTCCATAGCCGACGATCTTCGCCTTGCGGTCGCGGCCATGCTGGCCGGGCGCGAAGTTGCGCTTCTCAATCGGGCATTTATCGGAAAAGCACTTGGGGCCTTTCAAGAAAAGCTTCATGCCTTCGCGACGGCAAAGGCGGCAGACAGGTCCGGTATAACGTGCCACAGAAATCTCCTCAGGTTCAGAGGCCGATCGGTTTACGGGCAATCGCCCTTCGTCCCGATCCGCAAAACTTGGTTGGTGGTGGCCAGAACGTTGCGATACCGCAATGGCCACAGTCCTTTAGTTTACACGCAAATAGCGCAGTTTCCTACCCTCAGCGCGCGACGCGTGGCTTACACGCGGCGGCGCTTCGGCGGACGGCACCCATTGTGCGGCACCGGCGTGACATCACGAATGGTGCGGACATCAATGCCGGCGGAAGCCAGCGCGCGGATGGCGGATTCGCGGCCGGAGCCGGGACCGCTGACGCGCACATCGACCGATCGCATGCCATGTTCGCGCGCCTGGCTGGCGGCGTTCGAGGCAGCCTGCTGGGCGGCGAAGGGAGTGCCCTTGCGCGATCCGCGAAAGCCGAGCGAGCCCGAGCTCTTCCACGAAACCGTGTTGCCCTGCCCGTCGGTAATAGTGACGATGGTGTTGTTGAACGAGGCCTGAATGTAGACCACGCCGTAGGGAACGCTCTTGCGCTCGCGCTTCTTGAATTTCTTGTTCTTGGCGGCCTTGCCGGCAGCGCCCGCTTGTGCTTTTGCCATTTAGGTCTTCGCCGTCGCTTTCTTCTTGCTGGTGACTGTGCCCCTGCGCGGACCCTTGCGGGTGCGGGCATTGGTGTGGGTGCGCTGTCCGCGGACCGGCAGATTGCGGCGATGCCGCAGTCCCCGATAGCTCTGGATTTCAATCAGCCGCTTGATGTGCATGGAGACGTCTTTGCGCAGGTCGCCTTCCACCTGGCCTTCATTCTCGATGACCTGGCGGATGCGATTGACTTCGTCCTCGCTCAGTTCCTGAACCTTGCGGTACGGATCGACATCCGCCGCTTTCAGAATCCTTAAAGCGCGAGAATTGCCGATGCCGAAAATGTACGTGAGCGCGATCCGTCCCTGCTTGTTGCGCGGCAGATCGACGCCTGCAATACGTGCCATGAAATTCCTCGCTCTTGCTTGCCCCGACAGTTAGGCCATCGAAGCGGTTATGCCATCCCACACAATCTTTGTGGAAGGCGGTTGGCGGAGTTCGCCCGGGTTCCTCGCAAGCCTTATCTTCAGCTAACTAGCCCGGACGAAAACCGGCACGCGCGGCGCAGGGATCAGCCCTGACGCTGTTTGTGCTTGGTATTTTCGCAGATCACCCGCACTACCCCACGGCGGTGGATGACCTTGCACTTGTCACAAATCTTCTTTACCGATGCACGAACCTTCATTGCTCCTGCTTCCTTCATGTCCGTCATTCCAAGATCATGATTGCTTCTCGCAGAATCTTCTTCCGCTCGATGACGCCTGTCTTACTTGTAGCGATAAACGATACGTCCGCGGTTCAAATCGTATGGGCTGAGCTCCACCGCTACCTTGTCGCCGGGCAGAATACGAATGAAATTCTTCCGCATCTTTCCCGAGACATGCGCCAGCACCTGATGTTTGTTTTCCAGCTCCACCCGGAACATGGCATTCGGCAACGTTTCCACCACCGTCGCCATGACTTCAATCGCGTCTTCTTTCGACAATCGCTGCTCCAGCTCCGATCCCTTCAAAACGGGGTCTTCGCATTGAAAATTCTTGTTACACGATCCAGACCTACGCCGTCAGAACCTCGGCGCCCTGTGCCCGGACGGCCACCGTGTGCTCAAAATGCGCGCTCAGGCTGCCATCCACCGTGACCGCCGTCCAACCGTCGTCCAGCACCCGAACCTTATACTGGCCTGCATTCACCATGGGCTCAATCGCGAGCACCATGCCCTCGCGCAGCTTGAGTCCCTGCCCGCGCCGGCCGTAATTCGGGATCTGCGGCTCCTCATGCATCTGCGTACCGATACCATGACCGACAAATTCCCGCACTACGCTGAACCCGGCCGCCTCGGCAACTTCCTGAACCGCAGCTCCCACATCTCCCAGCGTCGCTCCGGCCTTGACCACTTCGATCGCAGCCTGCAAAGAACGCTCCGTCGCGTCCAGCAGAGCAGCGGCATTCTCAGAAATCTTCCCCACCGGCAATGTCACTGCGGAATCCGAATAGTAGCCGTCGAGGATCAATCCGCAATCGATCGAGACCACATCGCCTTCCCGAAGAACACGTTTCGCCGACGGAATCCCGTGGACAACTTCACTGTTCACCGAAGTACATAAAACACAGGGATAATCGTGATATCCCTTGAACGCAGCCACGGCTCCGGCTTCCGCGATTTTGGCCTCGGCAATCTTCTCGAGGTCCATCGTCGTCATTCCCGGCGCAATGCTCGCTCGCAACACATCCAGCACTCCACGCAACGCCATTCCGCTGCGCCGCATCTTGGCGATTTCCTTCGGAGTGCGAATTACAATCGCCATACGCGAACCAGACTCTCCAGGTGCTAGCGGCTCCGAAGACTCACGATGGCATCCATCACCAATCGGGTCACATCCTCCACCGGCAGCTCCCCATCCACTTCCGCGAACCTTCCCGAAGCCCGATAGTGCGCCACTACCGGAGCGGTCAGGGTTTCATACATCCGCAGACGCTCGGAAACAATCTCTTCTGAATCATCGGCGCGCGCAGCCAGCGGCGTCCCATCCACATCGCAAACCAGATCCTTCTTCGGTGGATGGGAATAGATGTTATAGATCCGGCCACAGGTAGGACAATTGCGGCGGCCAGTCAGACGGCGCAAAAGATCAGTATAACGGACCTGAATGCTAACAGCAACGACCGGAAGCCTTTCCGCCTGGCCGTTTAGCTGTCCATCCAGCCACATCGACTGCGGCAGAGTGCGCGGGAAACCATCAAGCACATAGCCGGCCTTCGTATCCGGCTGCTTCAGCCTTTCCAGCACCATGGCCTCGACGAGTTCATCCGGTACCAGTTGACCGGCATCCATCGCCAGCCGGATCTGCACTCCCAGCGGGGATACGCTCTTCACCGGATCTTTCCGCATTTCACGCAGCAAATCTCCGGTCGAAATCTGCGGAATCGACCACTCCGTCATCAGGATTTTGGCCTGTGTGCCTTTGCCGGCTCCCGGGGCGCCCAGCAGAAGAATCGGACCGGGAGTAATCGCCTTGGGTCTTGCCGATGGGAAGCCTGCCCGCATCTCCGCCACCGGCACTACCACGACCGCCTTCCGCGGACGCGTCCGCTTTTGCCGGAAAAGCCGTCATAGTGCCGCATGATCAGGTGCGCTTCTACTTTGTTGATCGTATCCATCGCCACGCCAACGACAATCAGCAGGGATGTTCCGCCGAAGTAGAAGTTGACCCCCAGACCATTCGTCACCCACGTGGGCAGGCGATCGAAGGCTCCGCCGATCAGCCACAGGTGGTTCAGGTGAATGCCGCTGATCATAAATTGCGGGATGAGTGAAACGATGATCAGGTAGAGGCCGCCGACCAGGGTGATGCGGGTGAGGATATCGTTGACATAATCCGCCGTCCGTTTGCCCGGCCGGATACCGGGGATGAACCCGCCATACTTCCGCATATTGTCCGCAATATCGTCGGGCCGGAAAATGATCGAAATATAGAAGTACGCGAAGAACAGAATCGCCACGCAGTACAGCAGCTCATACCACGGCTCGCCCACATTCAGCGCATCGAAGATCGGCGCGGAAGAAGCGGCTGTCGTGAAAGATACGCGGCATTCTGAAACAGCAGCGGAGCTGAAAGGATCGAAGCCGCGAAAATGACCGGCATGACGCCGCCGGCGTTGACGCGCAGCGGCAGGTGCGTCGATTGGCCGCCCATCAGGCGCCGCCCCACGATCCGCTTGGCATACTGCACCGGAATGCGCCGCTCGCTGCGTTCCACAAACACGATAAAGGCCACAACCGCAAGCATCACAACCAGGAGAATAATGAGCGCGGGAATGGTAAATGCTCCCCAGGCCTGGGTGCGCGCCTTGTCGACCAGGTCCGAAATGCCGGCCGGAAGGCCGACCACAATTCCGGCAAAGATCAACAGACTCATCCCTTCGCCGATTCCCCGCTCCGTAATCTGCTCGCCCAGCCACATGACGAAGGTTGCGCCCGCCGTCAGCGTGAGCACGGTCATCAGCACAAAGCCGGGGCCGGGATTGGTGACGTACGCGACCTGGCCGGAAGCATGGACCAGCGTCAGCGCGATCGCAAACGACTGAACGACACCGAGCGCCACCGTCATATAGCGGGTCCATTGGGTGATCTTCTTGCGGCCCATATCGCCTTCCTTCTGAAGGCGTGCCAGCGGCTCATAGACCACGGTCAGCAGCTCGAAGATAATAGCGGCGGTGATGTAGGGCATGATGCCCAGCGCAAATACAGTCAGCCGGCGCAGATTGCCGCCGCTGAACATGTCGATCAACCCGAGGGAGCTGCCGCTGTTCTGAGAGAAAAATTGTTCCAGCAGCTTAGGGTTCACGCCAGGCGTAGGGATGTGCGAACCCAGCCGATAAATGGCCAGGATCATCAAGGTGAAAAGAACCCGCTTGCGCAGGTCCGGAATACGGAAGATATTGGCGAATTTTTCCAGCATGAAACCCCTGCTCACTTCCCGGCCCGGCCACCCTATCTCGGCCTTGCCGCCCAGCTTGCCCCGATCAATTCTGAACCGGCCTTTACTGGCCGATCAGAACCGCCTTGCCACCAGCTTTTTCGATTTTATCCTGTGCCGTTTTGGAAAATTTGTGCGCATGAACAGTGACCGCCACGGTCAGATCCCCCACGCCCAGCACCTTCACCAGCGCATCCCGCTTCCGCACCAGTTTCAGTGACACCATCTTTTCGTAGGTCAGTTCCTCCCCGCCCAGTTCGGCGATCCGGTCCCCAATGCGATCCAGGTTCAACACGGTGTATTCCGTGCGAAAGATGTTGGTGAAACCGCGCTTTGGCAGACGGCGGTGCAGCGGCATCTGGCCGCCTTCGAACCCGCGCATCAGGCTTGAACCGGAGCGCGATCCCTGGCCCTTGTGGCCGCGGGTGGAGGTCTTGCCCATGCCCGAACCCATGCCGCGTCCAACGCGCTTCTTGTTGGAGTTGGCGTTCTTCGGTGCTCGTAAATTCGATAAGATTCATTGTTGCTATCCTCAGCTTTGCCATATTGCCGGCTGCCCCAGAGGCCTGCTCTGATCCGCCGAAGCGCGCTGAGCTGAACCTGGGTATCTTCTATCCTACTCAACTATGCGGACCAGATGCGGAATCGCCTTCACCATGCCGCGCACCGAGGGCGAATCCTCGCGCTCCACGATCTGGCGCAGCCGTGTAAATCCCAGCCCCTTCACCACGCGCTTGTGCTTCTCCGGCGTGCAGATGGCGGATTTGTAATATTCAATCCGAATTTTGGCCGTCGTGTTTTGCTCTGCCATGATTACAACTCCTCTACCGGCTTGCCGCGCAGGGCAGCCACTTCGCGCTTATCGCGCAACTGCGCCAGTGCATCGAATGTTGCCCGCACCACGTTATGCGGATTCGCTGATCCCAGGCTCTTGGTCAGCACATTCTGGATTCCGACGGAGGTCATGATGGCCCGCACCGCGCCGCCCGCGATCACGCCCGTTCCTTCCGGCGCCGGCTTCAACAGCACGTTTCCAGAGCCGAAGCGTCCCAGAACCTGATGAGGAATTGTCGTCTCGGTCATGTTCACTCGCACCAGGTGCTTCTTCGCCGCTTCAATTCCTTTGCGGATTGCCTGCGGAACTTCCTTGGCCTTACCGGAGCCAAAACCCACCACGCCGGCCGAGGCATCGCCGACCACCACGAGCGCGGCGAACGACATGTTCTTGCCGCCCTTGACCACCTTGGTCACACGGTTGATCGAGACCACCTGGTCCTTCAGGTTGTACTGCCCGGCTTCCAGCTTTTTCTTGATGATTGCCATTCCGTCTGTTTTCCTTTCAGACGCTCGCGGGCCTGTCTCCAGCTTAGAATTCCAGTCCAGCCTCGCGGGCCGCGTCTGCCAGCGCCTTGATGCGGCCGTGATAGAGATACCCGCCGCGGTCGAAGACCACCTTCTTAATGCCCTTTTCCTTTGCCTTCTCCGCGATCAGCCTGCCCACTTCTTTCGCGGCCGCAACATTGCCGCCGGTCTTCAGCTTGCCGGAGACGCTCGATGCCGAGGCCAGCGTCGTGCCCGACTGGTCATCGACCAGTTGCGTGTAAATCTGGTTCAGTGAACGATAGACATTCAGCCGCGGACGCTCCGCGGTTCCCTGCATCTTGCGGCGAATCCTGTCATGGACTCGCTGGCGATTGTTATTCCGTAAAATCTGCGGAATCATAAAACCCTTCCTTCCTAAAAGCGGAGATGCCCTGCATCCCCGTTCGGTTCCCGGCCCTCGAACGGCCGGTGTCACTTCACAACTACTTGGTTCCCGTCTTGCCGGCCTTCTTCTTCAGCTTCTCATCGGAGTAGCGAACGCCCTTGTTCTTGTACGGATCGGGCTTGCGCAGCGAGCGCATGTCCGCTGCCACCTGGCCTACCTTCTGCCGGTCGATGCCGCTGATGCTCAGCCGCGTCTGCTTGGGATCGATGGTTACGCTGATTCCGGTGGGCAGAGGAAACTCGATCGGATGTGAATATCCCAGCGTGAAGACGACGGTGTTCTTGCCCTTCAGTTCCGCGCGGTAGCCGATGCCGACGATATCGAGATCGCGCGTCCAGCCGGTGGTGACGCCGCGAACGGCATTCGATACCAAAGCGCGCGTCAGGCCGTGAATCGCCGCCTGGGAATCGTCCTTGCGCACGACGTGCAACTGCCCGTCTTTTTCTTCGAAGGTCAAACCGCCTGGAACCGGCTGTTCGACCTTTCCCTTGGGACCCTCGACGACGACCGTATTTCCCAACACGCTGTACTTCACGCCCTTGCCGAGCGGAATCGGCTGTTTTCCAATTCGTGACATTTGATTCTCTTTCTACGTAAAAAAATGCTGTCATCCTGAGCGGAGTCATTGCGTCGCAATGGCGCAGTCGAAGGACCTGCTTTTTCCCGCATTACGCAATGCTGCCTTTGTTCTCGATCCCGTGTTACCAGACTTCGCAAAGCAGTTCGCCGCCCACACCTTCGCGGCGCGCCTGTCGGCCCGTCATCACACCTTTCGGCGTGGTGATAATGCTGATCCCAAGGCCGCCCTGTACCCGACGGATTTCATCGCGGTGAACGTACACGCGGCAGCCCGGATGGGACACGCGCGCCAGCCCGCGAATCGCCGCCTGGTTGTTGGTGTCGTACTTCAGATACATCCGCAGAAACCGCTTACTGTTTTCCTCGGTCGCCTTGTAATTGCTGATGTAGCCCTCTTCTTTCAAAATGCGGGCAATCTCCAGCTTCAGTTTCGAGGCAGGAACATCGAGCTTGGCATGACGCGAATGGATCGCGTTGCGCAACCGCGCCAACAGATCGGATACTGGATCGCTTACACTCATCGTTTCTCCTTGCATCCCCCGTTCGCCCGCCTTGGGCGGGAACCAGCGGAGATGTTGCTGCGACCGGACCAATTTCCAGTACGCGATAAAAACTTCCAAAACTTTCGCCGGCCGCGCAGTTTTTACTCCGCCGGCCGCAGGCCCTACCAGGAAGACTTCACCACTCCTGGAATTTCTCCCTTGAGCGCCAGGCTGCGGAAGCAGAGCCGGCAGATTCCAAATTTGCGCAGAAAAGCCCGCGGACGTCCGCAGAGGTTGCAACGGTTGTGCTGCCGCGATGAAAACTTCGGCTTGCGCTTGTCTTTCACTCTCTTTGCTGTAGTTGCCATCGATTCTTCTCTTGTCCTCTCGCCTAAGCTTCAGGCGGCTCGCCTAAGCTCAGGCCGTCTGCCGGAAAGGCATGCCGAAATGCTGCAGCAGCGCTCGCGCCTGCTGATCGTCTTTGGCCGTCGTCACGATGGTGACGTTCATGCCCTTCAATTTTTCCACCCGCGAATAATCGATCTCCGGAAAGATCAGCTGGTCGCGTATACCGAGCGTATAGTTGCCGCGCCCGTCAAAACTTTTCGTCGAAACCCCTTTGAAATCGCGCACCCGCGGCAGAGCGGTCGAAATCAACCGGTCGAGAAACTCATACATCTTCTCGCCGCGCAGTGTGACCATCGCGCCAATCGGCATGCCTTCCCGCACCTTGAAGGCGGCAATCGATTTCTTCGCCCGGGTTACCACCGGCTTCTGCCCGGCGATCAGGCCCAGATCGGTCATCAGCGGATCCATCACCTTGACGTTCTGCGTCGCCTCGCCCAGGCCCATATTCAGGACAATTTTTTCCAGACGCGGCACCGCCATGGTGTTTTTGAGATTCAGCTCCTTCAGGAGCGCCGGCTTGATTTCTTTCGTGTACTTCTCTCTCAATCTCGCTGCCATAATCCGTCCATCCTTGCTTCCGAGCGCGTCACGCTGAAAATGTCTGTCATCCTGAGCGGAGTCATTGCGAAGCAATGACGCAGTCGAAGGATCTGCTTTTCACTTTCCCTGTTGCAAACTATCGCTTGCTTTCCAGCGTCTGGCCGCACTTGCGGCAGACGCGCACCTTGGTATCGCCTTCGAATTTGAAACCTACCCGGATCGGCCCGCAGTTACCGCAGACCAGCATCACATTCGAGATCTGGATGGGGTTTTCCTGTTCGGCAACTCCGCCTTTAATGTTGCGCTGCGGGTTCGGCCTTACATTCTTTTTGACCATCATGACGTGCTCGACCAACAGGCGATTTTCGTCGCGCATCACGCGCAGAACCCTGCCGCGCTTGCCCTTGTCCTTGCCCGCGATCACTTCGACCGTATCGTTGCGGCGAATCTTTAATCCCGACATAAGTCCTATCTCGTTTCCTTGTTCGTTTCGTACCCGCGAAATCGCTCTAGAGCACTTCCGGAGCCAGCGAAACAATCTTCAAAAATTTCTTCTCGCGCAGTTCCCGGGCCACCGGACCGAAAACACGCGTGCCCACCGGCTCGCCGGTTTCATTGATTAACACCGCTGCATTCTGGTCGAAGCGGATATAGGTCCCATCCCGCCGGCGATATTCCTTGCGCGTTCGCACGATAACGGCCTTGACCACTTTGCCTTTCTTCACCTGGCCGTCGGGCGAAGCTTCCTTCACCGCCGCGGTCACGACATCGCCCAGGCCGGCTTTGCGTCCGGTCGATCCGCCCAGCGGCAGAATCACCTGCAGCTTGCGCGCGCCGGAATTGTCGGCCACCGCCAACATCGTTCTCATCTGTACGGCCATGTTCGTCTCCTAAATAATTCCTGCCCTGCAAAGGATTCGGCAAATTCTAAACCGTCGGCGTGGCTGCTTCTTCCACCTGTGCCAGGCTGGAGCGCCGCACAATCTCTTCCAGCTGCCAGCGTTTCAACTTGCTCAGCGGCCGCGTTTCGCGAATCCGCACAATGTCTCCAACGTGCGCCGTCTTATGCTCGTCATGCGCGTAGAACTTTTTCGTCGTGCGCATGGTCCGCAGATACTTCGGGTGAGCCTTGCGCATCTCGACGGCAACCACAATGGTCTTCTGCATCTTGGTCGAGACCACCTCACCGACCTTCTCATTACGGCGCGAGCCCGCCGGTGTGCCCGGCTCTGCCCCCGTTTTTATCTCGTCTGCCATTGCTTAACTTCCGCCCTTCTTCGCATTTGCCCTGCCGCGCTTCGCCGCCCGAACGCTGCTCTTGCCGACCTTTGCCTTACCCGAGCCCGCGGAAGCTCTCTTCGAGGACTTCCGCGCCACCTTGGTCTCGGCGCCCTTCGCCCTGGCCGAACCGGTCTTCGTTTTCGGCGCCTTCTTTGCCGCCCGCTTCGGCTTCGGCTCCGTCTCAGTCGCTGCGCTGGCGATGCCAAGCTCGCGCTGCCGTTCGACGGTCTTGATGCGGGCAATATCCTTCTTCAGCTCGCGAAACTTCTTGACGCCCTCGTTCTGGCCCATGCGCAGTTGGAACCGCAGGCGAAAGACCTGCTCGGCCGCCTTGCGGGCCTCGAGCGCCAGTTCCTCCTGGTCCAGATTCAAAATCTTATCCATTTCCATCGTTTCAATCCTTATTACTTCCGGACTCTCGCCCCAATACTTTTTACTTCTGGACTACGGCCGTCACGGCGGCATCGTGCCTGGCCACAAACAGCGTTTTCACCGGCAGCTTGTGAGAGGCCAGCCGCATCGCTTCCTGCGCAACTTCGCGGCTCACTCCCTCCATCTCAAACAGCACTTTGCCCGGTCGAACCACGGCTACCCAGTGATCGAGCGGCCCCTTGCCGGAACCCATACGGACTTCGGCCGGCTTCTTCGTAATCGGCTTGTCGGGAAACAGCCGCAGCCAGATTTTGCCGCCGCGCTTGATAAATCGGGTCATCGCCACGCGGCTGGCCTCGATCTGCCGATCGGTGATGTGCGCGTGCTCGAGCGTCTTCAACCCGAAATCCCCGAACGCAAGCTCGGACCCGCGCCACGCCTTGCCACGGTTGCGGCCCTTCTGCTGCTTGCGAAACTTTACCTTTTTCGGCATCAACATAATGAAAATCCTTTAAACCAAAACTCGATGGGGTGCCCCAGATCTCGATTTTGAGATCTGGGTAAAGATCTGTCCCTAGAAAATGCTCGATCCAACCTGCGGCTCGCGCTTTTTCTCCTTGTAAATGTCGCCGCGATACACCCACGCCTTCACTCCGATAATGCCGTAGGTCGTGTGCGCCTCGGCAAAGCCGTAGTCGATGTCGGCGCGGAGAGTGTGCAGCGGCAAACGTCCTTGCAGATACCACTCCGACCGCGCGATTTCAGCGCCGTTCAGACGCCCGCCCACGCGAACCTTGATTCCGCGGCAGCCAAACCGCAGAGCCGAATCCACCGACTTGCGCATGGCGCGGCGGAAGCTCACGCGTTTTTCCAGCTGCAGCGCGATATTTTCGGCGACCAGCTGCGCATCCAGCTCCGGCTTGTTCACCTCAAGAATGTCGATGAAGACCTCGCGGTTCGAGCGCTTCTGCAGATCGCTCTTCAGCTTCTCGATCTCCGCGCCCTTGCGGCCGATGATGATACCCGGACGCGCGGTGCGGATGATGATCCGCAGCTTGTTGCCGGGACGCTCAATTTCGATCGAGCTAACGCCGGCGGACTTCAATTTATCCTTGAGTTCGCGCCGCAGCAGCACGTCTTCCACCAGCAGGCGATCGTATCCCCGCTCGACAAACCAGCGCGACTTCCAAGGCTTGTTGATTCCCAGCCGTAACCCGTAAGGTTGGACTTTCTGACCCATGGTGATCCTTCCTGTTTCCCGTTGCCGTTCCTACTTCGCCGTTTTCTTCGCGGCTGATTTCTTTTTAGTCGCCGCAGTTTTCGCCGGCTGCTTCTTGGCGGTCTTCGCCACAGCCCGCGGCTTCTTCTTGGTCTTCTTGCCCGTCTCGGGCTCCGCGCCCACTGTATGAGCCAGTTCGGGACGCTTCTTTTCGGCAATCGTAATCAGGATCATCGAAATTCTGCGCTGGTAGCGAAACGCCCGCCCCATCGGCGCCGGACGAATCCGCTTCAGCCGCGGACCTTCGTTAGCCACCGCCGTCTTGACGTACAGATTGTCGACGTCCAGATCGAGGCCCCGTTCTTCGCTCAGGTAATTGGCATTGTCGACCGCCGAGCGCAAGACCTTTTCCACCAGCGGCGCGACCCGCTTTTTGGCGAAGGCCACCGTCTGCAGCGCCTCTTCCACCCGCCGGCCCTTGATCAAGTCCAGTACCAGCTTGGCCTTCTGCGGAGAAACGCGCTGAAACTTGGCCTCGGCTCTGAATTCCTGTGTTTCGTATTGCATCGTTGCTTCTGCCTTTCCCGCTCTTACTTGGCCCGCTCTTACCTGGGCTTGGTCGCAGTCTCTGCCTTGGCGGAGTGACCCTTGAATGTGCGCGTCGCCGCGAATTCCCCGAGCTTATGGCCCACCATGTTTTCCGTCACATAGACGGGAATGAATTTCCTGCCATTGTGCACCGCGATGGTGTGCCCGACCATCTCCGGAAAAATCGTCGACCGCCGCGACCAGGTGCGAACCACCTTCTTGTCATTCGCCCGGTTCATCGTCTCAATCTTCACGATCAAGTGGGTGTCGACGAACGGTCCTTTTTTTGTCGAACGTGCCATTGTTTCTCCTTCGAATTCCTGTTCCCAAACAATCTGTCATCCCGAGCGAAGTCATGAACGCAATGCGAGCGAGGGACCTGCGTTTCTTTTTCCGCTTCCGCTACTTCTTCTTAGGCCGGCTGACGATCATCGCATCCGTCCGCTTGTTGTTGCGCGTCTTATAACCGCGGGTTGGCTGACCCCAGGGCGTGACCGGATGACGTCCGCCCGATGTCTTTCCTTCTCCGCCGCCATGCGGATGGTCGACAGGATTCATCGAGACACCGCGGTTTGCCGGCCGAATGCCCAGCCAGCGGTTCCTGCCCGCCTTGCCGACCGAAATATTCTCGTGATCCGTATTCCCTACCTGGCCGATGGTCGCCATGCAGTCCACCAGCACCTTGCGGGTTTCGCCGGAAGGCAGCTTCAGCAGCGCATACTCGCCTTCCTTGGCAATCAGCTGCGCGGCTGAGCCTGCCGAGCGGACCATCTGCGCTCCCTTGCCGGGACGTAACTCGACATTGTGGACCGTGGTGCCCGCGGGAATGTTTTTGAGCGGCAATGCATTGCCCACCAGGATGTCGGCTTCCTCGCCGCTCATAATCGCCTGCCCCACTTCAAGCCCGATTGGCTGCAGGATGTAACGCTTCTCGCCGTCCGCATAGTGGATCAGCGCGATCCGGGCGGAACGGTTGGGATCATATTCAATGGTGGCGACACGGCCCGGAACCCCGGCCTTGTCGCGCTTGAAATCGATCAGCCGCAATTTTCTCTTATGTCCGCCGCCCTGATGGCGCATCGTCAGGTCGCCCGAGTTGCGGCGGCCGCCGGTGCGCTTCCGCGTGGTCAGCAGCGGCTTATAAGGGCGATCCGTCGTCAGGTCGTCGTTGACCACCGTGGAGGTGAAGCGGAGCGACGGAGTGATCGGTCGGTATGTCTTGATCGGCATCGGTTCTTCTCTTTCTGATTCACAACACAGTTGTCATCTCGAGCGGAGTCGAGCGACCTGCGTTTCACTGCTGAACGTCGAAACATCGCTTACAGCGCTTACAGATTGTTGATGTACTCCGGCATCTTCTGTCCGGGCTGCAGGCGCACATACGCCTTTTTCCAGTCCGAGCGATAGCCGCTGAAACGTCCCCGCTTGCGCTCCTTGCCGACGAAGTTCGACGTCCGGACGCCTTCGACCTTCACCTTGAACAGAGCCTCAACGGCCTGCTTGACCTCGGTTTTCGTGGCCGCCGTGGCAACCTCGAAAACCAGCGTGGCTTCGGTTTCCTTTGCGCCCAGCGCTTTTTCCGTAATCAGCGGGCGACGAATCACTTGATACAGGTTGTCCATCAGGCCACCTCCGCCCCAGCCGCCAGCTTGCGCCGCGATAGGGATTTCTTCAGCGTCTCCTGTAACTGCTCGATGGCTGCCCGGGAAAAGATCGCCCGCTCGTATCGCAGCAGATCGTAGGGATGCACCTCGTTGCCCAGCACCAGTTCGACATTGTCAAGATTGCGCGCGCCCAGAATCAGACTGCGGCTGAGCGTGCCGGCACTCTCGACCAGCAAAGCGTTTTTCTTCACGGCCAGCTTGTCGAGAGCCGCGCGGTACAGTTTCGTCTTCGGCTCGTTCAGCTCCAGCGATTCGACGACCGTCAGCTGTCCATCGACCAGCTTCGCCGCGATCGCCGCGCGCAAAGCGCCCAGCGCCTTTTTCCGCGGAAAAGCATAATCGTAGGAGCGCGGCTGCGGTCCGTGAACGGTTCCACCATGCCGCCAGAGAGGCGAACGGATGGATGCGACACGCGCCCGGCCCGTACCCTTCTGCTTCCACAATTTCTTGCCGGAACCGGCCACCAGCTTGCGATTTTTCGTGGCGTGCGTACCCTGCCGCAGCGCGGCGCGGTAATGCTTGACCGCTTCCCACAGCAGCGCCTCGTTCACCTGGGCGGGGCCGAAGACTTCATCGGCCAGCTCCAGCGTCCCTACCGTGTTTCCGCTTAAATCCACAACGTCAATGTTTGCCATTGTCTTATTTCTTCTTCCCAGCCGAAGCCTTCTTCGAAGCCTTTAGCGGATCGACCGTGCCCGCGCCCGAGAATCCGCGCCGTTCGCGCGGCGGCTGCTTGGCCTTGGTGATCACGAGATAGCCTTCCTTATGCCCGGGCACCGCGCCTTCGAGCATCAACAGATTTTCCTCGGTGTCGATGCCGCGAATACGGAGGTTTCGCACCGTCACGTTGTCCGTGCCCATGTGCCCCGGCATTCTCTGCCCGGGAAACACGCGCGAAGGAAAACTCGATGCGCCGATCGAGCCCTGCACCTGGAACATATGTCCGTGCGACTTAGGGCCGCCGCCAAAATGATGCCGCCGCACGACTCCGGCAAATCCGCGCCCTTTGCTGGTGCCGCGCACGTCGACAAACTTTTCATCCGCGAAAATATCCACCAGGACCTTATCGCCGGCCTTCAGCGCCCCCGCCTTCACGCCACCGGCTCCGTCGCCGTCGGCGGCCGCCGGTTCGGCTTCCACCGGAACCTCGCGCAGAACGCGCACCGGAGGCACATCGTGCTTGCCGAAATGTCCCGCCATGGGCTTGTTGATCTTCGAATTCTTCACAAACTCGATCAGGCCAATCTGCGCCGCGTCGTATCCGTCTTTCGCCTGCGTCTTCAACTGGGTAATCACGCAGGGCCCGACCTGGACCACGGTCACAGGGTGAATCTCACCCCGGTCGTCGAAGACCTGTGTCATCCCGATCTTTTTTCCCAGAATTCCCGATATCGCCATCTTGTTCTCCCCTCATCATGCGCGCCGTTTCTGCCACGCACTGCCGGTGTTCTGTTCGGTAATCTCAATCATAAAAAAACTGTCATCCCGAGCGGAGAAGACCGTGTTTTTCGGTCTTCGGATCGGGACCTGCTTCGAGACTCCGCCTACTTCTCGAAGGCTTTGATCTCGACATCCACGCCCGCCGGAAGATCGAGACGCATCAACGCATCCACGGTCTGCTGAGTGGGCTCCAGAATATCGATCAGCCGCTTGTGCGTACGAATCTCAAACGCCTCGCGCGACTTCTTGTCGACGTGCGGCGAACGCAGCACGCAGTATTTGTTCTTCACTGTCGGCAGCGGAATCGGCCCGGCGACCTGCGCGCCCGTCCGCTTGGCCGTGTCCACAATCTCGCCGGTCGAGGTGTCCAGCACGCGATAGTCATACGCCTTCAGGCGGATGCGAATTCTTTGTCCAACCATAATTGGTCTCTTCTTTCATTTCCTCTCCGATGCATCCGTCGATACAGGACGCATCGGAGTGTTCGCTGCTTGATTTTCTGCGAAAAAGATTTACTTCAAAATCTCGG